>JAKVBX010000001.1 GCA_022446795.1 Phycisphaerales bacterium
TGGTGAGCTTCGTCAGTTGCGACGTTGTGACTTTGATCTAGAGGCCTCTGTGGTCACCATACCGGCACATGTAGCCAAGTCACGCAAGCAGCAGCGTGTTCCTCTACGTGCAGATATCACTGAGCAACTCGCTGAGTACCTGTCACTGAGACACCCTGGCGCTCCGGCCTTTGATCTACCGGCGGAGTCATCCAACCTCACCAGGACGCTGCTGGATCCAGACCTGAAGGCTGCCGGTATCAAGCGTGAGGACGAGGCTGGCCGCACTAGGACGTTCCACTCACTGCGTCATACCTTCGCCACCAACATCGACAAGGCAGGACGAGGAGCCGAGACGACACGGCTGGCACTGAGGCACTCTGATCTGAGAGTCACCCAGCGGTACATGCACAGTGATGATGAGTCACTTCGGCAGGCCGTTGAGTCGCTTCCGAAGTTCACTCCAACAGAGCCACCCAAGAGAGCAACTGGCACCGTTGCTGCTGATGCCGGCGCGCACGTCTGCGCGCACAATGAGGCACTTGGGTGCGCATCTGAGCGCGTTTCTGGTCATCAAGCGAACATGAATCCGGCTCTGAACGCCCCTGAGCGCACCAGAACGCGGGTACCAGGATTCGAACCTGGAACCTTCGGTTTCGTAGACCGATGCTCTATCCAATTGAGCTATACCCGCGGGGGTGTGTCCGCCGGGAATGGTCCCGGGGAGCGAGGAAGGGTATCAGCGCGGGGGGCGGGACCACAAGGCAGGCTGGGGGAGGAAGTTGGAGGTGGAGGCCGGAAGGGTGCCACGGGGCCCTCGGGAGGGCTTCAGGGGTGATTCCGGGCTGGTTGCTTGATCCCGAGGCCGGATTCTGGGATACTGATCGGCTTGAAATTTCCCGGCGGCCAGGGGGGCTGCCGGCGACTGGAGAACTGTTTCGTGCCGAACACACTGGCCAGGAAAAAGCAGATCCGACAGGACGCCAAGCGACGGGCCCGGAATCGCTGGCGCAAGCGGATTATCAAGGATCACGTGGATACGTTCCTGGCGGCCATCCAGTCCGAGGACGTGCCGGCTGCGGAAGCCGCGTTCAAGGACTGCCAGAAGCAGTTTGATCGGATCTCGACGACGAGCGCCATTCATCGGAACAAGGCTGCTCGTTCCAAGAGCCGCCTGTCTCGACGACTTCGGGACCTGAAGTCGAAGGCTGCTGGCTGATCCGGCCCTGACCGACTGACAACCAGACTCTTTCCTTGGATGCAACCCCCTCCCCCCCGTGTCCAGGGAAAGCCGGTGGATTTGCCGCTGTGGAGTTTCTCTTCTCCCCCCATACAGCAGCAGCCACCAACCGACGAAGCCGATCCTTTGATCGGCTTCGTTTTTTGATGCCCTGGGCCCGGTCGACGATCGGTGGTGCGGGATGGCCCGGGAATGCGATAATCGGGGAACGCACCGATCGATGGTGTTGAGCGGGTCTGCGAATGGTCCATGAACCCACAACCAGGATTCGACCACCGCTGGGTCAACCGGCCCGGGGTCGAGGTGACTCGTACTGGGAGGAATCACACCGACCGTGGGTGATCCTGCTGGCCCTGCTGCCGCTGATCCTGGCGTGCGAGATCGGACTGGCCACCTGGCCCGACTCGGTCCCGATGGTGCAGGTGATGGCGCATCGACGGCTGCTGGACGTGTTCAGTTCACTGGCCCTGCCACCCTCGGTTCTGCTGGCCTTCGGGGGCATCGTGACGGTGGCGGTGCTGCTGGTGTGGCAGTCATTCACCCGGGCCCCCTGGCGGGCTCGGCCACGAACACTGGCGTGGATGTACATCGAGGGCGCCGCGATGGCCCTGCCGCTGTTCGTGATGAGTCGGTTCCTGTTGGCGACGCCGCTGGCGGCGGGAACGGAACTGGTGGGCGAACTGCCCTGGGTCCAGCGCGTAGTGCTGAGCATTGCCGCGGGCCTGTACGAGGAACTGATCTTCCGGATGGGCCTGATCGCGCTGATCCACGTGATCCTGGTGGACATCGGTGGCCTGAAGCACCAGGTGGGATTGGCGATCGCGGTCGTGGTCTCGGCGGCGGCCTTCGCGTGGTATCACGACCCCGCCGCGCTGAGCACGGTAGGCGTGGTGTTCACGGCCCTCGCGGGCCTCTACCTCGGGTTCGTGTTCGTGGTCCGGGGATTCGGCGTCGTGGTCATCGCCCACGTGGTCTATGACGTGGTGGTGATGCTTCGATTCTGACCGAGTTCAGGCCCCCACGGCCTCGCCGACCGTGACGGTGGTGCCGGCGGCGACCGAGGCATACATCGCTTCCAGGACCGCCTGGACCGACCGACCATGCTCGGCGGTAGCCGCCGGAGCGGTTCCCGATGAGCAGTTGGCGGCGAAGTTCTCATGCTGGCGACGGAAGGCCGTGCCCCAGCCCTCGCCCTCGGGAATCGTGTGCTTGACGTCGACGAGTTCGCCGTCCATCTCGGTGCCGATGACCAGGTGATCGCCCCAGATGTCGAAGTGCATCGCGCCCTTCTCGCCAAAGAGCGTCACGCCATCGGGCAGGGTGCCGTCGGGCAGGTGCGAGGCCCAGGCCATCTCGAGGGAGACGGTGAGTCCATCGGCGCATCGGAGCATGACCGAGGCACCATCTTCCACGTCGAAGGTGCCCTCGGGATTGGGCGGACCAGCCCACATGTTGGTGAAGCGGTACTCGTAGACAGGTGAACCGAAGATGCTCGTGGCGACCGCGTTGGCCGAGACGACCTCGGGTCGATCGACCAGGTGAAGGGCCAGGTCGACCAGGTGCGGACCCAGGTCGATCATCACGCCACCACCGGATTGCTCACGGGTGGTGAACCAGCGACCCAGGCCGGGGATGCCACGCCGGCGGTACATCGCGGCCCGGACGTGGTAGATGCGACCGAGACGACCCGCTTCGATGAATCGACGCGCGGCCTGCACGGTGGCGGCGAAGCGACAGACGAAACCGACCTGGAGCAGGCGGGCCGCCGCGTCGCGGGCGGAGATGACGTCCTCGCATTCCGAGACCGACATGGCCATGGGTTTTTCCAGCAGCACGTTCTTGCCCGCCGCCAGGGCCCGGCAGGCCATCGGGGCGTGCAGGCAGTTGGGCAGGGCCACCACGATGGCGTCGAGATCATCCCGTGCCAGCATGGCGTCCACATCGGTCATGGCCTCGGCCCGCCAGGGCTTGGCGGCCTCCGCGGCCCGATCGGCATCCAGGTCACAGAGGACCTTGGCCGCGTGGCCCGCGTCGCTGGCAGCCTGGGCATGAACCTGCCCGATGCCTCCGGAACCGATGATGCCCAGTCGAATGCTCATTGGCGTGCTCCCTTGGAAGGCCTGCACCTTAACAGGCCCGCGGACGGGTAGCATGCCGCACCGAGGAGTGTCTTGAGCGACCGGATCATCATCATCGGCGGGGGCATCATCGGGCTGCTCAGCGGCCGCGAGTTGCTGCGGCGAGGCCACGAGGTCACCCTCCTGGACGCCGGCGATCTCCGCGGCTCGGCCTCCACCGGAAATGCCGGGGTCATCTCCCCGGGGCACCCCCCCATCCCGACGCCGGCGGCCGCCGCCCAGGCCTTCAAGCTGCTGCTGAATCGGCGCAGTCCGCTCTACATTCCCCCGCGTCCGAGCCTGCCCCTGCTGCGCTGGTTGCTGGAGTTCCGACGAGCCTGTCGACCCGATCACTTCCAGATGGTCAGCGCCGTGCTGGATCGGTTCTCGAAGCGCAGTCGCGAACTCTTTGATCCACTGGTGGCCGAGGTGCCCGGGGCGCTGGACGCCTGTGGGTTCTCGGAGGTCGTTCGATCCGAGGATGGCCGACAGCACCTGCGCGAGGAACACGAACGGCTGGAGCGATTCGGATTCAACGTCGAATTGAAGGACGGCGATACCTGGCGAGCTGGTGATGCCGGCTGGGACGGCGGCATCCTCGAGGCGCTGGTGCATCACGAGGGAATCGTCGCACGCCCGGATGACTTGGTGCTGCACCTGGCCGATCGATTCACGGCCGAGGGCGGAACCCTGCGAACCGGAAGCCCGGTCTCGCGCGTGGATCGTCGTGGCGATCGGGCTGAATCGGTCTGCCTGGAAACCGGTGAGCGTGTAGAAGGCGACATCGTGTTGATTGCCGCGGGGATCTGGTCCAGCGCCCTGGGGCGGGACCTGGGACTGCGTGTCCCGATGCAGGCGGCCAAGGGCTATCACCTGATGATGGAGATGGCCGAGCCACCGCAGGCCGCGGCGCTGCTGAGCGAAGCCTGCGTGGTGGTCAACCCCATGGGAACACAGGTTCGACTCGCGGGCACGCTGGAGCTTTCTGGAATCAACACCCGGATGGTGCGTCGTCGGCTGGACATGCTTCCACAGGCGGCCCGCACCTACCTGCCGGGCCTTTCGGCAGCCAGTCCCCGGTCGGAGTGGAACGGCTTGCGACCCTGCACCGCCGATGGACTGCCGGTCATCGGTCCGATCCCGGGCCTGGCCAATGCCTTCATGGCGACCGGTCACGCGATGATGGGCGTGACCCTGGGACCGGGAACGGCGGAGTTGATTGCCGACTGCATTGATGGACGGGCGTTGCCCGAGTGGGCCCAACCCATGACGGTGGCGCGGTACGCCTGATCGAGTGCGCGCGACCTAGAGTTCCGGCGCGAAGAGGCGGATCACGAGTTCCCAGGCCCGGCGTGATCGACCCACGGCCTTGGCGCCTTCCTCGCAGGGGTCCATCAGGCGTTGGTTCCAATTGGCGATGGCCTCGACATTGTCCGTGTCGTACAGGGCGAGCATGACCTCGAAGTTCAGGAAGAGACTGCGTCGATCGGTGTTCATCGAACCCACCAGGGCCCAGGAGTCATCGACCACGATGGTCTTGGCATGGAACATGCCGCCGGTGTAGCGGATGATCCGTCCGCCCCAGCGGTCGATTTCCCGTGCGAGCGGTCCGCGGGCGATGTCGGCCAGGTGCTGGTTGGACACATCCGGCAGGATGATCCGCAGGTCGACACCGCGCCGGGCCGCCAGGGCCAGGGCGTGCATCAGGGGATCATCGGGAACGAAGTAGGGCGTCGTGATCCAGAGTCGCTCGCGGGCCTCGTAGACCGCCGAGACCACGGCGTTGTAGAGCACGTCACCGGGCACATCCACGCCGGAGGGAATGACCTGGGCGGGCGTGTCACCACAACTGTCGATGCAGGGCCGGGGATGATCCGCCAGGGCTTCGCGGGTGGTGAATTCCCAGTCGCTGCGGAAGATCTCCATGTAGCTCAGCACGGCCGGGCCCTGGAGGTGGAAGTTGATATCGACCCAGCGGTCCTTGACTTCCGTGGGGCCCATGTACTCCGTCCCGAGATTGCTGCCCCCGGCCACGACGTGGGTGCGATCGAAGATCGCGATCTTGCGGTGGTTCCGGGTATCGCTGGACCCCCGGTACGGGGCATGAATCAGGGGCATGAACCAGGCGACTTCGCCACCGGCCTCGACCAGGGGCTGCATGAAGCGTTTCTTGGTGGAATGTGATCCAAGGGAATCGATGAGTACTCGAACCGCGACACCGTCCCGAGCCCGCTCGATGAGGGCATCGCGAAGCCGGGTCCCGGTGTCATCCATGTGGAAGACATAGGTCGCGATCTCGATGGACTCGGTGGCGGTCTGGACACGTTCGATGAAGCGGTTCCAGGTCGCCACACCGTTGGGCAGCAGTTCGAAGCGATTGCCCCCCACCATTCGAGGCATGCCCATGCCTTCCAGCAGACCCCGCACAGACCGACCCACGCCATGGGTTTCAGAGGCATCCGCCTCCAGGTGAGTGAGCTTGAGTTCACCCTTGGCCTGGATGATCTTCTTGGTCCGGTGGCCCACCAGCAGGAAGAGGGGCACGCCGATGTAGGGCGCCAGGATGATCACGCACGCCCAGGCGAAGGTGTGCGTCCGTCGCCGCGGGTCGCGGATGAGCATCAAGAGGCCCATCCCGCCAAGCAGGCCCCCAAAGACGATCAGCAGATGTAACCAGAGTAGATCGAGCATTGTTTAGAGCTTGAAGGCCATTTTGCCGTCCCCATTCGGGGCACGTTTCACCTATCAGCAGAAACGACATTTTCCTCGCTTATCGGCACACAGGCCCCTGGGGGCACCATAGTCGGGGTTGGAGGGTCACACCGTGTGCCCCCCATGCATCCAGGAGCCCTCATGGTACGAACTCAGTTGATGCCACGAATTTTGTGGAGTTCCCGAAAGAGCTGCTGCCCCAAGGCCCTTCTCCCTCTTGGCCCGTCCCTGGGCGTGCACGGCTCGGGCCCACAGCAGGCATTCGTCGGCCTCTACCTCGTCTGAGATTCGTCCCAACAGGTTTCTCCTCGACGTCTGCCTGCCCCACTTGTGGGTGGACTTTGTCCCTCGCCTGCGCTACGAGAGCGCTGGCGTCCTCATCCAGGTGCTCTCCCTCGACCATGACTCGTCGTTGGAGGCGAATCCGAGGAGTTCGGTCGTGCCTTCCCAGTCCCAACGTGCATCCATTGTTCTTGACCTGTTCGAGCAGTACTACCACCGGGTGTACTGCTTCTCCAGGCGATCACTTCCGGCCGATGCGGCCGAGGACATCGCCCAAGAGGTCTTTACCCGGCTCTTGAAGCTGGAGCGACTTCCGGATCTGACGGTCAATGTCTCATACCTCATCAAGATCGCCGACAACCTCATCAAGCGGCGATACAACAAGAACCAGCGATTCAACCGGTTCCTGGAGTCGGCCGAAACCATGGCCCCGGCCAGTACCCGGCAGCCGGCCCCGGTGATCGAGGTCGATCGAAATGAACTCGATCGGCACCTGTCTCACCTGAACCCCCGCGAGGCGGATGCCGTCCGCCTGGTGGTGTGCGAAGGCCTGAGTTACCAGGAAGCCGCCGAATCCATGGGCGTCCCGGTCTCGACAGTCAACAACTGGAAGTACCGCGGCCTGCAGAAGCTCAAGGAAAAGTACGACGATCCTTCCGACAGCAGGCAGCATCTCGCCGCTTCCTGAATACGCTCCCCCCTTCGGACTCCCGGCCCGGAGCACTGGACCGATCGCACCCCTCCTCTTCCTCCTGCGATCTCTATTCCGATGACCGTTCCGGTGTGAACCCCCCGTGCAGTGGAATCCGAATCCCTCGGCCGGGGCCTCCTTGAGAGGCCCCGGCCGATCCTCTTGATAGCCCCAGGCACCAGAAGAACTGGCCGAAACTTGCCCTCGGGGGGCTTTCCGAGCCCCGTGGCCCGGAAATGGGGATCTGAGAGGCCTCTCGCCCCGAACCAAGCGGTAGACTCGGGTGGGGAATGAAGCGTCACCCGGGGCCCGAAACGGGGTCACGGATAGAAAGAGAAGAGCTAGAGAGGAGCCTCTGCGATGCAAACAGCACCGACGTGCGTGGCCATATTGGGCCTCGCGGCCGCCGCAATGGGCGGCAGTAATGTCCTGTTGGACCAGATCGGACCAAATGACGGTTCCGAGATTGGCACCAACATCCTGGCCAGCCAGATTTTCGAGCCGGCCTTCAGCGTATATGACATTGCAGCCCTGGATGACTTCGAGGCCACGAGTTCGGCTTCGGTCGCCTCGGTCGCCGCTGTCATCAGCGGTTGGAATGGCTATGCCGGCTTTGCCGCCGTCTCAGGCGCACGCGTCTCCTTCTGGGATGACGTGGCCGCCGCTGGCGTGAGCCTGGCAGGTAATGTCTGTTCAAACGATTACTTGAGTGGTGATCTCGAGCTGGACCCCGATTGGGGCGGCGTTGCGCCATCCGCACTCGTACAGGTCGCCGTGGCGGCTGGCGACTGTGACCTGGGCGCCGGCGTCTTGTACGCCAGCCTGATCCCGGTGAACGAGTTCGGCAGCAACGGTCAGACCGGTGCCGCGACCTCCAACCTGGGTGACTTCCAGTGCTGGCAGGCCAACCCGGCCGGTGGCTTCGGCTTCGGACCGACCCAGGTCGCTGCTGAGAACCTCGCCATTCGCGTCCTGAGTGGCTCCGGAAATCCGTGTGATGATGCGCTCGATCCGGACTGCCCGGGCGACGTCAGTGGTCCTGCTGGTGTCCCCGACGGCTTCGTCGGCGTGGATGACATCCTGATGACCATCTCGACCTACGGACAGTCTGGCGACGGCACCTTCCGTCCCCAGGGCGACTGCTATCCGCTTCCCAATGGTGACTGCCAGGTCAACGTCGACGACGTCCTCCAGGTCATCAACGAGTTCGGCAAGATCTGTGCCGACCTGGGTGGCTGCTGTTTCGACAATGGCGACTGCACCGAGGGCCTGACCGAGATCGCCTGCGGCGATGCCGGCGGTGCCTGGCTGGGTGCTGACAGCACCTGCGACACGTGCGCCAGCGGTGCCTGCTGCCTCGGCGACGCGTCCTGCCAGAACCTCAACCCGGGCGCCTGCGAGACTGCTGGTGGCAACTACCTCGGCGATGACAGCGCCTGTGGCGACTGCCCCGCCCTGCCCGACAACAATGACTGCGCCAACGCCCTGGAGATTACCAGCGGCAACGTGTCATTCGACAACACGGCAGCCACGACCAGTGGTGACGTCATCGATCCGTGCGGCGAGGCCCAGGCCCGCCAGATCTACCAGGATCTCTGGTATCGGATCACCGCGGTAGAAGATGGCGACCTGATCGTCAGCACCTGCAACGCCACGAGCCTGGACACCATCGTCGCCATCTATGACGACTGCGGCGGAACCGTCCTGGGCTGCAATGACGATGGCGAGGGTTGCGCGGACTTCACGTCCTACCTGTCCCTCGATGCCATTGCTGGCGACACCTTCGTCATCCGCATCGGCTCCTACGCCTGGGGCGACACTGCGTCCTTCGACGCGATCATCGAGATCGTGCCGGAAACCCCGGGTGCCTGCTGCGTCAGCAACATCGACTGCTTCCCTGACCTGCTGCCGAGTGACTGCGATGCCTTCGGCGGCGTCTACCAGGGCGCTGGCAGTGATTGTGATGATGTGAGCTGTGGCTGGCCTGGCTGCACGGCAGCCGACACCCCCGAGGGTGTGCCCTGCCAGGAAGATACCGATGCGGCCGGCGCCAATGCCGACCCCAACGGTGGCAACAATGTCGATCCCCCGTCCTTCGGCAGCATCGCGGTTGACGAGAGCATCTGCGGCTCGGCTTCCACGTTCACGTGTGCTGGTTGCGGTACCGATGGCGCTGACGCCACCTACCGTGACACGGACTGGTATGCCTTCAGCAACCCAGAGGGTGGCGCCTACACGGTCACCTTCGGTGGCGAAGGCCCACTGCTGGCCGGCATCGTCGACCTGAACGCCAATTCGTTTGCGGTCGCCGGCACGAGCGAAAGCCTGGCCGAAACGACCGTGGTCGTCACGCTGCCTGCAGGTGACAACTACGCCGTGTTCGTCGCGCATGACTTCAATGCCGGGTTCGATACCCCCTGCGGATCCAACCTGGACCAGTACACGGTCTCCCTGACCCGTACGTCCGCCGATCCGGCCGCCTGCTGCTTCGACGGCACCTGCCTCGGTGACCTGGATCCCGTGGACTGTGCTGACCAGGGTGGTACCTACGTCGCAGGCGAGTCCTGCGCCTCCGGCTACCAGTGCCCAGTCGCGTACGAAGGATGCACCGGAGCCTCTGGTTCCGAACCGCTCGACTCGTCGGCGGCCTGGACCGCTGGTTCCTCGGATGCCACCTACGGGTACATCCGGTACGCCTCCATGGCAG
Source organism: Phycisphaerales bacterium (assembly GCA_022446795.1). Classification (GTDB taxonomy): domain Bacteria; phylum Planctomycetota; class Phycisphaerae; order Phycisphaerales; family SM1A02; genus UBA1668. Next base: position 9,729 of record JAKVBX010000001.1, read on the forward strand.
CGGCCAGCATGTCCAGTGCCCGGGTCTGGGGACTCACCCTCGCCTACAACGGTGGTTGGGAAGTCTGCAGCGATCCGGACATGAACCTGGCTGTCGGTGTCTACGAGGATGATGGCTCCGGATTGCCGGGAACGGCACTCGCCGAAGCATCGCTGCTGCCGAACCAGGCAGTCGTCGATGTCATCTACGCTGGCGTCTACCCGCTGCACCGCTTCGACTTCGACCTTCCGGCCAACGGCAACATCCGCTGGCTCAAGGCCGCATCGGAGAGCGACGGGCTCGGCGACTGCTGGCTCCTCTGGATCAGTTCGACCCTGGCCGGCGAGGGAACCTCCCTCTTCGACAACCAGGGCACGATCTCCGTCGAGGACTATGGACTGGCCCACTGCATCTACGAATGATGCCACGGTCGATCCAGTAGACGTATCGTGATCGCCCTCCCCCGGCCCGTGCCGGGGGAGGGTTTTTTCATGGCTGGTTGATCAACTACTACTGCTGCTGCTGTTGCTGCTGCGAAGCCGCATCACCACCGGACAGGTCCGTTCGCAGTTGGCGATCCGGTGCCTCGGTGTAGACCGGCAGATCCATGAACAGCTCATCCGGTGACCGACGACGGTCCGGTCGCTCACCCGGTGACGTGATCACCTCGGCCTCCAGCGACTCGGTGGCACCGCCCTGGTAGATCCCGCGATTGGGCGGGACGTCGCGATAGGAGCGACCGTAGCCCACGGTCACGTAGGCCTCGTTGGGGACCAGGCCATGGGTCGGGTCATAGGGGCACCAGCCGTGCGAAGGGGTCCAGTACTCGATCCAGGCGTGGCTCTGCGACGGGATATCGCTCTCCCGCTCAACGTGCAGGTAGCCGCTCACGTAGCGGGCCGGGATTCCCGAGATTCGGAGCAGCCCGAGCGCCGCGTGGGCGAAGTCCTGGCAGACGCCGGCGCCCCCCGCGAGCAGGGCATCCGTCGTGGAATGGGCGTCCGTCACGTGCGGTCGATACTCGAACTTGTCCTGCAGACCGGCACCGACGTGCTCGACGACCTCACCGATGGTGGACAGCTTCGGCAGCCCCAGGTCGGCATGCAGCGCCCGCAGCGCCGGCCCGTCCACGATGGGCTCGGCAATCTGCATGAAGTCCCAGAGTTCCATGGAGACGCCGCCCGAGGGAATCGGATCCGTGACCAGCCCGGGGAAGACCTGGACCGGCGTGGTCTCGACCAGGGAGCGGGCAATGACCTCGATACGCTCGTGATAGTCGGTGATCGAGAACCAGTGCACCGCGTTGCCCATCCAGTCCTCGTGCCGCGTGACCCGCGTGGTGGGTCCGACGACGAGCGAGAACTCCAGCAGCACCTGCCCCGCCTGCGTCCGCGGCTCCACCCGGATGTCCATGTGCGACTCGCGGATGAAGTTGCTGTAGCGGAAATGGAGAAGATGTTCGATCTGCAGAAGCACGGGCGAACCTCAGGTCGTGAAATACTGGTGAGACAGGACGTCGTTGACCTCGGTCACCGAGGCGACCAGGTCGGCGCACACGGCTTCGAGATCACCCAGCGCCATGAGCTCGTTTTCCTCGTAGCGCAATCGAGCCGAGAGCCGACCGATGAGGCGGGCCGCCTCCGACATGCCGGTACCGGCCTCGAGAATGATGATGGCCTGTTCCATCCGGCCCAGGCAGACCCGGACGGAGTGCGGCGTGTGCTCGTCGAAGAGCAGGAACCGGGCGACACGATCGGGGTCCAGGTCGGCCCCGTGCACCCGGCGGTAGTTCTCCAGGGAGGCCAGGGACCGCAGCACCCCGCGAACCCGGGCATGGTGCAGCGGGATGTCCAGGTCGGCCGGATGCTCCAGGAGAATGGGCAGCCGGTGCTGCATGACCAGGAGGCCCCGGTACATGCGCTCGAACATCATGCCCATCGTCAGGAACAGCCACGCCTCGTCCCGGATGAAGGTCCGGTCGATCGCCCCGCTGATGCCGTAGACCTCACGCATCACTCGCTGGACCACCTGGTCCGGCGCGGCATGCCGCTCGCCGGCGGATCGCACGTCCACGTCCAGTTGCAGCCAGCACTCGTTGATCAGTTCAAAGACCTCGCGGGTGAGGTACTCCCGCACGGCCCGGGCATTCTCGCGGGCTCGTCGAATCGACGAGGCCACGGACAGGTCGTTGCCGGATCCCACGAGGTAGCCCCACAGGTAGGAGAGACTCACCTCGTCCACGTCGTTGCCCTCGATGTCGGGCGCCATGGAACCGGGATAGATGTTCTGGAGCTGTCGCCAGAACTGGCAGGCCATCTCCGGCGACAGGCCGCGGAGTTCCACGGTCAACTGTTCCCCGACGTTGAGCATCCGGCAGATCTCGGCGGATCGCTCGACGTACCGGCCCATCCAGTAGATGTTCTCCGCGGCGCGGGAAAGCATGCCCCTCATGCCGTCGGCTCCGCGAGAATCCAGGTGTCCTTGCTGCCACCACCCTGCGAAGAGTTGACGACGTACGAGCCTTCTTCAAGCGCGACTCGCGTCAGCCCCCCGGGGATCACCCGGATGCCATCACCACACAGGGCGAAGGGTCGGAGATCCACGCGGCGTGGAACGAACTCCCCGTCGATGTACGTCGGATGGGATGAGAACTCCACCAGCGGCTGCGCGATGTAGGCCTCGGGCGATTCGTCAAAGGCCTCGCGGAACTCCGCGATCTCCGCGGCCGTGGCCGTCGGGCCGACCAGCATGCCGTATCCACCGGCGCCACCGGCGAGCTTCACGACCAGTTCCGGAAGGTGCTCCCGGATATACGCCGCTTCGTCGCCTCGCCGCCCCACCCACGTCTTGATCTGCGGGAGCAGGATGTCCTCGTCGAGGTAGTACTTCACCAGGTCGGGCACCCACGGGTAGATCGCCTTGTCATCGGCAACCCCGGCACCGGGTGCGTTGGCCAGGGTCACGTTCCCCGCCTGCCAGGCGTGGATGAGCCCGGGAACCCCCAGCATGCTGGTGGGATCGAAGATGACGGGATCGATGTACTCGTCGTCGATCCGCCGGTAGATCACGTCGACGCGTTGCTTGCCGCGCGTCGTCCGCATGAACACCTGGTCGTCCTCGACGATGAGGTCCCGCCCCTCGACCAATGGCACGCCCATCTCGCGGGCCAGGAAGGAATGCTCGAAATAGGCCGAGTTGTAGACACCCGGGGTCAATACCGTGACGTTCGGGTTCTCTCGACCACGCGGCGCCGTGAAACGCAGCGTCTCCAGGAGCAGTTGCGGATACTGCTCGACCGGCCGGACACCGTACTGGCTGAAGAGTTCCGGGAAGACACGCGAGAGCAGGTTGCGGTTCTCCAGGACGTAGGACACACCACTGGGACAGCGGCAGTTGTCCTCCAGCACCAGGAACTCACCGTCTGCGCCCCGAAGAAGATCGGTCCCGACGATGTGCGTGTAGATCCCGTGCCGCGGCCGGGTCCCGATCAGTTCACGTCGGAAGTCGCCTCGTTCAAAGACGAGGTCGTGTGGAATGATGCCGTCACGCAGGCACTTCTGATCGGAGTACAGATCCGCCAGGAACAGGTTGATCGTCTCCAGCCGCTGGACCAGCCCGGTCTCGACCGAGGCCCAGTCCGCCGCCGAGATCACCCGGGGAACGAAATCGAAGGGAAAGATCCGCTCGACCCCCTCTTCCCGACCATACACCGTGAAGGTGATGCCCTGGTTGATGAGGGAGACGTGCTGCAGTCGCTCGCGTCGACTGATCTCCTCGTCGTCGAAGGCCTGGAGCGTGTCCACCAGGCCGGCGTAGACGTCCCTCGGCGCGCCGTCACCGGTCAACGCTTCATCAAACCCGGCCTGTGCCGCTTTCCAGTCCATGTGGCCTCGGAGTGTAGCGAGACACCTGCCACCCATGTGGCCGACCGCGGCCCTGGCCGGTGAGATCAACCGTCCGAGGTGCGGTCCCCGGGCTCCCCATCCGATCCAGGCTCCGGAATGGGCCGGCCGTGCGGATCCTGTGCCACAGATCCCGTCTCCGCATCAAGTTGCTGGCGGATCGAGTCATCCGTCACGTGCTCCAGCATCATCGCGGAGTCATGGACGTGGTCTGCCGCCAGGTCCGCATGCCGCCAGAGCCACGACTCCCAGAGGCGGTGCGACCGGACGATCTCGGCCGCTCGTGCCCGACCGCCCTCGGTCAGGTGGCAGCCATCGGTACCGCTGGTCACCAGGCCCTGTCGTTGATTGCGGCCCATGGCCAGTCGAATCACCATCGGACCGGCGTCCGTCGTACTCGACAAGGCCTGGCGCAAACGAGTGGCGGACAACGCCTCACCCCGTTCATCGCAGCGGTACAGCAGACCCAACGCATCCTCGGATGCGATCCGTACCCGGAGGTTCAGCAGGTGAATCAGCCGGGCCAGCATCCCGTGACGGGGCGCGAGGATCCAGGCCACCGCGAAGACCACCCCGGCCATGACCGCCATCATCCCGGCCGTCGAGGTGTCCTCGACCTGGGCACTGAACCACCCCGGAACCGTGATGGCCGAGACGTGTCCCAGCCCAGCGGCAATGGAGCCGATGATCACCGCCAGAAGCAGGACCACGGGAAGACGGTCACTGAGCAATCGTGCCGCAGCAGCGGGAACGACCAGCAGGGCCACGACCAGGATGCTGCCGACGACCTCGAAACACGCGACACAGGTCGCCGCGGTGAGGATCATCAACACCTGGTTGACCAGGCGGTCATTGATCCCCGCGGCCCGAGCCATGCCCGGATCGAAGGCGCAGAGCTTCATTTCCTTGTAGAGCAGCAGCACGATCAGCAGGTTGACCACTCCGACGCCAACGAGGATGGGAACCGCGCGGGGAATCTCCGTGCCCAGCATGGTCACGGTATCCAGCGGCGCCAGTTCGATGGCGCCGTACAGCACGCAGTTGGGATCCAGTTCCACATGATCGGCGCCCTGCACCATCAGGATGAGTCCCGCGGCGAAGAACGTGGTGAAGACCACGCCCATGGCGGCGCCTCGTTCCAGGCGACCGAGGCGATGCAGGGCCTGGGAGACGACCGCGGTGATGACGCCCGCGACGACCGCGCCAAGGAACATCCACGAACTCTCGCGCGAACCGCTGACCAGGAAGCCCACCGCGATGCCGGGCAGGACGGCATGCGAGATCGCATCCCCCATCATGCTCATGCCGCGCAGGAGCAGGAAGGTGCCCGGCAGGGCGCAGGCCACGGCGGCCAGGACACCGATGAGCACGACCCAGTCGTCATAGCCGGAGGTCCAGGTCATCGCGGTCCTCCGTCGGTCCCCAGGTGATGCGGACTGCCGGGCAGGCGATCGCCGGCGGCAAGCGTGGCCTCGAGTTCACGCACCAGCGATGTCCCCAGCACGTGCTCGATCTCGTCGGCATCACGATCCACGTGCGACGGCGCGATNTCGGCATGCTCGATGAGGAACAACTCCCAGAGCCGGTGATTGCGGACGATCGACTCCGCGGCTCGTTGTCCCGCGTCGGTCAGTGTGACGTTTCCGTTGGCATCCACACGGACGTCATGGCGAGTACGGTGAACCAGGCGACGAACCTGCCGCTCGCTCCAGCTTCGATGCGCCACCAGTGTCTCGATCGTGGTCGCCCCACTGGCCTCCAGGCATTCCCAGGTGGCCCGGAGAAGATGCTGGCGATCCGTTCGTCGCTTGAGGCCCCACGCCCGGACACTGCGCATCAGCAGGCCTTGCCGAGGACCCAGGACCAGGCTGATACAGAAGAAGCCCGCCGCGGACAACACGATGATCGCTCCCGCGGGCAGGCGTGGCACCAGGGCGCTGATGGTCACGCCGACCCAGGCGCTCAGGGCGCCCAGGCCCGCCGCCGTCACCATCATCACGGACAATCGATCGGTCCAGTATCGCGCCGAGGCGGCAGGAATGATCAACAGCGCCAGCACCAGGATCAACCCGACCGCCTGCAGGCCGATCACGGTGACGGCCGTTCCCAGCAGCATCAGCGCGACATCCAGTCCGATGACGGGCCACCCCTGGCTGCCGGCGAAGTGCTCATCGAAGCACAGCAGTCGAAGTTCCTTGTAGAGCAGCATGGACAGCAGCACGACAATGACCGCCGCGATCCCGATGCCGATGGCGTCAGATCGCACCATCGATGCGGTCTTGCCGTAGATGATCGACTCGAGGCCCGCCTGGGTTCCGGTGGGCAGGTCCTGGATGATGCCAAGCAGCGCGATGCCCAGGCCGAAGGCCGTGCTCATCACGATGGCCATGGCGGCGTCTTCGCGAAGCAGCGTCGTGCGTCGAATCATCAGGACCAGGCCTGCAGCGCACAGTCCGGCAATGGCCGCACCGATGAGCAGGCCGGGCGGCCACCGCCCGCTGCTGCCGGCGGCCACCATCACCAGGAAGGCCACGGACACGCCCGGAAGCGTGGCATGGCTGATCACGTCTCCGACCAGCGCGCGACGTCGCAGCAGCAGCATCGAACCGACGGTCCCCGCCGCGATGCCCAGCAGCACCGTCCCGATCACCACGAGCCGGGTGTTGTAGTCCTGCAGAAGAAGAACGCGGAAGAAGTCAGCCACGGCTCACCCTCCCTCGACGCCTCGGTGCGCCTGGCCCAGCGCCGTGGCCGCCTGATCAAGCAGCGTCAGCCGGCCGCCGAAGGTCCGCCGCAGGTTCTCGACCGTGAAGACTTCCGTCACCGGCCCCGCCGCAACAACCCGCATGTTCAACATCACGACCCAGTCAAAGGACTCGCGGACCGTCTGCAGGTCATGGTGGACACACACGACGGTCTTGCCGCTTGTCCGCAGCGCCGACAGTACGTCCAGGATGGCCTCCTCGGTAGCGGCATCAACGGACGCGAATGGCTCATCCATCAGGAACAGGTCTGCCTCCTGCACCAATGCCCGCGCCAGGAAGACCCGCTGCTGCTGTCCGCCGGAGAGTTGACTGATCTGTCGACGCGCGAGATCACCCAGCCCCACGCGTTCCAGCGCGGCCATCGCATCGGCACGTTCGCGCCGCCCCACCGGTCGACACCATCCCAGCCGTCGATAGGTCCCCATCGCCACGACATCCAGCGCACTGACCGGGAAGTCCCAGTCCACCGACTCGCGTTGCGGCACGTAGGCCACGCGCTGCCGCTGCGCCGCGATGGGACGGCCCCAGAACCGCACCTCGCCCGAGACCTGCGGCACCATGTCCAGGCAGGCCTTCAGCAGCGTGCTCTTGCCCGCGCCGTTGGGGCCGATGATGCAGACCAGTCGCCCTTCCGGAACATCAACGTCGACATCCCACAGGACCGGCTTCCGCTCGTAGGCGACGGTCATGTCATGAATGGACAGCGGGGCGCGATCATCATGTTCGCTGCCCCGGGGTGATGCGGCGGTGACGCGTGGCGCTGCCATCGCGGAACCCGTCAGGACCCTTCCGTTCCGGGGCTGGCCCCGGGGTCCGGCTCAGGCACGTAGGGCTCACCACCGAGGGCGGCAGCAATCGTGTTCATGTTGTGCTCGATCATGCCCACGTATGTCCCGGCCGGCGTTCCGGGCTGGCCCATCGCGTCCGAATAGAGCTCACCACCCACGATGACCTCATGGCCCCTGGCCCGGGCGCCTTCGATCAAGGCCTGCACGTTCTTGGGCGACACGCTCGACTCGATGAACACGGCCGGGATCTTCCGCTCGACCAGGAAGTCAACCAGTTCATTCAGATCGGACAGGCCCGCCTCCGATTCGGTGGAGAGCCCCTGGATGCCCCGCACTTCGAGTCCGTAAGCCCGACCGAGATACTGGAAGGCATCGTGAGCCGTGACCAGGACACGTTGGTCTTTCGGAATCGACCTCATGGTCGCGGTGACCCTGCGGTTGAGTTCTCGCAACCGAGCGACGTAGGCCTGGGCATTGGCTCGATAGGTTGGGCAGCCCTCGAGGTCCGCTTCGCACAGGACCTTGGTGACCCCCTCCACGGCGGCCGCCCAGGTCTTGACGTCCATCCACACGTGCGGGTCGGGATGATCGGGCGACTCGACATCGACCAGGAGCAGGTCCTCGGGCAACGTGGCGGTCACCGCGTGCACGGGAAGTCCCTTGGCCTTGGCCCGCTTGAACACGTCACCCATGCGGCCCTCGAGCTTGAGACCGTTGTACAGGACGACGTCAGCGGCCAGGATCCGACGGACATCAGCAGCCTTGGGCTTGTAGAGGTGAGGATCCACGCCCTCGCCCATGATGCTCACCACCGTGGCTCGATCGCCGGCGATGTTCCTCGCCAGGTCCGCCACCATTCCCGTGGTCGCGACGATGGACCGACGTGGCGTGTCCTGCCCGCTCGCCGGCCAGGTGAGCAATCCAACCACCAGGGCCAGCGGAAGCACGATAAATTTGTAACACATGCTACATTTCATGTAGCGTATGCTACACTTTCGACGATAGACCGTCAAGCATGGATCTGAAGACGTGAGCTCCCTCTCCAACCAGTTTGCCAAGACCCGCACCGACCACGCCTCGGAGACCGCCGAGGACTACGTGGAGGCCATCGAGGACATCCTCGGCCAGCAGGATTCCTGCCGCGTCAAGGACCTTGCTCAGCGGATGGAGGTCAGCCACGTGACCGTCACCCGGATCCTCCAGCGGCTGGCCTCGGAGGGCCTGGTGACCAAGGAGCCGTACGGCCCCGTCAGCCTGACCCCGACAGGCAAGCAGATGGCCCAGGCCTCCCGCCGCCGCCATGAGCTTCTCCTGGAGTTCCTCCTGGCACTCGGGGTGCCCGAGACAGACGCCATCCGAGACACCGAGGGCATGGAACACCACGTCTCCGAGGCCACCCTGCGGTGCATGGAGACCTTCCTGGCGAACCGGTAGCAGCGTCCTCCAGCCCCCTGTGGCACGCCCAGGACCTGATCTGTCAGGAAAATCCAGGTAATCAGTGAGATCAGGCCGCCCCGGTCGCAGTTCCAGTGGCGAGGGCTCCATCGGTGACCTCCGGATGACTCCTCATCCACACCTCGCTGGTCCCACCACACGTTCCGCGATCCGCAAGGAGTTCGATATGAAACGGGAATACAAGGCTGTCGTACGCGCACTTGGAATGATTGTTGGCGGCGCACTGATCGGTGCTGCTGCCCAGGCCGATTGTCCCCCCGGCTACGTCCTGGACTGCCTGGGCAACTGTGGCCCGGCTCACTGGGTCGATGACTCGTCCTGTGATGATGGCAGTTACCAGGCTTCCGGCAACCCCATCTTCTTCAACTGCCCCCAGTGGGGCTTCGACGGCGGTGATTGCGACCCCGACCTGTGGCGACCGATCTTCGGTGCCGCGGTGCCGTCCATGGCGGCCCTGGATATCGCCATGCTCAACCTGATGAACGACAAGGACATCACGGCCGCCACCATGGGCGTCATGAAGGACGGCGTCGTCGTCTACCAGCGGTTCTTCGGCTGGCAGGATCAGGCTCGCACCGAGCCGTTGCTTTCAGACACCATGATGCGTGTCGCCTCGGTGACCAAGCCACATACCGCCGCGTGCATCCGCGCGTTGATCGCCGATGGCGTCATCCAGCTGAATGACAACGTCTTCGACGTCGGCCAGCCCGGCGGCGGCCTGCTGGACATCGAGCCCTTTGACGGGCTTGGTCACCCCCAGCTCGCCAATGTCACCGTCGACCATTGCCTCCGCCACCGTGGTGGCTGGAATCGCAACTCGACCTACGGCGTCGGCGACCTGACCTACAAGGAAATCGAGATCAAGACCGCCCTGGGCCAGGATGCCCCCCCGACCCCGGAACAGGTCTGCAGCTGGGTTCTCAGCCAACCCCTGCAGCACAACCCAGGTGCCACACGGGCCTACTCCAACGTCGGCTTCATGGTCCTTGGTCTCATCGTCGAACAATACGCCGGGAAGGATCCGGTCGAGTTCCTCCACGAACGGGTGCTGGCTCCGACAGGCGTTCTGTCGGCTGAGGTGGAACTTGGTCGGACCCTCCCGGCGATGCGTCATGCGAGTGAACCCTGGTATGACGACCAGGGCAAGACCGGACTCAACGTCTTCGCTTCGCTGAGCGATCTGGCCAACAACCCGGACGGCCAGTATGTTCCGCGGCCCGACGGCGCCTGGTGCCAGGAAGCGCGAGTCGGCCAGGGTGGCCTGATCATGACCCCCCGTGCCCTGCTGCACTTCCTCGACAACTACCAGACCGCCGGTGACAACATCGGTATCCCCCGCAACAAGTCCACCGAGTCCACCAGTTGGAACTGGTTCCACTCCGGATCCCTGCGCACCGGCACCAGCTCGATCGCGCACCAGTGGGGTGATGGCTACAACTTCGTCGCCATCTTCAACAAGACCGAGCTTGACTCGGACGAGCAGTCCTACCCCGCGATCATGCGTGACACCTTCCGCACCATGATGAGCAACGGGACCATCACCGTCCCCGATTGTCCGCCGGGCTACGTCTCTGATTGCAACGACAACTGCGTCCCCGCCGTCTGGCTGGGCAACGGGGTCTGCGATACCGACACCTGGTTCGGCTCGATCGAAGCCGACTTCAACTGTGCCCAGCTGAACTGGGACGAGGGCGACTGCACCCCCTGCCCGTCCGACCTGGATGGCAACGGCGAGGTCGACATCAATGACATCCTCCAGGTCATCGCTGACTTCGGCATGTGTGCTGACCCCAGCAACTGCCCCAGCGACTTCGATGGGGACGGCTACGTCGACATCGATGACCTGCTGGCCACCATCGGGGCTTTCGGGAGCTGCTTCTGACCCATCGACCTGACTCTCCCTGTCGGGATTCCTCCCTCCAGATACGGGTCCCGATTTCCCAGCTCCCCCGGCTCATGGCGCCGGGGGAGTTGTTTTTCGAGGGCTTTTCCCTGCTTAATCGTCGTTATTGGGGTCCCCAGGGCGGTTGGCAAAAAAACTGCCCGCCTCGCGCGCCGGACCATGCCCCCAGGTCTTTCTCAGGTGAAGACGATCACAAGACTCCCCCGAGATCATCTTCGACACTCCTCCATATCCTCTCCATTCTCTCCATGCACCGAGGACCAGGCGACGCCAAAAGGCATCGCCTGGCTCTCGTTTTGGCCCCTGCCACCCCTTCCTGAAACCCCGGGAAGGCCCCTCGCGAACATCCTGCCAGGGACTTCCCGACTTGTGGCTTGAGCCCGCCGTGAGGCTTGGACACAATGAGGTCTGGCCGTCCCCTGGAACCACCGGAGAACCCACCCATGGCTCGCCCCCGATCCCTCGTCGCCGCCGGACTCGGACTGCTCACCCTCCTCAGCACCGCCGCCTCGGCACAGGTCGCGAACCTGATCCGACAATCGGTCCCGGTTCGGGTGGAGAGTGGAAGCCTCGTCAACGAGACGGACCAGGTCCAGGTGCTCTTCCAGCAGATCGTCACCGTTGACGATGCCGCCTCCATGCAGGTCCGCTTCGGCCGAACCACGCTGCCCGATGGTGCCCGGATCCGCCTGACCTCGCTCACCGACGGCCACGTGCAGCATCACAACCGTGAGACGCTCCGCCAATGGCAGGGTGGCAGTGCCTGGTTCAACGGAACCATGGTGCTCGTCGAGTTGGTCGCCGATCCCGGCACGGCCCCGACACACCTCACCATCAGTGAAGCCCGGTACCTGGAACAACTCGGTGACAACCGATCGATCTGCGGCTCAACCGATGACCGCGTGCCCAGCGACGATCCCCGGGCCGGTCGCGTGTTCCCCATCGGATGCAGCGGCTGGATCATCGATGATCCCAATCGCACCTGCCTGACTGCCGGGCACTGCTCGGACAGCGACGGCGACGTGGAGATCATGCAGTTCAACGTCCCGCTGAGTGATGCCAATGGCAACTGGCAACAGCCGGGCCCCGAGGACCAGTATGCGGTCGACCCCGAGTCGCTCCAGTTCAACTACTCCACCATCGGTGACGACTGGGCCTACTTCGGCTGCTTCCCCAATACCGAGACGGGGCTGACCCCCTACCAGGCCCAGGGCGACTCCTACATCCTGGCGGACGTGGCACCACCGGTAGACGGGCAGAACATCACCATCATCGGTTACGGCACAACCAGTTCCCCGATCGACCCGACCTGGAACCAGGCCCAGAAGACCCACACCGGTCCCTACGCCGTCCAGGATGGAACGTCGATCGGCTACGTGGTCGACACGACCGGTGGCAACAGTGGCTCCGCCGTTCTCGATGAGAGCACCGGGCTGGCCATCGGCATCCACACCAACGGTGGCTGCAGCAGTGGCAACAACTGGGGCTGTGGCATTCACAATGCCGGCCTCCAGGACGCCCTGGCCAACCCCAAGGGCGTGTGCATTCCCCAGATCCTCGAGTTCAGCCTGCCGGATGGACGACCCGAGTCGATGCTCCCGGGAATGACCCATGACCTGGACTTCACGGTCTCCGCAGGCGATGAAGAACCCGTCGCTGGTTCCATCGCGCTGGTCGTCATCATCGATGGCACCGAGGTGGAACCGGCGGTGACGAGCCTGGGCGGTGATCTCTACCGCGCCACCATCCCGGCCCTCGAGTGCGAACAGGATGTGTCCTTCTACCTGCGGGCGGAAGGCAATGCCGGCGGCATGGCCTACCTTCCCTTCGGTGGCGCCGATGATGCCTACCCCATCGCGGTGGGCACGTTGGACGACACGGTCGTGATGTCCGAGGAATTCTCATCGGGCCTGCCGACGGGCTGGTCGGCCTCTGGACTCTGGCACGCCGTCGATGGCGCCTGCGCCCCGGCGAATGACTGTGGCGAGTCCACCAGCTTCTACTTCGGGCAGGACGGCAGTTGCACCTACGACACCGGCGGCACCGCCACCGGTTCGCTGTCCACACCGGCCATGTCCCTGGACGGCATCTACGGGGCACTCACCCTGACGTACTGCTCCACGCTCCAGACGGAGGACTACAGCGGCTACGACGTCGCCCGGGTCCTCGCCAACGGGGTGGTCGTTGACGAGGTCGACGAATCCAGCAGCTGGCAGGAACGAACGGTGTCGATCTCCGGCATCACGGGTGACACCCTGACGATCACCTGGGAGTTCAATTCGGTCGACGATCTGTACAACGGGTTCACCGGCTGGCACATCGACAATCCGACGCTCATCGCCACCGAGGCGAATTGCGACCCGGCGGAACCCTGCCCGGCTGATGCCAGCGGCAATGGTGCCGTCGACACGGATGACATCCTGCTGGTCATCGCCCATTGGGGCGAGAGCGGTGGCGCCGCGGACATCAACAACGACGGCACCGTGAATACCGCCGACATCCTGCTCGTTCTGAAGTTCTGGGGACCCTGCTAGCTCGACGAAGCGGTGTCATCATCGGACGTGGCAGTTGATCGCGGCATCACGTCGGTCTCGAAGGCCGAGGTTCCGCGGCGGAGCAGCCGGTACTTCACGTTGATCATGCGCTCGTAGATCGCGATCAAGCGGGCGTACATGAGGCCGGCTCGACCCTCCAGCAGTCCACGCTGGATGATCAGCAACTGGATCACGCGGAGCTTGTCCCGCATGGGCAGGCGGAAACTGATTCGCTTCATCGCCCGGCGACGTCGAATCCGGTCACCGCTGAACAGGTCACTGATGCGGATCTCGGTGCCATCGTTGATGGCCTGGTGCGCTTCCTCGGTGGAATAGCGATTGTGCTTGCCCAGCCAGTCCGACACACCCTTGCTGAAGGCATAGTGCAGGTAGGGCTCATCGATCGTGCCGATCTCACCATCCGTGAGTTCCCGTTGGCCATGCCCATGGTCCTGGAAGCGCATCCGTCCCTTGTGGAACAACCGCATCTGGTACGCGGGATAGCTACCACATCGCTTGAGCCATCGGCCCATCAGCATGAGCTTGTTGGGCAGGTAGAAGCCCGCCTCGGGCGGATCGCGCTGGAAGAGCGTCCGCAGCGCCGCCACGAGTTCCGGGGTCAGTCGCTCGTCCGCATCGAGATGGAGAATCCAGTCGTGCCGAACCGGGATGTTGTCGATGGCCCAGTTCCGCTGGGCACCGAAACTCTCGAAGGGATGGTTCCAGATCGAGGCGCCCGCCGACTCGGCCAGTTCGCGGGTGCGATCGGTCGATCCGCTGTCGAGCACATGGACATCATCCAGCGCCTCGCAACTGTGGATGCAGTCCGCGACATTGATCTCCTCATTCAACGTGAGGATGACGACGGAAATCGGGATGGATGACGACTCAGTCATGGATGTCGAGTCAGATGCGTGATCCGCGACCATTCGAGACTTGGAGACTCCCATGCCCTGGCCTGGCGATGGCCACGGGCCCAAATCCAGTCACCCCGATGCCCGGGAGCGGCCCCCGGTTGCTGATATAGTAATCGACCTTTCCGAAGCCGAGGAGTACAGGTCACATGCGAGTTCTCGTTACCGGTGGAGCTGGCTATATCGGGTCCCACGCAGCGCTTCGCCTGCTGCTGGATGGCCACGACGTGGTCACCATCGACAACCTCTCCCGGGGCCATGCGCAAGCCGAGGCCACCCTCGAGACCCTCGGCGGTGACCGCTACACGCCCATCCGCTGCGACCTGCACGAGACGGAGCGACTGAGCGAGTTGCTGACCTCCGAGCAGATCGAGGTCATCATGCACTTCGCCGCCTTCGCGGAAGTCGGCGAGTCCGTGGATCACCCGCTCCGCTACCACCACAACAACATCGCCGGCACCGTGTCCGTCCTGCGGGCCATGCACGAGGCCCGCACGCCGCGGATCGTCTTCTCCTCCTCCTGCTCGACCTATGGCGAGCCTGCGGCGGATCAGATTCCCATCAACGAGGACACGCCGCAGAGCCCGATCAACCCCTACGGCGCCTCCAAGCTCCAGTGCGAGCGGATGCTCGCGGACCTCGCGGAGGCCAAGCGTCGGGCCAACGAGCCCTTCGCCTACGCCGCCCTGCGTTACTTCAACGTCGCTGGCTGTGATCGACAGACCCGCGTCGGCGAAGATCATCGCCCCGAGTCCCACCTGATCCCGATCTGCCTGCAGGCGGCCCTGGGCCAGCGACCGAAGATGTCGATCTTCGGCACCGACTACCCCACGCCCGACGGCACCTGCATCCGCGACTACGTTCATGTCGAGGATCTGGCTGATGCCCATGTCCGGGTCATGGGTGTGCTGGAACCCGGCGATGAGCGCCGCTACAACGTCGGCATCGGGAAGGGCTTCTCGGTCCGCGAGTGCATCGAGTCGGCCAAGCGTGTCACCGGCGTCGACTTCCCCGTGGAAGAAGCCGAGCGTCGCCCCGGCGATCCGCCGGAACTCTACGCCGACGTCAGCAAGATCGAACGGGAACTGGGCTGGAAGGCGTCGATCACCGACATCGACGAGACCGTCGAGTCCGCCTGGAAGTGGTTCAAGACCTACCCCCACGGCTGGCCGGAATCCTGATCACCCCTCGGCCATCACGCCCGGATCCAGCGGCATCGAGATCCCCCGGCGAATCTCAGCAAGCCCCGGCTCGTCCGGGCTGATCCGCCCGGTGCGCAGCAGGTAGTCGATCACCGCGACGGCCGAGTTGAACTTGAACGCGGCGCTGTCCCGGACGATCGCCGCCACTTCGTCGATCGGCATCAACTGGAATGACTCCACCTCACCGTCGACCGCCACCGGTTCGAAGTCCGGCGGGACCTCCAGGTCGTAGAGGAACATCGCGTGACGACGCAGGCCCCGCTCGCCGGCCATGACGTAGGTCATCACCCCGGCCGGCCGGGCCGTCGCCGCCAGGTCCGCCGGCATGCCGGCTTCCTCGCCGCACTCCTTGAGCACGTTCTGCTCCATGGTGAGTCCCAGCGGCCACCCCCCGGCCACCATGTTGTCGAGTTGGCCCGGGAACGTCGCCTTGGTTCGCGACCGTCGCGCCACCCACATGGCGTCCGCCACCAGCCCGTTGAGATGAAAGCCCGTGGCGATGACCCCGAAGGCCTCGACCGCCCCGCGATCAATGGCCATGAGCGGTGTCGCCCCCACCTCCGCCACCACGCCATACTGCTCACCCACCGCACCAGCAACGAAGCCGTCCTCACGCAACTGCGGGAGCAACGCATCAACCGCCTCGGTACGGGACTGGACATCATCCAACGCCGGCACGACCTCCAGGTCATCACCGACGAGCCGGAAGACATCGGAACAGTCCGCCAGGCGAGTCTTCAGATCAGTTCGAACATGACCCGCGACCACGTCCCCGATCCGCCATCGGCAGAACGCCGACAGGTCATGTCGGTTGGCCTCTTCAACACGGTCGAGAAAGGTCATGACCCCTCATCCTAGCCTCGCCGTCACGGCCGGATCGAGCGGCGCGTAGAATTTCGAGCATGACACCGGTCGGGAGAAACCGGATCGCACTCATCGCCCTGGGCCTCGCCCTGCTGGTGATCGCTGCCGTCGCCCCCATCCGTTCGCCTGGGACGACACCCCACGCTCGACCCGGACTGGATCGGATGATGGCCTTCCATGACACGTTGTGGTGTGGTTCGCTGCCACGGAGTTCAGAAGCCTGGACCACCCTGCACGACCTGGGCGTGCGCACGCTGATCAGCGTCGATGGCGCCATGCCCGATGTCGAGGCGGCCACCAGTCACGGCCTGCGTTACATCCACCTGCCGATGAGCTACGGCGTCATCACGACCGAGCAGCAGCGACGACTTGTCGCCGCGGCACACGATGCCCTGGCCCAGGGACCGGTGTACGTGCACTGTCACCATGGTCACCATCGCTGCGCCGCGGCCGCGGCCGTCATGACCGTCGGCCTGGGACACCTCACCCCGGACGCCGCGATGAAGCAGATGACGATCTGCCGGACCTCGCCGTCCTATACCGGGCTGTGGAACACGGTGGCCGACATGACCCCACTCCCCATGACCGAGGTCGAACAGGTCAGTCGCGACTTTCCACAAGCCGTCGCGCCACGTGGCATGGTCGCCTCCATGACCGAAGCCCAGGATGCACTTGACCAGTTCAAGGCGCAGAAGCCAGCCGACTGGCAACCGGCACAGGCCGCTCGACTCGCGGAGATCTTCCGCCACCTGCAGGTCGATGCCGCCATCGAGTCCTATCCACCGGCCTTCGCCAACGCCCTGGACGACACCTGGAAGCAGGCCGACGCCCTCGAGCAGGAACTGGCCCGGGCCAACCGGACACCGGGACGGGCCACGACCATCCTGGAGCGGCTGGAGACCTCCTGCACCGCCTGCCACAAGGCCCACCGTCGCTGAACCGGCAGGCCGTCGTCCTCACCATCGCCAAAAAGGAAACTCGGCCAGGGTCACGTCGTGACCCCGGCCGAATCGGGGTGACTGGATTCGAACCAGCGACCTCTTCGTCCCGAACGAAGCGCGCTACCAAGCTGCGCTACACCCCGTCATATCCTCTAAACCAAGCCCTGGAAGGGCCTTGCGAATGGGCGCGGGAGGATTCGAACCTCCGAAGGCGTACGCCAACAGGTTTACAGCCTGTCCCCTTTGGCCACTTGGGTACACGCCCGGGCCGTGGAGGGTACCCAAGGGACGAGGCCTGGGCAAGCCAATCTTCCAGGGGCCCCCACGGAGCATCCCCCGGAGGCCCATGGCCACCCGGGCCCCAGCCGAACGACGCTTGGAAGATATTTGAAAAAATCCACGCGATCGAAACAGGGTCCGGATTCCCGCTGAACGATACGCCAGGCCACACGAGGCGCAAATAGTGCCGAACCGGCATCGAATACGACTGTGACGTGCCCTTGGAATACTCATCCTCGGACCCACCTTCGTCCGATGGTTTCCAACGGCTTCGAGGGCGGCTTGGAGTGTGTCCCTCGATCAAACGCCTGCGCCGTGTTCACGGATGAACGCGCGAGGCAACAGACCTCATCGAGGAGACATGGACGTTATGAACAGTATCAATGTCGTCAAGGGATGGATCCGAGAGTTCATCGACCTGGCCCTGCTCTTCATCGCCGTGGGCGTTGTCGTGCAGATCATCTTCGGTCCTGATGTGGCATACCTGTCCAGCATCACCGAGAACCTGATGAACTTCATCGCCGAACTCGGCACCAACGGCTTCGTCGGCCTGATCGCGCTCTTCGTGATCGTCTGGGTGTTCACCAAGGGTGGACAGACTCAGCACAGCTGAGCCGACTGATAACTGAATAGTTCAACCCGCCCACGCCTCGGCGTGGGCGGGTTGTCTTTTGCCACATGGCCGTGTCATTCTCGATTCAAGTAGATCTTGAAATGCAACTGTTCAGGGGACAATCCGCGACCGGGATAACCACCTTCGCCTTCCCCGTGGTACCTTGAGGTCGTCCGAGTTCACCAAGACGCACGGGCTTGGTGGCGGATATGAAATCGGCAACGATCTCAACCAGGGGAAACCCTGGTCAAGGCACGGGGGTGTGGGTGGGCAGGATTTGACTGCTCGCGTCTCGGTGACTTGCCCGTGTTTCAGTCTCCGATCCGGAGACCCGTCGCCGAACCGCGTGCAACGCACAGGAGACGCCAATGGCGTCGGAGGCACGCGGCCCCATGACTCATCCCCTCGATCACCTTTGGAGGAGAGCCGGAAACACCACCGGGCGAGCCATGTTCGCGTTGCGACCGACCGCGATGGCATCTCCCGTCATCCGTTCATGGCGTGACAACAGGCCGACGACACTGCACTGGGTCAGCGTGGTCGGCACCGATCGTGCAGCACTACACGATCCTGTTGGCACACCGGCGTCGCTGGGACTGACGCCTGCGGATCAACGAGCCGTGCGTGATGACGAGTCGCCGTGGTACAGCGACCGTGTCCCTATCCCTGCCCCCCCCGCCCCGGCATTTGCCGGGGCATGATTGGCGTGGCCCGGTCGTCGGTGGATGGCCGGGTCGCGCTCTTTTTGGTCATGTGCACTGCGAAGAACGGAGCCAGCCGGTTCGACTCATGGGCCAAGCCGAAGGCGTCCCTCCCGAGCGTCAAAGCCACCGACCGGAATCGAACCGGTAACCTCCAGATTACAAATCAGGTGCTCTGCCAATTGAGCTACGGTGGCGAGGCTCGTGAGCCTACGGTTCCCAGCCGACGCTGACAACCGCCGTGGGAACAACTCGAACGGATCCTGCCGAATACCCGGCCCCGGACCGCCTCCTGTTGCCCCGAACCACGATTTTAACCTTTCCAGCGGTCCGTTCGAACCGAAGCTGCTCCCGGGGGCTACTGGTTTCGAGGAACCGCCGGCTCCACCGGGCTTGAGCGGACTGAGGAGTACATACCAATGGTCTGTCACCCGCTCACGCGGCTTGTCCGCATCGGCCTGATCCCCATCCTGACCACGACCTTCGGACTGCCGGCCGCCGCCGCCACGACCGACCTGGTCGCCAACGGGTCATTCGAGAACAGCCTCTCCAACTGGACGACTTCCGGGGATGCCTCGGTCGTCGCCGGTGGTTGGAACGGTTCGCAATACCTGCAACTGGTCCCCACCGCCGATGTCTCCGCCGAAGCCTGGCAACGCATCGAGGGCCTGGCACCCCGGACACGCTACACCGTCGCCGCCCGCGTGCAGACGGATGATCACCTCGCACCGCCGATCGTCGGTCTTCGCAACGGACCACAGATCGCCAAGGCCTCCGGCTGGGTCGCGATCGACGAGGAAAACCGCTGGGTCGAACGACGCTTCGAGGTCTTTACCGACGACGGACAGACATCGCTCGATGTGTACCTGCAGGCCTGGAAGACCGACATCGGGGCCACGATACGCGTGGACGATGTCCGCCTCTACCAGGGTCGAATCGATCCGCCGGTGGCTGATCCCGGTGACCCACCCTTCCCCGGGCCGCCCGCATTCAGCACGGTCCCGTCACCTGGTGAGAACATCGTGATCAACGGTGACCTGTCCGATGAAACCGGCAACCCCTGGAGCCTCGGGATCGAGGCCTCGATCGAGAACATCGATGGCGCCGCCGCCATCCAGCTCGTCTCGACCGCGGATACCTCGCGGGCCTCACAGGTACCCGGGCTGGCCCTGCCACCGGGCCGATCATGGATCCTCACGGCCGAAGCCAAGGTGGACCCCGGCGTGATCTCCAACATCTATCTCACGGGGACCAATGAGTTCTTCGCCAACGTCGCCATCGATGCAACGGACTGGACCACGATCGAACTGCCCTTCACGACCAAGGAGGACTGGGTCGGAAACGTGAAGCTGACGCTGGAGAACTGGAAGAACCAGCCCGGCGCCGCCTGGTTCCGCAACATCCGCTGGGAAGCGACCGGCGAGGAATGGTCACCCACGACCGATGCCGTACCCGTGCCGCAGACCGAGACCCTGGATGAGAATTTCTCCTCAGGCCTGGACATGGATGACTGGCTGATCTCCACCAAGGCCTGGGGTGGTGACAACGGCGGCGTGAGCCCGCTGAACGTCTCCATCGTCGACGACATCGACAACGGCCAGCCCATCAAGGCGCTGCGACTTCAGGCCAATGGCGATCTGTATACCGGTGACACGGTCCACTATGGTCGCAAGACCAGGGTCGGGTCCGCCATCGCCACGCGACAGTACTTCGCCTCCGGTCGATACGAGGTGCGGGCCCGGGTCGCCCCCGAGTTGGGCGCGGTGACCGCGTTCTGGCCGTTCCACTACATCGATTACCAGAAGGGTGAAGCCGGGTACTGGCATGAGCCCAATCCGCGCCGCAACACCGAGATCGACTGGGAGTTCCCGACGGATCTCATGGGTACCGGCCAGGACCAGGCCGCCGAGTACGGCCTGGATGCCAGTGACATCGCCTTCACGAACGCCCGCACCAACAGCTGGGGCGGCCAGTTCGGCGGCGAAGGCGGTGAGCACAAGGGACGTCGCGTCATGCACGATGCCGAGGGCAACATCGTCGACCTGGCCCAGGACAGCCTCGACGGGAAATATCACACGTACACGATCGAGTGGCACAGCGGATCCGATCTCGGCGACGACGGTGATACCCGTGACGAAATCGGCTGTGTCCGCTGGTACTTCGACGACCTGCTGATCGATGAACTGTGGGATGTCGAGTTCGGCCAGGGCAACGTGCCCTTCCGCGCCGCCCGCTTCTGGATCGGCGTCTGGTTCGCCGCGGCCGGCTATGGCGACGAGGTGGGTTGGGGCGGCAGTCCCGACTTCGACTCGACCGCGCTGTACATCGCTTCCGTCAAGATCGAACCCTTCCTTGAGCCACGCGACACCTGGGTCCGCGAGACCGTTCCGAACATCGAGTGGGCCATGCCCGACCAGTACCCCGCCGGACCGGCTACACCCGAGTGCCCGGCCGACCTGGACGGCAACGGCAACGTCGGCGCGACGGACGTGCTGATCCTGCTGGCTGGCTGGGGGACCGCAGACGGCGATGTCACCGGCGACGGCCTCACCGACGTCCAGGACGTGCTGGCCCTGATCGACGCGTGGGGCAACTGCCCCACGTGATCATGGATCACGCCGCGATCAGCAGGACTGGCCCCAGGCTGACAACGCCATCAGGATGTCGTTGACGTCAACCTGCCCGGATCCATCCACGTCCTCGGGACAGTCCGTGCAGCCCCAGGCCGCGATGATCGCCAGCATGTCGTCGACATTGATGACGAGGTCGCCATTGGCATCACCCGGGCAGGCGATGGTCTCGTAGCTCCAGGCCACGTCGGGCACGACCTGCTTGCCGGTCCCGGGACCCTGCCAACGCACGATCAGCCCGGCGCCGCCACCACGCTCGAAGAACTCGACGCGAATGGCATGCGTGCCGGCCAGGAGTCCGATCTCACCGGATCGCTCCTGCATGCCGTGCAGGCCATCGTTGTCCACGACCTCCTGGTCACCGATGTACAGCTTCGAGCCATCGTCGGACTCGGTGTAGAGCGTCCAGTACCCGCTGGCGGGAACATCGATGAACCCGGTGAAGACCGCGCCGACGTCATCGCTGAGTCCACTGGTGATGAACTCGCCACCCGTGCTGGGGAAGTCGATGAGCGTCACCACGTCACCGGCAAAGGACTCCAGCGTGTCGAAGTCGGGCAACTCGGAAAGCTGTGACAAGGCGTAGTAGTCCACCGGTGCACCCGGGGCCGGGCCGACCACGACATCCGGCAGCCGGAGCTGCACGACGTCGATCGTCACGACTGCCGAGGCCCCCATCGTCAACTGGTAGCTGAAGGTGTCCACGCCCGTGAACCCGGACGCGGGCTGATAGCGCAACAGATCCGTGCCATCGACCAGGTCGATGGTCCCGCCCTCGGCGGACAGCACATCCCAACTGGCCAACTCGGGATTGAAGGTCTCATCACATCCCGTGAGCCGGTCGTTGGCGAGAACATCGATGTCGGCCAGGTCACCGGGCAGCATCACGACCAAGTCATCGACGGCGGTTCCGGATTCCTCCACCTGGAGATCACACCCCGGCTCCAGGCTGTCCATGTAGGCCAGCATGACCTCCTGGACTTCCGGATGGAAACCCAATCGCACGTTGCCGAGTCCACCGGGACAGGTATGGCAGTAGGACATGATCGTCCCGTTCTCCGCACCGGCGCAGTCACCATTGCCGCAGTTGTCCAGCGGCGGGCTGTACCCGTCATGCGTATGCAGCGTCCCGTGGTTGTGGCCGAGTTCATGGGCCACGACAACCAGGTCCCAGTTGCCACCATTGTTGTCTTCGAGCGGATAGGGGAACGATCCCTCGATGTACCCGGAGACGGCATAGCCCCAGTCCGTATTGCACAGGACGCTCAGCCAGGCCACACCGCCATAGGGCAGGTTCGTCCGGCCGGTGATCATGTGTGCCACCGTTCGGTCAACGCCACCCTGCTGAGCCGCCCAGTGGTCACGGAACTGGTTGAGCATGTCCGTCGAACTGTCGGGATCGTATGGGTCCTCGTCCGCCGCCCACGTTCGCAGGAACGGGATCGAGAAGCGAAGGTTGATCTCGTCGCGATAGATCTCGCTCACGGCACCAACCAGGGTCACGCAATAGGCAGCCGCGGCGTCCGCGTCACCACCATAGAGCCGCTCCGCCAGTTCCCAGTCGGTATCGATCGCCAGTCGTGTCACGCGACATGGCGTCGGGTCCGTGTTGAAGCCACGCTGCGAAGAGACGTCCACGGGCCGCGGCGGCTGACCGTCGATGGTCTGGATCCGACAGGCCGGAGCCTGCATGATGTCACCGGTGAACGAGGCGGCATCGGTCATCTTCAGCGGATGATCCCCCCCGGGACCCGTGCTGATGATGAACATGCCCTCGTCACACTGGATGTATCCCTCGGTGAAGTAGCTGGAGATCGCCATGTACACGCGACTGCCCGCATCACCCTCCACCGTGCCGCGCCACAACTCGAGGCCACCGAGGTCGGCGGCCCGCTGCCCCTGTCCATCCTCGACCACCACGCGTGCACCGGGCTCGATGACGTCGAAGGTCTCGAGATCCAGGGTGCAGGTCAGGCCGGGCCGGACATCGATGGTCACCTGGCAGGTGCCCTCGCGGGCCTGGTCCAGGGCCTCTTGAAGCTGGTGGGCACCATGGTGAGGAAGATCAGCTTGAGCGGCCAGGGCGAAGGCCGCAACGACAGCAGTAACGGACATGTCGGTCTCTCCTTGGCTCCACGGACACAGGAGCCTCTAACGTCCATTTGAGTGTGCGACCGCGTTCAAGGCAAGGACAGGACCCGGATTTCGACGCTCCAGCAGCCTCAGCCCACGCCGACGATGATCAGCCCCGGTGCAGGGCCACGGCCAGGAGGGTCACGTCGGCTGGTGTGACGCCCGCCAGGCGAGCAGCCTGCCCCAGCGTCGTGGGTTGGAAGCGAGCCAGGGCCTCGGCCGCCTCGGCACGAAGTCCACTGGTACGGGACGCGGCCAGGGCGTCGGGAATGCTCCGGCGGTCAATATCCCGGTGCCTGGCGACCAGGGACCGCTGGCGACGGACGTAGCCCTCGTAGCGAGCGTCATTCATGACCCGCTCGACCAGGAACGGATCACAGGGCTGCTTCAGCTGGGCCATGACCTCGCTGACCGTCGTCTCCGGTCGGCGGATGCGATCACGAAGCGTCCGGCCATCATCCACGCGAATCGTCGTCGTCAGCGCATCGATGCGATCCAGTTCCGCCTGGCGGTCACACCACGCGGTCCACTGGCGGTTGTCGACGAGCCCCCACTCGTGCGCCCGGGTCGTCAGTCGGGTATCGGCATTGTCCGCCCGCAGCAGGAGGCGATGCTCCGCGCGACTGGTGAACATGCGATAGGGCTCGCGTGGTGTCTTGGTCACCAGGTCATCCAGCATGACACCGATGTAGGCCTCGTCCCGCGCGAGCCGGACGAGCTCCTGTCCCTTCACGGCCCGAGCCGCGTTGAGCCCGGCCATGACGCCCTGTCCGGCCGCCTCCTCGTAACCGCTGGTGCCATTGATCTGCCCCGCGAGGAACAGGCCCGGGATGCGCTTGGTCATCGTGGTGGAATCCACCTGGTGCGGCCACACCATGTCGTACTCGACGGCGTAGCCGTAGCGGAAGATCTCGGCCTTTGCACACCCGGGCATGGCTCGCACCAGCTGATCCTGAACGTCCGCCGGCAGCGAGGTACTGATCCCGTTGCAGTAGATCTCGTCGGTGTGCAGCGACTCGGGTTCCAGGAAGACGTGGTGCTGATGACGATCAGCAAACCGCACCACCTTGTCCTCGATCGACGGGCAGTACCGCGGACCATGTTCCGCCTCGATGCCGCCGTTGTACATCGGGGCGAGGTGAAGGTTGTCACGGATGAGGTCGTGCATCTCGGGCGTGGTATGCGTGATTCGACACGAGACCTGCGGGAGTCCCGGGAAGCGGTGTCCCGGGATCGCATCGACGGGATAGTCACTGAAGCGAACCGGCTGCTCATCCGCGTCCTGCCCCGGAAGCGCGTCCCAGTCGAGGCTTCCACGACGAAGCCGCGGTGGCGTCCCCGTCTTGAGGCGACCCAGTTCGAAGCCCAGTTCACGCAGCGTGTCGGACATCGACGTGGCCGGCGGTTCATTGATGCGGCCGCCGGGCGTCCGTTCATCACCCGTGTGCATGAGTCCACGCATGAAGGTGCCGGTCGTCAGCACGACGGATCGGGCCCGGAGTTCGACCGGCTCCGCTGATGGCGTCTCCGGCGTCGCCGGCCAGATGGGCTCGGCCAGTTGATCTCGCCACCGGGTCCCATCGTCCGAGCGGGGATGCACCCGACCCGCGCCGCTGGGCAATCGAACGCCGACGACGTGACCATCCTCCAGGATGATCGACTCGACCGTTGCCGCGATGACTTCGATGGCGGGACATGTGGCCAGCAGCCGCTGGACTTCCGACGCATAGGCATAGCGATCGGCCTGCGCTCGTGGACCACGGACCGCTGGTCCGCGGGACGTATTCAGCATGCGGAACATGATTCCCGTGGCGTCGATGGCGCGGCCCATGAGCCCCCCCATCGCATCCACCTCGCGGACCATCTGTCCCTTGGCCAACCCACCGATCGCCGGATTGCAGCTCATGGCCGCGATTCGATCGGGTCGCATGGTGACCAACGCCACCGACCCACCCGGCCCCAGCGCATGAGCCGCCGCCCACGCCGCCTCGACACCGGCGTGACCGCCACCAATCACGATGACGTCATGGTCTGTGCGCATCCGGAGGAACCCTCAGTCGATGGTCCAGGTCTGGCGACCCTTGACCAGGTCCTCCAGGGACGCGTCAGGCTTCTTCTCGATCGCCTGGTTCATCTGCTCACGCGACGCCGCCTCGTAGCTGGCCCGCTCCGAGTCAACGAAGATCACGCCCATCGGCTCCGGGAACGCCGGCTGGTACATGTGCGCCAGGATGGACGCCTGGACCCGGTTGGTCTCGTCATGCACCATCAGGTCATCCTCGGTCACTCCGTCCTGGCCGATCGTGACGACCTCGGGACTTCCGCCGACCACCCGGATGCCCTTGTCGCGATCCGTTCCGAAGACGAGCGGCTTGCCGTGCTCCAGCAGGACGGTGGTCTCCGGCCGGCTCTCCTTCTGTGAGGCGTAGAACCAGGCCTTGTGGTTGAAGATGTTGCAGTCCTGGTACACCTCGATGAAGGCCATGCCCTGGTGCCCGGCACCACGAGTCATGAGCGACTCCAGGAACTTTGCATCGATGTCAAGGCTGCGGGCGACGAAGGTGCACTCCGCGGCCAGGGCCAGGGCGATGGGATTGATCGGGGTATCCAGGGAGCCCATGGGCGTGGACTTGGTGATCTTGCCCTGTTCGCTCGTGGGCGAGTACTGGCCCTTGGTCAGGCCGTAGATGCGGTTGTTCAACAGGATCAGGTTGATCCCGACGTTCCGCCGCATGCTGTGAATCAGGTGATTGCCACCGATGGACAGCAGATCGCCATCGCCCGAGACCAGCCAGACATCCAGCTCCGGGTTGGCCAGCTTGATGCCGGTGGCAAAGGCGGGCGCTCGACCGTGGATGGAATGCAGGCCGTAGGTCTCCATGTAATACGGGAACCGGGCGGCGCAACCGATGCCGGAGACGAAGACATAGTCTTCCTTGCGTCGACCCAGCTTCGGCAGGGTCTTGCGAACGGCGGCCAGGACGGCGTAGTCACCGCACCCCGGACACCAGCGGACATCCTGGTCGGTCGTGAAGTCCTTCGCCTTGTAGACGGGCAGTTCCGTGGAAGCGTGCTCGATCATGCTGCACCTCCCTGCATGTGGTGCCGGATACGGTCGGCCAGATCCTTCGACTGGAAGCTCCGACCCTTCAACTCATTGATGCTGATCGCATCCTTCATGTAGCGACCGCGGATCAGCATGCACAACTGGCCGAGGTTGATCTCCGGGATGATGACCTGCTCGTAGCGGTCGAGGATCTCACCGAGGTTGCCCGGGAACGGGTTCAGGTGCCTCAGGTGGGCATAGGCCGGACCGTTGCCCTCCCGCTCCAGGATCGCCACCGCAGATGAAATGGCACCACTGGTGCCGCCCCATCCGAGGATGAGCGTCGAGGAATCGGTGTTGCCCGTGACTTCCAACGGCGGAATCACCTGGACCGCGGCCTGAACCTTGTCATGCCGCGCCCGCGTCATGGCGTCGTGATTCTCGCCGTCGTAGCAGACGTTGCCAGTGTCGATTTCCTTCTCCAGCCCACCGACTCGATGCTCCAGGCCGGGCGTACCGGGCTTCACCCACGGTCGGGCCAGGGTCTCGCCATCACGGAGATACGGCAGGAAGCCGTCCTCGGCATTGGACTGGGTCGGATGCTGAACGGTGATCGGTTCGTAGCTGGAGATATCCGGGACACGCCACGGCTCGGCACCGTTGGCGATGCCACCGTCGGTCAGGAGAATGACCGGGCACATCTGTCGCACGGCCAGCCGCACGGCCTCGATGGCCGAGTCGAAGCAGTTCGAGGGACTGGAGGCGGCAATGACGATCACCGGTGCTTCACCGGAACGGCCGTACATCGCCTGGAGCAGATCGGCCTGCTCGGTCTTCGTCGGCATGCCCGTCGCCGGACCAGCCCGCTGCACATCGACGATCACGATGGGGAGTTCCAGCATGGTCGCCAGGCCCATGCCCTCGCCCTTGAGGGCCAGGCCCGGACCGGAGGTGCCGGTGACACCGATGTTGCCTGCGAAGCTGGCTCCAATGGCCGCACAGACGGCGGCGATCTCATCCTCGGCCTGGAAGGTCTGCACCCCGTAGTGCTTCAGGCTGGAGAGCCCGTGCAACAGGTCGCTGGCCGGCGTGATGGGATAGCCCGCGTAGAGCACCTCGGTGTCGGCCAACCGACCCGCGGCCGCCAGGCCGATGACCAGGGCCTCGTTTCCGCTGATCTTGCGATAGAGGCCCGGTTCCAATGGGGCCGGGCCGACGGTGTACCGGGAGGGGAACATCTCGGCGGTTTCACCGAAGTGGTAGCCCGCCTTGAGCGCCCGCACGTTGATCGCGGCCACCTCGGGAAGTCCCTTCTTGTCCTTGAAGTAACTCTCCAGGTGCGCGATGGTGTTGTCCAGCGGGCGTTGATACAACCAGTAGGCGATCCCCAGTGCGTACATGTTCCGGCACCGGTCGACGTCCTTGGCCCCCATGCCGGATTCCGCCAGGGACTCCCGGGTCAATCGGCTGATGGGAATCTTGTGCAGCTGGTAGCGACGAGCCAGTTCGTCGTCGTCGAGCGGATTCTCATCCTCCTCGTAGCCAGCCTTCTTGAGGTTGACCTTGGTGAACTCGTCCTCGTTGGCAATCACGATGCCGCCGGGCTCCACGTCGCCGATGTTCATCTTGAATGCGGCGGGGTTCATGGACACCAGGGCATTGATGGCATCGCCCGGCGTGTGAATGTCGTGGCTGGCGAACTGAATCTGGAATCCCGATACCCCGAAGGTCGTCCCGCGAGGGGCCCGGATCTCCGCCGGGAAGTCCGGGAAGGTGGCGAAGTCGTTCCCCACCACCGCCGAGGTGTTGGTGAACTCCCCGCCGGTCAACTGCATGCCGTCACCGGAATCACCGCAGAAACGGATCGCGACGGATTCGAGCGGGATGGCAGCAGGGGCCTCGGTCGGCGTGGTCGTAGCTGTCACGGGTTGATCCTGGCAGTATGAAAGAACGGGATCGGGCCTGAATCCGGCCCCTTTGGAACGGTTCCAGTTTAGCAGGACAGGACCGCCCCACGACCACGTCATGCCAGGTCCCAGCGGGCCGCCGGGGCCCCGAGCGGGTGCTATTCGCCCCGTCGCCCCCAGGTGCCCATCAGGATGGCCATGTCCAGGACATCTACCCGGCCGTCGGCATTGAGATCGCCCTTGGGCCCCTGTTTCCCGGTATCCGGCGCGTCGGTCTCGTCGCACCGCGTGTCCGGCCCGGCCCAGGTCCCCGCCGCTTCCTGGCAGGCCGACTTCCGAGTCAGGATGCAGGAGCCACCCACGAAACAGGCGCCCAGTGGATCCGCCTGGTTCAGTGATCGGGCGCTGCCGGCGATGTCGTCATTGGGCGTCCGGAATTCGTTGCCCTCTCCGAATCGCCCTCGGCTTCGCCAGCCGTGATAGGCCGCACCGCCCTTGTACGCCCCCATGTTGTTGAGGAAGATCGAGTCGGTCACCGTGGTGGCGCTGTCATAGTCGTACAAGGCGCCACCATTGAATGACGCCCGGTTCTCCGAGAACATGCCCTGGACGATTGTCGTGTCGCTTCGATTGTCGCTGAAGACGGCTCCACCACCGAAGATCGCGTTGTTCTGCTCAAAGGTGCAGGACGTGAAGCTCAGTGTCGACCGACTGGCATAGACCCCGCCACCCTTCTCTGCCGTATTGCCGGCGAAGCCGCACGCGGTGAACTGGCTGTTGCTGTTCCGGGCATAGACCCCACCCCCGTTGTAGGTCACGACGTTGCCCTGGAACTGACAGTTGCTGATCGTCGGCGAAGCGCCCACCAGGAGCAGGCCACCGCCGACCGTCGCCTTGTCGCCATATTCCCCTTGATCACCGGAGCCGCTGATCACGACCAGTCGATCGAGACGCGTCAGGGGTCCCTCGCCCGAGACACATCGCACGACGCTGCCCTTGAGGTCGGTGCCGTCGAGGATGGTCGGCGAATCACCTCGCCCCTTCAGCACGATGGCCTTTCCCTTCAGATCGATGGTCTCGCGATACCGGCCCGGGGCGATGCTGACGATGTCACCGCGGCCGGCCTGGTCGATGGCCTCCTGGATGGTCTGGAAGTCCTCGGGGACCTGGTGCTGGGCCGCCCAGGCGGCCATGGGCAGGGCCAGGACAATAAGAAGGCCGCTGAGAAGGTCGTGGTGACGGTTCGGCATGGCTGTTCCTGGGCCTCCGGGCGGGAAACGGTGGGAGCCGCCTCCCGGGCAATTGTAGGACCGAAATCCGGAAGAGGAGGTCCGGCGCTTGGCCCCCGCCCGCACGGCTGGTAGCATATGCGGCTCGGCACAGGAATACACCCATGTCACCAGACACGATTACGCCCAACTCGACGATGACCTTCACCGTCACCGCAAGCCCGAAGCGGAAGGCCGTTTCCAAGACCATCGAGCGGCTGATGGGCATGCAGACCGACGTCCAGCGGGGTCGCAGCAAGCTGGCCACCCAGCGTCGCCTCAAGGACAACGTCACCTATATCCGCGCGGGTCGCCCCTGGGTCAACCGCAAGCGGCTGACGAAGCTCGTCCGTGCAGAGCCGGGTGCCACCTTCTCGATCCACGTCACCCCGCAGATCGTGGACGATCTCCGCAGCGTCGCCTCGTACCTCGAGACGGCCTGATCCGGATTACTCCAGCATCGAACAGGATCACGCGTTGCACAACGCGGTCATCCGCTGCGCGATCGGACTGAGGCCCGCGGGCAGGTCGGTCGACCGGAACCAGTTCAACTGGTCGTATTCCAGCGAACCCACCGGGGTCGCGTTGGCCTTCAGCCTGATCCGGTGAATGACCTCCCAGGAATAGGCCTGCGGGTCGTAGGTCACCGCCAGCGACTCCGGCGATTCCACGGCGTGACACCCCGTTTCTTCCTGCAACTCCTCCAGGATCGTCTCCTCGGGAGACTGGCCCGGCTGCACCGAACCACCGGGAACGAACTCCCACTGGCCCGGGTAGTACATGACCCAGTCGGCTCGCTGGCCCAACAGCAGTCGATCCTCGCTGTAGACCAGGGCCTTGGCGCCCAACGTCCGTGCCCCGCAGTCGAGTCCATTGACCTGGACCGCGTAGTAGCGATAGGCACAGGGCGCCACGCGAATCGTCACGGTCCCCTCGTCGGTGCCCTGGACGTCCAGCACGTGAAGCACCTGCCCGTCGAAGGCCCGGGGATTGGCCTCACAGATGGCCTGCCACGCCGCATCGATCACCTTGGGATCAACACCGGAGGGCGTCCACGGATCCTCTTCCGTGATCACCACCGGCGCGGTCCGCACGGGAACCAGCCGTTGAAAGTCGCCGTGCTGGCTCACCCGAACTCGATGCCCTGGGCCAGCGGCACATCATCACCCCAGTTGAGGGTGCAGGTCTGCCGCCGCATGTACTGCCGCCAGGAATCGGAGCCCGACTCGCGTCCACCACCGGTGTCCTTCTCACCGCCGAAGGCGCCGCCGATCTCGGCACCGCTGGTGCCGATGTTCACGTTGGCGATACCGCAATCGGAACCGTCGTGGGAGAGGAACCGCTCGGCCTGTCGCATCGAGTCCGTGAAGATCGCGCTGGACAGTCCCTGGTCGACATCGTTCTGGGCCGCGATCGCCTCGTCGAGATCCTCGTACTCGTAGATGTACAGGACCGGCGCGAAGGTCTCGTCGCGGGCGATGGATGGATCCGCACCCGCCGGGATCCGGACGATGGTCGGCGTCACGAAGTGACCCGCGTCACCGGAGTAGCGGTCGATGCCCTCGACGCCACCGCAGAGGATCTCGCAGCCTTCGCTGGCGGCCTTCTCGATGGCGGCCCGCATGTTGGCGACGGAATGCTCGTTGATCAGTGGGCCCACGAGGGTCTTGCCATCCATGGGATCACCGATGGAGACCTGCTGGTAGGCCTTGACCAGTCGCGAGGTGACATCATCGACGAC
The DNA here is from genome assembly GCA_022446795.1 of Phycisphaerales bacterium. Lineage (GTDB taxonomy): Bacteria > Planctomycetota > Phycisphaerae > Phycisphaerales > SM1A02 > UBA1668. The sequence goes on from JAKVBX010000001.1 coordinate 41,294, forward strand.
GGTCTTGTGGCAGAACAGTCGACGGGTGGTCGTGCACCGCTGGCCCGCGGTCCCCACGGCACCGAAGAGCACGCCCCGGAGCACGAGGTCCAGGTCGGCGGTCTCCGTGATGATGATGGCGTTGTTGCCGCCCAGTTCCAGCAGGCTGCGGCCCAGTCGCTTGGCGACCTGGGTGCCCACGTGCCGCCCCATCCGGCACGAGCCGGTCGCACTGATCAGGGGCAGGCGACGATCCGCGATCATCGTCTCGCCGACCTGGTCATCCGTTCCGATGATCAAGCCGAAGAGATCGCACGGATCGCCCTGGCTGGGCGTGAAGATGTCCTGTTCCTTCATGACGCGATGCGCCACGTTCGTCATGGCGACGGCACACAGCGGCGTGACGAGGCTGGGCTTCCACACCATGGCATTGCCGCACACGGCGGCGATCATGGCGTTCCAGGCCCAGACGGCCACCGGGAAGTTGAAGGCCGTGATGATTCCGATCGTGCCCAACGGATGCCACTGCTCGTACATCCGATGCTGGGGCCGCTCGGACGTCATGGTCAACCCGTACAACTGCCGGGACAGTCCCACGGCGAAGTCGGCCACATCGATGCACTCGACGACCTCACCGACACCCTCGGGGAAGATCTTGCCCATCTCCATCGTGACGAGCGCCCCCAGTTCCTGCTCGTGCTCACGGAAGGCGTTGCCGATCCGCCGGACGATCTCGCCCCGCTTGGGCGCCGGCAGCATCCGCCATTCCTTCTGGACAAGCTGGGCTCGCTTGACCAGGTCGTCGTAGTCCGACGTGGTCTGGAGCGCGACGGCCCCCAGGGTCTCGCCGGTCGCCGGGTTGGTGGAGACCACGCAGTTGTCACTGGACGGATCGACAACGAGCGGGTGATCGATGAGGTGAGCGAACGGTAGGGTCTGGACTTTCATCGCCGGATTGTATCGAGACCGCCCCATGACTGGACGGGTCGACTCCACTACCATGGGCCCGGACCGCAGGAGCTCAGCCCATGCCGCTGGATCGAACCGGAATCGCCAGGCGCGCCGCCCAGGAACTGCAGGACGGCTTCTACGTCAATCTCGGCATCGGGATGCCCACCCTGGTGGCCAACCATGTCCCGGACGACATGACGGTCTGGCTCCAGTCGGAGAACGGCCTGCTGGGCATGGGCCCCTTCCCCGCCGAAGACCAGGTCGATGCCGACCTGATCAATGCCGGCAAGCAGACCGTCACCGCCGTGCAGGGCGCCAGCTACTTCTCCAGCGCCGACTCCTTCGCCATGATCCGCGGCGGCCACATCGACCTGGCCATCCTCGGGGCCATGGAGATCTCGCAGGAAGGCGACATCGCCAACTGGATGATCCCGGGCAAGCTGGTCAAGGGCATGGGTGGCGCCATGGATCTCGTTGCTGGCGTCAAACGAGTCGTGGTCATGATGGACCACTGCAACAAGAAGGGGCAGTCCAAGCTGATCCCGGAGTGCACGCTGCCACTCACCGGTGTCCGATGCATCGACATGGTGATCACGGACCTGTGCGTCCTGGAGATGGATCACGATCGACATCGCTTCGAACTGGTCGAGCTCGCACCCGGTGTGACCGTGGATGACGTGCTGGAGAAGACCGCCGCCGAGATCATCGTCGAGCGTGAGCCCGCCGCGATCTCCGCCTGACCACGACAATCGCCTCCAACGAACAAGCGGCGGACCCGGGGGTCCGCCGCCTGCGTGTGTTCGTGTTGCCGATGTCGATCAGAATTCCTTCGATCGGTGCTGCATCTGCGCCTTGAGCCTCGCGAGGATCGACGAGTGCATCTGGCTGACGCGTGATTCGGAGAGATCGAGCGTGATGCCGATCTCCTTCATCGTCATCTCCTCGTAGTAGTAGAGGACGATGATCAGTCGCTCGGCCCGGGAAAGTCCCTTGGTCAGCAGCAGCTTCAGGTCGTCACGCTGCAGACGCGAGACCGGGTTCTCCTGCCGCTTGTCACGGACCACGTCGATCTCGCGGACATCCTTGCTGGAATCGGTCTCGAACCACTTGCGGTTCAGCGAGACGACGCCAACGGGACGAGCATCCCGGCAGATCTTCTTGTATTCATCGGGGTCGACGGCCAGTTTCTCGCCGACCTCGGCATCGGTCGCCGTGCGACCGTGCTCCATTTCCAGTTCCTTGCGGGCCCGCTCGACCTTGGCGGTCCTGGACCGGACGAGGCGTGGCACCCAGTCCATCGCGCGAAGCTCATCGAAGATGGCCCCGCGGATCCGCTGCGTGCAGTAGGTCTCGAACTTCACGCCGCGTTCGATGTCATATGCATCGATCGCATCCATCAGGCCGAACAGGCCCGAGGACATGAGGTCCTCTACCTCCACCTCTGCCGGCAGGCGGGTGGCCATCCGCTCGGCGGTGTACCGCACCAACGGAAGGTAGTTCTCCATCAGGAAATTCCGGATCGCCTCGGTTGGTGTCTCCTGGTAGAGACGCCACACCTCCTCGATCGGTTTTTCCGAAAGGTCCGATATCGCGCTGGTCGATGACGGATCGCCGGCGGCCGATGTGGTCGGCTGTTTCGGCGGCGTCACCGCGCTGCGATTACGTTCAGAAAGACTCGGCATTGGTCCGCTCCTTGACCCTGTCGCCGTTGTCGAGACGTCCCCTCGTGAGCGCTCGACCGTGTGTGTCTTCGGTGCACAACTCGTCCGTGAGTGTGTCCCGACAGTACCGACTATAGCAAACGTCCGTGTATGCACACAAGAAGGAGTCGCCAAGGCTATGCAGCTTCTCGCCGCTCTTGTGTTTCGGACGTTGATTCCTCGGTCTGAAGCGAATCGTCGGAAATCGCGACATCGCCGGAAACTTCGTCACAACCAGACGTCGAATCGGCATGAACTGCGCGTTGGATCGCCCAACCGGCCAGGACACCCCCGATCCAGAACCCGCCCATGGCCAGGACCCCCCGGACCAGGATGGTCAGGGGTTCGTTATCGGCCTGGAGCCCCGCGACAATGGCGATGACCAGGGCCGAAAGCCCCGCCAACGCCCCCAGGAGGCCCGGCAACAGCCGCCAATGAGGGTCCATGCCCCCACCTGCAACCTGTTGTTTATCCTCTTGCCCCATAGGCACTTGAACTCCGATGCCAGGCCCCCGGACCCCCGCCGATCAGGCCTTGGCCCGTCGCGAGGACATCCACTGCACGAAGCGTCCGAGAAATCCGCCTCTCTCCTGCGAACCGCATGCCGAGTCGCCCCCGAGCCGGGCCGCGAGGCGGTGAATCGACCGGCTGGCCGCCGAATTGGGCTCCGAGATCACGAAGGGCAGCCTCGCCCGAACAGCCCGGCGGACCGCCTCATCCCGGGGGATGACCCCCGCCAGGGGCAGGCCGAAATCCAGGAACTGGCGGCAGGCCCGGTCCATCCGGAGGTGGACCTCGCGGGCCTCCTCATCGCTGTCAGCCGAGTTGATCAGCAGGTCCGGTGTCCGCCCCGGCACGTGGCGACGGGTCGTCTTGATGAAGGCATAGGCATCGGTGATCGAGGTCGGCTCCGGGTTGGCCACGACCACCAGGGCATCCGCAGCGGCCGCAAAGCCCATGACATCAGCCCCGATCCCGGCAGCCAGGTCGATGAGCAGCACGTCGGCCTCGGACTCCAGCATCGCCAGTTGTGACAGCACGGCATCCCGACGTTCCGTGGACAGGCCCGCCAGGTCCGCGGCACCCGAGGACCCCGGGATCAACTCGAACCCTCCCGGGCCGGTCATCATCACGTCCTTCAGTTCATGCGTGCCACGCAGGACGGACTCAAGGGTCAGCCGTGGATCAAGACCACAGAGCACATCCGCATTGGCCGTTCCCAGGTCCGCATCGAGGACCACGGTGCGACGACCTTGTTGCGCCAAGGCGGTCGCCAGGTTCACCGTGATGTTGGTCTTGCCGACCCCCCCCTTGCCCGAGGCGATCGCCACGGCCATCGACAGCCGCGGAGACGACGGGGACGGCGCGTCACCGCTGACCGTTCCAGCCAGTTCCCGCAGCATGGTGGCCTGGTCATGGATCACGTGCGAAAACTCCGAATGGTGTTCCCGATGGCCGGGCCACGCAACACCATGTTCGCCAGGACATCACCGGAGGCCGGCTCGATGTCGGCAGGGACCTCCTGGCCGGTTGTCACGAAGCTCAGTTCCCGCCCGATCCGGCTGAGGACCTCGACCAGCATGCCGAAGCTGACCGCTTCATCAAGCTTGGTCAGCACGATGCGATCCACGCCAAGCGGCAGGAAGGCCTCTGCTTCCTTGAGCAGGACCTGCTCACCCGCCGTTCCCGAGAGGACGAGGTGTACCTGGTCCGGCTGGGCGGCATCCAGGAATCGGCCCAGTTCATCCAGGCGACCTTCATCTCGCTGGCTTCGGCCCGGCGTGTCGATGATGACGATGTCGACGTCCCGCAGTCGCTCCAGCAGGTCCGCCATCTGCTCGGGACGATCCGCCACGTGCAGCGGCATGCCGAGGATCTCGGCATAGGTCCGCAACTGGGCGACCGCCGCCACGCGATAGGTATCACAGGTCACCAGGGCCACGCGGGCGCCACGATGGAACCGGCAACTCGCGGCGATCTTCGCCGTCGTGGTCGTCTTGCCGACACCGGTCGGGCCTACGAGGGCAATGACCAGCGGCGTGTCGGTGACTCGGTCCGGCAATGGCGACTTGGAAATCGGGATGTAGGCCGAGAGGTGATGAATGACACGCTCCCGGACCCGGTTCGTATCGTCGAGTTGTCCACCGAGTTCATGGCAGACCGCATGCACGACCTTGGCCGCCAGTTCACCGGAGACCTCGTTGGAGATCAGGTCCACGTACCAGCGGACCATGGCCTCGGGCAACCCGTCCGGGATCGCATCAGCCGGCAACTGCATCTTCTGTCGCTTGAGGACCTGGCCGACCAGGTCACGAAGTTCATCCAGTTCCCCACGGACGGCGTCCGCCTGCACGGGTCCGGGCTTGGGCTCGCGAGCGGCATCTGATTCCAAACGCTCCAGCATCGCCCGGGCCATGCGCCGCGTCGCGTCACGATCCGGCGGATCATCCGGCGGCGTCCACTCCAGCGCCGGTGGATCGCACGGCGTCGCATCATCACCCAGGTCCACTTGCGGCGTGACTGGCTCGGTCGTGACCTCGGCCGCCTGGCCGGACCGCGATGCTCGAACCTCCTCGGCCGTCGCGGCATGTACCTCGACAACGGTGGCGCCCAGCCATCCCCAGAACCCCCGGCGACGACTCGTACGAGTCTCGAGGATGACGGCATCAGTTCCCAGGTCCTGGCGAAGCCCGGCAACGGCTTCACTCATGGACTTGGCGCGGTAGATCTTGCTGTTCACGATCGAGCCCTCCTTGGCTCCTCTGGGTGCCCCGGCTCAGCCGAGGACGGGACATCAGGCGACGGCCATCGGCGCCGACGGTTCACGTTCCATCTGCACGAGCCCGACGGACTCGACATCAATACCCTTCTCGATCTCGTTGTAGGCCAGCACGACCATGCCCGGTATCCGGCTCTCCAGGATCTGCCACAACTGCGATCGAACACTGGGCGAGGTGATCACGAGCGGATGATACCCGCGAGTCAGCAACCCCTCGACGGTCCGGGCCACGGCGGCCACGAGTTCCTGGATCATGGCTGGCGGCATGGTCAGGGTGGTACCGGCCGGACCTCGCTCGATGTGCCCGGACACCTGCTCCTCCAGTTGCGGATCCAGCGTCACGCAGTGAATGCGGAGTTGGCCATTCTCATCGGGGCGGGCGTGCTGCTGGGAGATGCTCCGCCGCAGTGCATTGCGTACGTATTCACTCAGGACAGCGGCATCACGCGTCTGCGGTGCCCAATCACCCATCGTTTCAAGGATCGTCTCAAGGTCACGGACCGGGACCCGCTCCCGCAGGAGATTCTGAAGCACCCGCTGGACCTCGGCCGGTTTGACCACGGCCGGAACGGTCTCCTCGACCAGCTTGGGAGCCGAGGTCTTGAGCTGCTCGATCAGGCGACAGACCTCTTCGCGGGATACCAGGTCAGCAGCATGGTCGCGGACCAGTTCAGTGAAGTGCGTCGCCAGGACGCTGGAGGCATCAACGATGGTGTAGTGCAGCATCTCTGCGCGGGCCTGCTGATCGCGGTGAATCCAGGTCACGTCAAGACCGAAGGCCGGTTCGCGACCGGACACACCCTCCAGCGGTTCCGTGGCATCACCGGAGTTCATGGCCATGACCAGTTCGGGATACACCTGCCCTCCGGCCAGCACCGCGCCACGCAGGCGAACCTGGTACCGGTTGGCATCCAGTTGCACGTTGTCCCGGATCCGGACCGGTGGCACCACCACGCCCAGTTCGACGGCCAGTTGTCGACGAACGGCCGCGATGCGATCGAGCAGGTCGCCGCCACGGCTGACGTCGACCAGCGGCACCAGGCCGTAGCCGATCTCGATCTCGAGAACGTCGACCGCAACAAGGTCCTCGGCGGAAGGCTCCACCTCGGGGCCGGCCTCGGCTTCCTGTTCACTGGACCGCATCTCCTGGCGGGCCTGTTCGGTGTGCTTGCGCTGGACGGCCCACCCGACGGTGCCGATGAGGATCGCCGCGAACAACAGCGGAATCGTCGGCAGCGGCGTCATGGCCATGATGGCCAGGAAGAAGGACACCATGTAGAGCGCCCGGGGCTGGGAGACCAGTTGCCGCGGTACCTCTTCACCGATGGTCTCGCTCTTGCCGGTCCGGGCCACGATCAGTCCGGCGGCCACGGCGATGATGAACGAGGGGATCTGGCTGACCAGGCCGTCACCGATGGTCAGTGTCGTGAAGACCGAGACGGTCTCGCTGAAGTCCCAGTTCTTCATGAACAGGCCGATGCCGATACCGCCGAGGATATTGACGACCGTGATCACGATGCCCGCGATCGCATCGCCCCGAACGAACTTGCTGGCACCATCCATGGCCCCGTAGAAGTCCGCCTCCTCGGTCACCGCGTCACGCCGCTGCCGGGCCTCCTTCTCATCGATCAAGCCCGCCGAGAGATCCGCGTCGATGGCCATCTGCTTGCCGGGCATGGCGTCCAGCGTGAAGCGAGCCGCCACCTCGCTCATGCGGGTGGCGCCCTTGGTGATGACGACGAACTGCACGACCACCAGGATCACGAAGATGATCAGGCCCACGATGATCGAGGACCCCACGACGAAGGTGCCGAAGGACTCGATGACACGCCCGGCCACCAGCATGGCGCCCTCCGGCGTCGGGGCATCGGCCGTGAGGATCAAGCGGGTGGAGGCCACGTTGAGCACCAACCGCATGAGCGTGGCGGCCAGCAGGATGGAGGGAAAGGCGCTGAAGTCCAGCGCCCGTCGCATGTAGACCGTGGTCAGGAGAATGACGGCCGCCAGGGCGAGGTTGCCCGCGAGCAGCACATCCAGCATCACCGGCGGCACCGGGATCACCAGCACACCCAGCAGTGTCAGGATCGCGACCGGCACCATCATGTGCCGCCATCGGCTGACCCGCTGGGCCAGGGACTGCAGAGAGGATGGTGCCGTGAGGGTGCTCATGCGGGCAGGGCCTCACCGGTTGCGACATCAACGGCGGATGCCAACTGTTCATTGGCTCGCTGGACCTGGGCCAGGATCTCGGCCACGGCCCGGTAGAAGGACTGTGGAATGGGCTGGCTGACGTCGACCTCACGATGCAGCGCACGAGCCAGCGGCGGACGTTCCACCAGGGGAATATCGTGACGGCGGGCCAGTTGCCGGATCCGCAGGGCCAGGTGATCAAGTCCCTTGGCCACGACGATGGGCGCCCGCATGGTGTCCGGGTCGTACGCGATGGCGATCGAGACGTGCTCGGGATTGGTCACGATCACATCGGCACGCGGCACGGCTGACGCGACGCGTTGCATGGCCAACTGCTGCTGAAGGCGAAGACGACGACGACGGTGATCCGGATCACCCTCGGCCTCCTTCATGTCATCCCGGACCTGCTGCCGCGTCATCCGCAGGTCGCGTTTCCGCTTCCACCGCTGCCAGGCATAGTCGAGGATGCCCAGGAGCACGAGCACACCGGCCGTCCGGAACGCCAGGTCCAGCATCATCCAGCCCGTGAAGACCATGCCATCGAGCATGGGAAGCGTCGGCAACCCCAGCAGTCGCTCCTGGTACTGCACGATGGTCAGCACGGCGACGGACAGCACGATCAGGACCTTGGTCGAGTCGAGTGACACCCGGACCAGGCCCGAGGGACCGAAGATCCGTCGAATGCCGCGGATCGGATCCAGTCGTTCCGGCTGGAACTTCAATGGCTTCGCGGTAAACAGGAACCCGACCTGGGAGACATTCGCCAACCACGTGGCCAGCATCACGACCAGCAGGAAGGGCAGCAGTCCTCGCATCATGGACCAGCCCACGTGCGCCAACGCCTGCCAGGCGGTCTCGGTTGCTGCCGGATCATCGAGCGCACCGAGGTCCAGCAGGCGGCGGAGCATCACCTGGCCCTCGTTGAACATGAGACTGACCAATCCCCAGGTCGCCAGGGTGGCCAGGGCCAGGGCCAGGCCGCTGCCCAGGTCCTGGCTGCGCGCGACATTGCCCTCATCGCGGGCTTCTCGCAAGCGTCGCGGCGTCGCTTCCTCTGTTCGTTCGCCGAGATCCTCGGCCATCAGCTACTCCTCAAGCGTCGGGCGACGCACCCACTCCGTCAGCGTCGAAACCAGGTCGTTGATCGCATCGAAGCCAACGGCTTCGAGGACCGTGATACCGGCGAACATCACCCCGAATCCCAGGAGCAACCGCAACGGGAAGCCCAGGCTGAGGATGTTCAATTGCGGCACAGTGCGTGACACGTAGCCCAGGGCGATGCTCTGCAGAAACAGGATGGCCAGGACCGGCGCCGCCACCCGCAGGGCGATCTCGAAGGCCGAGAGCAGCATGCCCACGAGCAGGGCCAGGACGCCCTCGCTCAACGCGATGGCACCCGGCGGAATATTGGTGAAGGTGTGCAGCAGTGACTCGAGAACCACGTCCAGTCCGCTCATGGCCAGGAAGATCACCAGCGCCACGAAGAAATACAGTTGCCCCGTGAGATCGGCGTCGTCCTCGGCATGCGTGTCGTAGAAGGTGGCGAACCCCAGGCCCATCTGCTGCCCGGCCAGTTGGCCACCGATCCGCAGGGCCATCAATGGCACCGAGGCCAGCAGACCGATCGCCACGCCGATCAGGATCTCCATGCTCACCAGGGGCAGCAGCGTGAAGGGCTGCAGCCCACCGGGAACGGACGGCACCGCCTGGAGTGACACCAGCACCGGATAGACCGCGAAGCCGATGACGAAGGCCAGGAGTACCCGCACCTTGACCGGTACCGCGCGGGAGGACAGCACCGGCGCGAAGACCATCAGTCCCCCGATCCGGAAGATCACCATGAGCAACCCCGGGATGTGCAGCGACAGTGCGGTCATCGATCAGTGTCATCTCCTTCATGGAGCGGTGAACATCTCCACGGCGAAATCGCTGATCTGAGCCACCATCCATGCCAGCATCAGGATCGAGGCCACGAGCATCGCGATGATCTTGGGCACGAAGCTCAACGTCTGTTCCTGGACCTGGGTCACGGCCTGCACGAGGCTCACGATCAACCCCACGATGAGACCGACCCCGAGGACCGGGGTCGCCAGCAGAAGCGTGTAGTACAACGCGATGCGGACGGCATCGATGGCTTCAGCGCCCATGATCGAACTCCTGTTGCGCGCGCATCATGGCCCTGCTCCCGTCAGTCCCCCGATCACGTGCTGGATCGCCTCCGGCTGGTAGATACCAGTCATCAGCGAACCCACCAGCAACGACCAGCCATCGACCAGCACGAACAGCAGGATCTTGAAGGGCAATGAGATCAAGACAGGGGGCAACATCAGCATGCCCATCGAAACGAGCATGCTCGCGATCACGAGGTCGATGACGAGGAATGGCAGGAAGACACGGAAGCCCACGAGAAAGGCCACCTTCAGTTCACTGAGGATGAACGCCGGGATCAAGGTGACCATGTCGACATCGGAACGCTCCAGCGAACCCGGATCGGACGTGTCGACGCCGCGGAAGTTCAGCATCATGTAGACGCCGGACCAGTTCCCCGTGGCCTCGATCTGCGCGAACATGTAATCCCGCAGCGGCTGCTTGGTTTGCTGCCAGGCTTCCTCGTAACTGGTGATCTCGCCCTCGGCATAGGGCTTGATGCCGTTGGCATACATGGCATTGAGCGTCGGGGCCATGACCACGAAGCTGATGAACAGGCTGAGGCCGATGATGACCTGCGTCGGTGGCAGTCCCTGTGTTCCCAGGGCCTGTCGCAGCAGGCCCAGGACGATCACGATCCGCGTGAAGCACGTGCACAGCAGGAGAATCGACGGCGCCAGTGCCAGGATCGTCAGCAGGACCATGATGTTCAACGTGGTCGACAACTGACCATCCAGCCCGGGCACGACGTTGGATACGTCCTCCAGGACCTCGATGGGATTGATGACCGGGGGCGACCCGGGTGACGTGGGCTCGGAAACCTGGCCGAAGGCCACTGGCGAGGCCAGGGCCACCATCGCGATCACCACGATGAACCACCATGATCCGCGTCGAATCATGACCCGCTCCGCCAGCCGGGCAGGCGGCGGCTCCGCGTCGCGCGGACCGGTTCCACCGGGGGCCGCCTGGTCAGGTCAACGACTCGATCCGACGATTCGGCCGTGGCCATGGCCAGGTCCTGCTTGAAGTCGCCGGTCGATGAGGCCACGTCGCGTCCACCGGCGGCAAGCGAAGCGCGGAGGTTGGCGACCTCCGCCGGGTCCGTGATCTCCGAAAGCGTTCGCATCGATCCGCCACCCTGGTGGGCAACGATGATCCGCGGCCCGACCTGGACCAGGACGATCTGCTGACCCCGCGCAACGGGATAGCGGGCATGGACATGGACCACGCCCTCGGGACGACGCCCAAGCGGCATGCCCGACATGCGGCGAAGGACGTATCGAAGTCCCAGCAACAGCGCGACGACCGCGGCCAGGGCGCCGCCGACCCGGGCCATCTCCAGAACACCAGGCATGAACCCGCCGCCGGACGTGGTCTCGCCGGCTTCCACCGCGACGGGCGGTGGCCCGAGGGGGAGATGCTCACGAGCAGGAACCGTCAGGTCCGGGGAGACCGAGGCCTCGTCGCCATGCCCCGGGGAGGAGAGTCCCAGGAGGATGATCGCGACCAGGGCCGCCAGGCATCGAGAGATAGAAGGTGCGGTTGGTGCCATCCTGGCTCCGCCGGCTGAATCCATTCAGCCCGTCGAATCATGCTCCGGTGTGATCAGGCCACGTTTGGCTCGGCATGCGTTGGATCGCCAGAGGAGAGGATCTCGCTGATCCGGATACAGAAGGTGTCGTCCAGGACGAGCACCTCGCCGCGAGCCACGGGACGACCGTTGACCAGGATGTCCACCGGATCACCGGCAGCCTTGTCCAGTTCAACAACAGCCCCGGACTGGAGTTGCAGCACGTCATCCACCAGCATCCGGGTCCGTCCCAGTTCCACGGTCATGGCCAGGTGAACATCGGCCAGCATGGACAGGTCGGAACCGGGTGCCGCGGAGATGACCGGGCCATCCAGTTCCGGGGACGACATGCCAGTGGCCTGTCGCTGCCGGGTCGACATCGTCAGGCGGTCCGCCGCTTCCTGGACCTGCCTCATGGCCTCCGCGGCCATCACCTCGGGGTCCTGGTGCGACTCCTCGGCAGGCGGGGTCGGCACTTCTTGCGCCTCGACGTCCTGTTGCTCGTGGGAATTCGGGTGCTCAGCCATCCTGGCTCCTCCGCACGCGTCACCGGCTGTCCGCAGTCGCTCGGTGCGGGACGTCCATGTCCACGCGAGAACCGGGTCGACCTTGGCTCGACGCCGAAGCGCCAAGACAGCCGGTCAACCTCCCTCATCGGCCCTCGAAGGGCGATCCCTGAAGAATGAGTGCCTGCAGTCGTTGGTTCAGTCGGCCCGGAAACCCGTACCCGAGATGATGATGACCTCCCGGATGATGGGATCACCGCTGGCGGCATCGCGGCCGAAGCGTTCCAGCATGTGGTCCTTCATCCGACGTGACATCGTCTGCAGATCCGGCTCATCGAGGTGCGCAGGATCTGCCGAACGCCACAGGTGAGTCACCGCCGCACGGAACTCGTTGCCCCGACGAGCGATCTCGGAGGACACCCTCGGGTGGTCCATCGCCCGCACCTGGAGGACGACCTCCACGTCGTAGACCCGCGTGAAACCGGCTCGGTTGTTCTGCAGACGCTCCGCGAGGAGCGGGATCTCGACCAGTTGCTGACCGGGCGTGGGTTCGGCGATCGACCATTCGTCCGCCTGGACGCCGCTGGGCGGTCCCGCCAGCATCAACAGGCCGACGGCCGCAACCACTTCCAGGGTCGCGGTGACCACGGCGGCGGCCACCAGCATCCGGCGGCGTGGACGTCGGGCAGGCGACTGCTGTTCCATGTTCATGGTGTCATCGTTCATGATGCTGACTCCCCCTGCCGTGGATCTCACGGCGCGGTTGACCAATTGGCTGCGGTCCGGGTGACCCCGGTATCCATGGTCGGCTCGAGCACGTCCTCGGTCAGGAGGATGTCGACCCGCCGGTGATCGGCCAGTTCCGCTTCGCGATAGGCCTTGGCGTTGATGGGTTCGCGGGTCCCGACCGCCTCCAGGCGGAACAGCCGATCCTCGATGCCAGCCTCGACCAGCACGACCTGCACGGCCACGGCGCGGTGGAAACTCAGTTCATCGAGATTGCGCCACGGGGCATGCGGTGGCAGGTACTTGTTCGCGGCATGACCGCGGATCACGATCCGGTTGCGACGACCAGCCAGGAGCGGCGCCAGGTCCAGGACCGCCTGGCGGCCCTCGACCGTGAGATCGGCCGAGGCCGGTGCGAACATGGCCGGACCACCGATCGTGAACTGCAGACCGTTGGGCACGCTGCGAACGCGTGTGCGCGGGCCGGTCGGGCCCGCATCCACGACGTGGCTGCGATTGGGTTCAAGCTCGTCCCGCTTCGCGGTGACGGTATCCAGGGCCTGGATCATGCTCTGAAGTGGAACATCTTCGGTCGGCAGGATGCCGACCTGACCGGTGAATCCGAAGGCGGCCTTCACCGCATTGGCCACCCGCTGGTACTCCCGATCCCGTTTCAACTCCGAGAACATCTGGAGCAGGATGAAGAAGCACAGGAGCAGGGCCATCATGTCCGCGAACGTGATGATCCACGCCGGGGAGCCCTCGTTCCGGGATTTGTTTCGTGCCGAGTTCACGCGGCCTGCCTCAGGACGCCCTCGACGCGCGAGCGCGGGGGCAGGAAGGTGCGGAGCTTGGATTCCACGTGGCGGGGATTGTCTCCCGCCTGGATGCCCAGGACGCCCTGGATGGCCATGGACCGAACGCGGACTTCCTCGGTCGTGCGGGCCGCGAGCTTGTCCGCCAGCGGCAGGAAGACGAGGTTCGCCAGCAGCGCGCCATAGAGCGTTGTCAAAAGGGCCGCAGCCATGCCGGCACCGATCGCGGAGGGATCGTCCATGTTCGCGAGCATCGCGACGAGTCCGATCACGGTCCCGATCATGCCAAAGGCGGGAGCATACCGGCCGAGTTGTTCGAACATGCTGCGGCCAGCCTCGTGCCGTTCCACCAGCACGTCGAGCTCGGTCTCGAGCACCATGCGGATCGTCTCCGCATCAGCACCGTCAATGGCCAACTGCACGCCCCGGACCAGGAAGGGGTCATCGATCTCTTCCAGCGTTCCCTCCAGGGCCAGGACGCCCTCGCGACGAGCCACCTCGGAGAGGCTCACGAGCCGGGCGATCTGCTCCTGGGGCGTGATGCACCGGTGAAGCAGGGTCTTGAGACTGACCTTGTGAACCCGGAAGAAGCGTCGCAGGGGGACCGATGTCAGCGTCGCCGCACCGGCACCACCCACCACGATCAGGAGCGCAACCGGGTCCACGTACGCGCCGAATGAGCCGCCAATGACCAGGGCCACGGCCACGCATCCAGCACCAAGCAAGAGTCCAGTAATAGTGGAAAGGTCCACGGATTCGCCTCCATCTCTCGTCAGAACGCGAGCCCGATCCGCATCGGATCCACCGCTGGGACGGGCCGGGTGCTCGCATCGGCCCCTCCCGAGGCCGACTTGAGCGAGATGGCGGGCTCGCCGGAGAATCCCGCACGACCCGCCCCCTCCGGTACCATGCCCGCCATGGCGACACGAATCCGCCGCTTGGCGTACTGGCCGATGCTGCTCCTGGTCCTCCTTCCCGCCGCCCCGGCACTGGGACAGAAGGACTTTGAGCTCGACGATTCCGATAACTGGAAGCTGGTCGGCCAGCCCGATCCCAATACGCCCGCGGGCAGCCTCGCCCGCGCCCGCGAGTTGCTGGCCGAGGGCCAGGCCAATGCCGCCTACAACATGGCCAATCGCTGGCTGGCTCGGAACGGTGACTCCTCCCTGGCCGCCGACGCCTACCTGCTTCGTGCTGATGCCCTGGTGGCGATGGCCGACTACTACGAGTCCCTCTACGACTACGAGTACGTGATCCGGCGATATCCCGCCTCCCCCACGTTCACGCTGGCCCTCGCCCGGGAACTGGAGATCGCCAGCATGTTCGCCCACGGGACCCGGCGGAAGATCTTCGGACTGCGCATCGGAGACGCTTCCGACGAAGCCGAGGAGATCTTCATCCGGGTACAGGAACGCGCGCCGGGCAGCCAGCTCGCCGAACAGGCGGGCATCGAGTTGGCCGACATGTACTTCCGCCAGAGTCGCATGGAACTGGCGGCCGACATGTATGCCATCTTCCTGGAGAAGTACCCCCGATCACCCTTCTGCGACAAGGCCCGGCGTCGGCTGATCTACTCCAACATCGCGACCTTCAAGGGCCCACAGTTCGATATCGTCGGACTGCGGGAAGCCAAGCGTGAACTGGAGAAACTCCTGGCGACACGGCCCGCGGAAGCCGAGCGGATCGGTGCCCGCGCCCTGATCAACCGGATTACCGAGTCGGAAGCCACCAAGCTGCTGACCACGGCCCAGTGGTACAACCGCACCGGCGACCCGATCGCCGCGGAGTTCTACATCCGGAACCTTCTCGAGCGATTCCCCCGTTCTGCGGCGACGATCCGGGCCCTGGAGGAAATCCCGGGCATCCTCGCGCAACTGCCGGAAGTCACGCTGCAACAGGCACCGGACTACGAGTTGCTGAGGCAGACCATTCTGAACCTGGATCGTGCCGCGCTGGCCTCGACGCTGCCGGGCACCGCCCTGGATGAGAACGGGCAACCCATCCCCGTCGACCTCCCCGCCACGTCGACGGAGCCAGGACTCTCCACACCCGATACGGCCATGCCCCCGGACAACTCCAACGCGGTGGACCTGGACGAGGCGATGCGGCGGCAATCCGCACCGGTCGAGGTCCAGCCCGGCCAACCCACGCCACCCAGCGCGGGAGACGAACCGTGAGCACAAGACTGACAGGAGCCCTGGCGATCCTGGTGATCCTTCTCGTGGGCTGCAACGAGGATCCGACCAAGGGCTGGTCCAGCAAGTCCATCTTCACCTCGCAGGTGAAGACGGTGTCCGTCCCGATCGTCCAGAACTCCACGCAGTATCGGGAGATCGGGTTCCTGCTGACCGATGCGGTCATCAAGGAGATCGAGGCCCGGACGCCCTGGATGGTGACCTATTCCAGCCGGGCGGACACGGTCCTGACCATGACCATCACCGACGTCCAACTCCAGACCATCTCCCTCTCCAATGTCACCGGCCTCAACGAGGAGGTCGTGGTGTCCCTGACAATCGATTTTTCCTGGGACGACCTGGAGACCAACCAGCCGATATTCGCCCGCAAGGGGTTCTCTGCAGGGGGCCTTTTCGTGCCGTCGCAGCCCTCCGGCGAGACCCTGCAAGTCGGCCAATTCCAGGTCGTACAGCAGATGGCCAGCGATATCGTCGATGAGATGGCAGCGTCCTGGTAGGAATCGACCTCGGAGGCGACGGTCGGCGTATCATGACGTGATGGATTTTCCCCGGTGAATCGCCCTGGAAGGCGATCACCCGGCCAGAGTGCACCATGTCCAACGATCAGAACCAGCAGAACGAACCCGGATCGAAACCTCCCGGCAACCAGCCCCAGCAGCAGGGCCCGCCTCCCAACCGGATGGGCCGCGGCCTCCTGAGTTGGGTCATCATCCTCGGCCTGTTGATCGTCTTCTTCATGATGATCAACCAGTCCGAGTCGGGTGACGAGGTCGCCAGCTGGGGGCAGTTCAAGGTCCTCGTTGATCCCGAGACGGGCAGCGTCTGGGAGTCCAGCCCCGGCAGCCCCGAGCCTGTCGAGATCCGCAACAACCGGATCGTGGCGATGATCGCGCCCAACACGGGCCTGAACAACACGGACAAGCCACGTGCCGCCTTCGTCAAGATCGATGCCGCCCACCGCGACACGTTCCGCAAGGAACTCGGCGAAATGGGTGTGGATCATGTGAACAACACCGGCAACAGCGTCTGGGGACAGTTGCTGATCGCCGTACTGCCCTTCCTGCTCGTCGTGCTCTTGATCTGGTTCCTCATCGCCAGATCGATGCGCGGTGCCGGTGGTGGCCCAGGCGGCATGCTCGGCAGCTTCGGCAAGTCGAAGCACCGAATCTCCACCAAGGAGAATACGAAGGTCCGCTTTACCGATGTCCAGGGCATTGCCGAGGCCAAGGACGAGGTGCAGGAGATCGTCCAGTTCCTCAAGAACCCCCGCAAGTTCCAGCGACTTGGTGGACGAATTCCCCGCGGCGTGCTCCTGGTTGGCCCTCCCGGCTGCGGCAAGACGCTGCTGGCCAAGGCCATCGCCGGCGAAGCCGATGCGCCCTTCTTCTCGATTTCCGGTTCCGACTTCGTCGAGATGTTCGTCGGCGTCGGTGCCAGCCGTGTCCGTGACCTGTTCAAGCAGGCCAAGGAAAACGCCCCCTGCATCATCTTCCTCGACGAGATCGACGCCGTCGGTCGACGCCGAGGCGGCGGATTCTCCTCCGGTGGACACGACGAACGCGAACAGACCCTCAACGCCATCCTCGTCGAGATGGACGGCTTCGAGGCCACCGACCAGGTCATCGTGATCGCCGCCACCAACCGAAGCGACGTGCTCGACCCGGCCCTCACCCGGCCCGGGCGTTTCGACCGACAGGTCCACGTCTCCCTGCCGGACCTGGAGGGTCGCTACCGCATCCTCGATGTGCATGCGAAGAAGATCAAGCTGAGCGAAGACGTCGATCTCAAGCGGGTCGCCCGAGGAACGCCCATGTTCTCCGGCGCCGACCTGGCCGCACTGATCAACGAGGCCGCGATTCTCGCAACGCTCGAGAACAAGGACCACGTCGAGCAGCACGACCTCGAAGAGGCCCGAGACAAGATTCGATTCGGCCGCGCCCGCAAGAGCCGGCGCATCGAAGAGAAGGAACGAGCCGCCACCGCCTATCACGAGGCCGGGCATACCGTCGTCCAGGCGCTGCTCGACGATGCCGACCCCGTTCACAAGGTCACGATCATTCCCCGTGGACAGGCCATGGGCGCCACGTTCAGCCTTCCGGAGAAGGACCGCTACGGCTACAACCGCCGCTACCTCGAGGCCACGATGCGAGTGCTCTGCGGCGGCCGGATCGCGGAACAACGACAGACGGGCGACGTGTCGTCCGGTGCCGCGATGGACATCCAGATGGTGACCGACTTCGCCCGGCACATGGTCCTGGAATGGGGCATGTCCGATCGACTGGGCTTCGTGAACTATGGCCGAGATGACTCCCGCGACGGGCTGGTGCTCGACAAGGACCACTCCCCCGAGACGGCCCGCATCATCGACGAGGAAATCAAGCGACTCATCGATACCGCCTACGACAACACGACGCGGATGATCGACGAGCACTGGGACAAGGTTGAAGCGATCGCCCAGGCGCTGCTCAAGTTCGAGACCCTGCAGAGCCAGGAAGTCATCGATCTCATCGAGGGCCGACAGATCGACCGACCCACGGTCAGCGATCTGCTGGATGAAGAGTCCAAGGCCTCGCCTGACTCACCACCGACGACCCCGGCCAACGAAGGGCCCGATGAAGAATCCACCGGCGATTTCGTGCCCTCACCGGCCTGATTTCACCGTTTCATCGAACAATTCCGACCCCTGGCGAGCCCCGGAAGAACTCTTCCGGGGCTCGTTACATCGCCGTTACCAATATCCAGGCACTTCGTACGTATGTTCCCGTGTAGCCCATTCGCTTTCACGCATACCCACGGTCCCCCCTGAGACCTCATTGCCACCGGGAACTCGCCACATGCCTCCACTCCGAACACTCCTCCCCTCCTCCCTCGCCCTTCTGCTGGGCGTCACGGCCTTGCCGGCCGCGGGCCAGCATGTCCCACCACCGGGTGACGTGACCCCCCACACGGTCTGGATCACGCCACAGCGGCGGCCGATCCCGATGCCCGATGTCGCCGGTCAGATCGAACTGACCAAGGTCGATGTCGATGTCACCGTGACCGGACGAGCGGCGACAACGACCATGGAACTGGCCGTCACCAATACCGGCCGCCAGCCCGCCGAGGGCGTGCTGCTGGTTCCGGTTCCGGATGGCGCCGTGGTCGGCGCCTTTTCCTTTGACGGCGAAGGCATCGAGCCCACCGCGAAGATCCTCCCCGCCGGCGAGGCCCGCTTCATCTATGACGAAATCGTGCGGCGTGCCAAGGACCCGGCCCTGCTCGAGTTCGCCGGATGGAACCTGCTTCGCTCCAGTGTCTTCCCCGTGCCCGCCGGTGCCACCCAGCACGTGCGGATCTCGTGGGACCAGGTCCTGCCTGCAGATGACAATCGCATCGACCTGGCCCTTCCTCGGTCCGAAGCCGTCGACGACGTTCCCTGGACCGTCACGGTGAACATCGCGAATGCGGACGACACCGGTGCCATCTACTCGCCCAGTCATGACATCGTGATTGATCGCAAGACCGATGGTGATGTCACGGTCTCCTCCACCGTCACCGGCACGTCCCCCTTCCTGTTGTCCTGGCTCGAAAATGCCCGGAAGGGCGGCGGAACCGTCTTCACGTTTCCCGATCCCACCATCGGTGGCGGGTACTTCCTCCTGCTGATGGACATGCCCGAGATCCCGGCCGATCGCCCCCGTGACCCACGCGAGGTGACGATCGTCCTGGACCGGTCCGGATCCATGGCGGGAGAAAAGATGCGACAGGCGCGAGCCGCCGCGATGCAGATCATCGCCGCCCTCGGACCGGACGAAGCATTCAACATCATCGACTACTCGACCACCGTCGAGGCGTTCTCCCCGCAACCCGTTGCCGCAACCGAGGACGCCCGCCGCGAGGCCGAAGCGTATCTCGCGGCGTTGCGTCCCAACGGCGGCACGAATATCCACGACGCGTTGCTGGAGGCCATCCGGCAGCCGGCCAGCGAACACCGGCGATCCATCGTCCTGTTCCTGACCGATGGCATTCCCACGGTCGGCCGCACCGGCGAACGAACCATCCGCGAGATGGTCGAGACCGGAAACCGCGAGGGCCGCCGGATCTTCACCTTCGGTGTCGGCAGCGATGTCAACGCCCCGTTGCTCGACCGCGTCGCCACCCTGACCCGCGGCAGCAGTGCCTACGTCCTGCCCAACGAGTCCGTCGAGGTCAAGGTTGCCAGCGTGTTCGAACGGCTCGCGGGCCCCGTCTTCAGCGATGCCACGATCACCGTGGCCAACGGCCGGGGCGAAGTCTCCACGCAGTTGGTTCATGACCTCATGCCGACGGTCATTCCTGATGTCTTCGATGGTGAAGACCTGATCCTCCTGGGCAAGTACCGCGGCGAAGATCCGATCCAGTTCATCGTCGATGGGAACCTGCTGGGCGACCAGTACCAGTTCGACTTCCAGGCCAACCTCGATGACCTGGCCACCACGCGGCACGCCTTCGTGCCGCGACTGTGGGCCGGCCAGCGGATCGCCTACCTGATCGATGAAGTCCGCCAGCAGGGCGCCAGTGATCGTCCCGGACCCAGCCCCTCGATCGAAGATCTGCTTGGTGACCCCCAGGTGGCCGAACTGATCGAGGAGATCGTCCGACTGTCCCTCGAGCATGGCATCCTCACGGAATACACCGCCTTCCTGGCCACGGATGGCACCATGCCGATGACGCCCGATGACGGTCCGATCATCCGCCTGGGCCAGACGGACACGTTGTATTCGCTTCAGCCCCAGGGAGATGGTTTCGCCTTCGCCAGCAGAGGCGTTCACCTGTACGGGATGATCTGCGCCGAGGAACTCAAGGACAAGGCGATCGGCACCCGCTCGGGCGCCGGCGCCGTGACCCAGTCCCTGTCGCTGGACCAGCAACAGAGCAGCGTCAATCTCTCCGGGTTGAATACCTGGTATGCCGATCGCGAGGGCGACACCGAGTCGGGCTATCTCAAGGTTGATGTCCGCAACAACGTGAAGCAATGCCACGACAAGACATTCCTCATGATGTCCAACGCCTGGATCGAGTCGGACCTGGTGAACCGGGGCGAAGACACCCTGGTGCCCGACCAGATCGTCACCTTCGGATCCGACGAGTGGAACACCGTCGTGGATGAACTGATCGAATCCGGTCGCAGTGCCGTCCTGGCCCTCGACGGCCCCGTCCTTCTTGAACTGAACAATCGCCTCGTCCTGGTCTGCGGACCCGACGACGGCTGCTGAACCTCCTCTCTCTGACCAAGGAACCAGACCCATGAACTTCTTCCTGCTCCCAACCATCTCGCTCTCGATCATCCTGGCCTGTGGCGAAGGCGAAACCACCATCCCGGACGCCACGCCGACCGGGAACGCCACCGCGACCACGCCGCCAGCCACCCCAAGCCGTCCCGTCGTGGACCTGGCCATCTGCCTCGATACCAGTGGCAGCATGGACGGTCTCATCGATGCGGCGCGTCGCAACATCTGGACGGTCGTCAATGACCTCGCCCTCGCCGAACCGGCCCCCGAGATCCGAATCGCCTTCCTGACCTTCGGCAATGACGGGCACGATGAAGCCGACGGCTGGGTGAAGGTGCACTCCTCCCTGACCGGTGACCTGGATCTCATCTCCCAGGAGTTGTTCGCCCAGGTCACCAACGGCGGCACCGAACTGGTCGCTCGCGTCGTGGACCGGGCCGCCAACGCATTGGAGTGGAGCGCCGATCCCGATTCGCTCAAGATCATCATCGTCGCCGGCAATGAAGCCGCCGACCAGGACACCGAGATCAGTTTCCGCGATGCGTGCCGACGCGCCATCGCCAAGGGCATCATGGTCAACTCGATCTACTGCGGCGCCGAATCCGATGCCGAGGCCTCGGCCTGGCGGGAAGTCTCGATGCTGGCCGACGGCTCCTTCGCCACGATCGACCAGGACAGCACGATGGTCGAGATCCCCACGCCATTCGATGACGACCTCATGGCGCTGAACGGCTCGTTCAACGAGACCTACCTCTACTTCGGCGCCGGTGGCCAGTCCCGATGGATGCGGCAGACCGTCGAAGACGAGAACACCATCCGGCTCGGTGCCGGGGCAGCAGCGGGTCGAATGGCCTGCAAGACCACCAGTGCCTACGGCAATGCCGAATGGGACCTCTGCGATGCCGTCCAGGAGGGGGCCGTCGACCTGGAGCAGCTGGATGCGGAGGAACTCCCCGAGGAAATGCAGGACATGACCACGGAGCAGCGACGGGCCTACATCGCGGGAAAGCAGGCACAACGCGATGAACTGACCGAGAAGATCCAGGACCTGACGAAGAACCGCGAGGCCTTCATCGCCAAGGAAAAGGCCCGCCTGGCGGTGGACGAATCCCGTTCACTGGGCACGGTCCTCCGGGCCGCCATCCGCAAGCAGGCCCTTGCCAAGGGCGTCGTGATCCCCGCACCCGTTGCCCCGCCGGTTGCCGAAACCCCAGCCGATGACGCCGCCCCGAAGGCTGCCGAGGCTGGATCCTGATCTCCAGGGCCCCTCTTTCCTCCCCGCGGCTCCCCGCATCGTTCCCGGTGCGGGAGTCGCGTTCCCTAAGATTGCCAGCAAGGAAACCCGCAGCATGCTTCCAACGGTCATTCTCGTCGTCGAAGACGATGCCTCGATTCGCCGCGGCATGATCGATGCCTTGCAGGTGTCGGGGTACGAACCGCGGGAAGCCACCAATGGCCAGGAGGCCATCACGGCCATCGATGCCGGCGACATCAACCTCGTGCTGCTGGACGTGATGATGCCCGAGGTCGATGGTTTCGGTGTCCTGGAACATCTTCGCAATCGATGGCCGGACCTTCCCGTGATCATGGTCACCGCCCGTGGTGGCGAACAGGACCGGGTCCGCGGTCTCTCCGGCGGCGCTGATGACTACATCGTCAAGCCCTTCGGCATCCGGGAACTGCTGGCAAGGGTCGAGGCCGTCATGCGTCGAACCGCCACCACGCCAACCGGCGCCCGCACGCTCGTTCGAGGTGCCGTGACCGTCGACCTGGCGAACCGGTGTGTTGCCGGTGACGAGCCGGTCCCCTTGACCGATCGCGAGATCTCGATCCTGGAACTGCTGGCTCGACATCCCGATCGCGCCGTCTCCCGTGACGAACTGCTGCAACGCCTGTGGGGCACCGCACCCCAGGGCATCGAAACCCGGACCGTCGACATTCACGTTTCACGCCTCCGCGGCAAGCTCGGTGACGGCTTCATCGAGACCGTGCGAGGCTGCGGGTATCGCCTCGATCCCGCTGTTGAACGGGCCGAGTCATGAAGTCCTATCGAACATGGTGGACCAGCTACGCGTCCTGCAGCCTGCTGTTGATCGTGGCCACCACGTGGATCACGTTCTCCGTGCTTGCCATGGAGCAGCGTCAACTCCAGTTCGCTGCCGCCTCGAAGTTGCAGGATGACATCCGGCTCGCGCTGTGGCGGATGGACTCCGCGACCGACTCGATGCTCGCCATGGAATCGACTCGTCCCTTCTTCCACTACCGGTCCTACTACCCGCACCAGCGGGCCTATACGAAGCTGCTGGAGGCCTTCGGACCCGACGACCTCCTGGTGCCCTCTCCCCTGCTTGAGTACGACTCCCCCGTCGTCCTCCTTCACTTCCAGAAGGAAGTCGACGGCGCCTGGACCTCTCCCGAGGTCCCACGCGGCAACCTGCGTGACCTGGCCGAGTCCACCGGTATCGATGCGGACCGAATCGACTCCCGGGACGAACTGCTCACGCTGATCACACGGAGCTTCGAAGGGTTCCCGATCGCCCACACGGGCGACGACGGATCACCCGAGGGCAGCACCGTGGAAATGTGCCTGGCGGAAGATGAGGTCATCGGTGCCTCCCCGGCCGCTTCGGCCCAGTCGGACTACGGATTCGATCCAAGCCAGCAGGAACTCGACACGTACTTTGGAATGAGCGGCGGCGGGTCGCGAAGCACGACCGAGGACGCCGAGAACCTGGGAAAGGTCTACCAGCGGTCCGTCCAGGAACTGGAAGCCCGGGAAGGGTGGCTGGCTCAGAACGTCATCGCTGGACAGGCCGCCCAGGCCGACCTGGGCATGAGCATCGCCCCCGACGTGGGCGTGGTCGAAGTCACCTCGTTCGTACCCAGTTGGGTCGATACCGGGCGACCGAGCCTGGTCTTCAACCGGAATGTGACCGTGGCGGATACCCAACTGCAGCAGGGCTTCCTGGTCGACTTCCCCGCGCTTTCCGAGCAGTTGCTTCAACAGGTCAACGACCTGTTCCCGCAGGCTCAACTGCAACCCGTCGTTCCGGGCGTGGACCTGCCCGTCGGCGCCGAAACGCGTCGATTGGCCACCCTTCCGGTCCTGCTGGACGTCCGCGAGACGCCCGAGGTCCTCCGAGCCGGCATGACCCCGATTCGAGTGGCGCTGCTGGTGGCCTGGTTCGCGGTGATCGCGGTGATCGTCGCCGTCGGGCTGACACTCCGTTCGATCATCGCCTACTCACAACGACGAGCCCGCTTCGCCTCTGCCGTGACCCACGAACTGCGTACCCCACTGACGACCTTCCAGATGTACTCGGAACTCCTGGACGAGAACCTCGTACCGGACGAGGACACTCGACGCGAGTACCACAGCACGCTTCGCAAGGAGTCCGGTCGACTGGCCCGGCTGGTCGAGAACGTCCTGGCCTACTCACGGCTGGAGGATGGCAGACACGACACGCGTCGCGAGACCCTGGGCGTCGCGGACCTGGTGAATCGGGTCCTGCCATCGATCGCCGCCCGGGTGGACGCCGGCTCGATGTCCTTTGATCCACCCGAGGTCGACGCCGTGAGCGGTTCCCTGGACACGGCTCCAGACATCGTCGAGCAGATCCTCGTCAACCTGGTCGACAACGCCTGCAAGTACGGGGCTGATCCCATCAGCTTCCGCATCTCCGGACGGGGCCAGGATCTTCATCTCGACATCGTGGACCAGGGCAGCGGCATCCCCGCCGCCATCGCCGATCGGATCTTCGAGCCCTTCGATCGCGGCAACCGGCAGGGTGGAGACCCCACCGCGGGCGTCGGCCTGGGCCTGGCACTCTGCCGGGAATTGGCACGCGACATCGGAGGCGACCTCACCATCGGCGAGGGGCCCGGGACGGTCTTCCGGCTGCGGCTACCGCTGCAACGGGATGCCGGCGATCAGCAGGGCTGACCGTAGACGTTCAAGAGGTCCAGGAGGTCATCCACGTCGACGTCGCCGTCGCCATCGCCGTCGGATGAACACCCAGCGGAACAATCTCCACCGTACTCGCCGAGCAGGTTCAGCAGATCGTCGACATTGATCTCGCCATCACCATTGCTGTCGCCGGGGCAGTCGTCATCGCCACCATTGATGGTGATGCTCGCAATCATGCCGGAGGCGCAATGCGGCACGCAGAAGTAGTCCTGCGTCGTGCCGGCAGCGGAGTCGGGAACCTGCCAGAAGACCAGCGGGTTGAGGTTGCTCAGTGACTCGTTGAGCACACCGTCGGAAACGCAGTTGCTTCCGAAGGTCACCGTGTGCGAACCACCTCCGTGAACCCAGATGACGGTATCGCCCGGATTCACGGTCACGCTGGGAGGATCAAAGGCGAAACCGTTCGTGCTGATCTCGTGAATGACACCGTTACCCTGCAGCAGGGCACCGAACTGGTTGCCATTCACGCAGTGGCCACCCTGGTCGCAGTAGTACTCGATGACGGATGCGGCATCGGCCGGCACGGTCCACTCGAACGTACTGGTGATGATTCCGGAGTCGATCAGGCCGTCCGGGTTCCCGCAGGACTCGCCGGAGGTCACGTCATGCGTGCCGCCCACCTTGATCCAGCGGATGACGTCACCGGGCTCGACGAACACGAACTCGGGGTCGTAATACGTATTGCCCACGTCGATTTCAATCGTGTCACTCATGGCAAGGGACAAGCACCCGACGATGGTGAGGGGCGCGATGATCAGCGTGGACATGGACATGGTCTTGGTACCTCGTGTTTGACCGGTATGCACTCCGCGGGAACCGCCACCACTGGGATGGTGCAGGCCCGCCTCAGACCCATCAATCTAGCTCGATTGCCCGCCACGCAGCACCCAAAATCAGGAATCTGGGCGAATCCACGGCCCGGAGGCCCCACTAATCCCCCAGCAGCCGCTTCCGCCTCAGGATGTGGTGATAGTGCTGAGCGAAGCGGTGAGCCTCGTCCCGGATGGCCTGGCAGAGCTTCAGGCCCGGGTTCTCCCGCCCCAGCCGCACTGGCTCCGCGCGATCCTGGACCCAGATCAGTTCCTCTCGCTTGGCCAGTGAGATCACCAGTGGTGGCTGCTCGGGCATGTCGGAAAAGGCCTCCAGGGCGGCGTTGAGCTGACCCAGGCCGCCATCCACGAGAACCACATCGGGGTAGAGCTCCTGGCCCTGGCCCGCGTCCCGGTACCGGCGACGGACAACTTCACGAATCGCCCCGTAGTCGTCGTTGTCGACGGTCTTGATGCGGTACCGGCGGTAGCCATCCTTGAAGGGCCGACCATCAATGAAACAGACCTTGGACCCCACGGTCTCGTCCCCACCCAGATGCGCGATGTCGATCGCTTCCATGCACCGGATCGGCATCTCTTCACCCAGCGTCCGCTGCAGGGACCGCAGGCCCGCGGCCGGGTCAGTGGCGAAGACCGTGACCTCCGGCTGCCACTGCTGATCGGAGTCCTGCCCCCGTTCATCCAACCGCTCGATGGCCTGGACCTGGTCCCGCAGGCTGGCAGCCCGTTCGTAGTCCCGGGCCTGGGAGGCCGATGCCATCGCTTCCTGGAGTTCCTTCAGGACGGCCGTTCGCTGCGAGCCCAGGAACCGAATCAAGCGGTCAATGTCCTGGCGATAGGTCGTGGAATCGACCCGGTCCGCACAGGGCGCCGTGCACAATTCGATCGCATGCAGCAGGCACGGCCGGAAGTACCGGTTGGCATCCGCCCCTTCCTCGATCTCGAGATGACACGTCCGGAAGCGGAAGATCCGCTGCATGACCTGCACGGCCTCGCGGAGCGCGCCGGAAGACGAGAAGGGACCGAAGACCCGTGCCCCCTTGAAGGCCCGGTCCTGTGGTGTCCGCGTGACATAGACCCCGGGAAACTGCTCCCGCGTGGTCACGACGAGGTAGGGATAGGACTTGTCGTCCTTGAGCAGGATGTTGTAGCGAGGCCGGATGTCCTTGATCAGCCGAGCCTCGACCAGCAGGGCCTCCCACTCACCATCCGCCTCGATCACGTCGATCTCTTCGACCCGGTCCAGCATGGGCTGCTTGCGTGGCCCCAGGTCGGCCGAGGGAACGAAGTAGGACCCGACCCGACTCTTCAGCGAGGACGCCTTCCCGACGTAGAGCACCTCACCCGAGTCGTCCTTGAACAGGTACACACCAGGGCCATCAGGCAGTTCCCGGGCCTTGGCGGCGAGGTCCGCTCGCCGTGGGTCCTGGTCCGATACTGGCGGCTCCTGGCTCATTCCTGCCATCCTACGCCCCCAAACCGGCCTCCAGCCCCCCCGAATCCCCCTGGAATCGCCCACCTGGCGGTTGGCGGGGGCAGCAATGGGGCTATACTGATGCTCTGAAACGAAACCCAAGCCTCGCTAAGGCCTTGGCCGATGGAGGCGTTACTCCCTAAGTGAAGGATGTACAGAATCATGAAGACCATGCTTGCCACCATCGGAATCTGCGTTGCCATGGCAGTCGCTGGCTGCGGCCAGAAGGCTGACACCAACACCAACCTCGGCGCTTTCGACGACTCCGCACCCGCCGCGTGTGCCACCTCGTGCGCCACTTCGTGCTCCTCCGCCGCCAAGGCGAAGGCCTCCTCCGGCTGCTGCGCCAGCAAGGCTGCTGCAAGCTGCCCCATGTCCAACAAGATGGACAGCGAAGTCAACTGAAGCTCTTCATCGAGCAAATGACTTATCCTCATCACCCTCGCGGCACGCCGCGGGGGTGATGTTCTGCGCACTCGGCTCGATTCCCGGGGACGAAATCAAATGGCCACGATCCTGATACATGGCGGGCGGATCATCGACCCGGCATCCGGCACGGATGCGACCGGGGACATCTTGATTCGCGAGGACCGGGTCGAGCAGCTCTCGCTCGACGAGCCGTTACCACGAGACGCCGACACGCTGGTGAATGCCGAGGGATGCATCGTGACCCCGGGTCTCGTCGATCCCCACGTTCACCTGCGTGAGCCCTCGATTGGCCAGGCCCATCGCGAGACGATCGCGATCGGTGCGGCCGCGGCCGCCGCTGGTGGATTCACCACGGTCTGCAGCATGCCGAACACCAACCCCCCGCCCGACACGCCCGACCGTGTCCGGGACCTGGTCCATCGCGGAAACCAGACCCGCGGTTCCAGGGTCTTTCCCGTGGCCTGTGGCACGATCGGTCGATCCGGCGAGGTTCCGACGGATGTTGCCGGGCTCATTGAGGCTGGCGCCATGGGCATTTCCGACGATGGCGACGGCGTCGCCGATGACGAGGTCATGGCGACGATTCTCAAGCGGGTCGCCGAGGCCGACACCTGCTTCATGCAGCACTGCCAGGATCCGGCGATGACGGTGGGCGCCGCGATGAACGCCGGCGCACTGGCCCTTCGTCTCGGCTTGGGCGAATGGCCCCCTGCTGCCGAGACCAGCATGATCGAGCGGGATGTCCGACTCAACGCCGGGCCCGGCGCCCGATACCACGCGCAACACCTGAGCTGTGCCTCCAGCGTGGATGCCATCCGCGCCGCACGAGCTGCTGGCCAGCCGGTCACGGCCGAGGCCAGTCCCCATCACCTGCTGCTCACCGAAGCCGCCTGTGATGGATACAACACCGTCGCCAAGGTCAATCCACCACTCCGGACCGAGGCCGACATCGAGGCCATCAAGATCGGTATCGCCGAGGGCGTCATCACGATGCTGGCAACCGACCAGGCACCGCACCCGCCACAGGCCAAGGCCACGGACTTCGCCTCGGCCGCCTTCGGCATGGTGTCAATCGAATGCGCCCTGCCGCTGTACAAGCGGGCGCTGATCGACGGCGGGGTCATCGACTGGCCTCGGATGATCGCGATGATGACCACGGAACCGGCGGCCCTCACCGGCCTGCACCGGCTGGGGATCGGGCGGCTGGAAGCCGGCGGCCTGGCCGACGTGACCCTGATCGATCCCACCCTCGAGTGGACCATCGACGCCTCGGCCTTCCTGAGCACCGGCCGCAACTGCCCCTTCGAGGGCTGGACCGTGTCGGGACGGGCCATCGGCACGATCGTGGCCGGAACCCCCCGCTGGATGCTCCCCGGGGACCGCCTGGAGGCCCCCGTCGCCTGCCAGCCATCTCGCCATTGAACCACGCTCGCTGGCCCGGTACGATGCGGGACTTGACCTTCGCTGGGAACGTCCCGGCAGGGCCATACCCTGGAACCGTGGCCCACACGTGGGTGGTCCGCGGATCGACTTCACCCCCGGCCGTCTTGACGGCCAGTCCCAAGCGCCCTTGCGCAGGTTGCGGGCCAAGCCCGATTCCACGACTGCCTGCCGGTGTCGCTGCCGAGTACGAACCCATGTCCGACACACTCGTTCAGGATCTCCTGCAGGCCGGTATTCACTTTGGCCAGCGGAGAAGCGCCTGGAATCCCCAGATGAAGCCATACATCTGGGGCGTCCGGAACCGCATTCACATCATCGACATCCGCGAGACGATCCGCGGCCTCCTGCTGGCCAAGCGGTTCATCACCAAGACCGTCCAGAGCGGCAGGGACGTCTGCTTCGTCGGCACCAAGCGACAGGCACGCGGCGCCGTGGAGACGCTGGCCAGCGAGGTCAAGATGCCATGGGTCGTCGAGCGTTGGCTCGGCGGCACGCTGACGAACTTCCGGACCATCCGCGAACGACTGCGTCGGCTCGAGGAACTCGAGGGCCTGGTGGAGTCGGGCGAGATCGACTCCTATTCCAAGAAGATGACCTCGCAGCTCATGCGTGAGAAGCGGAAGATCACCCGCAACCTCGAGGGCATCCGGCACATGAACAAGCTGCCCGGCGCCGTGGTCGTCATCGACACGTCACGGGAATTGAACGCCCTCCGCGAGGCTCGGGCCCTGCACATTCCCACGATCGCCCTGATCGATACCGACGGCAATCCAGACACCTGCGACCTGCCCATCCCCGGCAACGACGACTCGATGCGATCCATCGAGGTCATCATGCGTGAGCTGACGGCCGCCGTCCGCGAGGGCATCGAGCAACGACCCGCCGAGAACCGCAAGGAAGAACTCGCGGAAGAGACCGCCGGCGACGCCCAACCGGCTCGCAAGCAGCGATCCTCCTCCCGCAGCCGATTCCGCGGACTCGCTTCCGCCTCCGCCACTGCCGAGTCGGCGGCGAAGGACACGGCCGACACCGCCACCGCGGAGCCGGTCCCCGCACCGCCCGCCCCGGAAGGCGACGCCGCCTCGTGACCCCCTGACCTGAACCCACACGGATCTCTGTATCCCGTCACCTGAACCAGGAGTACTGACCGTGACCGTTGCTGCAAAGGACGTGATGTCCCTTCGCCAGAAGACCGGCCTTGGCATGATGGACTGCAAGGAAGCACTGATCGCCACCGATGGCGACATGACTGCCGCCGAGGAGTGGATCCGCCAGAAGCGTAAGGGCAAGATGGACAAGCGCACCGAGCGCACCACCGGCGAAGGACGCATCGGCATCCACATCGACGGCGATCGCGCCGTGATCGTGGAAATCAAGACCGAGACGGACTTCACCGCCAAGAATGACGACTTCGTCGCCATGGTTGACAGCGTCTGCGACCTCGCGATGGGGCAGTCCACCGGCGATGTCTCCGCCACGGATGACATTCAGAAGCTCATCGACGATGTCCGCATCAAGACCGGCGAGAATGCCAACTACTCCCGCGGCGAGAAGCTCGAGGGTGGGACCTACGGAAGCTACATCCACCACGATGGCAAGCGGGCCTGCCTGATCCAGGTGGACGGCGATGTCGGTGATGACGTGCTCAAGGGCATCTGCCAGCACATCGTGTTCTACAACCCGGCTGCCATCGGACCCGAGGATGTCTCGGCCGAGACGGTCGAGCAGATCCGTGCCAAGGGTCTGGCCGAGGCCAAGGAGTCCGGCAAGAACGAGGAGATCGCTTCCAAGATTGCCGAGGGCAAGGTTCGGAAGTACCTCGAGGAAAACACGCTCATGAAGCAGAAGTACGTGCTTGATGAGACCCAGACGATCGAGGACATCATGCCCTCCGATCGCAAGATCACCCGCTTCATCCGCTACACGCTGGGCGAGTGACCACTGACTGAATCCACGACCAGGCCGCTTCCTCCCGTGAGGAAGCGGCTTGTCTCATGGGGGTCACTCGGGTGCGCCGCGGGACTGCCGCTTGAAGATGTAGGGACCGGCCGTCGAGCCCCACACCTGCTCGCCATCGGCGGAATAGCCCCGGTCCCAGATCAGGATGCGGTCAGCCCGAAGAGTCACGTCCGAGGTGAGGTAACTGGCACCGTCCAGCGTGCTGGGACAACCGGTGCCATCGATGCCGCCGGTGTACGTGTTGCCGTCAACCCGTTCAAAGACCACATGACAACCCGGCCGCGGGACCAGTGACTTCGGATTCAGACCGCCCAGTGATCCGTTGCCTCGCCATGGCGAGGTGTAGTCCAGGGGATTCCCCGGCATGCCGAAGACCTGGCTCTCGATCCGCCCGTCGTCCTGGATGACCAGTCGGTAGATGCGTTGACGGTACGGCCGGTCCAGGTCGTCCTCGTGGGACTGCTCGACATAGAGCCACGGCCCGTCTTCACGCGCTGTCCAGATGGGGACCTGGACCAGGCGAATGTCGTGGTACTCACCGGGCGACTGCCTGGCCTGAGCCCGGTTGCGGAAGGTCCCGGTCATCCACTTCGTCACCGTCTTGATGGACTCGCGACGCTCCTTGCCGGTCGGGGGACTCTTCGGCCCCGACTGACACCCCATGACGAGGATCACGGACAGGATCAACATCGTGATCACGACGATTCGAATGCAGGGTGACGTGTTCATGGTGAAACACAGTCTCCGGGCTGCCTGGATGTTTGGCAACCGGGCCGGTGTCAGTCCGCCGAGAGGGTATCGGGCCCCTTGCCCGCTCGCTTCTCGTAGTGGCCGTCGCCGGCCTTCTCGTACTTGGTGAATCCAAGCCGATCGAGGTTCGCGTTGGACAACTGCGACTTGGTCGCCGAGTCCGACCACTTGCCGGCGATATTCGGCACCGACGGGATCCGCCGCACGGGCACACCCGTCTCGGGATGAGCCGTCAGCGGATCCTCCGACATGGGCTGAACGACCTCGAAGATCTCACCCTCGGATCCATCATCGGTCACGACCTGGTACGTGTACGTCGGCACGATGTCAGTGTACGCCCACGCGGCCGCTGATGATGAACTCGAATCCCGGATCATCATTGATGATGACCGGGTCGATACCGGCGGGCACACCGCCCTTGCGAGGATCACTCGCGGGTCGGATCAAGCCATCCGGGGTGATCTCGATCATCTGGACCTTGCCCACCGAGGGACGACGACCCGTGGCATGCCCCGTAGCCTCGACCGCCTCGATGGCATCTCCATTCGCCCAGGCCTCCTCGAAGTCAAGACGATCGGGCATCCACTGGTGGTGGAACCGTGGCGCCGCGAGCGCCTCCACCGGCGTCATGCCGAAGACCAGCACGTTCAGGATGGCCTGGAGCGTACCGTTGATGATCCGGGGGCCACCCGAGGCGCCGGCGATGACGCGGACCTGGTCACCCTCGAGCACGATCGTCGGCGACATGGACGAGAGCGGCCGCTTGCCCGGCGCCGGAAGATTGCCATCGGACTGCCTCAACCCGAACGCATTGGCCTTCCCCGGGATCGTCGTGAAATCATCCATCTCATCATTGAGCACGATGCCCCACTCGGGAACGGCCACGAGCGAACCGAAGACCAGGTTGATCGTCTCCGTGCAGGCCACCGCCGATCCGTCCGCCGTGTACACGCTGAAGTGACTCGTGCCGGCATCCTCCGGCGGCAACACGCCGACCTCGCCGACCGGATGGACTCGATCAAAGTGGATGGACTCCGCCGCCACATCCAGTCGAGTTGGATCAACCATGTCGGCCACCGGCACCGCCACCATGGTTCCATCAGCCATGTGCCGAGCCCGATCGGCAAAGGCATGCCGCATCGCTTCCGCCACGAGGTGGATCCACCGCGGTGACTCGGGGTCCAGATCCGGTACGTCATCGATTCGCCGGT
This sequence comes from Phycisphaerales bacterium, assembly GCA_022446795.1. Taxonomy (GTDB): domain Bacteria; phylum Planctomycetota; class Phycisphaerae; order Phycisphaerales; family SM1A02; genus UBA1668. The sequence goes on from JAKVBX010000001.1 coordinate 74,165, forward strand.
CAATGATCCCGAGGATCGCCTGCATCGCCACCCCTCCACTGCTGGGTGGTGGCATGGACAGCAACTGGTAGCGATCCAGGACAAGCGTGCTCTTGAGTGGCTCCGTTTCCCGCACGCGGTAGCCGGCGAGGTCATCGATTGTCATCACTCCGCCGTATCGCACGGTCGTCCGTGCAATCGCCTCGGCCACCTCGCCCTGGTAGAACCCGGCAGGCCCCTCGGCGGCAATGCGACGCAGCAACCGCGCCTGTGCCGGCTGGCGCACCAGGTCTCCTGTCTCAAGCACTCCACTGCCGCACAACTCGGTCCAGACCCACTCGGAGGCATCCTGCAGTTCCGGGTTGGCCTCACGCACGCTGCCGACCTGGCGAGCGGCCGCCAACCAGGCATCATTGACGGCAACCCCGTCCTGGGCCGCACGGATGGCTGGCTGGATGACGTCCGACCAGGGCAGTGAACCCCACTGTTGGTGCACCTTCCAGAGACCCGCCACCATGCCCGGTACCCCGCAGGCGGCGCCGCCATAACGGCTCGCGGTTGCGGAGCGATCAACATAGAAGTCGCGCCCGACCGCAGCCGGTGCCATCTCCCGGTAGTCCACGGCCACCTCGACCGCGTCACGATCCCGGGTGGCCGGCAACCGGATGATCATGAACCCGCCACCACCGACACCACAACTGAACGGATGGGCCACTGACAGGCAGAAGCTGGTGGCGACCGCCGCGTCCACGACGTTGCCACCGCGTCGCAGCATCGCCGCACCGGCTTCCGAGGCGACTGGGTGATCCGCCGCCACCGCGCCGGCGCGATACACCTGCTGGGGTTCCACCGGCCAGGAGCGTGGCCCGCAACTGGCCAGGCTCACCAGGACGACCAGGAGTGATGTGATTCGAATCATGTGGCACCAATCCCCGCATGCTGCTTGACCAGGTTGATCGCGACCTTGACATCCTCGATTCGGCTGCCACCGGCTTCTCGTTCGATTACGGCTTCGAGATCGGGTGCAATGGACTGGACCGCTGCAAAGAAGGCCGGCCAGTCCACGGCACCGGTACCCGCCGCGACTTCACTGCCCCACTCGCCAGGCGTGTCCGTGGGAACGGCGTCCTTGATATGTACCTGCATGATGTGCGGCGCCAAACGGCGGACGGCGTCCACGGGATCGCCCATGGCGTAGAGAATCATGTTGGCTGGATCGAAGTTCACGCCAACCGTCTCCCGGTCGATGTCGCCCAGGACCTCAAGCAGCGTGTCCGCTGACTCCTGTCCCGTCTCGAAGGCGATCGCGACGCCCTGGTCCGCGAAGATCTTCGCGAGCAACTGCAGTCGGGTCACCATGGCCTGCCGTTCCGAGTCCTCGCGATCGTGGGGCAGGAAGCCTGCGTGAAGCGTCACCAGGGTGAGGCCCGCCTTCCCGCACAGCACCGCCATCGCTCGGGCCATGGCCTCGTTGGCGGCCCAGGTCGTGGCCGGCCGAATACCGCCGGTCTTCGCGATGGTTTCCAGCGTGCTGTAGTCCTCCCCGACCGGCTCCATCATGCCACTTGCGACCGATATCCCCGCGTCGGACAGGACCGTGAACACGTCACCCCACTGATCCCGATCGCTGACCGCGGGGCTGAGGGCCAGTTGAACTCGATCCAAACCCGTCTCACGGACCCGTTCGACCAGTTCGGCCGGGGAATCCGGCTGCAGGCTCCAGGAACACACTCCCAGGCGGGACAAAGGCATCGCGCACCTCCAATTCGGCCCAGGATTTGTTTCCCCCGGGGCCGGAAGAGCGTAGGATGCGGTCCCACGGACCCACCGTCAACGCCCGCCCCCCCTGGGATTCCAGATGACCATTTCCGACAGCCAGAATGCCATGGCCCCCGCGGCCACCGCGATGAAGCCTCCCAGGCGGTCCCTGTACCAGCGCCTGGACGATTTCATCAGCCGGCTGAGCACCCGGAACAACTTCTGGCACCGGGTCTGCTCCCTCATCTGGCTGCCCTTCGCCTGGAAGTCGGGCATCACGATGAAGCGGCTCGGGACTGACCGATTCACCGCAATCCTGCCCTTCAAGCGGGTCAATCGCAACTGGTACAACGCCATGGCCGGGGCCGCCCTCCTGGGCAACTCAGAGGTTGCCGCGGGCATGTTCCTCTTCAAGGAATGTGGTTCCGATTACGCCGTGGTCTGCAAGGACATGCACTACAAGTTCCTCCGCCCCTGCCTGGGTCCGGCCGTATACCGCATCGCCGATGGCGACGGCACGTCCGCCCGGATCCGCGAGGCGATCGAGGCCGGGGGCGAGTTCAACGTCGACCTGCAACTCGAGGTCTCGCAGATCCTCAAGAACAAGGGTCGCCAACTCCGGGTCGGGCGATGCGAGCTGACGTTCCACTGCACGCCCAAGACGATGGTCCGCCAACGACGTCGCCGCCCCCGCAACTGATCACAGGGAATGCACCACACCCTACGCACTGCCGCAGGCACCGCTGGCTGGGGGTTGTTCCTGACCTCCAGTTGGACCTGGTGCATCGGCATGTGGCTGCCGACCATCCTGATCGCCCGCTTCGGATGGCCGGGCTTCTGGTTGTTCCTGATTCCAAACGTCGTGGGATGCACGGCGATGGGCTACGTGATCCGAACGCGGGAGTCATCGCTGGCGATGGTCGATCGCCACCGGGGTCCCATGCGGTGGTTCTCGGTCGCGACCGTCGCGTACCAGTTGTTCTTCCTGTCATACATCTTCGGCCTGCATGGCGATTGGCTCGGCCTGGGCGAGGGAAGCCTGGGCGCGCTGGTCATTCCCCTCGCGGCCCTCGGACTCGCGGTCCTCGCCAGTGCCCTGCCCTGGATCACCTGGCCATGGGTCGGGACGGCCGTCTTCCTGGCCACCGGTATCACCTGGCTCATCCTCGGCAACGGCGTCGCTGGACAGATCGCCTGGACGGGCAACGAACCACCTGTTGAACTCTGGCCGGCCGCCCCGCTGATCATCCTGGGTTTCCTGGCCTGCCCCTGGCTGGACCCGACCTTCCATCGGGCCCGGCAGTTGGCGCCGAATCGACATGCCTTCGGCGTCTTCGGCCTGACCTTCCTGGGCGTGCTGCTCTTCGTGACAACCTACTGCGACCTGGAGCGTGGCGTCCTGGAGATGCTCGGCCCGCTGATCCTGGCCTTCTTCCTCTACCAGGCGATCTTCACCATGGCCGTGCATCTCCGGGAGATCCGCCTCCTGGCGGCGCCAGGGGCCTGGGGATCGACGGGTCTGCTCACGGTCGTGTCACTGGTGGGCATCGTGATCGGGTACAGCATCTGGTTGATCTGCTGTGCCGATATCGCCAGCAGTTGGCTGGCCGACACCTACCTTCGGTTCCTGGCGCTCTACGGTCTCGTCTTCCCAGCCTGGATTCTCATGTTCATGCTGGCCCGGACGCGGCTGGACGCCAGGTCGATCACGATCCTGTGCGCCGCCCTGCTCCTGGGATTCCCGTTCGCGGAGTACGGCATGATCCACGGATCGCACTGGTGGCTGCTGCCACCCGTGGCCTTCGTCCTGCTGGCGCCGGCATTGTCGACGACCCTTCAGTCGCGCCCGACGACGTGATCTCAACCACGTCCGCTAGGCGTTTGCTCCACAACACTTCTTGTACTTCTTACCACTCCCGCACGGGCAGGGCTCGTTCCGACCCACCGTCACCTTCGCCGTCGCCGGCTTGCGCTTGCGCTGACTCTGCTGCGGCGCTGGCGCCGTCCCCGCGGACTCCGCCGTCGCAATGTCCTCCTGCTGCTGACGGGTCCCGACGGAAACCGCNGCAGCGGCAGCAGCCACGGCCGACTCGGCCTCGGTCCGCTGGCGGGGTGCCGCCTGCTGGGCCTGCTGAGCCGGCTGAGCCGGCTGGGCCGGAGCCTGGCCGGCCGCATCCGCCTGGGGCTGGGTGGGCCGGACCTGGGGCTGCAAGCGGGCCTTGAAGATCAGGTCCGTGACCTTGTCACGGATCTCCATGTGCATCTCCTCGAAGAGGTTCGCACCTTCACGCTTGTACTCGATGCGGGGATCACGCTGCGAGAAGCTGCGATAGCCGATCGACTCACGCAACTGGTCCATGGAATGCAGGTGGTCCTTCCAGGCACCGTCCACGATCTGGAGCAGCACCCATCGCTCGAACTGGAGCATTTCCATCCGAAGCACCATGTCGAGCTTGGCGCGGGCAGCGGCCTGCAGGTCCTCTTCGGCCTGCTCGCGTTCCTCGTCCGAGAAGCCCATGCCCAGTTTCTCGCGGAACCACGTGTCGACCTGCTCCAGGTCGCCGGCTTCCGCCAGGATGCGGCCCACCCGATCGTTCCGCTTCTGGTCGTCCCAGGTGCGGGCCTCGGCCAGGAGCGCCTCGCGGATCTCGGCCGGGTTCCCCGAGGGCAGTGACTCGGGCGTCCACGGAAGTTCGTATCGACTCTGGGCCCAGCGGCAGAACTGATCCAGCGCCTTGGCGGGATCCTGCTGCAGCATCGCCGAAGTCATGTCCATGGAGAAGTCGATCGGATAGGACTCCTCCCGCTTGCGATAGAGATCGTGGGCTCGATCGATGACATCCGCCGCGGCGTCCTCCGGTCCCTCGACGTCGGCGAAGATGGACGCATCCCATTCCACGCCGAACTTGGACGAGATCCAGCGGGCGAACTCCTCCTTGGCATGCTCTGGCAGCAGGTAGGGATCCAGCGGCGCGAGATCCGTCGCCTCGACAAGATCCTCTGCCGCCATGTTCATGACCTTCGTGATCTGGGCGGTGTTCATGTCGCGGATATCCGACACCTTCAGGCCCGCCTTGAAGTGGGAGTTGGCCCAGTCGACCAGGCCCTGGTAGTCATCACCATGCTCATCCCGCTCCACGACCTTGCCCTTGCCCAGGTCGATGTCCCGGGACAGGAACTCCGGAAGCGTGATGTCGATGATCGTGCCCGCTTCCTCCTTGGCTTCGCGCTGGACCAGCATGTGCAGGTCACCCCGATCCTTGCCCTTGAGACGATCCGCGTCGACTTCCACGCCCAGGTGCTCGCGGATCCACTCGGTCATGCACAGGTAGGGATACCGCTCGTCCAGGAAGCGGAATGAGGCGTCCTGGATCGCATTCTCCAGGTGCTCGAAGATCAGGTCCTTGATCCCCTTTCCTTCCAGGACATCCTGCCGCATCCCGTAGAAGGAGTGACGCTGCAGGTCCATGACCTCGTCGTACTCGAGGATGTTCTTGCGGATCAGGAAGTTCCGCTCCTCGACCTTCCGCTGCGCCTTCCCGACGGCACGGGAGAGCATCGGATGCTCGATGGCATCGCCTTCCTTCATCCCCAGCTTGCTGAGCAGCTTCAGGACGGTGGGACCCGCGAACATCTTCATCAGGTCGTCCTCGAGGCTCAGGAAGAACCGCGATGACCCGCGGTCACCCTGTCGACCGGACCGACCACGCAACTGGTTGTCAATCCGCCGGGAGTCATGACGCTCCGTGGCGATCACGTGAAGGCCGCCGAGTTCCTCGGTGGTCTCAAACGCGTCAAGCCGGTGCATCAGGCACCCGCCGGCCTCATCGAGCGACTCCAGCAGGTCCTCGTCCGACAGCTTGGCCGCCTTCGAGGACTTGCCCCAGCAGTACCGCGTGTACCACGCTTCCAAAAGGGCGCGACGGACATGGGCGTCATCCATTGACTCCACGTCCCGCTTCGACATCTCCAGTTCCGCCGGTGCGACATGGCGGTAGATGCGAACAACGATGTCCTCGAGTGGCATGTCCGGTGTCACGTCACGTGGGCAGAGTCCCCGCCGCTTCCAGTGCGTGACCAGTTCATCCATCTCGACCGGCTGCAGCTTGATGTCGGTACCACGGCCGGCCATGTTCGTCGCGATCATGACCGCGCCGAGCCCGCCAGCCCCCTTGATGATCTCGGATTCCCGATCGTGCTGCTCCGCGTTGAGCACCTCGTGATCGATGTTCCACCGCGACTTCAGCTCATCCGCGAGTTCCTTGGACTTCTCGACGCTGGTCGTGCCCACGAGAATCGGGCGGCCGACGTCGTGGAAGGTCTTGATCTCCTCCAGCACGGCATTGGTCTTGTCTCCGACGGACACGTACACCCGGTCATCCCGGTCAAACCGGATCACCGGGACGTTGGTGGGAATCACAACCACATCGAGACCGTAGATCTCGTAGAACTCCGTAGCTTCCGTATCCGCCGTACCGGTCATCCCGGCCAGCTTGTCATACAGCTTGAAGAAGTTCTGGATCGTGATCGTGGCCATGGTCTGCGTTTCCTGCTTGATGGGAACGCCTTCCTTGGCCTCCACCGCCTGGTGCAGTCCATCAGACCACTGCCGGCCGATCATCTTGCGGCCCGTGTTCTGGTCGACGATGACAACCGTGAGCTCGCCCTCGTCACCCGGGGCAACGATGTAGTCCCGATCGCGCTGGTAGACCGTGTGCGCCCGGATCGACTGCTCCATCAGGTGCGGCAGATCGATGTTCTCACCGACGTAGAAGGAGCCTACGCCCGCTTCACGCTGAGCTTCCGCGATGCCCTCGTGCGTCAGCGTGGCCCGCTTCTTGTCCAGTTCCACCTCGTAGAACTGGCGATGTCGATCCCGAACGTCCTCCAGACTGGGAAGCTCTTCCTTCTTGGCATCCATGGATTCCTTGAGCGCCGGGACCTTGTCCTTGTCCCGCGCATTGCGGATATCACCCTCCAGCGTGGAGATATCAACCAGGCACGCCTGGACCTTGGCATCAGCCGCATTCCACTCGACCTGCCTGGCCATGAGATGCCGGGCCAGCCGATCCGCCATCTCGTACCGCGGGACATGATCGTGCGCCAGGCCGGAGATGATCAACGGCGTGCGCGCCTCGTCGATCAGGATCGAGTCGACCTCATCGACGATCGCCACCTGGCGACGACGCTGCACCTGCTCCATGACCGAGAGCTTCATGTTGTCACGGAGGTAGTCGAATCCGAACTCCGCGGTCGTGCCGTACACCACGTCACAGAAGTACACCCCCTTCTTGACCTGCGGAGGCTGCATGTGCATCGGGTGGATGGCCCCGACGGTCACGCCCAGGGCTCGGAAGAACGGGAAGGTCCAGTCCCGGTCACGCTGGACCAGGTAGTCATTCACGGTCACGACGTGAACCTGCAGATCCTCCAGCACCGAGAGGTAGCACGAGAGCGGACCGACGATGGTCTTGCCCTCACCGGTCTTCATCTCCGCGATCCGCCCCTCGTACAGGACGATGCCGCCGATGATCTGGACATCGAAGGGACGGGCTCGGTACGGGGGCTTCGATACCGGGTGCAGTTCCCGGATCGCCTCGTAGAGGGCCGGGGGAATGTCGACGAACTTCCAGGCTGGCACCGGTTCGGAACACCCCAGGAAGTCCTCCACGGGCGGCGCTGGCTCGGTGGCCTCCATCGTGGCCTTGACCTCGTCGTACATCGCTCGTGCCGAGGCCTCCAGCACGCCTGGATCGAATTCACCATCCGGATCGAAGATGTTCCGAATGCCGACGGAACGATCCATGGCCTCGCGGGCCACCGCGAACACCTCGGGGATCATGTCCTGCGCGGTCTCGCCCGCCACGATTCGATCCTTGAAGACCTGGGTCTGGGCCCGCAACTCGGGATCCGTCATCTGGCGAACAGCGGACTCGCCCTTGGAGACCTCATCAACAATGCGGAGATACCGCTTGACCAGGCGCTCGTTACGAGTGCCGAAGACCTTCTTGGCCGCTTTGGAAACAACGGGGACAGCCATGAGTCACCTCGTGTGTGTGATGGTTTGATTCTGTACGTGAAGCGTTGACAACCCTGGAACACCACGACCCGGTTCCCGACGGGAACCAACGGCCGGGGTCCAACCGGACCACGGACTCACCCGCGTGGGGGTGGCAGGTCCAGGTGGGCGTCACGGATCCGAAAGACCTCGGATCCGAACACGTCGCTCGTCTCGGGCGTACCAACCAGCGATCCGCTGGACGATGCGTCATCCGCCCGGGTCCCGGCTTCCAGGAGCCCGTGCGTCGGCAGGACCAGGCAGGCCACTGCCGCAGGGCGGGCCGTGGGACCAGCCACGGTGGCCGTCACGCCACCAGCCGTGGCCAGGAGGACCAAGGCCAGCAGCACCAATGGCGCAGCGGTCACGCCCGGGTGTCGCCCGTGCTGGCTGGCCATCTTGGAGGTACCCGTTGTCGACATGGCCCTACAGTGTACCCACTGGCGACCCTGATCCCAGGCCGATCCGTCGGAAGAGCACCCCGAGTACCCCCAGGCCCGCCGTGACCACATCAGCCGACACCCTGGACATCAAGATCACCGGCATGCACTGTGCCGGATGCGTCACCAACGTGGAACGGGCGATCGAGGCCGTCCCCGGCATCGCCGCGGTAGAGGTGGACCTCCAACAGGGTCGGGCCTCGATCTCGACGGACGGGCCCGTCGATCCAGGCACCGTTCTCGATGCGATCGCCACCAAGGGCTTCGGCGGCAGCGTGATGGAGACGGCCCTCACCCCCGTCGCCCTGCGAAGCGAAATCGAACAGCGTCACCACGACAAGGCCGCGTTCTGGAAATGGCGAGCCGCCGTGGGACTGTCCATCTGGGTACCACTCGAGATCCTGCACTGGACGATCGGGGACCACCAGGCAAGGTGGCTGCTATGGCTCATGTTCGCCGGCTCGACGACGGCGGTGGTCCTGGTCGGCAGCGGGTTCTTCCGATCCGCGATACGCGCGGCCCGCTCCGGTGGCACCAACATGGACACGCTCGTGTCCATCGGCGTGCTCACGGCCTGGACCTACTCGATGGTCCTCTTCATCCTGACACTGGCCGGCGTTGATCACGCCCACATGGCTTTCTTCGCCGAGGCCGCAGCGCTCCTGGGCATCATCAGCCTGGGACACTGGCTGGAAGCACGAGCCACGGCCAAGGCCGGTTCCGCGGTCCGGGCCCTCCTGGAACTGCAGCCGGATACGGCCGAACGCCTGAATGACGATGACACGACCGCGGAGATTCCCATCAGCGACGTGCGAAGCGGCGACCGCCTCCTCGTCCGCCCCGGTGCGAGAGTGGCCGTTGATGGCCTCATCGCCGAAGGCCATTCGGAACTGGACGAGTCCGTCGTCACCGGGGAACCGATCCCGGTCCCCCGTGGACAGGGGGACCCGGTCATCGCCGGCAGCATGAACACCACCGGGCGGCTCGTGATCGAGTCCACGGTCGACGGCACGGAGACCACCGTGGCGAGGATCGCCACCCTGGTCACCAAGGCCATGGCCTCCAAGGCCAACATCCAGCGGCTCGCAGACCGCGTCAGCAGTTTCTTCGTCCCCATCGTGCTGGGCGTCGCCCTGCTGACCATCCTGACGTGGTCTGCCATTGCGATCATCAAGGGCGACGTCGGGATCTTCCAGGACGGCATCATCGCCGCGGTCACGGTCCTGGTGATCTCCTGCCCCTGCGCACTGGGACTCGCCACGCCAATGGCCGTCATGGTCGGCACCAGTGAAGCCGCGCGACGTGGCATCCTCATCAAGTCCGCGGCTGCCATGGAGCGTGCCGGCCTGACCGAGACCGTCGTCTTCGACAAGACCGGCACGTTGACGCTCGGGCAACCCTCCGTCGTGCAGATCGAAACCAGCAACCAGTGGGACCGCAACCGCCTGCTGCAACTGGCCGCCGCGGTCGAAGCGCCCAGCGAACATCCCATCGCTCGAGCGATCCTGTCGGCTGCCGAGGAGGCCGGCGTGTCCTGGCCAGCCGTGGACGACTTCGATGCCCGACCGGGCGAAGGCGTCACTGGAATGGTCGAGGGCCATCGCGTCGCCGTCCTTCGAGACAGCACGGCATCCTGCCGCGTTGTCATCGATGACGTCGACGCCGGCACGATCACGGTGGCCGACGAAGCTCGCCCCGGTGCCCGGGAAGCTATCTCGGCGCTCCACGCCCAGAATGTCTCCGTCGCGATTCTGTCGGGCGATCGCCAGGCCGCGGCCGAGACCCTGGCCACTGCCGTGGGCATCGAATCCGCCGATGTTCATGCGGAGCAGACGCCCGAGTCCAAGAACGAGTGGGTCAAGAGCTGCCCGCAGCGGACCATGATGGTCGGTGATGGAATCAACGATGCCGCCGCCCTGGCCCAGGCGGACGTCGGGGTCGCGATGGGCACCGGCACCAACATCGCCATCGAAGCGGCTGACGTCATCATCCCGGGTGATCAACTGGACACCATCGCCAGTTCGATTCGCATGGCCCGGATGACTCGGACCGCCATCCGCCAGAACCTGTTCTTCGCCTTCCTCTACAACTCCATCCTGATCCCGGTGTCGGCCGTCGGCCTGCTGGGTTCATCCGGCCCGATCTGGGCCGCCATCGCCATGGGGCTCAGCGATGTCACCGTGGTCGGCAACGCCGTTCGCCTGGGCGTCCGTCTACGCCGGTTGAGCGGGTCATCCTCGGGAAGTTGAGGCTGAAGGCCCCTGATCATGCGTATCAAGGGGGATGCCTGACCGATCTCCCTCGTAGGGCTTGAAGTAGCGGGCCTTCACGGGCATCCTGTTGGAAACCGCCTGTCCCGGAGGACGACCGAATGGCATCAGGACTGAGTCGACTCAATCCCCGCGAATTCGACTACTGGAAGGCCCACCACCTGCTCCAACGTGCAGGCTTCGGAGGCACGCCGGCCCAGGTCCTGGCCCTGAAGAACATGGGCCTCGATGACGCCGTCGACTCCCTGATCGAGTTCGATGAGGTCGAGGAGACCGGTATCACCGCCCGGACGGATGGTCGCTTTGACAATGACATCATGCGGCCACGCACCCAGGAGGAACGCCGCGAGGCCAACATGGCCCGGCGTAACGGAAACGAAGCGGTCCTGGAACGATTCCGAACGGAACGCCAGATGCGGCAACGCTCGGATCGCCGACAGCTGGCCGAGATGCAGCAATGGTGGATGGGCCGGATGATCGAATCTCCGCGCCCGCTCCAGGAAAAGATGACGCTGTTCCTCCACGGGCATTTCGCCACCGGCTACCGGCCGGTGGAAGACAGCTATCACATGTTCGTGCAGAACGAGATGTTCCGCCAGAATGCACTGGGGAACTTCAAGAACGACCTGGTCCGGAACATCATCCGCGATCCGGCGATGATCAAGTACCTCAACAACAACCAGAACTCCCAGCGGGCCCCCAATGAGAATCTCTCGCGGGAACTGATGGAGCTCTTCACGCTTGGCGAAGGGCGAGGGTACTCCGAGCAGGACATCAAGCAGGGCGCCCGGGCCCTCACCGGGTACACCTATCGTGACGACGCGTTCTACTTCAACGATCGCGACCACGACAACGAGTACAAGGTCATCTTCGGCAAGCGCGGCCAGTGGAACGGCGACGACTTCGTCGACCTGATCTTCACCCGCCCCGCCGCCAGCGAGTTCATCTGCGAGAAGCTCTACAAGTTCTTCGTGAACGACCAGCCCGGGTTCGCCACGGGAGACGGACGAACCACCATTCGGCAGATGACCCGGATGTTCAAGAGCGACAACTGGGAACTCAAGCCGGTCCTCAGGAAGCTCTTCACGTCACAGCACTTCTACGACCAGGCCAATCGCACCAGCATCATCAAGAGCCCGATCCAACTGGTCGTGCAGGCGATCCGCTCGCTGCGAACACCCAGCCGGAACATGAGCCAACTCGTGCAGGCCTGCAACTACATGGGCCAGGGCCTGTTCGTGCCCCCCTCGGTCAAGGGCTGGGACGGCGGACGCAAGTGGATCAACACGTCCACGCTCTTCGTCCGACAGAACACCCTGGTCTACCTGCTGACCGGCCGGCAGACGAACAGCCGCCCCTGGGACAACGCCAACGGCGGCTTCGACGCCCGCCACCTGGTTGACCACCTCCGGGACATTCCCGGCCGGGACCGTGACCAGGATGCGGTCACCTATCTCTCCCGGTTCACGATCGGCTCCGTCCCCGATGAAGATCGGCTGGCCCAGTGGGTTCAGTACGTTCGAGATCGCGGTGGTGCCGATGACAACAGCACCATCATCAACCTGCTGGCCCTCATGACCGCCGCGCCCGAGTACCAACTCTGCTGACGCTTCAGGAGCACACCATGTCCGATCCCATCAAGAATCCCTGGAGCCGCCGGATGTTCATCCAGCAGGGCGTCACGCTCGCCTCGCTGGCCGCCACGACACCGCTGTTCATTCAGCAGACCGCCAAAGGCGTCATGCTTCCCCAGGGATCGGGCCTCACTTCCATCCCGGGCATGCCCCAGGACCGCATCCTGGTCATCGTCCAACTCGGCGGTGGCAATGACGGCCTGAATACGGTCGTGCCCTATGGCAGCCCGGACTACTACCGCCTGCGACCCGGCCTGGGCATCGCGGCGCCCGGCCGAAACGCCGAGGCGGCGCTGCAGCTTTCACAGGGCCAGGGCATCGGCCTGCATCCAGCGATGGCCGGACTCAAGAGCCTGATGGATGATGGCGTGGCATCGATCGTGCAGGGCGTGGGGTATCCCAACCCCAACCGGTCCCACTTCTCCTCGATGGACATCTGGCATACCGCCAGTCCCGACGGGCGACGCGGCAGCGGATGGGTCGGCCGCTACTTCGACAACGAGTGCGCCGGCGCACCCAATCCCGAGATCGGCATCGCCGTCGGCCGAGAGGCCCCCCTGGCGATGCAGGGCGACACGGTCATGCCCGTCAGCTTCGAGTCCGCGGACCTGTACCGATGGATGGGCGAAGACCTCGACAAGCAGTTGTCCGATCCATACAGCAAGATCGCCGACGACCAGCAGGACCAGGAGGCCGTTGACCAGCTCTCGTTCCTCAAGCGAACGACCATGGATGCGCAGATTTCATCCAAGAAGGTCCGACATGCGGTGTCCCAGCAACCACTGGTGGCCTACCCCGGCGGCAACCTGTCCAACCAGTTGCAGATGATCGCCGCCATGATCCGATCCGAGATGCCCACGCGTGTCTATTACGCCACGATGGGTGGCTTCGACACCCACGCCAACCAGGCCGGCCAACATACCCGACTCCTGCAGCAGGTCGGCGACTCGCTCAAGTCGTTCTATGGCGATATCAAGGCCCAGGGCAACTCCGGTCGCGTCCTGACGATGGTGTTCTCCGAGTTCGGTCGCCGCGTCGCACAGAACGCCTCGGGCGGAACTGATCACGGCACCGCGGCGCCGATGTACTTCGTCGGTGACATGATCAACCCCGGACTCCACGGAACCCACCCCTCCCTGACCAATCTCGATGGCGGTGACCTCAAGTTCACCCAGGACTTCCGGTCGGTCTACGCCGGTGTCCTCGGCGACTGGATGGCCACCGACTCCGGACAGGTCCTGGGCCGGAAGTGGAAGTCCGCTCCCGTGATCAAGACGTCCTGATCGCATGACCCTCCATGGTGGCCTTCGATTCCGACTGGTCGGTCTCGGCCTGCTGGCCCTCGCGGCGGGCTGCGAGCCACCCACCCCACCAGCCAGCGCCAGCCTGATCATCGATGGCATGCACTGCGATGACTGCGCCAAGAGCATTCACCACGCGGTCACCGGCGTAGCCGGTGTTGAATCGTGCGAGGTGTCCTTTGCCGATGGTGAAGCGACCATCCAGGCCGACAGTGCCGAATCACTTGATGCCGCCATCGATCGCATTCGATCACTCGGGTTCATGGCCGATCGGGCCGGGCCAGCCGACCCCTCCTGATCAACAACCGACACGTGCACGAGCCCGGTCTCGGCCTACACTGTGCCGTCACCATGATGTTCCTGACCATCAGCCTGCTGGCAGCCTTCGGCCAGGCAGCCCAACCCGGCTCAACCGGGTCCCATCCCGCGGCCTGGGAATCCACCGTGGATGAATTGGCCGCGCCGGGTGCCGTCGCCATGATGGCCGACGGACGGGTGCTCGTGACGGAACCCCACGCTCATCGGATCGCGGTGCTCAACAGCAACGGCAGCCGCGAAACAACCTGGGGCATGCCGGGGACATCACCGGGAACCTGGCACCGACCCTCCGGCATTGACACGGATGACCAGGGCACCATTGTCGTGGCAGACACGGGTAACCACCGGATCCAGATCCTGGACGAGCGTGGCACCGTCGTTGATGTCCTGGACGCGGATCCCCTGTCCGGAACCTCATTCCGTTCACCGCGGGATGTCGCGATGTCCAGCCAGTGGCTGGCCGTTGCCGACACCGGCAACGACCGCGTCTGCGCGTTCAATCGCAATGCCGCAACCGGCTGGTGCATCGATCCGTCCGTGTCACTGAAGGCACCGGAAGGCGTGGATGTCGATGACGATGGTTCGCTGTTCGTCGCCGACACCGGAAACCACCGGGTACTGGTGTTCAATCCCGATGGCTCACTGCGATCCGAATGGGGTGGCTGGGGACGCTTCCCCGGGCTCTTCGCGGAACCCTGTGGCGTCGAGGTGCGGGGTGATCTCGTCTACGTGGCAGATCGACTGAATCACCGCATCCAGGTGTTTACCCCGGACGGCAAACCCGTGACCTGGTGGGGCATGCACGCCGTCGTTCCACGACAGGGTGAGGGCAACATCCACTACCCGTCCGATGTGGCCATCTCGTCGTCCGGTGATCGCTCGGTCGTGAGCGAACCCTTTGAACGTCGCATCCAGTTCTTCCAGCCCGGTCCCCCGTCGCGACCCGCCCGATCCAACACGCGGGCCCCGCGTGGCCTGCAGTCGCATTTCGGAGCCCAGGTCGAAGCCGGTGGACGCGGCCTGGTCACCTGGGAACCGGAAGTCCGGAGCCTGGCGACCTTCGTCACCGACCGCGAGGTCCCCATCCACGTGTCGACCTTCGGTACCCCGGGAGACGGCCCCGGACGNATCGGTGACATCGCCGATCTGAGTTGGAATGCCCGAACCGGCGTGCTGACTATCGTCGATTCCGGAAACGGGACGGTGCAGCGATGGAGAATCACGCTGCCACCGGCGGACGCGCTGCGATTCGATCCCAATGCCGCGGTGCTCCTGGACTCGACCCCCCTGCCCCGGATCGATTCCAATCGACCACTGCGCCCCGGCACCATTGCNGGTGATGATTCCGGCAGCCTGCACGTGATCGACGAAACGCTCGACCNGGTGATCACCCTNGACTTCGATGGNCAACGCCTGGTCGAACGCGATCGNGCNGCGCCGTGGCCCGCGGACCTTGATCCCGTGGCCATCGCCGCCAACGAGACGATGCTCGCGGTTGCCGACGGCCGCACCGGCCGAATCCACCTGTTCGACACCGAGGGACACCCGCAACAGATCATCGGGCCCGCCCCCGGGGTCGCCCATCCCTGGCCCGGGGGCATCGCCATCCTGGATGACGGCAGCATTGCCGTCTCCGATACGGCCGCCGACCGCATTGACCACTATGCTGCGACCGGTGATCACCTGTCGACCTTGTCCAGTTCGGGTGGAGACCATGGCCAGGTCTGGATGCCCGGCGAGATCACGCAGGACGCCATGGGCCGCATTGTCGTCCTCGACCACGGGAACCACCGCATGCAGGGCTTCCAGCCGGGTACCGGGTGGGTCCTCACCTTCGGGCTCGGCCGAGCCATGACACCGGAACGACTGAAACGGAGCGCTCCACCATGATTCGCCTTCTCCTGATCGCCAGCCTCCTGCTCCTCTCCGCCTGTCACTCGGGAATGAACACCCTGGTGGCCTCGCCCGTCGCCCGGACGGTCGCCTCGAATGACGGCTCGTTCACGGTGTACTGGGTTCCGAAACCCGACCCGATCCCGCTCAACCAGTTCTTCCAGATCGAGATCCAGGTACTGGACATCGCCGCCAATCCGATCACACCCGAGGACGCCACCTTGAAGGTCGATGCCGGCATGCCGCAACATGGACACGGCATGAACCATGTCGCCCGCGTGGTTCCCCAGGAAGATGGCACGTGGCTGGCGGAAGGCCTGCTCATGCACATGCCCGGTGACTGGCAGTTGTACTTCGACCTGGAACAGGACGGTGTCTCCCGAAGAGCCCAGACACCGCTGGTGGTGGATTGACGATCGCCGGCCTCATCCTGCTTGCCACGCTGGGACTGACCCCCCCCCTCGGCGAGGTCGAGCAACGGCGAGCGTCCGGTCTCAGTCCCGTCGCGGCCACGGCACCCGACCCCACCAACACCGCCTGGGACCATCCCGTCGCCGCCAGGCTTGGCCAACGGGTCTTCTTCGATCCCGGGTTCTCCCGCAACGGCGCCGTCTCCTGCGCCACGTGCCACGATCCGAAACTGGCGTTCACCGATGGCAAGCCTCTGCCGATGGGCCTGGACCAGGGATTTCGCCACACGCCCTCGCTGCTCAACGTAGCGCACCACCGCTGGTTCTTCTGGGATGGCCGGGCCGACACGCTCTGGTCCCAGGCGCTTCATCCCTTCGAACGTGATGAGGAATTCGGAACCTCGCGGCTGGCCGCACTGCATCGAGTCCACGATGACGAGGTTCTCCGGCAGGAGTACGAACAGGTCTTCGGACCGATGCCGCCGCTTGACGACCTCGATCGGTTTCCGGCCAATGCCGGCCCCGGACCCGATCCGACCGATCCCCGGGTCATCGGCTGGAACGCGATGACCGACGACGATCGCGAGACCGTGAACCGCGCGTTCTCGAACCTCGGCAAGGCCATCGCCGCCTACGAGCATCGGCTCATCTCGCCACCGAGTCCCTTCGACCAGTTCGTCGCGGCCATGAAGGCCGGGGACGAAGAGGGCATGAACATCCTGTCTCCGTCGGCCCGCCGCGGGCTGGTGCTGTTCGTCGGCGAAGCCGGCTGCCGCCAGTGTCACAACGGTGCCCTGCTCAGTGACCGGGAGTTCCACAACATCGGTATTCCCACCGCCGGGGAGGACCTCCCCTCCGACGCGGGCCGCTGGGAGGGCATCCGGCTGCTGAAGGAAAATCCCTTCCGTGCCAACGGGACCTATTCCGATGCCCCGGACAGCCAGCGTGGACGGTCGACCGGATCGGTGATCCGCAACAGCGAGCACTGGGGGGCCTTCCGGACGCCGTCTCTCCGGAATCTCAATCGAACGGCCCCGTACATGCACCATGGGCAGTTCGCGACCCTGGCCGACGTCCTGGGCTACTACAACACCCTGGAGGACATGGTGGTCGTGGATCACCACCAGGAGACCGTCCTGCAGCCCCTGGACCTGAGCCCGGAGCAGTTGGCCGACCTGGAGGCCTTTCTCCTGAGTCTCTCCAGCCCCCCGATCGATCCGGCCCTGCGATCCGCCCCGCCCCGGCCTGGCACCGGATCACCTGATAAGTAGCCTCCGGGCCCCCCGAAACCGAGTTTCGGGAACCGGACTCGCCCCCGGCCACGTATCCAGTAGAGTGGTATTGGGGTGCATGACGGGCCCTGGAGGCCCCCTGAGAGAGGAGTTGACCCGTGCTCAAGTTGCAGGCACTGTCCGCCGTCCTGGCGGGAGTTGCTATCGGTGCTACCGCCCTGGCCCACCAGGATGACCCGAAGTTGCGTGATCGGCAGCCTCCCGTCCAGGCCCCGGCCTTCCGGGCTGACGTGAACGGCATCAATGCCCACAGCCAACGTGGCGGATTCACCTCCGAAGGTGTCACCCTCCTGAGTTGGCTGTCCCTCTCGGCACTGGGCGGCTATGACACCGGCAATGACTGCTGGGGCTACGTCTCTCCCAGTGGCCGCGAGTACGCCATCATGGGCGTCAACTCCGCGACGATCTTCATCGATATCACGAACCCCGGGAACGCCCAGATCATCGCGACGATCTCCGGCCCCGACAGCCTGTGGCGGGATGTCAAGATCTTCGGACACCACTGCTACGCCGTGTCAGAAGGTGGCAGCGGCATCCAGGTCATCGACATGGTCAACATCGACATCGGTGTCGTGACACTGGTCAACGTCATCGATGATGTCGGCACGTCCGCGACCCACAACGTGGCCATCGACACGGTCAGTGGTTTCCTCTATCGCCTCGGTGGTTCCGACAACGGGTGTCGGATCTACGATCTCAACAGCAACCCCGCCTCACCGGCGTACGTGGGAAGCTGGAATGACAAGTACGTCCATGACGCCCAGTTCGTCACGTATCCCGCGGGCACGCCCTATGCCGGAAAGCAGATCGGATTCCTCTGCGCCGGTTTCAATGGCGGCTGGGAGCAGACCGGCCTGACCATCCTGGACTTGACCGACAAGTCGAATATCGTCCAGCTGTCCTCCTACCAGTACAGCAACAACAACTATTCGCACCAGGGTTGGCTGACGGAAGACTTCCAGCGGTTCTACCTGAACGACGAGTTGGACGAGTCGAACACCGGCTCGGTCACGACCACGCGGATCCTGGATGTGTCCAACCTCTCTGCACCCACGCAGGCTGGAACCTGCACGACTGGACTGAGCTCGATCGATCACAACCTGTACATCAAGGGCAACCGGATGTACCAGGCCAACTATCGAAGCGGACTCCAGATCTTTGACATCAGCGATCAACTCAACCCGACCCGGGTGGCCTGGTTTGACACCTACCCGTCCGATGACGGAGCCAGTTTCAACGGGGCCTGGAGTTCATTCCCGTACTTCCCCAGTGGCACGATCATCGTCAGCGACCTGGAACGTGGCTTCTTCGCCTTCCAGACCGCCGACATCGAGATCGCGCTGGTGGATGACCTGCCATCCATGCTCCCATCCAATGGCGCCAGCCTGGACGTCCGGATCCGTGGACTGGGATCAGGCCAGCCCGACTCGACCACCTTCTTCCTGAGCGTGGACGATGGATCCGGCAGCCAGGACATTCCGCTCGCCGCCACGGCCGACCCGGATATCTGGACGGTGAACTTTCCCGACATGACGTGCGGAAACTTCGCCAACTGGTCCCTCTCGGCATCCTCGACCTCCGGTCAGACCGTCACGCTTCCGATCGGTGGCTCGAATTACGAGACGCTGGTCGCCGACGGTGCGGTCACCGGATTCAGCGACGACTTCGAGTCGGATCTCGGCTGGACCGTTGACAGCACCTGCACCGACGGGCCATGGGGCCGGGGCGTCCCGGTCGACAGCGACCGCGGTGATCCCCCGAGCGATGCGGACGGCAGCGGCCAGTGCTACGTCACGGACAATGCCAGCGGCAACTCCGATGTCGATGGCGGCTTGACGGTCCTGACCTCGCCGGCCATGGATGCGTCCGCTCCCGGCGCCATCCTGAGTTACTGGCGGTGGTACTCCAACGACTTCGGCGGCGCCCCCAATGCCGACGTCTTCACCGTCGAAGTCTCCGATGACAACGGCGGCACCTGGTCGGTCCTCGAGATCGTCGGCCCCACCGGCATCGAGTGTTCCGGTGGGTGGTACAACAAGCAGTTCCCGATCGCCGGGATGCCCGGGATCTCCCCCTCGGCGACGTTCCGGGTGAGGTTCACGGCGGAAGATGCCGGAAACGGCTCGGTCATCGAGGCCGGTGTCGACGGTGTCTCCATCAGCGCCATCGAGTGTGATGAAGTCAATGACTGCCCGGCTGACTGTGCCAACGGCGACGGCGTCGTGGATGTCACCGACGTCCTGGCCCTGCTGGCCCAGTTCGGCAATCCAGGTGGCTGTGATATCGACAACAGTGGCGTGGTGGATGTCAACGACATGCTCGACGTGATCGCCAGTTGGGGCCTGTGCCCCTAGGCCACCGAGCCCGTCAGTTCCCTATAGCATGCGACGAGGGCCGATCCTGGTGGATCGGCCCTCGTTTCTTCACCGGGCGGGCTCATGGGTTGTGGCGAATGCAAATCATGTGAGGGTGGTCCCTGCCGCGGACTGCTGCCGGAGGCCGAGCTTCCGACCAACCTGCCGCTGGTGGTCTACGACGGTGACTGCGGGTTCTGCCGGCGATGGCTGAAGCGCTACGAAGCCGTATCACCGCCGGACCGCCTCGCCTGGGCCCCCTACCAGAAGGCCGCGGGCCAGTTCCCCGGGATCCCGGAGTCCGCCTTTGCCGAGGCAATCCACCTGGTCCAGCCTGATGGATCGTCTGCACGCGGCGCGGAAGCGGTCTACGAGATCATGGATCGGGTCGATGTCCGATCGTGGCCGCTTCGCCTCTACCGCTGGTTGCCTCCGTTCCGCGGTGTCTCCAACCTGGGGTATCGACTGGTCGCCAACCATCGAGGCGGCGCCGCCATCGGTGGCAAGCTGCTGTGGGGCAAGATCCAGGTCCCCTCGACCACGCTGCTCACGCGACGGGTCTTTCTTCGTCTGCTCGGGTTGATCTACCTGATCGCCATGTTGTCGATCGGGTACCAGATGGACGGTCTCTTCGGACCGGAAGGCCTTCGTCCCTTCGAGAACTACCTGGAACTCGTCGCGGCACACGGCGGCTCCGACCGCCCCTTCTTCACCCTGCCCACGACCATGTGGTTCGGCGGAACCGGGATGCTGGAGGCGACCTGGATCACCGGGGTGGTCGCTTCGACAGCGCTGCTGCTTGGACTGGTTCCCATGCTGTCCATGGCCCTGGCCTGGTTCGCCTACCTGTCGATCGTCAACATCGCCGGCATCTTCATGAGCTACCAGTGGGATGTGCTGCTGCTGGAGATCGGCTTCCTCGCCATCTTCTGGGCTCCGTGCGCCTGGCGGCTCAACAGCCCGGCGGTGCGACGACCATCCACGGTGCTGCGGTGGATGCTGATCTGGCTGCTGCTGCGGTTCATGTTCCTCTCGGGCTGGCTCAAGCTGGCCAGCCAGGACTCCGCCTGGTGGGATCTGACGGCCCTGGACTACCACTACTGGACACAGCCGTTGCCGCTGTGGACCGCCTGGTACGCCTGGCAGTTGCCGATGTGGTGGCAGAAGCTCAGTTGCCTGCTCATGTTCATCATTGAACTGGGCATCCCGTTCCTCATCCTGTTCCCACGCATTCCAAGGCTGATCGCCTTCACCACCCTGGTGCTCCTGCAGGTCGGCATCCTGCTCAGTGGCAACTACGGCTTCTTCAACTGGCTGACGATCGTGCTCTGTGTCGTCCTCCTGGATGACAGCCAGTTGCTCTGGATGTGGCCCAGGCGTGCGCGTGGACTGATCCGCGTGGGACTCGCCCGACGAGAGTGCCTGCCACGTCGCAGTCTCAACACCCTGGTGGCAGCGCTCCTGCTGAGCATGAGTATTCCGCTCACCATGATGCAACTCAGCGACGACCGCTCGCCTCGGCAACGACCCGCCCTGGCGGGCTGGCATCTCGTCAACGGCTACGGTCTCTTCCGCGTGATGACGAAGACGCGACCGGAGATCCTGATCGAAGGCTCCGCTGACGGCGTGACCTGGGAACCCTACGTGTTCCGATGGAAGCCTGGACCGCTTGATCGCGCTCCAGCCTGGTGCCAACCCGACATGCCGCGGCTGGACTGGCAACTCTGGTTCGACGGACTGGACTACGAGTACCTGGCCAAGGCGGGTGTCCTGGACCGCCGGCTGGCCGGCATTCCCAGCGTCGATGGCTCGCAGGTCCTGCCCGACCTGGTTCGAGCCCTGGCGGAGGATCGAGCAGACGTGATCGACCTGCTGGAGTCCAGCCCGTTTCCAGCCGGCGAACCGCCCCGGTACCTCCGTTGGCACCTGGACCTCTACCGCTTCACCACGAGCTCCCAACGCGACGAGACCGGGGACTGGTGGACCCGGGAGCGACTGTATTCCTCGCCGCCGTTGAGCCTGAACGGTCCCGGCAGCCCTGGCTGAGCCCACGGGTGATCAACCCCGACCACGGGGCCTGCAACGGGCCTTGATTCGAAAATTACCGCGAAACATGGCCTGCCATGGCGTCATTGTCCGATCTGGGCCGATGCCTACCGGCTAGGAGTCAAGGTGTTTTTTTGGAATTTCAGCCGATTTGCCGTGATTGAGAACACGCCAGACCGCAGAACCCGTAGCGGAGGTAGAGACCGACCTTCTCCATCCCACCTCTCCCCAGGAACCACACCAATGGCTGGCACATTCCAAGCATGGCAGCAGAAACTCAGAACGATCCTGTCCCGGACAGAGGCGTCGTATGAGCTGCCACAGGGCGAGGTTCTCACCGCCACCGGTACGACCGATGGTGACCTCCAGGAGCTCTTCAGCTACGGCTGGACGCCCGAGGAGACCGCACGAACGATCACCGAGACGCTCGGACTGCGCTGATCCAGGGGGAACCTCGGTTCCCTGCACTCCGAGCCAGACTCGATCGAAAAGACAGCACCCCGCCCTTGGCGGGGTGCTGTTCTTCTCATGGAGGCCTCCAGGGGGCCCTGGAATGCCCAGATCGCTCCTGGAAGGCAAAAAAACAGGCATCCGGGGCCTGATCTCGCTCGAATTGTCCTTGTAGCGATGCTCCCGCGGGATTCCGGTCCTGCGGGAGATACCGGTTGACGGACCATTCTCGGCCCCGATCGGAACATCCGAGGTTGCATTCGTGTACAGACCCAATAGGCTTACAGGGTTACGTGAAGGGAAGGGAAGGGGATTAGAGCACCCATGTCACCGAAGAACTGGCTCACGGTAGCCGCCATCATCGGCTGCGGATCAACCGCCGCCATGGCTGACGGATCGATCGAGATCGACCTGGGAGGAAATCTCTTCTCGGGCTACGAGATCTCGTCCATCGGTGACTACTACGCCGGCGAAGCCCACGCCGGAGCCAAGATCATCAGCATCGACTGGAGTGGTCTTGAACTGGTGACCTTCAACAACGTTGGCGTTCCGTACTACGGCAGCGAAGCCCTGATCGGTATCGAAGGCGAGGATGAGTTCGGTAGTGACAACACCTACTGGTTCTTCCCGCTTCCGGATGCCAACTACCAGGGCACCCCGGACAACCCCATCGTCCAGGACGACCCGATGTCGATGAACGTCGAGTCCTTCGGCCTTCACCTGGACCCGATGGGCGGTATCGGCGCCCTGCTCACCGCAGCCTGGAACGACGGTTCCGGCCTGGACGCCGGCCAGTGGATCAACGGTATCGTGACGATCCACTACGAGAAGATCCCGGCCCCTGGTGCCCTGGCCCTGCTGGCCCTGGCAGGCGTTGCCGGATCACGCGGTCGCCGACGGCACTGAGCCACCGCCACACAACACGTTGATCATTCCTCGGTCTGGACTGTTCCAGCCATGCTGTCGATGTTCGGTCCCGCTTCCGGGCGACCGTCGCCGATAGGCCAGTCATTGCCGAGGAACGTCCGCTCGTTGTAGGGATCAGGAGCCATGGGCGCCTTCTGGTATCCACATCCCGTGAGACATCCAAGAAGAGCCATCACGCCAATCGTCATCATTGCTCGTTTCACTGGTCACTCCTGCCGGTCAAATCCGGTCGATCTGGCCCCCTCGTGAAGGGCTTGAGATACGGCAGCGTACCGTCCGACATGAGACTTGCGAATCGTCCGTCCCCGACTTGTGTCGGGCAGGCCGGATCCGCTATCCTGCATGTAGTTGAGACTGAATCTCAGCCCTTTGGGAGCCTGATGTCATGAGCCACGCGACCACCTTGGATGCACTGACGACCGGCAGCGAGGTCGTTGTCCTGGATACCCCGGTCGATGACGGTCCGCTGCTGCAGGCCATGGGCCTCGAGCCCGGCGGCCGCGTCCGGGTGGCCCGACAGGGTGAACCGTGCATCGTCGAGGTCAATGGTTCCCGAATCGGTCTCTCCAGTGAGATCTGCCGCCAAGTCCAGGTCGAGTCCACCTGACCCCGGATGCCCTGAGCTCACCCGTGTCACCCCAGACCGCACCGTCGAGGACTGATGCACCGACTCGGACAACGGTGACGCTGGTTGGCAATCCCAACGTCGGCAAGACCACGCTCTTCAATCGCCTCTGTGGACTCCGTGCCAAGGCCACCAACCTGCCCGGTACCACGGTCGAAGCCCGCCGGGGATCCTGCCGCTGTGATGGCCAGGACATCCAGGTGGTTGATCTCCCGGGCGTCTACAGCATCGGGCTTGACCAGCCGGAATCCCGATGCGCCGCCGCGTGCATCAATGGTGACCTGAGCGGCACACCGCAGCCGGATGTCGTGCTGCTGGTTCTCGACGCGACCAACCTGGCGAGAAACCTGCGAATCGCCAACGAGGTACTCAACACCGGTGCCCGCTGTGTCGTTGCGCTGACCATGACCGATGCGGCGTCACGAAAGGGACTGACCCTCGACGCCTCTCGAATTGAAGCCTATCTCGATTGCCCGGTTGTTCCCGTGATCGCACGCAACGGCACGGGCATCGAGACCCTGAAGGCCAGCCTGGCACACGCGAGATCAACCTCAGCGTCCCTTCCGGATCCCACCGACCAGCAGGCGGTCACGCAGTGGTCCAATGGCATCGTCCGCGAAGCCGCCGGTGGTGAACCCGGGGCCGCTGCAACCGGTCGATTATCCGATCGCCTCGATCTGGCCTTCGTTCATCCCGTGAGTGGCTTGCTGCTGTTCGCGGCCATCATGGCGGGGCTCTTCTACGTCATCTTCGCGCTGGCCGGAATCCCGATGGACCTGATCGAGTTGATCTTCGGGCACGTCGGTGGATGGCTGTCATCGGTGATGCCGGAGGGCGCCATACGCGACCTGGTCGTCGACGGCATCGTCGGAGGACTGGCGGGAACCGTCGTCTTCCTGCCCCAGATCCTGTTGCTGTTCTTCCTGATCAGCCTGCTGGAGGACACGGGCTACCTGGCCCGGGCCGCCTTCGTCATGGATCGGGTCATGCGGCGATTCGGCCTGCCCGGTCAAGCCTTCGTCCCGATGCTGTCGGCTCACGCCTGCGCCATCCCGGCCATCATGTCGGCCCGCCTGGTTCCGGATCGACGAGATCGAATCGCGGTCATCCTGGTCGCCCCCTTCCTCTCCTGCTCTGCTCGTCTGCCGGTCTACGTGCTGCTTCTCGGTGTCCTCTTCGCCGAACGACCGGCCCTGGCCGGCCTGGTATTCGCTGGTTGTTACGCCCTTGGCATCATCGCCGCACTGCTTTCCGCACTGCTGGCCCGACGAACGCTGCTCAAGGGTCGCGCCCGTCCCATGGTGCTGGAACTGCCCGCGTATCGATGGCCATCCCTGCGAACCGCGCTGCTGACCGCCTGGGATCGCGGACTGCTGTTCATCCGCAAGGCCGGAACGGTGATCCTCGGCATCGTGATCGTGTTGTGGTGGCTCAGCGCCTATCCAAAGTACGACGCTTCCGCAGGAGTCGCCTCAGCCCAATCCGACACCACGGCGATCGTGGAGACCGGCGGCTCGGATCCGGCAATGACTCAACTGGAAACCGAGGACGCTGAGAGCCGTGCGGCCATGGCCCACTCCTTCGCCGGGCGCATCGGCCGCTTCGTCCAGCCCGTCTTTGAACCACTGGGATATGACTGGCAACTGACCGTCGGCGTCATGACATCATTCGCAGCGCGGGAAGTCTTCGTGTCCACGATGGCCGTACTCGTCAGCGGTAGTGATGACGTCGATGATCCCTCGGTCATCACCCGGATCGAACAGGCCAGGCAGGACGATGGCAGCCCGATGCTCACACCGTCCACGGCCGCGAGCCTGCTGGTCTTCTTCGTCCTGGCCATGCAGTGCCTTCCCACGCTGGCCGTCACCGCCCGTGAAGCCGGCGGTTGGAAGTGGGCCATCCTGCAACTGGCCTGGATGACAGCGGTCGCCTGGGGGGCCGCCTGGATCACGCGAATGCTGGTTCAGGCCGGGGGCCTTGCCTGATGCCCGTGGGCGACTGGCAATTCTGGGTCGTCACCGTCCTGGCGGCCGGAGCGGCCCTGGTATTGCTGAGACCGTTGTTCTCCCGGCTCAAGACCGGACGAACAGCCCGCTCCAGCCGGGCCAGCCTGACGGTCGAGGGTCGACAGGTGAGACAATCCCGACGATCCTCTGCAGACAATGGTTGATCGATCCACGCCCATCACGATCGTCGGTGCCGGTGCGCTGGGCCAGGCCCTGGCCAGGAGCATCCACGCGGCCGGCCGCCCGGTCGACACGATCGTGAGCCGCTCGAATGAACGAGGCGCCACGCTCGCCGAGGAGGTCAACGCCCAGTTGGTGAACTCCGCCCGGGACATAGCCAGTGCAGCCGTCATCCTCTGTGTTCCCGATGACCACATCACCGGTGTCGCAGAACTGCTGGAGGCGCCCGCTGGCGGCATCGTCACCCATTGCGCCGGTTCACGGGGACTCGATGTTCTGCGAAACGCCGTATCGACCAGCGCCCATGTCGGCTCGCTGCATCCGGTCATGGTCCTGGCCCAGGCCGGCCGAGGACCCGATGCCCTGCGCGGCGCCACCGCGGCCATCGAAGGCGATGAGGTCTCCGGTCCCTGGTTGAGTGATCTCGCTACCGACATCGGCATGCGCCCGGTCGACATCCCCCCCGATCAACGAGCGCTCTACCACCTCTCGGCCGCCATGGTCGGTGGACTGATGACTGGCCTGCTCGCGGCTGCCGCGGACCTCTGGCAACTGCTGGACCTGGATCGGGACACCGCCGTGTCTGCACTGGCGCCCATGGTCCGGGAAGCTGGCCGGAATCTCGAGGTGCTCGGTGTCCCCGCGGTGGTCATGGGACCCGCTGCACGGGGAGACACAGGCACCATCCAGAAGCACCTCGATGAGTTGGCCGATCACGCACCGCACCTGCTGCCGTTGTACCGCGAGCTGGTGCTGCTGAGCATCCCCTATGCCCAGGAACAGGGCATACTGGATACCGATACCGCGTCAGCGGTGCAGCGCGTCATCGACTCCACTCGATCATGATCACGTGATCAGGAAGACCACTCGGACAACAGCAGCAGGACGTCATCGACGTCCACGGTCCCGTCGAAATCCAGGTCCGGACCACAACTGCCGGTCCACGGGCCCCATGATTCCAGGATCAGCAGCAGATCGTCAACGCCGACATCGCCATCACCATTGGCATCGCCCGGCGAGAGCTTGACCGCCATGACGTCCGACCCGCCAAGCGTCGAAACGGCCATGTGGCCGCCCGGCGACATCGGACCGAAACTGGAAGCAACGTCCAGGTAACTGCCGAACACGCGATCCTCCAGGGGCACGATCTCGCTGGTTCCGGCTGGCCAGAGGTACATCTTCGAGTCGTAGTTGGGAAGCTCAAGCGTCATGAGGATGACGGCACCACTGCTGTCGATCTCCGCCGTCGCGAGTTGGACCTCTTCCGGCAGGATGAGGATCTCCGGTTCACCACCGGGCATGCCCCGCCAGACGCTGAACATGGCATCGGCCTGGAAGTCCCGACCGATGCCGGCCAACTGACCGGTCTCGATATTGAACGTGGTCTCGTTCAACCAGGACACCGCGGGCCCATTGACCACCTCACCACTGATCGGGTCATAGGTCGCCACTGTCCACTCGGACAGGCTCTTGGCCGTCGCCGCGTAGATGACGCCATCTGTCGTCAGACCGAGGAGGCTGGATGAGTTGACGGCCCCGAGCGTGTCATGGATGTCGATGGCCGGAAGACCGTCGTTGAAGTACCAAAGGAACGCGTGGTACTGCTGAGCCACTTCCATGATGCCACAGGCCACCGGCGAACCATCCGAGAGGCGACCAACCACTTCCGGGAAAAGTGAACCGTCACCGCCCTCGATGGTCACGACGCTTCCATCCTCGCGGCAATGCCGACCGGTCCACACGGACGAGCCGTGGCCACCGGAGTTCCGAACGACCGCCTGGCCATCAATGCCGCCAACGAAGGACGTCCACGCCGGCGTTGACGGCACGACCCAGTGATCCGTGATCGTGCCTTCGAAGTTGATGCGGAAGGCGCGGGAGCCTCCGCCGTGCTCGGCGTCACCCCACAGGGCGTCGTTCTCACCCAGCGACATGCCACGGGAAGAGCTGTAGGTCGAGACATCAAGAACCAGTTCGCCGGCTCGCCAGGTCGCCGCTCGGGTGGGACCCGTCGAGGTATTGAACAGCGAACCTGATACACGAAGATCATCAGACACCGAACTGATGGACACCCGGGGGAAATCCGGGTGAGCCTCCAGTTCGACAATGGCGTACCGATCCGTCCCCAGGAGGCAGGACACGGCAAGTGAAACGGTGGCAAGGATCATGGACAGGCCTTTCTTCGTTGGCGCAAAGCACCAGACCAGTGATGAAGCATCTCGGCTCTCACCGTTCTGCAACCGGATTCGCCTCTCCCAAGACCAGTCCGGTTGTGCCCCAACGAGGGGCCCATGGGGTCAGTCGTCGCCTTCCCTGACGATAGTGACCTCGGGTTCAAAGTCAATGCGTTTGACGGGCGCCGGCTTGCCGATCCGCGTTCCGCAGTTCGAACAAGTCGATTTCTGCTCGTCCGCCCAGAATTCCTCCATGGCCTGGGCAAAGTGCTCGACGATGTCGGCACAGTCGAATTCCTGATCATGCACCAGTTCGAAGCACGATGGGCAGTAGAACTGCTGGTGCTCCGTCTCCCCTGGCGGGCGTCGACGCTCCACCACCACGCCGATGGTGCCGGGTGGACGCTGAGGCGCATGAGGAACACCGCCCGGGATGAAGAACGTCTCACCCTCCCGGATCGGGACCGGCTTCAGCCCGTCCTCGTCCCGGATGATGACGACGATGTCGCCCTTCAACTGGAAGAAGTACTCCTCCGAATTGGTCACGTGAAAGTCGTTGCGGGCGTTGGGCCCACCGATGACCATGACAAAGAAGTTCTTACCGTCATAGAGATACTTGTTGCCCACTGGCGGCTTGAAGTCTGCCGCATTCTCGACAACCCACTTGGCGAGGTTGACCGGGGCTTCGCAGGCATGAAGGTCCAGGGACATGTCGCGGGGCTCCATCGGGCTCGGGGGCACGGATCGGCGGTACCCTAGCACGCCATGGACCCCCTCAAGCGTGCCCGATTCGACAAGTTGCTGGAATCCGTCCTGAACAGCCTGCATAACCGGATCCACCGCCTGCTGGAGGAAGTGCCCCTGGTCGTTGAGGACACCCCCGCCCCGGAACTCCTCGAGGAACTGAACTGTGCACCGGATGAGATCTGCGGGCTCTACAGTGGCCTGATGCTGACGGAGCGCAGCATTGACGACCTGCCGAGCCTCCCGGACACCATCTACCTCTACCGCGAGGGCATCCTGGCGATCGCCGGAGGCTGGGACACCTGGAATGATGAAGAGGATGGCACGCCAATGGGAGGAGATGACGTCATCCGCGAGGAAATCCGGATCACGATCCTGCACGAGGTGGGACATCACTTCGGTCTCGAGGAGGACGACCTCGAAGCCCTGGGCTATGCCTAGACCCTAGTGCAGCAGGAACCCACCGCCCAGGGGATCGTCATCCTCCACGATGAACTCATGCCGTCCGGTCAGGCTCGCCCGCCCCGTCACCTCGGGAATGATGACTTCACGCTGCCCGATCCGGTCGACCTCCGCCACGCTCACGTCGAAGGTCGTCCCGAGGATGCTCTCGATGGTGATGACCTCCCCGGTGGCCAGGTCGCCGCGGGCGTGATGAATCGCCGCTCGACCACTGACGCCGGTCCCGGTCGGTGATCGATCGACTTCACCGTCAGCAAAGACGCAGACATTCCGGCTGTGGGCCTCACCGTGCGCCGGCCCGACCAGGATCACGCCGTAGAGGAAATCCAGGTCACTCGCCTGCGGAGCATGCTTGATCTCCCGGGACGCCATGACGGAATGCTTGATCGCCATCGCCACCTCGACGATGCGATCCGTTGCCCCGGGCACCAGCGGCACGTCCAGTTCGGCGGCATCAACGTAGGCATAGAACGCCCCGCCGAAGGCCAGGTCGAACCGGACCTCGCCCAGCCCGGGCACCTCGACCTGCCCGCCAGACTCGGCCACGAATGACGGAACGTTCCGGAATGAAACGCGATCGATCCCATCACCGTCGAATTGAACACGGGCCGTGACGCGACCGGCCGGGGTGTCGAAGCGGATCACCGGATCCGACGGGTCCAACGGAATCAGACCCTCCGGCGGCCCCAGCATCGCCAACGCGATGATCCCATGACCACACATCGTGCTGAATCCCTCGTTGTGAAGGAACAGCACACCGACATCACCATCAGTGGTCGCCGGAGGTGTCAGGATCGCGCCGTACATGTCCCGATGCCCACGCGGCTCCCACATCAAGACACGTCGAAGTTCGTCGAAATGTTGCATGGCATGCGCCCGACGTTCCAGCATGGTCTCGCCGAGCATCGCAGGAACACCATCAACAATGATGCGCAGCGGCTCACCCGCCGTGTGCCCGTCAATCGTTTTCCAGAACCGTCTGGCCATGCCACTACGGTACCGTGCCCATGCGAGACTTCAACCGATTCTGAAACGGGCCGAACACCACAGCCACAGGCAACCTCAAGCGATTACTGGACGTAGGCCTTGGTAGCGGTGGTGCCACGCTCGGAGACCACCGCCCAGGTGCAGTTCGATACCACGGGACAGTGAGGAGTCTCCCAATGAAATCGACATACATCATTGCTGTCGGTGCGCTCGCATTCGCCACCACGGCAACGTCGACGACCTTTGATTCGAACCTGATCGTCAATGGTTCATTCGAGGAACACATCGTCAGTGGAAGTTGGGACCTCTATGAGGAGATTCCGGGATGGACCCTGGAATCAGGCCCGGGTATCGAACTGCAACGTGGAGTGGGCGGCTGGGACGCCCACCACGGAGAGCAGTGGCTGGAACTGGACGCGGACGAAAACGGGCCCGGCGGCGGTCGCATCTCCGGCGAACAGGGATCATCCGTGCTGTCGCAGCATGTGCAGACCGTCATGGGCCAGTACTACATGCTGACGCTGTCCTTCTCACCTCGACCGGGGGTGGACGACAACCATCTCATCGTCAAGTGGAACCACGAGGTGATCATCGACCATGTCGACAGTGGACTCGGTCTGAAGAACACGTCCTGGCAGACCATCAACATCCTGATCCAGGGCGATGGCGGACTGTCCAAGCTCGAACTGGGTGATATGAGCGTCAATGACACGCTGGGGACCTTCGTCGATGGCGTGAGCCTGGTGGCCGTACCGGCCCCCGCGACACTCGCCCTGCTCGTCCTGCCGCTTGCCGCCCGAAGTCGTCGGCGCCGATGACCGACACAATCGGGCCTGGGTGACATAGTCTGTCCGGAATGTCCGTACGTTCCATTTCGGCAATCTGCTTCTTCTCCGTTCTCCTTGGCACCAGCCTGGTCGCGTGCCGCACACCGGAAACACGGTCGCTGCTGGGCCAGTCGCTGCAGGCGCCCGAACTTCCTGATGACGTCATGGCCAAACGCAGCATGGCACTGGAACATGCCCGGACCATTCTCGCGGTACATCCCGAGAGCGAAGAGGCCCTGATCTGGGTTGGCCGCCGGACCGCCTACCTGGGCCGGTACCGCGAAGCCGTCGACATCTACACCGACGCCCTGCTCCTGCACCCGGACAGCCATCGGCTCCGGCGACATCGCGGACACCGGTACATCACCCTGAGGCAGTTCGATGCCGCCATCGCCGATCTGCAGGAAGCCGATGCGCTTTCACGCGATCTTCCTGATCGTGTGGAAGCAGATGGCATGCCCAATGCCCAGGGGCGACCCCGAAGCACGACCAAGGGGAACATCCTCTACCACCTCGCGCTGGCCCGGTATCTCACGGGCGACTACGCCACGGCAGCCCTCGACTTCAAGCGATGTCTTGACCTGGCCACCAATGACGACATGCGGGTCGCCGCCGCCTACTGGGTCTATCTCTCCGCCCGCCGGGCTGACGAACAGGACCTGGCTTCCGACGCCCTGGCGGTTGCCACACCCGACATGGACCTGCTCGAGAACCACACCTATCACGTGCTCCTGCTGACCTTCCAGGATGTCGCGATCGAGGATGGACCACCCTCTCACCTGGACGCCGGCGTCGATGAAGCCACCCTGTCCTACGGCCTGGCCATGAACGCCGCCCTGGCTGGACGTGACGAGGAGGCCCGCGACAAGTTGCTGTCCATCATTGAAGAAACCAACTGGGCGGCCTTCGGGCACATCGCTGCCGAAGCGGACCTGGCCAGAGCTCCCTCTGGATCGATCCTGCTCGCGTCCCCCGACTCCGCTGATCTGCCCGCCGAACCAGTCCAGCCCAAAAAGTGACAGGCCCCTCTCCCTTTCGGGTTCGGGGCCTGTCGACCGTTCAATAACGTCCGTTAATGGTCTGGTGTTACCCTTCCCTGGGTATCGTTACACGCCTCCGGTTTCCTTCGGTCTTTCGCGTCCTCGTGTTTCCACGTGTCGGCGACAGTCCGCGTTCCGCCTTCGACTCCGGCCATCGTCTTTGTTCGCTTCGTCGACTTTCCCGTGTTTCCACGGTTCTGTCTGCCTCGTCGTGTTTCCACGTCTTGGCGTGATTTCCGCGTCTTCCAACGACGACTGCATCTTGCCTGCGTCCAGCCAAACATGCAAGGCTTGTGCAAAAAGTGCACATTCCGTGGACGACAGGTGGAACGACCGGTGGATCAGTTCATGGTCGATCGCTTGTCAAAGGCCTCGAGGACTCGCGTCGGCCCGACGTAATTCCCGTTCACATAACTCTTTTGGACAGCCGTGTCCGCTGCATTCAACCAGACCAGGTTGGGAATACCTCGATCACCGTAGGTCTTCTTGATGCCGCTGGCAGACACGCGATCGAACGGAACCGCATAGAAATTCATCTTGTAATCCGACATGTACTTGGCCATGTCGTCCGAGGAGCGATCCGAACTGACCAGGATGACCGTGAAGTTGCCGTCTGCGGCATGGTCATCGAAGTACTTCACCAGCGTGGGCGTGAAGGCCCGGCACGGCGGGCACCACTTGGCCGAGAAGTACAGCAGGACGTTTTCCTTGTCCGCCAGGACGGAACTGGGGACCACCTCCCCGGCCCCGTTCACGAGGGTCGGACCGACCATGGACATCAGTCGGGCGTGAGTCCCGCCCGCCACCTCGGCCGGTGGCGTCGTTGAGTCCTGGTTCGAGGTCTTGGCCTTGACCGCCTCGGGCAGATCGAACATCCCCTTCGCAATCTCCGGGTTGTTGACGAGTTCCTTCAACTGCATGGTCATCACGCCACTGGCTGAACGAAGTTCCCACCGCGCCGGAGTCAGGGCGCCATCCGTATCCCGGTAGTCCAGGACGGTCATCTTGAGATCACGCTGCCGATCCTGGGCATTGAGCAGGGAAGTCGAAAAACCTCGCCACCGACCGGTTTCGACGGAGAAGTACAACTCGACGGGCTTTCCAACCTTCGGCAGGCACAGCACCCGCCAGCAGGCCTCATCGGCAAAGACGGTCTTCTTGGTCGTCTTGATCTCGGCGAACGCCTTGTCCAACGAACGTGGCCAGGCTGGATTCTCGACGAACCGGTAGTGGGCCAGCATGGCCGGGGTCATGATCTCCACATCACCGCGTGGAGTCATCATCCAGCCCACGGTGCCGTCAGAGCCCATCTTCTCGACGGCGTTCCTCTCCGCAATTGTCGCCGTGACCAGGAAGCGACCCTTGACGTCGGAGAGCCTCACGGCCTCTCCCGTCTGGCCGCGGGCCTCGAATGTCCACGTGAGCTTCCGCCCCTTCATGGTCTCGTAGAACTCGGCGCCACCGGAGAGTTCCATCCAGCGGTCCGCCAGTTCCTGGGGAGTCGGTGTTGCATCCACCGGCCCTCTACCGACCTGGGCAGTGGCGACGGACGTGAGCAGGATGGCAAGAAGAGCGGGCAGGGCTTTCAACATGTTCATTCTCCAGAAAGGGCCTTCAGGCCCCCACTATATGGACAGATCTCGGCGGCCGTGGCCCGGCCCCGGAGATCGCCCCTGATCGGGCCACCGCACCAGTTCCGGCCAGGAGGCAACACGCCCCCTGGTGGACCGTGGGACGCTCATTCCACCTCTTTTTTTCGCTTCACCTGATAGGTCACCGGTCCTCGCACCGAGCACTGTATGGAGTGTCCACGCCAAACGGGTGATGTGTTCCACCCCCATAGAGGATTTCACTGCATGCTTCAGCGTACCCCCCGGCGAGGTATTGCCGCCCTGGCAATCGCCATCGCACCCACGTGCCTTCTGCTCACGTCCCCCTTCGACATCCAGGCCACCACGGCCCCGGCCCCGGGCGTCACGGCGCCCAAGCATGTCGTCGATCATGCCAAGCGGAGCCAGGTCACCCTGGACGATCCTGGCGCCTGGCGAGGCAAGGCCAAGGCCGCCAAGGCCAACCGCGAGGCCGGCTTCCGCAGCAACAACGCGGTCACCGGCGTGCTCGAGGTGCCCGTGATCTGCTTCGGTTACAACAACATCGCCCTGCCGGTCAACACCGTTCCGGATCTTCAGCAGGAGCTCTTCGATGGGCCCTGGCCCACCGGGACCCTGTCCGAGTACTACCTGGAGATCTCGTACAACAAGTTCACCTTTGATGGCCAGGTTCTCGATGTCGGCGCCTTGGCCAACAATGACAACGTGTACGAAGGTGGACAGAACGGACTCGGGGCCAACCAGCCCTTCGTGTACGTGAACGAAGCCCTGGACCTCGCGGACGGCATGGTCGATTTCGGCATCTATGACAACGATGGCCCCGACGGCATTCCCAACTCCGGTGATGACGACGGCATCGTCGACCTCGTCGCCCTGGTTCACCCGGAAATCGGTGGCGAGTGCGGCAATGGCAATCTCTGGTCTCACCGCTGGACGTATGCCTCCGCCAATTTCTACGCCAACAACTCGTTCACCCGCTACTCGACCGGCGATCCCTCCGCCAATGGCGGCATGATCGAGATCGATGACTACACGCTCATGCCGGCACTCTCCTGTGGCAATTCACTGATCGAGATCGGCGTGTTCTGCCATGAGTTCGGCCACGCCCTCGGGCTGCCGGACCTCTACGGCCGAAGCCCGTCGATCAACGCCGGTTGCGGTCACTTCTGCCTGATGGCGTCGGGGAACTGGAACCAGCCGGACACCCCGGCCCACATGTCCGCCTGGTGCCGCGCCGAGATGGGTTGGGTCCAGCCCCAGCTCCTGATCGGTGACTACACCGGGCTGTCCATTCCCGCCGTCGAGGTGGAGCCATTCGCGCTGAAGATCCAGCATGATCCCGACAGCAGCGAGTACATGCTCATCGAGAACCGGCAGCCAATCGGGTTCGATCAGCACCTCCACGGTTGTGGCCTGGCCATCTGGCACATCGACCCCGCCGTCGGTACCGGCAACGACAACGGCTGGTGCGGTGGCGCGCCGAATGCCGCGCACAGTTTCATCGCCCTGGAACAGGCTGATGGACTGTGCGAGATGGAGTGGGGCAATCGAGGCGATGACGATGATCTCTGGTCCGCCGCGGGCCCGGCCAACGCGTTCGGCCCCAATACGTTTCCCAGTTCCCGCCCCTACTCGGGTGTCGACACCGGGTTCGATGTGTCCAACATCTCCCTGTGCGCCCACCCGATGACCGCGGACATCTTCGTCAATCCCCTTCCCATCACCGAGCCGCGTGAACTGGACGTCCTGTTCATCTTCGACGTCTCGGGCAGCTACTGGGACGACATGCCGGAGATGCTCGCCCAGATGCCATCCGTCATCTCGGCCATCTCCGCGGACTTCCCGAACCCCCGTTTCGGCGTGGCCAGCTTCAAGGACTTCCCGGTCAATCCCGTGGGAAGCCCCAGCGACTACGCGTGGAACATCGATCTTGACTTCAATGCGAATGCCACGGCCGTCACCAATGCCATGTCGTCCCTGGTCGTCAGCGGCGGCAATGACCTCCCCGAGTCCCAGTACGAGGCGGTCTACCAGGCCATGACGGGCGCCGGCCTGGACCTCAACAACGATGGCGACTTCCTCGATCCCGGGGAGATCGCCGCGCAGCTGCCCTCCTGGGACGCAACGCGTGCACCGATCATCTTCCTGATGACTGATGCCGACTTCCACGATGCGGATCTCGAGGATTACCCCCCGGGCGCCGGTGAAGCTCATGGTCGCATTGCCCTGCTGAACGAACTGGCCGCACCCAGCGTCATGGCCGAGGCCCCGCGGGTCTTCACGCTCAATGCCGCCTGGGGCGGGCCCGAGATCAGCAGTGGCGCGTGGGGCGGCGGCGACAGCGATGATCCCGGTGACAACAACACGCTTCATCACCAGGCGACCGAACTGGGTGAAGCCTCTGGCGGCAAGCTGATCTATGCCGGCAACAACACCGTCGAGTTCCTGGAAGCCATCCAGGAAGCCCTGGACGTCATCGAGGGTGACATCCCCACCGTCGGAACCTGCTGCACGAACAATGGCGAGTGCGTCGATGGCGTCACCCGCTCCTGGTGCACCAGCACGATCGCCGGCGTCTGGACCACCGAACTGAACGGCTGCGAAAAGGACTGTAACCAGAACTGGTTCCCCGACTCCTGCGAGATCGCCCTGGGCATCACGCAGGATGAGAATGGCAATGGCATCCCCGACGAGTGTGAATGCCCCGGTGATGTTGACGGCAACGGCGTGGTCAACGTGGATGACATGCTCAAGATCATCGGGAACTGGGGTTGCCAGGACAGTTGTCCCAATTCCGATGTCAATGACGACGGCGTCACCGACATCAATGACCTCCTGTTGGTCTTTGACAGTTGGGGCACCTGCGCCCGTTGACATGCCTCCACAAATCGTCCACAAGGTCGCCCATCACCGGGATGGGCGCCTTGCGGACGATCCGGAGCGATCGGCATCCTTCGACCGTGATCAACCAATCGCCCGGGAATGGTCTTGATACCCGGAACACGATCAATCAGACGCGACGACGCCCCGGCCTTCTCAAAGGCCGGGGTTGTCATTCCTCGGGATGGTGTATCCGCACGCTAGGCCGATGCCACGTCGAGACCGAGCTTGCCCGGGCAGAGGATGCCGTTGGGATCAAGACCAGTCTTGATGCCCTGCAGCATGACCATGCCGCCTTCACCCAGTTGATCACCCAGGTAGTCATTCAGCCGCATGCCCACCCCGTGATGGTCATTGATCACGGCCCCTGACTCCAGCGCCGCTTCGGTCGCGGCCTTGACGATGGCGTCATGCAGCCCAAGCGCCTCATCACGATCATCCGGCCCCTTGGGAACGCCGAACCGCGGATAGATCATCGACCCCCATGGGTACCAGTGGGAGAAGTGCGTCTTGAGCGTCATGTTCCACTTCGGATCGATGGCGCCCATCATGGCCTCGGTAACGGCGTCATAGACGCCGCGGATATGGGCGAAGTCCGCCACCACGTCCATCGTCGCCCAGATCTGCGGAAGCTCGGGCGCATGGGGCGGATAGTAGAAGTCGTAGCGACGCTTCCACCAGATCTCCCCGGCTTCCGAACCATGGTCGATACCACCGTGCTTCAGGCATTTCTCGATTCCGGCCGCCGCCTCGGCCTGGACGACCGAATCCACATCACCATCGAACATGAGCACCATGGCGGCCCGGTCGATCCCGCACTCCACGGCTCGTTCCAGTGAACCCGTTGCGGCAGCCTTGTCGTAGAGCCGCATGACCGGCGGACGAAGTCCATCCACCATGATCTCTCGACCAGCGGCAATACCGGCGTCCAGGTCATCGAAGAGCAGGCATCGGAAAATACGCGTTGCCGGAACCTGCCGCAGGGCGACCGTCGCCGCCGTCACGATGCCCAGCACGCCCTCGGCACCGACGAAGAGCTGCGTCAGTTCCGGTCCAGCGGCATGCCGCGGCACGGCTGGCGTATGGACGATATCCCCCGTGGGCAGGACAACCTCGACGCTGAGAATGTGTTCCTCGATCTTGCCGTACTTGGTCGACAGCACGCCGCTCCCTCGCGCCGCAATGCAGCCGCCGAGGGTCGCCCACTCGGCCGACGCGGGATAGTGCGTGAAGGACAGACCGTCAGCATTGAAGCCTGCTTCCAGCTCACGGATCACGTGGCCGGCTTCCACGACCGCGGTCATCGACTCTCGATCGACGGTCCGAACCTTGTTGAGACGCTTGAGCGAGACGACGATCCCGCCTCGATCCGCATTGGCGGCGCCCTGGACCCCGGACCCACCGCCGAAGGGCGTCACCGGAACACCCAGCCGATTGGCCAGGAGCACGATCTCGGAAACCTCCTCGGTGGTGCTGGGAAACACCAGGGCATCCGGCCGACTGAGCGGCTTGCCGATGGCCGCCGCCGAGATGGTCAGCCAACTCATGTCACCGGTGTGAACCTTGGCGGCCGCGTCCCGATCCAGGACATGGTCATCACCCACGATCCCCGAGAGCATCTGCACGAGTGACGCCGTGGCGCCGGGATCAAGCGTTGAGGTATCCATTGGACTCCGGGCCCTTTCGTCAGGTGGACATTGTCTTGCCACTGGTCCAGTCACGGTTGTGAACCTTGACCTTCACCTTCTCGAGTTCGTGGACCGCATCGACCAGGTGATTGCTGAAGCGGCGGAAGGCCACCTCACCCTTGCCCGCGGTGCCACGCTCCGGATTGCCCATGACCCCGGACTCCGTGAACTCGGCATGCTCGAATGGGAAGTTGAAGTACTGGTAGCCCTGGAACTCGGCGTCCGGCATCCCGTCCTTCTTGGCCCAGGCGTCGCCCAGCCACTTCGGGGCATGGGCTCGCGAGACGGCCGCACGGTCCATGCGGACCATGGTGGGATCGTGACAGAGGCACTGGCTGGTTTCCAGTTCACCGGCGTGCCACCCCGGGGTCTCCTCCACCGGTCCCTCGAGAACGTCCTTGAGCATCCCGATGTACCGCTCGGCATAGGGCTTGTAATAACAGATCAGTGCGCCGGTCTCGTTCCGAAGCTTGCGAAGGACCGGATCGACGACCTTGACATTGGACCCGTGGCCGTTGACGAAGATGAGCCGGTTGAAGCCATGGTGAATCAGGCTGCGACCGATGTCGTAGAGCAGGTTGGTATACGTTTCCGACCGAAGGGTCACCGTTCCGGTTCCCTGCCCGGGCTCACGCATGTGCTGGGGCGAATAGCCAAGCCACAGTGGCGGCGTGTACATGATCCCGGCCTGTTCACCAGCGCGGCTGGCAACCTCCAGCGACGTGATCGTGTCGCAATACAGGGGCAGGTGCGGGCCATGCTGTTCCAGGCTCGCCTTGGGAATCAGGATGGTGTCGGAGTGCTTGAGGTACTCGGCCACGTCCACGCAGGTGAGGTCGCCCAGGCAGAAGGATGGAAAGTCCAGGCCAAGCGTCTTGCGTCGTGGCGCATGCGCCTCATCCTGGTAGATCTTCTCGCCGGGCAGTTCCTCGCGAGACAGTCCCGCCATTCCGTTCGGGCCGCCCTCGCCACCCTGGTTGCCAAGCGTCCGTACCGTGTCCTTGCGACTCATCCAGGTTCTCCTTCCGCGTGGGAAGGCCCCACCTTACGGTGCCCGGCCACGCTTCGCCATGCGGCCAGCACCGCCTTGGCACAATCCTGGTCATTGATGTGGGCATCAACTTCCACGAGTTCGATCTCATCACTGAGCTGATTCCGCAGGAGGTCGCGAAACGCCCCGCTGATGGCCGCGTCCTGGAACTCAGCGCCGGGCGCGTCCGGTACGGACAGCCCGCCCATGGGAAGCACGATGACCACCGGCCCCCGGGCGTCATTCACGCGAGTCACCAGCCGCCGCCCCACCTCGAGTTGCTCCTCGGCGGTCAGCCGAACCAGGGTGAACTTGGGATTGTGATAGTGGCTGGGCCGGCCCTGCTTGTCCTCGGGAATCTCGGTCCGGGGACCATGAACCGTGAAATCGACACATCCCGGAACGATGACCTGGGGCAGCCCCAGTCGGCCGGCCTCGACCAGCCGCGTCCGATCGGCACAGACGTGGAACCCCCCGGCCACCTCCCCGGCCAGTTCGCTCAACGTGTAATCAATCACCCCGGTGAAGTGACCAGCCAGAACAGCTTCCTCCATGGCCGCGCCACCAACGCCATTGGCATGGAAGATCACCAGTTCCTGCTGTTCAGCAGCCAACTGCTCGCGGATCCACATCAGGGGCCTGGTGGTGTTGCCGAGCATGGTGGCCGCCACCTGCTGCCCACCGGCATGAGCACCGGGCAGCCCGGAGCGGGAATGAAAGGCGATGGCCATGCCGGCGATCGCCGCCGATGCATTCTCAAAGATCTCCATCGCAATCGAGTTGAGTCCAAGGATGTCCACCACCGAGTGCATGACCGTCACGTCGCGGGTTCCGACGAAAGGATCGAAGATGCGCCGCCCGGAAGCGATGGGCGAAACCAGCAGCTTGGGGAGACCCACCGGAAGTTGCGTCATGGTGGCTGCCGCCAGGACGGATCCCTCGGCACCGCCAAGCGCCACGACGCCGTGAAGGCGGCCCTCGTCAAGCAACCGCTGGCCGATGACCTGCACGCCCTTGAGCATCTGCTCGATGGCTGCGCCACGGGAACCAGCGTCGCGCAGGGCCTCGATGGTTGTGCCCGCGGCTCGAGCCGCCTCCTCGCGGGAGATATCGGGGACGACTCCCTCGGGACCTCCGAGGATGCCACAGTCGAGAATGATGGTGTCACAGCCCCGCTGTCGAATCCCCTCCGCCAGCACCCGGGTCTCGGGCCCCTTGGTATCCAGGGTGCCGAGGCACAGGACGGACGGCCGCTGTTCGCTCATGAAACCGCTTGGGGCAGGCAGGACTTGAGGTACTTGGCAGTCTGTTCGAAGGAAGCGCTGTAGGTCTCGTTGTCCTGGAGATCACTGCCGTGATCCCGGATGAACTTCAGCTCCTCGGCCGAGCCCTCGGTCCCGGCATCCTTGGCGGCGCCGCCGAGCGGAGAACGATCTGCCGGATTGACGAACTCGGTCGTCAAGCAACCGGTGTAGTTGATCTCATCCAGGGTCTTGAGCAGCTTCTTCCAGTCCCAGGCCCCTTCACCGGGCGCCCGGCGGTTGGTGTCTGCGATGTGAAAATCGTGCAAGCGGCTGCCCACGGCCCGAATGGCCTCGTAGGGATCAGCCTCCTCGATATTGATATGGAAGGCATCCAGGCAGACGCCGATGTCGTCGCCCACGGCATCCGCCAGGCACAGGGCCTGGTCATGACGATTGAGGAAGTTGGTTTCGAACCGGTTCAACGGCTCCAGCGCAATCCGGACATCCTGCTGGCGAGCGTGGTCGGCCACCCGGTTGAGGCTCTCGACCGCCCACTTCCACTCGATCTCGGGATCCGCCATGGGCGTGATCTTGCCGACCTCGCTGGGCACGATGCACATCACTTCACCACCGAGTTCGTGCACCATCGTGATGCAGTCCTTGAGGTACTCGATGGACCCCAGCCGCAGGTACTTGTCGGCGTGAATCAGATCGCGGCACTGGAGCATGATGGACACGGCCCCCCAGCATCGGACGCCGTGCTTCTCAAGCAGCTTCCGCGTCTCGCGGGGCTCGTACTTGTCCGGTTCGCCCATGATCTCGATGCCCTCGTAGCCATAGCGGGCCAGGCGTTCCAGCGTGATCTCCAGCGGTTCCGGACGCATCCAGTTGTGAGCGGCCAATCGCAGGTCCATGGTGTCTCCTTCCCAGTCCCCGGTATCGAGGACCCCCACTATAGCCCACGCGATCAAATGCCCGGAATCGACCGGTCACGAGTGGCATTGACTCTCCTATACTCGACGCAGGCGGCCGGCTCCGGATCGGCCGATGGAGAGTGAAGCAATGGCCCACCTGATCCTGGCCGTGTCACTGGCATTGAGCGGCTCAAGCGAGGTCGTCCCCAAGCAGATCGGTGCGCCAGCATCCGATCTCCTGAACGGGCGACTGCGAGCACCTGATCCCAGCGAGATCGGACGCCCGTTCGGCCACGCCATGATCCCGATTCAACTGGATGACACCGGTGCCTGGTCAACGGTTCTCCCGGTCCCACCGACTCGACACCTCGCGATCATGCCCATCGGGCCTGGCTGTGATCGATGGTCCGTCACGATCACCGATCCGGTCGGACTCCAGGATGGCCCGGACTGGCTGTCCCACGAGGGTGATCTTCAACCGTTCTTCCCGCAACTGGCCACTCGCTTTGACCTGCCGGAACCCACGCCGGGTGACTGGACCATCGAGGTGGACGGTGGCCAACCCGGCGCCAGCGGCTACCTCGTCGTGCGGGACCATTCCGGTGTCGCCCTGCAGGTCCATCCCACGTCTCACGTCGCGCTGGTCGGGCATCCCATCACCCTGCGAGCGGCGCTTGCGGAGGTCGATACCAGTGGCTCCGCGCTGGACAACGCGATCAGCGGTGTCGCCTCTGGATTGGACGTCGTGAACGCCACAATCCAGTGGCAGGGCGCCAACGGCACACGCGAGTCCCTCGAGGTCCAGCAGCGCGGCCCATGGCTGGAGAGCACCTTCACTCCCCAGGCGACCGGCCACCAGGCCTGTCACTTCCAGGTGCAAGGCGTGGATGCGGATGGCTTCAGGTTCATCCGATCAGGCACCTATCACTTCCATGTTGACCAGGAGGTCTCGATTCTCGGCGTGGACACACACGAGCTCGATGACCACCGGCTGGCGATTGACCTCAAAGTGGACGACCGGGACCATCGCACCAAGTTCCTCCTCGGGGCGGAAGTCTGGGGCGAGGGAAGCGGCGGTCTTCAGCCAAGATGCTGGATCGGCGGAATGACCCGGCCGGACCAGGGACACGTCAGACTGATCCTGGATCGCCGATGGCTCACCGTGGAAGGGGCGACTGGGCAGAACGTCGAACTCCGCGCCGTCCGCGTGGCGTCCCCCGGCAACGTGCAACCACTGCTGGCCTCCGGCAGCCTGCCGACCATCAGCCTGGGCGACCTGGCGATCCCGGGGTCGGTCGATCTTGACCCGGCCAGCATCCAGGCCATGCACCGCGGCCGCGGCGACCAGCCTGGCTGGATTGGAATGGAATCGGGAAACCAGGCCATCAATCGGGCTGATCAATACGGTGGGCACAACCTCATCCTCAGCCATGGCTACTGTTCCGATGCCGACTCCTGGCCGGAAAGCGATTTCAGTGGTGATGTCAGCATGTACATCAACACGTACCAGAACTTCACCCACGACGAGTTCGCGATGGACATCTGGTACCACGGCGGCCAGTACAAGAGCTACGGCATCGCCGGTCATTCCCAGGGCGGCAATGCCGCATTGCATCTCTATGCCTTCTATTGGAGTGGCATGGACTGGGCCAGTGATGGACGACTGGTCCAGGCCCTTGGCACGCCGTTCACGGGCACCTCGCTGGCTGGAGATATCTCCATTCTCGGTGAACTCTTCGGCTTCGGGTGCGGCGTCAATTCGGACATGACCTATGA
Source organism: Phycisphaerales bacterium (assembly GCA_022446795.1). Classification (GTDB taxonomy): domain Bacteria; phylum Planctomycetota; class Phycisphaerae; order Phycisphaerales; family SM1A02; genus UBA1668. The sequence goes on from JAKVBX010000001.1 coordinate 117,482, forward strand.
CGGCGCCGCCCAGTGGCTCTCGTACGTCCCGACCGTCGCCCGACAGGAAACCTGGACCTGGACCTCCACCTTCGAGGACGACTGGTGGTCCTATGACTACTGCCACATCCTCACGGACCTGATCCTGTGGGATCCAGAGGACGGCGTGGTCGAGAATTCCGAGGGCGACCTGGATGGCGGCAACAACATGGGCACCACGGTCGGCTGGTGCCATATCAAGAACATGTCCGAACCACGTGAAGTGAACGACACGAATCGAACATCCGAGATGGATGCGGAGGCGGCACGATGAAGATCCTCTTCACGATCATGGCTGCCGGCATCGTGTCCACGATCGGCTCGGCTGACACCTTCTACGGATCCGGTGACGCGGCGATTCCCGATGGCGGATCCAGCGGAACCGCCTGGACCTTCGACGTGACCAGCGAGGGCCTCGTGACCGACGCCCGCGTCTTCGTGCAGGTCAACCACCCGTGGGTCGGCGACCTCCGACTGCAGCTCCAGGCCCCTGATGGTGTCTCCGTCACGCTCATGGATCGACCCGGCATGCCCGAGGGCGGTTGGATCGGTCCCTGGGGATGCGGTGGCGACGACATCAGCGGCATGTTTACCGACGCCGCCGATGTCACGGCCGAAGCGATGTGCTCCACCACCGAGGTTCCCGTCCTGCATGGCAACATGCTGCCCGCCGAGCCACTCTCGGTGCTCGACGGCCACCCCGCCCAGGGCACCTGGACGCTGACGGTCTTCGATGATTCCCCGGTCGATGCCGGTACCGTCCAGTTGCTGTCGGTGATCCTGGAGACCGCGCCTGACTGCAATGGCAACGGCGTCCCCGATGGAGATGACATCGCCGATGGTTCATCGCCGGATGCCAACGGAAACGGCATCCCGGACGAGTGCGAATGCCCGGGTGACCTCAATGGCAACGGCCAGGTCGACGTCGATGACATGTTGCAGGTCCTCGGCGACTTCGGACAGGCCGGTGGTCCCGGCGACCTGGATGGCAGCGGTGAAGTGGATGTCGCCGACATCCTGATCGTGATCGGGAACTGGGGCAGTTGCTAGACCGCGGCGCCGTTGAGGATTTCACTGAACGCCCGCATCCACGGGGCGTTGCTCATCCACGTTGAGGCGGTCACCAGGACACCATCAACCTCGATGCCGTCCAGTCCACGGTCCACCCAGTTGGCACCGGCCATCTCGACCTCCGGGCGACAGAATGGAACGGCCGTCACGGTCCGACCCGGCAGGACACCGGCCGCCGCCAGGATCTGGATGCCGTGACAGGTGCAGGCCACCGGCTTGGACGACTCGAAGAAATGGCGAACCACGTCGAGGATGCGGTCGTCGCACCGGTGGTACTCCGGGGCACGTCCGCCCGGCACGACCAGCGCGTCATAGGTGGTGGCATCGATCGAATCGAAATCGTGCGTGACCGGGAAGGCATGCCCCCGGGCCTCGGTGTAGGTCTGGAGCGAGGTGTCCGACAGATCGTGCACGGCCGTCACGACACTGGAGCCGGCCGGCTTCCCGGGTGAGACCGAGTGAAACTCGTGCCCGAGCATCTCCATCGCCTGCTGCGGGAACCGGACCTCGAGGTCCTCGTTGTAGTCACCGACGATCATCAGGATGCGCATGGCTCTTCTCCTTGCCGGGTCGCGGCACAACAGCCTAGCCGACACCGGACCTCACGGCGTGCCCGGGGCCGGTGTCCACGTGTCAGGAAGCCGAAGATCATCTCCCGACGCAACCATCTGCTTCGCCAGGTCACGGGCCATCCGGGCCACGCGTTCCGGGTGATCCGCCGCCACGTTTCGCTGCTCGTGAGGATCGGTTTCCAGGTCATACAACTGCACCAGTCCGACGGCGGGATACGCGATCAACTTCCACCGCGATTCCACCAGGGCACGCTGGCCGTCGCGGTAGTGCAGCACCAGTTGCGTCCGCTTGCCGGTCTCGAGGTGACGACCGTGCAGGTCCTTCGGGTGATCCAGGCCCGCCTCGTCCAGCAACCATGGCACGGTGTCATGCAGGTACACCAGGCTGTCGCGACGTTCACCGGGCGTGATCCCCGGCCCCGCCACCACCAGGGGAGCGCCCATGCTGTGCTCGTAGAGGTTCTGCTTGCCCAGCAGCCCGTGGCTGCCCATCCCCAGGCCATGATCCGCCAGGAACACGACGATCGTGTCGTCGGCTCGGCCAGCGTCTTCCAGCGACGCCAGGATGCGACCGATCTGGCTGTCCATCTGTTCGATCATGCCGTAGTAATCGCCCAGGTGTCGCCGCAGGGCCTCCGGTGTCCGTGGCCACGCTTCCAGCTTCTCATCACGGATCCTGAGTTCCCCGTTATCGAAGGGATGCTCGGGCAGCACGTTGGGCGGCAGTGTCAGCGTCGCATCGTCATACGTGCTGCGAATGGCCGCCGGCGGTGTCCGGGGATCGTGGGGTGCCGTGAACGACACCCAGGCCAGGAACGGCTCGGACGAATTGGCATTGGTCGAGATGAACTCGATGGCGGCATCGGCGAAGCCGGTACTGGAGAAGGCCGGCATCGCCCGGCTGTCCGCCTTGGGGTACATGCCGGTCGGATCGAACGAGTGGACCTTCAACCCCTCGTGCGGACCCATGCCCCCGAAGAAGATGGCCTCGCCCTCGTCGAAGCAGGTTTGAAAATGCGGCTTCCTCTGGTGCCACTTGCCGGTAGCAAACGTCCGCCACCCATGGCGACGAAAGAGCTCCGGCAGCATGGGCGGCACCGGTTCACCAGTCGCCGGCCCCCACGGCACCAGGACGTCCTGCGGGATCTCGAACCGGCTTCGGCCCGTGAGCAGCATCGCCCGGCTGGGCGCACACACGGCCCCGGAGTTGGAACCCATGCAGTACGCCCGGTCATAGCTGCGGCCCCTGGCCATCAAGGCATCGAGATGCGGGGTGCGGACATCCGGATTGCCGTTGGCCCCGATCGCATCCGGCCGAAGATCATCCGCGATCAGGACCAGCACATTGGGGCGCGTGTCGGCGGCACCGCCGACCGCCATCATGGCCAGGAACAGGACTGTCAGCGGGAATCGCATGGCTCCCGAGCATACCCCGGGGCGGGCATCTGGGTACCGTGTCCGCATGACGACCGATGTCCTGACATGGCACGAGCTTCCTCCGATCCCCGACCGCGTGGACGAGCCCTGGGAAGGATTCGACTGGACGCGATGGGAGGCCATGCTTCACGAGCGTGGTGCCGTCATTGACCGACCGGCGCGCACCGCTCACCCGGACCATCCCTCGATCATCTACCCGATTGACTATGGCCATCTCCCCGGTACGCGCGGCGGCGATGATCACGAGGTCGACGTGTGGTCCGGAACGGGAGCCGCTGGTCTCGTGGGCGTCATCATCACCCGCGATCACGTCAAGCAGGACCGGGAAGTCGACCTGCTCTGGAACTGCACGCCGGCCGAGGTGTACCTGGTCAATGGATTCGTGAACTTCGACCAGGACCTGCTGGAAGGCCGCCTGCTGCTTCGACAGGCCATGCGCCACCAGTGGTCCCAGGTCCTTGCCAAATGAAAACGCCCCGGCCGGAGAACCGACCGGGGCGTTGATCAACCGTATCAGGCGGGTGACTCCCGCGGAGTTCAGGACCAGTTCTCCAGCACGATGAGCAGGTCACTGATTCCCACGACGCCATCACCATCCTGGTCGGCCGTGCAGTCGTCATCATCATCACACTGGTCACCCCAGCGTTCGATGACGGCCAGCAGGTCCGTGATGTCGACCTTGAAGTCGTAGTTGACATCACCGGGGCCCGGCTCCTGGCAGATGGGCGTCTGGAAGCACATCTCGTCGCTGCAGACCGTGCCGTCGGTAAAGACCGCCGTCAGCGTCAGGCAGATGGTCTGACCACCCGGGGCGCCGTACATCCGGATGTCCACCGGGTAGCTCTGGTACGGCGGGTACGGACCGACGAGAGTGCCGGGGTTGAAGGTCACGCCGGAAGGACCGCTGATCTGGACCTCGGCAATCGTGCCGGAACCCATGGCGGAGAAACCGAACTCGACCTTGTGATACACGCCGTTGAAGTGGTGGTACCGGCACTTGGCATCGAAGAACGTGAGCGTCATGCACGGCTGCTCGCCGGCCTCGGTCACGACCAGGTCACCAAGCATCGTCTTGTCCTGGGCCGCCAGGTTGTCCTGGTAGTCGATGAGAACGCTGTCCGCGATCGTGCCGCCGGTCGCCGGCATGCCCTGGAAGCCGTAGATGTTCTGGTACGGCGCCGGGTGATTGAGATGCAGCGCGTCGCCAGCAGCCCAGGTGCGGTTCACGTCCGCATCCACGCCACCGGACCCGTTGCTGCCACCATACTCGCCGACATCGAAGGTATTGCCGCTGGGCACCCAGGCACCAGCCTGGCACTCGTACTCGAGAACACGGGCGTTGTGTGCCACCAGGCCCTCGAAGCTCACCATGGTGCGCTCCGCCAGGAGCATGGTGCCGCGAGGCGAGAAGCGGATATCGGAAACCGGAGCGCTCCAATTCGTGTTGTTGTAACTCGGCATCGTGACCTCGAGGACCTCGCTGCCGACGGGCATGCCGCTGGCATCCAGTTCCACGGACCAGATCTCATTGTCCATGCCGGTCAGCGCCTGGCCGGAATTCTCGTTCCACATGGAGAAGTACAGGCGACCGGCATGGACCTCGACGGCCCACGGGCGATCACCCAGTGCGACGGGTCCCGGGGCACCCGTCCACGGCAGGGCCGGATCGAAGGTATCCAGGATGTTGCCACTGGTATCGAGCCGGTAGATCAGCCCGTCTTCCATGTTGGACACGAAGAAGACATCGTGATCGCAATCCCAGGTGATGCTCCCGAGACCGCTCGCGATGTTCGGCAGCGTGGCGAAGACACTGACGTCACCGGTCACCCGGTCGAGGCGGTAGACCGCACCCCAACCACCGGGACCCACGTAATCCGTCTGCCAGGAACGCGTGGCCGTCACGAAGATGTCGCCATCGTTGTCGACCGCCAGGCCGTAGACGCTGCCGAGCTGGTTCTGGTTCCAGTCCGGATCACTGTATCGATCCAGGGCGAACCAACTGTTCAGCGGCGCCGCGTTGATGTCCGTCAGGTCGAACACCGTGACGACGGATCCTCCAAGGATGCTCGGGGATGCCGTCTGGACGGCGATCTGCCCGTGACCGAAGACCTGGGCGAAGTCCGGATCGACGTAGGCCGGGCGACCAGCACACTGGGAACCGGGCGTGACGATGCAGTCGTTGCTCGGGAGATCACACTCGACCTGGGGGTCGGTGCAGAGCACACCAATACCGTAGAAGTAACTACCAGGCAGGGTCGCGCACTGGTCCGCAGACACCATCGTGCAGATGAAACCAAGATCCGCATCCTGGTAGCAGCACGCGCCGGGATCGTCCGAAGGACCATCACAGTCGACGACGGGATCGGTGCAGAGCACGGCAACGCCATACCAGATGCCGTTGAGCGTCTCGCAGTCGGCCGCGTTGACCTCGATGCAGTTCAACGTGCCATCCGCCTGGCCATAGCAGCAGGCGCCCTTGTCACCAGCAGGCAAGTCGCACTCGACCTGCGGGTCGGTGCAGGCCACGCCCGCGCCGTACCAGTAGGAGCCGGGCAGGTTGGCGCACTGATCAGCCGTGACCTGCACGCAGATGAAGCCGAGGTCGGCATCTTCGTAGCAGCAGGCACCGGGATCATCCATCGTGTTGTCGCAGTCGACCACGGGATCGGTACACAGCACGGCAACGCCGTACCACGTCCCGTTGAGCGTCTCGCAGTCAGCCGCATTCACCTCGATGCACACCAGGGTGCCATCCGCCTCGGCGTAGCAGCAGGCGCCCTTGTCGCCACCAGGCGGCAGGTCGCATTCGACCTGGGGCGCCGTGCAGGGCACACCAGCGCCATACCAGTAGCCGCCGGGCAGACTGAGGCAATCGTGTTCCGTCACCTGGATGCAGATGAACCCGAGATCGGCGTCCTGGTAGCAGCAGGCACCGGGGTCACCGCCGGGCAGGTCGCATTCGACCTGCGGGTCCGTGCAGAGGACGCCCGCGCCATACCAGTAGCTCCCGGGAAGACCGTGGCAGTCCAGTTCGGTCACCATCGTGCAGATGAACCCGAGATCGGGATCCTGGTAGCAGCAGGCGCCGGGGTCACCACCGGGCAGGTCGCATTCGACCTGGGGAGCGGTGCACGGGACGTTCGGGCCATACCAGTAGCCACCGGCATCGAGGCAGAACTCCTCGATCATCATGGCGCAGATGAACCCCAACTGGGGATCGTCGTAGCAGCAGGCGCCCTGGATGTCGCCAGGTGAATCACAGTTGACCTGGGCATCCGTACAGGACACGTTCGGGCCATACCAGAATCCCTGGTAGTCGCCACAGACATGGTCGCTGAGCATTTCACAGACCATGCCATTGCCCCAGTACTCATGGCAACAGGCACCGACGGGATCACCCGCGGTGTCGGCTTGAACGGTACTGGTCATCGCCAGGGAAAGAGTGGCCATGCTCACAAGGGACATGGCCTTTACAGCACGAAAGATAGTCATCACGGTAGTCGTCTCCAGCACGGGGTTTGCACGTTGAGTGCAGGAAGCATCGATCTCAACTGCTGGTCGCACCGGGGACTCCCCCCCCGGGGCAACGGTTCATCCGCATGAACCACAGTAATTGGACCGAAAGTCCCTGCTCACTAGAACTCTGCGGATTGGGACGGAATCTCACAGGCGAATCACGCAATCGGCGTTTTTTTGCATTCCGCCCGCCCCGGCACGAAAAACCCCGGCCGGAAAACCGGCCGGGGTCTTCATCACGGGCCTGGACCGGGCGTATCAGTCCGACCAGTTTTCAAGTACGACGAGCAGATCCCCGATGCCCACGACGCCATCGCCATCCTGGTCGATCCGACAGTCACTGTCGGCATCGCAGTACTGGCCCCAGGCGTCGATGATCAGCAGCAGATCGAGAATGTCGACCGTGTAGTCCGCATTGATGTCACCGGGCTCGGCATCGCAATAGGGAACCGGGAAGCAGAGTTCCTCGGAGCAGGAGGTGCCATCAGCCCGCGTGATGACGACATCGATGCAGAGGGAGCCGGGATTGGCACCATACAACTTGGTCGCCAGGGGATAGCTCTGGTACGGCGCGAAGGGACCGGTGAAGGTCGACGGTGTCGCCGTCACACCGGATGGCAGGGCCAGGCTCACCTGGGTGATGTCCAGCGGTCCCATGTTGGAGAAGCCGAAGTTGATCTCATGATGGACACCGATACCAGGTGCGAATCGGCAGTTGATGCTGGAGAAATGCGTCTCGATGCAGGGCACTTCCACGTACGTGGTGACCACCAGGTCGCCCAGCATCGTCTTGTCGGTGATGTTCATGTTGTCCTGGTAATCCACGAGCACGCTGTTGGCGACCGTGCCGCCAGCGACCGGCAGACCCTGGAATCCGTAGATATTCGTGTAAGGGGCCGGGTGGCTCAGGTGCATGGCATCCGCGCCGGCCCAGGTCCGCTTGATGTCGACATCGACACCACCGGTGGCATTCGCCTCATCCATGAACTCGCCGATGCCGTAGGTCGTGCTGCTGGGTACCCAGCCGTATCCATCGCATTCGTACTCCAGGACGCGAGACGAATGAGCCGACAGCGAGTTGTAGGTGTAGTTGGATCGCTCCGCCAGCAGCATCGTCCCGGTCGGCGAAAACCGCATGTCGCCGACGGGAGCACTCCAGTCATGGGTCCCCAGGGCCGGCAGGGTCACCTCGAGTTCCTCGGAACCGTAGGGCGTGCCGAATCCATCCAGGGCGACCGACCAGATCTCGTTGGAGACGGTTGCATTGCCGTTGAACGTGGATTCGTTCCACATCGAGTAGAACAACCGACCGTTGTGAGCCTCAACGGCGAACGGACGATCGCCCAGGGCGACCGGGCCAACGGCACCAGTCCAGGGTGCTGCCGGATCAAAGGTGCTCACGACGGCCCCCGTGTCATCAAGCTGGTAGATGAGGCCATCCTCGAAATTCGTGACATAGAAACTGTTGTGAACACAGTTCCAGGTGATGTTGCCCAGCCCACAGCCGTTGTTGGGCAAGGTCGCGAAGATGCTGATATCGCCGGTCACGTGATCAAGGCGGTAGACGGCACCCCATCCCCCGACGCCCATTTCATCAGTGTTCCAGGTCCTGGTGGCCGTGACGAAGATGTCTCCATCTTCATTGACCGCGAGCCCGTAGACGCTGCCCAGCTTGTCGCGGGTCCAATCCGGATCGCTGTAGCGGTCCAGGCTCCACCAGCTGTCCACGGGCGCAGAGTCAACACCACTCAGGTCGAACACGGTGACGACAAAGCCACCGAGAATGGACGGTGCCGCGGTCTGGACCGCGACCTGGCCATCGCCGAAGACCTGCGAGAACGCCGTGTCGGTATAGGCCGGACGACCAGCGCAGTCCATGCCGGCGGCCACCTGGCAGTCGCCCCAGCCGATCGGTTCACATTCCACGCCCGGATCAAAGCACCCGGCGCCTGCCCCGTACCACACGCCGCCGGGCAACGCCTGGCAATCGGTCATGGTTTCCTGGCTGCAGATGTAGCCGTGGACGGGATCCTGGTGACAGCAGGCACCAAGTGGGTCGCCCGTCGTCGAGGCCAGCGTGGTCGTTGAACAGGCCAGGGTGGCGACGAGCCTCAGGGCCATGGAATTGCTGATGATCTGGGTACGGTTCACGGGATTCCTCTCCTTGCACAGAGATGTGGTCATGCCAGGACAGGGCGTCACGGGACTGACAGCGATACCACCCACTCCCCGGGGATGCGGTCAGTTCACGGCACGTGATTGGATCAATACGCCCTGCCTACGAGAGATCTGCGGGAGACCATTGGATCTCACAGGCAAATCCCGGCTTCTGGGTGATTTAGTGGTGCATGAGCCCTCACTACCCCCTGGAGGGCCATCGCCGCGGTCCATCCCGGGCCGGGACCCGCTAGGCTGCTTGATCTGGCTCGAAACAGAGCCTGCAGGAGAAGACCTCATGATCCGTATTTCACACCTTGTCGCCGCCAGCGTGATCGCCTTGGCAGCCTCCACCGCGGCCCAGGCGAAGAACGACATCGACACGGCACGGGAGGCGGTCTACCCCGCCCTGGTCAACATCGCCGTCGTGGGCACCCAGTACCAGAACGGCCGGCTCCGTCGATTCCCCGCCGCAGGCAGCGGCGTGATCGTCTCGCCGGAAGGCCATGTCCTGACGAATTTCCACGTGGCCGGCGAGACCACCCGGATCACCTGCACGCTGCCGGATGGCCGGACGTTCGAAGCGACACCCATCGTCCTGGATCCACTGACGGACCTGGCTGTTCTCCAACTGGAGACCGAGGGCGATGACACGGCCCTCCCCTACGCCATGCTCGGCGACTCGGAACGACTGGAAGTCGGTGATGACGTCCTGGCGATGGGCAACCCCCTGACCTTGTCCAGTTCCATGACACGCGGCATCGTGTCCAACCCCCACCGGGTCTTCACGAGCTTTACCGGCGCCGAAATGGAAGAGACGGACCTGGGCGGCGGACAGCGCACCGGGATCTTCACTCGATGGATCCAGCACGATGCCCTGATCCTGGGCGGCAACAGTGGCGGCCCCCTCGTCAACATGAAAGGCGAGGTCGTCGGCATCAATGACCGTGGTGGCAGTGGCATGAGCTTCGCCATCCCGTCGAACATCGCCGCCGATGTCCTGGCCGAGGCCCTGGAGCACGGCGAGATCCGCCGAGGCTGGTTCGGCCTGTCCTTCAAGCCCGTGGACAAGATGGACGACCAGGAAGGCGCGCTCGTGACGTGGGTCGTCGAAGGTGGACCAGCCGACGACGCCGGTCTCCAACCCGGTGACCTCCTGACCAGCGTTGATGGCGAGGCCATCCACGTATCGACCTTCGAGGGCATCCCCCCCCTGCTGAAGCGGATGGCGGACGTGAAGCCCGGGCAGGTCGCCCGCCTCGAATGGACGCGACCGATCCCCGGTGCCGAGCCCGACGAACTGGGAGTGACCCGTGATCGAACCCCGATGACCGCGGAAGTCATGGCGGCACCATTGGAGCAGTACCTCGGGGAACAGTCGGTCATCGACCCGTGGGGAATCACGGTGCGTGATGTCACCATCCAGATGGCCTTGTCACGCAAGTACCCCAATGCCGATGGCGTCATGGTCACCGGCGTCCGCCCTGGTCGACCCGGGGAGAAGGCCCAACCGAGCCTCCGTCGAGGTGATGTGATCACCGCCATTGACGGCACACCCGTGAAGACACTGGAGGACTTTGAATCCACCATGAAGACCATCACGCCCGGGACCAGCAGCCTGGTCACGATGCGGCGCGGTGATGCGGAAGTCCTGACGGTCGTGGAGACCGTTCCCGAGCGCGAAAGCGTGCGAGGCAGTTCGGAACTGGCCAAGGCCTGGCTGGGCATCGAGACCCAGGTCCTCACCCGCCCCGTCGCCGAGTCGCTTGGACTCGGCCGGACCAACGGTTTCCGGATCACGCGTGTCTACCCTGGATCGGAAGCCGCCGCAGCGGGACTCACCGGCGGTGACATCATCACCGCCGTCAATGGCTCCCCCTTGCGAGCCTCGCGGCCGCAGGACTCCGGTCGGCTCACGAGGCGAATCGAGACCATGCCCGTGGGCGAAACGGCTGAACTGACCCTGCACCGGGACGGCAAGCCCGAGATGGTGGCCGTGACCCTGGAAGCCACACCCGCCGGTGCCAATTCCGCGGAGAACTACGAGGCCGAGACGCTCGAGTTCACGGTGCGCGACCTCGTGTACATGGACACCATCGAGAATCGCTGGGGATCCGATCTGCAGGGCGTCATCGTGACCGCCGTGGAGAATGGCGGATGGGCCAGCCTGGCCGGGCTGGCCAGCGGTGACCTCGTGGTGTCGCTCAATGACATACCCGTCAGTGATACGGCCTCCTTCGAGGACGCCATCTCGACCATCGAGGCCCAGCGACCGGATGTCGTCAAGGCCTTCGTCTACCGGGGATACCGAACGACCTTCGTCTTCATGGAACCGGACTGGCCCGAGGATGACGAACTGGTCGACGCCGATTCGGACTGACACGAACAGATATCACCTAATGCCCCCTGTACCGGGCAGGAGAGACTGGAATGCTTGTAACAACCTTGACCATCACCGCTGCCCTGTTCATGGGCTTCCCTGCCCAGGACGCCGTCCAGGCTGACCCACATGCCCGTCACAGTCATGATGGAAGTGACCCCTATGGCGTCTTCCTGGACCATACGGCTCCGGCCATCTGCACCGTGACGTTCATCCTGGACGTCCGTGGGGGCGGCGGGCAGATGGACCGCGAGGTCCCCATGACGGCGACGGGCACGATCGTCTCATCGGACGGCCTGATCATGATGTCATCCGCCGCCATGGACATGGCTACCCGGGGTGGCCAGTGGATGCGCCGTGGCCGCGGTGGTCGCGGTGGCGGTGAAGGTCGCGACATGGACATCGAAGCAACGCCCACGGACATCCGGATCATGCTCGGCGGCGACTTCGAGGAACATGACGCCGAACTCGTCGCCAAGGACTCGACCATGGGCCTGGCCTTCCTGAAGGTCACGGATCCGACGCCCCTCTCCAACGTGGAACACGTCACGTTCGACACCCCCGACCGCATGCGTGTCGGTGAGGAACTGATCGGCATCAGCCGCCTCAGTGAACGCTACGACTACGAGGCCTACCTGGGCTGGCTCAAGCTGTCCGGACGCGTTGACCAGCCCCGCCGGATGTGGACCGTTTCCTCCGGTTACAACGGTCGTGGACTGCCGCTGTTCAACCGGTTCGGACAGGCCGTCGGCGTCCTCACCACTTCACAGCGCAGCGATGATGCCGGTGAGGGTGGCCGTGGTGGCCGCATGATGGGCGGCGGTGGCGGTGGCGGCGGCGCTGAACGCGTCTTCCTCATCCCCTCTGCCGACGTCAATGCCGTCATCGAGCAGGCCCGCAAGAAGGTCGCCGACGCCGAGGAAGCGGCGGACGCTGCCCAGCAGGTCACGGCCACCGAGAGCGAGTGATCCGCTGAATCGACTGGCACGCCTGGACCGGTGTGCCCGCAAGATGCCCCTTGAAGCCCCTGGAGAGCCCCTCCAGGGGCTTTTTCTGCAATATCGCGGCATCTGCTGACAGATCCGATTCCTGCCCGTCGCAGCCCCTGTAGTCGACACCTCCTCGCGAAACGGCGGTGTCAGCCCCTCAACGAAAACGGGAAAACGAGCAAGGACACAACCATGAACCCCACCACCACGACAACAACGCTTCTGCTTACGGCAATGATCTCTCCCCTGGCATTGGCCGTCGATACGCCGGACTGGACGCACTCCCGTCTCGCCACCGACTACGTACAGGTCATCCCGGCTGCCAATGGCGGCGTGATCGCCATGGGCGAAACCACCTCCCAGGACTCCATCAGTGACTCCGACGTGTACGTGACCCAGTTGAATGCTGACGGCACCGAGGCCTGGTCTCACCAGTGGCAGGGCAACATCTCTGACCCGGACTACTCCATCCGCACCGACCGGTTCGTCGATGCGGTGGCGCGACCCGACGGTGGCGTTGCCGTGCTTGGCCTTTACCGTGACGCCGATGCCGCTGGCAACGCCTCGGGCCGACTGACTGTCAAACAGATCGACGGCAACGGTCAACTCGTGGCCTCGACCGACCTCGATTGGACAAACCTGTCGTATTGGGCCCTGAGCGGCATCCACCTGGGCGCCGGATCGAACGGACAGATCATCGTCGCTCGAAGCGACTATGCCTCCAGCATGAATGCCGGCCTGGTCTCCCTGGATGCTGATGGCCAGGTCAACTGGTCCGTGGATCTGCATGACACGATCACCGAGGGCGGCATCCAGGTGCTCGACCTGGTGATGTCCGCCGACGGGCGATCCATGATCTGTGGCGAGGTCCAGCACTTCGGCAACCCCCAGGGGATGCTGGCCGCCTCGTTCGACAACGCCGGCAACCTGGAGTGGTCGCAGATCTTCGAGACCCCCATCACCTACGGCTTCCAGAAGGGTCATGCCGCCGTCGATGCCGCCGGCAACCTGCACGTGTGTGGCGACCTGGTCAACCTCGACTTCGACAGCGATCTCCATGCGGCCAAGATCGATCCCGCGGGCACCGTGCTCTGGCAGTACACCCTGCAGGAGTCGCAGACCAGCTTCTTCCCCTGTGGGATCGAGGTCGCTGCCAACGGCAACGTCTACATCGGCACAAGCCTGCATCTCCCTGATGGCAACAACAGCTTCGACGGCGGGTTCCGGATCGTGGGCCTGGATGCGATGGGCGCCCCGCTCTGGAACTCCGAAAACAAGGTGTACTCCGACATCTTCTCGATCGCAGCCAATGGCCTGGCGGTCGCCCCCGATGGTCGGATCAACATCGTCGGCAGTGGCTGGGTCGGTGTCCAGGATTCCGCCCAGATGATCCTCACCTGGAATCCCGACGGCACGTTCAAGAACATGGACCTCTGGAATGAGGACACGAGTCATGAGGCGGCGCTCGACAGCTGCTACGACGCGAATGGCGACCTCTATGTCAGCGGCCAGGGCGCCTACATCAACCACCGCTACACGGGTACGGTTCGCCACTTCCCCGAGACCTCCTGCCCCGGCGATCTGAATCGTGACGGCCAGGTCTCCGTCGGTGATCTCCTGAACCTGCTGGCCGCCTTCGGCTCCAACGATCTCACCGCCGACATCAACAACGACGGTACGGTCGACATCAGCGACCTGCTGACGCTCCTGGGCAACTGGGACGGCTGCAACGCCTGAGCCAGCGAACATCAACCTGTTCACCACCTGACCGGTCGGGACTCCTTCCATGGGGTCCCGACCGGCTTCTTGTTCACGAGAACCGCCTGATTGGCTGATATTCACGCGAATCCAGATTGCTGCTTCTCTACCGATGATCCTGTCCCCTACACTCGAAACTGATTCAACGAGGGGGGGGAAGAACCCGGGATTCGTATTCCTGGAAGTCTCCTCGTGACGACCGATTGCAAGGAGATCCCAGGATGAACCCAATGGCATCACTCGGCCTGTTGACCGCAACCCTTGGCCTGACCGCCGGCCTGAGCCTGGCCGGCGTACCCATCGGCGGTGGCGGTGCGGAACTGGTACAGAGTGGACTGGCTGGCCCCCTCGGGCTTGAAGTCGACAATCGGGCCCGGGCCTGGCTGTCACAGATGGGACCCCCTGTCAATCCGGGCAGTGGCAGCATCAGTTGGTTCTATGTCGACCAGATGACCGCCAGCCCGAACGCGTTCATCACGGACTACCCCGTCGCGATCAACCCGTTCAATGGAGAAGCCGCTGGCGTTGCCCATGTCGCCATCGCCGCCAATGGCAACCTGCTGCTGGCCGCCGGTGGCCCCGCCGTTCATCCGATGCTGGGTGGCGCTGTCCGATACGACACGACACCGGCCATCGTTGAAGGTCAGAGCCATGCGCCGGATGGCGCGCCCCTCCTGGAAATGGTCACGACGGCACCCTATGCCACCACGATCCCCGGCGTCACCGAGAGCAACACCTATTCCATCGCCGAGGACAATGCCGGCAACCTGTATGTCGCCGATGCAGGGGCCAATGCGATCATCAAGATCGACAACGCCAACGGATCCCTCTCCACCTTCGCCGTCTTCCCGGACTCCAACATCAACGTGCAGTCGGTTCCGACGCGGATGATCAGCGTGCCCAATGACGGTTCACCCGGTGCGACGGCTTTCGTCATCGTCGAATTGACCGGCGTACCGTTCTTTGCCAACGAGGCCCGCGTCTGGGGAGCGACCAACGACGGCACGTTGTCGATTCTCGCCAGTGGACTCAGCACGCTCGTGGACTGCGAACTGGACGAGGATGGCTCGCTGCTGGTCTGCTCCGCAGGCCAGTTCGACTTCGTCGACAGCATCTTTGCACCGGGCACGGGGGCGATCCAACGCGTCAACCTGGCCACGGGCGCGGTCAGCACCGTCCGCAGTGGACTCTGGCTGCCCACCGGCATCGAGGTCATCGGCGGGGACATCTACTTCTGCACCTTCTACGAAGGCAACATGTATCGCTTTGATCCGGCCAACTGGCCCGAGTACTGCGACACCGACGTGAACCGGGACGGTGCCGTCGACGTCAACGACATCCTCCTGCTCCTGGAGGACTGGGGCAATCCAAACTGCGCCGTCAATCCCTGACACGGCGCGGCACCGCATGATCCCGGTCATGCCGATCACGTGAATACCGGCAACGCCCTGGCCTCCTGGCCGGGGCGTTGTTCCATCAGCCCTGGTCGGGCTTGTCTTCCTGGGGAAGCCGCCCGGGTTCGCGGACACCGGTTCCGGTCCGTTCCACCAGGTTGTCGCCCAGGTCGGCCCGAGCCGCCTCGACCAGTTCGAGCATGTGCGCCATGACTTCCGGATGCGCATGACTGACGTCCGTCGTCTCACCCGGGTCGACCTTGATGTCATACAGGGCCAGGCCCTGCTTGACGCCGTAGGTGTACTTGGTCGGTTTGCCACCGGTACCACCTGGTCGACCTTCCATCGATCGGTAGGCATGGGGCACGTGCAGTTTCCAACGCCCCCACCGGATCGCCTCCAGGTTGTTGCGGCCGTAGTAGAAGAGGTAGACCTCCTGGGGCGATGAGGCCCCCGGCTCACTCACCAGCACGGCAGTCGCATCACGACCGTCGATCGGGCGCTGGGGCATGTCCGCATCAAGCAGATTGACCACCGTCGGGAGGACGTCGATCGTCATCCACGTGGTGTCATTGACGTGACCCGCCTTCACGTGACCGGGCCAGCGTGCAATGCATGGAACCCGCACACCACCGCCGAAGGTCGTGCCCTTGGCCTCGCGGAGATGAGCCGTGGTTCCGGCATGATCGCCGTAGTTGATCCACGGACCGTTATCCGAACTGAAGATCACCAGCGTGTTGTCCGCGACGCCCTCCTCGTCCAGGGCCTCCAGGATCTGGCCCATCGACCAGTCGATCTCCTGCATCACGTCGCCGTAGAAGCCCTGCTCGCTGCTGCCCTTGAACCGGGGGTCGGCGCCCAGTGGAACATGCGGCTGTGGATGCGGGACGTACAGGAAGAACGGCTCGTCGGCATGTCGATGGATGAAGTCGACCGCCCCCTCGGTCAACCGGCGGGTGATCACATCCTGGTCGTCATAATCCTCGATGATCTCGATGGTCTCATCACCCTCGATCAGCGGCAACGGCGGCCAGTTCTTGGGCGTGACCGGGTGCCCCGGCCACATGTCATTGGAATAGGGAATACCCAGGTACTCGTCGAAGCCATGATGCACCGGCAGGAACTGCTTGTGATGCCCCAGGTGCCACTTGCCGAACATGCCCGTGGCATACCCCTTGGACTTCGCGATCTCCGCCAGGGTCGTCTCCTCCTCGTGGATCCCGTGCTTGGCCGATGGGGCCAGCGCGCCGTGAATGCCGAGTCGATTGGGATAGCACCCGGTCAGCAACGCCGCACGCGAAGCTGAACACACGGGCTGCGCCACGAGGAAGTCAGTGAAGCGGGTTCCCTCCTGCTCCAACCGAGCCAGGTTGGGCATCTCCCAGCCAGTGGCTCCTTGAGAGGGCAGGTCACCCCAGCCCATGTCATCCACGTACATGATGACGATGTTGGGTGGGCGGGACTCCGGCTGGGGCTGGGCGAGGAGGACAGAGGACAGTAGAAGTGAAGGCAGGATCATGCCTGCAGCCTACCCGGAGAAACCGATCCCGGGGCCCGGACCCGGCGCGAACCCAGGTCCCGGCCCATCTCCCGATGGCCTGGCGACGACCAACGCCTTCAGCGCGGCCGTCGCTATGCGCACTGGCCCCAGTTGCCGATCACGACCAGCAAGTCGTCGATGTTGACGGCGCCGTCCCCGGTCATGTCCGCATCGGAACCACCCCAGTCATCCAGGATGGCCAGGATGTCCGCGATGTCGACGACTCCATCACCGTTCGTGTCTCCATCGCAGAAGTCCTCGCAGTCATCGGGAATGTCGTTGTCGTTGACATCCGTGCAGGTCTCGACGATGCAGTTGTCACCAGCATCATCCCAGGACCCGCCGATGTTGTCGGGCAGGTTGCCACACAGGATGTCATTGTCGAGACTGGGACCCGAGCCACCGATCGTACGAATGCCGGCGCCCAGGGCGGTTGCCGTGTTGTCCCTGATCGTGGTTCCGGTGACGACCGGGCTGCTGTACCAGCAGTAGATGCCACCGCCATAGGTGTCCGCCGTATTGCCCTCGATGAGGCAGTTCTCGACCACCACCGGGGAGCTGTCGGAGTAGATCGCACCACCACTGCCCTGGCCACCATTGTTGCCCGTGGCTTCGTTCCCCGTGAACGTGCAGCCCCGGTAGACCGCCGGTGAGTTGTAGCTCGCCGCGAGGCCGCCACCCAGGCTGTCCGCCATGTTGTCGGAGATCAGGCAGCCATCAAAGACCGGAACGCTGTCTTCCTGGGTGTGTGCGGCACCACCCCGGACGGCCCAGTTCCCCTGGATCGTGACATTGGTCAGTTCCGGGGATGAGCGATAGATCCGAAGTCCGCCACCACGATTCGATGCCGAGTTGGCCCCGATGAGCCCACCGGTCATCGTGGCGTTGCTGTCGATCAGGTAGAACCCTCCGCCGAACGGCGAACTGTTGCCCGTCACCTCGCAATCAGTCATCGACGGACTGCCGCCCTCGATGTACACACCGCCGCCACTCACCGTGCCCGAGCTGTCCCGGAACGCGCAGTTCGTGATGGTCGGGCTGCCGAGGCAATACAGCGCACCACCCTTCTCCGCCAGGCCGTTGATGCACTCGACCAGGTCGATGACCGTGTCGGCATTCTCGCCACTGGCACAGACAAGGCAGGGCCTCTGGTTCTGGCCGTCGATGTAGACCTTCCCCGCTCGCTTGGGCTCGCCGACCAGTTCAATGGCCTTGCCCTTCATGTCGACGACGGGAATCGAGGCATCCCCGGACCCGGTATAGGTTCCGTGCTTGACCAGGACGGTATCCCCATCGACGGCCGCATCCACGGCTTCCTGGATCGTCAGGTAATCACCGGTTCCATTCCAGTCCACGACCAGTGTCTGCGGACATGAGAACTCGGGATCAAGACATCCCTCGAAGCCGGGCGAATAGTAGTCACCACCCACCGCGATGCAATCGACATAGAGCAGTTGCTCGCATTTTCCATCTATGCAGCAGTTCCCCCGCGAGCAATACGCCACCTCGCAGTCGGTCCAGGGCAGCCAGTAGCCGCCGATCGAGTCACAATCGTCCTGCGTCGTGTAGTCATAACACTCGCCATATCCACCCGGGCAACAGGCCCCCCGCGTCGCGCACGGATCAAAGGACACGCAGTCTTCACCCGTCTCCCCCGGTTCCCCGCCCTGCTCCAGGCAGTACTCGTACGTGTAGTTCGCGCAGGTCTCACCGAAGCAGCAGGACGTGACCGCGCACATCCAGGCGTCATCGCACGTGGTCCCGACCCCCTGGAAGTACCCGCCGGACATGATGCACTCGAGCTCGGAATAGTCGGAGCAGTAGTTACTGAAGCAACAGGCACCCGGCTCGCTGCCGGGACACTCGGTCTCTTCGCACAGGATGTTCCGACCCTGGAAGAGGCCGCCACGATCCTCGCACTCGTTGATCGTCAGCAGATCACAGGTGTCTTCATAGCAACAGGCCCCGTAGCAGCTGAAGTCCTCACACGTCGTGCCGGGCCCCATCCATTCACCTTGAAGCAGATCCTCACACCAGTCCTCCGTCAATTCGAGGCAGTTGTCACCACCCCCGGTGCAACACGCGCCCTCTGCATCACCACATGCCACCCCATTGCAATCGACGATGGGTGACCAGAAACCGGCCTGTTCCACGCACCACTGCAACTCGACCGCGGGATAGCAGTCATAGCCCACGCAGCAATCAAGCGTCCCTGGACAGTTGTCTGCAAACGTATTGTTCCCGTCATCGACATAACTTCCGCTGTACTGGTCGGGCGTGTTGCCGCAGCCCAGCGTATTGAGAACCGACATGGTGCCGGTGCCCAGGTAGACGCCACCACCGCCGGATGAGGCCGAGTTCCCGGAGACGGTGCAGCCATTCAGGATGCCGCCGCCATACTCGTACAGGCCGCCACCCAGGCCCTCACAGGTATTCCCCGTGAATGTACAGGCCCCGAATACCGCGGCAGACTCGTTGGTAGACGCGCCGCCACCATTGGTCTCGGAGTAATTGCCCTCGAAGATGCACTCGGAAAACACCGGGGCGCCCTTGTAGCACCGGGTGCCACCACCATTCCCGGCGGAGTTCCCCGAGATGACGCAGCCACTGATCCGTGGCGCGTTTACTTCACCGGCGGGCGCGGCATAGCAGTAGATGCCGCCGGCATAGGCCGCGGCGGAATTGCCGGTGATCCGGCAGTTGACGATGACCGCCTCGCTGTCGCGGAGGTAGATACCACCCCCGTGGACCTCCGACGTGTTGTCGGTGATGTCACAATTGGAGATCGTGGGACTGGAGGACACGCAGTAGATCGCCCCGCCCCAACCATCGGCCGTGCCCGTACCACCAGTCAGGATGAGACCATCGATGAGGGTGCTGTCCGTCTCACCGGAGGTGATGGAGAACACGGGCCCGGACTGCTGGGCATCGATCGTGGCCGCCGGTGTTCCATCTTCATTGAGGGCACCGAGAATCGTGATCGCCTTGCCCGAGGTCGTGATCGAATGCTCAATATAGGTGCCGGCGGCAACAGTGATCACATCACCATCGCTGCTGGCATCGATCGCGGCCTGGATGGTCGCATACTCGCCGGGAACTCGGAGGTTGTACGGCTCACTGCATGTGGAGGTGAAGCAGGAGGCGTGGTCATCGAAGTACTCACCACCCAGGGCCTCGCAGTTTTCCTCCAGCGTTTCCACGCAGACATGATCACCCAGGCAACAGGCACCCGGGTCACAATCGGCCGACCAGCAACTGACACCATCACCGAACCATTCGCCACCGCTGTCGGCGCAGTCGGACTCCGAGACATCCTCCAGGCAGGTGCCCTCCGCCTGCAGGCAGCAGGCACCGTTCGGGACACCACAGATATCGGGAACATCACAATCCACCGAATCGCCCCACTCCCCACCCTGGTCATCACACCAGGATTCCAGGACATCGGGATAGCAGTCATAGCCCACGCAACACCCCGCCAGGCAGACGGCATCCTCGCACGCGATTTCAAAGCCGACGAAGGTCCCCGCCGAGGTGGCGCACCCGGACTCGGTCAGGTAGGCACATCCGCTGGGGATGCAGCAGGCACCGTAATTGCACGGGGCCTGCGTGCATTGAATATTGTCGTAGTACTCGCCACCAAGCGTGGCACAACCGACTTCGGAGGTCCCGTCATAACAGTCACCGGGCCCCAGGCAGCAGGCACCCGTGCCCCAGGCCTGGCTCGTGAAGGTCACGAGCACCGTCAGAAGAATACCGATCGACGAAATACGATTGAACATGTGTTTCCCCTCTCAACCCGGACCCTCAACTTCGGGACTCGATCGTAACACCCTGAAATCACGTCGCCAATACCCCATTCGGGAGACGGAGAAACGCCGGGCCTGGTGGACCGGGGAGCCCCGTTTCCCGGCCCGAAATCCCGCCCCTTGGCCCCGAGGACGGCATGGCTTGCGACGTCACACCGTCACCTGATACAACCCAGGCCAGGTCAACCAGGCGGGCCTGACGGAGTCTCCTCTATCCATGCGAATGCGGCTGGCCCAGGCGGGCCTCCATCTCCAGGACTGCCGGACCCGGCTGCCCTTTCGATTCGGCATGCACACGCTGACCAGCGCGCCCCTGGGCACGCTTCATGTGCAGATGCTGATCGAGGGTGGTGGCGCGGGTGATGGCCACGCATCCGACCTGCTTGTTCCCAAGTGGTTCGAGAAGGACCCGGCAAAGACTCCCGCCGAGGACATCGACGCGCTCATCGCCTCCGCGACGACCGCGATCGATGTCGCCACCGAACTGGGCAACCAGCATCGAACGGTGTTCGACCTCTGCCAGGAGATCTGGAATCACTGCCTGGACGGCATCCCGATCGACGCGCCGGACCGACTGGTTCACGGATGGGGACCGAGCCTGGTGGAGCGGGCCATCATCGACGCGGCCTGCCGAGCCGCCACCCTTCCGTTTCACGAGGCCCTTCGGTCAGGACTGCTGGCGTTCGATGCCGGGCGACTGGACGATGCCGTTGCCGACTGGACACCCGATCAACTGGCACCACCACGGGACACCATCACGCTGAGACATACGGTCGGCCTCGCCGACGCGCTGCACCGATCGGAGATCCAGGACCCCGTCAACGATGGACTTCCCGAGTCCCTGGACGAGGACATCGAAGCCCACGGCCTGACGCACTTCAAGGTCAAGGTCGGCGGCGACATCGAACAGGATCTCGATCGTCTCCTGCGTGTGGCTGATGTGGTCCTGTCCCGTGTCGAGACTCCCGCCTTCACGCTGGATGGCAATGAACAGTATCGCTCCATGTCCGCCGTCGCTGAACTGCTGGATCGCCTCAACGAGAATCCGCAGGGCAAGCACCTGCTGGAGAACCTGCTGCTGATCGAGCAACCCCTTTCCCGATCGATCACGTTCCAGGAGGAACCCAACCAAGGCATTGAGAAGGTCTCTGCACACGCCCCGGTGATCATCGACGAAGCAGATGGTGACCGGGACAGCCTGCACCGAGCCGCGGCGCTGGGCTACGGCGGGGTCTCGGCCAAGAACTGCAAGGGCGTCTTCCGAGCCGTGCTGAACCGGGCCCGATGCCAGGGAACCGGACTGGTACTTTCTGCGGAAGACCTCACGACCCTTCCCGTCATTGCCGTACAACAGGATCTCGTCACGGTGGCCACCCTCGGCCTCACGCACGTGGAACGGAACGGACATCACTATTTCCGTGGACTCGATCACCTGCCCGGCGAGGAAGCTGACCTGGCCCTGCACCATCACCCGGACCTCTATGAACGACATGGCCAGGGCGATACTCGCCTCCGGATCCGCGATGGTGCCCTGGAAATCTCATCCCTTCATCAGCCCGGCTTCGGATACGCTGAACCGCCGGACCTGTCCCTGCGAACTCCAGTAGACCAGTGGCAAGGCAGCGAGGACCTCGGTTGATGAAATACACGCCCCCGGGCCGAATCAAGTCCGTCGAAGAGTTCCGGGAGACGCTTGGCCGGCATGCCGGAACCATCGACTGCCTGGAAGATCATGGCGGCCGTCACGGACCGTTGGGGCGCAGCATCCGGATCCTCGGCCGAACGGTGTCGAATCGATTCTGTGTCCAGCCGATGGAAGGCTGGGACGGCCAACCGGACGGTAGTCCCTCGGCGCATACGATCCGCCGATGGGCTCGATTTGGAGAAAGCGGCGCCGAGTTGATCTGGGGTGGCGAGGCCTATGCCGTCCAGGCGGACGGCCGGGCGAACCCCAACCAGTTGTTCATGAACCCCGATGGCGACAACCGCGCCTGGCTGGGCACCCTGCTGGACGCCTTGCGACAAGGTGCCGTGAAGATGGGAGACGATCCCGACACGCGCATCATCGGTTTGCAATTGACCCACTCGGGTCGATTCAGCCGTCCAACGAAAGAGGGCCCCCGCCCCTTGATCGTGCACCCCCATCCCCAGTTGGCTCACAAGTACGGGCTTGACCATGACCATCCGCTGATCACGGATGACGAGCTTCGAGTCATCCGCGACCGCTTCATCGAGGCCGCTCAACTGGCTCACGAGGCCGGCTTCGACTTCGTCGACATCAAGTGCGCGCATGGATACCTGCTGCACGAGCTCCTCGCGGCCCGGACACGCGAGGGCGACTACGGTGGATCGCTGGACAACCGCCTGCGATTGATCCGCGAGATCATCGAGGGCATCAAGCAGACCTGTCCCAAGCTGGGGATCGGTGTCCGGGTCTCGCTGACCGACCGGCCGCCGTTCGAACGGGATCCCGACTCCGGCGAGGGCGTCCAGATGAAACGGGACGCGGGCCCGTGGCCCTGGGGATTTGGTGTCGCCGAGCGCAACCCGGACAAGGCTGATCTCTTCGAGCCCTTCGCATTTCTCGCGATGCTCCAGATGCTGGGGGTCCGCCTGGTCAACATCTCGGTCGGCTCCCCCTACTACTGCCCACACGTCCAGCGACCGGCGACCTATCCACCCAGCGACGGTTACCTGCCGCCGGTCCATCCGCTGGATGGCGTGCGTCGGCACATCGAGGCCACGCGAGCGTGCAAGGAGCGATACCCCGACCTTGTTGTTGTCGGCAGCGGGTACTCCTGGTTGCAGGAGTACCTCCCACATGTCGCGGCCATGGAAATCGACGACAACCACGTGGACTTCATCGGCCTTGGACGCATGATGCTGAGCTACCCGCACCTGCCACGACACTTCCTGGATGATGGTGTGCTGGATGGCAAGCAACTATGCCGGACCTTCAGCGACTGTACGACCGGGCCACGCAATGGCATGATCAGCGGCTGCTACCCGCTGGACCCCTACTACTCGAAGATGCCACAGGCGGTCACGATCAGCGGCCTGCGTCGCGAGGTCATGAAAGGGGGACGTGGATCATGAGCCGGGAACTGGAACGCATCCGCCAACTGGAAACTCGTCCGTGGCTGCCGCGGACATTCGGCTACCTGCGCCTCATGGGCCCCGGGTACCTGCAGTCGGCCATGACCCTCGGCGGTGGTACCGCGTTCGCGTCGATCTTCGCGGGCGCCGCCTTCGGCTATCAACTGCTCTGGGTCGCGCCCGTCGCCATGCTGCTGGGACTCATCGTGCTCTCGGCGGTGGCCTGGCAGACCCTCAGTACCGGCCAGGAACCCTTCGCGGCGATGAAGAAGCACGCTGGCCCCTTCTTCGCCTATGGCTGGGCGATCAGCGGAATCCTCTCCTCGATCATCTGGCAGTTCGCGCAGTATGCCCTGGCCAGTGCGATGCTCACCATGCTCGCCCGCAACCTGGGCTGGGAAGCGGAGACCTGGGTCATGGGCCTGGTCGCCCTGGGGTGGTGCGTGCTTGTCGCGATGCTCTATGGCCGGGCCCGAAGACTGGTCCGCTCCTACGAACTGCTGTTGACCCTGATGGTCTGGTTCATCGTGGCCTGCTTCGCCTGGGTGGTCATCCGAACGGGCATCCCCCATCCGGAAGACCTGCTGAAGGGCATCATTCCCTTCAACGTGCCCGGCGAGAGCAAGGGTGTCGCGGGACTCTCCCTGGTCGTGGCCGGCCTGGCCGCAGCCGTCGGCGCCAACATGGTCTTCGTCTATCCCTACACGCTTCGACGTCGACAATGGGGTCGGGAACATCGGCGCCTGGCCCGCCTGGACCTGGGTTGGGGCATGTTCGTGCCCTACACCATCGCGGCAAGCCTGATGCTCATCGCAGCCGCGAGCATCTTCCACTACCAGGACCCGGAACTGTTCACGGGCAAGAAGATCAGCCCGGTCCAGGCCGCCGAGATCCTGGCTACGCCCGAACGGCTGGGTGATACGGTCGGGCTCTGGGTGTTCGGACTGGGCATCGTGGCCATGGCCCTCTCGTCGATCACGATGCAGATGCTCTGCTCCGGCTTTGCCCTCTCGGTCATGTGCAACAAGCCCAGCGAAGGCTGGACCTACCGCCTGGGCATGATGCTCCCCGCGATTGGCGTCCTGGGCGCCGTGTTCTGGAACGAAGTCAGGCTCTGGATGGCTGTCCCGACCACGATCATCTGCGGCTTCCTGCTGCCGCTGGTCTACGTCGCCTTCATGATCATGCAGACCAGGACCAACTACCTCGGTGCGGATCGACCCCGCGGGGCGTTGGGCACATGGTGGATGATCGGCATGGGCGTCTCGACCCTCGTGTTGATCGTGTTCCTGGGATGGCAGGCCATGACGACGCTGCCCGGATGGCTCGAGTCGATCTTCCCGCCGGCCACGGAAGCACCCGTGACCTCATGACCACGACCTCCGTCGAGTTCGGCGGCCGCACCATCACGATCCCCCACGATCCGTGGCGAGAGATCCGCGAACGAACACCGGTTGGCCTCCCGCCCTGCCGCGTGGTCCAGGCGGCGGCGCATGTCGTGATGCAACCGTCCTATGCCGCGGTCGATCACTCCACGGGCTCACCCGGTCACCCGGATGAGATCGCCCAGCACGTCGACTGGGAGGCCACCATGGCCTTTCGCTCGCACCTGGCGGCCCATGGCTTCGGCATCGCCGAGGCCATGGACACGGCCCAGCGATTCGAACTGGGCTGGACGGCCGCTCGCGAACTCATCCGTCGATGTGGAGACCTCCGATTGCCGACGGGGTTCGTGGCCGGCGCCTCCGTCGATCACCTCGACGAGGTGTCGACGCCATCACAGTTGATCGATGGCGTGATCGAACAGGTCGGCATCATCCAGGCCGCCGGTGGCATCGCGGTCCTCCTGCCGATGCCGCTGCTGACGCGATGGCAGGCGGATGAACAACAGTATGTCGATGTCTACACCGCGATCATCGACGGTTGCGAAGGTCCGTTGATCACGCACTGGCTCGGCGAGATGTTCCTGCCGGAACTGGCCGGGTACTTCCCGGGTGATTCGTTCCTCCGCATCATGCGACACGATCCCACCACGGTGCGGGCGGCCAAGCTCTCGCTGCTGGATCCGAACGTCGAACGTCGACTGGCTCACGAGCTTCGACAACAGGATCAGTTCATGCTCACCGGCGATGACTACAACTTCGCGCCTCTGCTGACCGGCGTGGGCACCCCCGACGGCCAGACGAGCCTGGGCGACATTCCCGTCCCGCTCGGACCCTTCAGCCACGGGCTGCTGGGCATCTTCGATGGCATCGCCGCCCCCGCCGAGATCGGTCTTCGCGCGTTGGCGGCGGGCCACCGCGACGATGCCATGATGGTGCTCATGGCCTGTCAGCAACTCGGGCGGGCCATCTTCGAACCGCCCGTGCACCGGTACAAGGCCGGGCTGGCGTTCCTGGCCTGGCTCAATGGACACCAGGACACCTTTGACCTGGTGAACCACGTGCAACGTGAACGATCACTGGATCACTACGCGATGGTTCTGCAACTGGCCGCCGATGCAGGCGCCCTGACCGACGTGGAAACGGCCACCGACCGACTGGGGCGATTCCCGGCGCTCGATTGAGCCCTCAGTCGTCCACGTGCGTGCGGCCCGACTCCGGCGCCAACTGGTGAACCGTCAGGTGGGCGTAGCCCTCGTGGTCCGATCCGCCGACCGGGACCGCGTAGTCCACGTGCACCTGCATCGCTGGTGACATGTCCGGAACCTGAAGCCACACGGTTCGCCGATCCGGCGACAGGTGCACCTTGGTCACGGGCCAGTTCGTCCGGCCCGCGTCACCGTTCAACTTGAATTCCGGCGAACCGTACCGGGCCGTCCACTTGTAGTTCCACGCCTTGAGATCCCAGCGATCGGGATCCGCCGCCGTCGGGTCCAGTGGCTGCGTGAAGTGCAGAACCAGTCCGTCGTTCACGGCGCGGAAATCATCCGGCAGCGGCGGCAATGGTCCGGTGGATCGAACGCGGTACAGGCCACCATCGACCGTGCCGTCAGACGACCACCCCACCAGCCCACAGGCATAGAGGTGCCCATCCGTTGGATTGAATCGAGCCGACATCAGACCCGTGGGCACCTGGATCGGCAACTTGACCACGCCACCCTGGTGCAGGCCGTCGATCTCGTCTTCCAGGATCAGATAGATCTCACCGGTGCCGTATGACAGGCCGAGCAGTCGCCCGTTGAGATCGCCCCATGCCGGAGTCGTCACCCGGATCTGCGATGATGGAGACCGATCAACCGTCGGATGAACCCAGGCCAATGGCGGGTCATAGGTATCCAGGTCGGTCATCGGCGTTCCCGTCCAGTTGTTGCCGTAGAAGCCACCGTCGGTGATCCGATTGAGTCGATTGGCCGGCATCCAGTGGCCTTCCTGGTCCGAGCCGAAGAAGGCACCGTCGGGCTCGACCGCCAGGCCATTGGGGGCACGGAATCCCGAGGCGAGGATCGTCGACCTGGAACCATCCGCCTCGACCTTCACCAGCGTGCCATGATGAGGATGAATCGCATCCTTGGCATGACGGGCAGCCTTCAAGTAGTAGAAGTGACCCGCAGCATCGGTCTGCAGACCGCTGGCCGGCTCGTGAAAGTGCTCCGAGTTCATCGTGTCGTTGTTGAAGTTCTCATAGAAGTCCGTCACCCAGTCCCCGTTGAGATCTCGCAAGCGGGTGATCTGGTCCCGGCCGAGCACGAAGATCTCTCCATCGCGGACGCGAAGCCCCAGCGGCTGGCTCAGGCCGGACGCGATCCGGGTCCAGGTGAGTTCCTCAAGTGCCGGATCATCCAGCCCTTCCACCAACCAGACGTCGCCACTCCAGGTCGACACCACCGCTGCGTCGGTCCCCGGCAGGAAGTCCACGGCACCGAAACGCATCCAGGCATCCCACGGGTTTTCCTCCGGCCGAGTCAGCAGGTCAACAGTGAAGGCATCACGGACGGGTGCCGCCAGGCCACGAAGACGAGTGATCGCGTCATCCAGGTTTGGCTCGGGACCACTCCACGTCAAGAGGCTCGCTTCGCGTCGATCCGGTTCCGAAGGCAGGTGCAGGACCACGTCGCCGCCACCAATCCGCCGCCAGGTGGCGCCGGGCCATTCGCCACGGACCAGCCAGGCCTGGACCAGCGCTGCGCCCGTTTGCCCGGCCACCTCGGACAGTTGACCCTCGTCCAGTCGCGCGTGAAAGACCTGCACGCCTTCCATGAATCCACTGAACCACGTCGGGCTTGGGAAGTTCTCTGCCGTGAAGCCCAGCTGGACCACCGATTCGTCCACCGGCCCACCGACGGGAAGCGTGCCCGAGGCCTCCTCTCGACCATCGACATAGAGCCGGACCGCGCCATCATGATGAGACCAGTTGAAGGCCACGTGATGCCAGGAACCGTCGGCGACATTCGTTGAACCATGGACGACCCCGACCCAGCCCACGTCGAACGCGAGTCGACCCTCGCGAACGAAGAAGGTCACGCCATCGGGAACCCATTCCCCCTCCGGCCGGGTCTTGGACATGATCGTGCCGTCGGCCGTGGTGTAGATCCAGGCCGCGAAGGTGAGATCTGATCGCGTGAAGTCCATGTGGTTGCCGGACCAGGTGGCCCGGGCCGTGCCGTCGAAATCGAGACAACGACCCTTGAGCCCTCGTCGCCAGGTCACGCCATCCAGTTCCAGATCACGCCGACCGGTCACCTCGTTGCGCATGGCTTCGCCTTCCCCCTCGTCAAACGTCCAGGAGGCGACGGGACCGGGCATGGTGGCGTTGCTGGTGACGCTCGCCCAGGCGTAGGCCTCGTCAACCGGAACATCGGCATCCGTCCGCACGGTTCCATTGAACGCCGTGATGCCCATCGTGGCCGAAGACGCGGCCTTCAGCGCGATGTTGCGTGCCGGCGCACCGGCTTCCGCAACGATCGGAATCGAATCATCGATGGAGAACGGGTCGTACCCGGTCTGGCCGGAGGTCGCCACGCTGGGAATCCACTGGTCCTGTGGCAGAACTGAAAAATCAGCGAACGGCTTGGGAAGGGACAACCCACGAAGGATGCCCGTGAAGGTCTCGAGTTCCTCCTCATCTTCGATCGATGCCACGGCGACCAGGACTCGAGCCGGCCCCGCGTGCTTCCCTGGATTCAAGACGAGCCTGATGTCCGGTCCCTGCTGGACCACCCTGGCCTCTCCTGATGTGGCCTCCACGATCCCGATGGCCTGGCGGAGTTCCTGGCCCGAGCGGACCACCACGGCGAAGTGATCCGGTGCCCCTGCTGCGGCCGAGGGGTCCGGCGCGACATCGAGCCACTGCAGGGACTCCCGCGGAGCCTTGAGCAGGCCAAGCATCAGTTCCGCATCAGTCCCTTCGTACTCGATGCCGCGGGTATAGACGGACAGGCCATCCTTGACGACCAGTCCCGGTTGCTCGCGAATCTCGGTCTGGCCAACCCGGTATCGCAGCGCGAGATCGTCATCCTTGACGTGGATTCCCTCCCATCGCATTCGCTGGCCATCGATCGGACCATAGGGCCAGGCTCGAAGGTCGGCGAAGTCACCATCCACGGATACCCCGGGCCCCGTGTTCGTGGACCAGTCGGGTTCTCCGTCGATGCCCGGGTGAATGCCATGGGGACCGTCATAGACGATGCCACGCAAGTCCACGCCACCACCTCGCCAACCAGCGGCCCATCGGAGAACATCCGTATCAAAGAGCATCGTGGCCTCGCCCTCGGGGGTATCGCCAACGGTCACGGCAATGCCCTTGTACGCAATATTGCCCGGTTCCACCTCGATGGCCGCGGAGAGGAAGGGGCCATAGTCCATGGCCTCCCAGGGCGGTGCATCCTGGGCCCGTGCCGTCAGCGTGGAACACAGCAGCAGAACGCCAAGAACCCGGGACATCAACAACAGCATGGACGACCTCCTCTGGAACTGCTCGTTCCACTTGCCCTGAGTCTACGTGCTGAGCCCCCGGCATGATGCACCCCCGGACCGGGCCCTGGTGATTCCTGCCGGCACAACCGGTGTCTCCAACGCCCACAGGCGGGTTTCAGGGTGAAGGGTGCTTTCCCGCGCCGACATCCCGCCGTCGAGACTCTCTTGACCAGCGACCGGATCACGGGGATGAACCGCCGCTTGTCCCGGCCGGGGGGCCGGGATACACGACGCTTCAGAAACACGCACAAGAAGGGACAGACCATCATGAAGACCACGTCATCCTGCGCGCCGAATGCCGATCGACCGCTGCTCCGAACACTCGGGTTCAGCGTTGCCCTGCTTCTCCTGGCCGCAACGTCATCCGTCCAGGCCGGCAGTTACTGGAACAACTACGGCTATACCACCGCAACCGGCACCAACTGGGGTGCTGCCGCAACGGCCTACACCAATCCGTATGCCGCCTACGCCAACCCCTATGCCACCTATGCCAATCCGTACGCTGGCTATGCCGCGTCCTACGTGGCACCGGCCGCGACGACTGACCTCTACAGCAGTTACGCCACACTGGCCAGCGCCTTCACCTGGGACTACGACGATCTCTACGATCTCTTTGACTGGGGCTATGACGACTACAGCTACGACTACGGCACCTCCAGCACGTATGACTACTACGACTACAGCTACAACGACTACATGTACGACAACTACTACTACGAGCCGACGTACTACAGCTTCTAGCAAGTCCACCGGGTTGCCCCGGCAGCCAATCACCCCATCCCCCCATCGCCGCACCCCGTGCGGCGTTTTTCATTCACCCGTCGAGGTTGCAGGAATGGGCTCTGCCGTAGACCATGCCGGACATCATGACTCCACTTCTCGCCGCCATGCCGCTGAGTGTCTGGGACGCCGTCGTCTTCTTCGGTTTCCTCGCCTTCGTCGTCGTCGTCAGCCTCTGGGCCTCGCGTAACAACAGGACGTCGGAGGACTACTTCCTCGCGGGACGGAAGCTCACGTGGCCCCTGATCGGCATCTCGCTGATCGCATCGAACATCTCCTCCGAGCACTTCGTCGGCATGACGGGTGCCGCCTTCGGCGAACAGGGACTGGCCGTGGCCGCCTGGGAGTGGATCGCCGCGATCGCACTGGTTCTCGTGGGCTGGTTCATGCTGCCACGGTTCCTCTCGGCCGGCATCTACACCATTCCGCAGTACCTGGAGTTCCGCTACAACCCGGCGACCCGGTCGATCATGGCCACCTACATGTTGATCATCTATGTCATCGGCCTCTTCGCCATGACGCTGTATGGCGGCGCGGTGGCGATCGACGCCCTCTTCGATCTGTCGACTTCCTTTGCCGACTGGTTCGGGCTGATGCCCGCGAGCGAAGTCCTCGCACGGGAGGCCAATGGTGAGACCATTGCACTCATGGACCAGGCATCATGGTGGGCCACCGTCGCGGGTATCTGGCTCATCGGGATCATCGCTGGCGCCTATACCGCCTGGGGTGGACTGCCGGCCGTCATCTGGACCGACTTCATCCAGGGCATCACGCTCCTGGTCGGCGGCACGCTGGTGCTCTGGTTCGCCGTCACTGAACTGGGAGAGGGGTCCTTCTTCGAAGGCTGGTCCGCCTTCACGGAACACAGCCATGAGAAACTGCACCTGATCAAGGACCGTGATCATGAGGCGCTGCCCTGGACCGCGCTCCTGGCGGGCATCTGGATCCCGATCATCTTCTACTGGGGGCTCAACCAGTTCATCACGCAGCGGGCCCTGGCCGCCAAGAGCGTTGCCGAGGGACAGCGTGGTGTCATCCTCGCCGCGGCACTGAAACTCTACCTGCCGTTGATCGTCGTGATCCCGGGCATCATCGCCTGGCAGATGTATGCCGATGACAAACCGGAGATGGGCGACAAGGCCTACCCGT
The DNA here is from genome assembly GCA_022446795.1 of Phycisphaerales bacterium. Classification (GTDB taxonomy): domain Bacteria; phylum Planctomycetota; class Phycisphaerae; order Phycisphaerales; family SM1A02; genus UBA1668. Next base: position 149,060 of record JAKVBX010000001.1, read on the forward strand.
TCATGATCGCCGAGATCCTGCCATGGTGGCTTCGCGGCATCCTGCTCGCCGCACTGGCCGGGGCCGTCATGAGTACATTCAACTCCGGGCTCAATGCCGCCTCGACGATCTACACCATCGATGTTCATAAGCGGTGGTTCCAGCCGGGGATCTCATCGCGAGGCGAACTTCGCGTCGGCCGGATCGCCACGGTCTTCCTGGTCATCTTCGGCTGCCTGTGGGCCCCGGTGATTTCACAGTTCGGTGGCATCTTCCAGTACATCCAGGAAGTCAATCTCTACGTCTCCGCGCCGATCCTGGCGGTCTTCGTCGTCGGGATGATCGACCCGAAGATGCCTCCGCTCTCCGCGGTCTGTGGACTGATCATCGGACCGGTGATCTACGGGATCTGCCGGGAAGGTGATGTCCTGGTCCCGGCGATGTCCGCCTTCAACGAGTGGTCCTTCCTGCATCACGGCCTGATCGTGTTCCTCTCGGTCGCGGCCATCATGTGGATCATTCGACTGGCGGCGCCACTGCCGAAACGACGGGCGATGCCACGCAGCGAACTGGACACGCGGACCCCGATGGACGTGTGGGTCTGCGGCGTGCTCGTGATCGTGATCACGGCCGGGCTGTATGTCTGGCTGGCCTGAGTGACGCCCGAAGATCAGTGCGTCGTCGTGCCGCCGTTCACGTGCAGGTTCTGCCCGGTCAGGAAGCTGGAGGCCTCGCTGGCCAGGAAGACCACGGCGCCGGAAAGATCCGTCGGAACACCCATGCGGCCCAGCGGTACGGTCGATCGGTAGTTTTCCAACTGGTCGGGCTGCGCCCCGGAATGCCGTTCCACCGGGATCCACCCCGGCGAGATCATGTTGACCGTGATCCCCTGGGGGGCCAGTTCGGTCGCCATGCTCCGCGTCCATCCGTTCTGCGCGCCCTTGGCCGCCACGTAGGGGCTGAAGTTGGGCGTTCCCCGGAGAAAGACCTCCGAACCGATGTTGATGATCCGACCCCACTGCTGCGACCGCATGTGCGGCAGCGTCCGACGAGTCAGCAGGAACGGGCTCTTGACGAAGAAGTCGAGCATCTGCTGGTGGAAGTCCCAGTCGTATTCCTCGATCGGTCGCTGGGGCTGCTCCGGGGTGGCATTCACGACGAAGATGTCGATGCCCCCGAGGGCCGCTTCGGCTTCGCTGCAGATCCGATCGACCTCGGCCTCGTCGATGACCGACCCCCGCGAGAGGATGCCTTCGTACCCGGCCGCCTTGAATTCATCGAAACAGGCCGTCGCCCGCTCGACATTGTTGGCATAGTTCAGGACGACCCTGGCCCCATGAGCGGCCAGGGCAAAGGCCATGGCTCGACCCAGGCCGGTCGTGCTGCCGGTGACCAGTGCGACTCGGCCGGTGAGATCAAAGTCCGCATGCATCGTATTCAGTCCTCGCTCGGAGTTGAGCTGCTGGAGTCATCCGGCCGAAATGCCAGCCGAGCCTGCCCGAGATCGGGGTAGATGCCGAACAGGCGATCAAGCCTGATGACCTGGAGCGCCTGCACAACGAGCCCCTTGACATTGCAGAGTTTCACGTCCCCACCGGCCGACTTCATCCTCTTCTTGAGAACGAGCAACGTCCCCAGCCCCGTACTGGAGATGTACTCCAGTTTCGAGCAGTCGATGATGAGCTTCGAGAACCCATTTCGAACCATCGCCTCGACATCATCGGTGAACTGCTGGGCGTTCTCCCGGTTGATGCCGCCGTCCGCCACCAGGACGAAGACGTCCCGATCGATCTCGTGGGGGATGAACTCCATGGACCGCGGAGGATACTCGCCCGGGGATCGGCCGTGTTCTCCCGGGGACTCACCGGATCGGTCCCCCCGGCCCAGGCCGGCGCCAGCCCCGGCGAGGCTCGTTTGGCCAATCAACCCGGCCCGGCATGGGACCCTTCTGAACCCCGCGACTCCATTTTTCCGTTGCCGGGAGTCTTGCCGTTGACAGACCACCACAAGTGGTAGACCATCGGAGCCGGCAAGTGAGACTACGGCATGTCAATCGGGATGACACCGGGAAGCATGCTCCTGGAGAATACAGACATGATGAAGATCAAAGAATCAGCCGGACGGCCCGGTTCCCCTTGGCGTCACCGGTCACTGACCCGTGCCCTGTCCTGCCTGGCTGCCATCGCGGTGACCGCCGCCGTCGGCAGCAACCAGGCCGAGGCGTCCAGTTCCATGTGGACGTACACGGACAACTCGTACGACCAGTGGGCCTATACCCAGCACCCGACCCTGGGCTATTCCAACAACTACTACTTGCAGTGGAATACCAGCTACGCCCCGTCATACCCCTACTACGACTACGGCTGGACCAACTACTACAACTACGCGCTCTATGGCCTGAGCTACTACGGCGCATATGTTCCGCTCCAACCGAGCGTAGACAACGGCGGCAACCCACCGGGCGTGGTGTCGTCCAACCATGGCTACTGGCCCTGGTCGACCCCCTTCGACTCCTATTACTGGCAACAGATCTACTGGAACCAGTGAGCCCGACGACAATCCCCACCGGAAGATGACAGAACCGGCCCGCAGCATGATGCTGCCGCCATTGAGGAGCATGAGAATGAACAACGCAATCAATTCAACGCTGGCCCGAGCCCGCTTCGGATCGCTTGGCTGCCTGTGCGTGATCGCCCTGGCCGCCATGATGGTTCAGCCGAGCTCGGCCAATGCCACCGGCTGGAACTACTACACGAGTCCCGCAATCTCGAATCCCTACCTGCCCTACTCGGCGAACTACTACGTCGATCACTACTACGACTACAGCTACAGCCTGTTCCAGGATGATTTCGTCGAGACATACGATGGCTTGAACCCGGGCAGCTACGGTTCGGCCGTCTACGACGCCACCTATCCTGGCTACTTCAGCAGCCTGTTGAACGGAATGGCGTCGTCCTACACGAACACGTACTCCTATTGGAGCACGTACAACTGGAGCTACGACGTGCTCTACTACAACTACGCGTGGAGCTACCTGTTCTGATCACCGTATTCACACGGATCACCAGGAAGGGCGTGGGAAAATCTCCCACGCCTTTTCTCTTGCGCCGTGATCAGTCCCGGCCCGAACGAAGATGCGCCGTCCATGACCAGGGCATCGGATCCGGACCGTCCTGGTCCGTCATGCCATACCGCCCATGAAGCCAGGACCCCGTTCGTGAGAAGGTCAGTTTGAATGGCCCGTTCGCCTGCCTCGATGACCAGGTGCCCGTAATGGTGTCGCCCTTCAGAACACCCGTGATCGTGCCGGCCGGTCCTCCGAAGGTACCGGTCACTCGATCGCCCTCGATCGACAGGAGCATCGCCCCTCGACTGCTGGACCACTCGGCCGTGGGTGGACGAGCCGTATCGGGCTCCAGGGCGAAATCCAGGTCGGACAACGGCACACGACGTCGGATGACCTCCCGGCCATGTACATCGCTGATCCCGAGGATCACGACTGGACCCGGCTTCGCTTCCCAGTCGATCTCGATGGTGCCGAAGTTCGCACCCAGGTATGGGCGGCCGATCCGATTGCGATTGGGTGCCACACCCGTCCAGACCTCCGTGAGTCCGCTGGAGGTCAGGTCATACAGGGGGTAGAGACCGGGCTCCTCGGCGCGTGACACCTCCGCCCAGTGGGTGTCACCACTGATGAAGACGACACCCTCGGCCCTCGTGCGACGAATGAGGTCAATCAGGCGCTGGCGTTCATGAGGCATGTTGGCCCAGGCCTCCCAGCCATTGAACACCGGAAGGAACTGGGTACTCATCCCGAACACGCGCAGGTCCGCAGGCTCCTGCAGCTGCTGCTCCAACCACTTCCATTGCGCCTCGCCGAGCATGGTTGATTCCGCATCATCGCGCGTGTCATAGGGGCCGATGAAGCCCTCCTCCATCGCTGGAGTGATCTCACGCTTCTGCAGCGGGGTTCGAAACGTCCGGACATCAAGAAGGATCAACTGCACACGCTGACCGGGCGGGCCCAGCAGGTACGAGTGGTAGATCCCGGGATGGGTTCGCCGGGACGAGTCCTCGGGCTCTTCGAAGAACGTCATGAAGACATCCTTGGACGCTTCCTTCTTCGAATATTCCAGGCCCGCATCATTGGCGCCGTAGTCATGGTCATCCCAGGTCGCGGCGATGGCCGAGTTGGCCTTCAGTTCCTCGTACCCGGGCTTGGCGCCCAGCATCGCGTACTTGTCGGCCAGGACCACCATGTCCTCGGTATCTCCATAGACGTTGTCCCCGAGAAACACGAACACGTCCGGATGCCAACGGTTGACGGCCTCCCAGATCGGCTGTGGCGACTCATGGTTGGCGCAGGAGCCGAAGGCAATCCGGCTCACCGGGCGATCCTGGAAGTCCTGGGGACGCGGTGGACCAGCGAAAACCAGCGACACGGCGAGCGTGGTCAATACGGTCGTCATCATGCTCATGACCCCATCCTAGCTGGCTGGAACCGCCTTCACGGCCTCGCAGGGGCCGCCATGGCCGGCCAACCGGCCTCGGCCGTTGACCAGATGTGGAGAACTTCAGGCGGTCTGGTGACCCGATATCCTGACTCCGCTTGGCCCGGCCCGATTCCGGGCTATGTTGAAGAGTAGTGAGGAAGGGGTTGCTGCTCCGGAAGTGCAGCAGCCCGGAAGGGAAATGAGAATGCGATTCGAGCGTTGGGCGCGCCGCGCCGTAGTAGCCATGACGGCCATTATCGTCGTCGTGATCGTCAATCTCTGAAGTCCGTCACGACCTGTCCAGGTCAAACAGGCGGCAGGAGCCGGACGTCATCGGCGTCCACGACACCATCGTGGACACGGATGATCTCCTCGATCTACACAAACCAGTGAGCCATGCCCCTAGAGCGGGCGGCCGTGCCAGTCCGAACTCTTCAGTTCGACGACATGGCCATCCGGGTCATCGAAGTACAGGCTCCAACCACCCGTCGGCCAGTCCACCTCGCCGGTGATCGCCACCTCCCGCTCGGCCAACCGACGCCGCCAGGTCTCCCGACTCTCCTCGGAAACCCCGAACGCCAGGTGAAGCGGACCACGGCCATCGTGCGGGGGAACACGACCACCACGAAACTCGATCGGCTTGACGGCGCCGCCTCGCTGACAGATCAAGAGCACCTGCCCCGGACCGACGTCCATGGCATTGAGCCGCCGTCCAATCTCCGCATCGGATGGCTTCAGGCCCAGTGTCTCCCGGTAGAACGACATCGACCGTTCCATGTCATCAACGTAGATCGCCGACTCGATGATCCCGAGTACCCGTGGCGAAGATTCCATCCCTGCATGATCCGACACCCCAACCCCCTTAGTTCCCGGGCTCGTACTCGAACTGCTGGGCACCGACAGCTGCCGTTACGGCCAGGCCCCGCGTGTCCATCGTGAAGATCATCACGCCGCTGGCGTAGTTCAGCGCATTCGTGCCACCCTGCTTGGGCCCGGCGAACGAAGCGTCAGCTGAAGCGGCGAACTCGTTGCTGGCAAACCGGTCGAACGCCCAGCGGTTCTCGAAGAACACGATCTCCGACCAGGACATGCCGCCCAGTTGGGCCCCGATGGACCCCTGGGTCACGTCGGCGTAGCCAACCATCTTCCCACCCTGGTAGACGATCCCTCGACCATAGGCCCCGGCGATACCGGCTCCACCCTTCGTGATCTTCGGGAAGACCGCGTAGGCGTAGGCGTTGTCGAAGAACGAGACGGTGCGACTGTCGCTCTCACGGAAGTTCGACACGGCAGCCTCTGCATCGGCCACCAGGGCACCACGTGCTTCCGGTGTATCCGGCGTCACGGCGCAACCGGTACCCAGCGTACCCGTCACCAGGAGGGCCAGGATCACCAGGCTCGAAACGAGGATTCCACGTGCCATAGTTCATTTCCTTGCATGAATTGGATATCCGATCACCACCCCACCCGTCGCGGGGTAGCGCGAGCATATCGCAAGGCAACGATCATCAGCAAGCGGAGATGCGCCTACCGCGGTCGTTGCCGAGCCATCATGAGATCCGAATGCCAGCGACGCAGTTGAGCGTCCTCGGCCGCATCGGCCGCCGCACCATGAAGCAGGATGGCCACGGCACCGGTCCGCCGGCCGGTCACGTAGCGTTCCAGGGGCACAAAGGGGTTCCGAGCGTTGTCCAGGGTGTTCTCCAGCACCCACGAACCACCAATCCGGGTGCCCGCCGGCAGCCGAACAGGCGCCTCCAGCAGGTACGCCTGACGCCAATGTGGGTCATAGTCCGGGATGTCCAGCAGCACGCGTGATGCACCATCGGGCCAGGTGGCGTTCAGGTTCATCGACGTGATCACGCCCGTCGCCCTCGGTGTGAAGCCGATGATGTCGACGTCCACCGGCAACGTGTACGTATCGTGCACACGTTGCGTCTCCTCCGCATCCACGGACACCTGGCGAACCATGCTCACCATCGTGCGGACCGGACGACTGGCTGGATCGTCCGTGAACCAGAGATCGAGAGATTCCCGGAGGTGCTGCTCGCGACCGGTCGGCCGATAGTGAACCTCCATGACGGCCTCTGACCATGGTTCAACCTCCCAGTGAAATCCCGGGGGCAGTGCCAGTGATCGCATGCCCACCCCGACCCCACCCATGACGCCGGTGGGCCGGTCGCGGACATCACCGGTCATGTAGTGCCCCGGGCCCACCTCGCGATCATCCGTGTACCGTGCCGTTCCCGTCGCATCCGCCAGGAAGGTCACGGCATGAACGGCCTGGGGCGCCTCGCTCGCATAGGCCAGCGCCGTCACCTTCAGCGCCTCCGCGTTGTTCATGGGCAGAACGAATGTCCGCTTATCGCGTTGTCGCCGCCCCCAGTTCTCGCCACCCTCGGCCGGCATGATCCACGGCTCAGGCATGGCCAGTCTCAGGTCCGGTGCTGCACCGGCGGTCGCCTTCACGGTCGCCGGTTCAGCGCCGGCTGTTCCAATCGGTTTTCCGGCACGCACCCAATCGGTGATGGCCTTGATGTCGTCCTCGGGCAGACCACGATGATCACGAATGGGAAGACCGGCGCTACCGGGCAGCCAGGGCGGCATGAGCCGTTCACGAACTACGGCCTCGATGAAGTTCGCTCGCCCCGCCACGTCTTCATATCGCTGCAGGGTGAACGGTGCCGGACCATCATCACGATGACACGACCCGCAGTGGGTGGCCACGATGGCCGCGATCTCACCATGCCACGTCGGCCCCGCCGCTTCCTCGGGCGTACCAACCGCCAGGAACACGACCAGGACGATCAACGACGCCGCTCGATGTAGCAGCCGATGGGCTTGCGATACGCCAGTTCCACTTCACCACCGTCAAAGGACACATCGATGGCATCACGCAGCCAGAACTGGGTGGCATGATTGCGTCGATTGCCCAGAGAGGCGTACAGATCGTTGATCTGGCCCTGGTACCGCTTCTTCCATTTTCCGTTCTCGTCGAAGACCAGCACGACGGCCTCGGGTGTCACGGTGGCATCCAGGGCATCGACGAGATCGTGGTCAGGGTCCAGGATGATGGGCATGCTCAACTTGTACGCCTTGGCATGCTGCTTCGCCACATCAGCCGTCACGTCCGGCCGGGCGTGCACGAGGCAGAAGCGGCCACCGCGATCCGCCGTGTGTTCATAGAGCCGCTCGTACTCGGGTGCCAGGGCATTGGAGATCGGGCAATCGGGGCTGCCGAAGATCAGCACCACGACGTCGCCGGGCTGACCACTCAGCACCGCCATCGAACTGGATTCACCGGTTGCCGAGACACGACCCGTGGACGTGCAGCCTGCACCCAGGAGCACCAACGACAGCAGAAGCATGATCTTGGACATGACGAAATCCTCCAGGCCACAGGGTACACCCGCTTTGAACCGGGATGCCAGATCCTGGAAAATCATGTTCGACGGCACCCGGGCCGAAGGCAGGCGTGATCAGGGAGGGCCGCCGTTGCAGAATTGGTTCGCGAGGTCCTGGCAGGCAGGCGTCCAGTTCATGCAACACGACGGTTCGATCATCTCAACACAATTGCACACTGGTGGCGGGATCATGTTCTGGGCACATCCATTGCATCCACCGGGAGGGCCACCGCCACCACCGGCGAAGTTACTGGTATCCGGCACGGCCGCGAAGCAACCGGCAATCCAAGGGAATCCGCCCTGGTCCAGGTCGAATGAAATGGCGTGATAGTGGTACCCGCGGATCGGGTCCTCGTGACCATTGCAGTCATCCAGCGCCATCTCACCGGAGACGTCCTTGGCGAACACGCCGGGCGACTCGTATGGCCCGTAGATCGGAATGCCGTCAAAGAGGTAGCCCATCAGGACCGAGTGGCCACCGCTGTCGGCCGGATAGGCCCAGGGTGACGCCTGGTGATAGTGATATCGCCCGTCCGGAGAGGGATGGCCGTTGAAGTCATCCATGCAGATCGTGCTGGGCGCATCAACGCCACCGCCGTCATATGGGTTGTAGATCGCGACACCATTGAGCGAAACGCCGACGGGACCGAGCGTGTCGAACAGCACCGTCCCGGGGTTGTTCGTCCGAACGGGATTCAATGGAATCTGCCAGACGTCCCCCTGGGCGGTCGGGGTATTGGGATTGAAGCAGCCGGTCGAACCGTCAAACGGTCCCATCGGATGATTGGCCAGGCCGGTTCCGGCCACCAGCGCGATGCCCTGGTCGTAGTCCAACAGCACCGTCATGTTGCCGAAGAACGGCTGACACGACTGACCGAACTCCTGCAGAACCTGGAGGAGTTCATTCACGCCACAGACCCCGTCACCATCAGTGTCATGGGCATCGGTGCCCCACGCGCCGACGATATCCAGTACATCATTGACGTCGACCTGGCCGTCAGTCGTGATATCCGAATCGCAGCCCAGTCGGGTCAGGCTGTCACCCATGGTGACACCAGCCATGGCCATGACCGCGGCACCGGTCAACGCTGTCATCAAGTGCATGTTGAAGATCTCCCTTGATCTAGATCCGAGCGTCAACCCGGGAACCCAGGCCCGCCAGGACGCCGCGTTGTACGGTTTTCGGGAAGGGCCATCCCTGCCAACAGTGAGAATATCCTCAGAACGACCAATCGCCACCTGTCGATGTCGAAAATGGCCCTTGCAAACCAGCTTTCAGGTCCAGACGGTAGCCTGCTGACATGATCACTTCCCTGCTCACACTGCTGCTGGGTTCATTTCTCGTCTTTCCCGGGAAGACGACCGACACCGCGGCCAGGGCCCTGGTGGAATCCCTGTCACCGACCCAACGGACGGAACTGGTGTTTCCCTTCGAAAGCCGAGAACGAATTCACTGGATGTACCTCCCCGGTGATCGCAGTGGACTTCCGTTGCGTGACATGACACCGGCACAGAAGGAAGGCGTACACGATGTCCTGTCGACGGTTCTGTCCGAGCAGGGCATGCTCGACCTGCAGGGCATCTATGCCATGGAGGTCGCCCTTCGAGACGCGTCCCGCAGGAACGGCCGCGAGGATCCCAGCCGAGATCCCGACCAGTACGAATTCGCGGTATTCGGCACGCCCGGTTCAGGCCCCTGGTCCTGGCATTACGAAGGGCATCACCTGTCATTGAACTTCACGCACGTTGATGGCGACACCGCCGTAACCCCGCTGTTCATCGGTGTCGCGCCGTTCGAGATTCCGTCTGGCCCCCACCAGGGCATGAAGGTGCTGGGCGAAGAATCAGAGGCGGGATTTGCACTGCTTCGTGCCCTGGACGATGAGCAACGAGCCAGGGCAATCATTGCCAATCGGCCACCGGGCGACGTCCACACGCGGCCGGGGCAGCCCCATCGCCTCGCCAGTCCGAAGGGCCTGCCGCTGTCCGAGGCCTCACCTGCCCAGCAGGAACTGGCCATGGCGATCTTCCGTGAGTACGTCGACATCCTGCATGGCCCCATGGCCAGTGCGGAGATGGAACGTGTCCAGGCGGCTGGCCCGGGCAACATCCATTTCGCCTGGATGGGCAGTACGGAGGTGGACAAGCCACATTACTTCCGGCTGCATGGGCCGACGTTCATCCTGGAATACGACTGCGTCGGCGGTGATCCGAACCATGTTCACGTGGTGTGGCATGACCCCGATCGCAACTTTGGGGCCGACCTGCTCCAGCGTCATCACGAGCAACATCACCAGACGAAGGGTGCTGAGCAGCACAATCCAGGAACAGACACGTCTCGCTAACGGGTGCCGAAGATCCGGTCACCCGCATCACCCAGCCCCGGCAGGATGTAGCCCGACTCGTTCAACTGGCGATCCAACGCCGCAACGAAGATGCGAACATCCGGACACGCTTCGCCCATCGCAAGAACGCCCTCGGGCGCGGCAACCAGGCAGATCAGGCGAATGTCTTCGCACCCATGCTGCCGCAGGACTTCCGTCGCCGCAATGGCGGAACCACCGGTTGCCAGCATCGGATCGACCAGGAACACGGGACCGTCCGCGACGAACGGCGGAAGCTTGCAGTAATAGGTCACCGGCTTCAACGTCGACTCGTCGCGATACAACCCGACGTGACCCACGTTGGCCTCCGGCATCAGGGCAATGATGCCCTCCACCATGCCCAGGCCGGCCCGCAGGATCGGCACCAGCGTGACCGGGGCCGAGAGCCGGACCTCCTCGGTCTCCTCCAACGGCGTCCGGACCGTGGTCTCCACGACCGGCAGGTCCCGGCTGGCCTGGAAGGTCATCAACCCCGCCACCTGGGCGATCAGCCGCCGAAAATCCTCCGGCGAGGTCTCTTCGTCTCGTAATCTCGCCATCTTGTCCCGGATCAGGGGATGATCGAGGATCGTCAGATTGGGGTGACTGGCCATGCGTGTATTTTACCGACAGCCAGGGACCTCGCCTTGGCGGGTTTCCAGGAGGAGTATCTCATGAACCTGATCGTCGCTGGCTTGAGCATGGTCATCACCCTTCAGCCGGTCCCGGACCCGCCGCGGCCGCCCGCCGGTGGATCACACCCCCGTGATCATGACGTGCTGGTCCACCGCGTCACGCCCGAGGGCGAGGTCAATCACGTGGCCACCTTCACCGGGGCCGGAGTGCCAACCATCGTCTCGCTGGGCGGCGACCGCCTCCTCGCGGCACACCAGTGGTTCCCGGATGACATCCCGGAGGAGTTCGATCACATCGCGGTCCACTTCTCGGATGACGGAGGACGCACCTGGGATGGCCCCTCCCCCATACAGGTCCAGGGACTTCCCGTCGGCACGCGTTTTCCCTTCGACCCCACGATCGTCCGCCTGCCGGATGGTCACCTGAGGATGTACTTCACGTTCATGACGGGGCGACGGTTCGACGAATCGATTCCACGGATCAGTTCCGCCATCTCCAGGGACGGCGTGAGCTGGCGATGGGAGCGAGGCATGCGCTTCGAAGTCGACGGCGAACCGACGATCGACTGCGCCGTGGGATTCACTGGTGGCCGCTGGCACATGATCGTTCCGATGCGAGGCCATTCCGGAGCGTACGCCGCCACCTCGGAAGACGGACTCGAGTTTCGCCGCCAGCGTGACCTCCCCACGCTGCAGATGGGACACCGGTGGCTGGGCTGCCTGGCGCCGACCGACGACACGCTTCGCTTCTATGGCACTGCCCAGGTTCGGCAACTCAGCGTCGCCGCCCGCGATGCCGGGATCTGGACGGCGGACCTGCAGTCCAGTGGCAAGTGGCAGGTCGGCGAATCACTCTCGGTTCCCGGCGCCGACCCAGGCGTCGCCCAACTGGCCGACGGTACGCTCGTGGTCGTGACGACGGGTCCGCCTCGAGCGGGGACGCCCTCGGCCACTCGACGCCGGAACCCGGTTCCCCCGAAGCGGCCGACGCCATCGAAGCAGGAGATCGATGCCCAACTGAACGAGATGATCGCGTCCGCCAACGACCTGGACTGGGATCGGTTTGCCCGGGTCTTTGCGCCGGGGGCAACAGGTTTCGTCTCCTCGCCCGGTGCGACGAGTCGGCTCGATTCCGGGACGGATGTCGCGGCCGCCTTCAAGCCGGGATTTGAAACATCATCAACCTGGCCACCGCTGCCCCGTCGGCACCGCGATGTTCACATCCAGCAGCATGGCAATGTCGCCGTCGCCACGTTCCACACGGACCACGCCGAGGACCAGACGGGCTGGTGGACCGTGGTCATGCGTCGCCAGGACAACCAGTGGAAGGTGCATCACGTGCACGCCTCCGTCCAGTCCTCCAGCAACAGCAACAGCACGACATGGCCCTGAGCAGACAGGTCGAAGCAGCGGACGAACGGCTCCGCGATCGCGTGGTGGAAACGCCACTGGTCCCCTCGCCCCACCTGGGCGACGGCGTGAGCCTGAAGCTCGAGAACCGGCAGCACTCCGGGTCATTCAAGGCCCGGGGGGCGCTGAATCGGCTGCTTCACCTTGATCCCGAGACGGCCGCCCGCGGCGTCATCGCGGCCTCGACCGGCAATCACGCGTTGGCCATGGCCTGGGCGGGAGCGCAGGCGAGCATTGATGACATCATGATCTTCGCGCCACGTTCGATCACACCTGCGAAGCGAGCGAAGCTCGAGGCGAAGGGCGTCCAGGTTCAGATTCACGGTGATGATTGCATGGAAGCGGAAACGGAAGCCCGGCGCGTCGCCGAGCAATCGGGACGCTGCTATGTCTCGCCCTACAACGATCCACTGGTCGTCGCCGGCCAGGGCACCGTCGGGGCCGAACTACTCCGCCAAGCCGACACGCTCGACGCCGTCCTCATCGCGGTGGGTGGTGGCGGGCTCATCGCCGGGACGGGCGCGATCCTCAAGGCGCATCACCCGGGCATCGAGATCATCGGATGCCTGCCTCGACAGTCACCGGCCATGCTGGAGTGCCTTCGAGCCGGTGAGATCATCGACGTCGTCTCGGGACCGACGCTGAGTGATGGCACGGCTGGCGGCGTCGAACCGGGCGCGATCACGTTTGACTGGTGTCGCGAACTGGTTGATGACTGGATCGTGGTGGATGAACCGGACATCGCTGAAGCCATGGAGATGATCCATGCGCATCACGACATGCAGATCGAGGGCGCGGCCGGCGTCGCCGTTGCGGCCTGGAACCAGGCGGGCGACCGGTGGACGGGAAAACGCGTTGCAATCGTCATCTGCGGCGGCAACGTGGCATCACCGGTCGGTGCGTGAGCCGGACACGCAAGAAGGGAAAAAGTGGGCGATACAGGACTCGAACCTGTGACCTCACGGGTGTGATCCGTGCGCTCTAGCCAACTGAGCTAATCGCCCGGCGGAACGTCAAAGTATATCTGGAATCCCGGGATCGATCAGTCCGAGGCCGGCCGGTCGTCTTCCTGAATCGAATCGGCAACCTTCCGGACATCATCCATGCCCGCACCCCTGGCCACCGACTGGTCGGTGAGCTTGGGAGCCGTCTCGGCCTTGGCTTCCTTATCGATATCGTCGTCGATGCCCTTCACGCCCTTCTTGAACTCCACGATGCTCCGACCGACGCTGCGTCCGACCTCGGGCAACCGCCGGCCGAAGATGAGCAGGCCGATGACCAGGATGACGATGATCTCGGGCGTACCGATCCCGCCGATCAATCCGGGCATCAGGGGAAGGGATGTGGAAAGTGGCATGTCCGGTTCCTCCGGGAGCTGGTCCGGTTACAGTCTACCGCGTTCGGCCTGTGGAAGCCGCCGAACTCTGCAAACAGGAGCCCCCCGGGGCCGATAGACCAGCATTCGCCGCCCCACTGGAGGGGGTTGGCCGCGACGACTCAAGGAAGGGACTGCACGAATGCGATATCTCGCACGCTTGACCGGAGCCATTCTGCTCGCCAGCCTGGCCGCCTGCTCGCCGGAGAAGGTGGACTCACCCACCGGGGCCAACATCGCCCGAACCGACTATTCCCGGCCCCTGCCGGAAGGCGAACAGGCGCTCGTCAAGATCACCGACCCCGACCAGCTCCCCGACCTGGAGGCCGCCTGGCAGCAGCGGGACCTGTTCCTGCGGGACGCCATGGACGAGAGCATCACCTGGTTCGACAAGAACTCCACGGTCGAGTGGTACCCCAGTTGCGGCATCGATCATGCCCAGGCCAGGGCCTCGGTCGTCGCCCTGCGGGAACTCCTGGAGACCGCGCCCGATGCCCGGACCTTCCGTTCCGAACTCCTCAGGAAGTTCGACGTCTATCAATCCGTCGGCTGCGACGGCGAAGGCACGGTGCTCTTCACCGGGTACTTCTCTCCGGTTCTCGAGGGCCACGATTCGCCGAGTGACCGAAGCCACACGCCCCTGTACACGCGACCGACAGACCTCGAGACGAATCCCAGGACCGGCCAGCCCCTGGGGCGTCGCCTCCCCGATGGCGGCCTGGCGACCTGGCCGACGCGACGCGAACTCGAGGCCAGCCGCCCGTTCGACGGATCCGAACTGGTCTGGGTGGACGACCCCCTCTCCGCCTACATCGCGCACGTCAACGGCTCGGCCAAGATCAAGATGAGTGATGGTTCCGTGATGTACGTCGGATACGACGGCAAGACGGACCGCGACTACAAGGGCCTGGGCGAATCCCTGGTCGAAGCGGAACTGGCCGATCCATCATCACTGAATCTCACGGTCGTGCGGCGACTCTACCGGCAGCAACCCGACGTGGTCGGCGACCTGATCCTCGACAACGACAGTTATGTCTTCTTCCGTGAGTACGACGGCGGAACCTGGCCGTCGGGTTCGCTGGGCTTTCCCGTGACGCCAGAGCGCACCGTCGCCACCGACAAGTCCGTGTACCCGCGTGGTGGCGTCGTACTGGTCGACACTCGGACCAATACCTTCGGTGGCGAAAAGCCCTTCACCCAGTTCATGCTGGACCAGGACACGGGTGGCGCCATCCGGGCCCCGGGCCGGGCCGACCTGTACATGGGCACGGGTGCCGCCGCGGAGATTCTCGCCGGCGGCCAGTATGCCGAGGGCACGATGTACTACTTCTTCCTGAAACCTGGACGAGTCGCCTCGGTCAACCAGGACTGGTCCAATCCCTGAGTTCTCAACGCAGGCTGATGACCTCGACCTGACCGGTCCCTGGATCCCACTGGAGACTCCCCCACGATGGCCACCATCGGGGCCGCTTGTCGTCCACCAGCGTGGATGCCATCACCTCCCGGCGAAATGACCGCTCATCAAGCCGTGCCCACGACTCTGCCGCTGCGGCACCAAGAAGCCAGGCCCCGAGAAAGACCAGGACGCACCGGCGAACGAGTACGGCCGCCGCTGGACCGGCAAGCAGGTGGAGCGGGCCACACTCGGGGCAGACGCCCTCGGCGGAATCCCGGAGCGAGCGACCGCACCAGGGGCAATCCCCACGGTCCCGCCGCTGCCGCGCCCGGCTGGCGCGGATGATCTCCGGCAGGATCCACAGCACGGTGAACCACGCGACCAGGAACATCATGAACAGTGACAGTCCGAGGACAAGCGCGATTTCACCGGGCCCTGGGTCGATCACGTGCAGCAGGGTCCGAACGAACCCGTAGGCCACGAAGGACCACGACGCCAGGACGAGCCAGGCACCACACCGCAACCAGGTCATGGCGTTCATCGGCGGCTCGAATCACCCGGAAGCCCGAACACACTCGCTCGCGTGCGGATCGATTCCAGCACGGACTCGTCCATGCTCATGGCCGGAGGCCACTTGCGAACGGGCTGACCAAGGCGATCCTCGGACGCCACCTTGCTGGTGCCGTCAATGCCCAGGCGATTCCCGTCTCGATACAGGTCACGACCCGGATCCATGTTGGCCACGAGATGGAACAGAACCATGTCGTGATCGGACAGGTCAACGTCACCGTCAACGGCCATGACGCAACCGGACCAGTCGGGCAATGCCGCCAGGACCGACTCGATGGCTCGGCCCCCGGACCCGGGACCATCGCTGGCCTTGTCGACACCGACATGGACCACCCGTCCCCCGCCCCACTCCGGTACGGCATGGGAGACCGCGGTCTGGCGGAGGGTTGACCGGATCACCTCGACCTGGGGCATCAGAGGCGGATCAATCGGCACGCCCGCCACTTCCTCCCCGGTCCACGTGGTTGTCGCATCGAAACCGATCTTGTGACCCGCACCGAGCCGTGGTGCCGCGTGGTCGAGAATGTCGAGAGGGCCGTTGACGACTTCGATGTCGCGGAGGAAGTCGCAGTTCTTCGCCAGCGCCTCCATCACGGCCAACTCGTCGTGCACATTCACGCCGTCATCAACCACCACGATCATCTTGGTCCAGGCCATCTGGCCGGCTCCCCAGATCGCATGCATCAGACGGCGGGCCTGAAGCGCGTAGGCCTTGCGGATGGAGACGAAGACACAGTTGTGGAAACAGCCGAACATCGGCAGGTGGTAGTCAATGATGTCGGGTACCAGGATCTTGAGCAGCGGAAGGAAGATCCGTTCAGTCGCCTTGCCCAGGTAGTAGTCTTCCTGTGGCGGAACACCGACGATGGTGGTCGGGTAGATGGCGTCCCGGCGATGGGTCATCGCCGTGACATCGACGATGGGATAGCGATCCGGCATCGAGTAGAAGCCCGTGTGATCGCCGAAGGGACCTTCGATCACGGCGCCGGGACCCAGCGGTTCCCCGGAGTCCGGGTCCCAGCCCACGTTGCCGGCATCGGTGCGGACCAGGCCCTCGATCACGATCTCGGCATTCGCCGGAACCCGCAGCGGAACCGTCCTGGCCTTGACCATCGGAATGCCTCGACCATTGAGGAAACCCGCCATGAGGAGTTCGCTGATCCCGGGTGGCAGAGGCGAAGTCGCCGCATAGGGCAGGACGGACTCGCCACCGAAGCAGATGGCAATCGGCATGGGTTCGCCGATGGCCTTCCAGGACCGCCAGTGGGCCGCCCCATCATGGTGAAGATGCCAGTGCATGGCGACATGCGTCTCATCAATCAACTGCACGCGGTACATGCCGATGTTGTGCGTCGGCGGCTTGGCCTTGCCACGATCCCGCGCATGGATGGTGTGAATCCCCGCGAAGGTGATGTAGCGTCCCTGGCCGTTGGCCGTCCCGGCGTCTTCCGGTGTCGCCGACCACCCGACCGCCGAGGGGTCGCCGTCAAGCGGCCAGCACTTGATGATGGGCAGCCGCGTGAGATCAACCTCGCCATCCGCGGTCAACCGGACGACCTCCTGGCAGGGCCCGCGTCGCTTCAGCTTCGGACCCGCACGCAGCAACGGCCGCAGCAACTTGAGTCGCCCAAGCAGATCCCTGATGCCGGCCGGCGGACGCGGCGCGGTGAGCGTCTCCAGGACATCGGCAATGTGCTCGAAACCCCGCTCGGGATCACAGCCCAGCGCCGCTTCCATGCGGGCGTACGATCCGAAGACATTGATCGCCAGGGGAAAGTCGCTGCCCGTGACCTGCTCGAACAGCAGACCATGTCCACCACGGTCGGCATGACACGGATCAAACCGCTCGGCCGCGACACTGCTGACCGGCGCGGCGGACTTGCTGTGCAGGTCCGCGATCGCCGCGACCTCGAGCATCGGCGACACTTCCTCGCTGATTCGAAGAAGCTGTCCGCCCTGCTCCAGGGAGGCAATCATGTCTCCAAGCGTGGGGAAGCCCTTTGGCATAGGCCAGAAGCATAGTCAAGGTCAGCAGCGTAGAGGTGTTCTGGCGGGTAGACTCCCGGGCACACCCCCAGGGGATCCCGCCATGACAGGCACACCGGTCATCGCAGTCGATGACGTGCACAAGACCTTCAAACGCCGCGTTCATGCCCTGCGAGGTGTGACGATGCGGGTTCATGACGGGGAGATCTTCGGTCTCCTGGGACCGAATGGCGCTGGCAAGTCCACCCTGGTCAAGATCCTGATGACCGTCATCCGGCCCACCCGCCTGGGCGGCACCCTGCTGGGGCGACCGGTCGGCCACAAGCCCACGCTCAGCCAGGTGGGCTACCTGCCTGAACACCATCGCTTTCCAAAGTACCTGCGAGCCGAGGAAGTCCTCGACTACTTCGCCGCCCTGTGCAGCGTGCCCAAGCGTGATCGCCGCATCCGAATCGGCGAGATGCTGGAACTCGTGGGCATGAGCGAGTGGCGACGTCACCGCGTCGGTGAATTCTCCAAGGGCATGCTGCAACGCATCGGAATTGCCCAGGCGATGATGAACGACCCCAAGGTACTGCTGCTGGACGAACCCACCGATGGCGTGGACCCGGTCGGACGCCGCGAAATCCGCGACCTGCTGATTCGGCTCCGAGCCCAGGGCCGCACGATCTTCATCAACAGTCACCTGCTGAGTGAACTGGAGATGGTCTGCGACCGGGTCGCCATCATGGTCAAGGGCCGCGTCTCGATGGAAGGCACCATCGACGACCTGACCGCCGATTCGCAGCGATACGAGATCACGGCGACGGGCCCGGCCCCCGAACTCCCCGGCGAGGTCACGGTCCAATCGCTCGAGGACAACCTGGTGAAACTGTGCCTGCCCGGAACGTCGCCGAAGTCGGTCCAACCGATCATCGATCGACTCCGGGCTGCGGACTCGACGATTCACTCGGTCAAGCCGGTCCGCGAGTCCCTCGAGGACCTGTTCATGCGGGCCATCGATGAAACCGGCCCGGGCGCCGCCACGCCGGGTGCCGTGATGGGCCGACGCCCGGAGGGCGACGCATGATCGCCGTCATGGGCATCCTGATGGACTCCTACCGCTCGCTGAAGGCGCAGAAGCTCTTCAAGACGGTCCTGGTCCTGTCACTCCTGGTGATCGTGGGCTACGCATCATTCGGATTCAATGAAGACGGCCTGTCGCTGTTCTTCGGTGCCGTCCAGATCGAGAATGATTACTTCAAGGCCGGAACGCCACTGGCCACCACGCTCTACATGGGCATCTTCTCGGCCTTCATCGTCAGCCTGTGGCTGGGCTGGGTGGCCACGGTCCTGGCGTTGATCTCCACGTCTTCGATCTACCCGCAGTTCCTGTCGCAGGGTTCCGTCGAACTGGTGATGTCCAAGCCCATCCGCCGCACCACGATGTTCATTGCCAAGTATGTCGGCGGCCTGCTGTTCGTAATCCTGCAGGTGGGTCTCTTCTGCCTGGGCGCCTTCCTGGTCGTCGGCTGGCGCGTCGGGGAATGGAACCCGTCGATCTTCCTGGCCGTCCCGCTGGTGACCATTTTCTTCAGCTACCTGTTCTGCATCAACACGCTCGTCGGCGTCGCCACCCGATCGACGCTGGTCGCCCTGCTCTTCACGCTGCTCTTCTGGTTCATGACCTTCGGCGTCCGAACCGCTGACGATGTCCTGCATACGTTCCAATTCCAGGCCGAGGGCATGGTGGCGACCGCGGAGCAGCACCTGGAATCCGACCAGGCCCAGCTCGCCAGCTTCCGCCAGGAACTCACCGTCCTGGAGGACAGTGGAAGTGAATCGGGTCGCGAGTACTACCAGGCCCAGGTCCTGCGCATGGAAGCTTCCGTGGCGGCGACCGAGACACAACTGCAGAATCGCCGGGACGCGCTCGATCAACTGAAGCCCTGGGCCACGGCCTTGAGTGTCATCCGATGGCCGTTGCCCGAGACGCAGCGGACCATCGGACTGCTGCAGCGATGGGTCGACCAGGGACGCAGCGTGACGATGAACGACATCCTGAGTGGCCGGTTCATGGAAGAAGAGGAAGAGCGATGGGATGGTGGAGACGCCCGCGCCGATGATGGCGATGGCGCACGAGAGCGACGACAGAGTCGTCGTGAGCAGCGGCGGGCCGCCGAGTCCCGGATGATGGACCGGGAAGAGAACATCTCACCCGCAGCGATCATCGGCTGGTCGCTGGTCTTTGAACTGGTGATCCTGGTGCTGGCGTGGTGGGTCTTCGTCCGCCGCGACTACTGACCGTCCGCCAGTTGTTGTCCCCGATCGCGGGCTGCCCGAACCGCGGCCCGGATCGTCTCCGGAAAGTCACGATCGACCATCGCACCGAGACCGGCTTCCGTCGTTCCGCCGGGAGTCGCCACCGCCTGCCGGAGCGCTGCCGCATCAAGGTCGCCCTCGATCAGCAGGCGACCCGTCCCGGCGATCGTCTGAGAGACCAGGATGGCGGCGACCTCCGGATCGATCCCGACATCAACAGCCGCCGCCACCATGGCCTCGGCCATGAAGGCGACATACCCGGGCCCGGAGCCGCTCACCGCGGTGACGCCCCACAGGGCCGACTCGGGCAATTCCGCGGTCGCCCCGATCGTCCCGAAAAGTGATCCAGCCAGGTCCAGGTCGGCCGGTGTCGCCGAGGACGCCGGCATGAGAACGGACATCCCCTCCCGCACGCGAACCGGCGCATTGGGCATCACGCAGATGACGCGCGTCGTCTCGCCGAGCGCTTCGCGGATCGAGTCGCTGCCGATACCGGCCATGACGGATACGACCAGGCGGCCACGATCATCTCGTCCCAGTTCCGCCGCCGCCTCCGCAAACTGCTGGGGGCGGACGGCCATGATCACTCGATCACACCACGGCAACTCGCCCGGGGACGTCACGACGGAAACGCCGCGATCCGTCAGCCGGGCATGACGGGACGGATCACGCTCGGCAACGACCGTTGCCGAGGCCTCGAGCACCCCGGCTTCCAGTGCCGCAGCCAGCACCATGAATCCCATTTCACCACACCCCACGAACCCCGTGCGGTCTGCGATATCAGCCATTCTTCATCCTCGAAAGCAGCCTGGACATGGAAGACGCTCACCTGTCCACGGTACACTGGAAGTGAGATACAGGTGTCACGGCAATGAGCTCAGCAACCACGACAACCCTGCCCTTCGAGGAACCGGTCCGCGACCTGGAGCGACAGATCGAGTCGCTGGTCGCCCGCGCGGATGCGGACACGTTGGCCGAGGAGATTGCCAGCCTGCGGGACAACCGGGATCGGCTGCTGGAGAAGGTGTATGGCTCCCTGTCCCCCTGGGACATCGTTCGGATCGCCCGGCACCCGGACCGGCCCCAGACGCCTGACTACATTCATTCCATCTGCCGTGACTTCCGCGAGCTCCATGGCGACCGCTGCTTCGGCGACGACCGCAGCATCCTGACCGGCTTTGGTCGCATTGGACCCTACAAGGTCCTGATCGTCGGCCACCAGAAGGGTCGCACGACGGAGGAACGGATCGAGTGCAACTTCGGATGCGGGCACCCCGAGGGGTACCGCAAGGCACTCAAGAAGATGCAGTTGGCCGCGAAGTACGGCCTCCCCATCGTGACCTTCATTGACACGCCCGGCGCCTATCCCGGCGTCAAGGCCGAGGAGCGGGGACAGGCCGAGGCCATTGCCGTGAACCTGCGGGAAATGAGCCGGCTCTCCACGCCGATCCTGTCGATCGTCATCGGGGAAGGTGGCTCCGGAGGCGCCCTGGGCATCGGTGTCGCCGATCGAGTCGACATGCTGCAATACGCCTGGTACTCGGTCATCAGCCCGGAGGGCTGCGCCGCGATCCTCTGGAAGGAAGCCAACGAGCAGACCAACTCGTCAGCAGCCAACTCGCTCTGCCTCACGGCGGAGGACAATCTTCGGAATGGGATCGTCGACCAGGTCATTCCAGAGCCGGTCGGTGCGGCCCACCGGGATCCCTCAGCCGCGGCCGATATTCTCGAGCGGCACATCGTGGACCGCCTCCGGGAGCTGACCCGCTTCAACCCACGCACCCTGGTCGAGCGGCGGTACGAGCGATTCCGCCAGATCGGCGCCGTCGCCCCCGCCTGACCCCGGCAACAACGCCAACAGGGCCCTCAGCCCCCCCAGCGAGTCCTGCATTGACTTGCCGACGCTTGAACAGTACATTGCTGGGCTCGACCGGCGGGCCCCCGCAGGGCCGCTTCCTGAGCGTAAGCCTCTTGATGACAGGTTCTTAAACGGTTAGTGAGTCGGGCGTGGCCAAGAAAAAGACCACCAAGAAGACCGCCGCACGCAAGTCGGCCCGATCCACGGGCTCGACTGGACGGAAGGCTGCCGCCAAGAAGACGACCAAGAAGGTCGTGAAAAAGGCCGCCAAGAAGGCCACGGCCAAGAAGACCACCAAGAAGGTTGTGAAAAAGGCCGCCAGGAAGGCCACGGCCAAGAAGACCACCAAGAAGGCCGCGGCGAAGAAGACCGCCAAGAAGGCCACGGCGAAGAAGACCGCCAAGAAGGCCACGGCGAAGAAGACCGCCAAGAAGGCCACGGCGAAGAAGACCGCCAAGAAGGCCGCGGCGAAGAAGACCGCCAAGAAGGCCGCGGCGAAGACCACCAAGAAGAAGGCCTCCGACGGGCAGGAGTCCGGCAGCTCACGCCGCCGTCGACGCCAGACGGTCGTGGAAGCCGTCCTGGCATCCGAGACCGACTCCCGCGGCTTCGTCGTGGTCAATGGACGGCGCATTCGAAGGATCGCGGCAGCCTCGACCAAGAAGACACGCAAGCGGTCAACAGCGGCGTCGGCAGAAGCTGCTGCCAAGAAGGCGGCTGACGAAAAACCGGTCAAGACCAAGCTGTCGAAGGCGGAACTGGATCAATTCCGCACGCTCCTGCTGACCAAGCGACGGGAACTGCTGTCGGCGGTCGACTCCATGGAATACGAAGCACTGCGATCAGATGATGGCGACACTTCGACCATGCCCATTCACATGGCAGATGTCGGCTCCGACGTGTACGAACAGGATTTGATGCTCGGCATGGCCGCCAGTGAGCGGGAACGAATCCGCGAGATTGACGAGGCCTTGCAGCGAATCGCCGACCTGACGTATGGCGTCTGTGCCCTGACCAAGAAGCCCATTTCCAAGAAGCGGCTGAATGCAAAGCCGTGGGCCAAGTACACGATCGACTCCGCCCGGAAGATCGAGCGAGGTCTGTGACCTCGGCACCAGATGATCGTCGAGCGTGGTCCTCCCCCGCCTGCTGGGTTGTGCTCCTGCTTGTCGTCGCCATCGGGCTCTGGGCAGACCTGTGGACCAAGTCCTATGCCTTCGAGACCGTTGCTGGCCAGCCGGTCGAGGTCGCCCGACACGCCCTGTTGGACAACCCCGGGTACAACCCCATCCCGCCACACCCGGGTGTCGTGCTCATCCCGGGCCGCATCCTGAACCTGCAACTGGTCCTGAACTCGGGTGCCGTCTTCGGCATCGGCAGTGAACAGCGTGGCTTCTTCATCGTCTTCACGGTGATCGCGATCCTCGTCTCGACCTACATCTTCGGCTGGCAGACCGGTCGCCGAAGCACCATGGCCCACCTGGGTATCGCCCTGGTCCTGGCCGGGGCCCTGGGCAATCTCTGGGATCGCCTCATGGTGGGCCGGGTCCGGGACTTCCTGTACCT
This sequence comes from Phycisphaerales bacterium, assembly GCA_022446795.1. GTDB lineage: Bacteria > Planctomycetota > Phycisphaerae > Phycisphaerales > SM1A02 > UBA1668. The sequence goes on from JAKVBX010000001.1 coordinate 172,396, forward strand.
GTTCCCCGACCGCCACCTGCCATTCGGCCTGAACTGGCCCGGCGGCGGATCGGAGGTCTTCCCGTGGGTGTTCAACATCGCCGACGTGCTCCTGCTGACCGGCATGGGAATCCTGCTGATCCACCTGTACCGATCGGATCGTCAGCAGCAGCAGGCAGCCAAGGGCCAGGAAAATCCCGCCGCGGAGCCGTGAAATGAGCCTCGTGGGGTCGCCCCGTCCCGGGGCAGTCACGCCCGGGCACGCCCGAACCCACGCAGACGTGGCATTGGACTGCCGGTGCAACTAGAATGGCCTCGATTGGGACAGGTGTCCGAGCGGCTGAAGGAGCGGCACTGGAAATGCCGTGTACGGCATTGTCCGTACCGTGGGTTCGAATCCCACCCTGTCCGCTTCATGTTCATCCCCGGATGAACAAGACAAGTGGACTGCCACGGGCTGTAGCGCAGCTTGGTTAGCGCGCTTGACTGGGGGTCAAGAGGTCGACGGTTCGAATCCGTCCAGCCCGACTCCGCCGGGGCCCCCTCGGGGCCCCGGCGTTCCACAGGTCAAGTCGGCGCCAATCGCCTGGAGCAGCCCCGCATGAAGACGCCGTCGATCGAGGGCTTCCTGGTCCTGGACAAGCCCTACGGACTCTCCTCCATGAAGGCGCTCTCCCGCGTCCGGGTCCTGGCCCGGGACACGGCGCGCGGTGCCAAGACCGGCCATGCCGGAACCCTTGATCCACTGGCCACGGGCATACTGGTCATCGGCGTCGGCCGACCCGCCACGCGGCTGCTCTCCCGCGTGATGGCCGCGTCCAAGCGATATCGAACCGAAGTCGACCTGTCCGCCTTCAGCCCCAGCGACGACCTGGAACGCGAGCCGGAGCCGGTGGCGGTCGAGACACCTCCTGATCGAGCTGATGTCGAGCGGGCACTCCTGCAATTCCACGGCCATATCCAGCAAGCCCCGCCCGCCTTCAGCGCCATCAAGGTCGATGGACGGCGGGCCTACCTCCTGGCCCGCGATCGCAAGCTCGATGCCCTGCCGGATCGCCCGGTCCACGTTCGGGACATCAGCCTCGTCGACTACGAATGGCCCGTGGCCACGATCGACATTCACTGTGGCAAGGGGTTCTACGTGCGATCGCTGGCCCGGGACCTCGGCGTGGCGTTGGACACCGGCGGCTACTGCCGCGCCATTCGTCGAACCGCCGTGGGGCCGTTCACACTGGACGTCGCCTGGTCACTGGCGGACCTGCCAGACAAGATCACGCAGTCGGATCTTGTCAGCATCGACGATGCCCTGGATCAGTTGAAGGCCATGGAGACCGTGGAGATCAGCCCCGACGAGGATGCGGCCGACCACCGGGACCGTGGAATCGCCTCGAACCCGGCGAGCCCGGGTGACAGTCAAAGATGTGACGGGTGAAGCAGTAGGCCGGCCGGCGATACGACGTCGCCGTGGGCAGTCCGGACATCAGCACCCGGAAGATGAGTTCAATCTCGAAGTTCGACCGTCCAGTAAGCTTCATTCAGGAAGACCTTCCAAACCTCATATTGTTTTCGACGCAGTGACAGGGCGCGATCCGGGCAATGCCGGGGCTGCCGGGGCTTGTTGACCAACCGAAGTCCCGCTTCGCGGGGCGTTCGATTTCCTTTTCGGGTATTGCAGGTGACGCAGGCGCACACCAGGTTCTGCCAGGTGTTTCCTCCGCCGCGGGAGACCGGTATGACGTGATCGATCGAGAGTTCGGATACCGCGAACCTCCGACCACAGTACTGGCACTTGTTCCGGTCCCGGGCAAACAGATTCCGACGATTCAGCTTCACATGAAAGTCAGGCTGGCGGTTGGAACTGGTGATCCTGATGATCCGTGGTGCAGCGACATAGCGGCTGGCCGCCCGGATCCAGTCGTGATCCCCCAGTTCATAGCGACGCTGAAGGCCAGCGATCTCCAGCCAGGAGGCGATGTTGAAGGTCTCGTAGACGCCGTTGTTGACGGAGATGACCTCGGCGATTTCCCGAAAGAGGAGCACGAACGCCTGTCGCACCGAGATGACACGTGTGGCCGTATAGCCTCGGTTCAGGACCAGAACTGGTTCGCTCAGCACGGACGGGAGTGCACTCATGTGGCGGTCGCCGATCTCCTGTTCGCAGAATGGACCGCCCCTGTCGGGGCGTGGCCTTCACGGCTCACTTCAGTTATATCGAACCGCCGATGCGGAAGCAATATGCAGATTTCACGTGTTTTCACACAGAATTGGCAGACGACAGCCACGGCCCCCCGGGGGAGGGCCGTGGCGGCGTGATATCAACTGATGTCGCGGACCCCGGCGACGGGCCGGGCCGCAACGGTCATTCCTTCTTCTCAACCGGAACGGCCGGGCCCGCAGGCTGAATCGAGATCAACTTCACGTCGAAGACGAGGGTGGCATTCGGGGGAATCGGGCCACCGGGGGTTCCCCGCGCACCGTAGCCCCACGGATCCGCCGGAACCATCAACTTCTTGGTCTCGCCGACCTTCATCTGGCTGACGCCGAGCTGCCATCCCGGGATGACGCGATTCAGCGGGAAGGTCGCGGGCTGACCACGATCCACGGAGGAATCGAACTTCGAGCCATTGAGCAGGTAGCCCTCGTAGTGGACGGTGACCTGGTCTTCCATGCGGCCGGGCTTCTCGCCGGTGCCTTCCTCGATGACCCACCACTTCATGCCATTGTTCTCGCCATCGGCGGGGCGATCGACCGCGATGCCGGGGAGATCCTTCGGTGCCACGTCCGTGGCGTCGAGCGGAGTCGTGTTCTTCGCCCGCTTCTCGTTCTCCGTGGGCTCGGTGCAGTCGGAGGCCTTGCCACCGTCCGCCACGACCATCTTCTCGGCTTCCGAAAGGTCGATCTTCTGCACCTTCTCGATCACGATGGGCTCCTCCGGGGAATCCGTAAAGGGAGACCCCCGGTCCTGCTTGGGAGTCTGCCGGATCTCGTCAACGACCTTTCGACCGGCGATCACGTGCCCGAAAACCGCGTAACCCGGTCGGCCGGGAACGGTATTGAGCTGGTTGTTGTCGTTGACATTGATATAGAACTGGTTTGTCGCCGAATCCGGCGCCTGGGTCCGCGCCATGGCGATGGTGTACCGATCATTCTTCAGCCCGTTGAGTCCCTCGTTCTTGATGGGCGGGGAAGTAGGACGCTTCTCGTAGTCCGTGCCGAAGCCGCCACCCTGGATCATGAAGCCATCGATGACCCGATGGAAGATCGTGCCGTCATAGGCCCCTTCCTTCGCATACTTCAGGAAGTTCGCGGTCGACATCGGTGCCAGGCTCTCGTTGAGTCTCAGGACGATGTTGCCGCGGCTGGTCTTCATCAGGATGTACGCGTACGTATCGGTCGACTCCGCGTCCTTCTTGGCCGCCGAGTCACCAGTCGCGGGATCAGCCGCCTCCGCGGCCTTGTCAGCAGCGGCCCCACCGGGCTGGGCGTGGCAGGCCAGCGGGCTGGTCGCCAGGACCAGGACAGCCAGGAACAAAGCCGGGAAACAGAACACGGATGTCGAAGATCGCATGGGGCACTCGCTTCATCGAAGGTTCAAGAGGGTCGACCAATCCACCGCGGCCGACGGCCACACAGGGTAGCCGACCAGGCTCCCCGGAGACACATGCGGCAGGTGAAAGGCCATCCGCGGCCAGTTGAAGGCGATCTGGCCCTGGATCATTGCTCGCTACCCCGGTGCATCTCGCTGGATGCGAATGGACTCGATGGGAACAAGCTTGCCCTGCCCCATGCCCGGGCAGGGTGTCGTCCGCCGCGAGTTTTCCCAGGCGTCCGGGGACTCCAGGTTCTCCGGCCAGAACGGCCACGTCCGGCACTGCCGGGGCCGCGCGTTGTAGAGCCGGCAGATGGCCTTGCCCGGCTGCGATGTCCGGTCGAGAAAAACGCAGTCCCAGCCATGCTCGGTGAGCTGTTCCTTCAATGACCAGTTGCCGTCCAGTCGCCGGGCCCAGGTGGATCGAAAGTCCGGCACCGAGAGGCCCAGGGATGCCGCCATCTCGGCGGCCTCGTCATCGGTGAACCACACGGCACCGGGTGGGCCCGTGCAACAGTTGCCACACTGGGTGCACTCGAATCGGAGCCCGTCTCGATACCACTCCCGGCCCTCGTCAGCCATGACCAACTCCATGGCCACCCGGGTCATCCATGTCCTCGATGATGAAACTGAAGACCTCCGATTGACTGATGCCCGGTGTCAATTGGGAGAGTTCCTCGGGCCGATCGTCGAAGGCCACGCGATCAAGCGTGTAGAACTCCCGGAACGACCAGGCCGGATGCCCGTCGAGACAATCACGGACCATGCCCTCGACCTCGCGACGACTGCCCGCCGCCAGCCAGGCACTGGCATACACCGCGTCGCCCGGTGGCCCGTCGCTGGGCTCCACCACGATGACCGCATGCCAGAGTGTCCGACCCAGGTTGCGTCCGACCGCATCGACGTTTCGATCAACATCCTCGTCCAGGACCAGCAGCCAGTCATATCGAAGCAGCATCAGCAACTGGTCCACGTCGCAGATCAGGCCCGGGTCTTCGACGAGGATGGGACGGATCTCCATCTGCTCCATCTCTTCCTCGGGCACGATGATGTCGGTCTCATCCCGCTCCTGAAGACCATGCCGTACCAGGATCGCCTCGATCTCGCCCTTGGCCTCTGGTTCGACATGAACCGTGACTCGCTTGTCCTGGTCGATGAAGACCTCCATGAAGGGGGTCTCGGTATTGACGCCCACCGCCAGGGAGGCATCCTCGAGGAAGATCGGCTCGAATCGAAGCCAGGCGTCGAGGAAGCGGTCGATGGCGATCGGCTTGGCGCTCAGGAAGACATCCACGGCTCGAAAGGCGTCACGTGAGCCGACCTCGACGATTCCCATCACCCGCTCAGGCAGCCTGGACAGGATCTCGGCCAGCAGCGGCCGCAGCCGCTCATGCGAGATGACCACGCACAGGGCGTAGGTATCCGGGGCGTCCGCCTCGCCCTCGGTCCAGGTGACGCAGTAGCCCTGGTCGGGAGGCCGGACCTCGGCCGCCTCCACCCCGAGGGGATAGGCAAAGCCCTCGCAGGCCACGCGTTCCACGTCAGAGCGGATTTTGAACGGATCGGTCACGCGGGCATCCTATCGGCTGGAGGGGTGTTCCCGGGATCGCGGTAGCGGGTGCGGTCTCGCGTTATGATGCCGCCGCCTGAATCCCCCCCTGAACGACCTCTTGGAGACCACGTTGGGCATGTCGCAGCAACGATCTCAATGGGGCAGTCGGATCGGCTTCATCCTGGCCGCGTCCGGATCTGCAGTTGGCCTTGGCAATATCTGGAAGTTCCCGTACATCACCGGCGAGAACGGTGGCGGGCTCTTCGTCCTGATCTACCTGCTCTGCATCGCCCTGGTGGGACTGCCGATCCTGGTGGCGGAGATCATGATCGGGCGGGCCGCACAGGCCCAACCCGTCGAGGCGTTCAAACGCCTCTCGGGCGGACGCTCCGGCTGGAGCATCGTGGGTTGGCTGGGCGTCATCAGCGGGTTCATCATCCTCTCGTTCTACATCGTCGTCGCCGGCTGGGCGATGGACTACACGATCAAGTCCGTCGTGGGCTTCACCAACCCGATCTCGGAAAAGGCGGAACAGGGCGCACTGGTCTACCGATCAACCGCCAGCCTGGATGACATGAGAACGCTGCTGGTCGATGACATGACCAGGGCCTCCACGGATGCCGCCGAGCGATCCTGGCGCAAGCAGTTTGCCCCCTCGACATGGAAGGTGTGGTCGGACTACTCGGCCGCCATGGACGCCGGCGCCAACTCCGATCGATTGATGGAGAAGCCGGAGATCGCGGCTGCGGTCGAAGCGGTCCAGCCACTTCAAGGTGATCTCGCCAAAGCACAACAGGACATACGCGACGAAGCAGAATCCGCGGTCGCGGAACTGGCGCCCGCCGAGGTCCGCGACCAGGCTGAGACCATTCACCGTCGCACCATCATCCGCGACGAGGTGACCAGTGTCTTCGTCGGGCTTCTGGGTGACGGCTGGACCAGCACCTTCTGGGCCGCCCTCTTCATGTTCATTACGATCCTGGTTGTCGCGCTGGGCGTGGGCTCCGGCATCGAACGGACCTGCCGGGTCCTGATGCCCCTGCTCTTCCTGTGCATCGTCGCACTGGTGATCTACGGGCTCTTCCAACCCGGCGCCTCCCAGGGCGTGTCCTTTGTCTTCAAGCCGGACGCCAATGAACTCAAGGCCAGCGGCGTACTCGAGGCCCTGGGCCATGCGTTCTTCACGCTGTCACTGGGCATGGGCGCCATGATCACCTATGGCTCGTACCAGGCCTCCAGGAGCGGCAAACTCATGAACCAGGCCGTCGCCATCGCCGGCCTGGATACGCTGGTGGCCCTGCTGGCCTGCCTGATGATGTTCCCCATCATCTTCTCCTACGGCCAGGATCCCAGCGGTGGACCGGGGCTGGTCTTCATGAGCATGCCACTGGCCTTCGCCGAGATGGGCGAACTGGGCATGTTGATGGGGATCGTGTTCTTCGGCCTGCTGGTCTTCGCCGCACTGACCTCGGCCATTTCCCTGCTGGAAGTGGTCGCGTCCTACCTGATCGACGCCCGGGACTGGTCACGCGTGAAGGCGGCCTGGATCCTCGGCGCCTGCATCTTCGCCTTTGGCATCATCACCGCATTCGCCAACAGCGAGGGCTTCAAGATGGTGTCCTGGCTGCCTGGCTTCGGCCAGAGTTTCTTCGACACCATGGACCTGCTGACTTCCAACTGGATGCTGCCCCTGGGCGGACTGCTGATCGCCATATACGCAGGCTGGTTCCTGCCGGCTCGCATTCGGCAGGCGGAGCTGTCGGACCTCTCGGGGTTCTGGCACGGCATCTGGCTCTTCCTGGTACGCGTCGTGGCACCGATCATGGTGATCGTCGTGCTCCTCGACAAGATCGGCGTCATTGATGTTGACGAGATCTTCCATACCGTGACCTAGCAACACTGGCACTGCCGCCGACACCGGAGTGGACATGGACGGATTCAACGACTTTCTGGGCGCCATCAACGACATTATCTGGACCGAGTGGATGCTCTACATCCTGCTTGGTACCGGTGTGCTCTTCACCCTGTGGAGTGGCTTCAGCCAGTTTCGCGCACTGACACACGGTGTCGCCGTCACGGCAGGCAAGTATGACGACCCGGATGACCCCGGTGCCATCAGCCACTTCCAGGCCTTGTCCGCCGCCCTGTCAGCGACCGTCGGCCTTGGCAACATCGCGGGCGTTGCCATCGCCATCGCCATCGGTGGCCCTGGTGCCGTCTTCTGGATGTGGATCGTCGGCATCATCGGCATGGCCCTCAAGAGTGCCGAGGTGACGCAGTCCATGCTCTTCCGGAATACCGATGACCCCGACAATCCCCACGGCGGACCCATGTTCGTCGTTGCGGAAGGCATGAAACAGTGGGGCCTGGGCGCGATCGGTCAGTTCATCGGCGTCCTGTTCTGCCTGACGCTCCTGATCTCCGCCGTGACCGGCGGCAACATGTTCCAGGCCTGGAGCGTGAGCGACATCACCCGCGAGACGCTGGACATGCCTGGGTTGGCCACCGGACTGATCCTGGCGATCGTCGTCGCGTTGGTCATCATCGGCGGCATCAAGCGGATCGGCTCGGTCGCCGGCGTGCTCGTGCCATTCATGTGCGTGCTCTATGTCATCATCGCCATCGTCGTCCTGGGCTTCAATCTCGAGGCCATTCCCGCGGTCTTCGGGGACATCTTCCGCAGTGCCTTCAGTGCTTCTGAAGCCGGGGGCGCGTTCATCGGAGGCGCCTTCGGAACCGCCATCCTGTGGGGCATGAAGCGAGCGCTCTTCTCCAGTGAATCCGGACAGGGCTCCTCCCCCATTGCACACTCCGCGGCCCAGACCAAGGAGCCCGTCAGCGAAGGTGTTGTCGCGGGCCTGGAACCCTTCATCGATACGATCGTCGTCTGCACGCTGACGGCACTCGTGATTCTCTCCACCGGGGCCCTGACCCGTGGCGAGGGTGAAGCGGGCGCAGATGGCATCTTCGCGAAGGCACCGGTCATCTCACTCCAGGAAAAGGACGTCGATGGAACGACGCATCGATACTGGACGCTGGGTGAACCCACCACGTTCACGATCAAGGACTCGGACAAGGAGACCGTCTTCGGCGTGACTCCACTCCCTGACCGCACGGAACGAGGTATCGAACTGGGTGGCATTTGGAAGAATGATGACAACGTCTTCACCATTGCCCAGGGCGGTGATGCGAATGAAGCCACTGCCTCCAACCGCGTCATGATGACCGGGAAGATCGTGATTCCTGAGAAGAAGGACGACTCCCCCTACATCAAGTGGGCTCAGATCAAGACCGACGAGGACGAGGTGGCCCACTGGTCGACCCTGGCCGATGGCGGCCTGCCAACGCTGGTGGCGCCGATCATCTACGAGGATTACAAGGGCGCCACGATGACGGCCTATGCCATCAACCGACAGTTCCCCGGCTTCGGCAACTGGCTGATCCTGATCGCCTCATGGCTCTTCGCAATCAGCACCATGATCTCCTGGTCCTACTACGGGGAACAGGGCATCGTCTTCCTGCTTGGCGAGTGGGCGGTTGGAATCTACAAGATCATCTACTGCCTGTTGATCGTCGTGGCGACCGCTGGCATCGTGACCACGACCAAGGAGATCGGCAACCTCTCTGATCTCGGTACCGGTCTCATGCTGTGGGTCAACATCCCGATCATGCTGATCTTCGGCGCCACGGCCATGTCCGCCTGGCATGGCTACTTCAAGCGACTGCGGGCGGGTGAGATCAAGCGGACCGGCAAGTCCTGAGGCTCGCCACGTGAGTGACATCATGCATCGCTGGTGCGTGGCCACCCTGGCGGATGCGCTGGCCAGGGGCCTGCAGTCAGAAGAGGCTCGCCTCACCCGGGAGCAATCCGTCAGTGGCCTCGATGGCCGCGACGAGGTGACGCTGCACGAGCAACTCGAGCAGGATCTCGCGACGGCCGGCTACGGCGCCCATCGCGAGATCCGGTACCCCGGGGCGAGGAAGCACCGCCGGAAGTCGGAAGGTGATCGGTGTGACCTGGTCCTCACGCCCGAGCAGGCCCCGCTGGAAGTCCCCGAGGCGGATGCCACGCTCTTCGCAGATGACTCGGCCGTCTCACTCGAGGATGCGTTCTGGCTGGAAGTCAAGGTCGTCTCGCAATTCACCGAGGAGGGCGCCAACGGAAACTACAGCACGCAGTTGCTGTCCACCGTCCGCGAGGACGTGACCAAGCTCAGCCGCGACCAGGGCATCCTGCACGCGGGACTGCTGATCATGCTGTTCACCGCCAACGAGGACATCGCCACGCACGACCTTGGCATCTGGCAGGATCGATGCCTGGAACGAAACCTGCCGATCGCTTCACCCTGTCATCGCGTGATACCGATCACCGATCGCCTGGGCAATCGAACCTGCACGATCCGGATCTACCCGGTCGGCCACTATTGACCCGGTCCGACGACCTCGAGAATGGCGTTCGTCGCGGTCTCGGCAAAGGGCACGCCCGCGTAGGGCTTCAGTGCCCCACTGATGGCAGCCGCCTGACACTGGCGAGCCTCCTGCGAATCCAGCAGTGGTTCCAGGGCGCGGGCGACCGGTCGGGCACCACCCCAGTACGGCACGAACTCCGGCGCGATCCGGCTCCCGGCGATCAGGTTGGGAAGCAGGCGGTCCTTGATCGTGAGGATGATCTTCCCGCCGAAGTATCCCACCGGTCCCGTGCGATACAGGCCCACCATGGGTCGACCATGACGCATGATGTCCAGCGTGACGGTCCCCGAGACCGCCAGGGCCACCTGGGACCAGTGCAGCGCGGCATCCCGTCGTCCCACGACGACGGACACCTCCCCGCCCCGGCTGGACAGGACCCGGTGAACGATCGCCGCCTTGTTCTCGTCGACCGCGGTCATCACGGCCGCAAGGTCCGGGCGGGACTGCCGGACCTGCTCCAGCACTTCCATCATCACCGGGACATTGCGGACGATTTCCTGCTCCCGGGAACCGGGCATCAGGACCAGCCGCCGGGGCGCCTGGGGTAGATCAGCGGCATCACGGGCGATCTGCTCCTCATCCAGTGATCGATCGATCGCTGGATGACCCGTGAAGAGCGCAGGGATGTTGCGAGCGGCAAACCAGGCCGGCTCGAAGGGCATCAGGCACAGCACCAGGTCCGTGCAGCGACGGAGCTTGCGCGCTCGCCATGGGGCCCAGGCCCACAACTGCGGCGCCGCCAGGTGCACCACCCGGACCCCACGCGGACGAAGTCTCTTGCACAGGGGGAAGTTCGCCGCCGGGGAGTCCACCGGGATCAGGCCCGTGGGTTGGTTCTCCTTCGCCCAGGCCAGGATGTCACGGTGATACTGCCGAATCCGCTGAACGTGCGCGATGGCCCCGAGCCCCATGGCGGCATGACCCACGGTGTCCTCGTGCAGTTCAGCGCCTGCCTCGGCCATCCCGGGTCCACCCCAGGCATGAATGGCCAGGTCCGGACGGACGATCCGCAACTGCCGGATGACGCTTGCCGCAAGTGCGTCGCCACTGGGTTCGAATGCCGTGAACAGAAGCGTCATGGTGAGGCGTCCGGCCCGTGCGACGAATCGCGGGCGGGAAGGGAAGAGAGTGGCGGAGATTGTACGCCTTGAGGCGGGCTTTTCCCCGATCCGCCGTTACCATGCCCTCCTCTAGCCCATCCACGGGCCCCCTGGAAGGACATTGACCAATGATGCAGCGAACCCACGGTTGTGGTGATCTCCGAAGCGAGCATGCTGGCGAAACCGTCGTACTGGCCGGTTGGGTCAATACGTTCCGCGACCAGGGCAAGGGGCTCGTCTTCATCGACCTCAGGGATCGCAGTGGCATCTCGCAGGTCGTGTTCGACCTTGAGGACTGCGACGATGCCACCGTCGAGATCGCTCGGTCGCTGCGACGTGAAGATGTCGTCGCCATCTCCGGCCTCGTCCGTCCCCGCGAGGGCAAGGCAAACGAGAAGTTGGCCACTGGGCATATCGAGGTGATGGGCCAGGCGGTCGAGGTCCTCAACCGAACGGACAATCCCCCGATTCTCCCGGATGATCACGAGGCGGAGAAGATCTCCGAGGAGGTCCGCCTGACCTATCGCTACATCGACCTGCGTCGCCCCCGCATGCAGGAGATCATGCGGATCAGGCATGACGTCGCCCGGATCACCCGCGAGTACTTCGATGAGCAGGGATTCCTGGAAATCGAAACCCCCCTGCTGATCAAGAGCACGCCCGAGGGGGCCCGCGACTTCATCGTGCCGTCACGGATCTACCCCGGGCAGTGGTATGCCCTTCCGCAGAGTCCCCAGATCTTCAAGCAGATCCTCATGGTCGCCGGCTGTGACCGGTACCTGCAGATCTGCAAGTGCCTCCGGGACGAGGATCCCCGGGCCGATCGGCAGGCGGAGTTCACGCAGATCGATCTGGAGTTGTCGTTCGTCAATCGGGATGACGTCCTGGAGATCATGGAAGGCTTCATGCGAGAGGTCTTCAAGCGTGTCCTCGACCATGACCTGGGCGAGATTCCCCGGATGCCCTGGTCCGAGGCCATGGACCGCTTCGGTTCCGATCGCCCGGACCTCCGCTTCGATCTCGAGTTGACCGACATCTCCGCGCTGGCGGCGAAGACCGAGTTCAAGGTCTTCACCGATGCGCTCGCCAAGGACCATGGCATCGTCAAGGCGATGCGGGTTCCCGGCGGGGCCGAGAAGTTCAGTCGCAAGGTGACCGATGGCTATGGCGAACTGGCCAAGCTGCATGGCGCCGGTGGACTGCCCACCGTGAAGTACACCGACAATGGATTCGAGACCGGCATTGCCAAGTTCCTCACCGACATCGGCGATGAGCTGGTGTCCACCCTCGAACTGGAGCCTGGTGATGCGGTGCTGTTTACCGCTGACCGCCAGGAAATCGCCAACACGGCGTTGGGCACTGTTCGACTGAAGGTCGCCGAGGACCTCGACCTGGTTCCGAAGGGCGTGTACCGCGCCCTGTGGGTGGTCGACTTCCCGATGTTCAAGTGGGACGAGGACAACAAGCGGTGGGCCAGTGAACATCATCCCTTCACCGCGCCGCGAGCCGACCAACTGGACATCCTGGAATCCGACCCGGGTGGCTGCCTGTCCGATGGCTACGACTTCGTCGTCAACGGCTCGGAAGCCGGCGGCGGGTCCATTCGTATCCACAATCCCGAAGTCCAGAAGACGGTCTTCTCCCTGCTGAACCTCTCCGACGAGGAAGCCAAGCTGAAGTTCGGATTCCTGCTCGACGCCCTTCGATACGGCGCCCCGCCCCACGGCGGAATCGCCTTCGGCCTCGATCGGCTGGTCATGCTGCTGGCGGGCACCGACAACATCCGTGATGTCATCGCCTTCCCGAAGACCCAGAGCGGCGGCGACATGATGTCCCAGGCCCCCGGCCCGGTCGACGCGGCCCAGCTGGACGAGCTCCAGTTGCGGGTCATCGAGCAGGCCCCCGCCTGAATCCCGGCGATCGGGTAGGCTCTTGCCCATGAAACGGGCCAACTTTCTCACGCTGCTGATCGTGTTGAGCATGATCCTCGGCGTTCTCTACGGCCAGTTCCTGCTCTACGAAGAAGCAGAGATGACCTGCATCCAGGCCACGGCCGCGGAATGCCTGGAACTCGGTGGTTCCTGGTACGGCCCGGACGTTCCCTGCGACGCACCGGAGGTCAACTGCGATCTCTCCGGTCGCAATGCCTATGACGCCACCCAGGTCGGAACCGGCGCCTGCTGCTACGACGCCAGCACCCCGGTCACATCGACGCATTGGACCAAGGCCGCGGGCGACCTCGTCCTGATTCGACCCCTGAAGCTCATGGTCATCCCGCTGATCTTCTTCAGCGTGGTGGTCGGCATCACCCGGATCGGTGATCCCTCCAAGCTCGGTCGGCTCGGAATCGCCACTCTCGGCTACTACTTCGGCACCATGCTGATCGCGGTCGTCCTGGGCACCACACTCGTCACGCTGGTGCAGCCGGGTGAATTGCCTGAAGACGTCCGTATGGATGTCATCGCGGATGGCCAGCAGAGCTTCCAGGATGACACCGGGCTGCAGTCGAAGGTCCAGGGCCAGTCCATGGGCGGCGCCTGGACGAACATCCTCAAGCAGATGATCCCGTCCAACGTCTTCGCCGAGATGTCGGCGGGCCGACCCCTGGGACTCATCGTCTTCGCCATGATGCTGGGCCTGGCGCTGGCCGCCGGTGGCCAGCGGACCAAGGCCGCCCGCGACTTCTTCGATGCGGGCTTCGAGGGCTTGATGATCCTGATCCAGTGGGTGATCTGGCTGACCCCCATCGGCGTGTTCTTCCTGCTCGCGTGGACCGTCGGCAAGATCGGGCTGGCCCAGTTGCTGGGTCCCTTGAGTTCCTACATGGGCGTCGTGTTCATCGGGCTGGTCCTGCACATGTTCATCGTGCTGCCGATCATCCTGTTCCTGTTCACACGGATCAATCCGTTCGGGTTCATGGCCCGGATGAAGCCCGCGTTGCTGACCGCCTTCGGTACGGATTCCAGTTCGGCCACCCTGCCGGTCACGATGGAAACCGCGGAACTGGAAGCCGGCTGCTCCAAGCGGGCCTCCAACTTCGTGCTGCCCCTGGGCTCGACCATCAACATGGATGGCACCGCGCTCTATGAAGCGGTGGCCGTCGTCTTCCTCTTCCAGCTCTATGGCATCGACCTGAGCATGACCGAACTGGTCCTCGTGGTCATCACGGCCACGCTGGCCGCAGTCGGCGCAGCCGGCATTCCCTCGGCGGGCCTGGTCACCATGGTCATCGTGATCGCAGCGGTGAATGGATCACTGGAAGGTTCCGGCCTGGCGCTTCCGGTCGCCGCCATCGGTGTGATCCTCGGTGTCGACCGCATCCTGGACATGTGCCGCACCACCGTCAATGTCTGGGGTGATGCCGTCGGTGCCAGGATCATGACACGCATCGCCCCGGATGACCCCCATGATGGCGATGGCGGGACCGTCGCACGCACGAACTGAATGAAAAAGGCACGCGCGGATGAGATCCGCACGTGCCTGGTATCGCGTGTGCTGGTCGGCTAGAACTGCGTTCCGTCCGCCGTCATGGTGCTCTGCATCTGCTGCATCATCGCCGTGAGCTTGGGTGCTTCCGGTCCGGTGGCGATCTTCGTGAGCATCGCCGTGAAGTCGCTGGACGCCATCAGGCCCGTCCAGGCGGCCATGGCTTCCTGGGCCTTCTTGGCGTACTCGGGACGCTTCTCTGCCGGGATGGACTCGACGGCCTTCCGAAGCGTCTGCATCGCATTCACGGCGTCGCCCAGGCCTCCCAGGAACGCAGCCTGGTCACCGGCCTTCGCCGCCTTCTCGATGGCGGTTGCTGCCGAGGTCATCTTGTCCAGCGCCGTATCAACGGGATTGCCGCAGCCACCCACGAGGATCGCAACAATGGCCAGGACACTCAGCAACATCGACTTCTTCATCATGACGTAACTTCCTCTCGTAATTGAGTTCTATTGGGTAGCGCCGGCGGCCTGCTTGGCTTTCAGCCAGTCCGCCAGTCCCGTGGATTTCATCTTGTTGCGCAGGCGCTCAACCTGCTTGCCGTACTTGGTTCCCTCCAGCCGGGAGTCGAAGAAACTCCTGAAATCGGCTGAGTAGTACAGCTTCTCCCCGACGTCGCCGATCTTGGCAAACTCAGTCGCCGCGCCGCCCTGCTTCTCGGCTGGCATGGCATCGACGGCCTTCATGGTGTTCTGCATCGCGGTCACCATGGCCGACATGGACCGGACGAAGTCCTCCGGATTCCGGAGCTCGACCGCCGTACGCTGATCGTCAAAGGACCGCTTCAGCGTCTCCATGTCCTTGTTGAAGTCCCTCGCGCATCCGGCCAGCATGACCAGGACGAGCCCCATCATGAATCCTTGACGGAACCGAGTCATCATCATGTCAATCACTCCCCTGCTTCAGCCAGCCAGCGTTCGGCATCCAGCGCCGCCTGGCACCCCATCCCGGCCGCGGTGATGGCCTGTCGATAGATGGAGTCAGCGACATCGCCGGCCGCGAACACGCCCTCGATGTTGGTTTCGCTTCCACGCCCGGGAAGCTTGATGTACTTCTTGTCGTCGAATTCCACCCCACTGCCTTCGAGGAAGGACGTGGCCGGCGTGTGACCGATGGCCACGAACAGGCCCTTGACCTCCAGGTGCGAGGCTTCACCCGTAACGGTGTTCTCAAGCGCGACACCGGTGATGGACGCATCCCCAGTGACATCGGTCACGACGGAGTTCCAGACCACCTCCGCATTGGGCTCATCCAGGAATCGCTTCTGCATCGTCTTCGACGCCCGCAACTCGTCCCGCCGGTGAATGACATAGACCTTGGATGCGAACTTGGTCAGGTAATGCGCTTCTTCCATGGCACTGTCGCCGCCGCCGACGACTGCCAGAGGCTGATCGCGGAACATGGGAAGGGCACCGTCACAGACGGCACAGGCACTGACGCCTCCGCCGGAGGTGGCCAGTCGCAGTTCGTTGTCCAGGCCCATCCAGTTCGCGGTCGCCCCGGTCGCGATGATCACGGCCTTCGCCTTGACCTCGTTGCCGGCTGACGTCTTCATGGTGAACGGGCGGGCCGAGAAGTCACAGGACACGATGTCCTCACCCACGACCCGGGTTCCGAATCGCTCGGCCTGCTTCTGGAACATGGCCATCATCTCGGGACCGGCCACGCCCTCCGGGAACCCCGGGTAGTTTTCGACATCGGTGGTCAGCATCAATTGCCCGCCCGGGAGCACCGGTGCCGGATCCTGGCGGGGAACGCCGACGTAGCAGACCGGTTCCAACTGCGCCCGCGAGGCGTAGATCGCCGCTGTCCAGCCGGCGGGTCCACTTCCGATGATGACAACCTGCTCGACCTGGGACATCGTGCACGACTCCGTTGAGATGCGACGCTACTGAAGTTTTCCGTCCTGGCGAAGCAGGGCCCGAATGGGTGGCCAGATGATGATGTCACCTTCTTCACCCTTCGACACGTGCTCTTCGCCCAGGTCGTTTTCCTGGTTCTCACCAAGGCTGTACAGCAGGGCCTCGCCCGACTCCAGCCAGATCCGATCGCCGGCAACAAACAGCGCATGCCTGCGAGTCAACAGTCGATAGCGGAAGCCATCGAGACCATTGAGTTCTTCCTTGTAGTGGTACGGATCCTGGTCAAGCTTGCGGGGAAGGTAGGTGCCGTAGAGGCGATCGGCCTTGCTGTTGACTTCCGGGGGGTAGTTCCCCGTCTCTCGCTTGAAGGCACAGAGGGCTGCGGAGATCGCCGTGCCATAGACGGCCACGCGGAGATTGTTGCGAATCGCGAAGAGTTCCTGGATGTTCTGCATCGAGATCAACACGCCGGCATAGCGCATGGCGTTGGTCTTGTCGAACTCGGACGGCATGGTCAGGATGTCCCCGTACTCGCGAAGCCGCCACCGCCTCCACCAGTCGTCGTAGATCAACTGCAGTCGCTCCTGGCAGGCTTCCAAGCCACCGTGCTGCATGGCGATCTCCCGCCACCGGGTCGCCGCACCGAGGCGAGTCAGGGGTTCCTGGCTGGCCTGTATGCGGGTGAACACCTCGGCAAAGCGATCGATGATCGGCTCGCCAGTCTCGTTGTCGAAGACCTCGACCAGCACGGCCTCCGTAACGTGCCGATCCGCTTCCGGAATCAGCAGGCGGGCGCGGTCCGGCCGCAGGTACGGCAGTTCACGCTTGGCGATGTCGAGGAATTGATCGGCGGAGATCTTGTCCATGTACGTCCAGAAACAGTCCCGGGCATTGGACAGGCTCTGGGTCAGCAGCAGGATCGTCTCCCGCTTCTCTTCCATGAACTGCCGGTCGCAGAACATGCGGAGCACCGTCAACTCGGAGGTCATCAACGTGATCGCCCCGTCGATGTCACCGGACTCGAACCGGCGGTAGATCTCGGCCGTCGTGTAGGCGGCGATTGTCTTGAGTGACGACAGGTAGTTGAAGTCGACGGCCCGGAAGCCCTTGTCGACATCGATGTCCACGCACAGCCCCGCCTGCGAGTAGCTGTCGGGCACGTTGCCGCACCCATAGGGAAGCCCGATGACCGCCCGGTCGGCCGCCTTGATGATCGCCTCAGCCATGGCCGGGTTCGCCCCAGCCCACTTGGAGACGTCGGACCAGCCGCTCATACCCGGCCAGATGGTCGAGGAGTTGAACCTCGAGCCGACCGGCATGGGCGGATCACTGACCTTCAGGTAGGCATCGAACAGCAGCTTGTAGGCCAGGGAGGACTCGTCGCCTCGGATGCTGTCATCCGCATTGAGCGTGGCAACGAGCTTCCTCGTCGACTCACCGTCGGCAGCGGGTGCCAAGGTGGGCAGCAGCAGGCCTCCAGCCAGCGAAATCGCGATCAGGACACGTCGAATCATGGGGAACTCCTGGGACCAGACGAGCCTCGAAGTCTAGCAGGCGTGAAGGGGGACCGCCCCAGGGGCTGCCACCTGGCCACCCTGGCGGCCCAGGGGGCTGACCGACCCCACCAGGTGATCCCAGTCACCGGCCCGCGGTCCGCTACCTATACTCGTATCCACGCAGGCCAAGCACCTCTGCGTGACTCCCACCATGACTCAACCACCCAGCCCGATTTCAGCATCCATGCTCGACAGACTTCAAGCCGGACTGCAGCGGACGTCCGCCGCCCTGGCGGCCCTGGAACCTCGGCTGGGTGAGGTCGTGACCCTTGGGGAGACCATCGTGTCCGCCCTGGAGAATGGCGGAACGCTCTTCACGGCCGGCAACGGTGGCTCTGCCGCCCAGGCCCTCCACCTGACGGAGGAGTTGATCGGCCGCTACGAGGCCGACCGCCCCCCGATCCGCTCGGTGTCACTCGTCGGTGACCCGTCCGCCATGAGTTGCATCGCCAACGACTTCGGCTTCGAGACCGTCTTTGAACGCCCCCTCCGGGGGCTGGCCCGCCCCGGTGATGTCCTGCTGGCGATGAGCACCTCGGGGCAGAGTGAGAACATCCTCCGCTGCCTGCAGGCGGCCCGGGAACTGGGCGTCACATCCACCGCCCTGCTCGGTCGCGACGGTGGTCCCGCCCTGGCCCTGTGCGAGCAGGCCATCGTGGTTCCGGCCCAGGATTCGGCCACCATCCAGGACATCCACCAGGTGGTCATTCACCTGTTGTGTGAGATGATCGAAGCCTCCGTCCTGGAGTCCTGAGCGGCAATATGACCGATGGGAAGTGCGTTCCCCAGCAGAAGCCGCCGAATCGGTACCGGAGACCCAAGCGACATGACCGAAACGACCAACGAATCGACTCGCCCTGATGGCGGTCTCGGGATCCTCGGGCTGCTGCTGGTTCGAATCATCGTCCCGGCGTGGATCCTGGCCGGTGCCCTGCTGAAATTCGCCTCACGTGATCCATCCCTGCTTCCCAAGCAGTTCCGGGCCATGCTGCACGGCATCGACCTGGACCTGAAGATCGCGCTGGCGATCCTGCTGGGCATCGAGTTCGCCGCCATCGCGGTCATGCTGTTCATCCCGCGGCTGGCTCGCCTGATGGCCGTGATCATGCTGTTGTCCTTCGTGCTGGTCCTGGTCAATGAACTGATCGCCGGCAACTTCGCCAACTGCGGCTGCCTCGGCAGCTACTCCCCCCCACCGTGGCTGATGCTCACCATCGATGTCGCCCTGCTGATTCTCGTCGTCGCGATCCGACCCGCGACCCTGAGCGCCCGGGCCGCGGTCCGACTGGGCTGGGCCCAGGCGTCGATCGTCTTCCTGGTGGCCTCGGCCATTACCTTCGCCTGGGTGCTCGACCGACCGACCGTCGTGACCTCGACGCTCACCGCCGACACCACCGGCCAGGTCGAGGCCTCACCGACGTCCACGGGTTCCGACAGCACATCAACCGACACGGCGAGCACCGAACCTCCGGCGTCAAGACCTCCGGCATCAAGACCCCCGGCATCAAGCCCCCCGGCATCGACCCCACCCGCCGCCGCCATGCCGCCACGTGACTGGTACGAACTGGACATGAGTGACTGGGTCGGCAAGAACGTCCGTGACATCGACCTCGTGCAGTACACCCGGGGACTGCCGGACAACCTGGAAGAGGGTGAGCAGTACCTGATCTTCTACAGCCGGACCTGTGACCACTGTCACATGCTGCTGGACTTCGAGTTCGGATTCGGTGTGCCGGTCCCGACCACGCTGGTCGCCGTCCCCGAGTCCGCCGAGGGCTTCGCTGCCGACGGCGTCATGGACAACCCCTGCCTGGACTGCCAGGAAGCGGAATTGCCCACCGGTGTGAACTGGATCATGACGCCCCCCGTCGTCCTGGCCATCCGGGACGGAGAGGTGATCTGCGTCAAGGAAACCGAGGATGCCGAGGCCCCTGAGTGCCTCGTGTTCCACTGATCCCGGCGACGTCCCACTTCCCGGCCGATGGGACGCTACCCTGACGACCTTCACCAGTTGGAGGCGAGCGATGACGACCAGCACCCAGACCCTTGAGGCCGTCCTGTCCTGGATCGATGAGCACCTGGAAGAGTCGCTCGTACGCGTCGAGGACTTTCTCCGCATTCCCAGCGTCGGTACCGATCCGGCCCATGACGAAGACACGGCACGGGCAGCCGCCTTTGCCTCGGACCTGCTGTCGGAACTGGGCATGGACTCCAAGGCCCACCAGACACCAGGCCAACCGATGGTGATGGCCCATGATGACGGACCCGGCAGCGGTCCCCGGATCCTCTACTACGGGCACTACGACGTACAGCCGGCCGACCCGCTTGAGTTGTGGGATTCGCCACCCTTCGAACCCGTCCGGGTCGAAGGGGACGAAGGCCCCATGATCGTCGCCCGCGGCTCCGCCGACGACAAGGGTCAGTTGATGATGTTCATCGAGGCCTTCCGCGCCTGGAAAGCCGTGACGGGATCGCTCCCGACGCCGGTGCATGTGCTGCTGGAAGGTGAAGAGGAAAGTGGCAGTGAAAGCCTCGAGCCGTTCCTCCGTGATCACGTCGGTGACCTGGCGTCGAAGGTCTGCGTGATCAGCGATACCGGGATGTGGGATCCCGACACGCCGGCGATCACGACGCGACTTCGTGGCATCGTCTACCTGCAGGCCACCCTGCACGGTCCGACGCATGACCTCCACTCGGGCGTCTACGGCGGCGCGGTCGTGAATCCACTCAATGCGTTGTCGCGCATCCTGGCGCAACTGCACGATGACCAGGGACGCGTCCAGGTCGATGGGTTCTACGACGACGTCGAGGTCGACGAGGCACTCATCACCGAATGGTCGGCACTTGACTTCGACGAGAAGGGCTTCCTGGCCACGGCTGGACTCACGTCTTCCCTGGGCGAGCAGGATCGTTCCGTGCTGGAGCGCGTCTGGTCACGACCCACGTGTGACATCAATGGAATCTGGGGCGGCTACTCCGGCCCGGGTGCCAAGACGGTGATTGCCGCCGAGGCCTCCTGCAAGATCAGTTGTCGCGTCGTTCCACACCAGGACCCAGTGAAGATCATGGCCGGCCTCAAGGCCTTCCTCGAGGCCCGGACGCCGACGGGATGCCGCTGGGTATTCGAAGAACATGGGTGCAATCCCGGCATCTGTATCCCGACGGACTCCCCCTGGCTCCAGACCGCTCGCGAATCCATGGGCCAGGTCTTCGACAACGAGGCCGTCCTGATCGGCTGTGGTGGCTCGCTGCCCATCGTCGGCTCCTTCCAGGAGATCCTCGGCGTTGACTCGCTGCTGGTGGGCTTCGGGCTCGATACCGACCGGGTGCACTCCCCCAACGAGAATTTCTCGGTGGCCCGGTTCCGCCATGGCGTCCGCAGCCATGCCGCGATGATCGAGGCGTTCGGGAACATGTCCTCCTGAACCCATCTCCATACCGCCGTACCATGACCGCATGATGGTCCGCAGCCACATCCTGGCCGCTGCCTTGTCCCTGCTGCTGTTGAGCGGAGTGGCCGCCGCACAGTCGGATGTGGACATCCAACTTGTCCAGTACGGCGTCGGCAACGCCTTCCGACCAGGCGACGTGATCGGCGTCGAAGTGGAGTTGACGAGCAACCTGCCGCAGGACGAGAACGTCTGGCTGCAGTGGGACCACGAGACCGTGGATGGTGACATCGTCGCCCTGGGTCGACAGGTCGCCATCTCCCCGGGACAACCCCGGCGAACCTGGCTGTATGTCCCGCTGGCACCAACGACCAGCATGGAAACCCAGTCGCGCCTTCGCGTCCGCTCGCTGGAAGATGGCGAGCCCGGCGGCGACCTCGGCGTCCTGCGGTTCGAACCCAGCATCGTGACGCCTCGCCTGGTTGATCGCCAGTCCGGCCTCATCGGAATCATCGGACGGCAGATGGTTGGACTGCCTGGCTACGAACGACCACTGGAACTCATGCGTGGTGTCTACGTCACGCCCGAGCGCACCATGTTGCCCCTGCTGCCGTCGGCCGCCTCCCTGCCTGACCGATGGCTCGGGCTGCGACCGTACGAGTGCCTCGTCTGGACCGACACCGAGGTCGAACTGTCACCGCCACAGGAAACGGCCTTGATCGAGTGGATGAATCGCGGTGGACACCTCGTGATCATGCTTCCCCAGGCCGGCAACCCCTGGAGCCTGGGCACCGGCGAAGACGGACCACTGGGTTCGATCATGCCGGGAGAACCGACGGTCTCGACGGTTCCCATCAATGATCTCCTCCCCGGGATCTTGAAGAATGCCCCGGTCGCCCCGCTCGAGGCATCGATGCCAGTGCATCTCTTTCGCACGAGCGAATTGAATGCCGCCCCGGCCGAAGAGGGCTGGATCGACCTGTGGACCATCGACGATGTCGGAACGACCATCGTCCAGCGACCGGTCGGTCGCGGGCAATTGACACTCATCGGCGTCGACCTGGCGGCACCACCTCTCCGCGGCGCCGCCCTGGGCGTCACCGCCGAACAGGCGCGGGTGGAGGCCGTTCCGGAACCCGACCTCTTCTGGAACCGGATCCTCGGTCGACGAGCGGATACGCCACCGAGCCGGGCCATCAAGGACCTGGGCACAATCAACCGCCTGACCGAAACTGCGCCCACTCGCCGGTACATCAACGACGCCCTCATCCAGGCCGAGACCGACGATGCCAGCCAGGTTGGCGGCGGACTCCTGATCGCCTTCCTGCTCTTCGTGGGCTACTGGGTGATCGCCGTTCCGGTCTGCTGGGCCCTCCTGAAGGCCAGGAAGAAGCTGCAGTGGTCCTGGGTGGGATTCTTCGCCGTATCACTCGTGTTCACCGCGATCGCGTGGATCACGGTGATTCTCAATCGAGAGTCAAACGTCCGCATTCAGCACCTCACCGTCCTCGACCACGTGCATGGCGAAGATCAACAGCGGGCCGTCAGTTGGCTCTCGATCTTCACCCCGGGCTACGGCGACTACGAGTTGCAACTCGACAGTGATACCGAAGGCCTGGTCACCACCTGGGAACCGGAAGACAGTCGAATCAGTGGCTTTCCCGACACTCGTCAGACGACGGTCGACGTCGGTCGAAACACCAACGAGTTGACCATTCCCAGTCGAGCCACGACGACTTCGCTCCAACTCGACTGGCGTGGACCGATCACCGCCTCCGACTGGGGCGGTGTCCTCCGCATGGATCCGTCGATGCCCATCACGATCCAGCGGAACTCCGAAGGCAAGCCCGTCATCCTCCGCGGCGCCATCGTCAGTGAACTGCCCGACACGCTGAAGGACGGCATGATCACGTTCGTCGACCGAGCCCAGCCGGTCACGCGCGAGTTGGATCGCGTTGATGGAGAGGCGGCCACCTGGGTCCGACCATCGCAGTCCGGGCGGATGGAGCGAGAGGGATGGGCCTGGGCCATGACACCACTGGACCCGGGAGAACGCTACATCCTGGACAACCAACTCCTGGATGACACCTATGACATGGAAGAGACCTTCCGGAAGCGGTTCGGGGACTCGGTTCGAAGTGACATCGGCACCCCGATGCGACCGCTGAGCGACCGGGAACGTCGAACGGCCCTGGCGGCCCTGAGCTTCTATCACCAGTTGGAGCCGCCGGCGTGGATTCGCCCCGCGGGGCAGACCCGTGACCGGGACTGGTCCATCACCAACCGGACCATCGGCCGTGAACTCGACATCTCCCCGTGGTTGAATCGACCGTCGATCATCGTGACGGGATTCCTGGACCCCAGTCGCCTGCCCGTCCCACTGCTCGTGGAGGGCGTCCAGCCGGAGGAGAGCACCGGGCTGGTCCTGGTGCGATGGATCTTCCCCCTCGAGGAAGCAGCCTCCCCTTCACCACCCGCCTCCAGCGGGGCCGCACCCACGGAGGGCTGAAGCGGATACGCTGACCCGGACACAGCTGACATGGCCATCATCGAGACTGTCAACCTGACGAAGAAGTACGGCGAGCTGACCGCGCTGGACAACCTCAACCTCGAGATCGAGGAAGGGGCCTGCTTCGGTTTCATCGGTCCCAACGGCGCCGGCAAGACCACGACGATCAAGATCCTGGCCACGCTGCTGAAACCCACGTGGGGTGAAGCTCGCGTGGACGGCAACGTCGTGGGCTACCAGAACCCGCTCATCCGCCCGGTGATCGGGTACGTACCCGACTTCATGGGCGCCTATGACGACATGGTCGTCACCGAGTACCTCGACTTCTTTGCGGCCTGCTACGACATCCACGGCTCGCGCCGTCGCAAGGTCGTCACTGACGTGCTCGACCTGACCGACTTGCATCACAAGGCGAACGCCGAGGTCAACAGCCTGAGCCGAGGCATGAGCCAGCGGCTGTCCGTGGCCCGCGTGCTCCTGCACGATCCCAAGGTGCTGCTGCTTGATGAGCCCGCCTCCGGACTGGATCCCCGGGCTCGCATCGAGATCCGGGAACTCCTCAAGGAACTCCGCCGGATGGGCAAGACGATCATCATCAGCTCCCACATCCTTCACGAGTTGGCGGAGCTGTGCAACATGGTCGGGATCATCGAGCAGGGCAAGCTGCTGTTCTCCGGAACCGTCGATGAGATCATGGAACGAGCCAACGTCGGCCAACTGGTCCAGATCTGCGTCGAGGATCGAGTCAAGGAAGCTGGCCAGATGCTCATGCAGGTCCCGGGCATCACCCGCGTGGAACTCACCCGGGAGCGTGGCGAGGTCGTGCTCGAAGTCCTCGTGGACACCGAGTCGGACACCCCCATCTCCGAACTGGCCAGCCGCCTGGTTGCCCAGGGCTTCCGACTCAAGTCGTTCCGTCCGGCCGAGGTCAACCTGGAGACCGCCTTCATGCGCCTGACCAAGGGCCTCGTGAGCTGATCCAGATGCCGGACGCCTCATCATCAACCCGGACCTCCAGCACCGTCCTGCTCCTGGCAGATCGATCCCGGCCGGAAGCCGTAGAGGCCTGCGGGCTCATTGAGCAGTCACTGGGAACGTTGGACATTCCGTTCGTGACGGGCACGACTGACGAGTCCGAAGCGATTC
Organism: Phycisphaerales bacterium; assembly: GCA_022446795.1. Taxonomy (GTDB): domain Bacteria; phylum Planctomycetota; class Phycisphaerae; order Phycisphaerales; family SM1A02; genus UBA1668. Next base: position 197,034 of record JAKVBX010000001.1, read on the forward strand.
CCGATTCACCCGTGCCCGACGTGGCCATCGTGATCGGTGGAGATGGCACGATGATCGCCCAGACGCGTCGCCTGGTCGACCTGGGTATTCCCATGATCGGGGTCAACTGCGGCCGGCTCGGGTTCCTGGCACCGTTCAGTCCCGACACGTTCCACCGTCACCTGGAAACGGTGCTCCGACCAGACCGCGCGCTGGAACATCGCATGATGCTGGCCATCAGCGTCGAACCTGCCGACGGCAGCGAGGCGATCACTCGACGGGCCATGAACGACGCCGTCATCACCGCTGGTGAGCCGTACCGAATGATCCGCATGACCACGACGATCGATGGACAGGACGGTCCTCGGTTGTCCGGTGACGGCCTGGTCATCGCAACCCCCACCGGGTCGACCGGCCACAATGCGTCCGCCGGCGGTCCCATCGTGGACCCGCGGGTGGAAGCGATTGTCGTCTGTCCCATCGCCGCCCAGTCGCTGGCCTTCCGCCCGTGCGTGCTGGATGGTGACTCCTGCCTGGAGGTTGTCCTCACGCAGGTCAACGAAGGAACAGCGCTGGTGCTGGACGGGCAGCGTCGACTGCCACTCCAGCCCAACGACCGGATCCGTTTCTCCCGCTACGCCACGCCGATGAAGTTCGTCGTCTGCCCCGGTGGGCCGTTCTGGCGGATTCTCCACGACAAGCTCGGCTGGGCCGCCCCACCCCGGGAACGCGGCGGCGACCGGTCCTGACGGGTACGATGTCGGTCCCATGATCGATCTCAAGCAGCTTCGCGAGAATCCCGACCCATTCATCCAGGGCGCCGCCGCCAAGGGTGTCCAGGTCGACATTCCGCGGCTCCTGGAGCTCGATCAGCAACGCCGCGATCTCGTCCAGCAACAGGAGAGCCTCCGGGCCGAGCAGAAGAAGCTTGGCAAGGAAACCGGACCGCAGATCGGGAAGCTCAAGGGCCAGCTCAAGGGTGCCGACGAATCCAGCGTCGCCACGCTGGAAGCGCAGATCACCGAGTTGGAAGCCCGCCCCGCCGCAATCAAGCAGCAGATCCAGGGCCTCGACGAGACGCTGGCCGCCATCGAACCGGAATGGAAGGCCATCCAGTTGCAGGTTCCGCAACCCCCTGATCCGGATGTTCCCCGGGGCGCCACCGCCGAGGAGAACATCGAGATCCGTCGCTGGGCGCCGGACGGCTGGGATTGGAATGCCTCGTTCGAGGACAACCGCGGCTTCGCGCCGCAGACCCACCTGGAACTGGTCAAGTCACTCGGGCTCGTCGACTTTGAACGCGGGGTGAAGGTCGCCGGCTCACGCAGCTACGTGCTGACCGGCGATGGCATGCGGCTGCACCAGGCGATCCTGGCGCTCGGCATGAGCCATATCACCGAGCGGGGCTTCCGCCCCACCTCCGTCCCCGTGCTCGTCCGCGAGCAGGCGATGGTCGGCACCGGTTTCTTCCCCGGCGGCATCGAACAGACCTATCACATCGACTCCGACAGTACGCCCGGGCCAGGCCAGGATCTCTACCTGACGGGAACGGGCGAGGTCGGGCTGATGAGCCTGCATGCCGACGAGATCGTCGATGCTGACCAACTGCCGATGAAGTACGCGACCGTCTCCACCTGTTTCCGCCGCGAGGCCGGTGCCGCCGGCAAGGACACCGCGGGGCTCTATCGGATTCACCAGTTCGACAAGGTCGAACAGGTCGTCATCGACAAGGCCGATGAAGCCACGAGCCGGGCCCATCACCAGGCCATGATCCAGGCCGTGGAAGACCTGCTGCAGTCACTGCAACTGCCCTATCGCCTGCTGCAATGCTGCACCGGTGACCTGGGAACGAAGAACGCGGACATGATCGACATCGAATGCTGGATCCCGGGACGTGGACCGGAGGATGCCGATGGCCGCCCCACGGGCGAGTTCGGCGAAACCCACTCCGCCTCGCGACTCTATGACTTCCAGTGCCGTCGGCTCAACCTGCGTTACCGCGACGAGAACGGCAAGACGGTCTTCTGCCACTCGCTCAACAACACGGTTGTCGCCAGCCCGCGGATCCTCATCCCGATTCTCGAGATGCACCAGCAGGCCGATGGCAGCGTCACCGTCCCCGAGGCCCTGCAGCCCTTCATGGGCGGCTGCACGCGCATCGGCAACTGAAACAGCCAGGCACGCGCCCTGTTCAGGAGCAGGATCCCCACTGGTCGACGACCAGCAGGATGTCGTCGACCCCGACCGTTCCATCCAGCACGACGTCCGCCGGGCAACCCGCACACGCCCCCCACGCATCCAGGACCGACAGGATGTCCGAGGTGTCAACGACCCCGTCGTAGTTCACGTCCGCCGGGCAGGCCTCGGTACTGCAGCGAAAGTCCGCCACCATGGGAACCGTCACGAGGAACGCACTGTAGTTGTCTGCTTCCTCATCAGGCCCGATCGGTTCCCCGGTCGCAGCGCCACCGTAGAAGACGTTCGGGTTGGAGAAGTGTGGAATGTCATTGCCACCCATCGAGGTACCGATCTCGGTGCCGTTGTAAATCGTCAGGCGATGTCCCGATGACCACGAGAAGTAGCCGTAGGTGTCCGTGGTGTAGTGTTGTGAGCCCAGGTTGTGACCAAGCTCGTGACGGAAGGGATGGGCCCACGTCTCGTACAGGCATCCGGCAGAGCAGCCCTGGAAGCCATACGCCGGATTGTCGGGCGCTACCCAGGCCAGGCCGCAGTAGCCCTCCACCGTCACCAGCGCAACGATATCCGCGGCCTTGGCATCACGAACCTGATGCACCTCGTCCATGAAGCCATCACTTGGATTCTGGATGTGACCAAGGTAGTCCGGCGTCTCGTCATAGACCGTCTCATGCAGGCCGACGATCCGGACACTGAACGGCAACTCGGTATTGGCGAACGTCTCGTTGGCATCTTCGACCGCGATCTGGCACTGCAGAAGCATCTCCTCGGCACTGCCCATGTAGGCCAGTGCCGCGCCCGTATAGACCCACAACACGTCAATGACCTGCTCATCCGGGCACTGCCCCCGATTCTCCCATGTTGAGGCAGGTGCCTGCAGCACTCGGCAGCACCCATCATCGTGGACGATCGATGTGATTGGGCAGTCACTGGCGTCCGACGATGCGCCGATGACAACGATGACAGTGGCAATCAGGTGGAACATGGTTGGCGATATCTCCCTCGATCGCCCCATGATCCCAGCGCCCGGCTGGGAGTCAATGGTCGACGCTCGCAACCCGGCCCCAACCGCCCTGGAACGTCCGGCAACCGACCCGTCCGTCAGGATGTCGCCGCCTCTCGCAGCCGGTCGGCCGACTGCGCGTCATACAGCCCCTTCTTCCCGAAGCCGGCCCGTGCACCGAGTTGCTCAGCGGTCTGCTGATGTTCTTCCAGGTCGGAGATCAACACCACGCGAGCACCGGGCAACGCCTTCAAGCGGGATTCGATCAGGTCCAGGCCGGATGATCCGACGGCGAAGGCACCATCGAGCACGCGATTGACCAGCCACACCACGCCCTCTTCATCGTGGTCTGACAACGCCGTATCGTCATTGGCGACATGCACGGGTGATTCCGGCAATGTCCGCTCGACCATTGACTTCAACATGAAGGCATCCGGGGTGCAGTGACCGACGAGAACAACAGACATCAGGTGACTCCTTGGTTGCGTTGCAACTTTATCTCACGGGCATCCACGATGATCTCCATCCCCGCACCGAGTTGAAAGCATCGCTGGTGCTGGCGTCGATCACCGATGGCTTCCGCCGCGGCCAGGAGTGCCTGGTGCGACAGGCCGTCAGGGCCCAGTGATCCATCATCCAGGGCGGCGCGACGCAGGCCCGTGGCGATCATCGGCACTGGCAGGCTGGACAACGCACCGCGTGTCCAGCATCGCTGTTCGCTTGATCCGAATGCCGAGGAGACGAGCCCCTCCATCGCAGTCGCCGCGAGCGCCTGGACATCCGCCGTCGCCGCTGCCCGTGATGCAGCGCCGGGCCAGAGCGCTTCCAGTACGGGCAGGACATCCCGTCGCAATCGGCCACGCTGGGTGCCGGGATCGACATTTCCCGGATCATCACACCACGACACGTCAGCCGCTTGGCAGAGTTCGGCCGCGTCCGCCCGCGTGACACCAAGCATGGGTCGAATCAGCGCGACGCCGTCGCCGAGTTCGCGATGCCGTGGCATGCCCGCCAGTCCCATCGGTCCCGCGCCCCGTCCGAGCGCCGCGAGAATCGTCTCAAGCTGATCCTCGGCATGGTGCCCCGTCGCCACGCGGCTGGCTTGGCACGACATCGCGGCCTCGCGAAGCGCCTCGTACCGCGCGAGGCGGGCCTCGGCCGGCGTCCGCCCGGGAACCTCCACGTGACGGACCTCGGCAGGAACCTCCAGTTGTGCCGCCACGCGCAGGACATGATCCGCTTCTTCATCGGCTTCCGGTCTCAAGTGATGATGGACATGCACGACCCGTGGCAGGATCACCACGTCATCATGTTCACGCAACACCGCCGCGGCCAGCAGCAGGGCCAGCGAGTCTCGACCGCCACTGACGGCCAGGACCACCGGACCCGGGTCGTCACCACCACACGCGATTCGAAAGCCACGCAAGATCTCGTGCACGAGCGGATGGCGACGGGCCGCCAGCGGAATACTGGTCGATTCACTGGATGGAACGGGTCGATCGCTCACGACCGGATGCTAGCACCCACGCGGTCACGCGGTCGACAACCACTCGTCCTTCCATGTCATTCCCGCGGGCGGCTCGATCTCCGGCCCTTCCTGGAGCAGGCTGGCCACCGGGTACGCACAGGCGTCGATGGCCAGGGCGGCGGCCGGCCGATGGTTGCCGCTCTGCCCCACGCCTCCGAAGGGCAGTCGACTCGAGGCACCGGCCGTACCGACATTCCAGTTGAGGCACCCGGTCGGAATCTCGGCGAAGCACCGATCAAAGACCGCCCGGTCCCGGGTGAACACGGAGGCGGCGAGTCCATACCGGGTCCGCCGCGCCTGCTCGATGGCCTCGTCGAGATTCGGCACGATGCAGACCTGGACCAGCGGACCGAAGATCTCTTCGTCGTGGTCCATGTCGAACTCGTCAACCTCAACGACACCAGCCGACAGGAACCACCCTTCGCGCGGGGTCTCGACCGCGGGCACCAGCACATTGCCGCCCGCGTTGACGAGTTGCCGCTGGGATTCCAGGACCCGGGCCCGGGCATCGCTGCTGATGAGCGGACCCATGAACGCCGGGGCGGGGTCATCATGTGCGCCCAGTTGCAGCGTCGTCGCCGCCGTACAGAAGGCGGCCAGGAACGAATCGGCGACATCCTGGTGAACCATGATGCGTCGAGTGCAGGTGCACCGTTGACCAGTCGTGGCAAAGGACGCCCGGACACACTCGATGACGGCCTGTCTCACGTCCGCATCCGCATGCACGATGGCCGGGTTGTTGCCGCCGAGTTCCAGCGCCACGATCCGGCCGGGCGTATCGATGTTGTCCTCCAGGATGGAGCGACCGACGGCCCAGGAACCCGTGAACAGAACGCCGTTGACATCATCACACGTGCACAGGCGACGCGAACCCTCCGGGCCGGCCTGGACCACGTTGAAGACGCCCGGCGGCAGACCGGCTTCCAGCATGAGTTCACCGATACGTTGCCCGACGGCCGGTGTGTACTCCGATGGCTTGAAGACCACGGTGTTTCCCGCGAGCAGCGCGGGAACGAACTGGCCGTTGGGAAGATGCGCCGGAAAGTTGAACGGACCGATCACGGCCATCACACCGTGGGGCCGGTAGCGACACCGACCTTCCCTCCCGGGACCAGCATCCGCGGTCCAGTCATCGATTCGACCGCTCACGGCGGCATCCAGGGTCAGGTCAACCTTGCCCCCCAGCGCCGTGGCCTCGATCCGAGCCTCCGCGGGTGTCTTTCCGACTTCCCGGGCGATCAGGTCCGCCATTTCATCCACGTGCGCCGCCGTCACGTCACGCCATCGCCGAAGGAAGTCGGCCCGATCCTCGATGGAACAGGACGCCCACTCACCGAAAGCGGCCCGCGCCGCGACCACGGCTTCATCGATATGACCCACGACCGGCGAACCGGACCACAGGACACGGTCCGGATAGGCCGGATCAATGGACACCAACTCGTCACCGGGAATCGACCGCGTGGATCCGCCGATGACATCGACTGGCTGGATCATGTGGCCACCGATTCCTGGTCCGTCGACGTCTGCCCGGTACGGTCCTGGGATCGAACCTGCGGGGTGTACGTCACCGGCATGCCCGGCTCCAACCCGAGGGCCGTGGCGACCGCCTCGGGCAATCGCACGGTATCCCCTGTGGCCTCGTATTGACTGCGGGTGGCGCGGAAGTTGGCGCCCTGGTGTGAACAGGCAATGGCCATCGGCAGGGACTCGGACTCATCGATCGGGCCCTCGAAGGTGGCCTGCCGCGTGTCCTTGATCAGTGGAATCGTATCGCGCTGCGCCTCGAGGTACGGACCACCGTCAAACGGATCCACCTCGTCGTTGTGCCGGAAGCCCAGTCGCTCGAGCATCCGCAACGCGGGAACGGCGTCCGGGCTCACATGACCGATGAGGCGGCGAGCCTCGGCAGGCAGCAGCGAGGCGTAGATCTCCACGTCCGGAAAGAGCGAACTGATGAACTCCTTGGACGTCCGACTGAAGGCATCAGCCTCACGATAGGACAGGTTGATGAAGCGACGCCCCAGGTGATCCCAGAGCATCGTTCGTCCGTCCTGCGTCAAGGTCCCCATGATCTCGCCGATGATTCGATCGGAGAAGTCACCCGGGTGCATTCCCATGAACGAGAACCGCACCTTGCTCAACAGCGACCCCAGTCGGTCCGCGGTTCCTCGATAGGCGGACGACAGCACGAGTCCGCCGACCTCGGTCGAGCCCGTGGTGTCCTGGCACAGTTGGAGCGTGATCTGCACATGTCCCGTCTGCAGGTCGCGACTGTAGTGCTCTCGCTTGCGGACCTTCAGGACCTGGCGCGGCATCGCCTCACTGCCCTTGCCGGCAATGAGGCTCGAGGTGCCCACCACTCGCCCGGACTCGGTGTCCACCAGCGTGAAGACGTAGTTCCGATCCGGCGCATCCAACTTGCCCAGGAAGCTCCGCCTGGACGTCACCAGGAGGTCCTGCAGCGCATCGGCCTGGGCCGGGAGATTGTTGGAATAGACCGTTCTGGCCAGCCTCAACAGTGGCTCATGATCTTCCGTGATGGCATTTCGGACGACGAACATCAGTCACCTTTCTCCAGTACGTCACCAACCAGTCCCAGGACCTCGACCAGGTCATGTTCCTCCAGCACCCCGATGGGCGGAAGGAACCGCAGGTGGAATGGTCCATGTCCACATGAGAACGCAATCACACCCACCTCGAAGAGCCGATGCAGGAGTGACTTGATCCTGGCGCCATCTCCGCCATGAGGAGTCAATCGCATCATCCCCCCCACCCCACCGACGACCTCGGACGGCTTCGCGGGCGTGCCGGGATTTCGAAGAGACGGGAAGGCGTCGGGCAGGCGTTCCACCAGTTCCCCGGCCAGCCGACGGAAGGATGCGTGAAGCTGCGCGTGGCGACCATCCGGACCGTAGGACGCCGTCGAACGGAGCCGTTCGATCATCCGACGACCGACCTGGAAGGCAGCCGTCGAACCGATGAAGGTGGCGCTGAGCAGCCCCGGCTTCGGGTTCAACTCCTCGGTGTACAGCGTGGCACAGACCTGTGAGAGCTTGCCGAGGGTCACCACGTCGGCATGATCCTCGAGATCAAGTGTCTGGAACCGGAACGGGTCCTCGGTTCGGCCGAAGCTCTGGACCTCGTCAAACCAGATGGGAATGCCCGCGGCCCGTGCTCGCTCGAGCAGTGGCAGGAAGAACTCCCGTGGCGCCGCGTTGAACCCACCCTCTCCCTGGACCAGTTCCATCATGAAGCAGGAATGCTGGGACGGATAGCGACGCACCGCCTCGTCCATGGCGGCCACCGTGCGGCTGGTGGATCCCTCGGGATCCGCCTCGTCGAAGAAGGGCAGGTAGTCCACGTCGAGATTGGCGGCCAATCCCTGTCGCCCACCGGCGCTGTCGCCGATCTGCGCCATCGCAGTCGTTCGGCCGGCGAAACAATGTTCGAAGGTCAGGACCCGCGGGGCGGCATCGGTGTGCTGCATGCAGATCTTCAGGGCGTTCTCGTTGGCCAGGGCGCCGGAGTTGGCCAGGAAGCAGTGCTTCAACCGGCCGCTCGGCGATGCCGCCGCGTCCAGCAACAGGGCGGCAAACTCGGCTGCATCCAGGTTGCACTGGAGATTGCCCTGCATCACCACGTCGCCCATGGACGCCACCATCGCCGTTCGGATCAGGTCGAGATCACCATGGCCGAAGGCATTGACACCGACGCCCGTGATGAAGTCGTACTTCACCGACCCATCGATGAGTTCCACGAGCGCCCCGCGACCAAGGCCGGCGCCCATGAGGGGATAGAACAGGCCACGACCACGGATCTCGCCAAAGTGCTCGAACTGCAGGCGAGCGGCCTCCGCCCGGTCCGGATCCGGCCCACGGACTCCGGTCAGGCTCGACTGGGCCTGGGCGATCTCCTCGATGATTCGATCGAGCGAGGCGTCGACCGCCGGCGAGCTCCAATCGTGATGAAGCCCCTGGATGGAAGGTTGCGTTGTCATGAAGAACCGATTTTAGCCGGTCAGCCGCCATCGGAACGGATCGATTCCCGGCACACGCTCATCCGCCTCGTTCAAAGGCCAGTGATACCCACTCCCCCCGGTCCGCCGGCCCCCGGCAGGCTTCAAAGACCCGCTGGGAAGGCACCCCGATCATGCAGGCATTGGTCGTCGTGGGTTCACCGTCCTCGGGGTAGCGGTTGATGGAGAGGACCCCGTCCGCCCGATCCGACATGAGCTCGCGAGCCCCCTGCAGGGTCAACCCACCGGACCCGATCAGCATGGAGGCTCGTGCCAGCCTCGCGGCCGTGCTGGGCTGTGGTGCCTGGGGCTCCCTGGCGGCATGTGCGTCATCGAGGCAGTGATTGGTCTGGACGATCGGAGCCTCGACCAGGTCACGCCGCACGACCGATGTCGCCGAACACTCCAGTTCCACGCCGCCACTGGCATCGGCATACCAGTAACTGTGCGCCGCTGACCGTGGCGCCTCGATCGCCACGCTCGCCGCCGCCGCATGATCACGCTCGCGAATCGCGCGGTGCTGGATGTCCATGTAGCCCACGCCCACGCGAGCGCCTTGGATCTTCAGGTTCGTCGTTCCGACGTAGAGCCCGTGTTCATTCATGCCGATGAGCGTCGGAGCGCCCGCCACGGTCACGGTCCAGGTCTCGGGTCCTTCCGATGGCAACCGATGGACACCAACGACGTACTCGACGTCGCCCGCGTTGAGATCCCACGTCTGGCCGACGACGAGATCACCCTGGTCTTCAGCAGGCGACATGAAGGCCGTACACCCCTCGTCATCATCGCAGGGCACGTGCGGAATCGTCGCCACATCGCGGACATCCGTGAAGTTCGCGCTGGCATAGAGATCCAGCAGCGGAACACCGGCGCCCCGCGCCGTGCCGTCGAGTTCCAGCCAGCCCGGCTCATCCCACTCCCGCAGCAGCGAGAGACCGCCCTCGGCAGCAGCGCGATACGTCGCCAGGCCTCCTTCGACGCCGTGCTCCTGCAGGTACTCGCTGGCTCGGTCCAGTCGATGCGCCACCAGCCGCTCGATGAGCGCCCGAAGCGACTCGCCCAAGGCCTCCCCCATCTGCGCAGGACTGCCCGTTACCGTCACGCATGGCAACTTCAGAAGACTCACATCACCTCCAGCAGGGTCCCGGCCGGACTGGTCGAGCACACGACACCGACACCACCCATTGTCATCAGTTCCTGCTGTGGTCCACGCCACCGGACCCGCAGCACACCGCCGACCTGTTGCACATCAACGACCGGTTCGACCAGGCCACGTGAGGCCAGGGCGGCCACGGTCGCGGTCGCCCCGGACGCGCAGGCGGCCGTTGGACCCACGCCGCGTTCCCAGGATCGCATCGAGATGGTTGATCGATCCATGATGCAGACGGCATGCAGGTTGTAGCCACCGAGGCCCACATCCTGCAGGCGGCCCACGTGCGTGGACCACTCCGCTTCCGTCGGCAGCGAAGAACACAGGACAATGCCATGGCGATTCCCCACGTGCACCCGGATCAGGGCCCGATCACACCCCGGTTCCACCTGGGCCGCAGGCAACCTGGCACACACGGTGGCATCCTCCCCGTGCACCGAAAGGACACGAGTCGCCAGGCGATGGTCCCCGACTCGAACGTGAAGGGTCCGCCCATGGCCCCGTCCACGTCGATGGGCTTCGAACGCGACGCAGCGAAGGCCGTTGCCACACATCCCGGCGACCGAACCGTCCGCATTGACGATCGTCATCGTCACATCAACGCCAGGATCATCCCACCCGAGGATGAGCAGGCCATCGACCTGGCGCGACGGATCACCGGCCGCCAGGGCCTGGACGACCTCGGTCGAGCACCGGCCCGCCATCGCGGCCTCATCAACCAGGGCGAACCGGTTCCCGGTGCCCTGCATGAACGTGAGTGAAGGAAGATCCGGGGACATGGCGACTCATCAGGCGTGAAGGAAAAACAGAACGGCCAACGAGGCCGGCCCCACCACGAGGGTAGCGAGCTTGATCCTCGCCACAACTGTATCGATCGGCAGTCGGTGCCGTGGTTGTCCAGCCAGTCGAGCCAGGTTTCCGCATCGCCATGCGATGGAGCCATGTCGCCAGCTGTGCCGTCGAATCCGGTCACCATTCAGGGTCGCGATCGCCTGGAGGGTTCCAATCATCGTGGTCACGGCCTCCACGGTCACCAGTTCCGTCTCCGCGTCCGACCGACTCAGGTGCTGAACGGCGAAGGCGTCCGCCTGCTGTTCAAACCGGCGGGAGATCCAGCCGAATCCCACCCAGAGGACCACCAGGAGGACACCCAGTTGAAGCAGGCTGTCACCCCTGGGAAGGACGGGAATGGGCACCAGGGCGACCTCGGCGAGCAGCACCAGTGACACGATCGACAGGAACAGCCAGGGCATGTGTCGGCGACGGACGTGTCCCACCTCGTGGGCCATGACGGCTTCGATGTATCGCTCCGGCAGCATCCGGACCAGCGTGTCCGTCATCAGCACGTACCGAAGGCGGCCGACGAGCCCCACCACGGCGGCGTTGAGCATCACCCCGCCGGTCCGCCAGCGGAGAATCTCACGGACCCGAACGGCGTGGACGTCACAGACATCCAGGAGGCTGTCACGCAGGGGCCCCGGCGCCATCGGCCGGACGGCCAGCAGTCCCCGGACCACCAGCGGCATGCCCAGGAAGACGGCCGCAACCACGACCAGGAACAGGACCTGTCGCCAGGCGTCCGAGATCCATGATGTGTCGATCGCCTCGATGGCTTCGATGAACGCCACGATCAGCAGGGCTGGCAGCAGGATGAGCAGGACACCAATGCTGAACTGGGACCAGGCGAATCCCCATCGACTCGCCAGCGGTACCGGGTTTCCGGTTGTTGCGGCAATGGACACCTCGATGGGATACCACGCCACGCCCAGCAGGTACAACGCCCCAAGCGCCGGCAGCATCACGATCAACTCGTCCACGAAGACCAGGTCACCGGTCAGGCCGCGGATGGTTCCGAGCCACTCCAACGCCAGCACGGCGAAGATCGCGTTGATGAGTACGAGCGCCCGGGCCAGTCGAACCAGCGCCGCCGCCCCGGCCATCCGCTCCGCGTGGCCCTGGCCGACGTGCCTGGCCGTGCGGCGACAGGTCCACCAGGCCACCAACAGGATCACGATGGTTGGTCCGATCGCCGTGACGGCAACCAGGATGGGATCCTGCGACAGGGTGCCGAGGGATACGCCATACCCGGCATCCGCAGCCAGGATCGCAGCGACGAGAACCAGCGGGAGCAATGACACCGCGGCGCTACCCGGCGCCGGGACGGCTGATCGTCCCCAGGTCCACGATGACCTGGTCGTGACGATAGAAGTCCACGCCAAGCGTGTCCTCGTCGACGAACGTGAACACCAGGTTGTTCGTCCGGGTGTTGTCCGCGTAGGTGAGGTCACCAAGCCCCGGGCCCGCATGCCTGCTGTTGTTGTGGCGCTGGGCGTGGTAGTGCATGTGGAACAGGGCCGTGTAGCCGGCATTGAACATCTGTTGCGAAGCGTTGAACCGGCGGTCGTTGTGCCGGATCTTCGGCAGGAACTCCCTCACCTCGAACCGGCCTTCGTCATCCAGTTGGATGATCCCACCGTATTCCGTGCCCTCGTCAACCTTGTCCCGGTCCGCGTAATCAAACAGGTGAGCGCGGACCGGTCCCTGGGAAAAGGCCTCCAGGGCCAGGCTCATCGCCGCGAGATCGCCCCAGGTCAGCTTGTCCTTGTGCGTGTACAGCCGCTCGCGACGGCTACCGTCGCTGGGCATGCCCGGTTCCGACTCGTAGTAGTGCCGTTGTCCTGCGATCGCAGACTCGATCTGCTGGTAGAGCTGAGCCCTCGACGCCGTCAGCAGGTCCGGGCGATGACGATAGGCCGCCACGACGATCGGCAGATCGCGGATCTCCAGACGACGGCGACGATCCTCGGGAACGGCCTGGATGGCCTCCTTCGCCTCTGCCCAGAACGCTGCCCGTTCCGGCTGCCGCAGCTTCCGAAGCCAGAGCACTTCCTCCCGGTTGTACGGAACGGTACCGAAGTCCTCGACGGCCGCCTTCAGGTCAAGCATCATCACATTGCTGGAACCATCGGGTGTCCGCTCCACCAGTTCGATGAGTTCATCCCGTTTCTCCAGCCTGTGCAGCAGTTCCCAGCACCGGTTCCGGAGGCCCTGCTCGGAAGCCTTGTTGCTGTTCTCGAAGAGCTCGAAGACCAGCGGCACGACGGCCTCGCTTCCGTTGAGACGAATCAATGCCGCCCGCTCAGGCCGTTCCCTCTCATCCGTCCAGATCGGCCACCACACGCCCCAACTACTGACCAACGCCTCATTGATCGTCTTCTTTTCTTCCGGCGTCCACTGCTGTCGTCCCAGCCAGTCGCAGTAGACCTCCAGCCACTCGGGTTCGTCGATACGGGAGAGCCGTTGGCGGGTGGTCCGAACAAGTCTCTCACGATCAACCTCGAAGAGCAGCACGATTCCCTCGAGGCGAACTTCGCTTCGGTAGCCGGGTCGATAGATGAGACCCTGCAAGGCATCGACGGAATCCTTGTTGTCTCGCTCGGGCGATGTCTTCAGCATCGAGATGCTCTGCCGATGCCGGCTGCTGTGGGCGTTGGCATCAGCGAGCGTTCCAGCAGGATCGGTGACCGTGCTGCCACAACTGGCTAATAGAGACACACTCGCAATTAGCAGGAAACGACGGCAATGCAGAGAACTCATGCCTCGTATGGTACCCTTCGAGCACAGTCACCAACGGCCTGTTGGCCCCGGTGGATGAGCCCAGGAACGACACCCAGCGACACCGTGGACATCATGCCTCTCGACAAGGAAAAGACCGTGTCCGCCAACCCCATGACAAGCCAGGTCGAGCGTGTGCTTGATGCGATGCGGCCAATCATCCAGCAGGATGGCGGTGACATCGAGTTGGTTGCGGTCACGGATGCCGGCGAAGTACAAATCCGGTTCCTTGGCGCCTGCATCGGCTGCCCCTCGCGGAGCATGACGCTCCAGTCGCTGGTCGAGCGGAACCTCAAGGAGTACGTCCCCGGGTTCACCTCGGTCACAGCCGTGGAGGCCTGAAGGGCCTCCTGGACCCCGCGACGTATTCCTGCAATCGCTTATCGGACAGTACCTTGCCCCAGGAGGGCCATGACGCCCCTCTGGCTGCCAAAGGGTTGGGAGATGGCCCATTGTCGTGTAGGCTGCACGTTGGTGGACCGGGGCATGCCGCCCCGGGTACAGCATCCGCTAGATCAGGGCAGGAGGTCCTATCGATGCTGGTTATTACGCGACGAGAAGGTGAAGAGGTGGTTATTGGAGACCCCGCGAACCCCATAGGGATCGTGCGGGTGGCCTCGGTGAAGGGTGATCGGGTTCGGCTCGCGCTGAACTTCCCCCGCGACGTTGAAGTGCATCGTCGCGAGGTGGCAGACCAGATCGCCTCGGAGAATCCCACGGTCGTGGGCAAGATTCGACCCGCCGGCAGCTGAATCTTCTGACATATGAAAAAAGTTCGTGACGTGTGGTGGGACACGCCACGAACCGGGAAGGGGTAGCCGAACTGACCCGTGGGGTCGTTCGGCTTCGTGAGGAAGCGTGACCGTTTCCGGAGGGAAGCGGTGCACGCATGTCCCGGCAAGCGGGACGAGGTGGCAGGTCCGCAACGCCGTCCATGGCGTTGAGGGGGGAATCCTGCCGAGTCAGCAGGCCATCCGTGGCCCGCATGCTCTTGATCCGGGGAGAACCTGGCCCGGGCCCTGTTCCAGGGGGCCCGCGGCCGTCCGTTTCGACCTCCCCAAGCCATCCTTGGCCCGGTGGTGCGGTGATCGAAGGCCGGCCTCCGTGCCGGCGGCATGGCCAGGGCCACACCCGAATCTACTGAATGTCCAGCCGCCCCCGCGGCGGTCAATCACCTCCTTGGCCACGCTGGCGAGCCAGGGCTCGCCTCGCGCGCATCATGATCTCGGCTTGTTTTGCCAACTTCTCGTCGCGTCGCTTCGCCCAGGCGGTGGGATCTCGCAGTTCGAGATGGTCCTTCACGCCGAGGATGACGATGGTCGAGTCCAGGTTGGCCAGTTTCAGAAGTCGCTCGGGAATCCGGATCCGTCCCGCCGAGTCCAACTCGACGCGGGAAGACTGGCTGTACAGGAGTTCCTCGAACTCCAGTAGATCCTCGTCCGGAAGCAGGGATTGTTCCGAGGTCGTGGCCAGGGTCTCGAAGGTCTTCTCCGGCCACAGCCACAGGGAGGCATCCGTTCCCGGTGCCAGGTAGAACGCTTCGCCGTGTCGCGCGGGATCCAGCCGTGACCGAATCTCCGATGGAATCGCGACGCGATGCTTCGCGTCGATCGTGTGCTCGTACTCGCCTGTGAACAACACGCATCTAGTCCTCGCCCCAACTGTCCGGAACGTTACCCCACAACGCCCCACTTTGCAACACATTTTAACCTTATCCCCCATCAACCCACCCCAAAACCCACCCGAATCCCCTGGGATTGCGTTATCCGGACGTAAGAGGGTCAGTCGGGGACGACGTTATCGGTCACTTCACAAGACCTTGCAGCGACTTGGCCCCCAGACTGGAATCAATCCAAGCACGGGTTGAATTTGGGCGCAGACTTAACGGTGTCACCAGGGTGCCTGGTGAGAGAGTCTGGGCTGAACCACCACACCGAGGACTGTCGAAATGGACGCATCGGACGCTGCCCATATCGATCCTGCCATTTCCGCGGCACTGCCGCAGGGGCTGTTCCTGATGACCGCCGCATCGGATGATGTCCGATCGGGGTTCATCACCCGCTGGGTGCAGCAGTGCGGCCGAGTCCCCTTCCAGGTCAGTGTCGCCATTCCCCGTGGCACATCGATCGAGCCACTCCTCCGGGACAGTCGACACTTCGCCCTCTGTGGGCTGCAGGCGAATGATCGTGTCATCCAACGCCGATTCGCAGACACGCCCACCAGGCAAGAGGATCCCTACGTCGGTCTCCAGTGCTTCAGCGATGCCAGCGGATCCCCGATCCTCCAGCGATCTCGGTTCTACCTGGACTGCGAACTGGTCGGCCACCTGGCCATGGAATCAGACTGCCGGATTTACATCGGACAGGTCCTCACCGCCAGGATGCTCAATACGGAAGAACTGGCGGTGACCACCAACGGGCATGCGAATGGTCATGCGAATGGTCATGCCAATGGCCACACGAATGGTCATGCCAATGGCCACACGAATGGTCATTCCAATGGCCACACGAATGGTCATTCCAATGGCCACACGAATGGTCATGCCAACGGCTGAAAACGCTGATCAACTGACCTCGGTCGCAGGCATCGCGGCATCGACCAGGGTGGCCACTTCCAGCGCTATCGCCTGATCAAAGACCTCGCACGAGAACCGCTCCGCATTGGTCCGACAGGACGTCGAGCTGATCGAC
Organism: Phycisphaerales bacterium; assembly: GCA_022446795.1. Taxonomy (GTDB): domain Bacteria; phylum Planctomycetota; class Phycisphaerae; order Phycisphaerales; family SM1A02; genus UBA1668. The sequence goes on from JAKVBX010000001.1 coordinate 213,210, forward strand.
CATCTCGTGGACTCGTTCATCGCCGCATCGAAGGCCTCCGCTCGCTGGTCCTCGACGAAGAGCCCAGTGTCATCACGAACGATCTCGAGGGCCCCACCACGAGCCAACGCGATGATCGGGCAACCGCAGGCCTGGGCCTCGACCGCCACGATGCCGAAGTCCTCCTCCTGGGGGAAGATCAATGCCCGGGCCCGCCGATACAACGCGATCAGTTCCTCGTCGGGAACCCGCCCGAGGAACTCGATACCTGGCGGCGCCGACCGCTGAAGTGATTCCAATTGGGTTCCCGTCCCGACGACCTTGAGGTGATGGCCTCCCTGGACCGCCGCTTCGATCGCCAGGTCGGTCCGCTTGTAGGGTTCCAGCGCTCCCACCACGAGAAACCAGTCTTCCCGGTCGACGGCGGAATCGGGTGTGAACAGTGATGTCCTGACAGGCGGATACACGACCGTCGCCTCACGATCCCAGCATCGCTCGATCCGCTGCGCAATATGCTGGCTGTTGGCCAGGAACCGATCGACCCGTGAGGCCGTTCGACGATCCCAGTCCTGGAATCGCCGTCGCACGGTTCGCAATCCCGCGACGCGAAGGCGGCCCATCGAACCGGTGGCATAGTCCTCCGTCTGCTCCCAGATATACCGAGCCGGCGAATGGCAGTAGCACAGGTGCGGCACACCCTCGGGTGGCCGAATGGACTTGGCGACCGACGAACTGTCCGACAGCACCAGGTCACAGGACCGGATTCGCAACCGTTCGATCATCCGGGGGATCACCGGCAGGTACCAGCGACGGAGCCGACCCGCGGCACCGGGAAGTCGTTGCAATGGTGAGACATGGAAGTGACACGCATCAATGGCCGGCGTGAGGGGACGGCCATCATGCACGAGGGCGTAGAGATCCGTCGGGCCGTACGTCCGGGCGAACCGGTCCAGGACCCGTTCGGCCCCCCGGACACCCACGAGCCAATCGTGCACCAGGACCACGTCGAGTCCGGGGGACTGACCTATCATCGAGCGATCATGTCCGATTCCACCCGTCGTCATCCGGCCAACCTGCTGGATCTTGATTACCTCGCCCTGGCCCACGAATTCTCGCCACCGATCGTGGACGTCCATACTCACCTGTTCGGCCCGGAGGCCGCCCGGTGCTATCGCGACGTGGCGAAGGCGTACGGTATCACGCTGACCTACAGCATGACTCCCCTGGACCGGGTTGACGGCGTCCGGGATGTCCTGGGTGATGCGGTCCAGTTCATCGCGGTGCCGGACTGGGGCCATGCTGATCCACTTCACGCCTTCGGCGACGGGTTCCTGGAGCAGATCAGGGCCTTCCATTCCCGTGGCACCCGGATCGTGAAGTTCTGGGTCGCCCCGCGTTCACGTGACATCGGCCGGGAGATCGGTGATCCGACCCTCATGAACCTGGACTCTCCGTACCGACGACGAGCGATGGACCTGGCGGCCGAACTGGGCATGATGTTCATGACCCACGTCGCGGACCCCGACACCTGGTTCCAGACGAAATATGCCGACGCGGACCAGTACGGCACGAAGCGGGAACAGTACGAACCCCTGGAACGGCTCCTGGATATCTATGCCCAGCCGTGGATCGCCGCGCACATGGGCGGTTGGCCTGAGGACCTGGAGTTCCTCGATGGCCTGCTTGAGCGACATGACAACCTGCACCTGGATACCTCCGCAACCAAGTGGATGGTCCGCGAGCTCAGCAAGCACGACTCCGGCCGCTTCGAGGCCTTCCTGCGCCAATGGAAGGGACGCATTCTCTTTGGCTCCGACATCGTCGTCCGGGATGAACATCTCGCTCCTCAGCCGGAAGACAGCATGCCCCAGCAAGCCTCGTCACCGGAAGAAGCAGTGGACCTGTATGCCAGTCGATACTGGGCGCTCCGGACGCTCTTCGAGGGCACCTACGACGGCCCGTCGCCGATTGCCGATCCGGACCTGGAGATGACCGACCCGTCGACCTTCGGTCCGCTCGATTCTCCGCGGCTTCATGGTCACGGCCTGCCCGCCGATGTCCTGGCATCCGTCTACCACGATGCCGCACGAGCACTGCTGGATCCCTATCGTCAGGATGCGGCAACCGCGGACACCGCGCGGGCATAGCACGCGTTGACTGCTTGTCGATACCGATCGAATCGATCCTGCGCCCGATCGGCGGCATCGCCTGGACCGGCATCCAGCCGGGCCATGAGCCAGCAGGTGGCGCCATGTTCGTCATGTGAACGGTCCGGGCACAGGAGCGGTTCCCATTCCGCGCATTCAGCGGCAGGATGTCCATCTCCCAGGATGACGGGAAGGCCGGCGGCGACCGCCGTCATGACCGGTGCCACACCTGCGACACGAGTGCGCTGACCCATGAGCCCCGGGGCCAGGGCGACATCCAGGCCACGAGCGACCTCGCGCGTCCGCTCCACGATGTCATCGAGAACCAGTCGAACCGTGGGGCCTGCCCCTTCGATCCATCTCACCACGTCACCACGCCTGCTGGCGCGAGAGGATGCCACGACGATTGTCTCACGGCCCAGGAGGCTGCAGCGGACGGACAGTCCGGCCAGATCACGGAGGTTGATCGCGGGCATCGGCTCACCGATGACCCCGATGACCAGTGCATCGTCGTCAACCGCCCAGCGATGCCGCAGTTCCTCGCGACGATCCGCCAGTCGATCCGGGTTCACGCATGGACAGGCCACGCGCTCCCGACCAGACCGGCTCGACGAGGACCCACCCAGTTCAAAGGCCGCTGCCTGCGCCCGCCGTGATCCGAACATCGACTCGAGTCGACCGGACCGCAGCGCGACCGCGGCATCAGTGGCCGCCGTACCGTCCATGAGGAACGAGTCCAGGGTGACCACACCAGCAGGTCCACCTCGAAGGGAACCGATCATGGCCGTCGGTCTCGTACCCCAGGCATGAATCACATCGAAATGCTCACCCGACAAGGCCAGGGCCCGCAGCACCCGAGCCAGTTCGCGGCCCCGCGATCCGAGCATCCGTCGGCCCGCGGGAATCAGCCTGGCCACCGCATCCGGATGATCACCATGACCGACCGCCAGGACGCGGTCGGTGGGTCGATCTGCCAGGAGGTCACCAAGGGGACCACCGGAACCACCCACGGGATCATCCGAGTCGACCAGGTGCAGCACCCGGCCTGACCCGGTGCGATGCACCGGCGATGGAGCAGGAGGTGCGGTCGAGACACTGGTCATCGGAACAGCAGGTTTCCACCGACAGCCGGGATCTCGTGGTCATAGAACAACTGCGCCACACGTCGACCGATCTCATCCGACAGCATCTCGCCGAGCTGTTGCCGCGTCCGGGAGTCGGTCAATCCCTGGGACTTCTCGGCCGGAAGGCTGATCTCGAGCATGTAGGCATCCGAGTCACCCTTGTCCGCCGCCGGGAAACGGCGAACGCGGTTCGCAACATCGATCACCCTGATGCGGCACCGGGCATAGGGATCCGGTGAGATTCCATCTCGACTCAGCGTGAACTGCAACATCTCGATGTAGATCACCTGGTCCGCACCGACCAACTTGCCCACGGCGCCCACCCCCGCGGCCTGCGCCCCTCGATCCAACTGGCGGGCCGCCGCCGTCGCGTCACGAGGTGAGATGACATCCGTCACGAGTTCCTCCGCCAGGAGATCCTCGCTGGCCACGTCGGCAATCGTCCGGCGGAAACGGACCGGGTTCACGCGGTTCCGCCGATCATCGACGAAGACCACGGTCGGAACATCCTGCAGTTCATACTCGGCTTCCACGACCGGGTTGGGCGTCGCCACATAGGCCACGGCGCTGGCGACGTTGCACCCGCAGGTCAGCAGGCCGGCCACGGCCAGGACCAGGAGCACGAACACGAATCGGACAACGGCGCATCGAGACATCGGTCAGAGTTCCAGGTTGGGGTTGTCGCGGTCAAGCTCGGGCTTGTACTTGTCCGGGTACTTCGGCTCGAGGTGAGCATGGAAGATCCAGCCGACGTGCTTGATGAACTCGACATAGAGTCCCGTCCGGATGGCCTGCTCGGTCGCGGATTGCCGATCCAGCTCCTTGAGCTTCGGGAACCGGGCCGTCACGTGGAAGATGTCCGCCATCTCGTCCGGCTCAACCCCGTCGCGTTCGATGATCCCGACCATTGCGGTGCATTCGCCATCCCACATCCAGCGATTCCCACGCGGATGCAGTCGGAAGTCCTGGATGTCGACCAGGACAACACGGTCGACATTCAACTGGCGGGCAATGTCGCCGTATGGCAACGCATTCCACTGCGGCGTGGAAAACTGCCAGTCTCGCACCAGCCGCTGGGGAAGCAGCCGGATGCCGGAAACCCGATCACTCAGTCGCTTGTTGACACCCTCGGCCACCGTGTCACACAGCGTCGGATGCTCGTAGAGCGTCGCCAGGTCCGCATCCACCACGACGGCAACAGTCTGGTGCTCCAGGCCCTCGTACTTGGGCAGGACCTCGATGAGCTTCTGGTACTCGAAGTTCTGGGCCATCCCCGCGCCGATGTAGCTCAGCGCACATCCGCCGGCCACGGCACCGGTCGCGGCAAGGATGCCACACAGGACGATTGAGCGAATGCGATTCAACATCAGAACACTCCTCGGTAAACGGCAATTTTCCAGCCCCAGGCCGCTACGACCAGGATCACGAGCGTCCAGGTCCACCAGCGGTTCCATGATGTCGCAATCAGCCGACCTGGACCATTCCCGACCAACGCCGTCCAGGTACCACCGATCACGGCCATCGCGGCAACAAGGCACAGCAGCAGGCCCATCGGCTGGGCTCGAAATGCCGATGGCCACTCCCCTCGGACGGTATGACTGAAGGCCGTGGTCATCCCGCACGTGGGACACGGCAGATCCATCGTCGTAATCCAGTTGCAGGATGGCAGCCCCAACTGCTTGTGCGTTCCCAGTCCGGCACTGGCCGGTGGCAACGCCACGGCTGTCACCAGCAGCCCCAGGCCCAGTGCCGCGATCAACACCCCGAACCATCGGGCATGTGTCGGCCACTCCGCGGAGCGATCCTCGCCGGGGAACGAGTTCCCCACCGGCTCAGTGATGTCGTCAGCAGGCACCATTCCGAACACGGTACCCATCAGGAGGTCACCGGGCAATGACCCGGGCCATTCGGCCGCATCTTGCCAGCCACCAGGGGCCGTCATGCCCCTTGGTGCCGGTCATTCTCGGGCCAGGGCCACGCTGGTGAAGTCGGCGGCCGTCGATAGGTCCACCCGGACCAGCAAGTGGGGCTTCCACGAGCTGTCCCGGAGATCACAGAGCAGGTCGACATCCTCGCCAAGGATATGGACGACCGGCTCCGAATCCGCATGCCACTCCAACCCGGGGACCGCCATGGTCAGGAGATCCTGGTGCCGTCGTGTCCAACTGACGACGACCGGGACACGAGACGCCGCCTCCGGTGGCAACAGCAGGTGCAAGCCACCCGCGTCATCCCGGGCCAGTTCCACCACCTCGTGACCCGGGCATCGGACCGACAATGGGCAAAGCCCGGGCACGTGACGGCACAGGGAGGAGTCGACCGCCACTGGTCCAGGTTCGATCACCGGGCGTTCCGGTGATGGTGCGGCTGACGGCGATGGTGGCACGCTGCTGATAGGCGCCACGTCCAACATGATGTTCGGTGCCAGTCGAGCCTCCTCGACAACGACTGAAGCATCCCCAGGCGGTTGATCTTCTCCCGCTGTTTCCGCCAGGGGAACCCGCTCCGGCTGGGCCGCCGGGTACACGGCATGGACTGATTCATTGACCGCGGCCAACCCGGCGGACACGGTCCGCTGGTTTCCAACGGCTGGCACAGGCGGTCGTTTCCGCTCCGGACCACGTCGGATCTCCCGGGCAATTCCCAGCAGTCCATCAGTCGGACGTGGAACACATCGAGACTGCATGAGCCCGGTGTCCGCATCGATCCTCGGGATGGCGCCTGCGAACCGAATTGGCCGCGCCAGGTGCCGCGCCGTCGCATCACTGAGCCGTTCAACGGCGGCCCGCGCCTCATCGGTCTCCTGTCCAGCGATCACGACCTCGATCTCGATGCCCGGCGCGATCTCCAGGTTCTTGAGCAGGCGATAGGCGCCGACAATGGCCGCCTGGTCAGCCCCGGTCACGAGCGCCACTCGATCCGATTCGAGGTCCGCGATCAACTCCGGTGCAGCCCCCGAGTTGGGAACGAGCACGCAGGTGGACTCGACTGGAAGCCTCGGAAGCAGTTCCTCGCCATCGGGACAACCGCAGTCACCGATGCACTCCAGCACCATCGAGTCGTCCTCTTCCCTCGCCACGAGAATGGCCTCCGCCCCGGGAACGAGCACGCGTGATGCGGGCAGCCGCCACAGTCCCGCCCGAACCGGAAGATGTCCCATGAGGAGCGTGAGCAGGCGTGGTTGCGTTGAAGGTGGTGCCGCTGGCGTCGTCAGTCGAGCCGTCAACTGATCGATGTCATCGCGGACCCGACTCATGGAGCCAATCCGCCATCCACGACGAGTCGACTGATGGGTCGATCCGGATCACTTCCCGTCTCGACATCGTTGTAGGGATCACGGTGCATCCGACCATCGACGGCGATCTGGTATCGGTACTCGCCCGGCGGCAGTGGCACGGTCGCCTCGAATGACCGGGTCTCCTGGTTGAAGACCATTGGTGTCGCCGACATTGACCAGCCGTTGAAGTCCCCGCACACGGCCAGGGCCTGGTGTTCATCGCCGGGCTGTCGGAACCGGATGCCGGTGCTCGTGACTTCGACCCCGAAGGTGACAGTGAGCGGCATCTCAGGCACCGGCCGTTCATTCGACTCCACCCGCTGGGCGATCTCGGCGACCCGCGAATTCGGCACGGCGGTCTCGGTGGGCAGTGGAAGATCGCCGGGGATGTTGGCCAGCAGCCAGTCCAGCAGCATCTCGATGTCATAGCGAGCCTGGGACTGCGGCTCATGTTCCACCACGGACCGGCCGAGGCTGGCGGCCACCCGGAAGGCCTCGTGCTCCCGGACCTGGACCGGGATGAGAACATCATCAAAGTGCTGTCGCAGCGTCGCGAGGATCTTGACCGCCAGTGGAGAGGTCGGATCATGGAGCGTCGGCAACATCCGGCATTGCAGTGGGCGGGACAGTCGGTGCACCAGGGCATCGATCGTCTGCCGCTGGCGATGGGCCCCCTGCAAGGCGAAGTACCCGGTCTCGACCGGGACAATGGCCTCGCCCGCGGAGCGCAGTGCGTTGAAGGTCAACAGCCCGATCGACGGTGGGCAGTCGATCAGGCACAGGTCATGGTGCCCACGCAGCGCCCCCAGGGCGGACTCAAGCCGCCGATCTCGGTCGGCCAGCCGTGACAACTCGCCCTCGGGCGACTCCTGCAAGGCCAGCATGATGGTGCTCGGCAGCAGCGACAGGTTGCGGCCGACCGGCCAGAGTCGGTCCAGGGCCTCGGGATCCGGTTGCGTGGCGAGCATGGCCTCGACCACGCCCGTCTCGATTCGATCAATGGGAACACCGAGCCCGGCCGCACAGTGGCCCTGGGGATCCATGTCCACGAGAAGCGTGCGGATACCCCGGGCCGCCGCAGCCGCGCCGAGATTGATGGCCGTGGTCGTCTTGCCACAGCCCCCCTTCTGATTCACGATCGCAATGGTTCGCACGGCGGCTTGGTCCCACGGGGCCACTCACCTCACCGGCGTGGCCACCATGGCTTATCGGCCCCGCTTCGCTCGGCGCTTGAGCCGACCGATCGGTCATCGATCCGAGATCAGTCGGCAGCACCAACGGCCAGCCAGGCAGCGTGAACATCGGCCTCGGGAACGTCGTCGACGATCTCGACACCCCGTGGCCCAGGAAGCACGAGCCGGATCTGGCCGTCCCGCGTCTTCTTGTCGAACCGCATGGCCGCCACGAGATCCGCGATCGGCACCGGGTGGGACAGCCTCGTCGGCAGCCCCACTGCCTCCAGCAGGTTCCGGGTCTGCTCGACCATGGACCCGTCGACGCGGCCGAGGCGGTGGCTGCAGGTGGCCGCCGCCACCAGGCCGATCGCCACCGCTTCTCCGTGTCGGAGGTCCAGCATGTCCAACGGCTCGATCGCGTGGGCAAAGGTATGACCGAGATTCAGCGACGCGCGGCCGCCGGCCTCTCGCTCATCCTGCTGGACAACGCTCACCTTGACCTTCACCGCCCGCTCCACCAGGGCCGTGATCGTGTCGGGATCCACGGCCAGGATGGACTCACGATCGGCGGCAATCATCTCGAGCAACCCGGGGTCGGAGATGATCCCATGCTTGATGCACTCGGCCAGCCCGCAGCGGACATCCCGCGTCGGCAGCGTGGACAGGACAAGCGGATCGACGAGCACTGCCCGAGGCTGCCAGAAGGCTCCTGCAAGGTTCTTCCCCACGCCCCGACCGTCCGGCAGCAGCAGGTTGACACCGGTCTTGCCCCCGACGGAGGCGTCGACCATGGCCAGCAAGGTGGTGGGTACGAGAACCAGGTCGATCCCGCGGAGGAAAGACGCCGCCGCGAATCCGGCCACGTCTCCCGTGATGCCCCCACCGCACCCGATCACCAGGGAGCCGCGGTCGAGCCCGGCTCGGAGTGATGATTCATAGATCGAGGCCACGGTCTCGATTCGCTTGTTGTGCTCGGTGGCGACCAGGTCATGCCGGGCCAGTTGCCACGATGACCCGAAGCTGCTCAGCAGCGTGTCACCGTGTGCCTCCCGGACGTTCTCGTCCATCACGACCAGGCCACGGTGACCGTCATGAACCTCCTCGACCAGGCCACCCGCTTGAGTGAGCAGGCCCGCCTCGATCCTGACTGGATAGTCGCCCCCGGGAACCGAGACCTGCAGATCGATCACGACCGTTCTCCTTGCCTGGCCTGCGCCCGCAGGTACCGCAGGGCTGCCGCTGGATCATCGGGGATCTCGGGACGTTGTTCAACCGGATCGGGCGACACCCTCTCCCGACGAGTTGGTTGCTTTCGAGCCATGGCAAAGACCGCCAGGAAGACGATCGCCAACAGGACCAGCAGTCCAAGCAGGACCATGATGTCCATCCGCTGGAGGACGGCCGCTCGCTGGGCCAGCACAGGCTGGGGGGCGGCGCCGAAGAACGCCAGGTACCGCCGCTGCTGTCCATCACGAGCCCGCGCCGTCATCACCTTGTAGAACCGCGCATCGATCGTCACGGGTCGACCGGTCTTGATGCCCCCCGGAACGGAGATACTCGGCAGGTAGACCGCGATGGGCTCACCAGTGGGCAATCGAAGGAACCACTCCTCAAGGTCCTCGTAAGGCGATGCCATCGAACGACGTTCCGCCAACCGACCCTCGACTCGATGCAGTTCACCACGTGCGGCCTCGGGTGACTCCAGGAGTCGCTCAGCTACCAATCGCAGTCGAAGGGCCTCATCCCGGGCCAGGTCATCCCAGCGGCGAACGTGGTCCGCCAGCACGGCAAAGGCCTCGTCGGGAACCTCGGTGTGATCACGGGTGGTCGACAGGATGCTTGATTCGGAAGCTGCCAGCGATGGGAGATCCCCGTTCGCCGCAGGCGTGGCCAGTGCGAGAAGGCCCGCCATGATCAGTCCGTACCGCACCGCCGGACTCCCTCTTGTTGGCTGCGGCACCGGAGCAGCAGCCATGCAAACGACCCCAAGGGGATTCGAACCCCTGTTTTCAGGATGAAAACCTGACGTCCTGGACCTGACTAGACGATGGGGTCAGGCGATGCGAATCCTACGGGGTTCGTGCGTTGGCTTCAAATGGAACTGCCAACAAGTCCTCCGTTGTGGCCTCTTCGGCTAGCCTGCTCGCGTCATGCCCGAACCGCCTCCTGCCCGCGTGATCCTGTGCCCGCTCCAGATCGAGGCGGATTCGCTTCGTCGAGCAGGCGTGACCGACCCGATCCACGTGACCGGTCCCGGGGGCGAGGCCCTGCGGCAGGTCCTCGACCGGGAAATCACGGCCAGCAGCCCCTCGGCAGTGATTGTGCTGGCCGGGGTCGCCGGGGGACTTTCAAGCCAGGTGGCCAGCGGAGCGGCCTACGCGGTCTCCCGGGTTGTGAACCGATCCGGCGAGGTGGTTGGCGAGCACGAGCTGGCCCAGGGCACGCCCGGACGGGTCCTCTGCGGCGTTGACGCACCCGTGACCACCCCGGAAGCCAAGCAGGCACTGCACCAGTCCTCTGGGGCCGACCTCGTCGACATGGAAGCCCATCACTTCGTCGAGCATTGCCGCCGGAAGGGACTCCCCTGGGCCATTGTCAGGGGCGTCAGCGACGGTGCTGAAGATGCCCTTCCACAGGGGTGCCTGGACTTCATCGATGGCCGAGGCCGGCCTCGATACGCCGCGGTGATGCGGTCGCTGGCGTGTCGTCCATGGCAGTTTCCCGCGGTCATTCGGCTGGCCAGACGAACGAAGCGGGCCATGGCTGCAGTCGCGGATGCCCTTGGCTGATCCCGGCCTCGCTCCCGACCCTCGGGCCCGGCACCCTTGGGATATATTCAGTATTAGCGACTTTTTTGAACACCCTAAGTCGCTCAAAATCATGCTGTTGTGACAATCTGCAAGAAAGCAGCTCGCGGGCGTTGACCACCGCGGGGACCAGCGGATACCGTGGGGACGTGACGGTTCGATACCGTCTTCGATGAATCAATCTGAGTCTTCAAACCGCGGATTTCATCCGTGGCGCGCCGCCGTCTGGAAGTGTCGGAGCTCCAGACGGCGGTCTCTTTTTGGCCTGTGCTCACCAGTCCCGCGTCCAGGAACGACGTTATCGGAAGTCACAAGTCGAGGCGATCCAACAACTTCACTCGGGTTGGCCTGGAATGATGCCGATGTCGCCTCCACTCCAAGTCGGAGTGATCGAACAACCCACGGCAGACACGGGAACTGGTAGCCTGCCGCATTGGCTTGAGGACAACGACGTCAACCCATCCAGGGGGTCAAGAGATGATTGGTGCCACGACTGTTCTGATGACCGTGATCGCGATTGGCCAGGCCACGCCGACCGATTTCCGCCTCCCACCGGCCAATGATGGCCAACACCTCGCCTCATCGCTGAGCACACTCCGGGTCGCCCCGGCCGCATTCCAGGATGCCCCGGCAGCCGACGAGGTCTCCTCGGTCAATGCCGGCCAGTTCCAGTCCGCGGACTCGGATGATGACAAGGCCACGCTGGAAGCCGCCGACGCCGCGGTCCCGGAATTCGGTGCCGAGGGCTCCATGCGATGGACCATCCATGGTGGCTACGGCATCGACGTCCACGGGACGAACCAGGAGGTCATGGGCGGACTGGGCCTGCAGTACTTCATCGTCGATGGATTCGCCTTCGCGCCGGAGGTCAACCTCTGGGGCTTCTTCCAGACCGGCAGCGACGCCTTCGGCGGCAGCCTGGATCTCTTGTTCCAGTGGCACCTGATTCGTGAGCCGACGTGGTCCTTCTACGGTGACTTCGGGGTCGGGATTCTCGGGACGACGGCCAACGTGCCCTACAACGGCTCGGAGTTCAACTTCACGCCGCAGGCGGGTTTCGGCTTCACAATGGACATCGGCAACAACAACCGCTGGTACGCGGGAGTCCGTTGGCATCACATCTCCAATGCCAGCCTGTACGAGGACAACCCGGGCCGGGACAGCGTGCTGGTGTACACCGGGGTCAGTTTCCCGTTCTAGGTTTGAGCGCTCGGTTGGCCGCCTCCGCGGCCACACTCGCTCCACCACGGCCGCGCCGAAGTGAATTCGGCGGGCCTGTCCGTTCCCCATCGACACCGCTCGGTTGGCCGCCTCCGCGGCCACACGCGATCCACCATCACTGAATCAATGTGAATTCGGCTGCGCCGCGTCCGCTCAGGGCGCCTTCCCGAACACGATCGACACGTTGTGCCCACCAAAGCCGAACGAGTTGTTCAAGGCGAAGGAGAGTTCCCGCTCCTGGGCCGTATGGGCAGCAAAGTCCAGGTCGAAGCCCTCGTCGGGGTTGTCCAGGTTGATCGTCGGCGGAATCACGCCATGTCGGATCGCGTTGATCACGGCCAGCGATTCAATACCACCAGCAGCACCAAGACCGTGACCCGTCATTGACTTCGTGGAAGACATGACCAGGGAATGAGCATGATCGCCGAAGAGCCGCTTGACGGCCTGGACCTCGGACGCATCGCCCAACGGTGTCGAGGTTCCATGCGCGTTGATGTAATCGACATCCGTCGCATTGATCTCCGCATCCGCAATCGCTGCCTGCATGGCACGAACGGCGCCGTCACCATCCTCGGCCGGAGCCGCGATATGGTGCGCATCGCCACTGATGCCGAAGCCGCAGACCTCGCCGAGAATCGTCGCCCCCCTGGCTTGCGCGTGTTCCAATGACTCCAGGACCATGACCGCACCGCCCTCGGCCAGGACAAATCCATCACGATCTCGATCAAACGGCCGAGACGCTTTCTCTGGATCGTCATTCCGGAGCGACAGCGCCTTCATGGCCGAGAAGGCGGAGATGCACAGGCTGGATACGGCGGCCTCAGCCCCACCCGTGACCATCACGTCCGCCATCCCCAGGCGGATCATCTGGCAGCCCATCGCAACGGCATGGGCCCCGGAGGCACACGCCGTTGCGGTCACGACATTGATGCCCTTGAGGTTGTAGCGAATGCTCACGTTGCCGGCTGGGGCATTGGCCATCAGCTTCGGTACGCAGAATGGACTGATGCGACGGGGCCCCTTCGCCATCAGCTTCTTGTGATCTTCCTCGATCGTAATGATGCCGCCGATGCCCGTTCCGATCACCACACCACGGCGAGTGGGGTCACCTGCTTCGAAATCGATGCCACAGTCCTCCGTGGCTTCGATGGCGGCGCCCATGCAGATCTGCGAGACGCGATCCATCCGCTTGCACTCGGAGACCGTCAGGTGGTCCTTCGGGTTCCAGTCCTTCAGTTCGCCAGCGATCCGGGCATCCCACTGGTCATCCTGCTCGAAGGCGGTAACGGGACCGACACCAGAGCGACCGTTGATCAGTCCGTCCCACAGGGCAGCAGCCGAGTTACCAATGTCGGTCAGCGCCCCGGTTCCGGTCACCACGACTCGGTGCCTGTGGCCAGTCATCGTTTGCTTCCTCGTGACATGAGATCATGACCGCTGATGGCAGATGCAGCCACAGCCGCAGCCCCACTGAGCGAGCAGGAAATCGACTGGGGAACAGTCAAGAGAACCAGCGAGGCCTCATCAGGCCTTGGTGGCCTGAACGATGAAGTCAATCGCCTGTCCAACCGTCTGGATCTTCTCGGCCTGGTCATCCGGGATCGAGGTCTCGAATTCATCCTCGAATTCCATGACGAGTTCGACCGTGTCCAGACTGTCCGCATTGAGGTCATTGGCAAAACTGGTCTCGCGGGTGATCTCGGTCTTATCGACACCCATCTGCTCCGAGACGATCTCGATGACCTTGGCTTCGATCTCGATGTCCGACACGGGAAATTCTCCTCAAGGGGAGGGCCGATGGGCCCTCGCAAGTCGTGTGATGTGGGGCAGTGTACCGGCTGCCCCCTCGGGCGTGCAACGCACCGGGACAAGCCGTCAACAGACCATTCCGCCGTCCACGGTCAGGACCTGGCCCGTCACGTACCCGGCATCCTCGGAGGCCAGGTAGGCGACCGCGTGGGCGATCTCCTCGGCCCGGCCCAGCCGCCTCAGGGGCAGCCTCTTGGCGGCCTCCACGAGGACCTCCTCGTTCATGGCCTCGGTCATGTCCGTCTCGATGAAGCCCGGTGCGACCACGTTGGCGGTGATTCCCTTCGACCCCAGCTCCTTCGCCAGCGTCTTGGTCATCCCGATGACGCCCGCCTTGGCCGCGGCGTAGTTGGCCTGGCCGGGATTGCCCACCAGGCCCGTCACCGAGCTGATGTTGATGATCCGCCCCCAGCGGCCCCGCATCATCGGCCGGGCCACGGTGCGACAGGCGACGAAGGCCGCCGTCAGGTTCACCGCCAGGACGGCATGAAAGTCCTCGTCCGACATGCGGAGAATCAGGCCATCGCGGTTGATACCGGCGTTATTGACCAGGATGTCGACACGGCCGTGGTCCTCGACCGTCTTCTCGATCAAGGCCTCTACGGCACCGCTGTCTGACAGGTCACAGACCCGGCTCTCCGCCTTGCCGCCAGCGGAGGTGATCGACTCAACGACGGCGGCCAACTTGGCCTCGTCGCGAGCGACGAGGACGACATGACAGCCATCCGCAGCCAACCGCTGCGCAATGGCGCTTCCGATTCCCCGGCTCGCACCGGTGACAACGGCGACGCGACAGTTTTCGTTCCCCATGGGGTCCCCGGTTTCTCGTTTTCAATCGTGGAAGGAAGTCGTGGTGTGCTCGTCAATCACCGACCGGCAGGACCGCGACGGCCATCGCCTGGCGCCTTGCGTCCGCCACCGCCGGATGCCGGACCGACCGAGCCCTGGCCGGCGTTTCCATCTTCCTCGTCTTCCTCTGCCAGGATGTCACCAAGATCATCATCCGGGACACCCCAGAGGGCCTCTTCCTCGTTCAGGATCTCCCACCAGGACACGATGTGATCGCCAGTAAGTCGATCGACCATGTTCGGTGGCGTGGCCACGGCCTCGAAGACCATCATGTCGCCACTGCCACTGAATCGCCACAGCTGCGGCTGGAAGCCGAACCCGACCTCGTAGATCGCCAGAACACAGTTTTCGCCGCGATTCGATCGGCCCACGCGGATATCAACCGCATCGATGTCGGACGTGGCCTCGGCCCACTGGCCGTCCTGCACCATCGTCTGGATTTCCATGCGATCGGCGGCACCAAGCATGTTCGCCACCGTCTGATGATCGCCCCGGACCCAGGCATCGAAGAAGGTCAGCACCCCGCGTCGCTCGTCGGTTGTCGCCGGTGCATTCTCCTCCGCCATTCGGACGGCGGGATCGATCTGCATCTGGCTCATCAGGTCATCGACGCTGGAGATTGGTGGCGGCGGTGGTGGCGGTGGTGGAGGCGCCTTCTTGGTCTGCTTCTCCGGTTCCTTCTCGCACCCAGCAAGGGTCGAGACCGCACCGACGGCCAAGCTCATGACCAGCAGGCCGGCCAGGCAGTCAGGAGTGATACGACGGATCAGGGACATCATGATTCCGGACCTCCGCTTTTCGGTCAATTCTCTTCATCAGGCCTTTCAACACGGTACCGGGCGCCAGCTCGCAGAAGGACGAGTGTCCCGCCGACAGCATGTCGGTGACGGACTGGGCCCATCGCACCGGATGAGTAATCTGCTCAACAAGAAGCTGCTTGATCGTCGCCACATCATTTCCGTGCGGACTGGCGGTCACGTTTGACCACACCGTCACGGCAGGTGGTGCCATCTCGATGGCATCAAGAACCTCGGCCATACGATCGGCAGCCGGTTGCATCAGTGGCGAATGAAACGCGCCAGCGACGGGCAACGCCTTGGCCCGGTAGCCCGCATCGCCAGCAGCCTCCACGGCTGCCTCGCAAGCCGACTTGGACCCGCTCAACACGATCTGCCCGTTGGCATTGAAGTTGGCCGTCACGAGAATCTCGCCGCCGGGCAGTCCATCAAGCACGGTCGTACAGAAGGCCATCGCCTCGGCTTCATCGGCGCCCATCAAGGCCACCATGCCACCCTGCGACGATTCGGATGCCTCCTGCATCAGTCGACCCCGGGCCGCAACGGTCTCCAGGGCATCACTGAAACTCATGACACCAGCAAGATGAAGGGCCGTGTACTCCCCGAGCGAGAGGCCCGCAGCCGCCGTGACATCGGTTTCACCCTGCAACGATGACAACCCACGCCAACAGGCGACCGAGCAGGCCAGGATGGCCGGCTGGCTCACGTCGGTTCGATTGAGCATCTCGGCAGGCCCCTCGAAGCAGATCTCGCTCAAGGGTCTCGGCAACTGGCCCGCCAGGAGGCGATCAGCCTCAGCCATGACCGCGGCAGCCTCCGAGGAGGCCTCGCACCACGCCTGGCCCATGCCGACGGCCTGAGCACCCTGTCCGGGGCAGAGAATCACGTTGTCCGTTTCGCTTGCCATCAGAGCGTCATCATAGACCACGGCGACCTCGCCACGGCCGTTTACGGCCGAATCAAGCCACCGATTACAGGTTCCATACGCTGGAAGCCCACGTGAGGCCCCCGCCAAAGGCGACGAAAACAATGGTATCGCCGTCGGAGATGCGTCCAGCCCGCCGAATCTCGTCCAGGCAGAGCCCCACCGACCCCCCGGATGTGTTTCCGTAGCGGTCGATGTTGATGTAGACCTTGTCATCGGGGAGACCGAGCTTCTCCTTGGCTGATTCGATGATCCGGATGTTGGACTGGTGGCAGATGAACTGGGCGATGTCATCCGGGGTCAGGCTCGTCGAAGCCATGGCGTCCTCGATGACCTCCTTGAACTTCGAAACGGCGAACCGATAGACATCCCGGCCATCCATCCGCAGGTATCCCAGGCGGATGTCGGACTCAGGACTGCCAGCGGGAATGTCCGTCTCCCGTCGCGGGAGATAGAGCGAATGCCAGCCTGAGCCGTCCGCATTGAGGGTCTGGTAGACGGACCCCTTCGATGGGTCATCATCCCGGACTACGATCGCTGCTCCCGCGGCGTCGCCGAACAGCACCGACACGGTGCGTTCCTCGAAGTCCACGACCTTGGACATGGCGTCACACCCCACGACGCCGATGGCCCGATGGCGACCACATCGAACCAGTGAATCAGCCACGTTCAGTGCGTACACGAATCCCGAGCACGCGGCGACCATGTCAAAGGCGCCTGCCGGCGCCGCGTCCACCGCAGCTGCCACGCGGCAGGCGTTGGACGGGCATGTCATTTCAGACGTAACGGATGCGCAGATGATGAGATCGAGATCCGATCCCTTCATCCCGGCATCATCAAGGGCTCGCTGCAACGCATCACGTTGGAGTGAAAACACGGACTCGTCGCTCTCGCTGCAGATGCGGCGCTCGCGAATGCCGGTACGTTGCCTGATCCACTCGTCAGACGTGTCGAGGATCTTGGAAAGGTCGTCATTGGTCAGGACACGCCCAGGAACAGCAGAACCCGTTCCAACGAGCCGAACGCCACAGGGAAGCGAACCACCGGAGGTCATCAGACCTCCACTTCAACGCTGTCCAGGCAGTCGTGAATGGCCTGGTTCACACCGGAGACCACGTATCGACGAGCACGACGGATTGCATTGGCAATGGTCCGCGATTCGCTGGAGCCGTGGCAGATCAGGCAGACTCCATTGACTCCCATCAATGGTGCACCGCCATACTCGTGGTAGTCGTACTCCTCGTAGAGCCGCTTGAGCACCGGCTTGAACTGCTTGGCCAGTTCGGGGTCATCCTCCTGGGCCAGGGCGGCGATCTTCTTGATGATGCCCCCGGACAGTCCCTCGGCCAGCTTGAGGGTCACGTTGCCCGTGACACCATCACACACGACGACATCCGCCGCCCCATCGAAGACCGCCCGGCCTTCGACGTAGCCGATGTAGTTGATCGCGTCGCAGTCCCGCATCAGGTCACGAGCCCGTCGCAGGTCCTCGGTGCCCTTCTGCTCCTCACCGCCCACGTTCATGAGACCGATCCGCGGGGAGTCGATTCCAAGCATGTGAGAGGCATAGACGGAACCCATCACGCCGTACTGCATCAGGTGATGTGGCTTTGGCTCGATATTGGCCCCGACGTCAATGAACGTCACCGGGCCACTGAACGTCGGAATGACCGCCGCGATGCCCGGACGGGCCACGGACGGCAGCCGCCTCATGTGCATCTGGGCCGCCGCCACGAAGGCGCCGGTATTGCCAGCGGAGATGACGACATCGAGTTGCCCATGCTCGGCCTTGCGGGAAGCCTCCCGGCACAGGACCACCATGGAACTGTCGGACTTGGTCCGAACCGCCTCAACCGGCGACTCATCCATCGCCACCGTCTCGGTGGTCCCGATGATCTCGATACGCTCATCCGTGCAGTCGTTGGTGGACAGCCAGGCCTCGATGACGGCCCGATCCCCGAAGAGCACGAGGCGATCGTCCTGGTCCATGTTCGTGAGACCACTCAATACCCCGTCCAGGATCGCCTGGGGGGCGTTGTCTCCGCCCATGACATCGAGGCCGATGCGCATGTACTACTCGGTTCCGGTTGTGATCGTCAGGCCGGGTCGGACGTAGCCACACTGGCGACACGCCGCGTGCGGATGCCGTGGGCTACCGCAGTTGGGGCAGGTCACGAGGTGCTCACGCGTCATCGCGTGATGCGATCGGCGCTTCCGCTTGCGACTTGGCGATGTTCGAAATGCTGGAACTGCCATCTCACGACCCTTCGAATCCGTAGCGTGTTCAACACAGGTGGCCCCATGGGCCTCTCAAGGCGTTTCCCGGGACTTCCAGGCCACGCCAAGAAGGGGGCCACTGTACGTGGAAGCCGCCCAAGTGTCAACGGAAAGTAATGCTGGCCACCCGCTTGGAAGGCCTTCCTGCCCCTGGAAAGCGGCATCCTGCCGACCCGGTCAGTCCAGGACGTGCAGCCAGTCCCGGAAGAGGAAACCGAATCGCTCGGTCAGCAGCGTGATACGCCCCATAACCGTGAAGGCGAAGGCACTGCCGAAGGCCACCATGAGGAAGTAGATCCCCAACCGCGCCGTCTTGCCCACTACGCCCTTGTGCTCGACCGAGAAGAAGAAGTAGGTCAGGCAGGACAGGACGCCGATCAGAACGACCCAGGCCCCCACCGACGACCAGACATCCCAGCCACCCTCGGGGAACTCGAACCAGAGGTTCGAGATGGTGTGCTGAATCTGCACGATGAAGTCCGACTCCAGGAAGCCAAGCATCCGGAATCCGGCCGTGGCACCAATGATGAAGGCCAGTGGCCACCTGGAGATCCAGCCACCCATGGGGGCCAATCGCCACAGCAGCATGATGGAGAGCACCGCCGGGATGAGGTAGACCCAGTCCCACTCGGCATTCACGGTCTCACCGGGAACGGCCCAGTCGCGTGCCAGGGATGGCAGGAGCGCCACCAGCAGTTTGTCGACGATGCCCGTGTAGAACGAGTACACCATCCAGTAAGCGGCCGAAGCCCCGACGACGACGGCCTCGGCCGTCTTGTAGAGCGGGTTGTCCCCGACCAGGAAGGACATGATGGCCAGCGTGAAGAGTGCGGCCAGCCAGACCCCGATGGTCCGACCGGAGCTGACGAAGATGCCGGAGGCCTTGAGCGTGTCGGCCATTGCAGCCTTTTCGTCTGCCGTGGCGTTCTCGTTGGCCCTGAGGATCTTCATCTCCTCGGGCAGCGGAACGGCCTTGTACTGCTCCCACTCGACCGTCTGGACCGCATCACCATGACCCATGGCCGTGAGTTGCTTGACCATTTCGTCGGCTTCCGGACTACCCGAAGGGGCCCACCTGCCGATGCCCGAGAGCTTCCCAACAGCTGTCTCGATGGCCTCCTCGCCCATGCCCTGGGCAGCGAGCGTCTTCTCGGCCATGTCCACGACAACATCGCTGGACACGCCGACGTATGACATCTTGGTTTCCTTGACCCAGGTCTCACCAGCGCGATTCATCGCGGCAAAGACCAGGCCAACGGCACCGAGGACGAAGATGATCAGCCACAGGATGGTGTCGTTTTTCTTCATCAGGCCTTCCCTCGTCGTCGGTCGATGAAGTAGATGAGGTTGCCCAGGATGATCAGGCCGATCATGAGCAGGTGAGCCACGAACTGTGGTCCCATCCGGCTCAGGGCGGCCGTGGTGCTCTGGGCCGCGTTGATGTAGTCCGGCTCCGAAAACCGGGGATACGCCCGCATCAGCAGGTCCTCGTAGGCCGCCGCACCCTTGATCGCCGCGAGCTGTCCCAGCAAGGGCCAGGGCAGGTAGGGCACCAACTGCGGCGCCTGGACTCCCGTAACGCCCGCAACGATCGGAATGCGCTCCGGCGTTGCGGCGTACTGGATCCACTGCTTGGTTCCGGGGTCACCGGCCGAGCAGTTGATGATCAGCTTCATGTTCTTGATCGTTCGAACGCCCTTCATCATCGGGATCGAGGACAGCGAGGTCTTGTTGTAGTCGGTCCCGAAGAGCGTGAGGAGATCCTGCACCGTGTTCTTGATCACGGCCTCGGCGCCGGGCTTGTACCCGAAGTTCATGTAGTCGATGCCGTACTCGAGATCCGGGAACTCCGTCTCCAGGATGTTCATCGCCTCCTGGATCATGGGTTCGCCCAGCGGCCACAGGCACATGAAGTACATGCGGTGCTTCTTCTCGGCACAGTGTCGGGCGAAGGCCATGGCCATCGGCATCAGCTCGCCCTGTGAACCCGGGTCGTAGTCGTATGACAACAGGATTCGAGAGCCATCAGGCAGGTTCTCGATCGTTTCGAACACTTTCTCTGCACCCGGGTTCTTGCTCTCGGGGAAGGTCGCCTTCAGCAACAACGGCAACGCGACGGCCACTCCCATCAGGAGGAAGACCCATCGTCGATCCAGGTTGCGAAGGAAATTCATCATGGTGCGACTATTCAGACCCCAGGTAGGAGCGGTCAACACCGAGGATGACCTTGAGGGAAGTGGAGACGACACCCAGCGCGATACCGATCACGATGGCCCGGAATCCGGCTTTCTGGGGCACGTCCCCGATGACCTCGGACAGGTTTTCGAGTCGAAGGCCGTTGAGGAACTGCCAGAACCAGCCATGGAGGCTGTCATTCAGGTTGAGCACGATTTCCTGCTGGGTGGCCGTGAACTGCTGGAAGCTCGCTCCGTCGAAGCTCACCTCCCACCAGGGCGTACCGCCCTCCAACTGGGTTCCGACCATCTGGGCGAAGGCCTGGTCGGCCTCGGGAAGGAGGGCCACCATGTTCTTGAGGCTCGGCAGGAAGTCCGTGAGCCAGAAGCCGGCATAGACCTGCCCCAGCAGCACGATGAAGGCCGTCACCAGCAGCAGGACCGCCTCGGGGTTCTTGGCGCGGAACGCCCGGAACGCGGCCGACGCGATGTAGAAGGCCAACATGGCGAACATCGTGGCCGTCAGCGGAACGATCAGGTATTGGTAGATCCACCAGAACGGTGCACCTTCCTGGACAACAGGTGCCGCCCAGACATGCCCGGGGACCGCGGCCGTCGGCATGGCACCGATCTTGAACAGGCCGATGATCAACGTCACGATGAACGCGATCAGCGTGATCCCCGCGTACCCCCAGCCCTGGCGACGCTGGGAAATCTTCGCGAGGTTGATCTTGAGCAGGTTGCCACCACCGAGAATCATCGCAGCAGCGGAGATGATGATGAACATCTCCATGGCCGTCGCGCCATAGCTCTCGGTCTCGGGCACGAAGTAGGTCGCCAGCATCAGGAAGCCGACGATGGCTGCGAGCAGCAACGGGATGGTGCGCTTGGCAATCATGTTCCGTCAGCTCCCGCGGCGCGGTCGAGAATCGACTGCCTGAGTTCCGCCATCGACTTGTTCCGAGCCTCGACAGCCTTGGTCTGATCCATCTGGGCCTGGATGTTCTCCCGCTGCGAATCGTTGAGTTCCAGGCCCTCTTCACCAAGGATGTTCTCCGAGATGTAGGCCGAGATCTCGCCGAGCTTCTCGCTCTGCGTCAAGACGAACAGGGTGCTGAACAGGCAGCCCAGCACGATCAACAAGGCGGCAATCACCTTGCCCATGTCCTGGCCCTTCAGCGATCCCAGCTGCTCCGGATCACCGGAGAGATAGGCGGAGGCCGCGAAGAACTCCTCGCCGATCAGCGTGTAATCACACGCGGCGACAAAGAAGGGCAACTGGCTGGGCATGGCGGTACCGGCGACCTGGATGGCGCCGATGGCATTCCCGGTTTCCGCCAGGATGAGCGACTCGGCATAGAACGCACCCATGTAGAAACAGGCGGCCGGCTTGTCGCGGACCATCTTGCCCTGCACGCCGGCCGTGTAACCGAACTGCTCATCCGTCAGGTAGTAGATGTCATCTTCGTTGTAGGCATCCGGTCGGCCGGCCGACAGGAACGAGCCCTGCACCGTCTCCCGGGCCGCGGTCATCACCAGCGAGCGTGCCGTTGGCACCTCGAGCTTGGCGTCGTACTTGGCCGCGGTCTTGGCCACGTTGGACAGGACGGTGAGTCCTGCCACGGTCTGGATGTCGTTGATGTCGAGAATGCCCGGGACAAACAGGCAGGAGCGACCCATTTCCGTCGCCCGCCCCACTGCTTCGTTCACGGCCTCCAGCCCGGCGATCTTGCGGACCTTCACCGGGCGGCCGCTCTTGGCGATCATCACGAACAGAATCACCACCAGGCTGATGGTCAGCATGATGAACAGGAACCACAGCTTGGACTCGTTGATCCAGTCCCAGGTGGGTGTCACTGGCTTCTCGGTGATGGCCAGCGGCGACACCTCGTTGGTCGCCGACACCGCCTGCACCGCGTACATGTAGCTCGTGCCGGCTTCGACCGTCTCGTCGAGGTAACTCGTCTCGCCACCGGAAACCGCGGCAATCGGCTCATCATCCGCGAAGGACAGGTCCTCGATTCGAACGGCCCCGTCGGGTCCCTCTGGATTGACCGGTTCCGTCACACCAGTCGCCGTCTCACCGACGCTCTCCAACTGGGAAGCACCCGACAGTTGATCGCCGACCACGGCCTTGCGGAAGATCATGTAGCCCGCCGCACCACCGGCCGAGCCCTTCCAGGTCAGCTGGACCTGGTTGCCCACGTCGTTGGGCTCATCGGTTGCCACGACATCGGTCGGCGGCGCCGGGGCCGCCGCGTACGCGACAGTCACGGCGAAAAACATCGCCATGAGAACTGCCAGGAACCGGGTCATGGTTGAAATTGGTGTCACCCTTCGATGAGTTCCACGTTTGCTCGCGGCACGATTGCCGTCTCTCCGTGCGGGAACCTTACCTCAAGCACGCGAGCTTTGGAGCCCGAGTCCAGGACGTGGGGCTCTGAAGGCAATCCGGAGACCTCTCCGATCATCCCGAACCAGGGGTCCCGGATGACCCGGATGGCCCGCCCGATCTCGAGAAGACCCTCCTCGTGAGCACCCCCGGCGGCCTCGCCGGAGCCTGATTCGAGCGGAATGATGATCTCGGGCCGCATGACGCCGGCGCGAATCTGGGTCGCCCCATTGACCGAAGCCTCTCGCCCCTCATGTGTCTTGAGCAATTCGAAGGTCCTCTGGGCCATGGCGATCTCACCAAAGCCCTCGGTGACGATGATCGTCAGTCCGACCCGTTCGCGACCAGTAATGGCAACGCCAAGGTCGTAGCCAAGAAAGTTCTTGAGATCCTCGTCGTCGATTCCACCACTGACGATTGCCGCGGCGCCCACCGCCTTGGCTCGCTGGATCGAAGCCACGCTCATCCGACCGCCGCCGACGACCACGCATCCGGACATGTCGTCCGTAATGTCATCTGGGGCAAGAGGTTGCTCGTGTGACCCAACAGCGACACGGATCTTGCCGTGGGTCTCCCCACCGATCCCGAAGATGCCCTGGATGAAGGCGACCTCCGCTTCGATGATGCAGCCTTCCTCCTGGAGAACCTCCACCACCTTGCCAGCCATGTAGCCATGCACATCGACCGGGATGGGCTTGCCGCGAACGATGACCTGGCCCGTCACGGGCGAAACGGTCTCAACCGTGCCCTCGTGCTGGCAGTTCACGGTGGTCTTGAACAGGCCGAAGAGCCCCTTGCTTCGCGCGAGGGGTTCATCGTGTGCAATCGGATCACCTTCCTTCTTGAGCATGCACTCGGGCACGTCAGCCGGGGGTAGCGACATCTGGTTGGCGAGATTGATCGGGTGGACGTCGCCTGGCAATGCGGTCTCGGCCACGACATCTTCGGCCTGGACCTGGTCTCCGACCGAGACCTTCACCTCGCCCTTGATGGGCAGTTGGCGACGGCTCCGGTGGCGCGTATTTGACGTGACGAGTAGTCCCGGTGTGTAGGCCTTGGCCATGGTGTATCTGCCCCTCGCCTCAGACGGCGACGGCCTCCTCCTCGTACATCTGGACGCCCTCGATCCACTTTCCAATGGTGGCCTGGCAGGTGGCCCGGTCCTCGGGGAGGGCCAACGGTCGCCCACGCCCATCGAGGATCAGGCCGACGGTGCCGCCTTGAACGTCCTTGGTGATTCTCTTTCCAGGCCCGGCACCCAAGTCGATGCCCCGGGCTGGATCGCATTCGATCGTCGCGGTCTGGCCTGGCTCCAGCGGCAGCATGGTGATGTCACCACCGCGGATCTCACCCGACTCATTGAGCGTGTCGCCCTTGACCGTGTACTTGAAGCAAGTCTTGCCAGGCTTGGGCAGACCCTTGCCGGCGACGCAGGTGCCCAGGTAGATCAGGCAGTCACGGTCGAAGACCTGCGTGGCCGCCTGCGGGTGAACCGCGGAGAGCACGCCCAGGTGCGGCATCATGAAGATCGAGTCCTTGGCCAGCCGGGTCACGCCCTCGGGCTCGAAGGCATCGATCAGCAACATGGCCGTCTGGTGCATCCTCGGCGCGTGGCTGAGCACGCCACCGGAGGCCACCAGGAGATCCAGCTTCATGTTGTTCACGATGGTGTCGCCGGTCGACTCCTGGCTGAAGGTATCGCCCACGGTTCGCTGCTTCTGCACGCCCTTGAGCGTGGTCGCGAACTCCTTGTGCTGGATGTAGGCCAGTCGCAGGGCTTCCCGAGCCACGGCCTGCTCGAACATCAACGCTTCCTTGGTCTGCGGAATCGTCGTGGGACGGATCATCTTGTTCTTGACGTGGTTTCGAAGCTGACGCTCGTCCATGTCGAAGGGCACCCACCGCAACACGTTGGGCATGGTGGCCTCGGCGCAGACGTTGGAGATCGAATAGGACATCCCCAGGTTGGCGCTCACGGTCCGGTTGAAGGTCTCATCGAACACGGAGAACACGTCAGTGGTCGCCCCACCGATATCCACGCCGACCACGTTGATGCCCTGGATCCGGGCCACGGTCTGGAGGATGTCCCCCACGGCACCGGGGGTCGGCATGATCGGGGCATCCGTCCACGTCATCAGCTTGTCGTAGCCCGGGGCCTGTGCCATGACGTGCTCAAGGAAGATGTCATGGATCTTGTCCCGGGCCGGGCCGAGGTTCTCCATCTCCAGCACCGGTCGCAGGTTTTCGCAGATCTGCAGGTCGAAACCGCCCTCGCGGAAGACATCCGTGACCGAATCCCGTGCTTCCTTGTTGCCCGCGTAGATGATGGGCATCTCGTAGTCGCTGCCGAACCGCGGCTGCGGCTTGGCCGGCGCCACCAGTTCGCAGATCTGGATCACGTGCGTGGTGGTACCGCCGTCGATGCCGCCGGAGATGAGGATCATGTCCGGACGCAGGTCGCGGATGCGCTGAATCTGTTCATGCGGTCGACGATCGTCATTGGAGGCGATCACATCCATCACGATGGCGCCGGCGCCCAGGGCCGCCCGCTTGGCGCTGTCCCCGGTCATCTCCCGCACCACGCCCGCCACCATCATCTGCAGGCCACCGCCAGCAGAAGATGTGGAGATGTAGATGTCGCAGCCCTCGGTCTCCGTGGCCGGCGAGATGATCTTCCCGTCATCGTCGATGAACCGCCGGTTGGCCAGTTCGCCGATCTCGGTGACGGAATTGACCACGCCCATGGTCACGTCCGCGAAGGGTTTCTCCACTGTCGTCGGGGCTTCGCCACGGTGGGTCTGGCGATATTCCCCGTCCACGTACTGGATAAGAATGGCCTTGGTGGTGGTACTGCCACAGTCCGTGGCCAGGATCACCTTGATCTTCTCAGGATCGAGTGCTGTCGTCATCTGGTGCTGCATCCTCGGGGAGGACGTCCTTCTCCTGGGGACCGCCGGGGTCCGCTTTCTCCGCGTCGTCGTCTACGCCGCGGTCCTCCCAATAGTCGAGGCGTCGGGCAAGGTATTCGACGGAACCGCGGTGTTCAAGAAAGTTTGCGAAAGCCTCGATTCCAGCCGTATCCAGGACCACCGCGACGATGGGCCGAAAGAAGTGGATCACCTGCGAGGCTACGAAATTCAGGGGTCTGCTCATCTCCAGGGCCATCAGGGCCGGAACGGTCATTCGCCGACGAACCACGGCCTTGCAGACCGTGTCGACGATCTCCTTCTGGTACTCGGTCGGGTCGATTTCCTCGATTTTCTCGACCCCGAAGGCGTGTTTCAGCCGGTCCTTGAAGCTCATGCGGAATCCTCCCGCTCGACCAGCTCGCGGATCCGCCCCTCGATCCGGTCCCGATCCTGGTCGAAGAGCACCTGCATGCCCGAGAACGCGTCCCATCGTGATGGTCGACGCCGGGTAGACAGGTAGCCCCCATGGCGATCCGCCACGAATCGGCGGAGGTCCTGCCACTTGAAGGATCGGCTGGAGAAGGGATAGCGGGCGGTGATCGACTCCGAGTCCATCTCGAAGTGACTTCTCAGAAAGAACTTACTGAGGCTGGCCAGCAGAATGGCGGCCGCCACGCCTGCCGCAATCGAGGCCAGGATCAGCTTCTGGGGCCCGCCCACGGTCAGCCAGACGAAGGTGCAGGCGACCAGCACCACCACCAGGGCCGCCACGGCACGGGCGGGTTGCTCCCGGGCCGGGTGGACGCTCCAGCGGATGGTCTGCTCGTCGGCGGTACTCATTGGGGCGACGTGGCCTCTCCCGGGAAACCGGCCAGTGTAGTCCATGCCGCGAAATCGACACTCGAGCGGCCCCGCCTGGTGACACCGGGAACCGCCATTTGATTCGAATCTCAGCAAGCCGCGGAATATCCGCCTGGCCACCTCCTATGGGGGGCAACGGAACCGCACTTCGCGGTCCCCAGAACCCAACGTGTCAAGTGGAGGAAACTCAAATGAAGACCAGGAACACCATGACGATGCTGGCCGCAACAGCCGGCGTATTGACGCTGACCGCCACCGCGCTGTCGGACCATCAACTCGCGCCCGACGAACGCGGCTGGGCGAATCTCGACGCCACGATCAACAACGCGGCGCATGGAGACACCATCCGGCTCGCACCGGGCGAATACAAGGAAACCATCGAGGCCACCGAGAACGCCGACTGCAAGACCCTGCGGATCGTCGGCGACGGCAAGGACCCGACCCACACGGTGATCCGTGCGTCCTGCAGCCGCCATCGATTCGGCGGATTCGGCCTGGACGCTGACCGGGAGCTGAACTACGTCTTTGAGAATCTCACGTTCGCCGGTCACGAGTGCAGCGATCGACATCCCGATCGGGATGGCCTGTGGTTCTCGCGTGCCAATGTCCAGTTCATCAACTGTCGGTTCGAGCGCATCCAGTCGCTCTACCTGGATGACGTGGATCAGAACCCGAACGAGTACGACACCTATGGCGCGGTCTACCTGGATAGCTCGACCGCCGATTTCGACAACTGCACGTTCTACGAAAACGGCCTGGCCTTTGCCCGGCTGACGGACTACACCTGCAAGGCCGAGGGCGGCGCCATCCACAGCTACAACTCGAACGTCACGATCAGTGATTCTGATTTCGAAGCGAACTACGCGGTCTCACGTGGGCATGCCACGGCGCGTGCCACGTCGAGGTCCGCGGCCAATGGCGGCGCCATCTACGCAGTCAAGGGCCGCATGTCGATCTCCGGGACTCGTTTTCATGAGAACGAGGCCTCGAGCTATGCCAGCACGAGCCAGCCTGACGAGATCCTCGGCGGCGCCATCTATGCCGTCAATCTCGATCGCTTCACGGTGACGGGCTGTGAATTCAGGCACAACGCAGCCGAGTGGGCCGGTGGCGCCGTTGACGGCCCCCGTGGCTACGGTGGTGCCATCTACGTGAACTACTGGGAGACCTTTCCCTTCAACGGGCCTGGTGGCACGCTCCTGGCAGACAACCACTTCTACTGGAACAAGACTGATTTCACCGGTGGTGCCGTGTTCGTCGGCGAGGAAGCACAGGTCAAGATCAAGCGTTGCGAGTTCGAATGCAACACGCTTGAGCAGGCCGCAGGACCATGGCGAGATGCCGGCGGGAACGAGTTCATCGAGGACTGCGGTCCCCCCTGCCGCGGTGATCTCAACGGCGATGGCGTCGTGGACAAGTTCGACCTGTTCGTGATCTACAGCCTCTGGGGCAAGGTGAAGTCCTACAAGCAGTATGCCGCCGATCTCAACTATGACGGCGTCGTCAACGCCAGCGACATCCTGGCCTGGACCCGCCTGGCGACCGACTGCCCACCCGAGAACGATGAGCCGTTCGGCCAGTAGTCCGTCTCATCAACAACCTGCATGGAGCGAAGTCCACAGTCCCGGTCATGCCGGGGCTGTGGCCGTTCCAGGCCCCTGCCGAATCATCATGATGGCGCCCAGGCCGTCACGATCCCGGGAAGCACGCGTTCCAGGATGTCGATTCGCTCAACCTCGACGCCGACCTGCGCCAGGCTGATCGCCACACCGTCCAGGTCATCCGGGAAAGACGCCTGCCGCACGTTGATCCCGACACCGATCACCGCGACACCGTCCGACTGCTCGACCAGGACCCCGGCGACCTTTCGGCCTTCCAGCAGCACGTCGTTGGGCGGTTTCACCGCGAAGCCACCGGGATGCAGCACATCCAGTGACGCGACGAGCGCGGTGGCGATGGCCAACGACCGCTGCGGGTCATCGGTCGCGGGCAGGGCCAGGCTGAACGCCAGGCCATCGTCGCCGGTATCGCACCAGTGGTTTCCGCGTTGCCCACGGCCCGCGACCTGGCGACCGGTCACCACCACACCGCCAACACCCAGCGACCGGGCGACATCCTGGGTGCTGTCACATTCAGCCAGCACACGGCAGGTCACCAGAGGGGCGCCGATTCGGGCCACCAGGGCCTCGACACGGTCGGGCCAGTCGGCAATCGCCAGCAGGTCCGTCACGTGTCCAGCCCAAGATCGAGAATGGTCGCGTCCCGGGTCAGGGCGCCCACGGCGATGCGGTCGACACCGGTCAGCGCCACGCGATGCGCCTCATCCAGCGTGATGCCGCCGGACGCTTCCAGCAGGATCTCCCGCTTGGAAAGATCACGGCGATGAACCGCCTCCTGCATGTCCTCGGGCCGCATGTTGTCCAGCAGCACGATGTCGACACGCCCCGGCTCCATGGCCAGGACCGCGTCGAGTTGATCCAGGGTATCGACCTCGACTTCGACAAAGGCCAGGTCGGGTACCGCGCGGGCTTCCTGGCACGCGGCATCAAGACGTGATGACCAGTCCTCCTCGGGGAGACCGGCCAGGTGGTTGTCCTTGAACAGCGCCGCATCGTGCAGGCCCAGCCGATGCAGCGTCCCGCCACCGCAGGCCACCGCGTACTTTTCCCAGAGACGCAGGCCGGGCGTGGTCTTCCGCGTGTCGCAGATGACCGCCGACGTGCCCTCGATGGCCCGGATGAACCGACGCGTCGTGCTGGCCACCCCGGCCAGTCGACCCAGCACGTTCAGGATGGTCCGCTCGGCGGCCAATACCGATCGCCGCCCACCCTCGATGACCGCCACGACGGCACCGGCCGTCACCGCCTCACCCTCTTCCACGCTCGGCCGAAGTTCCAGCCGTCCCGCCAGCGGCGGCGTCGCAAAGGCACGGGCCAGCGGTTCCAGGCCGGAGACCACCATCACCTCCCGGGCCACGATGGACGCCGTCAGGCGGTCCGTCGGCTGGACGATGGCATTGGTCGTGACATCACCACGATCAAGGCCATCCTCGGCGAACCATCGCTGGATGCACTCGACGACGGACGAAGACGGAAGCAGTTGCTGCGCCAGACCCTTGAGCCCGGCGACGGTATCCTCTTGTTCGGACATCACGGAAGTATACGGACGACGGTTGACTCACTCACCATGGCCCTCCACCCCATCGAAGCCTCCGCCCTGCACGCCCGCCGGGAACGCGTGTTCCTCGTCATCGCGGGACTCTTCCTGGGCACCCTGGCGATGCTCAACATCCTGGGCATCCTCCGGTTCATCACGTTTGGAACCATCGAGACCGACAACTGGGGCGAGTTGACGTTCGCCGTCGCAGTGGGCGTCCTCCCCTACCCGGTCACGTTTCTCTGCACCGACCTGATCTGCGAACTCTACGGCCGAGCCCGGGCATCCGCGGTGGTCTGGGTCGGGCTGCTGCTCAACGCGTGGGTCCTGTTCATCCTCTGGCTCGGCGGCGTGCTGCCCGGCTTCGAAACCATCGATACGACGACCGGTGACATTGCTCGAGACGCCGCCAACCGAGTTCCGGTGTTCTTCGAGGTCAGGACCCTGGCCTTCGGCGCGACCATTGCCTCGATGATCGCCTACCTGCTGGCCCAGTTCACCGATGTCTACATGTACCACTTCTGGAAGAAGGTCACCAAGGGCCGTCATCTCTGGCTGCGCAACAACGGGTCCACGCTGGCCAGCCAGGTGGTCGACACGGTGGCGGTGATCCTCATCACATGGTTCATCGGCGGCTTTGCCGCCACGATCACCGAAGATACGAATGTCGCCGCCTTCCTGATCACGCTCATCCTGACCGGGTATGTCTTCAAGTTCGTCATCGCGGTGCTCGATACGATTCCGCTGTACTACCTCGTCCGCTGGCTGAGCCGCTACCTCGACATCGATCCCAATGCCGAGTACCGCCACGCGACCGATCCCGGCCCGGAGTCCACCTCATGAGCCATGAGCCGACGATCTTCGATGCCATTCTCGCTGGCGAGATCCCATGCCACCGCGTCTATGAAGATGATCACGTCCTGGCGTTCCTCGACATCGGACCGCTCAGCCGCGGACACGTCCTGGTCATTCCCCGGGAACGAGCCGCGTTCATGCATGAGCTCTCGGACGAGTCGGCGGCCGCCCTGGGGGCGGTGCTCCCCCGGCTCTGTCGCGCCGTGATGGCCGCGACGGGCTGCACGGCCTACAACCTGCTTCAGAACAACGGCGCGGAGGCGCACCAGGCCGTCTTCCACGTGCACGTACATATCATCCCGAGGTTTGACGATGGTTCCGGCCTGCGATTGACATGGAACGCCGGCACGCTCGAGACCGGCGAGGCCTTGGCCGCGACGATCGCGGCGGCCGTGGACTGAACCCTCAGGGGAAGACGCCGCGGACCTGGTACACCTCACCGATCAGCTCCACCGCCGCGCAGAAGCTGGCGATGCGGGTACCGCAGTGATACTTCCCCGCCGCTGATCGAACACGGGCCGCCGCCTCGGTCATGTGGCTACGGAGTCGCTTGTCCACCTCGGCCTCGGTCCAGGTCGTGCTGGTCTTGTTCTGAACCCACTCGAAGTAGGACACCGTCACGCCACCGGAGTTGCACAGGATGGCGGGCAGGATCTCGACCCCCCGTTCCATCAGGACTTCGTCGCCTCTCGGCGTCGTCGGCGCGTTGGCCCCTTCCGCCACCACCTTGGCATTGATGAGCGAGGCCTCGTCCGGCCCGATCATCTGCTCCAGCGCCGCGGGAATGAGCACGTCCACGTTGAGGCTGTAGAAGTCCTCGGTGGAGATCGGTTCCGACTGCGGGAAGCCGGCCACGCCGCCGTTCTTGCCGACGTACTCGAACAGGTGCTGGGCCGGCAGGTGATCCTCGTTGTAGATCGCACCGCTGTGATCCATGACGGCCTGAACCTTGGCCCCCAGTCCACTGAGCAACTGGCCCGTCCAGCCACCGACGTTGCCATAACCGATCAGGCTGCAGGTCATGCCCTCGATGGGAATGCCCAGGCTGGGCATGGCTTCCTCAAGGACGAAGACGAGTCCCTGGCCGGTGGCCTTGGTCCGTCCCAGTGAACCGCCACAGCACACGGGCTTGCCGGTGACGACACGCTTGTTGTCCTGCTGATCCGCGCCGTCCGACATCTGCTGGTACGTGTCGGCGATCCACGCCATGATCTGTTCATTGGTCCCCACGTCGGGCGCGGGGATGTCGTACTCGGGTCCGATCTGGGTGGACAGGGCCGTCGTGAGTCGACGCGTGGCCCGTTCCTGTTCGCCCGGACTCATGTTCCACGGATCACAGCGAAGGCCACCCTTGGCCCCACCGAAGGGAACGCCGACCAGGGCGCACTTCATGGTCATCAGCGTGGCCAGTGACTTCACGTGATCGAGACTCACGTCCGGGTGGTACCGGATGCCGCCCTTGTATGGCCCGAGCGCATTGTTGTGCTGCACGCGGTAGCCCTTGAAGAGCTTGTGATGTCCGTCGTCCATCCGCACCGGGAACTGCACGATGATCTCGTTGTTGGGCTGGGCGAGGATGATCTGCTGGTGGTGCGGCAGTTCCGTGATCATCGAGGCCGCCAGCACGTGTTCCATCGTCTGGTGGAAGACGTTGTCCGGATCGCGATGGATCGCGAGTTCCTCGAAGATGCTGTCGGGCAGTGGCGCCGGCTTTTCAGTGGTCATCTCTTGTCCTTGTCTCAGCGCTTTCGAGCACGTGATGTCCGCGTCGTCCGCTTGCCGGCATCAGCCTGCCGGGCCCGGATCGCGGACTGGGCCGCCGCGAGGCGAGCCGTCGGCACCCGGAAGGGCGAGCAACTCACGTACTCCAGTCCGACGCGGTCAAAGAACTCGATGGAAGCGGGATCACCACCGTGTTCACCGCAGACGCCCAACTTGATGTCGGGTCGGGTCGACTGGCCGGCCTTCACCGCGTGGTCGACGAGTGCACCCACGCCATCAACATCGATGCTCTGGAACGGATCCTTCTCCAGGATCGCCTGGTGCAGGTAGTCCGGGAGGAAGCCATTGATGTCATCACGGCTGTACCCGAAGGCCATCTGCGTCAGGTCGTTGGTGCCGAAGCTGAAGAAGTCGGCGACCTCGGCCACCGCGTCGGCCGTCACGGCGGCGCGGGGAATCTCGATCATGGTGCCGATGGGAATGTCCAGTCGCCCGGTGAACTTCCGAGCCGCCTTCGTCTTCGCGATGGTCTCCTCGACCTGGGTTCGGAGCATGGCCAGTTCGGCCCGCGTACCGATCAGCGGGATCATGATCTCGGGCTTGGCCTGGATGCTCTTCTTCCGGCAGGCAATCATCGCCTCGACGATGGCCCGGACCTGCATCCGCAGGATCTCGGGATAGGTCACGGCCAGGCGACAGCCGCGGTGACCCAGCATCGGGTTCGCCTCGTGGAGCGCCTCGACACGGCGGCGAACCGCCTTGCGCTTCACGCCAAGCGCCTTGGCCAGGTCCTCCTGCGACTCGGCGTCCTGCGGAAGGAACTCGTGCAGTGGCGGATCCAGCAGGCGAACGGTCACGGGCAGCCCCTTCATGGCCTTGAAGATGCCCTCGAAATCCTTGCGTTGATACGGCAGGAGCTTGGCCAGCGCCTTCTCCCGATCCTTGATGTTGTCCGCAAGGATCATCTCACGCATCGCCGTGATTCGATCACCCTCGAAGAACATGTGCTCCGTCCGCGTCAGGCCGATGCCCTCGGCGCCGAAATCGCGGGCCCGCTTGGAATCAGCCGGCGTGTCTGCATTCGTCCGGACCTTGAGGCGACGATGACGATCCGCCCATCGCATCAGGGTCGTGAACTCGGAAGACATCTTCGGAACCGAACCCGTGACGGCCCCATCCAGGACTTCACCGGTTCCGCCATCGAGCGAAAGAATGTCGGTACTGCCCCACGTCCGTCCATTGACCGTGACGCGACGGCGACGCTCATCGATCTCCAGTGCGCCGGCACCCGCAACGCAGCACTTGCCCCATCCCCGGGCCACCACGGCCGCGTGCGAGGTCATGCCACCCGTCGAGGTGAGGATGCCCACCGCATGGTGCATGCCCTCGACATCTTCCGGCGACGTTTCGCGTCGAACCAGGAGGACGTTCTCGCCGGCCTGGCTGCGCTCCACGGCTTCCTCGGCCGTGAAGGCCAACGCGCCGGACGCGGCACCCGGCGAGGCCGGAAGCCCCTTGGTCACGCAGGTCACCTTCTTCTTGTCCGCAGCGGAGAAGCTCGGCAGCAGCAACTGCACGATGTCATTCGCCGGCACCCGCAGCAGCGCCTCTTCCTGAGTGATGAGTCGCTCCTTGACCATCTCGACAGCGATCCGAACCGCGGCCGCAGCCGTTCGCTTGCCGTTTCGGGTCTGCAGCATGTACAGGTGGCCCCGCTCGATGGTGAACTCGATGTCCTGGACGTCGCGGTAGTGCTTCTCCAGGGTCTTGCGGATGCCCAGCAGCTGGCGGTAGACGTCGGCGTTCCACTTCTTCATGCCAATCACGGGCTGGGGCGTGCGGATGCCCGCCACGACGTCCTCGCCCTGGGCGTTCACCAGGAACTCGCCATAGAACTCGTTCTTGCCGGTCGAGGGATCGCGTGTGAAGGCGACGCCCGTTCCCGAGTCGTCACCCATGTTGCCGAACACCATGGTCTGTACGTTGACCGCGGTTCCCACCAGGCCGGTGATCTCGTTGATCTGGCGATAGGCGATCGCCTTGGGCGCCCGCCAGGATCGGAACACGGCCTCGATCGCCGCCTGCAACTGCTTGTAGGGATCCTGCGGGAAGTTCTTGCCCACGTGCTTGCGATACACCTTCTTGTATCGATCACAGAGCATGCGAAGGCCTTCCGCCGGAACATCGGTGTCCTCGGAGACCTTGTACTTCTTCTTGACCTTGTCGAACTCCGCCTCGAAGTAATGGTGATCCACGCCCATGACCACGTCCCCGAACATGTTGATCAACCGCCGGTAGGCATCCCAGGCGAATCGCTCGTTACCGGTCAGCGAGGCCAGCCCCTCGACCGCGGTATCCGTCAGGCCGAGGTTGAGGATCGTGTCCATCATGCCCGGCATCGACACGGCGGCGCCGCTGCGGACGGAAACCAGCAGCGGATTCGTATCCGATCCGAACTCCTTGTCCGTCTCGCGCTCCAGTCGTCGAACAGACGTCCGTACCTCGTCCATCAAGCCGGTCGGCAGTTTGCCGCCGCGGGCATCGAAGGCTGCACAGGTCTCGGTGGTGATGGTGAAGCCCGGGGGAACCGGCAGGCCGATGGAGGTCATCTCGGCGAGGTTGGCGCCCTTGCCACCGATGAGTTCACGCTGGGAAGCGTGCCCATCGGTCCGGGTCCGACCGAAGGCATAGATCATCCGTGTCGTTCGGGACTTCGGAGCAGTGCGACGGCTCGTCCGGCGTGTGGTGGTCTTGCGGGACGAACGCTTCCTGGTCTTGGTAGCGGGCATGGTTCACCTTGTTGATCGCGAGAGGTCTCAATGGCGCATCACGCATCGCGGATGCTGAACCGGGGAGTGTACCAGCCGGGTTTCCCGCAGCCGACGCCGGATGCGTATCATCAGGCGTTCATGCGCCCCAGAGCACCGCATCCTGACTGGCCTGGCCGCGAGATTCTCGCCCTGGCCGCCCACTGGCCCGCCACCGAGCCATTGGCGATCCTGCATTCCGGCAGCGATGCCGGGGCATGGAGCCGACTGTCGCTGCTGGCTCGACCACGTGGGCATCTTCGGTTGACCAGCCAGGGCACGACCTGGACTGGACCGCGGTGGCCGGAACTCGAGGACCAACTGGCGGCCATCGACACCCGGGATCCCCTGGCCGTCATCGATGCCGCCGCCGCCGCGGGACGTGCCATGGCACCAACAGCAGCCGCAGCGAACGGACCATTTCCGGGCGGGTGGCTCATGTCACTGCGGTATGAACTCGGCGGCCACCTCGAACCCACGGCCCGGTCCTCCCGGCAGACCCCGGATACCCCGTTGGCCGACCTGTTGTGGTGCCCTGATGCATTGGCGCACGATGCGGCAGACGACCAGTGGTGGGAGATCGGGGATCTCCCCGGCTTCGTCACCGACCGCTCGCCACGGGACCCCTTCCAGTTGGGCGAGTGGAACAGCCAGCCGGCGCGTGAACAATTCGAGGCCGCCGTCGCGCAAACCGTCAACCTCATCCGTCGTGGTGATCTCTTCCAGGCCAACATCGCGAGGCAGTTGTCCGCGACGTGCACGGGCGACCTCCGCAGGTTCGCGATCGATGCGTTGCAGAACAGCGAAGCCTGGTTCGGTGGCTGGCTCGAATTCCCGGGTGCCCCGGATGACCGCGCCGTGCTGAGCCTGAGCCCGGAACTCTTCCTGGACCTGGATGGCGACAGCGGCCGAATCCGTAGTCGCCCGATCAAGGGCACGAGACCCGCGCGGGACCGGGCCGAGGACCTGGCCCACTCCGAGAAGGACACCGCCGAGTTGAACATGATCGTGGACCTGGTCCGCAATGACCTGGGCCGGGTCTGCCGGCTCGGCAGCGTGCACGTGAGCCAGCCACGCGCCATCGAATCGCATCCCACGGTGCATCATGGTGTCGCGGAGGTCTCCGGCCAATTGCCCCCCGGCACCGGGATCGGCGACGTCATACGCGCGAGCTTCCCTCCCGGATCGGTGACTGGCGCGCCGAAGATCCGGGCCATGCAGGTCATCGATGAGTTGGAACCGTTTACCCGGGGCCCCTACTGCGGTGCCATGGGCTACCTGACCTCGACCGGCCACCTGCGGCTGGGCGTCTCGATTCGAACCGCGGCCTTCGAGGGCCGGGCCGACGCTGGATTCGAGTCGGTCTCGGGCCAGCTTCGATACGGAACCGGCTGCGGCATCGTCGTCGACTCGATTCCCGCTGAGGAGTACGAGGAGTCGCAGCACAAGGCCGCCGCGCTGATGAACGCCGCCCGCGCGGCGGTGACGCAGCCCGTGCCGTAGACCCTATCCCGCCTGCCGGGACATCTGTCGCTTCTGCTGGCAGGCAATGGCGCGGACGATCTGGTTGACCACGACGCGCTTGTGCGACGGATTAGCAGAGAAGTCGAAGGTCATGCCGGCGTAGGTCTGTCGATCACTCTGCATGTGACTGTGAACCAGGCGGGCCGTCGCACAGACCGGCGTGACAACCATGGGTGGCAGGGAGAAGCTCATCCAGTAGAGCGATCGACGACCGAGACTCCCGGCGTACTCTTCCCCCACCGTCAACCCGACTCCACCACCACCGAGGTTCACCAGGCGGGCGGGAAACCCGGGGCCGACCTCGGGGAGCAGGCTCTCTTCCCCGGACGCGTCATCGGGTGTCGCCAGTTCCGGCGGCAAACCGTCCAGTTCGCGCAGGAAGTCCGCTGCGTTGACCCGTTCGGCCAGGACGACCGAGGCGGGGTCCAGCAACGGCCACAACTTGACGTCGGGCAGGTTCAATGAGGCCGTTTCCACGCGGTAGTCACGCCGTCGCTGGCAGCGCTCGACCCGTTCCGGCA
Organism: Phycisphaerales bacterium; assembly: GCA_022446795.1. Lineage (GTDB taxonomy): Bacteria > Planctomycetota > Phycisphaerae > Phycisphaerales > SM1A02 > UBA1668. The sequence goes on from JAKVBX010000001.1 coordinate 250,518, forward strand.
ACGCCAGTTGGAGTTGGCATCGCCCGTTCTCACTGTTGTCGATTCGATTCAGGCATCGCGTCCGAAACAACCAACGATTCTGGCCGATCGCCATCATGGCGACGAGTTCCACACCGACGGGGATCTCGATCGTCCGTCCCAGGGCCATCGGCGCCTCGACACGCACGCCCGTGTCGGACACCGCAGTCAGACGACAGCGAACGAGCAGATCCCCGTTCACCATGTCGTCACTTCCAGGTCGAGCGATGGCCAGTTCGATGGAGCCGCCACGATCCATGATCTGCCTAAGGCACTGACGCCATCCCGCGGTTCGAGAGCGATTCGCCGGCACGTGATTCCTCCTGATCTACGATCAAAGCAGGGCCAACTGACGCTACGGCTATCGTCCGGCTTCGTTCTTGGATTCAGTTGAGGTCGCAGAGGAAGGGCCGAAAGCGGTCATTCTGCGGGCGTTAAAACCCGTATACCCGCTCCCGTCGGAACGACCGGAACCGTGAACCCCGCCGCCTGGGCGGCCAGCTGCATGGCGCCCGCCGTCCAGAGCCGCATTGGCGTGTCCGGTCGATCCTCCCCCTCGGATCGGAGTTCCCAGCACCCCGGGTCGGCACGCTCGGCGTCACGGATGGCGAAAACGGCATCGTCGGGGGCCCACACCATCTGTCGTCCACTCTCGGGATCGAGTCCCTCCTGCCAACTCCCCTGCGCCACCTCGGGCCACAGGTCACCGGGAATGTCATCCAGGATCAGCATCCCGTCATCGGCCAGGTGATCTCGAATGGCCCGGAGGACGGCGACCGCCTCATCAATCTGCCACAGCAGGCAGAAGGTGTTGCCCAGGCAGCAGACGACATCCCAGGTCCCCCCGTGTCCCGGCAACCAGGTTCGGAAGTCCGCGTTGACCAGGTCCGCTTCCAGGCTCGATGCCGCCAGTGCCTCACGACACTGGACCAGGCCGGTGCCATCCCGATCAACCCCGGTGCACGTCGCTCCGTGTGCCACCAGTGGAATCAACGTCCGACCGGCGCCACAACCAAGATCAAGCACTCGATGCCCCGGCTTGACGTTGGACAACAGCCAGGACAACTGCGTGGCAGCGACCTCCGGCTCATGCGGATGAATGGCACCGAGGGGATCACCCTCACCCGAGCTCACGAGTGGAGTCCCACGGCTTGAGACAACCGGGCCAGCGCCGCCTTCATGTGCTGCTGTGTCCCGGGCGTGGCTACCTCACCGCCGTAGCGACACTCGTAATACCCACGCGCCAGCTCGGACACGGCCGAGGCCGCCTCGGGGTGTTCCGCCCGCAGGCTGTCAGCGAAGTCCGCTGGTGGCTGCCATCGCGGCTTGGGCAGGCCCGCGCGCCTGAGCAGGTCGAGCATGTCAACATAGAAGCCCAGCCGGGCGGCCAGCCGCCGGCTGGCCGATCCCGACACATGCGCCAGGTCGGTCACTGCCAGGATCCGACGGCGGCGGCGGCGGGCACGGACGCTGAGGACCACGATCGCTACTCCGCACAGGCCCAGGGCGACCAGCACCGGAACATACCACCCCCCCAATCCCAGTCGCTTCTTCGCTGACATCAGCCAGGATCGCGCCGAATCCACCCCGTTGGACAACGTCGCGCCGATTCCCGGCAGCATCGCATCCTTGAGGTACAGCTGCGTCTCGGTATCGAAACCGAGCACATTGAATCGCCACTGGCCTTCCAGCCACCGCCACAACCAGACGATCTTGTCAATCGGTCCCAGCGACGCCTCCCGCGTACCGGGCACGTTGGCCGGTGGAGTCGGGTCGAACACGGTCCATCGCGGACCGGACCCGAGGATTTCGACCCACGCATGAGCGTCGGACCGAACGACGACGTATCGCTGGCTGATCTCCTCGAAGCGGTTCGTGACGTAGCCCGTGACGAGCCGCGACGGGATCTGCATGCAATGGCACAGGGCCGTCAACGCGGAAGCGAAGTACTCGCAATGACCGAATTGCTCGTGCAGAAGGAACCGCTCCACCGGATCCATTCCCTCGGTGTCCGGGCTCACCCCGACCGTGGTCAGGTCCAGCGTGTACTGGAACTCTCCGTACTTCAGGAATCGCTCGAATACCTCCGCGACCCGTACGTTCCATTCCAACTGCGCGTCGAGATCAGTCGGTGGTGTCGTCGAGACACCAGCGCGGTCCAGCAGTTCATACGCCAGTTCAGTCACCCGGGAGTTGGCATAGGAGTGGATCATCTCGCTCCCGGGACGACGTTGACCGGGAAAGCGGGAGCGGTAGATCGGTGGCTCGGGGACGGCCTGAACCGTGTATTTCATCGGCGAGTCCGACTCGCGCGCCACCCGCATGGTCTGGCTGCTGCCGCGAAACTCCATGGTCACGTTGGTCTCGACCTTGATCGCCACCGGGACCGACATCGACAGCAGTTGCTCCTCCGCCTCATCCAGGATGAAGTCCTGTGTGATCAGCTCCAGGTCGTCCGGTGGTGTCAGCAATGACCGCCACCGGTCCGCCTGCAGTTCCATGCTCTCTACACCGAGCGGGTCGACACCCCAGATCCCATCGCCTCGATACGCCGTCAGGACGCCGGCCCGCAGTCGCAGGGGTCGATCCAGGTGCAGTGACTCGCCCTGGGCATCCGTGAGCCCCACGGAGAGCACCTGGGCTCCGGACAATGAGATCCGCGTCGCACCCATGAGATTGACGCCTTCATCCAGCGCCACCTGGGCGCTGCCCATCCGGCTCAGTGAAGCCCGGGAGAGACTCGACGTGAGACTCCGGGGGAAGAGCAGGAAGCAGGCGGCGGACACGATGAAGATGACAACAACGGAGACCAGTGACACGTTGCGGTAATGGCGACGCAGGCCCGGTCCCGCGACCGGCTTGGGTGATCCCACCTGGTCCAGTCCCAGCGCCCTCGCCCGCTGCCGCTGCATCCGCTCCGCGGCGCAATGCAACTGGAACAACATCAGCGTGACCAGCCCCAGTCCCACCCACAGCAGGAGCAGGAATCCGAAGAGCAGGTCGATCGAGATCAGCGACGCGAGCACCATCAGGAGCAGGGACAGGATCAGGCGTTCCGCCTCGTTCTCCAGGCTGTGGGTTTCATACAGCTTGATGACCGTCAACCACACGACGAACTGGCCGATGGCCGGGATCGGTTGCGAAAGATCCCCCGCCGCAACCGTTGCAGACCACATCAGGGCGATTGCCGTCAGCACCAGGGACAGGGCCCGTGGCAGCGTCACACCGCGCGGGCCCTCCGAGAACGTACGGCTCAGGGCCGCCAGGCCACCGGCCAGGACCAGGAGCCACGGGTTGCGCTGGGAAATGCACTGGGCCACGATCGCCAGCAGGACGATCGCGAAGCTCAGTAGTGGATAGAGACGCAGCAGGCTCATGCCGCTGCCTCCTCGGATGAACCGGATTCCTCGGTCGAGGGATCGCGAAGTTCATCCAGTTGACGTGCGGTCAGGTGCCACGCGTCCTGTCGATTGAGTGTTCGACGGACTCGATCGGGGTGGATGACGACGAGGCCGGCCCGTTCCCGCTCCGGCAGCGAGGCCCAGGGCCGGCGGTCCTGGTCCAGGTCAAGATCCGCCAGCGTCGCCAGCATCCGTCCGAAATGACGCGTGCCGCCACGAAGTTGGTGCGGTGACGTCCTGATCCCCTGCACGCTCAATCCAGCGTCATAGCCGCGGCCGGAGGCGTCCCGGAGGATCGACGCGGCCAGGCTGATCGCCCGTTCCTCCAGTTCGCGGGCCGGAATCGCTTCATCATCCGACACCTGGAGCTTGTCCGTCGGCGTCGAGAGATCCAACACGACCCGCAAGCGCGGCGCCGAGGGCCGGGCCCGCTCGATCGCCACCAGGGAATCACGTCGCGCCGAGATCTTCCACGCGATATCACGAAGGCCATCGCCGGTTCGAACCGGGCGGGTTCCGAAGTAGTCCAGGCCGTTGCCGTGACGATTCACACCTCGCCGTCCGACGGCGCCGCTGCCCACGATCGATCGGACCACGTTGGACCGCAGGCGAATGATGGCCGGGTGCACCAGGACATCCTGTGGCACTGACATCGATCGCCGCCTGGGAATGATGCCCAGCGGGAACCCGGTCCGGATCTCCATGAGGTTGAATTGCAATCGACCCCGCTGAAGCGGAACGAAAACGCCCTCACCATGAACGGTCTCGCGGGGCCCGACATGCAGGATCCAGGCGGGACAGGAGTGCTCATCGGTCAACCCGGGAGAGCGCTCGGTCACGGTGACGTCGAAGGCCGGCAGCCATCGACGCATCCGGGAGATCTCGTAGCCCACGACCAGCGGCTCGCCCACGGCCCCATGGTCGGGCAGTACCCGGCGAACCTGCAGACCGCCGAGAATCAGCCGAGTGGTCAGCAATGTCCCCAGCCCGATCACGACGAAGACGCACAACATCCACAGCAGTGGGTTGTTGCCCTGCAGCAGTGCCGCAGGGCCGACCAGGAAGAGCAGAAGCACGAAGATGATCGGTGCGCTGACCGGGAGTGTTCGCTTGGACATGGTGCGAGTCAACCTTGATCCGTCCCGGGCAACGATACCCGTCCGAGGAACGGAATCCAAACGTCCATGATCGTATTGCGGCTCACGCGGACTCGGGGGCGTCCGAGGTCACCACCTCGGTTGGCTCCAGGACCTCGGCCGATTCCGCCTGGTCATCGGAGCCACGCTCGGTCACAGGCTCCGCCGCGGGCGGGGCCGACGGTCGGTGGGCCGGTCCACGGGGCAACCCTTCAACCTCCGGCAGATCATCGATCCCGGACAGGCCGAAGACCCTGAGGAAATCCTTGGTCGTGCCGTAGAGCATGGGGCGTCCCAGTTCCTCGGCGCGACCGGCGATTCGGATCATCCGACGTTCCAGCAGGCTTCGAAGCATGTCGCCGCAGGCCACGCCACGGATGGCCTCGATCTCGGCTCGCATGACCGGTTGCCGGTATGCGATGATCGCGAGGGTCTCCATCGTGGCGGGCGTAAGCCGGCTCTGTTGCCGCTGGGTAAGCAGACGACCCAGCACCGGCGCCGCCTCGGGAACGGTCATGATCCGCCAACCTGAAGCCACCCGGATGATCCGGAAGACTCGACCGGTCGATTCGTATTGTTGATTCAGGTCATCAATCGCGGTGCGGAGATCGTCCGCGGTCACGGTCTCGTCACCTTCCGTCACAGCCTCGACCAGGCGGGAATCTCCCAGCGATCGTTCAGCGGCAAGCAGCACGGCCTCCAGGCGACTCGACAGCGACAAACCGGATGGTCCTCCAAGGGGAGCAACGTCGCTGTTTGATTCACCCGTCATGCGACTCGATCACCTCGGTGAGTCTGGGCCAGTCGCAGCTTGGACGTCATTCGGATCCGCTGCGAGTTCTGTTCATCGGCCGACAGATCGGAGTGATCGGCGGACTCGAAGGCCTTCAAGGCGGATTCCAGTTCACCGATCGACAGATCCTCGAGGGCATGCACGGCCTCACTGAGAATCGTCAAGGTGTTGTCCCGGACGTGAGCAAAGCCCTCCTCGACCGAGAACCACCGGGTGCCCTTGGCCGTGTCCAGTCGGAGATGTCCGATGCCCAGTCGATCCAACACGGGTGCCATTCCGGCCATGACACCGTACTGGCCATCCCACGCAGGAAACGAGGCGTAGGTCACCTCACCATCGAAGGACGCGCCTTCTGGGGTCATCACGGCACAGCGGAAGGAAGTACTCACGAGTTCGAACTCCAATCAGGGGCGGTGTCGCTTCATCCCGGGAAGCGGTGATCGCCACATTGGGCGAAGTGTAGCGACGTCGAACGGCTCGGCAACCCGCTCCCCGCAGCACCTTATCTCCCCGGGGGCAACCAGGCCGATTGACCGGGACACTGGACCGGAGTATATTCATATATCCGGATATATGGATAGATGGGTCGGCCACGACCCTCAACCCTCCTCCCCGATCTACTGGAGCGACCACGTGAGTACCACCGCCATGCCCGCCACCTTCCTGAACACCGGCCTCCCGCTCAACAGCGACCTGCCTTACAAGGTCGCCGACCTGTCCCCGGAAACGGTGACCTTCGGTCGCAAGGAGATCGAACTGGCGGAACACGAGATGCCGGGCCTGATGGCGCTGCGAACGAAGTACTCGGCCTCCAAGCCACTCAAGGGCGCCAGGATCACCGGGTCGCTCCACATGACGATCCAGACCGCTGTGCTGATTGAGACGCTCGTGGAACTGGGCGCCGAGGTCCGCTGGGCCAGTTGCAACATCTTCTCGACGCAGGACCACGCAGCGGCCGCCATCGCCGTGGGCCCCACCGGCACTGCGGACGATCCCAAGGGTGTACCGGTCTATGCCTGGAAGGGCGAGACCCTCGAGGAATACTGGTGGTGCACCTTCCAGGCCCTGCACTGGGGAGACGGCAAGGGACCGAGCCTGATCCTCGACGATGGCGGCGACGCCACGCTGCTGGTGCATCGCGGGTTGGAATACAACAACACGGGCGTTGTCCCGGATCCCGCCTCCGCCGATTCCGAGGAGTTCGAAGTCGTCCTCTCCCTGCTGCAGCAGTTGCAGGAAGCTGATGGCAACTTCTGGGCACCATTTACCGAGACCATCCAGGGCGTGTCCGAGGAAACCACGACGGGCGTCCATCGCCTGTACCAGATGGCAGAAGCCGGCACGCTGCTCTTCCCCGCCATCAACGTCAACGACTCGGTCACCAAGAGCAAGTTCGACAACCTCTATGGCTGCCGCCACTCGTGCGTGGACGGCATCATGCGAGCCACCGACGTGATGCTCGCCGGCAAGACCGCCATCGTGTGCGGCTACGGCGACGTGGGCAAGGGGTGTGCCCAGTCCCTTCGTGGGCAGGGCTGCCGCGTCCTGGTGACCGAGATCGATCCCATCTGCGCCCTCCAGGCCGCGATGGAAGGCTACGAGGTCGTCCGACTGAATGACGCCGTGGAACGCGGTGATCTCTTCGTCACGACAACCGGAAACTTCAACGTCATCACCGCCGACCACATGGCCCGCATGAAGCACAACGCCATCGTGGGCAACATCGGTCACTTCGACAACGAGATCGAGATGGCCGTGTTGGAAGCCCGTGGCGATGTCGAGAAGATCCAGATCAAGCCGCAGGTCCACGAGTGGAAGTTCGCCGATGGACACAGCATCATCGTGCTGGCCGAGGGTCGACTGCTCAATCTCGGCTGTGCCACCGGCCACCCGAGCTTCGTGATGAGCAACTCGTTCACCAACCAGGTCCTCGCCCAGATGGAACTGCATGCCAGTGCCGACTCGTACAGCAAGGACACCGTTCACGTCCTGCCCAAGCACCTGGACGAGATGGTCGCCCGGCTCCACCTGGACCAGCTTGGTATCCAACTGACCGAGCTGTCACCTGAGCAGGCCGCCTACATCGGTGTCGACGTCAAGGGCCCGTACAAGCCCGAGCACTACCGCTACTGATCCGGCTGGAATGACCGGGGCGGCCGTCGGCCGCCGTCCCGGGCCTCGAGGACCAGGACCTGCTCGCCCTCGGGCGAGCCGACCATCAGCACCACCTGGGTCTCCGGGTCGTACGTATCCATGAGCGAACGAAAATCATCGCCCGGGGGGATGTCCTCCCGGGCGAAGTAATTCATGGGCAGCAGGCCGCCCTCGGCCGGGCTCGACTCCCCCCCGGGGCCCGCTTCCAGGCCAGCGCGGAGCAGGTCCTCGCCCAGCACCAGCACCGCCCCGGGCCCCCCCAGCCGGTAGGACTTCCAGGCGAACTCGGCGATCCGGTCCCAGTTGGCCGAGGCCGCGTCGATCAGGGCAGTCGTGTTCCCGGGGCTCGTCATGGGGAAAGAGGCTAACAGGGACCCGATCCCGGTGGTCGAGCCACGCCCGGGCGAGTACTCTTCCCGCTCCGTGAGCGACCCCATCGGCCACGAGTGCGGTCTGGCCTTGGTCCGGCTGAAGCAGCCGCTCCATGTTGTAAGCGCCCGTCATGGTGACCCGGCGTGGGGATTGCGACGGCTTCATCTCCTGATGGAAAAGCAACGCAACCGCGGCCAGGACGGCGCGGGCATCGCCAGCGTCAAGTTCGACATGCCTCCCGGTGAGCCCTTTCTCCGTCGGCTCCGAACGACCAAGCGCAATCCCGTCGAACGGATCTTCGATGCCGCCACCGGTGACCTCGACTTCCTGACCGACCTCGTCCTCGATGCTGAAAACGAGTTGACGGCCAAGGCACGATGCGAGTTCCTCGGCGAGGCCTACATAGGCCACCTGCGATACGGCACTCACTCCAGCCGGGAGGTCACCAATTGTCACCCGCTGGTCCGCAAGGACAACACGGCCAGTCGAAATCTCGCCGTCGCGGGCAACTTCAACATGACCAACTCGCACCAGCTGTTCCAGCAACTGGTCGAGTACGGCCTCAATCCCGTCGGCGATTCCGACACCCAGGTGATCCTGGAGCGGCTGGGGTACTTCCTTGACCTGGAACACCGACACCTGCGGTCAGCGATGGGCCCCGACTCGTTCCTGGGACTGGAAGGTCGCGAACTGGCGGAGGCCATCTCGCAGGAAGTCAACATTGTCCGAATCCTGTCCCGTGCCTCGGAAGGTTGGGACGGGGGCTACCTCTTCGGAGGCCTGCTGGGCAATGGAGACATGTTCGTCTGCCGCGATCCCGCCGGGATTCGGCCGGGATTCTGGATCGAGACGGACGACGTGGTCGCCGTGGCATCGGAACGGCCACCACTGTCCACGGTGTTCAACCTGCCGCCTGACGACGTCCAGCCCATCCCACCTGGGCACGTGCTCGTGGTCAAGAGAAATGGCACGATTCAAATCGAGCCATTCACTGACCCACTGCCCGAGCGGCAATGCACGTTCGAGCGAATCTACTTCAGTCGCGGCAACGACCCGGACATCTATCGTGAACGCAAGCAGCTGGGATGCAACCTGGCGCACCGTGTCCTGGACCTGGTCGACTGGAAAGTCAGCTCGACCGTCTTCAGCTTTGTTCCCAACACGGCGGAGACGGCCTACCTCGGGCTGGTCCAGGAAGCCCAGCGGCTGGTCCGTGAACGACAGGTTGCAGCGGTCTGGGAGCATGTCCAGCAAGGCACGGTCAACCAGCAGGAGCTCCAGCAGCTCCAGATGGACCTGGTCCGGTCGGAGCGGGTCGCCCACAAGGATCAGAAGCTCCGGACCTTCATCACTCACGATGAGGCCCGCCGCGATCTGGTGATGCACATCTATGACATCGTGCGCGACATCGTCACGCCGGATGACACCCTCGTCATGATCGACGACTCGATCGTCCGGGGCACGACGCTCCGCGAGTCGATCATCACCATCCTCGGTCGACTCAACCCGGCTCGGATCATCATCGTCAGCTCCGCGCCACCGATCTGCTACCCGGACTGCTACGGCATCGACATGAGTCATCTCCACCGGTTCGTGGCCTTCCAGGCCGCGGTCGCCCTGGTCGAGGACGCCGGCGAACAGGCCCTGCTGGATGAGATCGAGGCCGCCTGCCAGGCCCAGGTGGACCTGCCACCCGACCAGATGACCAACCACGTGGCTCGGCTCTTCGAGCGATTCCCCCAGGAAGCCCTCGAGAACAAGATCGCCGAGTTGGTCCGGCCCGACGATGTCGGCTGGAAGGGGCGCCTGGACGTTGTTTACCAGACCATCGACGGTCTCCGCGATGCCATGCCCGGGTACACCGGCGATTGGTACTTCACTGGCGACTACCCCACGCCCGGCGGCCTCAAGGTCCTGAATACCGCCTATCTCAACTGGCGACGCGGTTCCGATGCCCGGGCCTACTGAGGGCGGCCCCGGAAACGGGCAATCCTGCCCACCCCGCCTGACATTCCCTTGACCAACGGGCCGATTTTTGGTCCACTATCCGGCTCGGCACTGCGCCTCGACGGAGAGGCGTGGCTTCGTTTTTGGCCCCTCGGGGCCGTTCGGCCCGGTTCTGCCCGATCGTTTTTCACCAGGTTCAGGAGTCGCCAGATGGCGCGTTACCTCGGTCCCAAGCTCAAGCTGTCCCGAAGAGTGGGAGTCCCCATCGCGGACATCCCCAAGCACACGGCACGCCGCCAGCTCAATGCGCCCGGCATGCACGGCTACCGCGGACGTCGTCCCAAGGACTATGGCATTCGCCTGACCGAGAAGCAGAAGCTCCGCTACCACTACAACATCCTGGAAAAGCAGTTCCGCCGCTACGTCAACGAGGCCAGTCGACGGAAGGGCAACACCGGTGAGGTGCTCCTGCAGTTGCTGGAGTCACGACTGGACAACATCATTCGCCGGTGCGGATTTGTTCGAACGATCTGGGCCGCCCGCCAGATGGTGTCCCATCGCCACGTGCTGGTGAATGGCAAGAGGGCTGACCGGCCGTCCATCGCCATCAAGATCGGCGACGTGATCACCGTCCAGGATCGAATCCAGAAGGTCGTCCGCGAGAACATGGAGTCCCTGGCCGGGCATATCGTCCCGGACTGGATCGACATGAAGCCGGCCGATCTGCAGGCAACGGTCACGAGCACGCCCACGGCAGACCAGATTCCGTTTGACGTCAACACCAACCTGATCGTCGAGTTCTATCGTTGATCGAGCGGTGATCGCCTTCCGGTTCCGCCTCCCACACGGAGGACCGTGGGCGGGCACCTCGAAGGATGGATCATGAACAGGCTCCTCCGTAAGTACAGCAAGCTGCTCCTGGCCGTCTTCGGAACGGGCCTGATGGTCGTGTTCCTGATGCCCCAGATCCCCGATCTCGTGTCGCGCTTCGGCGCCGGCACGACCCTCGTCGCTTCGATGGGCCGGGACGGCACGACGATCACGGCCCGCGACTGGGACGAGGTTCGCAATGAACTGCAGTTCCTCGACCGGATGCAGGGCGTGCCCGGTGGCCTTCCACCGCTACCACTGGTTGGTCGCATCGATACCCCCGAGCAGTACTACCTGCTGGTCCACGAGGCCAAAGCGGCCGGCATGATCGGCGGCATGTCCGCCAGCGGCCTCGACAGCGAATCCGTGCTGCTGCTTTCCCGGCAGACCGGCTTCCCGCCCGCCCTGATCCGCCAGGCACTCGTGAATCGCAGCGGCATTGCCCGCTACCTCACGCACGTGGTCAACGCGGGCCGTCATTCCGATCGACGACTCAAGGGCGCCGGACGTCGCCTCTTTGATGCCGCGGACACGCAGGTCGTGTCCGTCAAGGCGGACCAGCCCTCCAGCGGCGCCCAGCCGGACGAACAGGCCATTCAGCAGCAGTACGACACCTACCGCGACGTGGAGCCCGGCGAAGGCGAGCATGGCTTCGGCTATCGGCTTCCCAATCGACTCCGCCTGGAGTGGCTCACGATTCCCGGGGATGCGATCGACGAGTCGATTCGCCAGTCGGATGCGATGAGCGACCGGGAGTTGATGAAGTACTGGCGTCGAAACGAAGCAACCCATCCGGGCTTCGAAGATTCCAACGAGATTCCCGAGTCCGTCCGGAACGGCCTGCTGGCCGACCTCCGCGATGACTACACCGACAACCTCTCGCGGTCGATCACCGATCGCCTTCGACTCCCCCGCCGGGGATTCGAGGAAACCGGCGGCTACCTGGTCCTGCCCGATGACTGGGCCTCCCGCCAGGTCTCCTTCGACCAGATCCGTGAGATGCTGCGTGATGAGTATCAACTGGAGATCGAGCCCGTCTTCACCAGTGGCGACGACCTGATCACCCTTCCGGACATCCGGGACCTCGAGGGCATCGGCCAGGCCCGTTCCGACAAGTTCAGTCGGTTCCCGATCCTGCTTCAGCAGATGGTGACGGATACCAAGGAACTCGGTGGTTCCGGGCTCTACCCCGTCCAACAAGGCGTCGCCGGACCGATCATGACGGACACCCAGAAGAACATGTACGTGTTCCGGGTCACCGAGGCCGATGGCGCTCGACCACCGGCCACCCTGGACGAAGTCCGGGAAGGCGTGGTCAGTGACCTCCAGCGACTGGCGCACTACGAAGAACTGCTGGCGCAGGTCGATGACATGGAACAGCTCTCGGAGACCGAGGGCCTCGAGACCCTGGCCACGCAGTGGGAAGTCGATCCCCCCACCGGCAAGGTCTTCCAGAAGTACCTGCCCGGCACCGTCGAGTTCTACCTGAGCCAGGGCATGCAGCCCCAGCCGGCCGCGGCCAACGTCCCCGGCCTGTTGCTCCAGGACCCGGACGTCGTGGAAGCCATCCTGGCCTCCACCTCGGCAATCGACCATGAGACATCGGTCGAGGACCTGGACGAATCCGATCGGATCCTCGTTCTTCCCTCGGAACAGAACCTCGCCGTTGTCGCCGTGCGGCTGGTGAATCGTCGCCCGCTGGATCGAGACAGCTACCTGAAGCTGACGACCCAGAACGTCATTCCCATGCTCGTGATGACCGAGGAACTCGGTGGTGACCTGACTCGACTCCAGGACTCCTTCACGGTCGAAGCCCTTCGCGACCGGCATGGTTTCGTATTCGCAGGCAACGAGGGCGAGAACGCCAATGCCACCGCGGATCTCGCCGACGCCACGAACTGATCGACACCCCGACGGGACGATGCCATGACGGATACCGCTTCCAACCCCGACATGCTGGCCAGCGTCAGCTTCGATGACTTCACCAAGCTCGACCTGAGAGTGGCCACGATCACGGCCGCCGAGCCACATCCCGATGCCGATCGGCTGCTCCGGATCCAGTTGGATGATGGAACACCCGACGGTCGACAGGTCTGTGCCGGCATCAAGGCCTGGTACGACCCGGACACCCTGGTGGGCACCCAGGTGGTCATCGTGGCCAACCTCGAACCCCGCGTCATCCGCGGCGAAAAGAGTGAAGGCATGATCCTGGCCTGCACCAGCGGCGAGAACGTCAGCGTTCTGCGGGTTGATCGGGAATCCGCCCCAGGCAGCAAGGTCAGCTGAACCGCCCTCGAGGCCCCGTCAGCGATCTCCCCTCGGTTCTGTCAGCACCGAATCGGAAATTTGAGGAAAAGCACCCCGTTGCTGTGAGAACAGCCGCTGGCGGTCGCAGATCAGGGTGAAGCCCAGCCCCTCACTGGACATCACCTGTTTGGATCACCAGGCACAGGGGCACGGGCCATGACAAGACGTGGTTCGCTGCGGTCGATCCTCACCAACGGGCTCCGGTGTGGAACGACCGCGGCTTTTTTTGGGCCCTGGTGAACCAGTATCACTGATCGTCAGTCCGAGGAGACCGCCTGGACGGCTTCCCAGTCCCGTGTGCTGAGCATGGCCCCGTTGGACCGCTCGCTCACGGACTCGTCCCGCCGCCGTGATCGCTCGCACAGGGGCTGTTCCCGCAGGTCCTCGACCACGATGTCCGTGGCCGCGGAGTCGCAACGCAACCGGGAGACCTCGCAGATGGCCGCCAGGGCCTCGGCAAAGGGTGCCAGTGTTCCGTCCGCATCCGGCAGCACGATGCCGGCATCCAGTGACTTCTCAATGCCCCCACGCTCAGGTGCCTTCGCCTCTTCCAACTGCTTGAGGATGGCATCGCGAGCCTCGAGAACGCGGGGCCAGGCGGCATCGGCCTCGAAGGGCAGCGGCTGGATCGTCTCCAGGTGGATGCAGGCCTCTTCGCCATGCATCGTCCGCCAGGCCTCGTCCGCGGTGTGTGACAACACCGGGGCGACCAGGCGGCAGAGGACATCCGCGAGCCGATGCAGGGCTGCCTGGGTCCGTCGACGCCGTGGACTGTCCGGCAGATCACAGTAGAGATGGTCCTTGACACCCACGCAGTAGATCGCGGAAAGGGTGTCGTTGCAGAAGTCGAAGATCGCCAGGTGCCCCCGGCGGAACTCGTAGTTCTCGTAGGCGTCCATGACCTCGGTCTGCAGTCGGCTGGCCTCGGCCAGGACCCACGCCTCCAGTGACCGGGGATCCAGATCGGCCAGGAGCGAGTCGGACGTCGCCAGGTCATGGTCCCCGAGATTGCTGAGCAGGAACCGGATCGTATTGCGGACCTTGCGATAGGACTCGCCTGCCAGGTGGAAAAGTTCCAGGTCGACCCGGACATCGCTTTCGAAGGCCAGGCTGCTGACCCACCAGCGACAGACATCGGCGCCGATATCCTTGAGAAGGTCATCCACGTTGAGGGCATTGCCCCCGGACTTGCTCATCTTGCGACCATCGCGGTCGACCATGAACCCGTGCGTGAGCAGGCATCGGAACGGGGGTTCACCCAGGACACCCAGCCCCGGCAACAGGGACAGTTGGAACCAACCGCGGTGCTGATCCGACCCCTCGGAGTACAGGTCTACCGGGCATCCCAGGTCACGCTGTCGCATGACGGCGTTCCAGGAACTGCCCGATTCGAACCAGACGTCGAAGATGTCGTGCATCTTGGTCAACGCCGCGAGATCCAGGCCCTCGGGCGCGTCCGGATCCGATCCCGGGTCATACGCGGACAGGAGCGCCTCGGGCGTTTCCGTGAACCAGGCATCGCTGCCTCGCTCACCGAAGGCCTGGGCCACCGCCCGAACGCTGGCAGCAGTCATGAACACGCCACCATCGGACATGGCGAAGGCCGGGATCGGCAAGCCCCAGGAACGCTGTCGCGAGATGCACCAGTCCGGACGTGATTCCAGCATGCCTCTCATGCGATTGCGCCCCCACTCGGGAACGAACTTCACCGATTCCCGCGTGGCTTCCATGGCCATGTCCCGCAGGTTTCGACCACCGTCCGCCAGGGGTCGATCAACCCCGATGAACCACTGCTCGGTCGCCCGGAAGATGACCGGCGTCTTGGATCGACCGTCGTGCGGGTAGGAGTGCTCGAATTCCATGGCCGCATGCAGGTGCCCCGATGACCGAAGGTGCTCGATCACCTTCTCATTGGCGTCCCACACCGAGAGACCTCGCAACCACTCCGGAACCGTGTCGTCAAACGTGCCGTCACCGCGGACCGGGCAGTAGATGTCCAGGCCCATGCGAAGTCCCGTGCCGTAGTCCTCGACACCGTGGCCAGGCGCCGTATGCACCAGGCCGGTGCCGTCTTCCAGCGTGACGTACTCGGCCGAGACGATCGGGCTGGTCCGGTCACAGAAGGGGTGGCGATACGACAGGCCCACCAGGTCGGCCCCCATGCAGCGACCGAGGCGTTCGATCTTCTCAACACCACCGGCCGCGGCCACCGTCTCCACGAGATCCTCGGCGACAACGGTCAGTGATCCATCGAGGCGGACAAGGGCATATGGCAATCGCTCGTGCACGGCGATGGCCAGGTTCGCAGGCAAGGTCCAGGGCGTCGTGGTCCAGATCATCACGGACGGGGTCTGGTCGATCTCGCAACCGAAGGCCTTGGCCACGGCCTCGGCCTCGACGACCTCGAAGTCCACGTAGATGGAAGGGTCGAATCGATCCTCGTACTCCAGTTCCGCTTCCGCGAGCGCCGTCTCGTTGGCGATCGACCAGTGAACCGGCTTGAGCTGGCGGAACACGAGTCCCTGCGCCAGCAGGTCCGCAAAGGTCTCCACGACTCGCTGCTCATACCGAGGATTCATCGTGAGATACGGATCGTCGTAGTCGGCCAGGGTGAGCAGCCGCTTCATCTGGCCAGACTGCAGCTTGATGAACTTCTCCGCATACGTCCGGCACTCACGGCGAATGGCCATCCGCCGATCCGCCTCCGACAGGCTGTCCAACTTGGCGATCTTCCCGGATTCAACGAGTTGGGTCATCACCATGTGCTCGATGGGCAGTCCGTGGCAGTCCCAGCCGGGGATGTAGCGACACTGGCGACCGGAGAGCAGGCGAGCGCGAACGATGATGTCCTTGAGCACCTTGTTCAGCAGGTGGCCAACGTGAATCGCGCCATTGGCGTACGGCGGTCCATCATGGAAGACGAAGGGCTCACAGCCCTCGCGAGCCGCCGTGACCTGCCCATAGAGATCAGCCTCGGCCCATCGCTTGATGGTCGCCGGTTCATTCTGTGACAGGTTCGCCTTCATCGGGAACCCGGTGCGAGGGAGGTTGAGCGTCTTCTTCCAGTTGGTCTTCGTGTCGGACATGGATACTCACCTGTGGGGCGACGCAAGGCCTCCGGAATCACCACCCTGCCACTGGCAGGGCCCGTCCATCTGCTGCTTGGGTCGCGGATTCCTCAGCACTCGATCATGGCCCGTCCACCATCGGGCGGGCAGGTCATGATGATGCCGACCTGCTGCCAGGACGCCATGGTGAGCATGGTAGACGATCCCGAGGGGTCCCCGCGAGGAGGAATCTCCAGTTCCATCCCATGCTCGTGACCATGGTGGTCGTGGTCGTGGTGGTCGTGGTCGTGGTCGTGATGGTGCTCGCGTTGACCACTCGGCTCGGCGTGCCCGTGATCATGGAACTGCATCGCGAACCAGGCCACACCCAGCCCCAGCAGGAGGGCCAGCGTCAACAGGATCCGGTCATGGCTGTGGAACTGCAGTTCTGGAAGCAGATCACTCAGGGCCACGCACAGGAACATCCCGACCGCAAAACCCAGGGCCGGCCCCAACCAGGCGGGCGGCGGGCCGTCAGGTGTGGCACCGAGTGAGACGCCGATGACGACACCAGCGGGCGTCACCAGCGAGAAGAGGATGTTGGCCAGGATGCGTGCACCGCGTGAATGACCCGCGACCGTCATCAACGCGATGAGACTCATCGAATCAAAGGGCTTGTGCAAGACGATCGCCAGGAGGACCGCCAGCCCGGCAATAGCCTGGCCCTCGGCATCCCCGACCACGACTGACGCCGCAAGCGCCACGCCGGCCATGACCGAGTGCAGCGACAGTCCGAATCCCGCAGCGATCCAGGAGACCCCGTGATCGTGGGAGTGACCATGATCCGGATCATCCGCCCGGGGAACATCATGGTGATGGAAGCAGACGAAGCGTTCCAGCAGGAAGATGACCAGGAAGCCGATGATCACCCACAGGGTGATGGACTCCATGGCGTGACCATCCCCCGTTGATTGCTGCGCGTGGACCGCCTCCGGCAGGAGATCCAGCATGGCCAGCCCGAACATCGTGCCGGCGACGAAGGACAGGGCCACCTGCATCACCCGGTGGGATGCCCCCCATCGCATGGGAAGCCACCCGCCGAGGAGCGAGACGGCGATGATGATGCCGCATTGGACGATGAGCGTCGTGGCCACGGGAACCGCACCTCTCAAGACTGGGGGGCACTTTATCAGGCCGCATCGGACCGCGGCGAGCCGAAGGACCAACTGGCTGCCGGAGGAACGGTACAATTCCGCGTCCCCAGGGGCAGTAGCTCAATTGGGAGAGCGCCTCGGTCGCATCGAGGAGGTTGTGGGTTCGAGTCCCATCTGCTCCACTTTCACCTGGAAGTCGGCCCCGGGCCCATGGCCCGGTCAGACCCCCGCGGCATCCAACTCCGCCAATGGGATCGTGAACCGGTACTGGAGCCCCCCGTCGGCAATCGCCATCTCCACCGCTCCGCCCAGTTGGTAATTGATGAATCCATCAATCAACCGGGTGCCCATCCCCGTGGCGAAGGGCAACTCCGGCACGGGCCCGCCTCGCTCCCACCACGTCAGGATCAGGTCGTCTCCCTCGAGCAACCAGGACACCTCGATTCGGCCGTCCGGAACGGACAGGCTGCCATGCTTCAGGGCGTTGGTCGCCAGTTCATTCAGGACCAGGCAGGTGGAGGTCGACACCTCCGGCGGCAGGACCACCGTGGGCCCCTCGATCGTCGTGCGGCCGGCGCCACGATTGGCCGCCAGCACGATCTGCAGGGCCTGCCGTAGATCCGCGCCGGACCACTGCGATGCGGCCAGCAATTCGTGGGCTCGAGCCATGGAGTTGATGCGACCGGAGAACGCCTCCTGGAAGACCTCGATGGAATCCGTCTCCCGCGCGGTCTGGTCCGCCATGGACAGGATGATGGCGAGGTTGTTCTTGACCCGGTGATCCAGTTCCCGCAGCATCGCCCGCTGCCGACGGCCGTATTCGTTGGAGTGAATCTCGGCGCGAATGCGTTCCACTGATCGACCGAGCCCCTGGGCGATGCTCATGAGCGCGATGAGTTGATCTTCATGCCAGTCCCGGACCTCGACATCATCGATGGTGATCGTCCCGATGAAGCCGCCTTCGACCAGGATGGGCAGGATCACGAATGTCCGGATCCCGGACTCGTACAGCTGTCGAATCTCCGGATCCGGATCATCCCGCAGGTCCTTGGGCTCCAGGATGACCGGCTCTCCTCGATCCAGCATCTTCTGCCGCAGCGTTGCCATGCCCGCGATATCCGCCATCAATGGCAGTCGATCAGGATCCCCCGCTGACCGTCGCCATTGGCGGCGGCCTTCCATGATGTGCTCCATGACCACGTTCCGTTGAACACCCAGGGTCGTCGCGGCAACATCGAGGCAGGTGCCGATCCGCTCCAGCGTGTGCTGAATGACCTCTGGAAAGTCGCGACGCTCCAGGATCCACGCGACGGTCTCGGATTCGATCGTCCGCAGCGTATGCAGTTGCTGCGCCCGGCGACCAGCCCTGACCCGGAAGGTGATGTCGACCAGGACGCTCACGACGCCAGAGCCTTCATCCGCACCTCCGACAATCGTTTCGGTGTAGAGCACCACGCGTTCCGAACCACTCGCATTCTGGACGACGCACTCCCTGGTACCGCCGTGGGAGGTACTGATGTCCTGGTGCTCCAGGAGCACCCGCAATGACTCGGGAAGCCCCGAGGTGGTCTGGCCGACCAGATCGGCCTGCTTCACACCGAAGAAGGACTCGCAGGCCCGGTTGCACTCCAGGAACCGGTCCGCGACATCACGGTGGAACACGGGAAACGGAACAGCATCGAAGAGCGCATCGCGTAGTCCGATGAGGCCGTGCACATCGCGCGTTCGCTCTCGAACCGTCTCTTCCAGGTTTCCCGCGAAGGCCTGAAGGCTGCTGGCCAACTGCTGGGTTTCCCGCGGTCCCACGCCGTGCGTCCGAAGGGGCCTGCTTTCCGCCAGGGCCGACTCGGCTTCCTTCGCGAGCCTCAGCAACGGGCGAGCCGTTGTCACCACGGCCCATCGCCAGACCAACCCCACGACCAGGACATACATCAGCACCGCGATCGTGCTGATGTACCAGAGTCGCTCCCGATGATCACGAGCCTGGAGACGACGGGTTTCGATATCCGACTCCAGGGCCTGGCGGTCCTCCAGCAGTCGAGGGAAGACGACCGACGCCTGCGAATCCCATTCCTCCAGGAATCGGGACAGTCCCGCCATTCGATTCTCCGAGTCCAGTTCATTCGCCGCACCCAGGCGGGCTTCATTGGCCACCACCATGTCCCGCACTTCACCCAGGAGGATCGCGTAGCCCTTGGCCACGGGATCCGCGACGATTCGATTGATCGTGTTTCGGATCGAATCACCTCGACGGATGGCACCATCAATGAGGTAGGTGTCACCGCTGCCATAGACCAGGTCGCTCGTGACCGCCCACTGGCTGAGATCCTCTTCCAGTCGGCCCAGGTCCGTCGCCAGGACGGCTCTTGCACCATAGGTCTCGATGTCACGATCGATGTCGGCGTACGCCCACGTCAACCCGAGCGCCAGCAGCAGCCCGCCGAGACTACAGACCAGCACGACGATCGCCATGTAGGCATTGACTCTCAAGGAGACTCCTGCTCACCCAGGACCGCCTCGGCCGCCAGTTCTGCAGCCGTTGCGCAGTCGGAGAAGTCATTGATCGTGCGGTTCTCCAGTTGCTGGAACGCCGTCGCGGCACGCTCGTCCGGCCAGCCCCCGACGGGGATGACCTGCCGAAGACGGCCGTCCGCTTCGATGATCCACCAGATGTCACGATGCAGACCCGGCAGTTCGATGCCGGTGAGGATCAGGCTTCCCTGGGGCGTATCGTCCGTCCCCCGGATGGTCCACTCACCCTTGAACACCAGCTCGAACCCGACATCAGGTGCTACGGGCGTTGTCGGCGAGCGGGACTCAAGGGTGGCATTCGCCCCGAAGGCCTGCCTCGCATGCCGAAGGGCACGGATCTCGGCAAGATCCTGGTGCCAGACATCCTCGGTCAAGGCCATGGTCTTCAATCCACTCTTCAAGACCATTTCTGCCAGGATCCGCTGGTCCGCAGGCATCTCGGCGAGTCGTTCCTCGTCCGCCAGCCAGGCCTTGAGGTTCTCGAAGTTGGCGCCGGTGAGCTGTTGGGCGAATTCGCTCTTGAGCAGGGCCTTGGCACCGGGATCGCGACACCGCTGGAACTCGAAGCCGATCACGTTGAGATCAAAGTCCAACGCCCAGCACACTTCCACCAGTCCCCACCGTCCCCGTTCCGACCGGACGTGAATCAAGCCGATGGGTTCACCCTCCTGCAGCACGACGTACAGGGAATGTCGCCCGAGTTCATTGAAATGGAGCGTGAAGGGCAGGTCCCGGGCCATCGCCTGGCGATGCTCCCGTCCCACGGTGGCCGTCCGGGTTCGATAGGCGGTCGCCTCCGGGTACAACTCGTAGACCCGTCGAACCGGGTCCCGCAGGGCACAGTAGGCCTGGGCCGACGCGGTTTCGGCCAGCGTGGCACCAAGGACCAGCATGGCCAATCCAATCCAGAGTCGTGACATGAACAACTTCCTCACGAGACACCCTACTCCACGCGTTACCGGAAATCAGAAGCGATATCGAGTCTGGAGACGAAACGTCGTATCGGCGGGCCGATCACCGTAGTTCGTCAGGTTCTGCACCCACTCGGCACTCAGGACCCAGTGGTTGTCGAGCGCCCACTGGAAACCCAGCCTGGTCTGGAACTGGGTGCTCCACCCCGGGTCGAACTCTCGGCTGTCCTGCCTCAACTGCAGGTACAGGAGCAGGCCGTCGGAAACGGGACGCCAGTCCAGTTCGACGAGACTGTTGACAACCGTGTCATCTCCATCGAGTCCGAATGACACCTGGGACATCACATCCACCGGTCCCCCGAACCAGGACGCGTCGAAGCCCAGTCGACGCCGGTGGATCGTGTTACCGGGCACCTCGGGGCGATAGAGATCGCCATAGAAGCCCGAGATTCCGAAGACCCAGGGCTCTTCGCGCGCCGTTCCGATACGCCCCACGAATTCGTAAGGCGAACCGGATGCGTGCCATTCGTTGCCGCTGCCACGACCCAGCCCGACCTCGTACTCGATGTGATCAAGCACCCCGTTGAGCGTGACGCCCCAGTCCGCCATGACGCCGAGATTGCGAGCCGTGTCCATGTTGCGCAGCGTGCCGTTGGTGTCCACCAGCATCTCGAGACCGAAGGGCATCTCGAAGTGGCCCACCTTGACATTCAATCGACCACCGGCGAGCCCGGTGTAATTGAAGTTGAAGATCCGATAGACGAACTCCCAGTCCGTCGGACCATCGAAGAACCAGGGATGTGGCTGAACGTTGTTGATCCGCGTCGCGAAGCCCTGCAGCAGCAGGATCCCCCAGTCGCCCTCCTTCCCGGAGAACACCTTGTAGAGATCGAAGCCGTAGAACTGCGTGATCCCCCACTCTCGTCGCTGCGAGTTCCACTCGAAGCGACCGCTCAGATCAATGGTGAACCGGAGGTTGTCGGCGACGGGACCCAGCCAGTCCAGGGGGATGCCGGATGGGAACGGGTCATAGACCGTCCATTCCTCCGGTGGGAGTTCCGCCCCGGGCGGACCGCCGGTCAGGACCTCCTGCATGACCGCCTCGGGATCCTGGTCCTGGGCTTGCATCCCGGGCAGGAGGTTGACGGCCAGCGCCGGTTCCAGGCGGAGTCCGTCGGCCTGGACAGTGGAAACCGGAAGTACCAGCAGCATCGAGGCTAGGAAGGAGTTGGCGATCATGGCCACCCACACCATACCCGCTGAGGGAGATGACCTGCGACCTGGTCCCCCGGGCCGACTGGNCAAATGGACGTCCCGGGCCGCCTGCTGACANGCTGGGGATATCGATCCGGCGAATCGAGCCGATCCGGGCCCTTGCTACACTTCCGTCGATGTCGCCACCGACACCCTCGAAGAACACCCGCCGAAGTGCCTCCAGTTCCAGTCGCAACCCACGCGACACACCGGCGATGCGCCAGCATGCCCGGTTCAAGCAGGAGCACCCTGGCTGCGTGCTGTTCTTCCGGATGGGCGACTTCTACGAGATGTTCGACGAGGACGCCCGGCTCACCCACCAGGTCCTGGGACTGACATTGACGGAACGGACCTCGGGCATCCCCATGGCCGGGGTTCCCTACCACGCGGCCGAGGGCTACATCCGTCGGCTGATCGAGCAGGGGCATCGGGTTGCCGTCTGCGAGCAGGTGCAGGATCCCTCCGAGGCCAAGGGCGTCGTCGACCGTGCCGTGACCCGCATCCTGACACCGGGAACGCTCGTCGACGACACGCTGCTTGATGACAGCGTCGCGAACATCGTCGTCACGCTCGTGATCGAGGGTGAAGACGTGCTCATCGCCTGGGCGGAACTCTCCACCGGCATGCTCCGCGCCTGCTCATGCAGCAGAGACGCCGCCCTTGATGAACTGGTTCGAATCGGTCCCTCGGAGATCATCCACCCTGATTCGCTGGACGAGTCCCACCCGCTGCTGGTGCAGGTCGCTGGCGCCCTGGGCGCAACGATCACACCCCGACCGGACTGGACATTCGCCGCCAGGGAAGCCGCCGATGGACTTCGCCGCCAGTACCAGGTGGCCACGCTGGAGGGCTGGGGTCTCGACGATGCCGGCTCGGGCGTGACCCGTGCCATCGGTGGCCTGGTCCAGTTCCTGCTGGACACGCAGGCCGCAGATGGTTCCGCCCTGGCCCATCTGCAACCACCGGTGTGGGTCCGCGACGAGTCCATCATGACGATCGATGCGGCCACCATGCGAAGCCTGGAGATCGAACGAACGGTCCGTGGTGGTGACACCGATGGTTCCCTGCTCTCGGTGATGCAGCGGTGCCGCACGCCGATGGGACGACGAACGCTCCGACAGTGGCTCTGCTATCCACTGCAGGACATCGATGCCATCACGGCTCGCCAGGATGCAGTCGCGACCCTTCTGGGTGACGAACCACTCACGATGGACCTGCTGGAAACGCTCGAACCCATCCAGGATGTGGCTCGGATCATCGGACGCGCCGCCATGCGTCGACTGACCCCGCGTGACGCCGTCGCCCTGGGACGCTCGGTGTCGACCCTGCCTCGATTGCTGGAACTCCTGGAAGGCCACGAGCACCTGTCGCTGGTCCATCCCACCCTGGAGGTCGTGGCGGATTCACTGATTCCCCTGTCCAGGCGAATCCGGGAACGCTGCGTGGAAAGTCCACCGGCCCACCTGCGAGAGGGCGGCCTGTTCGCCGACGGCATCGACGAAGAACTCGACGAGTGCCGGGGCCTGCAACGGGACGGTACGACCTGGCTCGCGACCTACCAGCAGCAGTTGAGCGAGGAAACCGGAATCCCGTCGCTGAAGATCGGGTTCAACAAGGTCTTCGGCTACTACATCGAGGTCACCCATGTTCATGTCGACCGCGTCCCGGCCAGCTTCGTTCGGAAGCAGACCCTGAAGAACGCGGAACGCTACATCACGCCGGACCTGAAGGACTACGAAGATCGCGTTCTCACGGCCGAGTCTCGCGCGATCGCACGCGAGAAGCAGCTCTTCGACGAGCTGGTCGCGGACATCAACCAGGAGGGACAGGCACTCACGCGATTCGCCGAGGCCATCGCCGACCTGGACGTCCTCCTGTGCTTCGCCGACCTGGCCAGGCGGCATCGCCTCGTGCGACCGGTCATGACCTCTGATCAGTCACTCGAGATCACTGGCGGTCGCCACCCGGTGCTCGACGTGGGACTGGGATCGGGATTCGTCCCCAATGACTGCGAACTGAACCAGCCCGGCGACCGCCACCAGTCACTGCTGCTGATCACCGGCCCCAACATGGCGGGCAAGAGCACCTACATCCGGCAGGTCGCGCTCATCGTGCTGCTGGCTCACGTGGGCTGCTCGGTTCCCGCCGATGCCGCCACGATCGGAATCGTCGACCGGATCTTCGCCCGTATCGGTGCCTCCGATGAACTCCATGCCGGTCGATCAACCTTCATGGTCGAGATGACCGAGACGGCCGTGATTCTCAACCAGGCCACCGATCGCAGTCTCGTGATCCTCGACGAAGTCGGCCGCGGCACCAGTACGCTCGATGGCCTGTCCCTGGCCTGGGGCATCACCGAGGCGCTGGCCTCGCGGGGCACGCGAACGCTGTTCGCCACCCACTACCACGAGTTGACCGACCTGGCCGATCGCAACGAGGCCATTGGAAACCGGCACGTCGCCGTCCGCGAGTTCAATGACGACATCGTGTTCCTGCACCAGATCCGACCCGGCCGAACCGACCGGAGCTACGGCATCCACGTGGGTCGACTGGCCGGCATTCCCGAGACGGTCCTCACCCGGGCCCGCGAGGTGCTGGACTCGCTGGAAGTGCATCATGATGCCGGCGACATCCCACCCGCCCGTGGACGGACCACGCAGAGCCCGCAGATGAACCTGTTTACCGAATACCTGGAGCACCCACTGCTGGCCCGCCTGCGCGAAGCCCCGCTGGAGTCGATGACGCCCCTGGAGGCCTTCGACCTGCTCCGCACCCTGCGTACGGAGGCAAGCGAAGACTGATGCGTGGACTGCGTGCACGAGATCTCTCCGAGGCCTTCGCGGCATCGCTGTCGTGGGAGGACTATCTCGCCAGCGATGCGGACAAGGCAGCCTCGTGGCGTTCGCTCTACGGCGACCTGTCACTCACCGACGATCAGCGTCAACTGCTGAGCGGATTCACACGACGCATGCCGATCCTGATGATCTCAGGCATCTGGTGCGGTGATTGCGTTCGCCAGGGTCCCATCCTGCAGGCGTTGGCCGAGGTCAATGAGTGCATCGAGTTGCGGTTCATCGATCGCGACGCCGCTCCCGGCCTGATGGACGCCCTGTGCATCAACGGTGGCCGTCGCGTCCCCATGACCGTGTTCATGGCCGAGGATCACGAGCCCGTCTCGGTCATGGGCGACCGGACATTGAACTACTACCGGCACATGGCTGCCGCCCGGCTCGGCGCCTCCTGTCCCGTCCCGGGCGCCCCCACCGACGCGGGGATGCTCCGTCTCGTTACACAGGACTGGCTCGACGAATTCGAACGTGTGCACCTGCTCCTGCGACTCAGCGGGCGGTTGCGCCAGGCCCACGGAGATTGACAATGCTGCACGAGGCGGCCTTTCTTCAGGCCCACTTTGAACACGCCCTGGAATTCGAACCCTTCGTGGCCGCGCTGCCACCGGAACACCAGGGCACGTGGCACCAGCGCCACATGCAGTTGGAACCGACCGGTGACCAGCGTGCATTGCTGTCGTCATTCACCCGTGACATGAAGGTGCTGTGCCTCACCGGCCCCTGGTGCGGAGACTGTGCACTGCAGGGCGCCGCCCTGGCCCGCGTGGCCCAGGCGAATCCGGAACGGATCGAGGTCCGGTTCCTGCCCCGGGACGAGAGCTTCGCCGAACTGGTCGTCTCCAGCATGATCAACGCCGGCACACGCGTCCCCGTGACCTGGCTGATGGCCGAGGACTTCGAACCCTGTTCCAGGATCGGCGATCGAACACTCAGTCGATACCGATCGATGGCGAGAAAAGCACTCGGACCGGCCTGCAACGTGCTGGCCGACCCTCCGGAAGATCCGGTTCGGGCAGTCCTGCAGGAAGTCCTGGACGAGGTCGAGCGCGTCCAGTGGATGCTGCGGTTGAGCCCCCGGCTCCGCGAGAAGTACGGCGACTGATGACGCGTTGACAACATGGCTGCGCACGACAACGTCGAGCCCGTGCCTGGCTCGACGTCGCCTGCGTGCAGTCACCGTCCTTGTCGTGCTACTCGGACAGCGCCTTATCGTGTGGTGTCAGGTTCGGATCAGTCCTCGTCCATTCGCAACTGAAGTTCATCCATCACCATGTTGAACTGGTTCTGCAGTTGCTCCGTTTTCTCGGCATTCCCACGGGCTCGCTTGCGAGCCGTTGAGATCTTCACGAGTTGCTCGCGGAGTTCAGAGAGGGTCAGCAACTTGAGTTCGACAGCGGTGAAGAACTTGACCTCACCAACCTCCGGTGCCTTGATACCGGGCGGTGGCGGTGGCGGGGTCGGGGCGAACTCTGGCTGGGACTGGTCCATCTTCAGGCCGTACCGATACGGCTGGCTGTCCGCCATGGCATCCAGGACCGCGATCACGACATCAACCTGTTGCCTGGTCGCTCTCACGAACAGGAGACCGGTATCGTCATTGATGCGGCACTTGGCATCGCGGGAGGCCGTTGTGTCTTCCAGTGACTGGGCCATGGCGATGTTGTCGAGGATCATCTGGCTGGTGAATCCGCTGCCGAGCAGGTTGCCCACGGAGAAGACCTCCGTGCGGTATTCGTCCAGGTCGATCCGCTGCGACGACCTCGCGGTACTTCGCGCTGCCTGGCTTCGCGTGCGGGCCTGCTGACCGATCACGACGATCGTCGCTCGCGGGAAGTCACCGTAGGTATCCGACCACAGCCGACGGCTCTCGCTCGTGGATCCGGCCTCGAGATTGTCGAGGATCCAGATGCACCCGGCGACGCTGACGTTCCGCAGTTCCATGGGCTGAATGGGGAAGTCTGCCGCTTCGTCCTGGATCACGATGTTGTAGTTGGGGTTCGCCTCCATCAGCAGGTTGGCAAACTCGGCCAGGGTGCCACCTTCGAAGTTCACATTCACGGTCTTGGGGGCCGCGGAACTCGGCGCGACGTCATCAGCCAGGCCGATTGACGCGGTGCCGATGGCTGCGGCAGCGAGGATCATTGGAAGCAGTCTGTTACGTGTTGGCATGGTGGGTCTCCAGAGTTGTCCCAGGCGCTGAACATGAGTCTCATCCCCTCACGCCCGTCGAGGATTACCAAGCCCGTTTCCGCACCACATGCGTACCGCGAGCACCGGGTTGGCGCCTTCAACGGAAAAAAGTTCTATTCGGGCCTGCCGTGGCGAAAAACGGGGTTTATCCCCCCCCCGTGATTCCACGCGGGCCGGACCTTCCAGCCCGCTACTGGTCAACGCACCACCAGCCTCCACATTGCAGGCGGAGTGACAACCCAGGTGAAGTCGCTCGCGAATTCCGGGAGCACCACGGGCTGCGGAGCGGTGGCATCATCCAGTCCAGTGAGGGGCCTTGTCCGGATGCAAGCACGACCAGAGTCCTTCCAGCAGGGCCGGGATCCCCTCGCCCGTGGCACCACTGGCAATCCAGCGTGGGCCGGAGGCATCGCCCAGGTCCGCCTCGATCTGCTCGAACATCTCCTGCCGCAGGTCCTCGGGAACCAGGTCGATCTTGTTGAACAGGATCACCTCGGGCTTGGAGGCCAGGTCCGCCTCGTAGGACTCCAGTTCCCCGCGGATCACCCGGTAGTTCTCGGCCGGGTCGGACCCGTCCATTGGATCCACGTCCAGCACGTGCAGCAGCACCCGGGTCCGCTCGATGTGTCGCAGGAAGTCATGCCCCAGACCGGCGCCATCAGCGGCGCCCTCGATGAGACCCGGGATGTCGGCAACCACCATTCGTCGATGGCCGGTCAGTTCAACCGTACCGAGGTTCGCTGACAGGGTCGTGAATGGATAGGCCGCCACGCGAGGCCGGGCGCGACTCATGGAACCCAGCAGCGTCGACTTGCCGGCGTTGGGCAGGCCCACGAGACCGACATCTGCGATGAGCTTCAGTTCCAGGCGAAGCGTTCGTTCCTCCCAGGGCCCCCCGGGAGTTGATTCCCGCGGCACCTGGTTCGTGGATGACTTGAAGTGCTCATTGCCGAATCCGCCCTCGCCGCCCCGGGCGACGATGAGCTTCTGACCGTTGGTGTCGATGTCACCCAGGCGCGTGTCTTCCTCCACGTCCAGGACGATGGTGCCCAGTGGCACGGGAATGACACAGTCCTCGCCATTGCGACCATGGCAACTGGACCCCTCGCCCGGCCGACCATTCTCCGCTCGGAAGTGTGGTCGAGGGACCAGGGAAATCAACGTGTTCAGGGACGAATCGCCGACCAGGATGACGTCGCCACCCTTGCCCCCATCTCCACCATCGGGACCGCCACGCGGGCGGTACTTCTCACGCCGCATGCTGACACAGCCCGACCCTCCCTTTCCGGACCGGACGAAGATCTTGGCGGTATCGATGAGCACGGCCAATCCCCCACGCCGGTATGCCGGCGGGTCATGACACGAGAATGTGGATCAATCCCGGCGATCAGCCTGCGTTGCGGACGGGCCGATCGATGACCTCGTAACGCGGCACGGCAGGATCAGCGGGGATGATGTCGACAGCTCGGCCGCGGAACCGGACAGTTCCGGCCACCAGGGCGTAGAGAGTGTCATCCTTGCCACGACCAACCTTGTAGCCGGGCTTGAAGTGCGTTCCGCACTGGCGGACGATGATGGCCCCGGCCTTGGCGGCCTCGCCGCCATACAGCTTCACTCCGCGGAATTGCGGGTTGGAGTCGCGACCGTTCTTTGAGGACCCTTGTCCCTTCTTATGTGCCATCGTTCAGGCTCCTCGCACCTATGGCCCCCAGGAGCGGGCTCCTGCGGCGAATCGGCCATGATACAGGGGGATCAACGGAAGATCCAGACCTCTCGTCGCGGCATATCCGGATGAAGGTCCACGGGGCGGTCTCCACGGGCCGTAGCGGCCCCTGGGATCAGATAATCCCGCTTCAAGCTCTTCCGGAGGACCACATCCTCACCTGTCAGGGGGTGCTTGACGACTGCTGTCTCGGAGCTCAGGCCCACGACGAACAGGGACAGCTCATTGACCTTGGTCTTGCGGGCCGGCCAGACTGTCAGGCCGGAACGGGCATTCCCCCGGCCCTGCTTGAGCTCGCCGATGATGCTGTACTGGGGCTCAAGGAGGGGATCCGCGAGATACTCGAGGATCTCGTCCGTAACGGCACTGGGGACACCCCGGCCACCGTTGAGAATCTCGCCCTGGTCCGTATACAGGACCATCGAGGGGGCCCAGATCTGGTCGACACCGGTGCCATTCTCAACCCCGTAGGTCATGTACCAGTACCACTGACCATCTTCGCTGCTCTGGAAGATCCGCAGTGGTCCGGGGGTATAGGTCAACTCGGGCCGCAGCGGAGCTGCATTGGGGATCGGCACGGCCATGACCGTGGCGGTCACGAACAGGCAGAGTGGCGCGAGGACGTGGAAGATGCTTCTCAACATGGCCTTGGACTTCCCGTGAACTTCCCTGGGGTGAGCGGATTATTCTAGCAGGATGGCCCCCGACCCCGCGGCCGGTGGGCCACAACGACCAGACCCCATGAAGACCTCCCAAAGGCCATCCCAGCCCACCCCGGATCCCCAGCCTCAATTGGTCCCCCCGGGGGACCGCATCGAGGCGATCACCCGCCTGCTGCCTCCCGGGGCCCAGCGAAGCGATGCTGATCGCTTCCAGGCCTTTGCCGCCGAGAACAGCATCCCGCTGGACTGGCTCTGGTCATTGCCCACGCCCTCCGGCCGGCACCGGACGTGTGTCCTGGCCGTGCCCTCCCCGGGGCGGACCGCCATGCTCTTCTCGTCCAAGTTGGACAAGGGCGAGCGGATCGACCCGCTGGCCCGGGTCCTGCGGCACTGCCTCGACTTTCTGACCTCGCAGAAGATCGAACTGGCCCAGTCGCTCCTGCAGCCCACGGACACGATCGGTTACACCGCCTTCGAGTCCGCCGGTTTCCAGGACCTGGCCGTCCTCCAGTACATGGAAGTCCCCGTCCCTCGGCGTGCCCGGCCCCCGGCGCTCCCGGACGGGCTGGAACTGGTTCCCTACGACGAGTCGATGCGGGCGGAGCTCGCCGTGGTGCTGGACGCCTCCTACGAGGACACGCTGGACTGTCCCGGGCTGCGTGGCCTGCGACAAACGGATGATGTCATCACCGGGCACCAGGCGACCGGCCACTACGACCCGTCGCTCTGGACGCTGGCCAGGCACGATGGCGCGCCGGTCGGCGTTGTGCTCATCAACCGATCAACACAGGGACGACAAGCCGAGCTCGTCTACATCGGAGTGGCCTCGACAGCACGTGGCCGAGGCTGGGGAAGACTGCTCATTGAACACGGTCTTTTCCTGGCCTCACAGGCAAAAATGCCGTACGTGTCGCTTGCCGTAGACATGGGCAATCAACCAGCCGTTCAGCTGTACAACTCACTTGGGTTCGTCGCAACGAGCCAACGGCGAGCCGTTATCCGATCAACAAGGTGTTTGCAAGAAAGCCACGTGGAAGGTGGTTGTCCACCAGCCCACCCCGGCCAGGTGGACAACGCCTGTGGATAGAAAACTTTTGGTCCACGATTCCCCTGTACTGGTCGGTTGAATCGCTCCATCGGCTGCTGTGGGATCACGGAAACTGGCTGGAGCAGCCGGTTCTGGCGGGTACAGTCCCTCTCGCTTGTCCATGGAAGGACGAGTCACACCTCGGATGACCGGGGTGGCTGGTCGGGCGGTGATCGAGCCAGACGTGTCTACCACGCATGGCCCGGCACCGGCCCACCGGCCGTCCGTTCCCGGTATTCAGGTGACCGCCCGGATCGCCGGTGCGGGTTCTTCGGAAGGAACCGCAACGCGAGGAGGAGTGCCGGGGGCGCTCGCGCCACCGGACAAGTCCTTGCTACCGCTTGACCAAGCTCCATCACGTGAGGTTGGTCTGTTTCGAACTGTCACGCCGTTCCCGGCGAAGACCGAAGATCATCCGCCGCCTTTCCGAGTCTCACGTGCCTTCTCAAGTCTCTCCGACCGCCGACTCCATCACCGACCTGCTCAGCCAGCGTCTCGGCCAACGCCGACATGCCATGTGGTTCGGCCAGGCCCGGCTCCACCTGGGCCAGGATGAACTGGAAGTCCAGGCTGGCTCCCAGTTCGCCGCAGACTGGATTCACGCCCACTTCGAGCGGGACCTCAAGGAGGTCGCCGAACACGTGGTCGGCAGCCCGGTCAAGATCTCCGTCGGAGTCCGGGACGATCAACCCTCGTCCCCCGCCCCGGCAACACCTCCCCCGCCACCAGAGCGACGCGGTCGCAGCGGGCGACGCCCCAAATCCGGCCAGCCGCATCGGCTGGACGACTTCGTCGTGGGCCCGAGCAACGAACTGGCCTGGTCAGCCGCCAGCCGGGTCGCCGGGGAAGCCGGGACCTGCCCGGTCTCACCGCTGTTCATCCATGGCGGATGCGGGCTGGGCAAGACGCACCTGCTGCAGGGCATCTGCCGACGCTACCGGGATCGATTTGGCAGCCAGGACCCGATCCGCTATCTCACCGGCGAGCAGTTCACGAACGAGTACATCGCAGCGGTCCGCGAGAGCCGAGTCGACGAATTCCGGCGATCAATGCGGCGACTGGCACTGCTGGCCATCGACGACATCCACTTCCTCGGGGACAAGGTCAAGACCCAGGCCGAGTTTCTCCACACGCTCGACGCCATCCACCTGACCGGATCCCGGATCATCCTGGCGTCGGACGCCCACCCGCACAAGATCCGCAGTTTCACCAAGGGGCTCGTCAGCCGCTTCCTGAGCGGCATGGTCGTCGAGATCGAGCAGCCCAACCGGGACACCCGGCGGACGCTGATTCTCCGGCTCGCCCGGAACCGCGGTCTCTCGCTGGAGGAAGCCTCGGTGGAACTGATCGCCTCCCGCTGCGTCGGATCCGTCCGGGAGATCCAGGGCGCGCTGACTCGGCTGAGCGCCCTGGTCCAGGTCCGCGGTCTCGACAAGGGCCGGCTCGCTCCCGATGCCGTTTCACAGGTCTTCGAGCACTCCTGGGAATCCACCCAGCCCATCGGACTCAATCGAATCGTCGAGGTCGTGTGCCAGCACCTCCACCTGACGCAGGCGGACCTGACTGGAAGAGACCGTGGACCACGCGTGTCCCTGGGCCGTGGCCTGGTGGCCTGCCTGGCCCGACGGATGACGGACTTCAGCTACCCGGAGATTGCCCGGACGCTGGGTCGGCGAAATCACTCCTCGGCACATGCCGCAGCCTGCCGGATCGAGCAGATGGCCGAGGATGGCCGAACGGCCCGGGTCCCGGGTCACGGCGGCCACGAGGATGGCCACGTACCGGTCCGGGAACTGCTTGATCGGCTCCGCCACACCATCAGCCACCGCTGATCGATCCTCCACCGGGGCCGTTCCGACCATCGAGACCGTCGGATACACTGGCACACATGCCAATCCAGGCCCGAGATCTGTTCCGCCATTCCATTCTGCTGCCGGTGCTGGTCGTAGCCGGAACCCTCGGCAGTGGCTGGCTGCAATACACCCATGCCGCCGACACGGATCGATCACGCATCGCCATCCGACATCTCAAGAAGGCGGTGACGCCTCAGCGTGATGACAGTCACCTCGCCCGACTCGCGTCCCTGCGTTCCATGCGGGACGCCTCGCTTGAGCGACTGTTCCTCCGCCTGTTGCAGCATGAGAGCTGGCGCATCCAGGTCCATGCCGTCCTTGGCCTCGCCGAGTTGTCCGATGATGGCATGGTCATGCCGTGGCTGGTGACGCAGGTTCAGCCCGACGCGAGAAACCAGATTCTCGCGATCGCCATGGACAACAACCAACTGGGTACCAAGGAAGCGCGGGACCTCGTGGACTGGAAGGATCTCGAGGAAGCGAACCGCCTCGCCCTGCTGGCCTACCTCCGCGATCTCGGCGAACCGGTGAAGCCCGGCGACGTCCAGTCGATGACGGAATCAGAGAACGAGAAAGTCGCGTCAGCCGCATGGCTGATCCTGACCTGGCTGGGTGATCCCAAGGCCGTCCAGCAGATCGACACGGCCATCGAGGAACTGCCGGAAACGCGTCAGTTCGACATCCTGCTGACGATGACCATGATGATCCGGCGGTACGAGATCCTCGAGGCCGCCGAATGGCTCAATACCACCGTAGCGCAACTTGATGAAGAACGGACCTTCCCCGAGGTCGTCGTCGCCGGCACGGACACCCTGCTGTCCCTTGATCCGGACCGCGGCCTGGAACGGTGGCGGGCGCTCTTTGGCGAGAACGCGACCCGGCGTCGTCAGATCGAAGCGGTGCTCATGCTGATGCATGCCGGCGTTGCCCTCCCCCAGGAGGACCGCAGTTGGATCGACACCGATGACGAGTTGATCGGTGCCATCGTGGAAGCCAACAATGCCGTTGCCGACGGCCGCGCCGATGCCCCGCAGCAGCTCATCGAGTTGGCGGACCTCAACCACATCCGATCCATGGGCCTGCTGCCGGATGCGATCGAGCGTCTTCCCGACGAGCAGGCCCGGGTCGTCTGGACTCACTTCCTGCAGCGACTGGAATCCGACTCCTATACCGAGATGGACCGAGTGCTGGCGATCGAAGCAACCGAACGACTCCTTGACCTGGAACCCATGTTCCTGCTGCAGCAGCTACAAGAAGCAACCGACGACTCGCCCCTGCAGGAAGCCCTGCTGGCCGGACTGTTGCGGAACCGGATCGATGGCAGCGAGGAAACCGTTGAGAACATCCGGCGCATCGGACTCAGTCGGCCAGACGCCCTGGCCCTGTTGCTGCTTGCCCGGGATCGCGACACGCTCGATGAAGCGGATATTCGAAACCTCGGCTACCTCGCTTCCGGCGGAACATTGTCGGACCAGTTCCAGGCCCAGGCCGCCTGGCTCTACCTCAAGCACATGGACAAGGTTGAGGACGCCATGAGCCAACTCGTCCCGGAGCAACAGTGAGTCGGGAGGATCCTGTGGATCAAGATGTCACCGTGAGCCGCATTCCACTGAGCCATCCTGATCTCAACGACAAGGACATCCGGGCCCTGACCCGCGACCTGGTCAATGAACCCCTTGTTGGTGGCCGGATGACCGACCAACTCGAGGAGGCACTCGCGTCGCGCACCGGCCAGGGCGACGCGGTCTCTGCAGGAACCTATGCCGACGCCGCTCGGTTGGTGCTGCTGGCCATGGACATCCACGCGGGTGACGAGGTCATCCTGCCGGCCTTCGCCTCCGGAACAATGACCCAGGCCGTCATGTCGGTCGGTGCCACACCCGTCTTCGCGGACTGCCACCCGCGTACCTTGAACATTGCACCGCAGGCCATCGAGGACTGCATGACGGCCGACACCCGCGCGGTGGTCGCCACGACGGTCTTCGGTAATCCCGCGGGATTGCCGCAACTGGCCGCGCTCTGCGGCCTGCTCGAGATCCCGTTGATCGAAGATGTCGCTGGTGGACTCGGCGGCACCATTGATGGTCGGCCCGCCGGTTCCTTCGGCCGAGCCGCCATCATCGACATGGGCATGCGATCGGTCATCAGTTGCGGAGAGGGTGGCGCGATCTGCACATCCGATGCACACATGGCGGACCGATGTCGCCGGCTTCGCAATGGCGAGGATCTGGCATCGACGCGGGCCCCGGGACCCCACACGGGACCACTCGGACTCCGATGTCCATTGACGACTCCGCAGGCTGGCCTGGCGCTGCCGCAGGTGAATCGCCTGAACGACATCATGGAAGCGCGATCCCTGGTCGCCGCGACCTATACCCAGCGACTGGCCGGGGTCAGTGACGTGATCGTGCCGACGGTCGACCCGGGAACCACGCTGGGCTGGCCCGAATTCGTCATCCGGCTCGACGAGTCCTACGGGACCGATGATCGCAACGAGATCGTCCAGGGACTGGACCGACACGAGATCGGTGCCGCACGCCCATGGATACCACCCCCCCGTCGTCCGCAGGTGCTCAGCCGGCTGGAGCCGAAGGCCGTGGAAGCGGGCTGGCCCGTTGCCGAGTTCATCGCGCAGCGAACCGTCGCTCTGCCCATGTTCGGCACACTGACCGATCGGGACGTCAGCCTGGTCACCCAGACCCTGGAACTGATGATGCAGCGGGCGACGTTCCGTCGCAGTTGAGTCAGCGGGCCATCAACATCAATTGATCGAGCATCTCATTGGACGTGTTGATGACACGGCTGGATGCCTGGTAGCCGGTCGACGCCAGGATCATGTTGATGAACTCCTGGGAGAGATCGACATTCGACATCTCCAGGGCGCTGCCGATGATGCGCCCGGATCCCAGGGTGGTCGCCGTGGCAATGGTGGGATCCCCGGAGTTGGGACCGACACGGTAGAAGTTGTCACCCACGGCCTCGAGGCCCGCGGGATTGGCGAAGACGGCCAGGGCCACCTGCCCCAGCGTTCGGGTCACGCCATTGGTGAACGCCCCGACGATCAATCCATCTTCCTGCAGGGCAAAGGACACGAGTTCACCGCCCGGGAACCCGTCCTGGGAGATCGCCGCGATGGCACTGGTCGTGTCATCCAGGGCGGTCAGGCCATTGGCTCCCTCGCTGAAGTCCAGGTTCATCGTCACCGGTGAGTCGGCGCCGTTGTCCCGTGGAATCGCGATGCTGGTATTCGAGGCCGCAAGGAAGTTCCCCGATTCATCAAACGTCAGGGTGCCGCTGCCCACGATCCGGTCCAGCCCGGACGCGTCCGGGGACTCGGCCAGGAAGGTCCAGGAGGTTCCACCGTTGGGCAACGTCTCCTGCAGCACCATCGACACGTGAACCGTGAGGGCCGTCCCCATCGAGTCATAGGCGACGAACGAGGTCCGGACCGATTCGCCATCGGCGTCCTGTTCGCTGGTCAATGAGAAGGGCTGCGTCAGTGGATCCCCGGCGACCGGATCGCCGGCGGTGGTGCCACCGTAGGTGACCGTGATGTCGCTCCCAGCCAGGTCAAGGTCCTGCACCGTGCCCTCGTTGCCA
Organism: Phycisphaerales bacterium; assembly: GCA_022446795.1. Taxonomy (GTDB): domain Bacteria; phylum Planctomycetota; class Phycisphaerae; order Phycisphaerales; family SM1A02; genus UBA1668. The sequence goes on from JAKVBX010000001.1 coordinate 286,378, forward strand.
ATGACCACGAGCGCCCCGCTGGGATCGATCTCCACTCGGCCNCCGAGGGTCTGGCCACCGATGTCTTCACTGGTCAGGCCCAGGACGGTCTCCAGCCACGCATTGAAATCCGACATGGTCGAACCGAAGGCTGACGCCCCCAGTGCATCGGCGTCGATCGCGCTGCCGAATACGAAGCTGTGTGTACCCAGCGTCTGGCCGTTCTTCTCGATACCACTGACGGTGATCATGGCCTGGGCGCCACCTTCCAGCGCCAACAGCGGCGTGCCATCACCCGAGTCGACGTAGAGATTGTTGCCCGCCACGGTCAGGTCCGGCTGGGTCGCGCCCTCGGCTTCCGGGTTGTCCGGATCCCAGGTCCACGCCAGCGTATTGGTCAGATCGGCATTGGTGAACATCGTGTCCGATCGGTGAATCGAGCCCGAGGTCGCGATCTCGCCGGCCCCGTTGAGATTTCCGTCGAGGTACACGTTCTGGGTGGCCTCGGCCACGGACATGGCCCCGATCGGAATCTCCAGGGGCTGCAGTTGCCCGCCGACAATCTGCCACTGGTCATCGACGTCCCAGCCCATGACATAGGCACCCTGCGCCGTGACGAGTTGTCGATTCTCGTTCAACTGGAACGCGCCATCACGGGTGTACAGCGTCTCGCCATTGAGATTGGCCACGAAGAAACCCTCGCCGTCGATGGCCATGTCGGTCACGATCCCGGTCGCGGTGATCGCGCCGCCAGCGAAGTTCCGCTGGGTGCCGGCGACCATGGCACCATGACCGATCTGGCGTGGGTTGGTTCCGCCCGTCACACCAGGTGGCGACCCCAGCGAGGACGTCTGGGAGTACAGGCTGGAGAAGATCATCCGGCTGGACTTGAAGGACGTCGTATTGACGTTGGCAATGTTGTTACCAATGACATCCAGCCGGCGCTGATTGCTCAGCAGTCCGGACAGTCCCGTGAACAGTGCATTCGTCGATCCCATGGTGTTCTCCTGGAGCGCCGCCGGGCGGGTCAACCCTCGCCGTTGCCGTCTCCGTCGCTTCCGTCACCGCTTCCGTCACCGCTTCCGTCACCGCTTCCGTCACCGCTGCCATCGTCATCGCCGGTGCTGTCATCCGTGGTGTCGTCGGTCTCGCCGAGCGAATCCAGGACATCCTGGGTGATGATCGTCTCCACGCCGGAGATGGGCAGGAAGGCGCCACTGTCCAGTTCCAGGGCGATCTCATCCCCCTGCCGGATAACGGCCGTGACCGTGCCCCCGAGGCGCACCCCGCTCCAGTCCAGCCCGCCGACGAATCGTCCGATCAGGCTGCTGGCCGAGGACAGTTGATTCTCGAAGACCAGCGTCTGCAGGTTCTCCATCATCTGCATGTCCGATTCGATCGATCGAATCGAGTTCAACTGATCCAGCAACGCCGCCGAGTCGGCCGGTGCCGTCGGATCCTGGTTGGTCAGTTCGGTGAACATGATCGTGATGAAATCCTCGGAACTCATGGCCGAGAAGCCATTGGTCGTCGGGCGGTCCACGGCGCCGAAGAGTTCCGGTGCGTTGATCTGGCTCATGACGTCTTCTCCTGGCCGTTGAGATCCTCCAGCGTGAAGGGCTCATCGGCGTTCTGTTCTGTCAAGACGGGCGATCGATATCGCGGGCGACGGCCGTCTTCGCCGGCGTCCTCCCGTCGGTCGCCGTCATCCGGCTGGTCCGGTGATTCACTGCTGGCCTGGCCATCGTGNCGTACGTCCAGTCGATCAAGCGTGTAGCCCTGGGCTTCCAGGGCCGCGCGAATGCGGGAGGTCGCCGCCTCAAGCACCCGTTGGGCCGCGCGGGTCGCGGTCTCGATGACGGCCCGGACGTGATCGCCCTTGACCTCCACGTCGATGGTGACCGGTCCCAGTTGGACGGGCTCCAGGTGGACACGGATGCGCCCACCGCGCTGGGCCAGCAGCGATGTCATTCCCTGCATCGTTCGCAGTTCCGCTTCACCCAGGACACGCGGGGCGCTGGCGACCGCCCCTCGAACCGGTGCCGGCGCCCGGCCACGGGAGGAGTTCTTCGCCCCGGCTTCCAACGAGGCCTCGACCTCGATCGCCCTCAGCACCGCGGCAGGAACACCACGAAGCGGCCGGGCTGCCACCGACTCGACTGGCGTCGTTTCCGTCGCGGCCGATGCTGGACTGGTACTCGTCGCCGTCGCCTGGATCGGAATCGGGCCGGGACGCACGCCTTCGGCGCGTCCGGCCTGGATCATCCTTGGCGTTGATCCCGACTGTGATCGACGTGATGCATTTCGGTCAGTTGATTGGTTTCGATCCCGAGACGGGTCGATGCCCTCATCCGAGGAGCGCGATTCCTGCGCGTCCTCCTGCGCCTCGGGCGGCGGTTCCTGCGCGTCCAGGGCTTCCTGCCGAGCGATGTCCTCTTCCACCTGCCGCGCCATGGCGTCGGAAACCGACTCTCCCTCCGCCGTTATCGGCTGAGAGGGCTCGAACGTGGCTTCCACCGCACTCGATGATGACATCATCGGTGCCGCCCATTGCGTGTCAGGGCTCGGAAAGAACGTTGCCTGGGTGTGATACACGTTGCCTGGTCTCCTCAAGCGTGGCCGAGTCCGCACTCGTGCCATACCGCCCAAGGGCCTCCAGCAACTTCCCTGCCAGTTCGAGCTCTCGACCCGACTGGAACTCCCTGAGGATCCTCGTAGCCGATCGTTCCCGCATCGCATCCAGCGTCGCCACGGCATCCTCGAACCGGCCCTCGTCGACCATGGTCAGGAGCCAGATCTTGGCCTGCAGCGGCTGGGCGGACTCGATCAACTGGACCGATCGTCGAAACTGTGCGTCGGCATCACGAGGTGGCGTGGCCTCTTCCGACGCCCGCCGGGCGGCCTCGAAGATCTCGCGTTCGCGGGCGAGGTCCTCCCGGGCCCGGGCCAGTTCAGCCAGGGCCGTGTCGATCTGCCGCTGCCGCATGACCACTTCCTGCTGAAGCGTCTGCCGACTCACGGCAACCTGCCGGGCGGCCGTGCTGCGATCTGCCAGTCTTCGCTCGCTGCTCCCCGGTCGGGCACCGGTCGCAGCATCCTGCTCGTCCGCCGATGCCTCCGTTTCGCTCGCCAATGGCGCAAACCAGGCCTCCCGAAGCGCCGCGACACGATCCGCATCGAGTTCACCCGTCACGCTCAACCACCCGATGCCGACGGCAGCGATGATCATGATGATCAAGGCCAGGGAAGAGACCATGAACCACAGGTGTTTCATATCGAAACCCTCCCGGAGGCGGTCTGTTCCGCCTCATCGCGCCGCGACTGTCGACGGATCGACCGAAGCCAGCGCGTCCGAGCTCGATCACGCAGGTATTCCATCGCCCGGCGTTCCGCCGTAGCCTTGCCCAGCGTCTCGCGAGCCGACGCCACCTGCGGCTCCAGGGCCGCCAGTTCCAGGACCAGTTGACGAGCCCGGTGATCCTGGCTGCGGGCCTGTGCCGCCTGTGACCGCAGGTCACTGATATCAAGCGTCCCGACCAGTTCCTGTCGCCATGTCGTCATGACGGCCCGCCTGGCCATCTCGGCCTGGCGCAACCGCGCCTGCAGTTCCACCTGGGATCGATTCAACTGGGCGAGACTTCGCTGGGCGTCACGTTCGCGTCGACTGCGAAGATCCAGCACGGCCTGCAGGTGGAACACGAATCGCTTCATGACGCGGCGCCTTCCGCTGCCGGCGTTGTGCCTGATCCCACGGCGCGGCGTTGCCGCATCCGGATCGACTCGGTTGCCAGTTCAACCAGGACCCGGCAGGTCTCGGGATACCCGGACGCCTCGTGCGCTTCCTGGCCAAGGAACGCCTCCAGGCGGTCCCGGAGTTGCAGGGCCGTATCCGCCACTGGATCCGATCCGGGCACGTAGGCGCCGATGGCCACGAGTTCCTCGACATCACGCAGTCGGGCCAGGAGCGTCCGGAGTTCCCGCCGAGCCGCTCGATGATTCTCGTCGCTGACACGCTCGGCCACTCGCGAGATGCTCTCCAGGCAATCGACCGCTGGATAGGATCCACGCGACGCCCGTTCCGGACACAGGACGATGTGACCGTCGAGCACGCTCTGCGCAGCATCCGAGACCGGTTCACTCATGTCATCGGCTTCGACCAGGACGGTATAGAGACCGGTGATCGAACCACCACCACGAATCGCGCCGGCTCGCTCCACCAGGACCGGAAGCATGGCGAAGACTGACGCGGGGTAGCCACGCATGCCCGGCTGCTCGCCGCTGGCTAGTCCGACCTGTCGCTGGGCCTGTGCGAACCTCGTCAGGGAGTCCATCGCGAGCAGGACATCCTGCCCACCGCTCTGGTCGCGGAAGTACTCGGCGATGGCCGTCGCCAGCAGCGACGCCCGCACGCGGAGCAATGGTGATTCATCACTGGTCGCGACGACGACCACGGAACGGGCCAGGCCTTCCTCCCCCAGCGTGTGCTCGATGAACTCCTGGACTTCCCGACCCCGCTCCCCGATCAAGGCGATGACGTTGACCTGGCTCGAGGCATGCCTCGCCATGGCAGCCAGCAGGGTCGACTTTCCCACGCCGGGACGCGAGAAGATGCCCAGGCGTTGTCCTCGACCGACGGTAGTCATCGCATCAATGACCCGTACACCCGTGGGCAGCGGCCGGTTGATGGGTTCCCGCGCAAGAGGTTCCACCCCGGGTCCGACCAATGGCCGGACGGCCTCGGTCGGGATGGGACCGCGACCGTCAATCGGTCGGCCCAGCCCATCAACCACGCGTCCGAGCAGGCCCGGGCCGAGACTGGCAAAGCGGCCCGAGGTGTGATCACCGCAGACGCTGACACCCGGACGGATGCCCTCCAACGCGTCGTACAACATGACGATCTGCTGCGATCCATCGAACCCGATGACCTCGCCTCGTCGGCCGGCACCGTGCTCACACGTCAGGGTCACCGTCGACCCGATCGACAGGGGCAGGTGTTCCACGTTCAGGGTCAGGCCCCGCACCGTGACAACGGAACCGCTGATCCGCCGCAATTGCAGGGCCGAGAGCATGTCAATCGCCTCGTGAAGCAGCTTCATGCCGCTTCACCTTCGGCGATCTCCTGGTGTCGGCACGGCAGGATCGCATCGGTGAGCCGCTGCAACTGGACTTCCAGGGAGGCATCGATCTCGCCGCCCCGCATCTGGAGACGGCAGCCACCGGCCGCCATCTCCGGGCAGGCCCGGATCGAGACGTACCCGATGGCGTCGAATCGCTCGAGAAGTCCCGGCAGCGCGTGATGGACGCGTTGACGATCCGACTCGGCCACGATGATCTCCAGGTCCGCGGGTGACTGGGCCAGGTCCAGCGCCTGCCGCAATTGGTCCACGACGATCGATGGATCGACTTCCACGTGACGATGGACCAGTCGTTCGCTCAGGGAGACGGCCAGGTCCAGCACCCTGCGAGCCGCATCCTGCCGGACCTCCTGCTCATGGAGCGTCCAGTCATCCAGCAGCGTGGTCCATGACGAAACGAGCGATTCGAGTTGTTCCCGCATCGCGGCATGGGCCTCGGCCTGTCCGGCCTCCTGCCCTCGAGCCAGTCCCTCTGCCTGCCCCGTCTCGAAGCCCTCCTGTCGCGCCTGCTCACGGATCTCATCGGCCTGGGCCCGCGCCGTAGCGACGGCAGACTGCAGCACGCGAGCGGCATCACCGCGGGCCTTCTCGATGATCGCGCGAGCGCGGGATTCAACACACTCCAGTGACAGTCCCTGGGACGACAGGCCATCGGAATCGTTTGACTTGATGACGGGCATCGCGTGGCGCTCCTACACGACGACTTCCGAGTCGCCGCCGCGACCACTGATGATGAGTTCCCCGGCATCCTCGAGTCGACGGACGATGTCCACGATCCGCTGCTGGGCGGCTTCGACATCGCTGAGTCGAACGGGCCCCATGTACTCCATGTCCTCGCGGACCACGTCGGCTGCACGCTCGGACATGTTGGAGAAGATCTTCTCCCGCAGGTCTTCGCTGGCAGTCTTCAACGCCAGGGCCAGCAGGTCGTTGTCGATCTCCTTGAGGACCGTCTGGATACCCCGGTCGTTGACGAAACGGACGTCCTCGAACACGAACATCAACCGCCGAATGCTCTCGACCAGATCGGGACTGTCCGACTCGATGCCGTCCATGATGTTCCGTTCCGTGTTCCGGTCACACAGGTTGAGCACTTCCGCCACGGCCTTGACGCCGCCGACACGCTCGGATGAACTGGAGAGCATGCTGGCCAGTCGATCTTCCAGGCCGGCCTCCACCTCTCGCACGAGATCGGGATTGGTCTGTTCCATGTTGGCGACCCGGCGAACGACCTCGACCTGTTTCTCCGCCGGCAGGCCGACGAGGATTTCCGACGCTCGATCCTGGTCGAGATGGCTGACGATCAGCGCGATGGTCTGGGGATGTTCCTCCTGGATGAACGCGAGCAGGGTGTCGCTTTCCACCCGGCGGAGGAAACTGAATGGTGTCCGCTGGACCTGCGTCTCGACCTGGGTCATCACCTGGCTGGCGCGTTCGCCATCGAGCGAGTCGTTCAGCAGTCGGCGGGCGTACTCCAGGCCTCCTTCGCGAACGTACCGGCTGGCCAGTTGGAGGCTGTAGTACTCCTCCACTACTTCTTCCGCGAGGGTGGCCGGCACTTCGTCGATCGCCGCGACGATGGCCGTGACCCGTTGCACCACCTCGGTGGGCAGTTCCCGCAGCATCGTCGCCGCCGCCTGTTCATCCAGGCTCAGCAGGAGGACCGCCGCCTTCACCGGCCCTTCCAGGTCGATGGCGCGATCAGGCAGTTTCTGACCGGGTCGGAAGGGCATCAGGTCTCCGTTCGCGTCCAGCGGCGCAGGACCGCCGCAGATTCCTCCGGATGAGCCTGCACGGCTTCCCGGATCTGGTCGAGCATCACGCGGCGACGGACTTCTTCCGTCTCGATTTCCACGCCATCCAGCACGACCTCGGTGTCATCAACATCTCCAAGGACGTCCACGTCATCCACCAGCAGTGGTTGTTCCGCGGCAGCCAGCAGCTCCGGTCCGGGCGGACTGGCAGCGCCGACTCGTCGGACCATCCAGAACATCATGCCCAGTGCCAGCCCGGCCAGGATCACCAGGCCGATCGTCGTGAACATCGCGGTATCGCCGTCACCCGGTGGGATCCAGCCAGCCGCCTCCACGCCGCTGTTCATCGCCGGTGAAGCAACGTCCTCGAAGACGGTCACGGTAACCTCGCCCTGGCGGGAACCCTCGGCGGAACCGGTGGCGATCAGGGGCAGGACCTGGGCTTCGATCGACTCCAACTTGGCACCGATGAGTGCATCGAAGGCCTCGCCACGGACCGGTTCACTGGAACCGATTCCCGTTCGCTGTCGATGGAGCGCCGCGAAGTAGGACCAGGGCACGCCGATGCTGGTATTGATCTCCAGGGCGTAGCCTCCCGGGTCGACGACCCGCTGGTCACTGCGACCGAAGGCCGGCACACTCTCGACATGCTCGGTGGAGTCCGAACTCGTTGGACCGGAACGACCCATCGCCTGCACCGGCGTCGTCACGCGCAGGCCCAGGTTGGCACGCACGCCGGGTTCCTGTCCCCTCGACGCCGCAGTCAGATTCGATTCCGAGAGGGTTTCCTGGGTCACACCGAGCTTCGGATCCTCGAAGCTGGTCGTTTCCCGAACCATCTCGCGGGTTTGGACCACGGCATTGACGCTGATGCGGATGCCCGGGATGTATCCGAGCGCCTCCTCGAGTCGCGTCAATGCCATCTTCTCGGCCGCGAGTTTGATCTCCATGTTGATCGTCGAGGCCATGGCATCGTCGGGGCGAGCCGTCATGGCCCGCCCGGTCCGGGCGTCGATCACCGACACGGACTCGGCCTTCAGGCCGGTCGTGGAACCGGCCACGGTGCGGGCGATCGCGTCAACGGTCTGGGGTGACAACGCCCCTGAATCGGTCACGACGGAGACGGACGCCGTTCGCGGGACGAAGGCTCGGCCGATGCCCACGTGTTCCTCCTCTCCACTGATGACCACGGTCGCCTTCTTGACGTTGGCCATCTGGGAGATCATGCGGGCCAGGACGTTCTGGGTCGCCACGCGGGTTCGCGTGCGTTGCTGTCCCTTCGTGAGGAACATCCGCTCGTCCTTGATCATCCGGTCGAAGTCGATCTGGTCGGGCGTGATGACCGACGCCTCGTTCAACTGCGTGATGATCTGGTCCCGGCTGTCATTCCGGACGAGGATCGCCGTTCCGGTGTCCTCGTAGTCCAGGTTTCGAGAAGCGAGGTAGTCGATGGTCTGGTTTCGAGACTCTCCCGTCAGCGTCAGCGGGAGCGGAACCATCGTCGGCCGGCCCGCATAGAGCGAGACCAGGAAGAACCCCATCAGCAACATGACCGCCAGCGCCAGGGTCAGCAATCGGGTCGATACCGATACGTTCCGGAGGCGGTCGAGATACGGCTGTGTGAATCGTGCCATCTGTCCCATCGATCTTCGGCATCCTGCCCGATCGGTTGAGCGAATCACGCCGGTCCGACCTCGGTCCCTCCATGGACTCCCGTCGGTGGCGATTCAGGATTCGGTCATCAGATACGCAGTTGCTTGACCTCCTCGTAGGCTTCCAGCACCTTGTTGCGGACCTGGAGCAGCATCTTGAAGGCGGTATCCGCCTTTCGAGCAGCAAAGAGAACACTCTCGATGTCGTCCCGGCGGCCAGCGGCAAAGTCCTCTGCCGCGACCTGGGCCGCTTCCTGCAGTTCGTTCACCCGGGCCATCTCGGCCTTGAGCACGGCCCCGAAGTCCACACCGTCACGGGCAGCACCGGCCTCGCGGGCAGCCGTCGGCAGCCCCGTCGAACCGGGTCCAGTGATGAGTCCGAGTGGATCAGTCATGCCGTTGCGTCCTCAGGCGCCATCAGGAAAGGATCTCCAGCGCAATGCTGTACATCGACTTGGTCGCCTCGGCGACCGTAATGTTCGCTTCGTAAGCTCGAGACGCTTCCAGGGCGTTGACCTGCTCAATGACGAGCGAGATGTCCGGATACCCCACGTATCCCTGTTCATCCGCCCACGGGCTGTCGGGCTCATAGCGCATCTGGAGCGGACCATTGTCGAGCATCACCTCGGAGAGGTGAACGCCTCGGGTCGAGTCATTGGCCGGGTCACCGGGCGAAAAGACCGGAATCCGGCGTTGGTATGGCTCGTACTCCCCGTCGGCATTCAACAGGGTCTCGATATTGGCGATGTTCCCGGCAATGGCGGTCAGCCGCTGTCGCTGGGCCACGAGGCCGGAGGTCGAGATGTCAAGGGCACCGAATAGCACGGGTAGTCTCCGGGGTGGGATCAGACGCGTTCTCGAATGGCGACGTCCAGCATGTCGAACTGGTTGTTCATCAACTCCACCGCCGTCCGGTAGGTGAGGAAGTTCTCCACCAGGTCCTGCATGAGCCGTTCCAGGCTGCGGTCATTTCCATCCTGGAAGAGGATGTTTTCGGCAATGGGCTGGGGCGTGAGCTGGACACCGGTCGCCGTGACCTCCGCCGTCGGTGTCGAGGACACCTCCACGGCTCCGAATCGGCCCTGCCCGCTGGCCCGCCTGGCCTGCACCGCGGAGCCCAGGGCGGCCTCGAAATCGTCGACCGAGACGTCCATGGGCCGGAATCCCGGGGTGGATACGTTGGCCACGTTGTCCGCAATCAGGCTGTGACGCCGGGCGGCAAACTGCACCACCCGCTCCAGCACCGGGAGGCTTCCCGAGTTGTCGAGTCCTTCGATCATGGCTGATGCCCTGCGAATGCCATACCGCGTCCAGGGATGATTCCAACGAGCGGATCATGCGCCGAGGCGCAGATCCTGCGCGTCAAACGAGTCACAGGCTGGCAGAAACGAGCTGGGCCTCCTTCCACTTCTTGAGCTTCAGGCCAAGCGTTCGGACACCGATTCCCAGTGCCGCAGCACTGCGTTGGCGATGCCCGTTGAACCGTCGCAGCGTCGCGACGATGGCTTCCCGTTCGACTTCCTCCAACCGACGGCAATGGCCGTTGGACTCGCCCCCGTTGTCGCTGCTGGCGGGCACCGGCCGGGCCGCCACGTCCGAGGTCGTCCGAAGCCAGGGGGCGATCAGCGACTCCGTGATCATCTCACCTTCCGCGAGCACGGCCGCGCGTTCACAGATGTTCTCCAGTTCCCGCACGTTTCCGGGCCAGGCATAGGCCTGCAGACAGGCCAGGGCCTCGGTCGTGATCCGGCGGGGATCTCGGCCTTCCCGAACGGCCACCCGGCGAAGGAAGTGGTCCACAAGATCCGGAATGTCGTCAACATGGTCCCGCAGGGCCGGCATCGGCAGGGGCAGGACGTTGAGCCTGAAGTACAGGTCCTGGCGGAATCGACCCGCGTCGATCTCCGCCTCGAGGTTCCGGTTCGAAGTGGCCACGATCCGGACATCGGTGGATCTTGATTCGCTGGATCCGACGCGTTCGAAGGATCGTTCCTGGAGCACGCGCAGCAGCTTGGCCTGCGTGTCCGGCGCGATCTCGCTGATCTCGTCCAGGAGCAGGGTGCCACCGTCCGCCAGTTCGAACCGCCCCTTGCGCAGTCGATCCGCACCGGTGAAGGCCCCCTTCTCGTGGCCGAACAGTTCCGATTCCAGCAGGCTCGTCGACAGGGCCGCACAGTTCAGCGCCAGGAAGGGTGCCGAGGCTCGTGGGCTGTTGGCATGGATCCAGCGGGCCGCGACTTCCTTGCCCGTGCCGGATTCGCCGCAGATCAGGACCGTGCTGTGGCTGCCGGAAATCCGGCGGAGCTGGCCCCGGAGATCGTTCATTCGATCGCTGCCACCGACCAGGTCATGACCGCCACTGCCGCCACCCCCGACCGAAGCCACCTGCACCTTCAGCACCTGGTTCTCACGGACGACGCGGGAATGCTCCACCGCGCGATCAACCGTCGCCAGCAGGTCATCCCCACTGAACGGCTTGGTGATGTAGTCCCAGGCGCCGCTCTTCATCGCGCCCACGGCGGTTTCCACCGTGGCGAACGCGGTCATCAGGATGACGGGAATGCGTTCATCCCGCTCGCGGACCGCCTGCATCAATGCCAGGCCATCCATGCCGGGCATCTGCAGATCCGTGATGATCGCGTCGAACTCCCGGGCGGCCAGCCGCTCCAGCGCGGCTTCTCCCCCGCTGGCGGCCGTCACCGCATGACCCTTGCGTGACAGCATCGTGCCGACGCTGTCGCGCATGAGTTCCTTGTCATCAACCACCAGTATTCTCGCCATCATCACTCCTCGAGTTCGCCGGTCTCCACGAGCGCGCCGCGGAGTTCCAGGACGGGTACATGCACTTCAAAGATCGATCCGCCACCCTCCCGCGGGGCCACGACGATGTCGCCATCGTGCGCGTCCACGACGCGGTGCGCGATGGCCAGGCCCAATCCCGTCCCGGTGGGACGCGTGGTGAAGAACGGGTTGAACAGCCGGTGCACGAGATCCTCCGGGATCCCGCACCCCCGGTCGGCGATTCCGATCGACACGATCGGTCGCCGATCACCTTCGACACGGAGGCGGCGAAGCAGGCGGGATTCCAGTCGAACGACCCGATCGGCCTCGGGCGCCGCCTCCATCGATTCCACAGCATTACGAACGATGTTCCCGATCGCCTGCACCATCAGGGTCGGATCCGCGGCAATCACCAGGTCATCGGCCGGGATATCCCGCTCGACCCGGGCCGAGTGCATGGCCAACAGGCCCTCGGCATCCTGCAGGACACGATCAACGATGGCTCCGACGGTCAACGGTTCGGTCTGAACCGAGGTGTTCCGGGCAAACTGCAGAACATCACGCACGATCGCGTCGAGACCACGGACCGCGGTCCCGATCTTCTGGCAGACCGCCAGCGAATCGGGTCGGTCATCCAGTTCCTCGACGAGAATCTGCGCGTAGAGTTGGATGCTGCCGAGCGGATTGCGGATCTCATGGGCGATTCCGGCTGCCATCTCACCCAGGGCCGCCAGCTGCTGCGATCGCCGCAGTTGGTCGTTGGCCTCGGCCAGTTCATGTTCCAGTGTCTGGACCTGGTTGTTCAGGGCCTCGTGGGTCGCATGCAGTCGCTCCGCCGTCGAGTTGAAGGACTGCATGAGGTCCTGCAGTTGATCGACACCGATCCCGGTTTCAGCGCGGTCAATACGATCATGTCCCTGCGGTGTCGCGAGTTGTCTTGATCCTGACATGATCAGCCTCTCGCATCCGTGAATCGAGCCGCAGGGGCCCCGGGGGCGTGGTAGCCGGCATGCGCCGACGCCGCTGTTGCCACCTGTTCCAGTTCCGTCCGGCACCGGGTCCGGTGCTGCTCCAGCATTCGCGTGTCGTCCAGGTCGATGGCGGCAATCTCGCCCACGAGTTCACGGACTGAATTGACGCGGGTCCGCAGGTCCGCACGAATGTCATCAGGGAGGCCATCAACCTCCTGCTGCAATCGGGACATGGCCGGCGCCATGCCGCTTCGCACCTCGTCGAGTTGCTTCACCAGGTCCTGTCGCGACTGGATCAGGGCCAGGAGTGAATCATGCTGGCCGGACTCGATGAGTGATCCCTGCGATGACGCGAGTTGCCGGATCTGCTCCAGCAGCGTGCGCTGCGTCTCCAGGCCCAGCGAGACGTCGTGGATCGAGCGTCGGGCCTCCTGGTCAGCTGGTCCCCGGGATGATCCATGGGCCGCGGTCATGGTCCGTCCTCCACTCCTGCGTAGAGCGACGAACCCACTGGAACGGTGTCCATCCAGCGTTCCCAGACCTCCCGGCTCATGAAGCCGTCCTCGCGATCAAGAACGTCATCCGGCAGTGAATCCAACCGGGCCAACGCACGCCGATGCGCCGCATCGGCTCGTTCCCGCTGGCCGAGCCTGGTCCAGGCGGTCGCCACCTGCACCAATGCATGCATGGCCGCGGGGTGATCGGGCCAGGTCCGGGCCACGGACTCGTACCCCGCGATCGCCTCCTGCAGGCGACCCGTCTCGAGCAGGCAGTCGGCTCGCGATACGGCGGCAGCGCGGTGCATGCCGCGGCTCATCGCCGTCGGGTCGAGCTCATCCGCCAGTCTCTCCATGACCTGTTCGAACGTCACCGCCGCTTCCCAGAGGTTGGCCAGTCGATCCGCCTCGAGTCCTTGCCGAGTCGACGGGGTCAGCGTCTCCGTGGCCAGTCGAACATCGATGTCCAGGGCCAGGGCGCGTCGCGCGGACGCGATATCGAACAGCACGGCTGTTGCCTCGGAATGCTCCGGCCACCGATCCGCGGCTTCACGCAATCGGCTGACGGCCTCGGGGTAGTCCCCTGCCGCAGCACAGAGGCGACCGAGCATGACGAGCGTCTCGCGGTAGTCCGGTGCGCCCGGCGTCAACGGCGTCTCACCATCGACAACGGACTGCAATCGGCAGCGGGCATCGTCGTCCCGGCCCATGGCCAGCAGGCATCGGGCCGAGGGCACGTAGGACCGAGTGGCCTGGAGGCTCCGCGGATGGTCTCCGATGATGGTGTCATACCAGTCGGTTGCTTCCTCCCAGAACAACTCGGCTTCCATCGCCTGGGCCATGTGGAACATGGCCTCGATCCGACGTGGATCGCGTTCATCGCGGGCGTTGACGTAATCCAGGAAGACCGCGGCAGCCGCCTGTTGTTGACCAGCGGCATCCAGGTGAACGCCCGCCTGGAACATGGCATTCGCCCAGGCTTCGTCATCCGCAGCCGCTTCGCGCTCCGCGGCCGCGGCCGCCAGGTGGGCCTGCCCCGCTTCCGCATGCAGCGCCAGCACGGTCGCCCACGCCTCGTCATCCCAGTCGGCGTTGCGTTGATCCAGGACCGCGGTCCGCTCGGCGGCAACCTGTCCGGCCGCAACCGCCAGGGCCGTCGAAATCCGGGCACTGCGATGGTCCGCGGGCCGCAGCGACGCGGCCAACCGAGCCATGTCCAACGCATGCTCGGTGCGGGCATGGGTCAGGGCCGCCTCGAACCGATCGAGCAGGATTGATTCCAATGATGCGACGTCCACGTCACGATGACCGTCACCTCGCTCCAGTCGACGAGCTACCTCGCCGAAGTGCTGCATCGCCCCCTCGAGATCACCCAGTTCATCCAGCATTCGAGCATGACCGACCAGGGCCGCCAGCATGCTGTCAGCCGCGGGATACTCGGTCATGGAGCGGGCATACCAGTCTCGAGCAGTCTCGAGGTCTCCGCCCTGCGCCTTGATGTCACCCAGGAGCACCATGGCCTCACCGCGAATCGGATCGAGCGAGGCCGCGAGGTTCAGTCCGGCGTGGAGAGGAGGCTCCGCTGCTGCCGGTCGAGCGAGGTCTCGCTGGGATCGACCCAGGAGGATCAGCAGCGTCGGAGAGGCCGCCTCGCCCCGACCTTCCAGCCGGCGGATGTCGCGATGCAATCCCATGGCTGCGGCGGCGGGATCACCCGCATCGAGCCGGATACCCGCGATGGACGCCGCGGCCCATTCCATGTCGTCGCGTACGGCCAGGGGATCATCTCGCAGGTCCCGGAGGATCCGCAGGCGACGATCGCCCGCGATACCAGGTTGCTGCTCCACGGCTCGCGCGAGCGCCGAGCGGACCATCATCGCCCGCAGCGGTATGGTCTCATCAGGCATCGCGGCAAGCGATTCCAGCGCGGCCTCGGCGGCCGCGTACTCGCCCACGACGACCCGGGCCATGGCCAGGTTCTCCCAATCTGATCCAGACAAGTCCCACTGGCTGGCCTTGGCCGACTCCAGGTGCTTGATGATCCGCTCCGCGTTTGCTGGTTCCCAGCCACCGAGTCGGTCCTGCCTGGCCCGGACCAGGTCTGCGGCGAGCGCGTGATACCGCGCACCGACGGCCATTCCCAATTCCGCACCCGGTGCCATGACCGACTCCAGGTGCATCTGCCCGTCATCCAGGCGACCCTCGGCGATCGCGGCCTCGGCCTGGTCGAGCAGGTCTTCAGGTGAAGGTGGTCCTGACAGCATGTTGACGGCAATTGCTGCGACCAGGATCGCGGTCGCGGAGGCCATCAGTCCCAGGGGCCACCAACGGCGAAAGCCCGTGGGCTTCACGGGTGCAGGTGAGCCACCTTGGGGCCCCAGGAGGGTATGTCGCTCACGATCGCCCGGAACCTCCATGTCCCAGGCCGGGTCGTCGGCCATCCTTGCCGTCCCCTTTCGATCACCGCGAGAGGCGATCCGCTCATCCTGAGCGTGTACGGGGTCATGTTGACGCGGTGACTCCATTCACCGCTGAAGTGATGTATCGGCGGGGATTGTGGGTTTCCATGAGCAATGCGGGGGGTCCGGGCAGGTCAAACCAGCCGCGGTGACCTGGATTCAACCGTCCTCATCACTAGCTTCAGCCGGTGGCTGGGACCGGACGACGACAATCCGGGCCGCCTGATCGGCCGCGCTCTGCAACCCGGGCGGCCTCAGGGCCGTGACCGCCAGCACCGGCAGAAGAAGGATCATCCCCTTGAGCAGGGTTCGCAGGATCAGCCGTGAGCCCGACGGGCGTGACCCGTCCTCGCGGACCAATCCAGCCCCGGCAAGCATCTTGCCCGGGCTCGTTGCGACCAGCAGTTCCCAGGCCAGGGTCCAGCCACAGGTGATCCCCACGAGTGTCGCGTAGATCACCCACTCGCTGGCATCCAGCGACAGGAACACGGCATCAATGAGCAGTCGAAACTCGCCCTCGCCCCAGGTGAAGACCACGACCAATCCCGGCAGGGCATCGATGAACAGGGCCAGGAGGCGGGTCACCGGTGGCAAGGGGCCAAGATCGGCCGGCAGGGACAGTTGGTCCGGCCGACCACGCAAGAGGACCAGGAGCACGATCGCCGAAGCCGTAAAGGCCACCAGGACCGGCCAGACTCCAATGCCCAGTGGTGAACCGGGCTGGTATGACATCCAGGGACCTTGCGTTCCTGTCAACGGGTCGAACGCGCTCACCTCGAGGGACTCCCCCACGCGACCCAGGGCCGGTCGACCTCGGAGTGCAAGAACTGACCACGAGTCACCTTCCGCTGGTGACCAGGAACCCAGTTGAGCCAGTCCGCCAGGTTGGGCATAGGCAAGAGCCACCCGCTCGGCTGCTGGCTGTGTCGAGATCACCAGCCGCCCGCCGACGGTAGCCAGGTCCAGAACTGGTCCCGTCGCGGCGTAGCGGGTGGGCCCGGTCCAGTCCGTGCCCTCCTGCCACCAGAGATCCACGTTGTCATCATGGGAAGCCACCAGGACCAGTCGATCATCATCGAGCCCCAGCCGCAGGCTGGACCCGGGGTCCATCGTCGGCACGTCCACCACCTCCCACCGACCACGGCGAAGCCGCTGCACTGACCAGGTGCCTCCGTCATGGGACAGCAACACGGCAGGACCGGTAGATGTCGCCACCATGTCCACCGGTGTACCAGGCGACCCAACATCAGTCTGGATGTCCGGGAGAACGCCCAGGCCCGTCCGGGGCTCGGCGATGTACCGCTCGATCCGGTCGTTCCACCCGACCCGCAGGACTCGGACCGGAACCTGTGCGGGTCGGTCCTGGCGTGGTTGCAGGGTCAGCCAGACCGAGTGATCCAGGGTCGCCAACGTGGTGGGCTTCTGGTCGAATCGTCGCAACGTGTGGTACACGCCTGGTTCATCCTGACGGCCATGGTGAGCCAGGGCCCATTCCGGAACACCATCGATGGTCGCCTTCTCGGGTACGACGAACCAGGCGTTGTTCTCTCCACCGGCAACCAGCAGGTCCGCCGCCTTCAGTGGCGCGACCATCAGGCTCATGGTGACCAGGCCGACGAGCAGGCGAACCATGTCAGCGACCATCCGATGTTGAATTGGGCGTTCCCGGTCCGACCAGGGGCTCCTCGATCTCGGGCCGCAGGGCCTGCTTGAGGATCTCCAGGTCGAAGACGCGGTCCATTGGCTGATCCGCCATGTCCGTACTGAGGCCCTCGAAACTGAACCGCGCGGAGTTGCCCGACTCGGGCAGATCCCGGATATCCATCACGCCAGAGACGATCGGCGACCCCAGTGACGAGCGACCCGGGATCTCGATTCGCTTCAGCCGTCGAGCCCGCGACGAGACGACTCGGCCACGGGTTCCATTGGCGTTGACCAGCTCAACCCGCAGGGGTTGCCAGGTCTCGCTGGCGACGTGCAGGCGAAGTCGCCGTTCGTCATCCGTGTCCAGCCGAGTTTCGAGCCACCAGGTGCCGTCCTCGCCTCGTCGCAGGCTCGTGACCTCGCTGGCTGGTGGTGGCGGGACCATGCCGAGTCCGGCCCGGAGCATCCGGGTGGTGTCCAGGACGCTTGTCTCTCCGGCCGACTGGGCGCGACGCACCCGGTCCATCGAATCAACGGCCAGTCGGCGCGGTCGACCGGAGAGGTCGAAGACCCAGGCCATCCGGCCGTCGGTACCAATCCAGAAATAAGGTTCGCCCAGCTTCGATATCCGCATGGCCAGGCGGTCGGGACCATCGATCCAGAACTCCATGTCGCCCTGCTCGAAGTGATCACCATCCGCATCGGTCCATCGCAGTTCGACGATGCCGTATCCATGCAGTCGCTGCAGCAACTGGGACCGCTCATCCAGGCCGCGGAGAACCGTCATGACATCGGCCCCCGTGGAGGCGGTCGGGCGCTCGGGCTCAGGCGTCGCGTGACACCCGAGGGCCAGTCCCACCACCGCCAAAAGCAGGGCCTGCCAGCGCATGGCTACAGGTCGGATTCAAGGACTTCGGACAGTTGTTCACTCAGGGCCAGCACGTCGTCATCTCCCAGGCCCGGGTCCACGACTTCCACCGGCGGGGCCTCCGGCGTTGAGCCGCGTGGCCGCATGAGCCAGGTGACCACGCCGTCTTCTTCCTGCCGCCCCAGGAACCGCAGCAACCGCTTCCGCATGAGGATCAGCGCGAGCACGAATCGAATCGCCACACGGCGAGGGGCTTCGTCCTCGGCAAGCTGCTCAAAGATCGTGACCAGGACCGTGTCATCAACCAGCTGGGTCTTGCGGTCATCGCCTTCCGGGACGCGGGTCCGCCAGAAGCTGAACAGGCCGTCGGGCCGAGCCCCTTCTTCCCAGGCCGACATGGCGAAATCGAACCGCTTGAGACCTTCATCCTCGACCTCGCAGAGCGTGGCCATGCAGGTGGTTCCGGGTTCCAGCTCCACTTCCGTGGCAGCACACCGACCGGTCGACCGGGTCACGGGATAGCGTCCGTCAAGCATCTCCGGATCCTATGCCCATCCGGGCGGCGGTGCACGGTCATGGGGCGAGACGCCCCCGAGGGGTATACTTTCCTTTGAGCAGCCCTGGAGGGCCTCAAGGCCATGCGAGACTTCTTTTCGACCTTCACCTCTTACGAGCTCTGGGAGCTCGTGGTCGAACTGGGGCTGATCTGGCTCTTCGTCTTTCTGGTGTTCCGCTTCCTGCGAGGGACCCGGGGGGCCGGCGTGGTCAAGGGCTTCGCGGTCCTGCTGGCCCTGCTGCTGCTGCTGGCCCTGATCGGCCTGAATACCGAGTCGTTCGGGCGACTCCAGTTCATCGTCAACTACGTCATCGGCCTGGTCTACATCCTGCTGATCGTGATCTTCCAGCCGGAACTGCGGCAGGCGGCGATCCGGATTGGCCAGGCCCGGTTCCTCCGACCGGGTCGAGAGCCACGCCAGGCCTTCGTCGAGTCCATCTCGGAGGCGGTCGATTTCCTCAGCCGGAACCAGTTCGGCGCCCTGATCGCGATCGAACGCAGCGTCCGGCTCGGCGGTCTCGTGGAAGGCGGCCAGATGCTGGATGCCAGGATCAGTGCCCGGCTCCTGCAGTCGATCTTCTGGCCCAACAGTCCGCTGCATGACCTGGGCGTGGTTGTCCGTGAGGATCGCATCCTGGCTGCCGGCGTGCAATTCCCACTGGCCGAGGAAGGCACCCTGCCGGTGCGATACGGTTCGCGCCACCGAGCCGCTGTCGGCCTGGCAACAGAAAGTGATTGCGTCGTCGTAATCGTCAGCGAGGAGACCGGCATCATCTCGCTGGCCGTCAATGGACGATTGGAAAGTCCCATCCCGCGTGAGCGTTTCGCCGCGGTGCTGGGGCAGACACTCGAAATGCAGGTGGACGATTCCGGAACGGCATCGCGGGCCGATGAAGCACCCTCTACCGAAGCCAACCCGGCGGCGGAGTCCTGAGATCATGAAACGACACGGTGTCGACATCATGACGCTCTTCATCGTGACCGTGGTCACGGTCCTGATCTGGATGCTCGCGGAAGCCCGGACACGTGAAGCCCAGACGATCAAGGCAACCATCGAGTTCAGCGTGCCGGGACAGGGCAACTTCGTGATTTCCCCCTCCCAGATCCCGGTCGATATCGGTGTCGAGGGACCGGCGGAGGCCGTCCGGGAAATGCAGCAGGCCCTCCAGGAGGCCATTGCCCTGCCAGTCACCGCGCAGCGTGGACAGCAGACGGTTGATGATCTCGCCCAGGCCATCTCGGATATCGAACGAATTCGACGAACCGGTGCCACGATCGTCTCGGTGCTTCCCCCCTTCGCCGAGGTACAGGTCGAGGAGTTGATCACCCGGACGGCCACCGTGCAAGCGGTGCTCCCCACCGTCTCGACGGTCGAGAACGTCGAAGCGAACCAGGAAGTCAGCGTGACGCTGCCCGCACGGGACGCGGATCGACTGCCGCAGCCGCTCACGGTCGAGGCCGTGGTTCCACAGGGTGATGTCGAACGGCTGCAGCCCGGATATCACACGGTCGAGGGCATCGTTCGATTGCAGTCCGACCTGGGCACGTTCGATTCCGTCACGTTCACACCCGCACAGGTTCGCGTGTCTTTCCGGCTCGTATCACGGGTCAAGACCATTGACCTGGAACAGGTTCGTATCCAGATCAACAGCGCCCCGCAGGACTTCGGAAAGTACCGCGTAACGCTCCCGGAACAGTTCCTCCGCAACGTAAGCATCGAGGCTGATGCGGACGTGGTCGCCCGGCTGGAAAAGGGCGAGGGCCAGGTCGTGGCCGTGGTGTATCTCAGCACCAACGACAAGGAACGCCGTCTCGAGAAGAAACCCGTCGCCTACTTCACGGCCCTCTTCCCCGATGGCATCGGCTACCCCGTCACGGCGACCGTTGACGGAAAGGCCAACCCCGAGATCGACTTGAAGATCACGCCGCTGGGCGATCCCGCCGAGTGACTCGGGCCATCTGCCGGATCAGGTCCACTCCGTGGCATGCCACGCCTTCTTGCCCCGTCGCAGCAGGATCGTGCGGCCGTGCAGCAGGTCATCCATCACGACGGCTCGTTCCATGGCGTCGGCAGCATCAACCTTCTGCCCGTTGAGCGAGATCGAACCGTTCTTGAGGAACTCGCGGGCCTCGCGCTTGGATCCTGCCAGCGAGGTTTCCGCCAGCAGATCGACCAGTGGAACGCCCGAGCCCAGTTGATCCCGCGAATGCGATGAATGCGGGACGTCGGCGAAGACATCCTTCAACTGCTGTTCATCCAGCTCCCGGATATCACCGCCAAAGAGCGCCGCCGCGGCAGCCTCCGATCGGTCCACTTCCTCCTGGCCATGCATCATCCGGGTCACCTCGGCCGCCAGGGTCTTCTGCGCCAGCCGCTCGTGAGGCTTCTCGGCATGCCGCTGCTCGATGTCCTCGATCGTCTCGCGATCCAGGAAGGTGAAGAAGCGGAGGTACTTGCCCGCGTCAGCATCGGACGCATTCAACCAGAACTGGTAGAAGGCGTAGGGACTGGTCCGCTCCGCGGTCAGCCACACGGCGCCAGACTCGGACTTGCCGAACTTGGTTCCATCGGCCTTGGTGACCAGCGGCCCCGTGATGCCATACCCACGCGGCTGGTCCTCGGACTGGTCGATCATGTCGCGGCGAATCAGGTCGATCCCGCAGACGATGTTGCCATACTGGTCCGAGCCCGCGATCTGGAGCGTGCAGTCGGCCGTCCGACGCAGGTGCAGGAAGTCGTAGGCCTGCAGCAGCATGTACGAGAACTCGGTGTAGGAGATGCCCTGCTCCCGGTTCTCGAGTCGATCGCGTACCGAGTCCTTCTGGATCATGGCATTGACCGAGAAATGCTTGCCGACGTCTCTCAGGACCTCGAGATAGCCCAGTTCGCTGAGCCAGTCCATGTTGTTGACCATCAAGGCGCCATTGGGTGCGCCCTCATCGAAATCCAGCACTCGTTGGAAGATCCGGCTGCAGGCGGCGACGTTGGCATCGACCTGCTCGCGGGTCTGCAGCGTCCGCTCCGCATCCTTGCCCGAGGGGTCGCCGATCAATCCGGTGCCACCACCCATCAGGACGATGGGCCGATGACCGTGGCGCTGCAGGTGACCCAGCAGCATGATGGGCATCAGGTTCCCGATCGTGAGACTGTCGTTGGTCGGGTCGAAGCCGCAGTAGCCCGTGCGATGACCACCCCCCAGGAAGGTCGGAAGTTCCGTGTCCGCCGTGGTCTGGTGCAACAGCCCTCGCCAGCGCAGTTCGTCCAGGAAGCCGGTCGTCATGGTCAGACCTGTCCGCCGATGACCTGGTTCGGATCACGCCAGGACTCGATGTCCTCGCGAACGCTCCGACCGCTGAAGAACAACAGCAGGAAGATGGGCCAGACGAGCTGAACCACGCCCGCAACGATGAAGACAATGAGACCGATCAATCGCATCGTCTCGCGACTGATATCCGGTGCCGCGGTACCGCTCTCCCTGGCCTGTATCGCCATCTCCTGCTGAACGACGTAGACGATGCCATCCAACTCCATGATCATGAGCCCCACCCAGGCGATGGCCAGCAGAATGCGAAGCACGGCCCAGGACTTGAGTATGCCCACGGCCGAGGGCGTTCGCCCCAGCAGTTTGATACCGCCCACGAGCAACCAGATCGAGAAAACCAGGGAGATCAACTCGACGACGATGTGCACGGCACCGGGCTGCATCTGCACCGACGCGACCGTTTGGCCTGATCTCTCGGCCTCCTCGGCCCCCTCAGCCGCCTCGGCCGGGCTGTCGTAGGTCACGGCGGTGGTTCCGCCCGTCTCTGTGTCGCCCGCGTTGCCTGATCCCGCGGAGGCCTCGCCTGCATCCGCCGCATCAGCCGCGGGTGCTCCGCTCTCAAAGGTCATGGTGGTGTTCTTCTCGAAGGTGTCCGGGGCAACAACGGACAGGATGCTGCCGCCCGAGTTGCATCCCCAGCAGAGAATCCCGAGGGACCCGAGGATGATCGAAATGACGCCGATCACGCTGGGCCATCGAGCCGCCTGACGAAGCGCCGGCGCCGCTGAATAGTCCGAAGGTGGAGAGAAGGCGCTGCCGCCATCATCAGGGGAACGGGTGGGCATCGTCATGGTGTCGACTCCTCGCCTGAAACGTGGAACAGGAATTCAGAACTGCCGCAGGAAGCGAGCATCATTCTCAAAAAGCCACCGGATATCTGGAATGCCGTACTTCCGCATGGCGATTCGTTCGATCCCGAGGCCGAACGCGAAACCGGTCCAGACCTCCGGATCGTAGCCGACGGCCTTGAACACGTTGGGGTCCACCATGCCGCATCCGCCAATCTCCACCCATTGCCACTTCCCTCGCACCGGCATTCTCATGTCGACCTCGGCCGAGGGCTCGGTGAAGGGGAAAAAGCTCGGTCGCATCCGGATATCGGCCTCGGGGCCGAAGAAGGTCCGGGCAAAGTGGAACAGCGTCGCCTTGAGGTCGACGAGCGTCACGCCGCGATCCACCCAGAGTCCTTCGACCTGGTGGAACATGCTGTAGTGCGTCGCGTCGTGGGTATCCGGCCGGTAGACCCGTCCTGGTGAGATCACCCGGATCGGCGGCGGCGTCGTCTCCATCACGCGGATCTGGACGGTCGAGGTCTGCGTCCGAAGCATCCCCCCACCGTCGAGAAAGAAGTTGTCACTGGGCTCGCGGGCCGGGTGCGCCTCGGGCATGTTCAGCGCAATGAAGTTGTGCCACTCGTCCTCGACTTCCGGTCCCTGGGCGACGGTGAATCCCATCCGACTGAACACATCGATGACCCCGTCCACGGTCCGTGCCAGGATGTGCCGTCGACCGGTCCCGACCGGAAGGCCTGGTTCGGTCACGTCGAGGGGTGGACCGGTGGTCGCGGCACCGGACTCCTGCCGGGCCTTGAAGGCCGCCTCCAGCGACTTCTTCAGGGCATTCATCCGCTGGCCGAAGGCCGGCCGCTCCTCTGGAGCGCAGGTCTTCATGCCGGCCATCAGTTCCTTGAGGCGTCCCTTGCTTCCCAGCCAGCCGATGCGCCATTGCTCCAATGCAGCGTCATCCCCCGCCTGCTGCAGGCCTTCCAGGGCCTCGGCTTCAACGCCATCGATGCTGTGGAGATCGGTGCTCATCGCTGGGGCCTAGTGTAGCCCGGTCGAGGAACCAGCGGAGCGCACGAGACCGCGCTGGCCAGGGCCAGCAGCGGGTCTTCAGCGGGAACCGCAGTTTCAGTCCTTGTCTTTCTCGGCATCGTCACCGCCGGCGTCATCCGCAGCAGCCTCGGTCGCCTCGTCAGCAGCCGCCTCTTCGACGGGTGCCTCCTCGACTACGGCTTCCTCGGCAGGTGCTTCCTCGGCAACGGCTTCCTCGGGCTCAGCGACCGCGGTGGCATCGCCCCCACGCTCCTTGTGCAGGCCCGCGGCAAAGGTCGACCGCTTGTCCGCCTGGCGTCGACGGCCGGAGGTTCCGCCACCGATCTCGGGGCCACCTTCCTCGCCGACCAGTTGGAGGATGACGATGTCAGCCCCATCTCCGAGCCGGTTGCGGCCCGTGGCCACGATCCGGGTATAGCCGCCGTCACGATCGTCGTAACGCGAGGCCACCTTCGTCATGACATGCTGAACCAGGCGAGGCGACTTCTTCACGTCGCCGTAGCGGGTGAACTTGATCTCGTCCTCGCTGGGCAGGTCGAAGTATGGGTTTTCCTTGGCGGAGTCACGGACGTTGGGGTCAGCAACCCAGGAGTGGATCTTGCGATCCGTCAACGTCGCCTCGATCTGCCGACGCGCATGCAGCCCACCACGCTTGGCCAGCGTGATGATCTTCTCGATGAAGGGCTGGACGGCCTTGGCCTTGGGCCGGGTCGTCTCGATCTGCCCGTGCTCGAAGAGCCCGGCGGCGAGATTCCGGAGCATGGCCCGTCGATGGGCGCTGGTCCGATTGAGTTGTTTTCCGTGAATTCGATTACGCATGGTCATGCTCCCGGCTCAGGGCGTCACCGCCCAGAACCACCTCGCTGTCACAACAGCGTGGGCTTCTCCTCTGCAACCTGGTAGCCCTCGGGCAACTGCATGCCCAGGGACAAGCCAAGGTCCTCAAGTTTCTTCTTCACCTCGCGAAGCGAGGTCTTGCCGAAGCTCCGAACGGCCAGCAGTGTGGGTTCGTCCTTGACGACCAGTTCCGCCACCGTCGCGACTTCCGCCGTTTCCAGGCAGTTGTTCGCCCGAACCGTCAGATCAAGATCCATGACGGACATGTTGAGCTTGTTGATCAGTTCCTCGTCCACGGCCGCCACGGCTGCCGCCTCCTCGGACACCACCTCGGTCCCGATCTCGCCGATCTGGACAAAGGGGTTGAGATGCTTGCGGAGGATCTTCGCGGCTTCCACGAGGGCCATCTCGGGAGAGATGGTGCCGTCTGTCCAGACATCGATGACCAGGCGGTCATAGTTGGTCTTCTGGCCGACGCGGGTGTCCTCGACGCGATACCGAACGCGTTGCACGGGGCTGAAGACCGAGTCCATCGGAATATCGCCGATGATCTGATCCTCGCTGCCACGCATGTACTTGTCCGAAGCAGGCTCGTAGCCACGACCACGCATCACCGTCAGTTCGATCTCGAGCGAGACGTTGTCGGTCAGGGTGGCGATCACATGATCGGGGTTGTGAATCGTGATGCTGGGATCCGCCTCAATCAGGTCGGCGGTGACCTCGCCGGGCCCGGAAGCGGACAGCTTCAGGATCCGCGGCTCATTGACATCGCTGTCGAGGCTGACGACGACACCCTTGAGATTCAGGATGAGGTCCGTCACATCCTCCGTCACACCGGGCATCGTCGTGAACTCGTGCTCGACGCCCTTGATGGAGATGTTGGTGATCGCAGCACCTTCGATGCTGCTCAGGAGAATACGGCGAAGGCTGTTTCCGATGGTCGTACCGAAACCGCGCTCAAAGGGCTCGACGACAAAACGGCCGAACGTCTCCGTGCGGGACGCTGCGTCCTGGTCGACGCGAGCGGGAAGTTCCAGTCCTCTCCAGCGAATATGCATGTTCATCCAGTCCAATCCGGTGGTCTTGCTGCGTGTGCGGACGTCCCGGTGTCTCGGTCGGACCCAGCCACCGAGTGGGGTCCGCCTTCTGTTGCCGAGTCGGTGGTCGGCGACAAGCCGACCGTGTATCCATTGAAATCAGACGCGTCGCTGCTTCCGCGAACGACATCCATTGTGTGGAATCGGGGTGTGATCTTCGACGGCGGTGATCGTCAAGCCGGCATGATCCAGGCCCGTGACGGCGGCCTCTCGGCCGGACCCCGGACCCTTGACCCGGACCTCGACCTCGCGGACGCCCATTCGCTTGGCCTTGGACGCGGCCCGTTCCGCCGCTCGCGTGGCGGCAAACGGCGTCGCCTTGCGTGCGCCCTTGAACCCGACCGTTCCGGCCGAATCCCAGCACAGCGTCTCGCCACTCACGTCCGCGAACGTGACGATCGTGTTGTTGAAGCTCGCGTGCACGTGCACGATGGCCTTGACGATGTTGCGTCGAACTTTCTTCTTGCTCATGGCTCGTACTTATCCTCGCTTGGCGGTCCCTTCTCCCTGGGCGGGCAGGAACCTCACGATGGCGGGTCGAATCGACCCACATTACTTCTGTTTACTAGACGCCCTTCTTACCGGCGACGGTCCGCTTGCGACCCTTGCGGGTCCGGGCGTTGCACTTGGTTCGCTGGCCACGCGTGGGCAGGCCACGGCGATGTCGATCGCCGCGGTACGACCGGATGTCGCGGAGCCGCTGAACGTTCTGCTGAACCTGCCGCTTGAGCGCACCCTCGACGATGTAGCCCTCGTCGATCACGGCGGAGATCTGGCTGACCTCCGGCTCGTTCAGCTCGCCGGCCTTCTTTTCCGGGTCAACGCCAGCCGCCTCGAGGATTTTGTCCGAGAAGCTGGGCCCGATCCCGTGGATATATCGAAGGGCGTAGCGCACCTTCTTTCGTTCCGGAATGTCGACACCTGCAATACGTGGCATCTGGATCGCTCCTTCGTGGGGCGATGAGCTCGCTTTCGCGAGTCATCAGCCTTGCCGCTGCTTCAACCTCGGGTTCTTCTTGTTGATGATGAAACGCTTTCCCTTACGGATCACGATCTGGCAATCCTTGGTGCGACGTCGAACACTGCTCTTGACTTTCATAACTCTGCTCGCTCTTCCTGGCACGCCTGTCACTGTCGGTAGACGATGCGGCCTTTCGTCATGTCATACGGGCTCAATTCGACCTTGACCTTGTCACCCGGGAGAATTCGAATGTAGAACTTCCGCATTCGGCCGCTGATGTAAGCGAGGATTTGCTGCCCGTTCTCCAGCTCGACTTTGAATCGAGTATCTGGCAGCGCCTCGGTCACAACGGCATCCAGGGTGATCTTTTCTTCTTTGGCCATTCTGGTCTTCGTACCTCCGCCCTTATCCTCTCGTAGCTCGATTGGCATCACCGGAGTTCAAGAACCCCGAGTAGTTCCGCATCAGGAGATTGGCCTCCACCCGCTGGATGAAGTCCAGTCCCACGCTCACCACGATCAACAGCCCCGTGCCTCCGAGGAAGCTCGCGACGAAGAACGGGATGTCCATGTATCTCGCGACCATCGATGGGATCACCGCGATGACGGCCAGGAAGCCGGCACCCACGTACGTGACCCGTTCCACGACGGTTTCCAGGTACTCGGCGGTCCGAGGACCCGGTCGCAGGCCCGGGATGAAGCTCCCGTTCTCCCTCAACTGCTGCGACATGTCGTCCGGGCTGAACACGACCGTCGTCCAGAAGTAGCTGAAGAAGTAGATCAGCACGATCTCGCACACGATGTACGGATACTCGCCGAACTGGAAGTTCGTGTTCATGAAGATGACCAACGTCTGCCACCACCCCGGTGCCTCCGGTGAGACCGATGAGCTGAGATAGCCCAGGAAGGTCGCCGGGAAGATCAGCAGCGAGCTGGCGAAGATGATGGGCATCACGCCGGCGTGATTCACCCGCAGGGGCAGGTAGTGCCGCTGGCCGCCATAGGTCCGTCGGCCACGGGTATGCCTGGCCTGCTGAATCGGGATCCGCCGCTGCGCCACCGTGATCAGGATGGCACCGGCGACCACGATGATGAAGGCCGCGATCAGGAACAGCAGGCCAACGATCCCGATGCTGCCCTCGGTGGCATTGAGGGACAGGTCCGTCGAGGCGGCGAGGAAGCCGACCGCGTTGGGCATCTGCGAGATGATGCCGGCGGTCAGGATCAGGGAGACGCCGTTGCCAATCCCGTACTTGTCGATCTGCTCGCCGAGCCACATCAGGAAGATGCTGCCAGCCGTCAGGGCACAGATGCCCGAGAGGTAGAACACCAGGATGCTGCCCGAGGTCAGGAACTCGGGACGGACCAGGTTCTGAGCAATCAGGAACTTCAACCACATGAAGCCCTGCACGAGGCACATGGCGACCGTGGCGTAGCGGGTCCATTCGGTGATCTTCTGCTGACCGCTGGCACCTTCCTTCTTGAGCTGCTGCAGCTTCGGCACGGCCGACTGGAGCAACTGGAAGATGATCGCCGCCGTGATGTAGGGCATGATGCCCAGGCCGAAGATCGTCGACTGTTGGAGTGAACCACCCGAGAAGATGGAGACATAGTCCAGCAGCTGGCCCCAGCCGCTGCCACCCTCGGAGGCCTTGGAGGCCGCATCTTCCAGGGCGCGTTGATCGACACCCACCAGCGGAATCCAGAACCCGATCCGGTAGATCGCAATCATCCCGATCGTGAAGAGGAGCCTATTCCTCAACTCGGGGATCAAGAACACGTTGACCAAGGCTTTGAGCATCAATCAGTTCCAGTACACGACGTCAGCGTCGTCTCAGGCCTTCTTCTTTCGCATCCACTTGGTCAGCGGGACCTCGGTCACGGTTCCACCCGCAGCCTCGATCTTCGCCACAGCAGACCGCGACAACTTGGCCGCGGTCACGTTGAACTTCTTCGTAATCTCGCCATCGCCGAGGATCTTCAGCGGAAGGGAGGCATCCCGGATGAGACCGAGGTGTGCCAGCACTTCGACGGTGACGTCCGCGCCATCCTCAACCCGCTCCTCGAGCACCTTGAGGTTGACCACGTGGTATCGCTTGCGGAACGCATTGTTGGTGAATCCCCGCTTGGGAATCCGCCGCGTCCACGTCATCTGGCCACCTTCGAAGTAGGCCCGTCGGGAGTAGCCGGACCGGGAGCCGGCACCCTTGTGTCCACGCCCGGAGGTCTTGCCGTGACCACTTCCGTGCCCACGGCCAACCCGCTTGCGTGACGCATGCCGACCAACCTTGCCGGTGATATCGTGGATCATCATGATGACGATTCCTCCTTCGACGCCGTATCCGAGCCAGCCGCGACCTCGACGGCCTCGGCCTCTTCGTTGTCGGAAACCACGGGAGCACTGAATGACTCACCGCGACGAATCGACTCCTCGACCGCCGACTCGCCCAGTTCCACACCGCGAAGCTTCGCGACGTCGGCCTTGGAGCGGAGTTGATCGAGACCCTGGAAGACGGCCTTGCAGAGGTTCTTGGGGTTGTTGGAGCCAAAGGACTTCGTCAGGCAGTCCTGGATGCCCAGCATCTCGAGCACGGCACGAACCGCGGCGCCGGCGATGACACCGGTTCCGGGCGATGCCGGGATCAGCCGGACGCGGCAGGCACCGAAGCGACCTTCCACCTGATGCGGCAGCGTGCGACTCTGGAGCGGATAGGGACGCATGTCCCGCTTCGCCTGCTTCTGGGCCTTCTCGATCGCGAGGGGGACCTGGTTGGCCTTGCCATACCCCAGGCCGACGCGACCATGTCGATCACCCACGACGACCAGCGACGAGAAACTGAAGCGGCGTCCGCCCTTCACCGTCGCTGCCGTGCGATACACGCCGACCGTCGTCGACTCGATACCACCTGATTCTTCAAGCATCTCAGCCATGGTGTCTCTCACCGCAGGCCTGATCGATGATCAGAACTGCAGTCCTCCTTCTCGTGCCGCTTCGGCCAGCGCCTTGACGCGACCGTGATAGAGATAGCCGTTTCGATCGAAGACGACGGTCGAGATGCCCGCCGAAGACGCACGCTCTGCCAGTCGCTTGCCCACCTCGGCAGCACCACCAGCGGCGCCGGCGTTGTCGGCCTTGTTGTCCTTTTCCATGGTGGACGCAGAGGCCAGCGTCACGCCACGCAGATCGTCGATGATCTGGGCGTACATGTGCCGGGCACTGCGGAACACCGTCAGGCGAGGTCGATCCGGACCACCCATGATGCGCTTCCGGCGGCCTCGTCGTCGGCGCTGGCGTCGAATGTTCTTGAGCTTGAGTCGATTCATCATTCTGACCTTGTGAGTGCTGCTCCCGTCCGATGACTCAGGAGCCGAATACCTTGCCCTGCTTCCGCGTGATCACTTCGTCCACGTACATGATGCCCTTGCCGTTGTACGGCTCAGGTCGACGCTGATCACGGACCGTTGCGGCGAACTGTCCCACCGCGTGCTTGTCAGGACCGCTGATCGCGATCCGGTTGTTCTTGTCAACCTCCACGTCAACACCCTGGGGCGGCGTGAGATCCACGGGGTGGCAGTAGCCGACGTTCAGCTGCAGGTTCTTGCCCTGCATCTTGGCGTTCCAGCCGACACCGACGATGTTGAGTTCCTTCTTGAACCCTGCGCTGACGCCGGTAACCATGTTCTGGATCCGGGCCCGCGTCGTGCCCCAGAAGGCCCGCTGCTGGCGCTGCGACTGCGCCGCCTCGGGAATCGTGCAGCGGATCATCTTCTCGCCCTCGTCAAAGGCCACGGAGACGCCATCGACCCACTCGAAGGACAGGTCGCCCTTGGGACCCGAGACTCCAATGGACCGACCGCGCTCGTCAACCTTGACGGACACGCCCGAAGGCACACTGATTGGTTTCTTTCCGATCCTCGACATGACTCGTTCCTCAGGTGTTCCTTCGCCTAGCTGACGATCGCAACCAGTTCGCCCCCGACGTTCTCCTCGCGACACCGTCGATCGCTGAGGACGCCCTTGCTTGTCGACACGACGGCGATTCCAAGACCCTGCAATGGACGCGGCAGATCACCGACGCCCTTGTAGACCCGGCAACCGGGCTTCGACACGCGGTCGATCTGGCGAATCACGTGCTCACCTCGCGGCC
Organism: Phycisphaerales bacterium; assembly: GCA_022446795.1. Classification (GTDB taxonomy): domain Bacteria; phylum Planctomycetota; class Phycisphaerae; order Phycisphaerales; family SM1A02; genus UBA1668. The sequence goes on from JAKVBX010000001.1 coordinate 316,874, forward strand.
CATACTTCAGGTCCACACGAAGCACACCGTCTCGCCCGTTATCCGTCACCTCGAACCCGCTGATGTAGCCCTCGTCCACCAGGACCTGGGCGACGCCCCGGTTCAAGCGGTTGTTCAGGCAACGCACACCCTTCTCACGATTCCGGATGGCATTCCGGATTCGGGTCAGCATGTCGGCGGTCAGATCCTGTTGTGACATCGTTCGCTCCTGCTATGGACCACTCGGGGTCCCACTCTCGAACTCACCAGCTCGCCTTCCGCATGCCGGGGATCTTCCCCTGCAGCGCCAATTCACGAAGCACGATCCGACTGACGCCGAACTTGCGGTAGACGCCCCGACTCCGACCCGTGATCTGGCAGCGATTCCGCTTCCGGGTGGAGAATTTGGGCGGCTTGTTCATTCGTGCAAAGACTCGTTTGCTTGCCATGTGTCTCGATCCCTTCTATCCCTCAGTCCTCGTCCGGACGCTCGAACGGCATGCCCAGTTCCTCCAGGAGGAACCGGCTCATGGCCGGGTTCGATCGCTCGAAGCAGACGTTGATGTTCATACCGTGCACAAAGGTGACCTGGGCCATGTTGATCTCGGGCCATACGGCCTGCTCGGTCAGCCCCACGGAGTAGTTTCCATCCTTGTCAAAGGCCGAATCCTTGACACCCCGGAAGTCGCGGACACGAGGCATCGCCAGGTTCATCAGGCGATCCAGGAAGTGCCACATTCGATCGCGACGGAGCGTCACCATGAAGCCCGAGGGAGCCCCTTCGCGAACCTTGAAGTTCGCGACGGACTTCTTCGCCATCCGCAGAATGGGCTTCTGGCCGGAAATCTGCGTCAGGGTCGAGATCACGGTGTCCGTGATGTCCTGCTTGAGCTTCTGGTTCTCAAGGTGACGACCGATGCCGATGTTGATGACGATCTTGGACAGCTTCGGCAGTTGATGGGCGTTGCCCAGGGCAAACTTCTCCATCAGCCGCGGCGAGATGTCCTCGTCGTACTTGGCCTCAAGCCGTGTCTTGGTCTTCTGTTCAACCATCTCTGGACTCCTCCGCTACGCCGGCCTCAGCGTGCGGCCCCTCGCAGGGTGTGCAGTTCCTTGCCGCCACGAACGGCCACGCGGACCTTCGATCCGTCAGCCTTCGTCTCGAACCGGACCCGGGACGGCCGCCCCGCCACCCCCCGGCAGGCAGTAAAAGAGTGGGATGGCCTCTCCAACGGCCGCGGGCCCGCCCCGGGGGCCCTGCGCCCGGCCCGCCTGGGGCGCGCCCCGCCCCCGGGCCGCCGGGCGGCCCACGGCCGGGCTGACATTACTGATGTGGATGGGCATCTCCTTGCGGAGGAGGCCACCCTGTGGATTCTGCTGCGTCGGCTTCATGTGACGCGTGCGGATGTTGACACCCTGGACGACGACCCGGTTCTCATCGGGAATCACCCGGAGCACCTCGCCGACCTTGCCGGAGTCATTTCCAGCAGTCACCATCACGGTGTCACCCTTTTTCACGTGGCGAGCCATGTCACACTACCTCCGAAGCGAGGGAAACAATCTTCATGTAGTTGCGTTCACGAAGCTCACGAGCCACGGCACCGAAGATCCGGGTTCCCGTGGGGTTGCCTTCCTTCATGATCACGCAGGCGTTCGAGTCGAAGCGGACGTACGAACCGTCCTTACGACGCGTGGGATACTTCGTACGGACGATTACCGCCCGGACAATGTCGCCGGGGCGAACCGCGGAGTTGGGCAATGCCTTCTTGACGGAACCGACAATCATGTCGCCAACGCCAGCCGTGCGACGGGTATACCGCCCTCGAGCCGTCGAGCCACCCAACACACCGATCACACTGACGACCTTGGCGCCACTGTTGTCGGCTACTTCGATTCTGGATTCCTTCTGAATCATGACGTCAATCCTGCACTCAGATGCCTGCCGCCCGATGGCAGCGTTGCGCTAGTCAACGGCCGGTGCGGCCTCCACCACGCGGACCAGGGTCCACGACTTGGTCTTCGAAATGGGCCGGCATTCAGCGATCTCAATACGATCACCAGCCTTGGCCGTATTGTCCTCGTCATGCACATGCAGGCGAGTTCGCTTTCGCACGTACTTGCCATACTTGGCGTGCTTGACCAGGTAGTTGATCGATACGGTGCACGACTTGTCGCGCTTGTTCGACTCGACGATTCCGACTCGCCGTGCTGCCGTATCCGAAATCTTGATTTCCTTGAGGTGACTCATGAGGCCGTCCCTGCCCGCATCTGCTTCTCGGTCAGCAGTCGGGCAATATCCTTCTTGATCCGCTTGAACTGCGAAGTGTCCTGAATGCGCTCGGTCACGCGCTGGCTCTCCAGCTCGAAGAGCTTGCGACGCAACTGAAGGACTTCGATGTCCAGCTCCTCCGTACCCAGCTTGCGAACTTCTCGCGCTTTCATGGTTCCATACCGTCCTCGGGCCTCTGCCCGTCAACACATCAAACTGACAGCCGCTTCCCTACGAACCGGCACCGCACCGGCATCTTCCTGGCGATCCGGGACAGGGCCCGCTTGGCCAGGTCCTCCGGAACACCCGAGATCTCGTACAGGATCGTGCCGGGCTTCACTCGAGCGGCCCAGTAGTCCACGTCTGCCTTGCCCTTGCCCATTCGCGTTTCCAGCGGCTTCTTGGAGATCGGCTTGTCCGGGAAGATCCGGATCACGACCTTGCCTTCACGCCGAAGGAAGTGCTGTGCCGCGATACGACCCGCCTCGATCTGGCGAGCACTGACCCAATGCGGCTCCAGGGCCTGGAGACCGTAGTCACCGAAGGCGACATAGTTGCCGCGGCTGGCGCGCGTCTTCATGTTGCCGCGCATCTGCTTGCGGAACTTCACTCTTTTGGGCATTCGAGGCATCGTTCGTACTCCTCAGACGCAGCGACGGTCAGTGCCGCTCCGTCATCCTCTCTCCGACTCAGTGTCGTCCTCTCGCACGGGCGCGTCCGCCGGCAGCCTTGGATTCCAGTTCATCCTCATCGGACCCGGTGTACATCCCCTTGTAGATCCACACCCGCACGCCGATGGTGCCGTAAGTGGTGTGACTGGGAACGCAGGCGTAGTCCACGTTGGCCTGGAGCGTCGACAGCGGAATCGATCCCAGGCGGGTCACGAAGGTCCGCGACATTTCCGCACCGCCGAGCCGACCGGCCACGGAAATCCGCACGCCCTTGGCACCGGCCTGGATCGCCGCCTCGCATCGCTGCTTGAGCAGGCGACGGAAGTTCGATCGCTTCTTCATCTGCTCGGCAATGGCTTCCGCCACGAGGTGAGCATTGGTGTCCGGGCTCCGGATCTCGATGATCTGGATCTGAACCTTCCGGCCGGTGAGCGCCTGAAGGTCAGTCGTGAGCTTCTCGATCTCCGCACCCTTGGGACCGATGACCAGTCCCGGGCGAGCCGTCTTCAAGATGATCTTCAGTTCCTCACGGGTCCGTTCGATGTGAATGTCGGACACCGCCGCGAACGGAGGCGTTCGATTCAGTCGCTTGTCGACGTACTGGCGAATCCGGTAGTCCTCAACGAGCAGCTCGGCGAAGAGCGCCTTGGGGGCATACCACCGGGACTTGTGAGCCTCGGTAACGCCGACACGGAATCCGAAGGGATGTACTTTCTGTCCCATCGATCAGTTCCCTTCCTCAAGAACGACATGAAGATGGCTGGTTCGCTTGCGGATCGGGTGGGCCCGACCGCGGTCCTTGGGGCGGAATCGCTTGATCGTGCGACCCTCGTCCACCCAGCTGCGATGCACCACGAGCCGCTCGAGGTCAGCTTCGCCTTCCTCGGCATTGGCGATGGCCGACTTCAGGACGGACTTCATGTACCACGCGGCTCGCTTCTTGCAGAACTCAAGCGAGTTGAGTGCATCGTCGATACGCATGCCACGGATCATGTCGGCGACCAACCGAGCCTTTCTCGGGGCGATCCGGGCGAACTTGTGACTTGCTTCATAGGCCATGGTGTGCTCCAGCCGAGCCAGGAGGGCGATCAGTTCCCTGACTTGATGCCTTCCTTCTTATTCGTGTGTCCACGGAAGATCCGCGTGATCGAGAACTCACCCAGCTTGTGGCCGACCATGTCCTCGGTCACGAACACGTCAGTGAACGAGCGTCCGTTGTGCACCTGGAACGTGTAGCCGACGAACTCGGGCACGATGGTGCAGGCGCGGGCCCAGGTCTTGATCGGCTTCTTCGCGCCGCTCTCACCGAGCGCCATGACCTTGCGGTACAGCTTCTCGTCTACGTACGGTCCTTTTTTCAGCGATCGTCCCATGGTGTATTCCGTCTCCCGGTGTCTCGACTCTCCCCGCGGGGGGCCTGATCACGCCTGCTCCACTCAGAGTTTCAACTGTCCGTAACGCTTGCTCTTGCGACGCCGCAGGATGCGAGAGTCAGAGGCCTTGCCTCGACGACGCGTGCGACCACCCTTGGACTTCACGCCCGAGGCACTCGCGGGTTCCCGGCCACCCTTGGAGCGACCTTCGCCACCACCCAGCGGATGGTCATCATGGCTCTTGGCCATGCCACGAACCTTCGGACGTCGACCCAACCAGCGGTTTCGACCGGCCTTGCCGAGCTTCACGAGCTGATGATCCGTATTGCCAACCTGGCCAACCGAAGCCCGGCAATGCACCGAAACCTGGCGAATTTCGCCGGAGGGCAGAACGAGCGTCGCCCAGCGACCTTCCTTGTTGGTCAGCTGGGCGTAACTTCCCGCGGCTCGACAGATGCTGGCACCCTTGCCTGGCTCAAGCTCCACGGCGTGAACCTGGAGCCCGGTGGGAATGAAGTCCAGGGGCATGCAGCAACCCGCGTTGGGCTCGACGCCACTGGCGGAACTGATCACCTCGTCGCCGACGGCCAGGCCGACCGGGTGGAGGATGTAGCGACGCTCACCATCTGCATATTCCAGCAGGGCGATGTGGCAGGACCGGTTCGGGTCATACTCGACGCCGATGACGGTCGCAGTCACGTCATCCTTGCGACGCTTGAAGTCGATGACCCGGTAACGACGCTTGTGACCGCCACCACGACCACGCACGGTGATCTTGCCTTGGTTGTTGCGACCACCGGTCTTGTTCAAGGGGCGAAGAAGCGCCTTCTCAGGAGTCTTCTTCGTCACCTCGACGTGCATGTTGACCGACGAATTACGTCGTCCGTTGGTCGTTGGCTTGTGAACTCGAATCGCCATGGTTCTCGCCGACCCGGGGGACACCCGGTGTCGTCTCCTGCTGTTCGATCAGAACAGTTCAATCCTGTCATCGGGGTGAATCTTCACGATGGCCCGCTTGGTCTCCGACGTCTTCCAGTAGCCGAAGCGACTGCGTCGCATCTGGCCCTTGCGGTTCTGGATGGACACGGACTGCACGCGGACGCCGTAGAGCTCCTCAACGGCGGCCTTGACGTCAGCCTTCCGGGCCGTGCGATTGACCTCGAAGGTGTGACGATTGAACGTGCTGGAGGCAAAGGTGGCCTTCTCGGTCACCACCGGTCGCCGGATAACTTCTGTAGCAATCATCAGGCAGCCTCCTGGTTGTCATCACCGAAGCAGCTGCCGTCGAGGAAGGCCTCCAACGAGGCCCGGTCCACGAGCAGGTACCGGTGATTCAAGAGTTCAAAGGCATTGAGCTGGTCGATCCGAATCGTGTCGACGTGCTCAAGATTGCGAGCCGACAGGGCCGCGTTTCGATTGCTGGGCCCGAGGGCGACCAGGCAGGTTCGATCAACGCCCAACGCTTCCAGCGTGCCCTTGAGGTCACGGGTGCGGGGCTCGGCCATGTCCAGGGAATCGATGCACTTGACCTCGCTGTCGACCAGCTTGGCCAGCAGGGCATTGCGATTGGCCAGGCGACGCATCCGCTTGGGCATCCGCTGTCGCCACTTGCCGGTTTCCTTGGTCTTGGCAAAGGCGACACCGCCGCCCTTTCGGACAACGGTTCTTGCGTTGCCGACCCGGGCGTTACCGGTTCCCTTTTGCCTGTACAGCTTTCGAGTGGAGCCCTCGACCATGCCACGGCTCTTGGTCCGCGCGGCGCCCAAGCGACGGTTCGCATGGAACATCACGTAGGCCTGCTTGAGCAGGGCTGGCCGGACCTCGCTTCCGAGGCTGGCCTCATCAATCTCGATCGAATCGAGTTGCTTTCCCGTCTTGTCCAATACGGGTAGTTCGATCATCGTCCTCACACCTTGGCAGCTCATGCTGCCCGTTGCGCCTGGCCCTCCCGGTCCCTGGTCTCACCATCCTGGTGAACCGTCTCATGGGTCGTCCGGGTAGGACTACGACTCGGCGTCGTCATGTTTGTCGTCGTCTTCCGGTTCCGCTTCCGAATCCTGTCGGTCGTTCGGCCTTGAAGACCACCGGCGACGGGAGCCGCCGGTGCTGAAACACGTCTACTTCTTTCCCTTGGATGACTTCTTGCGATTGAGTCGGACGGCCGAGCACACGAATACGCATCCGTTGTTCGGACCGGGGACCGACCCCTTCACGAGAAGCAAGTTCTTCTCACTGTCAATGGCAACCACGGGGAGACTTCGAGCAGTCACGTTCTCGTCACCCATGTGGCCGGGCATCCGCTTGCCCTTCTTCAGCTTCGGACCGGTACCGAGGTTGGCCGAGTGGCCACCGATGGAACCGACCGAGCGATGTCGTCTTTTCACGCCGTGGGAGGCCTCGAGGCCGGCGAAGTTATGACGCTTCATGCCGCCCTGGAATCCCTTGCCCTTGCTGCGCCCGGAAACGTCGACGAAAGCGACGTCTTCAAAGCACTCCACCGTCAGCGTATCGCCGAGCTCGACGTCGATGTCGTCGGTGCGATACTCGCGGTGATGACGCTTGGGCGAGGTTCCCGCCCGGTGATCATGACCGATGACCGGCATCGTGCTCCGTCGCGCGGCGACGTCTTCGAAGCCAAGTTGAACGGCGGAGTAGCCGTCGGTCTCGTCAGTCTTGACCTGGGTCACGACACAGGGGCCCGCCTGGATCACGGTCACGGGGATATTGTCCCCATCTTCCGTGAAGTAGCGAGTCATTCCGACTTTTCGTCCAAGCAGTGCCGAGGCCATTGTCCGGACCCTTGTCGTGTCACCTGACAGGCGTTGGTGTCGCGAGGTCGGGCCTGCCTGTCATGGCCCGTTCGCGTTTCTTCTCGTCTCTTCCTGAACCGGTATCAGGCCTTGATCTTCACGAACACGCCAGCGGGAACAACAAGTCGATTCAGTGCTTCCACCGTGCGGGCATTCGGGTCAGCGATGTTGATGATTCGCTTGTGCGTACGAATCTCGAACTGCTCGCGTGACTTCTTGTTCACGAAGGTCGATCGATTGACCGTGTAGATTTCCCGACGCGTTGGAAGTGGAATCGGACCGGCAACGCGTGCGCCCGTGCGCTTTGCGTGCTCGACAATTTCCTTCGCCGAGACGTCCAGCGCCTGGTGGTCGTACGCTTCCATTCGGATTCTGATCTTGACCGCTGCCATCCGACTCTCTGTTCCCATCTCGTGCCCTGACGTACAAACGTCGGGCCCCGGTTCTCATACTCATCCATATCAAGACAACGCCCACGGCCAAGCGACCGAAGGCGAAACGGCGATCATACTTTTCCAGCCCCCATTGTCAAGGCGTAAGGGCATGTGATCGCCCTTCATTGGTCCGCCAAGGCCCCATAAGTCGAACGTTGGATACCCCCACCACAGGGGCCCTGGCGAGGGTACAGTTCCCGGATGCTATCGCTCCTGGCCATCCTGTGGCTCGCCTCCCCTCCCCCGGCAAGCCTTCCAAGTGCCCCTGGGGCAACCCAGGCCGCCCCAATGCCCTCTGCCGGGGGGCCTGTTGGTGAGGAATTCCTCAGCAACGAGGTCGGGATGACCATGATCCTGCCCCCTGGATCGGTGGTCGCCAACCGGCAGGCCGGCGACACACCTTTTTTCCTGGTTCGTGATGGTGCCGATCCACCACTGTGGAGCCTCCGCCTGGAATCCGTTCCAAGCGATGAGCCCACTGCGGAGGCCATGATCCGCCGCCTGATGATGACCCAGGACGGGACCGAGCCCTCCCTGGCAATCCTGCACGATCAACCCTTCTCCGCCGGGGAAACCAAGGGCCACCTGGTCTGGGTCCAGGAGATGCTGGCGAACAACGAGGAGGTCATCTTTGGATGGATGGTCCTGCCCCAGGGCCGAGTGGCGGGCCGGCTCCGCTACCTGGTCGCAACCGCGATCACCCTTCCGCAGAACCTGGCCGCGGCCCGGACCCAGTTGGAGCCCGCCCTGGCCTCGATCAGCCCACGTAATCCCGTCCTGGCCAATCTACGGGCCCGGATCGAGGCAGACGCCACGCGGGATTTCCTCAAGCAGGTGGGCCCCGATCGCCTTCGCAGCCTTGCTGGGCACCAATCTTATCGGCGGGTCTATCGGCCCGGCTCGGCCGGATCGCCGGACCAGGAGGTGGCCTACAGCGTCTTCAACATCGAGGCGGCACCGATGGGCGCCATCCAGGTCCGCAAGTCCCCCGATTCCTATACCGCCGACGAACAGGAGGAGGGACTCCTGGTCCGTATTCACTCCCGGGTCGTTGGCGATCTCGATCGCGGGATCTACCTGGACATGCTGGGCCTGTACTGGGTGGCCTGGGACCTCTCCCACGAGGCCTGGACCGCCAATGTCACCCGGCGACAGGGTGATGCGATCCGCACCGAGAAGGAATTCGGCTTCCGCACGCCGATCTCACTGGGCGAACCGCGCCCTCGGCTGGTCGTGATCAAGCAGGATGATGAGATCAACCTCCGCGAGCCCTACGAGTGGGAGACTCCCGATCCCTGGATGCCCCGCCCGCTGACATGGATCCTGGGCCTGATGCTGGATCGGGATGAACCCCTGAAGATGAGCTACGCCTTCTTTGATCATCGGCACACGACACCGATGCTGGGCTCGCGACGTGATGAATGGGCGGCCAAGCAACCAGGCGGTGACACCTGGGTGCTCAAGACGTGGCTGGACGATTCCGGCCTGCCCGCCCTGGCCGAGTACGGCCCAGACGGCCTGATCCAGCAACGCAATCCTGATGGACTGATCATCGAGTCCACCACGCCGGACCAGATCAAGCAGGTCTGGGATCTCGCCGGACTATCGACCCGGTAAGAGAAGGTTGCGTGCGGCTTCAGCGAACGGCATCGCTGACGACCGTGTCCACTTCCTCGTCCAGCGTGTCCAGGACATCCTCTGGATAGAAGATGAAATCCCAGTCCCGCCGGCCAGCGGTTCGCCGGGCCTCGCGGACGCGGTCCGCGATGCGGCCAGGGACGTCGGCCGGCTTTGACCGCATGGTCGCCAGGGTCTCATGCATGGAGGCGTAGGCTTCCCGACGGGCATCACTGCCGCGGGGTGCAGACTCGATGGTGCTGAGCGCGGCACGCTTGCGTGGCCCCGGGGCAGGCACGGGCTCAGCAGCCTCGTCCACGGATTCCGGATCGTGATACGCGCGTCGACCGCAAGCGACCAGTTCCTGGCCGACCCGGGCAATCGCCTCCACGTCAGGCAGCGGCAGTTGCATGTCGGCTGTCACCACCATGAATGGTGCAACCTCCAGGCCCAGCCATTGCCGGATCCAGCCCTCCATCAATGCGTCATACCGCGCGCCACCCGTGCCATGGATGAACAGATCACAACCCGCCAGCCGGAGGATCGCCGTGATGACCAGCGCCTTGGGCAACAGGCTGGCATCATCCAGGTCCTGTCGTCGCGCGGTCCGCCGACCATCACCCCGCACATCCCACAGCGGCAGTTCACCCGCGTCGGCGTCCAGGAGCGGAATTCCCGCATCGGGATCGACGCTGACCGCCGCGTTGTAGGCCTCCACGCACCGTCGCGCGTCGCGCTGCATGCGTTCCATGAGCCAGCGTCCGCAACTGGTCTGCAGCAATCGAGAGGCTGACACCACCGTGGGCCGGCCGATCCATCGCCGGGACAGGTCCATCAAGGCCCGCATCACCTGGGTCGCCAGGGCAACATCGCCACCCGTGGCCTGCAGGGCCGTGATGTAGCGTTGCAATGCTTCCTGCTGGGATCCCATGAGCCCCTCGGGCCAGTCCAGGTCAGCCGGATCAGTCGCCGGCTGCATGCCCAGCGGTCGATCCGGGATGGTCTCGAACAACTGGATCGTGCTGCTGCACGGCAGGCCATCGGGATCCACCCAGGGCACTTCGATACGCCCCGGCGTTGCCGCGACCGTATCGATCGTGAGCACGACCGGGGTCGCCTCGGTATCCCGGGCCACGGCCCGCATGGCCATGAACTTCGCCAGGATGCCTGGATGCCAGTTCACCGGGGCATGCCCCGTGGCGACGATGGGCCCCGAATCAGGCAGTCGCAGGGTTCGCCTGGTCTCGCGGATCATCTTGGCAGGAAGATCTGACCCGGTGTCGTGCCGGGAAGGAGGCACCAGCCGGATCCGCGACTGTCCCTGCCCAGCGTGATCAGCCATGGCAGGTGGACTCGTCAAGACCAAGACCAGCCGCCGCTTCGCGGGGCAGGCCGCCAGCGCACCGGATGATCTCCTCGTGCAGCGTGCAGCGGTAGGCCCGGAGCCGACGATCGCGATCATCGAGTGGGCCACCGAACGATCGCGTGGGATCGTTGTAGATCAGTCGCACCGGCAGTTCATCGATCCGCAGGCCGGCCGCGACCGCCTGGACCCAGAACTGCATCGGGAAGTCATATCCATCGACATCCAGCCCCAGCGTGGCACAGGACCTGACCCGGTAGGCCTTGAATCCGCAGAACCCGTCCGTGAGGGACAGGCCCAGTCGCTCGTTGACTTCGTCCGTCACCAACTGGTTGATCTCGCGACGATCCGCGGGAGGCGAGTCATCCCCATCGTGCCGGCTGACGTACCGACTGCCGGAGATGACGTCGACGTCACCGGCCAGGATGCGGTCGCGAAACATCGGAATCGCGGCCGGCTCATGCTGCCGATCGCAGTCCATCGTGATCAACCAGTCAAAGCCATCCTGGCTGGCCCAGTGGAACATGTCCCGGGTCGAGCGGCCGTAGCCACGGTTGGTCGCATGGCGAACCACTTTCACCGGCTGCTCGGAGAGCAGGCGAGCCGTGTCATCAGTTGAGCCATCGTCGATCACCAGGACGTCATCGGCATACTGGCGCACCTCGTCCAGAACGCTGGTGACAAAGTCAGCCTCGTTGTAGACGGGAATACCCACCAGGATGCGCGGTTCAGTAGCCATGATCAAGGTCGAACAGTGTAGCTGCCTTCGAGCGCCAAGACGGCCAATCGACGTCAATCACCCAGCGCATTCCCGCGATACATCCGGTGACCAAGGCCCGTCATGCGCTCGGTGAAGACCCCGTCGCCACCGCCGGTGCGGTCCGGATCCACCGCGGCCAGCGACATCGCAACCTTGGCGTCGAGATTGTCCAACTGCGATACCAGGATGGCCTCGGGTGTCATCGGGGGACGAAGTGCCCCGTGCTCGGGCTCACCGTGGTGACTGAGGATGATGTTGTGCAGTACGGCCAGGGCATCCTCGGGAAGGGGCGGATCCAGGTCGCGAGCACAGTCTTCCAACCACAGCACACCCCGGGCGATGTGCCCCACGAGATTGCCGTCGGCCGTGTAGGAGAAGCCCTTGTCCCAGGACAGTTCAACGGTCTTTCCAAGGTCATGGAGGAACAGTCCCACCAGGACGAGGTCTCGATTCAATCGTGGCCGCCCGGACGCATCCGCGTAGCTGGCCACGGCCGCATCGGCCAATCGCATCAACTGCCAGGTGTGCTCCAGCAGGCCGCCGATCCAGGCGTGATGCATCACCATGGCCGCCGGACTGCGACGGAAGGCCTGCATCAGCGTGTCATCCTCGGTATAGCGGCGGGCCAGGGCCCGCATCGCAGGATGCTCGAGTGAATCCAGCATCCCCGTGACATCCCGGAACATCATGTCGACGTCAAATCGCGTGTGGGGCAGGAGCCGGACGAGGTCGGCCTCGGCCACGTGCTCCGCCTCGATGTCATGGATGTTGACCTGGGGCAGTCCATTGAACTCGACGACCTCGCCGTCGAGGCGAACGAATCCCGTGGACGTGCAATCGTCAAGATCGAAGTTGTCGAGCTTCCACTTGCGGCCCGCGACTTCGCCGCTGGCATCCCGAAGCAGGCACTTGAGGTACTGACCACCGTGCCGATTCGTCCCCAGTTGCGGGTTCACCAGCGAGTAGATCCCGCCACGGACGTAGACCCCGGACTGGAGATCTCCAACGGCAGGGTTGTTCAGGACATTCTGGTCGGACATGCGTCGAGGATACCAGTGACTCAGCCTCGTCGAGGCAGGTCCCGCAGAACAGACGGCACTTCCTCGGCCAGTTCCGCGGCCAACAGGCCCGCGTCTCCATGCCGAGCCGCCCAACGTTCACCGGCGGCGGCATGGATCCAGACACCAAGCATGGCGCTGTCTCGCGGCGAGCCCGGATCCTGGGACAACAGCCCCCCGATCACGCCAGCCAACACGTCACCGGTTCCGGCTGTTGCCAGGGCCGGTGTTCCCAGTGGACAGGTCCAGTTGGTCCGTCCATCGCTCACGACCGTCCCCTGCCCCTTGAGCACCGTGATCACCCCGAGTCGATCGGCCAGGGCGGCGGCGGCTTCGATTCGATCTGCGTCATCGCGCGGCCGCGGTGGCAGGCCAAGGGCTTCCGCGAGTCGCTGGAACTCACCGGGATGGGGCGTGATCACGCAGGACGCCGACGATCGAGCCAACAGAACCGGGTCGCTGGCGATCACATTCAATCCGTCGGCATCGAGCACAACAGGCAATGACGAGTCCAGGGCGGCTTCCACCAGTGCCTTCGCGACCGGTCCGGTGCCCAGGCCCGGGCCAACGACCATTGCCTGGACGCCCACGATGAGTTCCTTCAGTCGATCAGCGGCCTCGATCGGATCATCGGGAATCGGCGCCCCGGTCGCCGATGGTGTCACGCTGAGGCAGGCGGATTCAATCGTGCGCGGAACACCCAGCAGAACGCGACCGGCGCCCACGCGAAGGGCACCCAGGGCCGCGAAGGCCGGTCCCCCCACCATGCACGACTCGGCATCATCGCGACCGCCCACCACCAGCACGGTGCCGAAGGTGCCCTTGTGCGCATCATCTGGCCGTGGTGGCAGCGAGACTGGAGGAGGGCCCCCGTCCATGCTCACTCGTGCTCCACGCTCACCACTTCGATGTCAACATTGTTGATCCAGGTGACGATGGCCGCCATGTCCGCGGCGCCCGACCCTTCTTCCAGGGTAGAGGTGCCGGTCGTCACGTGACCACCGCTGTAGGTCACGGGCAAGGTGGCATCGAGATCAACCCAGTTGCCGTCGATGAGGCCCTGCGTCCACATGTGCCATCCGAAGACCCCGCGTTCACGCAGGCCCGGAACGTAGACAAGACCCGTCACGACCCGGGAGGGAATGCCGTCAACCCGCAGCAGGGCCGCGAGAAGCACACCGTGTTCACTGCAGTCACCCGTTCGCGTCCGGGCCACCTCGGAGGCCGACGCAAAGGCCGTCCCGAGGTCCTTGGCATCGATGTATTCGTAGACGTAGGCCCGCAGCGCTTCCGCCCGTTCCATGGTGGTCGCCGTCGCCGGCACATCCTTCATGGCCGACTCGTGAACCGAGATCACGCGACTGTCCTTGGGATCGATCATGACCGACTGGCCGAGGATGGCTGGATCGGCCAGTTCCTCGGACGTGGCGGGCTGCGGGGAGTCGCAGTCAACCACTACGGTCACGACGCCATCACGAACCCCGGCGATGCTCTGGCACCCCGTCGAGGGCAACTCGATCGGTTCCCCATCCTTGGTCTTGACCCGGAGGACCACGCGGCGGGCCTTCCAGGGATCGGTGATCTCCATGTTGGGCTCGATCAGCAGTTCGTAGAACACCTCCGGGACTTCACCCGGTTCCTGCTTGGCCTCCGCCCGGTTCGTCAAGGTCATCGTCATCATGCCAACGCCGATGTTCGTCTCGCTGGCGACCAGGACACCGTCGCTGGAAATCCAGTTCTTGGACGAGATCGTCGGCATCGCCTCGTTGACCTGGTTCCACATGGTCGTGGGAATCTCCTTGCCCTTGATCGTGATCTTCTCCTCACCCAGCCAGGTGTAGACCATCTTCACGGGCTTCGGACCGACCTCCGGCGACATCGTCACGACTTCGATCTTCTTGTCACCCGCTTCGACCCGCTTGATGAAGTACTGGAAGGCCGCATACGGAGTCAGCCACTTCTCCTCGGGCAGCGGGACCAGTCGGGTCACGGGTTGACCACCGCTGGTCTCCACGATCTTGATGCCCTCGGGCGTGAACGTCCAGGAGGCGACGTTCTTCATCATGCTCATGTCCTGGCTCAGTGCGACGGACACGGGCTTGCCGGCCACGGTCTCGACCCACGTGGTGTTCATGGCCAGCGAGACCTCGGAGAGACCACGCTTGAGTGACATCTCCATGTCCATCTGGCTGTGCAGTTCGTCGCCCTTGACGGTGACGAGCGAATGAGACCAGCCCACCTGGATTCCGGCCAGCTCCATTCCATACCAGTCATCCTGGAGGGTCTTGTCAGCCGTCGCCTGACCGCCGACCAGCAGCACGATGGCCGTCACGATCATCGCCATCAGTCCGCGGGAACGCATCCGTTGATCACGCTTCTCCATCACCGTCGCCTCCTTCTGGTCGCAGCAGCGGGAACAGGATCACGTCACGGATGCTGGTGCACCCGGTCATCAGCATGACCACGCGATCGATTCCAACACCAAGTCCACCCGCGGGCGGCATTCCCACCCGGAGGGCATTCACGAAGTCCTCGTCGAGCGAGCGGAACGTGCTCGCCTCATCATCAGCCCCGGCCAGTTGCTCGGTAAACCGCGCGAGCTGGACGTCGGGATCATTCAATTCGGTATAGCCGTTGCTCAACTCCATCCCCGCGAGATACAGCTCACCACGCAGCGCCAGGTCCGGGTTCTCCGGATCCGGTCGCGTCAGGGGAGACAACGCCGCCGGGAAGTGCGTGACGAACGTCGGCCGTGATGGGTCGAGTGCCGATTCACCCTTCTCCTCGAAGAGCGCATCGACCAGGAGCCAGTGGTCCATCTTTCCGGCGTCCTCCAGGTGCGAGGCCGCGGCGCGGACCGCCTCCTGGTCCATCATGTCGATCCCGGTTCCCCGGGTAAACAGGTCGCCGTAGCGCACGCGGTCGAAGGCGGCGCCGTAGTCGATCTCCAGGTCACCCCACGGGATGACCGTGCTTCCATCACCGGTGACCTCCTGGGCCAGCGTGCGGAAGAGGCCTTCCTGGAGCTCCATCATCCCCTCGAGATCACCGAAGGCCTCGTAGACCTCCATCATCGTGAACTCGGGGTTGTGCTGACGATCGATGCCCTCGTTGCGGAAGTTGCGATTGATCTCGTACACGCGACGCATGCCACCGACCAGCAATCGCTTGAGGTACAACTCCGGGGCGATTCGCATGAACAGGTCGATGTCGAGCGCATTGTGATGCGTCGAGAACGGGCGGGCCGCGGCGCCACCCGCGAGGGACTGCATCATGGGCGTCTCGACCTCGACGAAGCCCCGGCCATCCATGAACCGGCGGGTCACGGAGAGGATCCGGGATCGGAGTCGGAACACGTCCATGACCTCGGGGTTCATGTACATGTCGACATAGCGCTGCCGATACCTCGTTTCCACGTCGGTCAACCCGTGGAACTTCTCCGGCGGTGGCACCAGTGACTTGCAGTGCAGTTCGAACCCGTCCGCCCAGATGCAGATTTCACCACGCTTGGTTCGACCCACCGGGCCCTCGGCGACCACGATGTCACCGTAGTCGAGCTTCGAGGCCACCTTGAAGGAGGTCGCATCGACATCCTGCTTCGAGACGCTGATCTGCAGATCGCCGCTCTCGTCACGCAACACCACGAAGACGAGCTTGCCCATGGCTCGATGCTGGATGCACCGTCCCGCCACGCGCACGTGTGGCCGCGGATCATCGGCGTCGGCCGTCTCCGCTTCCACGTGGGCATCCCACTGGTCGGCGGCCGCCTCGTCGAAGGCTGCTCTCGCCTCCGCCAGCGGAACCAGGTCATCCACGCGATGGCCGTAGGGCTGCAGGTCATACTCTTCACGCCAGCGGCGGAGTTTCTCCCGTCGAGCCGCAACCAGCGTGGAGGCGTCCTCGGCCGGTGGCTTTCGTGATGTGGTCTTGGCGTCTGCCATCCCGGTACGATACCCGCAGGAACTCCGCGGCATCAGAACAGGCGACACGATGACCCCACGCGATGATCAATCCACCCACGCTGCCCTGGTCACCGGTGCCAGTGGCGGTATCGGTGCGGCCACGGCACGACGCCTCGCGGCCACCGGCCGTCCCGTGGTCCTGCTCGGTCGCCGCCGCGATGAACTGGATGCCGTGACCTCCGGAATCACGGATGCCGGCGGCGTTGCGCGAGCCGTGTGCGGCGACGTCACCGAGGAAGACGCCGTCACCCGGGCCGTGGATGCCACCCAGGAACTGGGAGGACTGCAGATCCTGGTGGCCAACGCGGGCATCATGCCGCTGGCGCCGCTGGAAGAGTCGGACCTGTCCACCTGGAAGCAGACCGTTGATGTCAATCTCTCGGGCATGCTGCACTTCGTTCACGCCGCCCTGCCGTTGATGCAGCAGCAGAAGCGTGGCGACATCGTGCTGATCTCGTCGGTTGCCGGTCGACAGACCTTCCCGGAAGCCGCGGTCTACTGCGCCACCAAGGCCGCCATGAATCACTTCGCGGACTGCCTGCGGGTCGACCTGGCCAAGCGGGCCTCGAAGGGCGGCGGGCACCTGCGGGTGGGCGTGGTCCAGCCCGGGATCGTCAAGACGGACCTGCTCGAGAGCATTCCGCACGATGAGATGCGAACAGCCGTCCGGGCCTTCGTCGACTCTGTTGAAGAACCACTGCACCCCGAGGACATTGCCGAGGCCGTCGCCTGGATGGTCGATGCCCCGTCACATGTCTCCATCAACGACCTGGTGATCCGTCCGACCGCCATGACTCGATGAGCCAGGCAAGGAGACCGCATGCCGCGCGCCGTCTTCCTAGACCGTGACAACACGATCATCCACAACGATGGTGATCTGGGTGACGCATCCGCCGTGACCGTGATGGCCGGCGCCGCCGATGCCATGAAGCACCTCCGGGAGGCGGGCTTTCACCTGGTGGTTGTCACCAACCAGAGCGGCATCGCCCGAGGCGTCTTTACCGAGGCCGATGTCGCCAGCGTCCATGGCGAGATGAACCGGCACCTGGCGGAAGCGACCGGCGACCAGCAGCTGGTGCTGGCCTATTACTACTCGCCATGGCATCCCGAGGGCGTCGTGGAGGCCTTCCGGGGTGATCACCCCACCCGCAAGCCGCGGCCCGGCATGCTGCTGCAGGCCGCCGAGGATCACGACCTGGACCTGGCCCGCAGTTGGATGGTCGGTGACCAGGAGCGTGATGTCGAAGCGGGTATCGCCGCCGGCTGTCGCTCGCTTCGACTCGCCACGACCGGAACCACCACCGCGGGTGAAGCCCGCTTCGATTCACTGGCCGAGGCTGCGGCCTACATCCTGGAACACGACGCATGATCCTGGATCGACGTACCAGTCGTCTCTGCGTCGTGATGCCCACCTGGGTCGGCGACATCGTGATGGCGACCCCGGCGTTGCGCCTGCTGCGGTCACACCTGCCCGAGGCGACGATCACCGCCGCGGTACGACCCGGCCTGGCGCCACTGCTGGATGGACTGGATGATCTCGACGAGTGCGTGGACATCCGTCCCGGTGGAAGCCTTGGTCCGATCCGTGCCGGGCGACGGATTGCCCGAACCCGCCCCGAGGCGATCGTGCTCCTGCCCAACAGCATGCGATCCGCGCTGGTCGCGCGATTCAGTGGCGCCCGGATTCGTGCCGGGTTCCGGCGACAGGGTCGACGACTGCTGCTGTCGCATGCGATCACGCCACCCGAGCACGGCCAGGTTCACACCACCCTGGAAGACTATGTCGCGCTGGCCGCGGCCCTGGTCGATCAACCCGTGCCCGGCCCGGAGGCCTGTCGACCTCGGCTCGTGGTCACGGAAGCCGATCGTCGCGCCGTTTCGGTCGACCTCGACGCCGGAGACTTCGTCGTGCTCGTCCCGGGCGCGAATCGCGTGGACAAGCGATGGCCCGCCGAACACTTCGCTCGCCTGGCCGACATCCTCGCGCATGACCATGGTGTCCGGGTCTTCATCACCGGCGCCCCGGCCGAGCAGGCGCTCGTCCGTGAGATTGCCGAGGCCACGTCCTGCCCCGTCACCGACCTGGCCGCCGCGGGCATGGGGTTGGGTGGGCTCAAGGCCGTGCTCGCAGCCGCCTCGCTGGTGATCTCGAACGACACGGGGCCCCGCCACATCGCCGCGGCCGTCGGAACACCGATCGTCAGCCTGTTCGGTCCAACCGACCATCGCTGGACCGTTCTGCCAGGTGTCGTCGAACACCGGCTGCTGGCGGAACCATTCCTTCCCGAGTCCATGCTGGCCGATCGGTGCACGCGAGTCTGTCACATCGATCGCATCACCGTCGGCGATGTGCACGCAGCTGCTGCAGCACTGCTTGCCGCGTCGGACGGTCAACCAGCCGCAGCGCCGTGCGACTGACCGCCAGTCGCAGCGCCACCGGCAACGCGACCAGGCCGGAGCGTCCCTCGATCTCCAGGCGATCAAGCATGCACGCCATGGCGTGAACCCGATCACGGCATCGCACGACGCCCACCGGGTCGATCAGCCACACCGTGTCCCCGGGCGATTCCAAAACGACATTGCTCAACTTGAAGTCCCGGTGTCGCAGCCCGGCCTCCGCGAGCGTGACCACCATCCGGCCCAGTGCTTCCGCCACGCGGGCATCGTCCGGCTCGGTCTCGCCCTGGAGTCGCTCCAGCGCCGTTCGTCCTTCGATGAATGGCATGGACAGGAGAAGAACAGGGCGACCATGCAGCCAACCGATGCGAATGGACTCGACCGGCGGCGTGGGAAGACCGGCGCGCTGCAGCCGACGGCTTCCGCGCCAGTGCCTCCACGGTTGGGCGATGCCCATGAGACACTTGGTGATGAACCAGGGCGTCAGCACCCAGGACTTCACCGTGTGCGTCGAACCGTCCGCCCGCTGGAGCAGTCGAACGGCTCGTGCCCCGTGGCCCTTGAGCTCCCGGATGACGGTTTCATCAGGCCGCATGGACGGACACCATACCGGCGGCCGGCCCGGGCACACCATCGGATCCGGTTGATCGCGGCGTGCGGCTGGACCATGGCACCCGGCTGGACGCCGCCGGCCGATGTCCTCCGTATACTTGCCACCCGGGAGACCCCTCATCGCAACCGCCGAAGACAGCGTGCCTGCCGGAACGGGACCCCCCACCACCCTGCGGGCGGCCGTGGCCCTGGCCCGCTCCGCGGATCCACTTGGTCACCGGGTGCACGTGGCGCTGGCTGGTGCCTTCGCCTTCGTCCTGCCGCTGGGCATGGTGCCCATCGCCAAGGATGTGATCCTCATCGCGCTGGCGGTCTACACGCTGCTTCGACTGCCGAAGATCCACCGGTGCTTCCATCCCTTCTGGCGGGATCCACTCACCTGGCTGATCCTCGCCTGGCCGGCGTGGTTCGGCCTGAGCCTGCTGTGGAGTCCATCGCCGGCCTTCGGCGTCGAGGAGTCCCGGGTCCTGCGCATGCTGTTGTTGCTTCCCCTGCTCTGGCCGGTCCTGGGTCACTACCACGTGATCATCGGCGCCTTCGTCATGGGCTGTGGTGTGATCGTGTTGTTCCAACTGGGACAGGTCCTCGGCCTTCCCGGGTTCACCGTCGATATCCAGGGTCGAGCCGACGCGGCCATGCAACCGATTCTTGCCGGCGCCTTTCTCGTCACGGCGGCCACCTGGCTCCTGTCGGGCGTCCTGCACTGGCGTGGCCGACGAGGTGCCGCAATCGCCGCGGGACTCATCGTGATCGTCGTGGGCCTGGTGCTCACCGGCAGCCGCGGTCCGTGGGTGAGCCTCGCGATCGCCGGAACACTTCTCGTCCTGACGACGGTACTCCTCGTGCCACCGGCGCGCCGACGCGTGGCGGCGCTCGGCGGCCTGGCGACCGTCGCCGTCGCGGGTGTTGTCCTGCTGGACATCGTGCTGCTCTCGGGTCAGTTCACGAACCCGATCCGGGCCCGGGTGGAAACCGCACTGGTCGAGACCGATGCGTCCGCCGGTGACGCGCACTACGAGATGGAACTGGGTGGCTGGCATCGCACGCCGGTGGGCTATCGCCTGCTGGTCTGGGAAGCGGCAACGCAGGTCTTCCGCGCGAACCCGATCATCGGCACCGGTGGCGGCGGGCTGTCCAGCGAACTGGATGCCTCCTGGTGGCTGAGTCCACCCGAGGCGGCGGCCGCCGGCATTCCCGTCAGCCAACAACATCTCAATCCGCACTCGATGTACCTGCAGGTCCTGGCCAGCACCGGTGTGATCGGACTGCTGCTGCTGGTCATCCCGATGGTCATGGCGTGGTGCCGCCTGCTGGGTCGCGCCGGCGATCCCGTCCTGCTCGGCGCCGCCTTCGTGCTGGTGGCGTGGGCATCGGGCGCCGCCTTCGACGGGTACCAGATGATGACTTCCATGATGGCCGTGTTGATGCTGATCTATCTCGCGGCCATGATCGCCCGGCAACCGACCCGAGGAGAGACGACATGACGTGGACCTGGATCGGGTGCATCATCGGCGGCTACCTGCTGGGTTCGATTCCCTTCGGGGTCTTCATCGGACGCCTGCACGGTGTCGACATCCGCACCCAGGGATCGAAGAACATCGGCGCGACCAACGTCGGCCGCGTCCTCGGGCGGCGATGGGGACTGCTGTGCTTCTTCCTGGACATGGCCAAGGGCGCGGTCCCGGTCGCCATCGCGGGAATCCTCACCGGGCTCTACGGGAAGGACATCTTCGCCGTCCCGGGGCAATGGTGGTTGTGGCTTGCGGTCGGGTTCGCGGCCCTGCTGGGACACATGTACTCACTCTTCCTCCGCGGTGGTGGTGGCAAGGGTGTGGCGACGACCTTTGGCGCCCTGCTGGCCATGTGGCCCGTCATGACCATCGCGGTGGGCGCCGCCTTCATCATCTGGGCGCTGCTCGTCGTCCTGTTCCGGATGGTGTCACTGGCCAGCGTGATCGCCGCCATCTGCATCCCCATCGTGGTGGTCGTGGTCCTGCAGTTCATGCACGCCCGACGAGAGGTGGCCACCCTGACCCTGGCCGAAGACGTCGGCCTGCCACTGGCGCCCATCATCATCTCGGTCCTGTTGGCGGCGCTGGTGGTGTGGAAACACCGCGGGAACATCGCCCGGATCCGGGCCGGAACGGAACGACGGATCGGGACGGGCTCAGGCGACGCCAGCCAATGACACCGCGATCCAGCCCACCAGTACGGCGACGGGCAACTTGAGATCAACCAGGTCCTTGGTGCGTGACACCGGAAGCGTCGAGAGCACCACGGTGGCCGCCAGTGTCGACAGGCCAAGCAGGATCGCCGGCGGCCAGGCCAGCACGCTCAGCCATGCGGCAACGAGCAACAGACCCGCGGCAAACAGGTTGACCAGGATGGCGATGCGCCAGGTGGCGGCCACGCCAATGGTGTTGGGAATCGTCCGCGTACCGAAACGCGAATCCGCATGTCGATCGTCGAGATCGCAGAGCATCGCGTCCACGAAGATGTGCAGCAGCAGGAAACTCCCCACGACTGCGACGGCGCCCGGTTGATGTCCGGCCGCCACCAGGACCAGTACCAGGGTCACGATGCTCACGGCGACGAAGGCGTTCTTGATGATGAGTCGGTCCTTCGGCCGGCCGAGCGTGCCGCGATGGCTGTAGACCAGCACCCCGATGGGGGCGCCGATGATCACCAGCACGACCAATGGAGAGATCGTCATGGCCAGGACCATGGCCAGGGCCAGGAGCACGACAGCGGCGAAGCGGATGAAACCACCGGACCGGATCATCAGGGCGGCCCGGTCGGCATGCGCGATGGCATCGGCGGGATCAACACGACCCGGCAAGGGTCGGGCCCGATCGATGAGGTAGGTTCCCATGGCGGCCGGGATGGCCACGGCGACTGCCAGCAGCGGAACGGAGGACTGCAGCAGGAGGCCGGCCAGGGCCACGCACCCCCCGATGTACAGTCCGACCCAGGCCGCCAGGTGTCCCAGGGTGCCGCCCAGGGATCGAAGCCAGTCACGCCAATGGCTCCCATGCAGCCCCAGCGGTACCGACGTGGAGGTGAATCTCGCGGCCATGGGATCATCCTACTCCTCCAGGCGCTCGCGACGACGGGGCGCGGTAAGATGCCGCGTTCTGCAGTCCTCGGATTCCTGCAACAGGAGGTGCTCAGCACCCGTGCCGGACGACTTCGACCGCTACCGATCCCCGCTTGAGACGCGGTATGCCTCAGAGGCCATGCAGCGGCTGTGGTCCGACGGACACCGGTTCGGGACCTGGCGCCGACTCTGGCTCGCCCTGGCTGAATCCCAGATGGAACTGGGCCTGGACATCACCGAGTCCCAGGTCGAGGCCCTTCGGAACCATCTCGATGACATCGACTACGAATCGGCCGCCGCCCATGAGAAACGGTTGCGGCACGACGTCATGGCCCACGTCCACGTACTGGGCGAGGTCGCCCCCGAGGCCCGCGGCATCATCCACCTTGGTGCGACAAGCCAGTTCGTCAACTGCAATGCCGAGTTGCTGATCCTGCGAGATGCCCTGGCCCTGCTGGAGGCCAAGACCGCGGCCCTCGTCATGGCCCTCGGGGATTTCGCCCAGGAGTGGAAGTCGCTCCCGACGCTGGGCTTCACCCATTACCAACCGGCTCAACCGGTGACCGTCGGACGCCGGGCCGTGAACTGGGCCCAGGATTTCTGGCTGGCACTGGAGGACCTGGAGCACCGTCGATCGAATCTTCGATTCCGCGGCGTGCGAGGGGCGACCGGCACGCAGGCGTCGTTCCTGGCCTTGTTTGACGGTGATGAACAGAAGGTCGAGGAGTTGGACCGGCTGGTGACCCAGAAGTCCGGATGGTCGGAGGATCACCGGCTCCCCGTCACCGGCCAGACCTATCCCCGCCTGGTTGATGCCCAGGTCACCGGCAGCCTCGCGGTGCTGGCGGCGGCGGTTCACAAGTGTGCCACCGATATCCGTCTGCTGGCCAATCGCAAGGAGATCGAGGAACCCTTCGGTGCCCAGCAGATCGGCTCCTCCGCCATGCCCTACAAGCGGAACCCGATGCGATGCGAGCGGGCCTGCGGGATGGCGAGATACGTGATGAGCGTGGCCTCAAGCCCCTTGCAGACCGCCGCGGTCCAGTGGTTCGAGCGGACCCTCGATGACTCTGCCAACCGCCGCCTGGTACTGCCGGAGTCCTTCCTGGCCCTCGATGGCTGCCTGGACATCATGCGGGATGTGCTCAGCGGGCTCGTGGTCTACCCGGAGACCATCAAGGCCCAGTTGGACGCCGAGCTGCCCTTCATGGCCAGCGAGGAAATCATGATGGAAGCGGTCCGGCAGGGTGGCGACCGCCAGGACGTCCACGAGGCCATCCGCGGCCATGCCCAGGAGGCTGCCCGCCGGGTGAAGTCCGAGGGTGCCCCCAATGACCTCATCGAGCGGCTGCAGGGCGACCCCCTCATCGCAGGCGTGGACCTCGAAGCCCTCCTGGATCCAAGCCGCTACATCGGTCGCAGCGTCAGCCAGGTGGACGCGTTCATCCGTGATGTGGTCGAGCCGGTCCGGGCGAGATACGCGGATCGGCCGGTCGAATCGGCCGCCCTCCACGTCTGAGAGACAAAAAAACAGGTCTTCGGACCCCATGCGATGGAAGCTTCCGATCGATCTGGGTTTACGGCCCTTTGCAGGCGGATGACCGCCGTTTTTTTGCCCCTGAGAGGGGGTCAAGGAGCCCTCTCAAATCGTTCGATCCGTCCATTTTCCGCCCGATATCGCAGTATTACGGCTCGCTGGCCGATAAGGTCTGGCAAGAGTCCGAGGTCTGAGGGCCAGAGATCCCGGCGTCGGGAGCCTGGCCGGGAATTCGATAGCCGGCAGAGGCCGGAGAGGCACAGATGGAATCCTTCGAGAAAATGAAGAGAGTCATCGCAGACATCCAGGACGACGTGGACAAGACTCGCGGTGGAAACAAGGCCGCTGGTACCCGCGTCCGGAAGGCCATGCAGGACATCAAGAACATCGCCCAGGACGTCCGTAAAGAGGTCCTGGAAGTCCGCGATTCCCCGACGCCCTGATTTCCCCGCAGACCGGAGCGGGGCCCTGACCAGTTGAGGCCATGGCCGCCCATGGCCGTGGATTCACACGCCGCTGCCCCGACTGGACGGGGTAACGGCGTGTGTTCATTCCGTCCTGGCAACACCCTGGCACGGGTGGATGCGATCATGGACCATGCTCACCCCCCTCACCCGGCAGGGCACCCGACGCGATGGCTGACAATCTGCTCTTCGACATCTCCAAGTTCGATCACGATGCGGTCTTCCTCGCGTCCGATGAGGTCGCCAAGCGCAATCCCCAGCGTGGCGACATGCGCCACCTGGATCACGTGATCCACATCGACGAAGGCGCCACCATGGCGCTCGGAGTGAAGCACGTCCGCGACGACGAGTTCTGGGTCCCGGGTCATATTCCCGGCCGCCCGCTCCTGCCGGCCGTGCTGATGATCGAAGCCGCGGCCCAGCTCTCGAGCATCCTGTACCAGTACCGCACGCAGGAACCTGCATTTCTCGGCTTTACCCGCTGCGACAAGGCGGTCTTCCGTGGGCAGGTCGTCCCGGGTGACACCCTGTTCCTGCTGGCCAAGGAACACAAGTTCCAGCGTCGCCGCTTCTCCTGTAATGCCCAGGGCGTCGTCAACGACAAGGTGGTCTTCTCCGTGAAGATCACCGGCATGCAGATGTAGATCAACGCCCCGGGGGGCTCGTGGACGATGGCCGGGGAATCAGAACCCAGCCACGCCGACCGCGTTGTACGCGCCAACGCCGCAGACACCGAAGCCCGGTCCGTACCACCGTGGTCGGGGGCCGGCCTGGTGCGTCGGCTTGCAGAAGTAGTTGTTCACGAAGATGGGACTCCCCCACCATCCACCCCAGAGCGGTCCCTCGTAGGACGAGTAGTACTGCCCGGAGAACCCGACACGGAAGGTCCCGGCCGAGACGTATCCACTGGGCAGGTAGTGACTGTGGGTCCGTCCGCTGCGGGCGGCGTAGCGTTCGAGGGCATCGAGCCCCTCCTCGTACAGCGTCGTATCCGGTGCCCGGCTCGTGACCTGGGCCGTCATGCTCGCCGAAATCGCAGAGACCCCGGCAGCCGGCACCTGGGCCGAGAAGCCCGGGGGCAACGGCATGGAGATGCGAGTGTCCGTGGACGCCGCTGACATGCTTGCGAGCAGGGTGGCGGCGAGGAGTGAGATGGGGCAACGCATGGGGCCTCTCCCTGGTGGGGTCTACCTTCTATGCTACCACCGGGAATCTCGATTCCAACTCACCAACCAGCCCAATCCCGGGAGCCCCCATGCCACTGCCCCCCATGCGGTTTTCACCGATCCTCAAGCCCAAGGTCTGGGGTGGTCGCACCTTGTCCGGACTGGGCAAGCACCTGCCCGAGGGCGAAGCCATCGGCGAGTCCTGGGAACTGGCCGACCTGCCCGATGCCATCGAGGACGGGCGATCGCGGATCACGGGAGGTTCCCTGGACGGCCTGACCCTGCGTGATGTGCTCACGCGTGATGCCGAGGCGCTGCTGGGGACGACGCCACGTTCCACCGAGGGCGGTTTCCCGCTCCTGCTGAAGTATCTCGATGCCAATGACAACCTGTCGGTACAGGTTCACCCGGATGCCGAGTGGGTGGCGGCGCATCCCGAGGACCATCTCAAGTCCGAAGCATGGTTCATCCTGGATGCCGAACCCGGCAGCCTGATCTACGCCGGGCTGAAACCCGGCGTCGACCGCGAGACCTTCGCCTCCGCCATCGAGGATGGTTCCGTCGTTGATCACCTGGTTGCCATTCCCGCCGTGCCCGGCGAATGCATCTACCTGCCCAGTGGAACCTGTCATGCCCTGGGCGCCGGTGTGCTGGTCGCGGAGGTCCAGACGCCAAGCGACACGACGTTCCGGGTATGGGACTGGGGACGAACCGGGCGGGAGTTGCACGTCGAGCCGGCCCTGGCCTGCATCGACTTCTCCGGCCGGCCGGTTCAGCAACCAGCCCCCCCGTCGGATACCGACGGCGACCGCCGCACCACCTGCTTCGTCGACGTCAAGCACTTCAAGATCGACCGCGTCGAAGCGTTGTCAACCGGCATGCTGGACGTTCCCGATCTCGGTCGCCCGCAGGCGTTCATGGTGCTTGGCGGCAATGGTCAACTCGATGCCGAGGGCGCTGTCACGAGCCTGTCGCGAGGCGATACCGTCCTGCTGCCGGCAGACCGCATGCCCTTCACCATCGAGATGACGGAACCACTTGATCTGTTGATGGTGACGATGCACCCGGCGTCGTAGCCGATCAGCAGCGGATATCGACAAGCCGTCCGCGCTGCACGCCGGTGGCCGCCTCGATGCGATCCGCGGCCCGCGAGTACAACTGGAAGGCATCACCCTGCCGCACCGGTGTCAACGCGGCGGTGTCGAAGTCCATGCCACCGGGAACGCGAGCAGCGACCAGTCGGTTGATGGCCGCAGGGGTATTGACCGACCGCGTCGGCTCGGCCACCTGGACCGGGCGCGTCGCGCTCGTCTGAACGGGTCCGGGGTGTGCGCTCCGACCAACCTGGTACGCAGCAGCCGCCCGGAACGGGTATGGCCCACCGATCTCCATGATGTCAGACTACCTCCTCAGCGACCCATTCCCAACTGTTCCCACCGATTTCCCACCCGGCGAAAACAATCCTCGAACAGGCCCTATCGGAGGGGGTCCACGACGGCCTTGAAGGAAGTTCGGCAGCCCATAATCAGCCGGACCACGAGGACAGGGTGACCTAGTAGGACTTGGCCCAGACCACGCGCTTGTCGCTTGGCTCACCACTGAAGGGACAGGTGCCCGGCGTTCCATCCTCCATCGGGATGCAGCGCACGGTGACGCCCATTTCGTTCTTGATCTTCTCCTCGACCGCCTCATCACCATTGAAATGCGTCAGGGCGAAGCCGCCATGAATCGGCACCGGTTCACCCGCGGGCGACTCGAAGAAGTCACGGAAGTCTGATTCGGTATCGATCTCGTGCGTGTGTTCCTCGCGGAACGCCAGGGCGCGGTCGAACAGGTTCTGCTGGATCTCATCCAGCATGGTGGTGACCTCGGACAGGAAGGTCGCCCGCGGGATGCTTTCCTTGTCCTTGGCCGGGCGATCGCGTCGCGCCGTGAACAGGGCATCGTCCGCCATGTCGCGCGGCCCGACCTCGATCCGGATCGGAACACCCTTCTTGACCCACGACCAGTTCTTCTCTCCACCACGGACATCGCGATCATCGATCTCGATCTCCAGGTGACGACCATGGAAGTCCAGCACGCGGAGGTCATCCGCCAGCTTGTGGCAGTAGTTGATGATCTTCTCCGGCTCATCCGACTTGAACGTGATGGGCATGATGACCACGTGCACCGGCGCCAGCCGCGGGGGCAGGATCAGGCCGTCGTCATCGGCATGGGTCATGATCAGCGCGCCGATGAGCCGGGTGGACACACCCCAGGACGTGGTCCAGGCGTGTTGTCGCTCGCCGTTCTCATCGAGGAACTGGATCTCCTGGGCACGCGAGAAGTTCTGCCCCAGGAAGTGCGAGGTGCCGGCCTGCAGTGCCTTGCGATCCTGCATCATGCCTTCGATGCAGAAGGTCTCCACGGCACCGGGGAATCGTTCCGCCGCAGTCTTCTCGCCGGTGATCACGGGCAGCGCCATCGTGTCGCGGGCGAAGTCGGCATAGACGTTCAGCATCCGGATGGTGTGCTCGCGAGCCTCTTCCGAGGTCGCGTGAACCGTGTGACCTTCCTGCCAGAGGAACTCCGCGGTTCGCAGGAACAGCCGGGTCCGCATTTCCCAGCGGACGACGTTGGCCCACTGGTTGATCAGCAGCGGCAGGTCCCGGTAGGACTCGACCCAACGCGAGAAGGCATCGCCGATGATCGTCTCCGACGTGGGTCGAACGACCAGGGGCTCATCCAGTTCACCCGCGGGGACCAGGCCCCCATCCGGTCCAGCCTCCAGGCGGTGATGCGTGACGACGGCACACTCCTTGGCGAATCCGTCGACGTGCTCCGCTTCCTTTTCCAGGAACCGCTTGGGAATGAACAGGGGGAAGTAGGCATTCTTGTGCCCGGTGGCCTTGAACATGCCATCGAGGACACCCTGCATGTTCTCCCACAGGGCGCAGCCCCAGGGCTTGATGACCATGCAGCCGCGAACCGGGGAGGACTCCGCCAGGTCCGCTGCACGGACGACCTGCTGGTACCACTCCGGATAGTTCTCGGACCGCGTGGGTGAAATCGCGTTCTTTGCCTTGGCCATGGGATGGGCAGGGTACCCGCTGGATCGAAGGCCTGCCCTAGGATACGGGGGTGACCACGTCAGCGGCCCCAGTACGGACCTCCCTTCTCGGCACCACGCTTGTCCTCGCCCGGGACATCAAGCTGGCCCACAGCGTCTTCGCCCTGCCGTTCGCCCTGCTGGGTCTCTTCCTGGCGGCCTGGCCACCTGATCCCGCGAGGCAGGTGAGCGGTCAGCAACTGCTGATCGACCTGGTCCTGGTGATCGCCGCGATGGTGGCGGCCCGGACCGCGGCCATGCTGGCCAACCGCTGGTTCGACCGTGACATTGATGCGCGCAACCCCCGTACCGCCGGGCGGGCGATTCCCTCTGGCGCCACACCACCGCGCGCCGTACTGAGCGGGCTGCTGGTCTCCGGCCTGGCCTTCATGATCATCTGCCTGTTGTTCCTGCTGGTGTCCGGGAACTGGTGGCCGCTGGCCCTGGGTCTCCCGGTACTTGCCTGGTTGTGTGCCTATCCCCTGATGAAGCGAGCGACCTGGACCTGCCACCTGTGGCTCGGGGCCTCGCTGGCCTTCAGTCCGTTGGCCGCGGCCCTGGCGGTTCGTCCCGAGTCACTGCTTGAGAACGCCGCGTTGTGGTTGCTTGCCGGGATGGTGCTGTGCTGGGTGGCGGGATTCGACATCATCTATGCCCTGCAGGACATCGACATCGACCGCCGTGAACGACTGCACAGCATCCCGGCCCGTTTCGGCGTCCAGGGCGGCCTGTGGTTCAGTCGTCTGCTCCATGTGCTGGCCGGTGCCGCGCTCATCCTGACCTGGGTCGTCGACCCACGACTGGGCCTGGTCTTCCTGGCCGCGGCGATCGCGGCCTGCGTGCTGTTGATCATCGAGCAATTGACCGTGCGCCGATGGGGAACATCGCGCATGGCCCTGACCTTCTTCACGATCAACGGGATCGTCTCATGCGTGCTTGGCCTGGCCGGGATCATCGACCTGGCCCTGGGCGCCTGAGACGCACACCATCACGCGGAGGGAATGCCCCACTGGCCGCGTGCTTCGCGTGACCGCTTGGCATTGGCTTCGTCCGCATGATCGCCGGTGAACCGTTCCTTCACCGGATCCCAGGTCAGCGGCTGGCCGACCTCGTACCCGATCACGACCAACTGGCACACGGACGCCGTGCGGTGCCCGACCTCCTCGTGGCAGATGGGCTTGCGACGCGAGCGAATGCAGTCGATCCAGTTCTTCATGTGCCCGCCTGTTTCCGGCAGTGACAGGTCACCGACCGCGGCCGGGTCCTTCAGGATCGCCTCGTCCGAGGCTTCCAGGGCCCCACGGTCAACGTAGATCGTTCCATCGGTACCGGTAAACGTGCAACCGCTCCGACCGCCGTGCTTGACGATGACGCCGTTGTCATATTCGACCACCAGGCCACGCTTGGGCATCTGTCCGTCGACCAGGTCCGGGGGCAGGATCCGGACGGGGCCGGTGCCGTCGGTATCCATGGCCCATTGCGCGATGTCGTAGTGATGGGCGCCCATGTCGGCGAGGTAGCCATTGCCGTACTCCCCGTACTGTCGCCACCGCGGGTAGTGGCCATGCACGCCGACCGGGCAGAGTTCCGCGTTGAACTTGCGTTGCGGCGCCGAACCCAGCCATCGTTCCCAGTCGTAACCGGCCGGGGTGTCCTCGTCCGGCAGGTCACACGGCGTGGGCGGATCTCCGACGCCGATGTCCACCGACTGGAGTTTCCCGATTCGACCATTGCGAATGTGTTCACACGCGACCCGGAACTTGCCGCCGTATTCACTGCGTTGCTGCGAACCCGTCTGGAAGACGGCCTTGCCATCCCGCACCGCATCACAGATGGCCCGCCCCTCGGCGATGGTCAGGGTCAGCGGCTTCTCGCAGTACACGTCGATGCCCTTGCGGGCCGCCAGCACGGATGGCCGGGCATGGGCATGGTCCTGGGTCGCGACCACGACCGCATCGATGTCATCACGGTCCAGGAGATCCTCGTAGTCCAGGTATCCCGCGCAGGGTTCGCCGTCCTGGGCCTCGACGGCCTGCATGGCCGCCAGCAGGCGCGGGCCCGCCACTTCACTGACGCCCACGATCCGGACGTCATCCCGGTTCATCAACTGCGTCATCATGCGTCGGCCGCGGATGCCCAGGCCGATCACGCCGACACCGATGGTCTCGTTGGCTGACGTGGAGGTTCCGGCCAGGCCGGACCGGGTCATCAACCACGGCGCTGTGACCGCCGCAGCGGCTCCGGCAGCAAGAACACGACGACGGTCAGGACCACGACGATTGGGCATGGGAAATCTCCTCGTGCCCGAGTGTACGTCGAATCGAGTTGACCGGTGACCGCTACGCTCAGCAGTTGCCCCACGCGGCGATCACGATCAGGATGTCGTTGACATCCACCAGGCCGCTGCCATCGATGTCGAAGTCCGGGTTGTCGGTACCGAAGACGGCCAGGATGCCCAGGACGTCCTCGACATTGACCACGCCATCGTCACCCACGACGTCACCGGGGCAGTCGTTCTCGTCCACGCATTCGGTCCGGGTGAGGCTGATGCCATCGACGGCCGCTTCCACGACGGAACCGGCATTGATGTCCTCGGCCGTGAATTGAACCCGGAACGCGTTGCTGGGCGACAGTCCCGCGACCTGGTCGAGTTCGAACTCGACGAAGTACCAGCCACCGGAGGCCTCCTGGCCGGTCGGGCCGACGACTTCCAGCACGATCCAGTTGGCGCCGCCATCGTCGGAGACTTCAACGGTGAAGACGTCTTCGTTCGGCGCGCCGCCGGCGACATTGGAGAACCAACGCCAGTACGACAGGACCATGCCACCCGCGGACGCATCAAGCACCGGCGACGTCAGGGTGACGGTGCCGTTGTCGACATCCGAGTTGCCGTCCACGTTGTCGGTCTGCCAGCACGAGGTGCTGCCATCGCTGTCACCAGGCGCATCATTGGGGGCATCACCACGATCACCACCGCCGACGGGGATGCCAAGGTCCCACCCGCCGTCCGAAGCGGTACCGGAGGTCGTCCAGCCCGCGTCCGTCTCGCAGTTGTCATCGAAGACGACCTGCAGATCCGATACCGGAACAGCGCTGAAGACCTCGGCGGGTGCGGCGACCGGAAGTCGAGCCTGTCCACCAAGATCGCCGTCCACGACCATGTAGTACTCCGGCGAGGAGTCACAGTCGAAGGCCGGCAGGATGGCCTCGTAGTTCTCGCCGCCCAGCCAGTTCATGTCCACCGCATTGAAGCTGCCGCTGTCGGCACGCCAGAACAGCCGGGCGGTGCCTGGAAGCGGGGTCTCGCCCTGGGCCAGGATGCGGACCGAGAAGGTCGTCGATTCGCTGTTGGAGACCACGCTGGGCGCACCGGAGGGCAGTTCGATGGACATGGTGGTCAGGACGTGCTCCATCATCACCAGGATCGCCTCGAAGTTCTCCTCGGCACACGGCTGGA
Organism: Phycisphaerales bacterium; assembly: GCA_022446795.1. GTDB lineage: Bacteria > Planctomycetota > Phycisphaerae > Phycisphaerales > SM1A02 > UBA1668. Next base: position 348,988 of record JAKVBX010000001.1, read on the forward strand.
TCTCGCTCGGGGGCGGATCAAAGCCATCGAATCCGCCCGAGCTCGGGCGCAGTTCGGTCGTGTACGCCAGGGCGCCATAGGTCTCGTAGGGCCAGTCGATCATCGTGCCGCTGGCGCAGTACAGGATGTTGCACGCATTGCCCGCGACGTAGTTCTCTCCGCTGTACGCGAGGATCGCCTGGGCCATGTCGACACCCAGCCCGTGCAGTTCGTCGTAGTCTGGTGGCGGGGCCGTCGTATACCCACGCGGCTCGAGGATCAACTGTGAGTAGGCATGGAAATCGATCTGGGCCCGGATATTGCCATGGTTCTGCATGTAGTTGCCCAGGTCACTGACCTCCGGCTCGGACATTGATCCAGGGCCGACATAGACATCACTGCACGGATCGTTGCTGGTGCTCTGGCCGCCGTTCCAGTCGGCGCCCCAGTTGCGGTTGAGGTCGACACCATCGCAGCTTCCGGAATTGTCACGACGGTTCTTTCGCCAGTACCGATCGCCACCGGAGGTGTAGGTATAGAGGTACCCGTCCGGATTGACGACGGGAATCACGATGACCTCCAGGCGTTCCAGCATGGAGGCGATATTCGGATTGGTGGCCTGCTGATCCAGCAGCGTGTCGGCGATGTAGATCGTCGTCATGGGAGAGATCCACTCGCGGGCGTGCTGGCAACCATTGAACAGGACTGCTGGCCGACCATTGTCCGCACCTGATCGGATCACCACGCCACGGATCGGGCGACCCTGGTGGCTGGTACCGACCACGATTGGCGTGACGAGATCGGGATGATCCGCCAGCATCTGGTCCATCTGTGCATTCATTTCATCGAGCGTTCGGAAGTCGGCATAGAAGTCGATGCCACGGGTTGCCCGGACAGCGGTCCGTTCGGCATTGCGACGAGTAATGAACTCGGGCAGATCCGCGATGAGTTCCTTCTGCTCCAGGCCAAGGCTCTCCAGGAAGTTCTCGGCATCCTCGTCGACGAGCCAGGGGGACTCACCCGGGGTGGGCGTGCAGGCGAGGCTGCGAAGACCTTCGTCCAGGAGCAGTTGCAGGATCGCGCCATCGGGCACGTCCACTTCCACGATCCGAAGTCCCTCGTAGTCCGCCGGATCGGGCATGGGGACCTGGGCTGAAGCCGTACTGGTCAGGCTCATGGCACAAGCGGACAGGCAGGCGACGATGGGGCCGCCACGGCGCAGATATCGACGGTGAATCACGAAGCCACTCCTCTACCCCGGATTGGGTCTACTCTCTCCGAACCCTCTTGGATCCGCGTCCAACCCCCTGTCGGATCCCCGCAATCCATTATGTACCAATCCAGACCCACTTCAAGGACCTTCCAGGGGCCCTGGGGCCGTTTTCAGGCCAATGAGCCCATGGGATCCCAGGGTGCCAGCACGATCGGGTCCTCGGCCGCGGCGGCCTGCAGGTTCTCCGGAAGGCGATTGCGGTGGGCGGCGATCTCCAGGACGTACTGGCCGAACCAGTTGTCGTTCATCACCTGGAAGCCCTTGCGACCAACCCGGTCCTCGCCCCAGGAGTTCTCGACCCGCCATTTCCGGATGCCATCGGAATGGACATCCACGCCGGTGAAGAGCATGGCGTGTGTCATCAGCGACTGGTGATACAGCAGGCGGTCGGCCTTCTCCAGGGTCAACGGAGCGTCGTAGAGGGCCTCGTAGTCATAGAGACCGGAGTCCCAGATTCCGATGTCACGACGGAACATCTTGCCCACGTCACATCCGAACCACACGGGCTCGCCGTCCTGGAGGACGTTCGCCGCGATCGTCTTCATGTCTTCCACGTCGATGTTCAGGTACTTCACCGGTTCGCCGCCGACGACGTTGCCCAGGTACTCGACGGTGAACGTCCGTCCGATGGGACTGCTGGGCCGAGGGTCATGGACGAGGCAGACGAAGTCATCAAGATCGATCGAGACGTACTTCTGGGCGAAGGCCTGCGGAGTCATCAGGCCATCCCGATGGAACTTCCGATCCTTGTCATTCCACTGCCACATGAATTCCTTCGGCGGTGTGCCCAGGTGCATGCACAGGACCCGCCAGATCACGGCCAGTTGCTTGTCCTTCAACTCCCGGGCGGCTTCCGCGGATGCGCCCCCACCCATGGCATCCCGGAGGTCCTTCGCAAAGCAGCGCAGGTACCAGACCAGGATCGAGTTCATCCGCATGGTGGCCGAGGAGGACTGGGCCTCGGGCATCATCGCCTTGGGAACCAGTCCGTGCTTGCGGACCAGGTTCACGAACATGTTCCACTGGCCCCCGTCGTCCAAGGGTCGGTCCAGCAGGAAGGCGACCGTCCGGTCGTCGATATCCCGGTCACCGGTCTCGATGATCGACTCCAGGAACCAGTTCGCCCGCTCGAACTTGTCCCAGAACAGCGTGTAGTTCTGGCTGAACTCGAACTGCTTCAGGTTCATGGCCTTCATGGCGCTGGCTCTGAACAGGTTCAGGGCCGCGAACATCCAGCACCGTCCGGACTGCTTCTGGTTGGTGACCTTCCAGTCATCCAGGAGCGTCGAGAAGGTGTAATCGGTTGAGGACACCACGCCCCGGTTCAGGGCCACGTCATCCACGCCGACCTGGGTGATGGCGTTCTGGTTCAGGCTCCACCTGGGGTTCGAGTCGAACTCCGTGCGAAGGGCCGAGATCCGATCGGGCCCGATGGCCGCCTCGGAGGGGAAACACGTATTGGGCTGGGACGGTGCGGTGGTCATATGGACTCCTGTCTGTACAGGCCCTGATTGTAGGGTCCGCCGAACGAGGAGCCAATGGTGAGCCCGGGATGTGCCACGCCCCGCGACCAAGGGGGTCGCGGGGCGTGGCAGAGGAGGGAGAATACGCACCCCCGAGGGGGTGCTGGGAGATCTAGTTCTGGTCGTCCTTGACCTCGTACTCGGCATCGATGACGTCATCGTTGCCGTCCGGGGCGTCCGCGGACTCGGCGGCGCCATCGGCCGGAGCCTCGGCGGCAGCGGACTCGTAGACCGCCTTGCCCAGTTCGGTAGCACCCTCGGTGAGCTTCTTCACGGCTGCTTCGATCGCGGCCTTGTCGTCACCCTTGAGCTTGTCCTCGAGGTTGGCGATATCGGCTTCGATGCTGGAGCGGACCTCGGCCGAGACCTTGTCGCCGTGCTCTTCCAGCTGCTTGCGAGTCGCGTAGACGATCTGCTCAGCCTGGTTCTTGACCTCGATGAGTTCACGCTTGGCCTTGTCCTCGCCGGCGTGCTGCTCGGCATCCTGCTTCATCGACTCGATCTCGTCCTTGGAGAGACCGCTGGAGCCGGTGATCTGGATGTTCTGGGTCTTGCCCGTGGTCTTGTCGGTCGCCGAGACATTCAGGATGCCGTTGGCGTCGATACCGAACTCGACCTCGATCTGCGGCATGCCGCGTGGTGCCGGGGGGATGTCCGTCAGGTCGAACTGGCCCAGCGTGCGGTTGTCACGAGCGAACTCGCGTTCACCCTGCAGCACGTGAATGGTCACGGAAGTCTGGCTGTCCGCCGCGGTCGAGAAGGTTTCCTTCTTCGACGTGGGGATCGTGGTGTTCTTCTCGATCAACCGGGTCATCAGTCCACCGAGGGTCTCGACACCCAGGCTCAGCGGGGTCACGTCCAGCAGCAGCACGTCCTTGACGTCGCCCTGGAGAACACCACCCTGGATGGCCGCGCCGATGGCGACGACCTCGTCGGGGTTGATGGACTTGTCCAACTCGGCGGTTCCGAAGATCTCCTTGGCGATCTCCTGCACCTTGGGGATGCGGGTGGAGCCACCGACCATCACGACGTCGGAAACGCCGGTGGCGGAGAGCTTGGCATCGGTCAGGGCGGTCTTGCAGGGCTCCATGAGCCGCTGGAACAGGTTGGCTGCGAGTTCCTCGAAGCGGGCCCGCGTGATCTTCACCTGCAGGTGCTTGGGACCAGAGGCATCGGCGGTGATGAACGGCAGGTTGACGGTCGTCTCCAGTTGCTGGGAGAGCTCGCACTTGGCCTTCTCGGCCGCTTCCTTGAGCCGCTGCAGGGCCATCTGGTCCTGGCGGACGTCGATGCCGTCGGTCTTGCGGAACTCCTCGGCGATCTCGTCGATGAGGACCTGGTCGAAGTCATCACCACCGAGGTGGCCATCGCCATTGGTGGCGAGTACTTCGAAGACACCATCGCCGATGTCGAGGATGGAGATATCAAACGTACCACCGCCGAGGTCGAAGACCGCGATCTTGGTATTGGTCTTCTTCTCCAGGCCGTAGGCCAGCGCGGCGGCTGTCGGCTCGTTGATGATCCGCTCGACCGTGAGGCCGGCGATCTCACCAGCGTCCTTCGTCGCCTGTCGCTGGGCATCGTTGAAGTAGGCGGGAACCGTGATGACGGCCTTGTCCACCTGCTCGCCCAGGTACTCCTCGGCGATCTGCTTGAGATCGCGGAGGATCACGGCGGAGATCTCGGAGGGGGTGGACTGCTTGCCACCGGCCTCGACCTTGACCAGGTCGTCTCCGCTTCCAACGACGGTGTAGGGAACCTGCGTCTCCTCGGACTGCACCTCGTTGTGGCGCCGTCCCATGAAACGCTTGATGGAGTAGATGGTGTTGGTGGGGTTGGTCACCTGCTGGTGGCGGGCGGGTTGGCCCACGAGGCGATCACCCTTGTCGGTAAAAGCCACGACCGACGGCGTGGTCCGGTTTCCGGAGGTGTTGATGAGCACCTTGGGTTGGTCGCCTTCCATGACGGCGACACAGGAGTTGGTGGTGCCCAGGTCGATTCCAATGATCTTGGACATTGCGTTCTCCTTCTCCGGCTCGGGGCCTCGATGGGCTCGTCCGGGCCGGCTTGATTCAGTTCCAGATGGCCTCCTGGGGCCATGTCTTCCTTCTTAGGAAGCAAGCCCGGTGCCAGTCCGGGCGTGGCCAGACCCCTGTTCTTGGGCCCCTGAGGCCTGTTCAGGCCGCTTCAATCGGCCTTCCCGGGGGCTTCTGGATCGCTTCTCTGCCAGTTTGGCGGGCCGTGAACGGGGGCCGCTAGACTCTGGGGATGTTCCGGATTGGCAATGTCCAACTCGATTCCCCGGCCCTCCTGGCCCCCATGGCCGGGCATACCGACCTCCCCTTCCGGCTCCTGTGCCGGGAGTTGGGTGGCGTGGGTCTGGCCAGCACGGACCTGCTCAATTGCCACTCGATCCTCCGGGAGTGTCCCCGGGCCATGCAGTTGGCCGCGACCTGCGAAACCGACTCGCCCTTGTGCATGCAGCTCTACGGGAATTCGCAGGACCCGCTTCCCGAGGCGGCGCTCTGGGCGGTTGATCACGGTGCGGTGATCGTGGACATCAACATGGGTTGCCCGGTCGACAAGGTGGCCAAGAAGAATGGCGGCAGCCTGCTGTTGTGTGATCCGGATTCAACCATCCGACTGGCCGAGAAGATTGTCGAGACCGTGACCCCTCGCACGGGTGTGCCGGTCACGGCCAAGATCCGCCTGGGGTGGGACGACGACTGCATCGTCGGGCCGGAACTGGCTCGTGGGTTGGAACAGGTCGGCATCGCGGCCATTACCGTTCATGGTCGCACCACCCGGATGTTCTTCAAGGGCGAGGTCCGCCACGAGGGCATCGCCGATGTCGTGGACGCGGTTGATGCCATCCCCGTGATCGGCAATGGCGACATCAAGACGGCCCAGGATGCCCAGGACATGGTGGATCTGACCCGCTGCGACGGTGTCATGATCGCCCGAGGCTCACTGCGAACGCCATGGATGTTCCGCGCGATCAAGGCCAAGCTGGTGGATGGGATTGATCTGCCGGAACCCACCATGCTTGAGAAGCTGCAGATCATCGAGCGGCACCTGGATCTCGTGCTGGAACACCAGAATGAGCGTATGGCGCTCCATCGCCTTCGCAGCGGCATTGCCCGGTATGCCAAGAGCATGGGCCACGTGAAGCCCTTGAAAGAGGCTGTCCGGACGGCCGAGACGTCTTCCGAGATCCGGTCCGCCCTGCATCTCTGGATGGACTTCCACCGGGAGCGTGAATACGAGGGTCTGCAGCACCTCCCCTGTCCACCTCACTACCAGGTGGCCTGAACGAACCGCCCCCGCGTCCAGGTGAACGCGGGGGCGGGAATCAATCCTTATATATGGACAGCCGTTCGGCGACCCATGGACTCGGTTCAACCGCCGACGACGCCACTCATCTTGAAGATCGGCAGCAGCAGCGCCAGGGCCACCGCGCCGACCAGCAGACCCATGCCGATGATCATGATCGGTTCGATCATCGTCGTCGCCTTCTTGACCGAGGACTCCAACCGCTCCTCGGAGAACACCGCGATCTTCTCCATGACCTCCGGAAGCTGGCCGCTGCGTTCACCAGCAGTGACCATCGACGCGACGTTGGGCGGCATCTCCGCAGACTCCATGAACGCCCGGCTCAACGGCAGGCCATCGCGCACCTGCTGCTCCATGCCGCTCCAGACGCGGTTGAAGACGCGATTCCCCGTGATCGATCGGCAGATCGCGATCACATCCAGCAGATTGACTCCCGCCGCGAGCAATGTTGACATCGTCCGTGATGCCCGCGTCAGGTAGAGATTGCGAAAGACATCGCGAAGCCCCCAGGCATGCAGCTTCAACCAGTCACGTACCCAGCCACCATGCTCACTCCGTTGCCAGAGCGTCATCACGAGGGCCACAGCACCCAGCACCGGAAGGTAGATCGCCCACTGCGTGCTCACGAAATCACCAAGACCCATCAGGACTCGAGTCGGCCCCGGCAGGCTGGCCGCACGCATTTCGTAGACCTTCGCGAATCGCGGCAGGATGAAGACCATCATGAACAACACGACAACGGCACCGGTACCGAACATGAACGCCGGGTAGACCAGGGCCCCGCGAACCTGGCGACGGGTCTTCTCCTCCGCCCCCAGGTAATCCGCGATGCGAAGGAGCATCCCGGACATGGTGCCGGACGCCTCCGAGGCCCGAACCAGGCTGGTCATGACCTGCGGAAACAACCGCGGCCGACGAGCCAATGCCTCGGAGAATGGCATGCCCCCACAGACTTCGTCCGTGATGTCCGCCAGGATCGCCCGAAACTCCGGTCGCTTGGCCTGTGCGGTCACCGCCGACAAGGCCTCTGAAAGTGTCACACCCGTCTCGAGCATGACTCCCAGTTCCTGGCACATGGCCACGACATCGCCACGACGGACCCGGCGAGCCCGCTGCCGGGCCTTCACCACCAGGACATCCGCCTCCACCTGCGCCGTGGCCGACGCATCGCGCAGACCGGTGATGACCAGGCCATCGACTCGCAACTGCGATGCCGCCTGCTCCGGTGTCTCGGCGCTCAGCGTTCCGGAGACGGCCTGGCCGTCCTGGTTGCGAGCACGATAGGCATAGGTGGTCACTGCAGTCATGACAGGCTCGTCGCGGAAAGTACTTCCTCTGGTGTCGTCAATCCATGACAGACCTTTTCAAGGCCGTCATGTCGCAGGCTCCGAAACCCTCGTCCCTCCACGAGGGCCCGGAGTTCCTGCAATGTCGTCCCCGACGCAATCGCATCGAGTGCGGTCGCATCGGGAACGAGAAGTTCAAAGATGCCGATTCGCCCGGCGAAGCCCGTCTGTCTACATCGGCCACAGCCCGCGCCGCGGTAGAGCGTGTCCCACTGGCAACCGGACCGCGTCATGGCCTCGGCGATCCGGGCATCCGGCGTCCATGGCTCCTTGCAATGTGGGCAGACCTTCCGGACCAGTCGCTGGGCCAGGACGCCTCGAAGCGTCGCGGCAATCAGGTAATCCTCGAGTCCCAGGTTGCCCAACCGGGTGATGGCACTCACGGAATCATTGGTGTGCAACGTGGAGAAGACCAGGTGACCGGTCAAGGCGGCCTGGGTGACGATCCCCGCCGTCTCACCATCGCGGATCTCGCCCACCATCAGGACATCCGGATCCTGGCGCAGCATCGATCGCAGGGCACGGGAGAACGTGAAACCCGCGCGATCGTTCACCTGGGCCTGGTTGATACCGGGGATCTTGGCCTCGATGGGATCCTCGATCGTGGAGATGTTGATCTCCTGCGAGTTCACCATCGAGAGTACCGAGTAGAGCGTTGTTGATTTTCCCGAGCCGGTCGGTCCCGTCACGAGCACGACACCATTGGGCTGCTCGACCACCTGTTGCCAGGCCTCCAGGGTTTCACCACTGAAGCCCAACTGATCCATCGACAGGCGGTTGTTCTGGCTGTCGATGATCCGGATGACGATCGTCTCGCCATACTTGCCCGGCATCGTCGACACACGAAGGTCGATCGGCCGGCCCTCGAGCATCACGTTGAAGTCGCCATCCTGCGGAACACGACGCTCCGAGATGTCCAGGTTGCTCATGATCTTCACGCGACTGGCGATCGCCGCATGCATCTTGTACGGCGGCGACAGTTTCTCGTAGAGACGCCCATCGACGCGATAGCGGACTCGAAGTCGCTGGTGATCGGGCTCGATATGAATGTCAGAGGCCCGCTCCTGTACCGCCGTGAAGATGATGTAGTTCACCAACTTGACGACCGGACCATGACCGGCGACCTCTTCCAGGTCGGCGATCTCGGTGACCTGCCGCTCGATGATGCTGAAGTCCTGCTCATCGATGTCCTCGTAGATGTCGTCAATCACGAAGACATTCGCCGCCGGCAGATAGGAGCGCAGCGCCGACTCGATGTCGGAACAGGTTGCCGCGGCGATCTTCACGTCGTAGCCGGAAATCCGCGCGATCTCCTCGACCAGGTAGAGGTTGGCCGGCTCGGAGACCGCAACCGTCAGCGTGTTGCGGACCAGGAACAGGGGCAGCACCCGGTGCTCCTCGATGAACTCGCGAGGCAGGGCGTCCAGGGATCGTGGATCCGCCACGCGGGCCACGCCCTCGACGAATGGCACGCCATACCCCTCGGCAATGACATCCAGGACGTCGGACTCCGACACCAGACCCAGTTGCTGGAGAACCTCACCAAGCAACTTCTGGTGGCCACTCTGGAGCTGATGCTCCAGGGCGCGATCCAGGTCGTCCTTGGAAATCAAGCCACGCTGCAGCATCATCTCACCCAGCGGGAGACGAGGCATTGCTTCCACGGCGCTGATGCGTCCACTGGTCATGCCGCCTGCCCTCCCCACCGCGCGCCACCGATCTGGCGAGCCGCGGCTTCCACCGACTCACTCACCTGGAAGCGGCGATCCAGCCGCGTCAGCCGGATCGCGATCTCGGGCTGACCACACAGGTCGGCGATCCGCATCGGCAGACCACAACGATCCAGCTCCTCCTGGAGCCACAACATCGCGTCGAGGCCCGCCGAGTCCAGCCGTTCCAGTGCACTGCACTCGACGACCAGGCCGGTGTCCGCACCGTCGATCCACTGGCGACACCGTCGCCGCATGGACTCGGCATCGTCGATCGTGAGTTCCCCGGACAGGTGCATCACGGCACCTCGCTTGTGCTGTTCCCATTCCATCTTCATGATTTGGAATCCTCGGTCGTGCAGCCAGTAGCAATGTCACGATCGTCCACCACCTGGTGTCCATCCACCATGCGGTGGTACGCCGTGAAGTCGAGGCCCAGGAACAACGGCACCAGTTCGGGATCGAACTGTTGACCGGCACCCCTGGCCAGTTCCTCCAGTACCGCCTCGCACCCCATGGCCGAGCGGTAGGTTCGGGTGGAACACATCGCGTCGAAGGCATCCGCCAGCGCGATCAGGCGAGCGACCAGCGGAATGTCATCTCCCGCCAGGCCCTCGGGATAGCCGGAACCATCCCATCGCTCATGGTGATGCAGCACGCCATCAAGGATGTCCTCGAAGCGTGGAATGTCGCGGAGGATGCGGTACCCGATCAGCGGATGCTCCCGGATCAGCGCATATTCCTCTTCGGTCAGGTCACCAGGCTTGCACAGCACCTGCTCGGAAACCCCGATCTTGCCCACGTCGTGGACCAGTCCGGCAATGTGCATGCGGGCCACGGTGGCCTCGTCCAGGCCCGCCGCATGGGCGAGCTGTCGCGTCAGCAACGCGACACGGCGAGAGTGACCACACGTGTACCGATCCTTGGCATCGATCGAGGCGGTCAGCGCCTCCAGCGTGCCCAGGAACATGGCGTTGAGATCCTCGTACAGCCCGGCGTTCTCCAGGAAGATCGCCATGTGACTGGCCGCCGCCCCCAGCAGCTTCATGTCGACGGACGAAGCCGCCGAGTCGGTTCCTTCCTTGTCGCCAGCCACGAGCATGCCATGGACCCGGCCATCACGACTGATGGGATGGGCCATGGCTGCCGCACCCAGGTCGGACAGGATCGCCCCGGCCCCGGGATGACCATCCACCACGCAGGAACTGCCGGCATCCAGCACATCGGCCAGCGTGGCCGCAGCCGTCTCGATGACCGATGACGCCCGCCCCGGCGTTCCCGCCACGATCAGTTCCGGTGAACCGGACGATCCGCGGGGGTGGACCCAGGCGGCGATCCATCTATAGGGAAGCGTGTGGAGCAGTTCCTCGCAGGCGAAGGCGATGAAGCGATCTGGCCGCTCCACCACCGTCATGCCCTGGATGATCGTATAGAGAAGGTTGATTTCCTCGTAGGACTCGCCCAACTCCCGGCCGACCCCCTCCAACGTGCTGCTGTGGGAATCGATGACCTGCTGGTCGTGCCAGTTGAAGCGGAACATCGCCGCCAGTCGAGTCACCTCGGACGCCGCTGGCGGGTTCAGACCCTCCAGCATCCGACGGGCCATCGGCACATCCAGGCGGGCCGCCTGGCACATGGCGCTGAGCTGCTCGGCCGCCGCCAGTTCCCGGGTCGGGATCGCGGCGATCACGTAGCCGGTGCGTTCGCGTCGTTCCTGCAACGGAATCGGCGCCAGCCACAGTCCGGGAACCGCTTCGAAGGGCAGCGGTTGATCCTCCGCATTCCACCGCTCGACGGCAGACTGCAGCCCACGAGTCACCAGCGGTGACCGGTGAACGAGATCAGCCAACCAGTCCCGGCGGGCGGACCGGCGTGGCGTGCACGACCCGTCTCGGTCACACTGCATGAGCACCAGGCCGATTTCACGCAGCCGTTGCTCGAGCGTCGTCACCTGGGCCCGGGTCCTGATGGTTGAAAGAATACTCATGCGGCCTTGGCCTTTCGCGTGGTCGAACCGGCCTCCAGGAGTGACTGCACCATCTGGATGAGCAGTCGCGGACTGAATGGTTTGCTCACGACCTCCCGGATGTTCCCGATGCCGAGGTCTTCCTCGGAGAGGGCATAACCACGGGCGGTCAGGATGATGACCGGAACGGCCGCCGTCCCGGGACGCCCGGCCAGGGCGCGGCACAGGTCGACACCGGTCATGTAGGGCATCTGCAGATCAGTGATGATCAGGTCGGGCGACTCGGCGAGCGCGACGTGCAGACCTTCTTCACCATCGCCGGCCGTAATGACTTCGTAGCCGGCTTTCTGAAGCTTCAGCGTGAGCACGTGCAGGATGTGGGACTCGTCATCAACGACGAGAATTCGGGCGGACATGTTGGGGCTCCTAGGCAGCAACGGCCTTTGCCTCCGGCTCGCGCTCGGACTCCAGGCTCATGGGAACGGTGAACCAGAACCGGGACCCCAGCCCAAGCCGGGACTCCAGGCCGATCTGGCCACCATGAAGCGTCTCGATGATCTGTCGGCACAGGTTCAGACCCAGGCCGGTTCCCTTCGCGACACGCTTGTAGTTTTCGATGCGGTAGAACTTCTCGAAGATGCGGTCGACGTCATCCGGCGGCACACCGAGACCGGTATCCGCGACGGACACGTGCACGCATCGCTCCAGGTGATCCGAGTCGGCGGAAATCGTGACTCGCCCACCCTCGGGGGTGTACTTGATGGCATTGGAGACGAGATTGACGACGACCTGGTAGAGCATGTCGACATCCCCGACCGCATGCAGGTCGACGGGGGCCAGTTCACGGTGGATCGAGATCCGCTTCTCGCGGGCCTGCGGTTCCAGCGTCTGGACGGCGCGGTCGATCAGGCCCTCGAAGTCGACGGCATCCCGATCGACCCGGACGATCCCGGCCTCGATCCGGCTGATGTTCAGCATGTTGTCAACGAGACGACTCAGGCGCTCCGTCTCGGCCTGGATGATGCCGTAGAACTCCTGCCGGGACGCCTCGTCATCGGCTTCGCCGTCTACGAGCATCTCGACATAGGCCTGCACCGAGGACAACGGGGTCCGCAGTTCATGGCTGGCCTTGGAGACGAACTCGCTCTTGAGCTGGGCGATCTCGCGCTCCCGGGTCATGTCATGCAGGACGGTCACGACCGACGAGACCTCGTCAGTGGAGTCCTTGAGCGTCGAGAGCATGGCCACGCAGCACACCGGCTCGTCGCCACCCTCGATCACGTGGTCGATCTGCCGCAGTCCGCAGGAGGCCTCGCGGGTCTCGCTGATGAGACGGCACAAGCCGGTGTCTGCGACGACGTCGCCCAGGGCGCGTCGCGCCGAGTCACCGGCATCGAACTTCAGCAGGTGTCCGGCTGCTTCGTTCGCATAGACGATCTCATCGAAGGCATTGGTCACGATGACCGCCTCACGCATCACGCCCAGGACGGATTCCGCCCGGGCTCGATCGGCATCAGCGATCCGTTCGCGAATCTCCAGGTCGCGGACCCGGGTCCGCCAGGTGGACTCCCGCTGCTGCACCGTCTGCTGCACCCGCGACAGGGCACGCATCAGTGATCGCATCCAGATCGGGGTCCGCGGCAGCGCGGAGGGCTCGGATGCCCCGAGGCGGTCGGCGTAGGTTGAAACGGCTTCGCAGACTCGAGCGGTCAGCAGACAACCGACCAGCAACAGGGCCCAGACCGATGCGCCGAGTCCGACGGCTAGCATCGTCCAGTCTGCTCGATCAATCGGGAGACGCCCCCACCCCGAGACCATCAGGACTGCCATGACGGCAATCACGACCGCGAGGAGGAAGCTCCCGAGTGCCATGGTGAGGAGGGTCTTCATGGGTCGCTCGAGAACGGAATGTCGGGAGAGGGTTCAGTTATGGGCGCGTGCCCAGGACTCCCGTCACTCGCGTCTCATCGGCGCCCGAGGGACCCGACTTGACCACGACTTGCCATGCTTTTTTCGCTGCCGAAGAATCACCCTGGCGCAGACAGACCCCCGCGAGGAGCGTGCTGGCCATGGTGTTATCGGGCTGGTCCACCAGGATGCCCTGGAGCGTGCTCCGGGCGCCATCCAGGTCACCATCCTCGCGGGCGGCGACCGCCAGAAAGAGGCGGGTGCGGACACTGTTGTCGCCTGCAGCCTCGAGACGACGTCCACAGCGGCCCACGGACCGCCAGTCCTCGATATGCCAGGCAAAGAGGCCGAATTCGCGCCAGCAGGCCAATCGATCAGGATGGGCGTCGACCACCCGCTGGTAGGCGATGCGGGCATCAGCCTGCCGCCCCATCTCGCTGTAGGCGCGAGCTTCCAGGAGTTGGAGATCCAACCCGGGGACCTGTCCGTGCAGACGGCGCAATTCATCCAGGCAGGCGAGGACACCCGCCGGGTCATTCTCACGATGTCGCAATCGTGCCAGTTCACCCAGCAGATCCGGATCATCCGGCGCCAGGAGACTCGCCATCTCGTACGACGAGACCGCCTGCTGACCATCGCCACGCATCACCATGATCTGACCATGCAGGTGGTGCAGCGCCGCATTGTGCTCGAAGTCATCGAATCGGCCGTCGATCATGCCCTCGGCCTCGTTCAGCTTGCCCTGGGCCATCAGGGATTCGATCGATGCCGTCAGGAACTGCAACCGATCCGGTTCCAGTTCACTTGCCGTGCTGAAATGCTCGTGCGCCAGGTCATCCCGCGACAACCGTTCGAAGACGATTCCCAGGAAGTAGTGGGCGTTGGCCTGCTCTTCGTCCAGCTCGATGGCCTCGCGCAGGGACCGCTCGGCTTCGGCCAGGCGATCGCGTTCCATCAGGATGCGGCCACGCAGTACGTGATGAGCCGGGCCCTTGGGAAACCGATCCACCGCCTGGTCCGCCAGGTCCATGGCCTTGTCGAGTTGACCGGTCTCGAATGCCGTGGTTGCCTGCTCGTTCAACAGGCCGGCATTGACCCGGTCCATCCGTGAATAGGCCTGCTCCCGCATCTCCTTGCCTCGCTGGGAGACACCACACCCCGCCAGCAGCGGGGCAACGATCGCGAGACATATGGCGAGTCGTAGCATCACGGGCATGTTCAGTCCTTTCACTCCTCGACGACCTCGGTGTCGGCCGTCGCGACGGCCTCGGGCTCATCGGTCTCCTGGTTGACGCCACCGAATGCGGCACCAGCCAGGCTGTCATTGAGCGTCCGGGCGGCGTGCTCGAACGGATCCGCGGGGAGTTCGTTGGAAGGCGTGTGCTTGGCCGCGGGTGATGCCTGCGACGTCTGCTGGGATGGCGCCTCATCGGTGTCGAAGTCCGGTGTCGGCGCCGGGTTCATTTCATCAGCAGGAACAAACTCCATCTCGCGATCGAGAATGCGCTGGTGCAGGCCCCGCTCCCACGCCTCGTCCGTCGATTCGGAAGCGAAGGTCGACCGCAGGCGGTGCATTTCCGGCTGCATCGAGTCCAGCCGCAGGGAGTTGTTCGCATAGAACAGCGCCAGGTCCAGTTCGCCGTTGCGATAGGCTTCCAGCGCATCACGGTTGTAGTTGGACGTCATCCGCGTCTGGCTGAAGGGCAGCAGACCCGATCGAGCGCCAACCCGGACCGCATCGAGAATCTCAAGGCTGTCTCGACCGGCTTCCCAGAGGGTCTCGTCCCGGACCACCGAGGGCGTCAACATGAAGATGATCTCCTCGCGGACGATGCTGTCTTCCTGGCCCGTGAACGCGATGCCCGCAATCGGAATATCACCGAGCAACGGGACCTGGTCCCGCTTGATCACGGTGGACTCGCGGAACAGGCCGCCGAGTACCAATGTCTCGCCATCACGGACGCGGACATTGGCGAAGACCTCGGAGGTGATCTCATCGGGCACGTCGATCACGTTGCCGTTGAAGTCCGCCAACTGCCGGATCTGGTAGTCGGACAGCCGTGGGTAGAGTTCCATCCGGATCATGTTGTCCGGCGAGATGAACGGTCGGAACACCAGGTGGATACCGGTGTCCAGGTATTCCACGGTCTGGGTCGTGGAGGTCTCGGTCTGCGTGGTCGACAGGTACGCGACTCGTCGACCGACGAGGATCTCCGCCTTCTGGCGATTCAGGCACATGACCTTCGGCCGAGCGATCACGGTGGCATCCGCCACCTCGTCCAGGGCTCGAAGGAACAGCGAGAAGTGATCCTTGATGACACCGAACTTGAAGCCGCCCTCGGTGCCGGTCTTGCCGACATTGCTCACCGAGCCCAGCGCGTTGGTCGTGGGAATATCGCCGCCGACCAGGTCGTTGACGACCTGCAGCGGACCACCCAGGACATCCGTGAAGTTGATGCTGCTGATGATGCTCCAATCGACACCCCAGGCATTGGACTCGTCCACCTTGGTGGTGAGAATCGTGCCCTCGACCAGGACCTGTGTCGGGGAGACATCCATGCTCTTGACGATGGCCGCGATCTCCTCGAGCACCTCCGGGTAGTCCGAGACGATCAACCGGGCCGAGAAGGCCCAGGAGTCCGAACCGTTGTTGGTGTCATCGGGATTGAACGAGTCATCCACGGTCCCCATCGGCACGCTCTGTCCAACACTGCTGAGCAGTGGTGCGATCACCGCATCCGCATCGGCCGCGGAGATGTTGTAGAGATCGAAGATCCGCGTCTCGACCCGCTTGGCCGCTGCCTTGATCTGCTCGATCTCATCGATCGGATGGACGTAGATGAAGTTGCCTTCCTCGATGTAGCCATACCCGTTCACCCGGAGAACGGAATCGAGTGCTTCCTCGAACGTCACGTCATAGAGATTGGCTGATACCGAGGCAGCGACATCACGGCCCGCGATGATGTTCTTGCGGGACTGGATGGCCAGCATCTCGAGAATCTTCGTCAGATCCGCATCCTGGACGGCCAGGTCGACCCTCCCGAACTTGGTCATCGTGACACTGGACCCGTCCCCCTGTCCATCGTCGCCAGCCATGTCGATCTCATCAGCCGGGGGCTGGATCTCGGCATCACCTGGGACCAGTTGGTCAGCGGGCCGGTTGGGGTCATCCTGGACCTCCTGCGTACCGGCCACGCTCGAGAGGAGCGCGATGCACAGGAATCCAATGAACATCTTCTTCAACATGAGGGGCAGTGCCCTTACCTCAGCGGTCATGGACCGTCTCCCGCCTCCCGTCCCACGTCCGACCAGGGCTCAATCAAGGCGCAGCACGTACTGCACATCCCCGCACCGGATCACAGCCGATCGCTCTCGCACTTCCGCGAGATTGATCTGCAGATCCCCCCCACTGATGTCCTGGATGGGCATGCCGACTCGATACGTCTGGCCGCTCACGACAGCGACCGATCCCATGACGGCCTCGAGTCGATGTTCCATCAAGGCACTCCGGACGATGTCGGCATGGCGGACGTCGGACTTTGAGTCTTCGTCCGGACTTTTCGCGATCCCTTCCTCAAGCGGGTAGTAATGCGGATTAGCCAGGAATGGATTCCGTATCGGACCTTCCGCCACGTGCATGACACGCTTGACGGTTGCCTTGACCGACGCCGGGATGTTCTCGGACGTTGTCGCGGCAGATTCCGCGGGATCCGCCATGGCGACGCGTGGCATGTCCTGGATCACGATGAGACGCGTCCAGAACAGCATGCCAACCGCCAGCAGCACGCAGAAAATGCCGAACCGACGACGATCGGCAGTCAGTTGAAGTGACAGGCGCCGCAGCGCCAACCAGGTCTTTGACATCATGGTGTATCTCCCTCGCCCGCCTGGTGAATCGCATCAATCGAGACGCTGGCCTGGAGCCGACCCGTGTCCGCGTCCTGACGCTTCACGGCAATGTCCAGCCCGGTCACCCGGACCAGGTGGTCCAGGGCCTCGCATCGATCGATCACCGAACAGATTCGTTCGAAACTCGCGTCCAGTTCAACGACCATCGAGAGGCCCTCGAACCGGTTATCTCCATCAACGTTGTCGCGTCGACCACTGACCGTGAAGGTCTGGTCCGCCACGCGGACACCATCCACTTCCAACGAGAGTGCCCGGACCAGTTCGGCCACCTTGGCGCTCGCCGGAATGCGTCGACACCGCGACTGCTGGATCGACTCCAGGCGCTGCACGGCATCAGACTGTTCCTGCAACAACTCGCGGGCGTCTTCCAGGCTCCCGATCTTGCCCTCCAGGGACTCGATCTGGCTGGCAGCAACCGCCGCGCGTCGGTAGTTGGGCCAGATGAAACCGAATACGGCCACGAGCACGACGACGCCGAGCAATACCAGGTATCCCTGTTCAAGCCTGCGGCGATTCATGGTCGGTTCTCCCCGGCGGCCGTCATCCTGGGCCCATGGATTTCCCACAGCCCGTGCAGATCGACGGCGAAGGTCAGTTGAAACTCCCGGGCCGGAACACCACGGATCTCTCGGGACCTCGTGAAGTCGAGACGGACATCCTCGAACGGATCATCCTGGTCAAGACGCTGGACCAGCCAGGCCACGTCATCATCAGAGACCGCGAAACCGCTGATCCCACCGACGATTCGCCGGTCAGGATGCTGGTCACTCGCCTGGCCACGCTGGTGGGTCCGCGCATCCTCGTACTCCAGAAGCAGGTGCTCAAGCGTGGCACTGGGCGGAAGTGCTTCGACAATCCGACCCATGAGCGCGTCCATCCGCATCGGCAGCGCGACTCGGTCGTAGGCCTGCATGTAGGACTCGATCTCGGCCCGCGCAACACCCATTTCATCCGCCTGTCGTTCCAGTTCCAGGGCCTGGGCCGCCCGGGCCTCGGAGGCGACAAGCGTCTCATCGAGTCGATCTCGTCGCAGTTGGGAATGCGTCGCGAACGCAACCAGCGTCCCGATGGTCACGACACCGATCGCGATGAACCGTCGGAGTCGCTGGCCCGCCAGGGTTCGGCGACGAACGTCAGCCGGCATGAGATCAATCATGACACCGCTCATGCGGCACGCTCCAGTCGATTCGGCATCCGCCGCGACTTGCGGGCGGCCAGGCTGCGAATGCTCAGGCCAGCAGCAACGGCCCATGCGGCCGCCGGGCTGCAGGCTCGTGGACGAGCCGAAGACAGGCTGGCATCAAGTCGATCCAGCGTTCCACGCTCATCATCCAGCTCGACCGGCATGGCACACCGTTGCCCGATGGCACCGGCCAGGCCGGGCTCACGGGCATGCGCACCAGTCAGCATGAGTCGATCCGGGCGGCGTCCCTTGAAGGTGACGCCGTAGTACCGCAGGCACATGAGGACATCACGGGACAGTTCTTCCAGGAGCGGTCGGACGGATTCATGAACCGCCCGGTCCGTCGCCGGGTCCACCCCCGTGCCCTGGTGGCCATCACCATGACACAGCCGGACATGACGAAGATCGGTTGCCGCATCCAGTTCCAATCCCAGGTGTTCGGCCACGCGGGCATCCAGGTGGTGTCCACCGATGTCCAGCGATCGACACAAGGCAATTCGTTCGCCATGCAGGACGATGACCGTTGTCGAGAGATCACCGACTTCAACAACGGCTCGAACGGAGTCCTGGTCGGCTTCCCGTCGATGGTGCCGACTGAACAACCTGGCGACCGCACCGAAATGCGTATCCACGGCCATGGGACGAAGGCCCGCGGCCATCACGGCGTCAAGACGCCGCGAGACGACCTCGGTCGCCGTTGCGGCGATGAGCACTTCCTGGCGACCACCCTCACCCACGGCGCCGGTTCGAATGTAATCCGCTTCGATCGCAGATCGATCCAGGGACAGCCGGTCGGCCGCTTCCCAGCGAATCGCCTCGGCCAGTTCGTCCTCGGGCATGTCCGGTAGCCGCGTGGTGTACAACTGGATATCCGTCCGGGGCAGCGACACGGTGCATCGCCGCCCGACGAATCCGCCGACGATGACGGCAGATCGCAACTGGGCCACCAGCGCCTCCATGTCCGCGCCGGGCTCGGATGATCGCGGCATGGCCTGCTCGGAGACGCCGGCCACATCGAGATGCCCACGCCATGATCTCACCTGCAGCAGGCGAACCATGCGATCCGTGAACTCGATGCCCACGCATCCGACACCATCCTTGAATCTCTCGAGAAACTTCCGCATCTTCCGTCTTCCCAGGTCACCGGTTATCCATCGATCCGCAGCACCGAGACCTTGCCGGTCACGGGAGCGATCGTCACTTCGTATTCCGCGTCATGCCCGGTCAGGACGATCCGCCCTTCGCCGGCAGGTGTCCCTGGCGACTCAACGGTGCCTCCGAGCGAATCAAAGGTCAGCGATCGGCCACCATCATCAAGGTCCACTTCCGAGACCGAGACCGTGTCGAATCGCTGATCCTCGAGGTAGCTCACGATGTAGTAGCCCAGCCCACGCACGGCGCCGCTGGGATCCGACACGTACTCCGCCGTCCCGGGGTCGTACGCCTCGTTGAAGTTCGAATCGCTCACGCAGAGCAGGCAGTAGCCGGTTCCATCATCGAAGAAGTGGATCCGACGGTACTCCTGGGCAGCCAGCGCCTCGGACTGCGCGAACGTGATATCCGCGATCAACCGGCGCACGGCCGACGAGGTCTCCAGGCGTCCCAGCCCCATCATCTGGGGAACCAGGAGCGCCGCGGCGATTCCAAGAAGCGCGATCACCATCAGCAGTTCGATGAGGGTGTACGCACGGGCAGGATGGTGTCGAGAGACGAGGTTCATGGCATTCACCGACGGCGGGTGGTATTCCCCCGGGTCGTGGTGGATCCATCGGAGACCTTCACCGCGATGCCCCCGCTCTCCAACAATCCACGGAGGGCGACGAACTGTTCGCGAATCTGGGTCAGTTGCTGGATCATCTTGTCCCGCTGCTGAATGGCCTCACGTCCGATAGCCGACACACCAGTCGGGGCCGGGGTCCGTCCACCAGCACGATTGGGCTGGCTGCGACTCTGGGCGACGGCGGTCTCGCCCGGGAAGGGCTGCTGGGCCACTCGCGTCCAGACATCAACCGTCAGGAGCACGGCAATAACGGTCAAGACGACGTTCAGGTAGGTGTCCTTGCGCACAGGAGGTCTCCATGGAGGGGTGGAGGAACAATCAGCGGCATCTTCCGCACGTGAGTCCATCGGCCCGATTTCCAGGCCGCCCCAGTCAGATCCGGAGGTTCCGTTCCTTCTGGCTTGGCGCGTCCGAGAATCAGTGGCTTCAACCGCCCGGGAAAAAAGAGAGCGGGCGGCGGTGAGTCCTTCACCGTCGCCCGCCTGCTCAGTCAGTCTCGGGATATGGCTCGATCCTTGGCTTCAGGCCCGAGTCAGAAATCAGTGCCGTCACGGCGTGTCCGCGTAATCGTTGTAGACGCTGCCGTCAGCCTTGTTGGCGACCAGGACGAAGTTGGTACCACCAGCGGACCAGTTGTTGTTGGCCGGGTTGATCTGCAGTGCCTCGAAACGCCAACCGTTACCAGCAGCCGCCCCAAAGTCAGAACTACCGGTAATCGGGTTCTTCGGGGGCCCAGGCAGGTAGCCGCCATTGATCATGTCAGTCCAGCCAGTCGCGGCAAGACCGGGATCGGAGCCGTTCTCAGCCCGATAGAGCTCGATCTGGCTGCGAAGGGTCTGCAACTGGGTCCGAACGCTCGAATTGTTGGCGTCGTCAGCAGCGTTGGTGAACTGGGGAATCACGACGGCCGCGAGGATTCCGAGAATCACCACGACGATCAGGATCTCGATCAGCGTAAATGCCTTGCGGCTGTGAGCGCGAATAGTCATGTCAGGGAAACTCCGTGTTAGCAAATGACGAGATTGGGGCAAGACCAGGAGTGGACGAGGCGCCGCGTCGCGGCCGGTGGAAACCCGTCCTCGGGCTGGCTATCGACAACAACCTCCAGCCGGGTCAGCCCCGCTCATGAATCAGCAGCATGAGCACCGAAACGACAGCCGGAACCACCCCCCACCTCCGCACAGGCCCTACAACCGGCCCCCCCTGCCCGCTCGAGAGCCCTTGACAGGCCCCCAGGCGGGGGGCCGATTCCGTGCGGAACCCGACAGCAGCCTGATAGAATCCGCATCCCCGACAGCTCTTCATCCGGAGTCGCGCAAGATGCTCAGAGTCAAGGCTTTCGAGGCCATACACCCACCGTACAACCGGGCTGCGGCCATCGCCTCGCCCCCCTACGACGTCATGAGCACCGCCGAGGCCCGTGTCCTCGCTGGCGACGACCCGGACAACTTCCTGCATGTCATCCGACCGGAGATCGACCTGCCGGAAGGAACCGATCCACACACGGATGCGGTCTATGCGACCGCCACGACAAACTTCAAACGACTGTTGGAGTCAGGGGCGCTGCTCCGGGATTCGGATGCGGGCATCTTCCTGTACCGCCAGGCGATCCCGGGCCACAGCCAGATCGGCCTCGTGTGCTGCTGCCGCGTACAGGACTACCTCGACGATCTGATTCGCAAGCACGAACGAACCCGCCCGGACAAGGAAGACGATCGAACGCGACATGTTCGAGCCGTCGACGCCAATACCGGCCCGGTCTTCCTGACCTACCGAGACCATGATCCGATCAATCACCTGGTCACCATGGACTCGGCGACACGGCCCGTCTTCCACTTCCAGTCTCCCGACGGCGTGACCCACACGGGGTGGCGCGTGGCTGATCCCGATGCCTACATCGCCGGATTCACGGAAGTCCCCGCGGCCTACGTCGCCGACGGTCACCACCGGGCCGCCTCCGCCGCCCGAGCGGCCCGTGAGATCGCGAACGAACACGCCCGCTCCGCCGTCGACGGCGATGCCGAGTCGGACTGGTTCCTCAGCGTGCTGTTCCCCGCCAGCCAGTTGAGCATCCTGCCGTACAACCGGATCGTGACAACGCGAGGCCAACTGTCCGGCCCCGATGCCCTCAAGACGCTGGCCCAACTGGGCACGATTCACGAGGGCACGGACCCTGCGATCCAGGCCGCCGGCAGCTTCGGGATCTATCTCGACGGCCAGTGGATCCGGCTGGAACTGGACCACGACTCGATCGACTGGACGGATCCAATCGCCTCGCTCGACGTCTCGCTGCTGCACGATCGGATCCTGGAGCCACTGCTTGGCATCCAGGACGAGCGAACCGATCCAAACATCGAGTTCGTCGGTGGCATCCGGGGCTGCGATGAACTGGCCCGTCGGGTGGATGCCCACGGGGATGCAATCGCCTTCTCCCTGAATGCCACGACCATCGACCAGTTGCTTGCGGTCGCCGATGCCGGCATGTGCATGCCGCCCAAGTCGACCTGGTTCGAACCCAAGCTTCGAAGCGGCCTCTTCGTCCACTCGCTGGACTCCACCTCGATTTCCACTCACGTCATGTCCCAAGGGACCTGACCCTTCCACTGTTCACCGGGATGACATCATGGGCACTTCCTCCCCGACAACCAGCACGACCAACCAGGCAGAAGGAACCGCAGGCGAATCGCAGGCGACCGTCCTTCTCGCGGACTCCTTCCAGCCTTCTGGAATCGCCGCGCTTGAGCAGCAAGGCTGCCATGTTCACGTGGACCCATCACTCGAAGGTGACGCACTGGTTGATGCCATTCGCGAGCATGACCCGCAGGTCCTGGTCGTTCGATCCACCCGGGTCTCCGACGCGGCCATCGCCGCAGGGCAGAGCCTGAGCCTGATCGTTCGAGCCGGCGCCGGATACGACACGATCGATACGACAGCCGCGTCCGCCCAGGGCATCTCGGTTGCCAACTGCCCGGGCATGAATGCACTGGCCGTCGCGGAGCTGGCCTGGGGTCTGATCCTGGCCTGCGACCGCCGGATCCCGGACCAGACCATCGACCTTCGGGCCGGGACCTGGAAGAAGAAGGAATACGCCAAGGCCGCCGGCCTGCACGGCCGGACACTCGGCGTCATCGGACTGGGCCGTATCGGCCTGGCCGTGGCCCGCCGGGGCCAGGCCTTCGGCATGAAGGTCATTGCGTGGTCCCGCAGCCTGACGGCAGATACCGCGGATCACCTCGGAATCGGCTGGTGCGAGGAACTGGGCAACCTTGCCCGGATGGCCGATGTCGTCTCCATCAACGTGGCCGCGAACGCCGACACGAAGCACCTCATCGACGCCAGTTTCTGCGATGCCCTGCGACCGGGTGCCATCGTGGTCAATACGAGCCGGGGCAGTGTCATCGACCAGGACGCGTTGCGAACAGCCATTCGAGACAAGAACGTCCGGGCCGGCCTGGATGTCTTCGCGGATGAACCCGCCGCCGGAGACCCGGCATTCTCAGACGCCATCGTCCAGGAACCCGGCGTCTATGGCACGCATCATGTCGGCGCCAGCACCGCACAGGCCCAGGAGGCCATTGCCGCGGAAGTCGTTCGCATCATCAGCACCTGGCTGGACTCCGGCGAGGTCCCCAACTGCGTCAATCTGGCGACGCGGACATCGGCATCCGAACTGCTTTCCGTCCGGCATCTCAACAAGCCCGGTGTCCTCGCACACGTCTTCGACGTCATCGGGCGTGGCGGCGTCAATGTCGAGGAGATGGAGAACGTGATCTATGCCGACGCGGTGGCCGCATGTGCCCGTATCCAACTCGATCGTTCCATCGGCGAAGATGACCTGGAAGCTGTTCGATCCCATGAGCACGTGATCAGCGTCACGCGATCTGCCATCAAGACCCCAGATACTCCCGGAGCCTGATCATGACCAGCACCTCGACCACGCGAACGCTGAACTTCTCCGCGGGCCCCGGCATTCTCCCGGAATGCCTGATTCAGCAGGCCCAGGAGGACCTGTGGGATCTCGCCGGTACCGGCATCGGTGTCATGGAACACAGCCACCGCGGCAAGGCCATCACGACCGTCTTCGAAAACGCCATTGAGAACTGCCGCCGTGTCGGCCAGGTGCCCGAGGACTTCGAGATCCTGTTTCTCCAGGGCGGTGCGTCGCTGCAGTTCGCGATGATCCCCATGGCGTTCCTCAATCCAAACCGTCGGGCGGATTACGTCAATACCGGGTCCTGGTCGAGCAAGGCCATCGACGAAGCCCGTCGCTTCGGCAATGTCAACGTGGCCTGGGATGGCGTCGGCGAGCACTTCCGCCGGATTCCCAAGCCTGATGAATGCCCGTGGAGCGAGGACGCCGCGTATTCCTACTACTGCTCGAACAATACGATCTATGGGACCCGGTGGCCCACCACTCCGACGACGACAGCCCCGCTGATCGCCGACATGAGCAGCGAGATGTACTCCCGACCGATCGACTGGTCAGCGCATGACATGGTCTACGCTGGCGCACAGAAGAACCTCGGGCCCGCAGGGGTCACCATGGTCATCATCCGCCGGTCGCTGCTGGAGAAGGCCACGACCGATCTTCCCATGATGCTGCGGTACGAGACCTATGCCAAGAACCGGTCGATGTACAACACGCCCCCGGTCTTCCCCATCTACTTCGTCGGACTGGTGTTCCAGTGGATTCTCGACAACGGCGGCGTCGCCGGCATCGAGGAACTGAATGAACGCAAGGCCGGGTACATCTACGATGCCATCGACTCCTCGGGCGGGTTCTATCGCGGCCACGCCGACGTGGCCGACCGTTCACGAATGAACATCACGTTCCGTTGCCCCAGCGAAGACATCGAAGCGAAGTTCATCGAGGAAGCCGCACAGCATGACATGGTCAACCTGAAGGGCCATCGAAGCGTCGGTGGACTTCGGGCATCGGTGTACAACGCCTTCCCTGAGGCTGGCTGCCGACAACTGGCCGAATTCATGGCCGACTTCGCCCAGCGAAACGGCTGACGTCACCCCTGCCCGGACACCCGCAGGATCCGCTTGGCCATGTCCATGACCTGGCCAAGGTATCCCCGCCCGAAGAGATTCAGGTGATTCAGCAGGTGGTACAACTGGTACACCGCCAACCGAGTCGCGTCCTCGTCAGCATCATCCGTCCTTGCTTCGGCATAGGCCCGGGTGCAGGACGCCGGGATTCCCCCGAAGAGTTGCATCATGGCGATGTCAGCCCACCCATCTCCGACTGAACAGGCCGGGTCAATGATCGACATGCGACCATCTGCCATGGGCAGTACGTTGCCGCTCCAGAGATCACCATGCAGAAGTGACGCTCGTGGACGAGCGGGCAGGACCTGGTCCAACCCGGCGATCACCTGGTCGAGCAATCGCCCCTCCTCCCCCTGGAGATGGCCGGCCTCCCTGGCCCACTGCACCTGTGGCGCCAATCGACAGTTCCTGTTGAAATCAACCCAGTCCTCGGACCATGTATTGACCTGCGGTGTGGCACCGATGAAATTGTCGATCTCGAAGCCATACTGGTGGCCCATGTCAATCTCATGCATGCGTGCCAGGGCCTGCCCCATCACCTCCCACGAACCAGGCGCCGGCGACCCCGGCTCGATCCACTCCATCACGAGAACCGCCCCCGAGGCCTGATCGCCGAGCCCCAGGACAGATGGGATCACGAGCGGTTGCCCGGGGAGTTCACAGAGGGAACGCAGCCCGTGGCACTCCGCCTTGAGTTGGGCCACGCCATCACCACCCAGGGCACGCTTGCAGACGACCGGCGCACGGCCATCAAATTCAATTCGCATCACCTCGTGAATACACCCGCCGGAAAGCGAACGGCAACTCGTGGGGGTATCCGGAATGCCAACGGCTGCGAGGGCGTCCCGGAGGGCCGCCGGAGTCGTCATGACGGACGCTTCCCAAGCCGATCGATGATCGCCAGGCAGGTCTCATCGAGCATGTCGAAGACCTCGTTGAAGCCTTCCTTGCCACCGTAGTACGGATCCGGCACATCCTGGCCACCACGCTCGGGGTGGTAGTCCAGCATCAGCTTCGTCCGGTCGGGGTCTCCACCCTGGCCGAGGACCCGCTTCAGGATGTCACCATCAGAACACAGGATGAGATCGAAGTCCTCGAAGTCCGTCTCGCGGATCTGGCGAGCCTGCCCCTTGAGCACGATGCCCTTGCGCTTGGCGGCCTTGCACATGCGTTCATCGGGCGGCTCGCCGGCATGCCAGGCGCCGATGCCCGCCGAGTCGATTCTCAGTTCACCGATGCCTGCTTCCTTCGCGTGGTGACGGAGCAGTGCCTCACCCATGGGGCTCCGGCAGATGTTCCCCATGCAGACGAACAGGATCCGTTTCGGAAATGACATCAGGAGGCCCCCTTCAGCGACTGCCGCTTCTGCACCAAACCCATGCGAATACCGATCACCACGACACTTCCATAGACCCCGATGAACACGAGATAGACCACCAGGACCCGCAAGTCACCCAGCAGGACCATCGCCGCAACAGCGACACCCAGCGACGCCAGCACCAGTTCCAGCCCATACACGGCCAGCACAGCACGCTTGACGCCGCCAAGCCAGGCTTTCAACACATGATGCAGATGCTTGGCGTCCGGATCCGACATGCGGAGGCCCTGGACCTTCCGCCGAAAGATCGCGAGGATCGTGTCCACGATGGGGACGCCGAATATCAACAGTCCGGCCAGGACCAGGTGGGTTTCCCCTTGTTCACCCAGCATGAGAATGACCACGACACAGCAGTAACCCAACAACAGGGACCCACAGTCACCCAGGAAGATTGTCGCTGGATTGAAATTGTGCGGCAGGAAACCGAGGACCGCACCCAACAGGGCCAGGCTGAGAACGATCCTGGCACCAGACAGGGTCACCCCCTCGTTGCCGGAAACGCCATCAGGCAGCAACGTGGTCAAGTGCGCCACGTCCCCCTCGGTCAGGTGCGAGGCCATCAGCAGTGACAAGGCCAGGAGGCCAACCGCGATGATGGCGACGGTTCCGCTGAGCAGGCCATCGAGCCCGTCCACCAGGTTGGCCGCATTACAGCCACCCAGTACGAAGATGGCGATGATCGCCGTTCCAATCCACTCGGTCACATTGACCGGAATGTCGACGACCGGCGTGGGGACCGTGAACTCAAGCACCGAGAGACCGAAGAGATAGTCCAGCAGACCGGCGGCAACCCGGGTTCCGATGTCATTGAGCGCCAGGAGTGCCGCCGCAACGAGTTGCCCCGCGATCTTGAGCCGTGGATCCCACCCCCAGACGTCATCGGCCAGCCCCGTGAACGCAATCGCGATCATGCCTCCGACGATCGAGACTGGCAAAGGACGGTACGCGGCCGGCTCGCCCGCCACCAGGACATAGCTGATGGCGATCCCGACCAGCAGGCCCATGAAGACCGCCATGCCACCCAGGTAGGGAATCGCGCGATGATGAACCTTCCGGGCGTCATCTGGAAGATCGATGACTTTCGACGCCAACGCCAGTTGGCGGAACAGGGGCGTGATGAACAGGACCACGAGGAAGGACAACACGAATACCGGCAGGTAGTCCACCAGCAGTGTCCACACCGTCGCATTCCCCACGATGGCCTCGGCTGCTGGAGTGTTCATTCGGCAGTCGACCTCGGTGCGTCCTGCCCGATCACGGCGGCCAGATCGATAATCGTCTGCTCCAGGGAGAAGCGTGGCTGGAAGTCAAAGAGACCTCGCAACCGCGTGATGTCCGGCCGGCGATGGACCATGTCCTCGATTGGCCGACCGTAGGCTTCCTCATGGGTAATGAACTCGATCGATGACGAACTCTCAAGGGTCGCGACAACCAGGTGAGCCAGGTCCGCAATCGAAATGGACTCGTCGCGACCGACATTGAGAACCGTGCCGACGGCCCGTGGCTCCGACAGCAGCCTTGGAAGCACCTCGACCACATCACGAACATCGCAGAAGCACCGGGTCTGTTCCCCGGTTCCGTAGACCAGCAGGGGCTCACCGGCGACCGCTGCCGCCACGAATCGTGGCAGCACCATGCCCCAGGTACCGACCTGTCGTGGCCCTACCGTGTTGAAGAAGCGGACGACCACGACCGGTAGATCCTGGTCACGATGCCAGGCCAGGCCGAGAAACTCGTCGATCGCCTTCGAGCAGGCATAGGCCCATCGGGGTTCCGTCGTCGGACCGAGCACGAGATCATCCGTTTCCGCAAAGGGAATCCGCTCGGACTTGCCGTAGACCTCCGAGGTCGACGCGAGGACCGTGGGAACACGGGCCCCGGAGGCGAAACGGAGCACCGCGAGCGTCTCCTGGACATTGGTCTCGATGGTCCGCACCGGTTGATCCACGACCAGCCGTACCCCGACGGCAGCCGCCAAGTGGTGGATCTCATCGAATCCACTGGCATCCAGTTGTGGCAGAACGGCTGACACATCGCCTTCGATGAAGGTCAGGTCATCAGCACCCACGCCGGAGAGGTTCGCACGTCGTCCCGTCGACAGGTCATCCACAACAGTGACGTGATCGCCACCGGAAACAAGCTGCTCCACGAGGTGAGATCCGATGAATCCCGCCCCACCAGTCACCAGGATGCTGCGGGAACCGTCCGATCTGGGCATGAATCGTGTCCTGGCCAGGTGGGTCCCACCCGCCACATCGGGCTAGTCCTCGATAGCGGTGTACTTGGCCATCAAGCGGTAGTTCTTCTTGAAGTAGCCGCCAGCGGTCTGCCGCGGGCGATTCAGGATGACACCAAGCATCTCGGCTCGCGTATCGCCGAACTGCCCGATGAGCCGGGAAATCAGACCCCGCTCTTCCTGGCCAGCACGAACGACCAACGCCAGGGCTTCCACGCGATTCGCGAGGACCAGTGCATCACCAGCCGCCACCGCAGGCGCCGTATCCAGGAGAACGCAGTCGTATCGACTACGAAGTTCCGCGAGCAGGGACGAAATCGACTGGCTGTTGAAGCTTTCGTACACGCGATTGGCCGGTGTTCCAGCAGACATCACGTCGACGCCATCGCAGGACGTGACCGCCTCGTCGATGGAATTCGATCCTGTCAACACATCACCCAGCCCGATCGCCGAATCGTCCTCGATGCCAAAGACCGAAGCGAGACGGGGCTTGCGGAAGTTCGCGTCAACGACAACGACCCGAAGCCCACCGGCAGCCGCCGACAACGCGAGATTCGAAAGAACCGTCGTCGAGCCACTCCCGGGCATGCCACTGAAGAACATCAGGCTGCTGTGGCCCTGCCGCGACATGGTCCGCCAGATGGCGTTCCAGGCCTGGCGGGAACTCTCGGCCAGGACACTGTCCGGATGCTCCTTGTGGATCAGCTCCGCGGAGTCCGGCATGGTCGGATCTTCTTCCGTGTCCGGAATCACACCCAGCAAGCGAGTCCCGGGAATGACCAGCAGATCACTCGGCGTATGGACTCGATGATCCGTCAGGGCCCGCAGGAAGATGTACATCACGTACAGACCCATGCACAGCACGACGCCGGCCGGGATGACGGCTTCCGGTTGCGGGAAGGACACGATCCGCGGCAGGTCGGCCGGCGCGATCTGTCGAACGCGGCCGGCATCTGCACGCAACTTCATCAGGTTGACACTGTTCATCAACTGCAGATGTTCGTCACGTTGCCGCTCCAGGAGCTCCCGCTGCGAAACATAGGACTCGAAGAGTGACGCATCGGAGGCGAGGGCACGCAGCCGCTCGTCCTTCTCTTCCAGGTCGGTTTCAATACGTTCGATCAAGCTCTTGAGACGCGTGGTTTCCGTCGACCAGGTGCGGAGTCGCGCATTGAGATTCCGCTTGAGCAGTTCCTTTGTCTTCGCTTCGATCTGCTGCTCCGTACCACGGATGCTCGCCTCGATCTGCATGATGGGCGTGGCGGTCGCGTGGTATCGCTCACGCAGTGCCCGTTCCTCGGCGCGCAGCGTCTCCAGCAACTGGATCTGGCCATGGATCGACAGGTCCATCTCCGCCTCGAGAACATCTTCTGATGTCGGCTCGATGGTGCCCTCCAGCTTGGCCGCCGTCTGCAGGTACTGGGACTCGGCGCTGGTCAGATCATTCATCGCCTCGGTCAGCGCATAGGTCAACTGGTCGACCTCGGTCGCCGTCTGGGAGAACCGTGGATCATCCAGCGTCGTGATGCCCTTGGCCACGATGAAGCCCTGGATCTCGTCCCGGAGATCCTGGAGCGCGTGCCGGGTCCGACGCAACTGGTCCTCGAAGAGCGACTCGTTGTCGCCGAACTGCTGATCGTCAAGCTGCTTGATCTTGCGGTTGTAGGACCTCGCAATGGCGTCCAGGACCTTGGGAACATCCGATGGCACCGGCGCTGACCAGGACAGGCTGAAGAGATTGGTATCTCGGTAGACCGGCGTCCACAACGTTTCTTCCAGGTCATCCGCGGCCAGCTTCGCCATCGGCTGGCTCGACTGGGGGTCGATGAACTCGGCCTGCAGCCAATTGGTACTTCGAACCGAGGGATCCAGGACCGCTTCTTCCAGGACGTCACGCTGTGTGATCAGCTTGGTCTGCGTCTTGGCGATTCGCTCGATATCGTCGCCCTTCAAGGCGGCGCTGGTTCCGATCTCCGTGGCCTCCTTGAGGCCGGGACGGACCTCGAAGAGGATCTCCGAACGGTACATCGGGAAGAAGTACAGGAGAAAGAAGTACGCACCGGTGCCCAGGCCGCCACCGATGACGATCGAGACGAGTATGCCCAGGACGTGCTGGCGAAGCACCCTGATGGGATCAATGGAAACCCTGGCGGCCGCGGCCGCAGGGCCTCGGGGTCGGCTGCCGGACTGACCAGTGGAGCCTGGTCGGCCCCCGGATGTGCTCGAAGCCGTACTCATCTTCTCAACCATGCCTCCTCAGGAAGAACCAATAACACCTGCCGAAACGGCCTCATCCTCAGCCTCCGCTGCTGAGGCGGCCCTGGAGTTCCTCCGCCTTGGCCTTGGTGGTCTCATCATCGGCAATTTCGACCGCCAGACGCAGTTGCTCCCTGGCCTTTTGTACGCGGTCCTGGGCCATGTAGATCTCCGCAAGGTGCAAATGGGCCCTGGCGCTAGGCTGACGGCGGATTGACTGCAGGATCAGGTCCTCTCCCTTGGCCGTTCGGCCGGCCCGGAAAGCGGCCCAGCCGGCCACGTCCATGAGGGCTGCGTCCCGGGGCTGCAGGCCGGTGGCCCGCTCCGCGAAGTTGACCGCCTTGTCTGGGGTGTCGGTATGGTCGGCATAGAGCATGGCGATGGCCGCCAGGAGTTCGGCATCCTGCGGGCGGTACTCCAACTGGTTCAGTCGGCCGACCAGGGCCGCCTCGTAATTGCCCAAGCCCTCCTGAACCGTCGCCATCGTGTCGATGATCGCCGGATTTTCCGGCTCCATCCTGATGGCCTTCTCCGCAAATGGAAGTGCTTCCTCCGCCTTGCCCTGCAGAGAAACAAGCAGGTAGGCGTAGTTGTTCAGGGACATCGTATTGTCCGGCGTCAACTCGACGATGCGATAGAAGGACGCCATCGCATCTTCTTCACGATCAGCCGCGAGTTGTATGTTCCCCAGTGTCCCCAGTATCTCGACGACCCGATCAGGCGACTGGGCCTCAGCCATCTTCACGGCCTGCTGCTGGTATCCAATTGCCTTGTCCCAGGCATCATCAGATCGCCACCGGGACCAGTAGGACGCGAGACCAGCCTGGTCATCGATCGTGGGCTCACCCTCGATCAAACCCAGGGTGAATGACTCGCCGGCCACCGGGTCGTCTTCTGCGAAGACCACCTGGACATCCTCGTACCACTCCTGGAGGACCTGCTGGGGAAGAAGATCCTGTTGAATGGACGCGAGATAGGAATCACGGGCCTGGCGAAGCCGGGCCTTGGCCTGGGCGTCAGCACCGACGCGTGCGAGCGCCTTGGCATGAATCGTCTGCAGGATGGGGTCACGATCCAGCAGCCGCTGGTTGCGTTGCGCCATGCTCAGGGCGCCCTCGTGGTCCCACTTCTCGGGTGTCCGAGTGGCATCATTAAGCCTCGCCAGCAGCCGACGGGAGGGCTCCAGGTCAAACGCCTTGATGTATGACTCGGTCGCCCCTTCCATGTCGCCTTCATTCGCCAGGAAGGTACCAAGGGTCTCATGCCAGGAGGCGGACGTGGGATCGACCACGATGGCGGCCTCGATGGTGTCCTTGGCTCGATCCGGGCTTCCCGCTGACAGGTGTGCATCGACCAGCCGCTGGCGGACGGCCGCGGCTTCCGGATTCGCTCGAAGGAAAGATTCCATGTCGAGGATCGCCCGACGAGGATTCCCCCTCGCTTCCTGGACATCGGCCTGCAGCAAGATCACGGACTGGCTCTGGCGGGCGGCGGGACTAGCCGTATCGATGACCCGAACGGCCTCATCCAGGATCATCTTGTCCTGGGATCGCGTGTACTCGTCCAGCAGATCACTGACCAGCAACTCATACGGTCGGACCTGGTCCGGATTCACGGCCAGCGCTTCCTTGAGCTTGACTCGATACCGACCCATGGCTTCCGATTCGGTTGTCGCGTCGCCGGTCGCACCGGCCAGGACAGCCTCCCGGTTGGCCAGGAAGGCCTCAAGCATCGCCAGTTCGTAGGGGCTGCCCCCCATCGAACGGAGCTTCTCGAGTTCCTGCCGACCGTCCTCGAACTGCTGGGTTCGCAGCAGCGACTCGATCAACCGATGGCGAAGTGCCACCTCGGTTGACGCAGCGACTGCTACTCGAAGATGAGGCACGGCATCGGTGTACAGACCACGCGAGTACAGGACCGAGCCCAGGGCGGCGTCGATCTCACGATCAGCGGACTGCGTGGCCAGCGCGTCCTCGAGCATCTTCACGGCTTCGTCGATCCGGTTCGCCTCGATCAGGAACTGGGCTGCGGACCGGGTGTGGTCGGAACGGAATTGATCTTCTGACTGTTCATCGATGTAGAGACGCAAGACCCTGACCGCCTCGTCAACCTGCTGGCGATCAACATGCACCGACGCATGCAGGACCGACTCGGCAAAGGTCTCGTCCGGATTCTTCTCGATTTCCTCGAGAATCGAGTCCATGAGGACATCCCACTGGGACTGCAGCGCACCCAGCAGCTCTGCTTGCCGCGCACTGGAGAGCCCAAGCCACTGGCGAGCATTCACCAGCCGCTGGCCGCTTTCGTCCAACATCAGGCTGGGACCGGGATCGCTCCTGGCCAGCATGGCCGCCAGGCGAAGGGCATTGCTCCGGTTGGACGGATTCTCATCCCACTCCTTCTTGCGAATGGAATAGGCGATGCCCGGATCGCCATATTTCACCTCGGTCTCCAACCAGAGATCCCGAATCATTTCGTCGTTCTCGAAAGCCGTCGAAGCATCGCGAAGGATCGTCACCGCGCGACTGGGCTCACCACCTGGTCGCAGGAGAAGGACGACATACTTCTGGAGAGTCGGACCACTGGCGGGATTTCGGCGGTAGGACTCGCCATACGCCCGCTCGGCATTGACCAAGTCACCGGCCTGCTCGTGCCCCCAGGCCAGCGTTCGCCACGCCAGGTCGGACCAGGGTGCGATCTCCGTCGCTCGCTGCGCGGCCGCGATACCCCGGATCAGCATCTGGGAATTGTCGCTCCCGTCGATAGTGGCCTGGTTCGCCATGGTCAATTCGAGGCGAGCCTCGGCAAGGTTACCCTGTGTCTGGTCGAAGTCCTTTTCTCTCGCCACGGCCAACAGGCCGCGGGCTTCGTCAAACTTCCCGTCACTGAGCAGTTCCTCGTAGCGTCCGATGAAGGCCGCTGAAAGCGTGCCAACGGCTTGCTCAGCCGTTACGCGATAAGGCTCCATGGCGGCGCGAGCATCCGCCGCGATCTGCCGCTGGACCGCTGCACCCTCGAGATCTTCCTCGGCCTCCAGGGAGGCGGCCTGGCGATCACGCAGCTGTGCCAGCGACCGGAGGTTCTCGTAGATCATGGCATCCCGTTCCACCGGATCGCTGTAGCGATCGATGCAATACTGCTTGACCCCTTCGACCGGATCGCCATAGCGGATCTTCAAGAGCCTGAGCCGCTCGTTCTCCGGCTGCGCTTCGATGGCAATGTCCATGTACTCCAAGGCCTGGTCAGTCTGCCCGGCGAGCGAAGAAACATGCGCCAGGGCAACGAGGAGCCGAGGATCTTCTGACTCGGCCGCCGTCCGCGCCGCCTGAAGCACTGCTTCTGCACCAACTGGATCATCTTCCTGCAGCACCTGGTCTGCCCTGGCCAGGGCAACCAGAACCGGATCCGAGATGTTTTCCGGGACGTTATCGACACCGCCCGCGAGGATCTGGAGAGACTGGTACACGCGGCTCGCGGCCTCGTTCTCCTCAATGATCCGGCGTGGCAGCCGTTCCAGGATCGCGATGCCCTTCTCGGGCGTACGCATTCGTCCATTGAGCTCAGCCAAGCCGATGTAGTTGCGAAGGTCATTGGGCTCCGCCCGGATCGCTTGTTCATAGCGTTCCACGGCAAGACCGATCTGGCCATTGCGTTCCAGGCAAAGTGCCGTCAGCCGCAGCAGATCCGAATCCGGCGTCTGCATCGTTATGACTCGCTCCAACAGCCGCGACGCCTGCGACCAGTCCTGGTCAGCCACCGCAACCTTTGCTTCCACTTCCATCAGGAGTGGGTTCTCGTCATCCCCGCCGACAAGCGACCGAAGCTTGGCCTCGGCGTCCCGCATGGCCTTTACCGAGGCCTCTCGTTCAAGACCTTCCTTGGTAAACCAGACTTCGAACTCGATATCGAATGCCAGCTTGGCCGCCAGGATGCGATATCCCCATTGGGTACGAGCTCTCAAGGAAACGGACTTGGATTCCGAGTCCGCCAGGGACTCTGCCACGGCCAACGCCTCATCGAATTCCTGCTGGGCAAACTGGCTCCGGGCCAGTTCGAACAGGTACCGATCGTTCGCCGGATCCTCCTCCAATGCCGCCTGAAGAATGACTGCGGAACGGGCTTCACCATCGAAGGGATCGGCCAGCCGCATGTAGCGAATCATGTCCAACACGGCTACTTCGTTGTCAATGGCATTGGCCATGACCACGGTTTCCGCCATGGCCGCCGCCTCTGCTACCTCGGCCCGGATCTCATCGATCTGTTCCTGCGACACGGAACCCGGATCGCGGAGGTTCTTTCCGATGTACCACAGCTGTTCGACGTAGGCGTCGCGAAGGACCTCGAGAACGGTCCAGACGCCCTGCGGATTCAGTTCGATGGCCTTGGCAAAGGTCTCACGCGCCAGCTTGAGGTTGCGTTCCTCCTGGGCGAACCGGCTTTCCAGCCCGAGTCGACGCGCCACGGCCATCCGCGCAAAGGCCAGCTTGGCCCAGCCGATGTCGCTATCCGGGACAAGCTCGATGTGCTTCTCGAAATCGTCTTCGCCCGGGAAGCGGATGTTGCCGAGCCCATCGATATCCGACGTGAGACTCTCGTCATTCAGTCGGAGTTGAGCCATTCCCCGCAGGAAGTACGCGCGGGCCACCAGGTCATTTTCCTCCATGGGATTGGCGAGGATCTCGTCAGTTATCGCCTGGAGACCGCGCCAGAATCCCGCCTCACCGGTGACCGATGCCGCAAGGTAGTACTCCTCAAGCAGCGCTCGCATCTTCGCCTCGGCCTGGTCCGGCAGCGAATGCCGGGCACCCTGGTGCATGATCTGCAGGTGCCGGGTGTACATCTTGACCGCCTGTTCCGTCGTCTCCGGCTTGAGCTTGGAATGCACTTCCTGGAGCTTGCCCAGTGCTTCCACATGCCCTGGCTGCTTGTTGACGACCCGGCCGTAGTATCCGACGGCCTTCTTGTAGTCACCCGCCTCCTGGTACTCGACAGCCCGACGGAAATTGCGTTCCACGTTGCTTCGAAGCTGAAGGAACAACAGCCCCCCGACGATGACCAGTGCAATGAACACCAGGAGACCGACGATGGATAGAAGGCGATAATTGACTCGTGCCGGCATGGCTTTCTCGCTTGCCTGTCTAGGCTGATTCAGGCTCCTCGGGAGCCGATTCCTCGACCCAATCCGGGAGCACCCGCATGATTTCAGGGATCATAGGTTCCAGGAAGGACGACGCCAGTTCCAGGAACTCCTGGGCCGTCATCGGCGACGTCGTAACGGTCGTCAACTGGACTTTGCAGTAATAGGCCTTCTTGTCCTGGGCCCCGAATGCCAGGGACTTGACGCCCCACGGGGTCGGGGTCTGTCGACCATTCGTAATGAAGAAATAGCCCGCGAAAATCGTGAGATCCGGCTGGTCCGGGTCACCGAACTCGGTTGTCCGAATCTGGTACTCCCCGATGGGTAGCCGGACGACACGTCCAGCCGCCGTCCCCCGTTCGATCGTCGCCAAGCGGTAGGGCTCGCCATCCAGCGTGTGCTGCGGATCGAGGGCCCATTGGGACACGTCAATAGCCAGTTCCAGGTTCTCCGGCTGTGGCTGCTCCTGGGTCAGTCCGCCAGCCACCATGCAGCGGTCCGGAACATGGGGGACGGTATCGACGCCACCCGTGTAGTACGCCAGGTGCAACTGGACGGCCGGCATCGACGCATCTTCGCCATTGACATATCGACGGGTCAGGTAGAGGCTCGTACCGAGTTGCTCCTCACCCGCTGCGTCCATCCGTGCCTCTTCCTGCCGGGATGAAGTCCACGATCCAATCGTGTAGGGAATGGAGTCCAGGGCATGACGCGGTGGAACGGCTTCCTTCGTCAGGTGGATGTTCCAGGCTCGCACGCCTCCCTCGAAGGCCAGGCCACCGGCCACGAGAATGACGACGGACGTGACGAAGGCGGTACGTATCCCCGGGCTGAATCGAACGTCGACCGCGGGAGGCTGGCCCGACAACTTTGGCTTGACCACACCCACGACGAGGTGACGGAGAACCCACATGATCCCCAGGTAGATGAAGAAGGCCGGAACCAGCCAGAGCAGGCCAACCATGGAGTGGAAGTCACCGGCCGCGAAGCCGGAGTCCTGCGTGGCCAGGATCCCGAGTGTCATCACCCTCAGGACATTCACGAAGACTGCCGTGGGAATCGCCATGAGCACCAGGACGACCCGCTGCCAGGTGTAATCCAATCCGCGATACGCCATGGCCACGCCCAACGCGAGGAAGGCCACCAGCATCCGCATGCCCGAGCAGGCCTCCGCGATGTTCACGGGGACCAGTTCACCTTCGTAGAAGATCTGGAGCGTGTTCCCTGCTCGATCCACCTCGAAGCCGATCAACGACAGTCCGTAGAACGACCCCACTGCAGCGATGTCCTGCAACTTGTAGGTCGCCATCTCCAGGTAACTGTCGGATACCGTCTGCCCGAACACGATGACGTACAGCGTCGGGAACCACAGCCATCGCATGGCCCGCCAGCCACAGAAGAACAGGACGAGTCCGAAGAGCGTCGCCCCCACGCCGAATCCCATGATGTTGTGGTGATAGAACCGGGTGTCCAGCCCGATCGCGCTCATCGTGTAGATCCCCATTCCCAGGAACACCAGCACCAGCCCGGTCCAGGCAATCTGGAAGGGCTCGGCAAAGATCTTCTGTCGGTTCAGGTACACGAACCAACACGAGATGAATGGGATGACGAGCGTATGCCCCCAGTCGGCCTGCTGCTGGATGGCGTACTGGAACTGGCGGTAGAGAAAGGGCCAGAACAGCCACGTGAAGATTGCCACGATGGCGATCACGCATCCGACCAGCAGGGGATCCACCCGGTCCCCGCCAGGGGGCGTATGAGTTCGGACTGGAGATGACGGTGTCGTCGTGCTCATGTCAGGAACCCAGTTCGAGGTCCGGACGATTCACCGGGCAACCCCGGAGGCATGACCTGGACCCGGTAGCACCCCGCCACGACTCACGGGTTGCCGATGTTCGTCGGCGGCGGACCGAAGACGTCGTTGCCGAAGTTTCGGTCAAGCAGGAATGCGAATCCATAGTTCGCCCGCAGCCCGTTCCGGACGATGGCCAGTGGATAGGCCAGGAAGTTGGTACCGATGATGATGTGGTCATTGGGCTTCAGGTAGATATCCGGTTCCGTCCGACGTCGAATGGCGGCGAGGTTGAGCCGGATCGTGGCCTCACGGTGCTCGCCAACCTCCCGTACGAGATCAACCCGCTCCGGGATCGCCAGGGTGCTCAAACCACCGGCCGCGGCAATCAACCGGCTCAAGGTCAGCTCATCAGTTGAAGGAAGGTTGTAGACACCGGGGCGAAGGATCTCGCCGTCGATGTACACGATGCCGACCGGTGGGCCGTCGACATAGATCTGGTCGCCCGGGCGAACCACGACGTTGAAGCTGTTATCGCCGTGACTCAACCGCCTGTACGGAATCTCGATGACGCGTTCCAATACGAGGTCGGGTGCAATCGACTCGCCTTCCGCAGCGGCCGCCTTGGCTACTGCCGGATCAGCGCTCTTGACCCGCAC
This sequence comes from Phycisphaerales bacterium, assembly GCA_022446795.1. Lineage (GTDB taxonomy): Bacteria > Planctomycetota > Phycisphaerae > Phycisphaerales > SM1A02 > UBA1668. Next base: position 387,410 of record JAKVBX010000001.1, read on the forward strand.
CCACTCCTGCCGTTCCGGAACGTAGATGAACGCGTTGTCCGACGTGGGCATGTCCGACTGATCGGAACCCAGGTCGTCCACGTCGACGGCCTGCGGCTGACGAACCGTGGGAGCCAGTACGTCGTCGATATCGACGATGGGCTCGTCCTGGGGCATCCACGCCGCTGGGCTGGGAGTCGAACGGTTGTTGTTCAACTGGTTGATCAGCGTCTCGATGTCCACCGCCGGCTCCGCCTCGCTGGCATTCCTGCTCGACGATGGCGTATCACCCGAACGCTCGTAATGCGGCCGGAACTCGTCCGCGAGGTGCACCTGGCGGACGATGTAGATCTTCTCGGTACTCAGCGGCGGACCACCGGCCATGGCCAGTGCATCGAGCAGTCGCAGGTTGGGGTCCTGGAGGGTAAAGCGTCCCGGCGTCGAGATGTACCCATAGATGGTGTACGTGAAGGCACCGCCCTCGGACACATCAACCGACACGGTCGGATTGGGCATGACACGCTCGGACAGTTCGTTCCGGAGCGAATCCCGGAAGGCCTGGGCCGTCATGCCAGCGGCACGAAGTGGCCCGAGTTCCGGAATCTGGACATTGCCCGACTGGTCCACCCGGCGGATGAACGGAAAGAACTCGCCTCGGTTGTACAGCTCGTAGATCTCGATCTGCAGCGTGTCTCCGGGAATGATTCGGTAGGCGAGGTCACTGGGAACCAGATCCTCGGGCGCCACGCTGGTGGTCTGGCCCCACAGGTCGGTACCAGGCTCGATGGCATCGATCCGTGTCAGGATCGGCATCGTGGTCGGGGCGGTCGTGAAGCGGCCCGTGCGAGACGGGTCGAAGAACGAGTTGACCTCGCACCCCGCTGAAACGGTCAATGCAGTAGCGACCGCCACGACCGAAAGGGCCGCGGCGATACGTTGTGTTGACCTGGCGTCCTGGCGACGCGGCACTCGGGAACTCCTCTCCTCGGGGGGGCAGATATCGCCTTTCACACCCCTTTGGCGGGGGTTTGATCCCGGGTCTCCGGCCGGGCCGCCAAACTGTACTCTACGCAGCCCCCTGAGGCCCGGTTCAGGGGTATCCATCATCGACTTGATCCTCTGACGAAGTTGATAATCAAGCCCCTCCAGACCGTCACAAGGCGGTTTCTTGCGACCCGGCAACCGCGTAGAATTGAGCGATGGCCATGTCCCCCGACACTGCCTCCAGCCCCGCCCGACGCCCTCGGCATCCCCGACCACTTGGCGGTGACACGATGCGGCAGCACGTGGGGGATCAGCGCGTCAGCCTCAGCGGGATGGTGCTCAACAACGGTACCCAGGGGGCCCAGCAACTGGCCATCGGCCGAAAGCCTGACTGGATCCGGGCCAAGGCCCCCGGTGGCGAGGGCTTTCGCAAGACCAAGGCCCTGATCGATGCCCATGGCCTCCACACCGTCTGCCAGGAGGCCTCGTGCCCCAATATCGGCGAGTGCTGGAGCCGTGGAACGGCCACGATCATGATCCTGGGCGATACCTGCACCCGGTCCTGTGGGTTCTGCAACGTCAAGACGGGCCGCCCCGCGACCACGGATCTCGATGAGCCACGACGGGTCGCCGACCTGCTGGCCAAGGTCCCCCTGAAGCACGTGGTCATCACCTCGGTCGACCGCGATGACCTGCCTGACGGCGGAGCCGCCATCTGGGCAGAGACCATCCGCCGAGTGCATGACGCCTGCCCCGAGACCTCCGTCGAAGCCCTCGTGGGCGACTTCAAGGGTTGCCGGGAAGACCTGGAAGTCGTGATCGATGCCAAGCCCGAGATCCTCGCCCACAACATGGAGACCGTTCGCCGGATGCACTCCGCGGTTCGCCCCCAGGCCCAGTACGAGCGATCGCTGCAGGTCCTGGCCTGGATCCGCGAGGGCGGCCTGGTCTCCAAGACCAGCATCATGGTTGGAATCGGGGAAACGGACGAGGAGGTCGAGACGGTCATGGCCGACATCCGCTCGATCGCTGATACCGACATCCTGACCATCGGCCAGTATCTCCAGCCCACGCGGAACCACCTCCCCATCGACCGATGGGTGACGCCTGCCCAATTCGACGGCTATCGAGTCCACGGTCTCGAGTTGGGCTTCCAGGTCGTCGAATCCGGGCCATTGGTCCGGAGCTCCTACCACGCCGAAGAACAAGCCGAACGGCTGTCTCCTGCCGGCCGTCAAACGGCCACGGCCATGGAAGCAATCCTCTCGCACGCTCAATCGCGACGAGCGGATCCCGCCTGAGCACGACGCACAGACCACATGATCGAACCCCCGGGATGTGAATGGTGCATCAACCGTTTGCCTCGCCGCTGATCCAATTCGACGCTGCGGCATGCTCCATGATGAATCGATGGCCAAGAAGCCACGACCAACCGGCTTGGATGACCGGCGAGCGAACGAGCGACGCCCCGGTCAATCTGAAGTACTGATTTCCTGGCACCATGACCCCGGCCAGGGCGTTCGCTACGCCCTGGTGAACGAAGGGCCCAGCGGCTGCCTGATCACCAGCAGTGTCCCGCTGGTAGACGGCATGACGGGCACCGTACTCGGCACCATTCCAGAGACCGGGTGCCACAGCGCCTCGGTGCTGGTCGCGTGGTGCCGACACGTCGGTGGCCGATGGCACGTGGGCCTGCGTTACTTCGGCGTGGTCTAGAGGCCGGCCCGAGGTCCGACTCAGCCCGCCCGCTTGTGATCCGCTTGCCGACCGGCGGCCCCGAACACGGGTCGATCGCGGAACGCCTCGCGCAGCCGCTCCAGGGCCGCCTGCTCGATCTGCCTCACCCGTTCCCGGGTCAGGCCGACTTCTCGTCCGGCTTCCTTCAGCGTTCGTGGCGACCGGCCATCCAGGCCGAATCGCATGCGAAGGACGCAGGCCGCCAGGGGCTCGAAGTCCTGCAGGAGTTCACGCATCTTCTCCACGTCCTCGCGTCGCTCCAGGATGATCGTGGCTGGTTCGAAGAGATCATCCGGCTGCATGTCGACATCCATACCGGTGGACTCATCATCTCGCGCCGTTCCGGTTGAGGCCCCCTGCGTAGCCGCCATCGTCCGCTGGATGACCCGCAGCTTGCTGCGGGGGACGTTCATGGCATCAGCCAGTTCTTCCGCCGTGGGCGCCCGATCCAGCTTGGCCTCCAGTTCCTTGACCGTCCGGTCCCAGGCAGCCATGCGCTGACGCATGTAGGTCGGCACATGCAGGTGCTGACCGAACTCCATCACGGCCTGCTTGATCGTCTTGCGGATCCACCACGTGGCATAGGTCGAGAATCGATGGCCCAGGGCCGGATCGAATCGCTCGACCGCCCGGATCAACCCGATGTTGCCTTCATTGATGAGGTCCTGCAGCGCCATCCCCTTGCGGAGGTACTGCTTTGAGATACTCACGACCAGGCGCAGATTGGCCTGGATCATCTTCCGCTTGCAGTCCACGCAGCTGTCGTTGATTACACCCCAGGCAAGGGTCTTCTCTTCTTCAGCGGAGAGCAGTGCAATGCGGCTGATATCGTCGAGATACAGTTCGAGATCGTTGCGAACGTCAGATCGGCCCATATGGCAAGCCCGCGCACGGTACGTGCGAGATGCGGTGGTGTTGGTTGTCGAGGATCGGAGAGAGTGGAGGCGGAGAGGTCGTTCCGCCACTGTCCGTACGGGTTTCCGGCGACAAGGTTCGGTGCAGGCTCGAATTCAGCCCGTCCGACTGGCCCCCTTTAAAAGGTGCCTAAACGGACCTGGCCGTGGCACAGGTGGCCTCAGGCCGGTTCCGCCTTGATGCCCTGGGACTCGGCCCTCTTCTCAATGCCCCCCAGGAAGATCTCGGCGAGAGCCTCGTAGATCGCCTTGCGGCAGACCAGTCGGGAGCACTCGTAGGCCAGGATCGACGAGGCAATCAGTGGCAGGGTCACGAATCTCGCATCGGTCATCTCGATCATGATCACGAAGACGGTAATGGGGCTCTGCACCACGCCCGCGAAGTAGGCCACCATGAACAGCATGATCACGAACTGGGGATCGATCCCCCCGAACACATCGTGGAACAAGTCAGCGCAGAGATTCCCCAGCCCGGCACCGACCGACAGGCTGGGATCAAAGAGCCCCCCGGGGATCCCACTGATCAGGCTGAAGTAACTGCCCCCGGCCTTCATGAACGGATACCACCAGGGATAGCCCTCGGGACGGTGCCATTCGTCATAGAACGCCCGTTCCTCCGGATCACCGAGCACGTGATAGGCCGTTTCCACGGCATAGGCTTCCGGATCCAGTTCGTCGGCACCCGTGAGAAGCGGCTGCCTGTTCTGCCGGGTGTCGTAGGCCGCGTGGATCTCCTCGTGCGTGGCATCCTTCGTCACCCCAAGCGTGCCGTAGAAGTCCGTCCCGCGATACATCAGGATTGCCTTGGCCTGCGGATAGCCGCTGCCGTAGGACTGTCCTCCACTGGCCAGCCCGATGCCGGCGAGGCACAGGCCAAGGACGCCGGCGGTCAGGTAGGGATGCTTCCGGACATTTCGCGTCACCACGGGCGTTCCCAGGACCACCCCACGGGCGAACAGGCCTCCGAGGAATCCGCCGATGCAGGCGATGACCGGCACGGCCAGCCAGTGGATGATGTCGAATCCGAAGTGTCGGTTGATGCTGCCATAGAACAGGTAGTCCCATCCCAGCATGGCGATGACCACGAGTGACGCCAGCAGGACCACGCGAACGATGGTGCTGGCGTTGTTCTTGTCGAATGACCGACCGATCTCCTCGAAGGCGAAGATCATCCCGGCAATGGGCGCGTTGAAGGCAGCGGCGATACCCGCCCCGCCACCACCGAGGATCAGGCCACGCTGCACCAGGTGCTTCGGGAACTTGGTGATCTTCGTGATGCCGTACATGAAGCAGGCACCCACGTGCACCGATGGCCCCTCGCGTCCGATCGTCATGCCCGAGAACAGGCCCAGGCACAACAGGATCGTCTTCCCGATCAGGATCCGCCACGAGAGCATGAACTTCCGGATGGGTCCGTCCTTGACGTGGAGGGACGCAATCGCCTGCGGAATACCGGTGCCCTCGGTTCCTGGGAAGAACCGGTCACGAACCCGCATGATCACGATCATCGACACGGTGATCAGCACCATGCCCAGCACGACGCCGAGCGTGCCATCCACCTTCCAGCCCATCCACTCGTGCTGGCCGGTCAGGGCCCGGAAGAACTGGAACCCCCAGATGTCGACCTCTCGGAAGAACAGGGCAAACAGCCCGGTGAGGCACGCCGCCACGATGACGAGCCCATGACGCCACCAGGCCATCCAGGAGAACACCGTGGTTCGCCAGAGGTGTGCGTCCTCCAGTTCAGGTGGTGACTGGTTCTCGTGCGGTGTGCTCATGCGTCCTCTCGTGCCACGGCAGCAGCCATCGAGGGGCGTTTATACCGCGCCCCCGGCTGCCAGGGGCCACCAGGGCCATCTGCACACCATTTTGCCGGGTCGGTGAAAGAACCCCCGGGGTGGTGCGTTATCCCTTTGGAACACAAGCATCCCGCCGATGGGTGAAGCCGGCGGATCATGAAACTCTCTCCTCTCTCCTCCTGGAGTTCCGCGTGTCGTTACGCGGCACTCCTTTTTTTTATGGAGACGAGAGAGGACCGCGTGTTCAGCTGGCCGTGGCCATCGCCGGAGGATCTGCTTCGATGCCGCCGTTGCGCAGGGCATTCCAGGTGGCCACCAGGATCAACCCGAGGAAGAACAACTGGATACCGAAGAGCAGGCCGGGCGCCCAGAGCGCATCGCGAGGCCACCAGATCACCAGGAGAACGGCCAGCACGATGCTGCCGATGCCGCCGATGAACTGGAGCCCGGGCGCCACGTGTGACCGCGTGGGCATGCCGAAGACATCCATGAGTCCCCGCAGGAAGCACCAGCCCGCGAGAACCAGCGTCACGATCTCCAGGCTCTCGAATGGCCACACGAGGAAAAGTACGCCAAGCCCCCCGATGAGCAGCGCATTGACGAGGTTCAGGAGCACCGACTCCGAACCACCCATGAAGGTGCGGGCCAGGAGGACCACGCCGGACAGGATGGACATCCACCCCAGGATGAGGATCAGGATGGTGGAGGCGATGAAGGGCGAGATGACCATCGCGAAGAGCCCGCACAGCAGGAGCAGGATGCCCTCCACCAGGACGACGCCCCGGGCTTGCCGCAGGCGTTCACGGATCTCCCAGGGATTGACGCTTCCAACCGACGCGTGAGGTGTTTCCATCGACAGGCCTTCCTTGGTTCCAGGGGCACCGGCTTCGGTGCCGGGCGAAGCCTACTCGTTCGGCATCGGCTTGTCACCGCCGAGAACATGGGAAAGGGCCTGAACGATCAGGCGACACGGTGTCCAGCCGAAACCGGACACCGTGCCGCCCATTCAGGAGAGAGTAAAGAAAAAGCCGGGGCCGCCCCACCGCGGCGACCCCGGTGAGCCGAGGGCTACGCGCTCACTCGGCCCTGACCTCGATAGTTCGTGTTCCCGTCGGCGCCAGCTTCGGCAGCCGAACGGTCAGGATTCCGTCCTTGCAGGTGGCACTGATCTGGCTGACATCAATGCCGTCTCCGATTCGGAAGCGGCGATGGAAGTCGCCGATCCCGTACTCTCGATGCAGAACGCGTCCCAGGTTCTCGTACCGGTTGGACACCGTGCTGGTCACCTCGAGGGTGTTGTCCTCGACGGAGAGGTCGATGCCGTCCGCCGTGGCCCCGGGCATGTCCGCGACGATGGTGAACTCACCGTCCGCCTCGTAGACGTCAATCGGTGCCCGGTAGTACTGCGGCCGCTTGGTGACGTTGTCATGGCGAGGGGCCAGGGCGTCGGTGCCGCAACAGGTGTTGTAGTTGGTCATGCTTGTGTTCATGGAAGTGCTCCTACGATCTGCAGGTGTACGTGTTCGTGGTGTTCTCGATTCGGTATCAGCCCTCGGTGACCTGGACTCGACGTGCCTTGGCGTTTTCGCTCTTGGGCATCGTGAGCAGGAGGACACCTTCACGAAGCACGGCCTCGGTGCCGTTGGCCTCGACGTTGGCCGGAAGCGAGATGGAACGCTCGAACTCCAGGTCGCCTCGCTCGCGACGGATCGCATTGGTATCGACCGGAGTCGTCACGGTGCGTCGGCCGCTGATCGTCAGCACGCCGTCGGCCACGGTGACATCCACGTCTTCCATCCGGACGCCGGGCAGCTCGGCCTCGACGTACACGTTGTTGTCGTCGTCGATCATGTTGAGCGACGGGTAGGCTCGCGTGCCGGAGTGGGAGGCAAGGACGTTGTCAAACATGCGTTCCACTTCATTTCGTACGAGCGTCATGGCGTTGCCTGCGGGAGTAAAGAGTGCGCGTGTGTTCATGGCACACCTCCGTTTGGTTGTCCGGAAGACCAGTAGGCTTCCGGGTTGAATCTTGTTCGGACACTTTGAAAAACGTTTTCTTCGTGTGTCCATTCCAGGGAATGCAAGGGCCGTGCCAGTTGTGTTCCGGCGTTTAAGCGGCCCTAAACCGGATGCCAGGTGCCGCTTCGGCAGGCGTGCTGCCGCTTCGGCATGCCCCTTCCAGGGGCCTTCAAGTCGTCCCCCGGGAGCGGACTCCCGGGGGACGAGATCAAGTGCCATTCGACAGGTGGGCGTGTGCCCATTCCGTCACGGTCAGGCCACTGCGGCCACCGTGTTGCGGATTCGGGAAGGGGTTCCCGTGATCGCATTGACCTTGGGCAGGCTGATGGTCAGCACGCCGTTGGTGATGCTCGCCGTGATGTCCTCGACAGTGATGTCGCGGCCGATGGCGAAGGCACGCTGGTAGATCTTGACCGCGGCCTTTTCCCGGGAAATCGTGGCCACCGGGGTGGTAACGCTGAGGCCGGGGACGAAGGTCGTGGACTGGGCCACGCCCTTGATCACCAGGATGCCGTTCTCGACGGTCAGTTCGAGATCGTCGATCTTCACGCCGGGGAGGTCGGCGACCAGCAGGTACTGGGAGCCGTCATCCAGGACGTCGATCGGCAGATGAGCGATGACCGGCTGGCCGGTGATCGCAGCCTGCTGCGACAGGGCGACGTTGCCAGGCGTGTTGTAGCCCATCGCATTCATGCCGAGGGTGTTGGCGCCCATGGCATTCATGCCGAGGGTGTTGATCATCGGGCTCACTGACTGGGCGGCGACGGCAGGCGTGTTGAGGCCGGAAAGGCCGTTGAAGCTCGAGGCCTGGCCGTTGAAGCCGGTCATCCAGGGGCTGAAGCCCATGGCGGGAGCGGCGTAGGCAGCCGTGGTCGTGAAGGGATTCACGAAGGACTCGGACTGCCACATGCCCGGGAGCTGGCCCATGAAGGCGTTCTGCCGGGCGTACGGCAGCGTGCTGGCAGCGAACGTGGCCGGGGTGTTCCAGGCCGAAGCGGCGGACAGATCGGTCATCGCATTCATGCCGGCGAAAGGCATGTTCCAGCTCATGGATGCCGGGGTGTTCCAGGCGCCGAAGGAGGCATTCATCGTGGGCTGAACGCCGACGAAGTCATAGCCACCCATTCCCAGTGTTGCACCGTTGTTGAAGAGATTCGACTGAACCTTGTTGGTGCCCGTTTCCTTGACTTGAACTTTGATAGCCATCTCGAAACTCCTTATGAAGAGATGCTTTTCAAACGCGGTCCGAGGGGTCCCCCGCGTGACGTACGCGGGTTCCAGATCGCCTCGGTTTGAAATCAGTTGGCGTTCATTCCCAATACCGCTGCGGCCTCGGGACGCTCGATGGGAAGGACCAGCCGCAGTACACCGTCAAGCAGGTTGGCTCGAATGGCACTGATGCGGGTCACATCAACCGCCTCGGGCAACTCGATGATCCGTTCCGTGGCGGGCTGCATCCGCTCGCGAGCGATCTGCACCGGTGATTCGGGTGCATCCACTCGTGGGAGCGTCCGGATCGTGACGGTTCGTTCCTGGACGGCGACGTCCAGGTCCCGGGCCACGACGCCAGGCACTTCCATATCGATGATCAGCCAGCCAGCGGCTTCCACCACCGAGGTGTTGGGGACGACGGTGGGGCGGACCACACCGGTGCCATTGCAGTCCTGGCACATCAAGGACCCTGTAATGTCCAGGCCCAACAGGCCCGTCGACACCTCGCCCGTGCCCTGGCACGCCCGGCAGGTTGTCGCCTCGGCGTTGGCAATAGCGGAGTAGGTCCGTGAATTCGTGGACGTGTTGGTCGGAGCAGTCATCAACGTAGTCATGGTTGTTCTCCCTTGACTGTCTTGGTGGGAGCGGATCCGATCCACTCCCGTACTGAAGGCTCGCCGTTCGATCCAGTGGCGAGACGAAACACCACGACACAACCGGCGTGCCGATTCGCCACGAATCCGAGCGGGAATGTCACGAATACCCGTTGGCGCTACTGCAAAGCCGGGTCCTGGTAGATGAAAGTCGCCGGCCACGAGAATCGCGGCGGCCCGGGTTCGTGCGTTGGTTCACGAACCCCCCTCCAGCGATGCCACCGGGGCAGCCGAATTCACGGTTTGGCAGTCGGCTCCACGGCAGGTGGCAGGAACCGCACTCCGCTGCCAGCTGGCAGCAGTGATTCGGCCCTTTCGACCCCGACAACCGCTGCCACCGACGCCCAGGCATCCGCCCGGGCTGCGGTCGGGGCGATCACCGTGAACTGGCCGTGGTCAACCACGGCCTCGCCCGTACGAGGATCCAGCAAGTGGGACAGTCGCCGGTCGCCGACCTGTATGAACTGCTCCGTGGCCCCCGAGGTGGCCACGCCGTGGTTCGCCAGCACCAGCGGCGACTCACGGCCCGGCGCAGAGATCCGCCAGCCACGTGTCCCGGGTGGAGCATCCCCCACCGCGATGTCACCACCAAAGTCGACCAGGGCTTGGTGAATGCCTCGCGCGTCGAGGACCTCCAACGCGGCATCGGCCGCATAGCCCTTGCCGATCCCGCCGAAATCCAGTTCAACGCCCGCGTGTTCTATTAATAGAACTGGGCCGTGTTCATCATGGCCCCGCTGCAGCCCCTCCCAGCCACATGACCGCCTGGCCTCCTCAATGGCCGCCGCCGCCGGCACTCGACCCTGGTCACGGGCCTCCCGCCACAATCTCGTCAAGGCGCCGCAGGACACGTCGAAGACCCCCTGGCTTGCCCGCGAGACCTCCAGGGCTTGTGCCAGGGTGGCATCGAGATCCGGGCTGATGGGCACTGCTTCCCCAGCTGGCTGCTCCCGAAGGCGAGCGACTTCCGAGTCAACCTGCCAGTCGCTCAGGGCGGCCTCGATGTCAGCCATTCGGCCAAAGGCCGCTTCAGCAGCCTGGGTCGCGGTGGCCTCGTCCCGGCAATAGAAGGTCAGATCTACCCGGGCCCCCATTCGTAATCGGGAGAATTCATATCGCTGGGCCGCGGGCTGGCCTGAACTGCACCCCCAGGGCCCGATTGGGGACAGGACCAGCAGTATGATGACTGGGATGAGGATCTTGACGTCGTTCATGCGTATGGCCAGGCCGACAGCATATGTCGCCACTGGCCTGTTGCTGGCCCAGGCGGCTGGAACCGCCACCCTGGCCGAACCTCCCGCGGACCAAGCAGCCCCCAAGGCCGACACCCCCAAGCCGGTGACCTGTGAGATCCCGGGCACGGCCCTGGAACTTCGAATGGTGCCGGTCCCCGGGCCGGACGGCAAGACCGCCTTCTGGATCTCGGACGCGGAAATCAGTTGGGACCATTACGACGTCTTCGTCTACGAACTGGATGAACCCGCCAATGAAGACGTGGACGCCGTCACTCGACCGACTCGACCGTACATTTCCGCCGACCGCGGATGGGGCCACGCCGGGTACCCGGCGCTGAGCATCTCTCACCGCGGCGCGAACGCCTTCTGCAAGTGGGTCGCCGCCAGTACCGGACGTCCCTATCGCCTCCCCACCGTCGAGGAATGGAAGCAGATCTGCAAGGCGGCAGGTGTCTCCGCGGAAAACAGCGAAGAACACGGCTGGCTCGCGGGCAATGCCAAGCGGCGGACCCACAAGCTCCGATCCAGGAAACCCGATGCCCTCGGCCTGCACGACCTGCACGGCAACGTCTCGGAATGGTGCCGAAGCGGCGAGGGCGAGGACGACTTCGTGCTCGTCGGAGCCTGCTACAGCGACGACACGGTCGAATGCGATCTCATCAAGACCCCGATTCCAGACTGGAATGACACTGATCCCCAGATTCCCAAGAGTATCTGGTGGCTTTCCGATGCCCCCTTCGCGGGGTTCCGGGTAGTGTGTGAATCACCCCTGCCCTCGGCGAAATCGCCCACGGTGCAGGAAGATCAACGCCCTCGAGGAGGTACCCCATGACCACGCCAAGGAACAACGAACCGACTCGTACCGACGTCTCTCGACGGCGATTCGTCAAGGCCTCGACCGCCACGGTGGGCGTTGCCGCACTGACCTCTCCAGCCGTGGGCTGGATCCAGGGTTCCGACACCATCAAGGTCGGACTCATCGGCTGCGGCGGCCGCGGAACCGGTGCCGCCGGCCAGGCCATGCGGGCCGACAAGGGCGTCCAGCTCTGGGCCATGGGTGATGCGTTCGACGATCGGCTCACCAGCAGCCATGGACACCTGGTCAACGGCCATGGCGACCAGGTGCAGGTTGACTCCGAACGCCAGTTCGTCGGATTCGATGCGTACCAGAAGGTCATTGACTCCGGGGTGGACGTGGTCATCCTGACAACCCCGCCCCACTTCCGCCCCGAGCACTTCAAGTACGCCGTCGACAAGAAGAAGCACGTGTTCATGGAGAAGCCCATGGCCGTGGACGGTCCGGGCGTGCGATCCGTGATCGCCGACGCCCAACGGGCCAAAGAACAGGGCACCAACGTGATGGGCGGCTTCTGCTGGCGATACAACCATCCCAACCGCGAGTGCTATGCCCGCATCCACGATGGCGCCATCGGCGACGTCAAGTGCGTGCATTCCACCTACCTCACCGGACCGCTGGGCAAGAAGGAGCGGCAGCCCGAGTGGAGCGACATGGAATGGCAGATGCGGAACTGGTGGCACTTCAACTGGCTCTCGGGCGACCACATCGCCGAGCAGGCCTGCCATGCCATCGACAAGATCAACTGGGCCAAGAACAACATGCAGCCGGACCGCTGCATCACGGTCGGTGGCCGACAGATGAGAAGCGGCCCTGAGTCGGGCAACGTCTACGATCACTTCTCCGTGGTCTACGAGTATCCCGATGGCACCCGGTCCTTCCATGACTGCCGCCAGATGCCCAACTGCTGGAGCGACAACACCGAGAAGATCTTCGGCACCAAGGGTGACTGCTATGTCAACTCGTGGGGTCCGACCCAGATCATCACCGGCGAGAATCCCTGGGAATATGAAGGGCCCAATCCCAACATGTACCAGGTCGAGCACAATGAGCTCTTCAAGGCGATCCGTGACGGCAACCTGATCAATGACGGCCCCGAGATGACCCGAAGCACGTTGATGTCCATCATGGGACGGATGTCGGCCTACAACGGCCAGCCCGTGACCTACGAAGAGGCGCTCAACAGTGACGATCGCCTCGGTCCCACCGTGTACGAGTGGGGTAACGTTCCCGTGCTGGACGTGTCCGTGCCGGGCTCACCCGCCCGTTGGGCCGACGTCCAGGTCGCATCGAAGTGAGCGGCTTCTCCCGCCGGGACTTCATTCGATCCACTGCCGCAACCGCGGCCGCCAGTTCCCTGGCGCAGGCTGCGCAGGAACAACCCGCCGGTACGCCAGCGGCGAAGCAGCGTGACATCAAGATGTCGCTCAAGATCGGCATGATCCAGGAGGGCGACACCCTCCTGGAGAAGTTCCGTATCGCCAAGGCCGCCGGCTTCGACGGCGTGGAACTGGACAGCCCCGGCATCCCGCCGGTGCAGGATGTCCGGGATGCCTGCTCCGATACGGGACTGATCGTTCCCGGTGTGGTCGGCAGTTTCCACTGGCACGACCAACTGGCTCATCCCGATGCCGCTGCCCGTGAACGCGGAGAAGCGGCGCTGGCCACGGCGATCCGGGATTGTCGCGCCGTGGGTGGCTCCACCGTGCTGCTGGTTCCAGCGGTCGTGGGTCCCACGGTGGACTACGACGATGCCTGGACACGATCGACCGCCGCCATCGAGCGGGCGCTGCCGCTGGCCCAGGAACTGGGCGTGGCCATCGCGCTGGAGAACGTCTGGAACAACTTCCTGCTGAGCCCGATGGAAGCAAGCCGGTACGTCGATCAGTTCAAGAGTCCACACGTGGGCTGGTACTTCGACGTCGGCAATATCGTGGCCTATGGCTGGCCACCGCAGTGGGTGAAGATCCTCGGACCGAGGATCCTCAAGTTGGATGTCAAGGAATACAGTCGCGCGAAGCTCGACCAGGAGGGACGATGGGCTGGTTTCAGTGTTCCCATCGGCGAAGGCGACTGCCAGTGGACGGAAACAATGGCAGCCCTGGACGACGTCGGGTATGCCGGCTGGGCCAGTGCTGAAGTTGGTGGAGGCGACTCAACTCGCCTCGCCGAGATCGCCCGACGAATGAAGACGGTGCTGAACGCCTGAGCAGGCATGCCCGGCAGAACGACCGACAGCGGAAGGACACTCCCATGAGCGAACAGAACGGACAACCAGATCGACGAACCATGGTCAAGGCCACCGCTGCCGCTGCCGGCCTCGCCGTCGTGCCATCACTCCTCGGCCGAACCGCGCATGCCGCTGGCCAGGAGACGATCACGGTCGGCCTCGTGGGCTGTGGCGGCCGAGGAACCGGGGCCGCCTTCAATGCGATGGAGGCCTCGCCCGAGGCCCGCATCGTCGCACTGGCCGACGTATTCCCCGATCGGCTGCAGGGCGCTCGCAACAATCTTCAGAAGCGCGAGCAGTGCACCGTCACGAATGACGACTGCTACGTGGGTTTCGACGCCTACCAGAAGCTCATGGCGCGTGACGATGTCGATGTCGTGATCCTGGCCACCCCGCCACACTTCCGACCCATGCACTTCGCTCACGCCATCGGCCAGGGCAAGCATGTGTTCATGGAGAAGCCCGTGGCCGTCGATCCCGCCGGTGTCCGCATCGTAATGGCCGCCTCCGACGAGGCGGACAGCAAGAACCTCTCGGTCGCTGCCGGGACGCAGCGACGACATGAGAAGTGCTACCTCGATGTCATGGAGCGCATTCGCAACGGCGAGATCGGTGAACCCGTCGCCGCCCGGTGCTACTGGAACATGGGTGGACTCTGGAACCGTGGACGCCAGGACAACTGGTCCGACATGGAATGGCAGATGCGCAACTGGCTGTACTTCACCTGGCTCAGCGGCGATCACATCGTCGAGCAGCATGTCCACAACCTGGACGCCACCAACTGGGCCCTGGGGGCGCATCCCATCCGGTGCACCGGCATGGGTGGTCGCCAGGCTCGAATCGATCCGTCCTATGGTCACATCTATGACCACTTCGCGATCGACTACGAATATCCCAACGGGGTGCATGCCTTGAGCATGTGCCGCCAGGGTGACGGTTGTTCCAGCCGCGTGGAAGAGGCCATCCAGGGCACGAAGGGTCGCGCGGTCACCAGTTCCGGTCGCGCTCGACTCGAGGGTGGCCCCAGCTGGACCTTCGAGGGCAAGAACCCCAACCCCTACGTGGTCGAGCACCAGGATCTGCACAACAGCCTGCGCGGCCAGGGCAATCGACTGAACGAAGGTCACCAGATCGCCGAATCCACCCTGACCGCGATCATGGGTCGAATGGCCGCCTACTCCGGCAAGGACATCACCTGGGAAGACGCGCTCAACGCGGACCTGGACATGACACCGCCGCAGTATGCCTTCGTGGAAATCGACATTCCCGAGATCCCGCGACCGGGCCGCACCGCCCATGACGCGGAACTCTGGGTCAGCGACACACCGGGAGCATGAGCATGAACCGACGGAACTTCCTGCAGGCGACGACCGCTGGCACCGCGGCCGCCGCGTTGACACCAATGGCCCTCGGCACGCCGCGGCGAACGGCGGGAGCGGCCTTGTCCGCGGATACCCCCACCGGGTCGAACGCCTTCACGCTCGACTACGCTCCCCACTTCGGGATGTTCAAGCACCACGCCGGTGATGACATGGTCGCTCAACTCGACTTCATGTCCGACGCGGGCTTCCGATCACTGGAAGACAATGGCATGCGGAGCCGATCCCCCGAGGATCAGAAGCGCATTGCCGATGCCCTGGAACGCCACGACATGCGGATGGGCGTCTTCGTGATGAACATGGACTGCGCCTGGTATCCCAGCATCACGACCGGGAAGCCCGAGGAGATCGCCAAGTTCGTCCAGAACGCGAAGGACTCCGTCGAGGTCGCCAAGCGAACCAATGCCAAGTGGATGACGGTCGTCCCGGGTGAAGTCGCCGAAGGTGTTCCGATGGAAACGCAGACGGCTCACGTGGTCGAAGCCCTCAAGCAGGCTTCGGCGGTGCTCGAACCCCATGGTCTCGTCATGGTCTGCGAACCACTGAACTGGCGAGACCACCGCGGGCAGTTCCTGCAGTACACGCCACAGTCGATCGAGATCATGAAGGCGGTGGACAGCCCGTCATGTCTCATCCTCCAGGACCTGTACCACCAGCAGGCGACCGAGGGGAACCTGATCGATCACATGAACGCCGCCTGGGACTACATCCCGTACTTCCAGGTCGGGGACAACCCCGGTCGACGGGAACCCGGGACCGGCGAGATCAACTACGCCAACGTCTTCAAGCACATGCATGAGCGCGGCTATACCGGCATCGTCGGCATGGAGCACGGCAAGAGCATGGGCGGCAAGGAAGGCGAGATCAAGTTGATCGAAGCCTATCGCACCGTTGATCCCGCTTGACCGTGATCATCTGATGGCCTTCTTGCCACCCGGATAGAAGGCCAGCAGCAGCAGCAGGCTTCCGATCGCCATGAACATCGGAACCGAGAACAGCCTGGTGTAATCCATGTTGCCATCCACGGTCGCCCATTCACCGACGAGCATCGTCGAGAACAGGCTGCCCACGACCACGCCGACGCCCACGATGACCAGGTTGAAGAGATTCTGGGCCGTGGCTTTCACGTCACCCGAGCACTCCTCGTCCACGATCATGAAGGCCACGAAGATGAAGCAGCCGAAACAGAGGCCATGCAGGCTGATGCCGGTAATGAGGGTCACCATGTCGGGAATACCGATCGCGGCGTTCAACCACCCCACCTGGGAGAAGAGCAACATCCTCGCCGCGTAGGCAGACAAACCGATGATCAAGAGGGTCTTCCGCGACCACTTCGCGGCGATGAAGGGAATCAGGAACAGGACGATGATCTCCATCCCCTGGCCGATCGTCATGAGTCCACCACCACCGACACCGAAGACGCTGTTGATGGCCTCCGTCCAGCCACCATCCTGGTTCTGGTAGCCCCGGAGGAAGGACGCCGTATAGATGAAGTAGAACTGGTGGATCATGCTGATTGGCACCGCGATGAGAAACAGCGTGACCAGCGGCGCCGACCGTACCTCTTTCAGCGTCTCGGAGAAGGCGAACTTCTGCTTACCGGCCTGTGGCGGTGTCCTGGGCAGCGTGAAGCAATAGAGCCCCATCAAGAGCCCCAGTCCAGCACTGATCCGGAAGGCGTTGACCATGCCGGCCGCTTGCGCCGTGGTGCGTTCCGTCTCCGTCGCATCGCCTCCCGGCGTGAAGTAGTGGTACAGCAGTTGCCCAACCCCGATGCCCACGGCAATCCAACCCAGTGTCCCCCAGAGTCGCACGCGACCAAAGTCACGATCACGATCCGGCATGTGGTGGAACGCCAGGGAGTTGGTCAATGCCAGGGTCGGCGAGTAGATCAACGAGTACAGGATGGACAGCGAGAGGAACAACCAGAACCCCGTTCCTACTTCGCCGGCCACCTCCGAAGGCGTGTTCTGCACGGTCGACATGATCCAGACGACCACGGCGCCCGCGATATGGCTCAGCCCGAGGTATCGCTCGGTATTGAACCACCGGTCAGCGATCTGACCCGCCAGGAACGGACCGAAGATCGCGCCAACACCACCAGCGGTGAACATCCAGCCGATCTCGAACTCCTGGAACTGGCGGTCGACCTTGAGGTAGTCGTACAGGAAGGGCAACCAGGCGCCCCAGATCGCGAACTGCAGGAACATCATGAACGACAGGCGACTGCCCAGGCCAAAGCCCATTCGAGGTGTGGGAGCGGCAATGGTGGTCATGTCTGGTTCTCCTGCAGGGGACTGGTATGGCCATGACTGTAGCAGGCGATTCCCCGCAAGGTCCGCTGCTACACTTCGATCCCTATGGCTGACCACCGTCGCCACCTCGGGCTCATCGGGATGCTTTTCGCCTCCATCGGCGGCATCCTCGGTTCCGGTTGGCTGTTCGGGCCACTCTACGCCGTCCAACTCGCCGGTCCCGCGGCCCTGGTTGCCTGGCTCATCGGTGGCGCTGCCGTACTGGTGGTGGCCCTGACCTACGCTGAACTGGCCGCCTCGCTTCCCGTCAACGGCGGCATCACCCGGCACGCACTGATTGCCTACGGCCGAACGACCGGCTTCCTGGCCTCGCTGACCTCGTGGCTGACCTTCACCGTCATCGTGGCCGCCGAGGTCCAGGCGGTCATGCAGTACGCCACGATCTACTGGCCATCATTGACGGACCAGGCCTCGGATGGAACGCACCCGTTGACCCTGCTGGGGTTCGGCGTGGCGGCAGGACTCTGGGTGATCTTCAGCATCATCACGTGGGTCGGTATCCGGCTCTTTGCGCATGTCAACGGCATCCTGACCTGGATCAAGGTGGGACTGATCCTCGTCGTCACGATCGCCCTGTACGTTCTCGCCTTCGAGTGGACGCTGTTCGATGACGTGAAGGAAGGCGGCTTTGCGCCCGATGGCTGGAACGGCATCTTCCGTGCCCTGGCCTACGGGGGCGTGATCTACGCGTTCACCGGCTTCCAGCATGCGGCCGTGGCCGCCGGCGAGTCCCGCAACCCCAAGCGTGACATTCCCATCGCCGTGATCGGATCCATCGTGATCTGCACCGTGCTGTACCTGGCGATCCAGGTGGCCTTCATCGGCGCCATGCGTGAACAGGAGATGCCCCACGGCTGGGCTCACCTGCAGTTCAAGGGACAGGTCGGCCCCATCGCCGGACTGGCCATGACACTCGGCGTCACCTGGCTGTTCATCGTGGTCTTCGCCGGTGCGATTGCCTCTCCACTGGGCGCCGGACTGATCAACCTCGGGTCCAGCATGCGCATCGTCCATGGCATGAGCCACGACCGGTACCTGCCGCGGCGACTCGGTCGGGTCGGCCGCTTCCACACCCCCGGGCTCGTGCTGATCCTGTCCTTCCCCATCGGCCTGTTCCTGTTCCTTCCATTCCCGGGCTGGCAGGATCTCGTCGCCTTCCTGGCCTCGGTCGTGGTGGTCGGCTATGCCCTGGGCCCCCTGTGTGTCCTGGCCCTTCGTCGCCAGATGCCGGACCTGGAACGACCGTTCCGCCTGCCCATCGCCCACCTGGTCTGTCCGCTGGCCTTCATCATCTGCGGACTGCTGATCTACTGGTCCGGCTGGACCATCGTCTGGAAACTCGGCGTCGTGCTGGGTGGCTGCACCCTGCTGTTCACCGCGGCGAAGATCCCGCAGAAGCAGGGCATCGACATCGTGGCATCGCTGTGGATCTGGCCATTCCTCGGGGGGTTGGTCATGCTGACCTGGCTGGGCGGCCATGGTGGAGCCGAGGTGATCCCCTTCGGTTGGGACATCCTCTGCGTGGCCGGATGGTCGCTGGTCAGTTACGCCATGGCCCGTCCTCTGGCAATCTCGCCGGAGAAGGCCCGTGGCTACCTGGAGGACATCCACGCCGCCAAGGTAGAGGATGCGGAAATCGCCGATTTCGGCGGCTAGAACGCTGGTCCGAATCAAAAAACCACATTCTCCGCTCCACCTGTGAGATCCCGGCCCGGCCAACGCAGTTCAGGGTGAAGGCGGTTCATTTCACCTTCACCCTCCTCTTCTCACGCACACACGACTCATCCCCCTTGCGCGAGGTTGGCCCCCCGGGACGTTCCCGAGGGGTCAACCTTTTTTTGGCCCCCTCGCGGTTCCCGACCGTGTGGCCCAGTTCGACACAGGCGGGCACTTATCATGGGGCGATGGCTGACACCACCGTTGATCTCCGGAGCGATACCGTCACGCAGCCGACTCCCGCGATGCGAGAGGCCATGATGGCTGCGCCGCTGGGTGATGATGTTCTCGGTGATGACCCCACGGTGATCGAACTGCAGAACGCCTGTGCGGACCTGTTCGGCAAGGACGCCGCCTGCTTCGTGCCCTCCGGTTCCATGGCCAACCAGGCCGCGATCCGGGTCCAGACCGTCCCGGGCGACGAGATCCTCGCTCACGAGTACAGCCACATCTACCAGTACGAGTCGGGCGGGCCAGCAGCCATTTCCGGCTGCACGTTTGCCTTCTTCCGCGGGGACCGCGGCATGTTCACCGCCGAAGAGGTCGATGCGGCCATTCGGCCTGATGATCATCACTTCCCGCGATCGCGGTTGTTGGTCGTCGAGAACACCCACAACAAGGGCGGCGGCGCCGTCTGGCCCATCGAGCAACTCGAAGCCGTGACCACGGCCGCTCGAGGACATGGCCTGAAATGTCATCTTGACGGGGCCCGGCTGTGGAATGCCTGTGCCGCCAGCGGTATCGAGCCGGCCCAGTGGGCCAGTCACTTCGACACCGTGTCCGCCTGCTTCTCCAAGGGACTGGGCGCCCCGGCCGGATCCATCGTCGTTGGCGATCACGAGACCATCCGGCACGTCCACCGAATCCGGAAGATGCTCGGCGGTGCCATGCGACAGTCAGGCTTCCTGGCTGCGGCGGCGCTGCATGGCATCAACCACCACCGCGATCGACTGACCGAAGACCACGAGCGAGCCCGGCGGCTGGCCGAGGGCATCGCCGAGTGCCCGGGCGCCTCGCTGGATGTCTCCAGCGTCGAGACCAACATCGTCTACTTCGATGTCCCAGGGCGAGTAGCCGCAGACGTCCAATCCGAGTTGGACGCCATGGGTGTTCGAATGCTCTGGACGGGTCCCTCACGCATGCGAGCAGTCGTAAGCCTGGCCGTGGATGACGCGGGAATCGATCAGGCCATCGAGGCCCTGCACGCTTGCCTCGGTGCCGCGGCCCCGGCCTGATAGGATCCCACCCATGACCGTGAACTACCTGGAACTGCCTGTCGGTCCCGAACCACCCACCGTGGTCAATGCCGTCATCGAGATCGCGGCTGGCAGCTCGAACAAGTACGAATACGACAAGACGCTGAACGTCTTCAAGCTCGATCGCACGCTCTACAGCCCGGTGCACTATCCCGGGGCCTACGGGTTCATTCCCCAGACCCATGCCGAGGATGATGACCCCCTCGACATCCTGGTCCTGCTGGAAGGCCCCACCTATCCCGGGACGCTGGTCGAAGTCCGACCCGTCGGGGTCCTGGAAATGCGGGATGAAAAGGGACTGGATCACAAGGTGCTGGGCGTCCCAGTGACCGATCCACGCAAGGCGGAGATCATGGGACTCCAGGATGTCCCCCGCCATGTCCTGAAGGAAGTCGATTACTTCTTCCACATCTACAAGGACCTGGAAGGCAAGTTCGCCGACACCTATGGCTGGCTGGACCGCATGGAGGCGTACCGGATCATCGAGGACTGCGTCTCGCGCTACCACGAACGCCAGGCCTGATCAGCCGTCCTTCCAGTCGCCCCCACGACCCTTCTTCAGATCACCACGTCGACGCTTGCCATCCAGTCGCCGGCGCTTGCTGGCCCGCGTCGCCTTGGTCGGCACTCGCTTGCGCTGCGTGGCCAGGGCGTCACGCAGCAACTGCGAGAATCGATCGCGAACCAGCTCTCGATTGCTCGCCTGGGAGCGGGCTTCCTCGCAGGACACCCGGAGCACGCCCTCCTTGTTGATGCGAGAGGCCAACCGCTCACGAATCCGATCACGCTGCTCGGGAGACAGCACGCTGGACGACTCGATGTCGAAACAGAGCGTCACCCGGGTTTCGACCTTGTTGACGTGCTGACCACCTGGACCCGACGCCCGGGAGAACTCCACCTGCACCTCCTCGGCCGGAATGCACAGGCTCGGCGTGACTTCGATATCTGCTGAACTGGACACGATGAAGAGGAGAAAAACCGATTGGAGAGGGGTACGGACAGGCTTGAAACGCCGCCCCGACGGACACTGCTTGTTCCCGGGGCAATCAGAGCCTACCGTGGACCAACGGAGCATGGCCATGGCCAAGACCGGACATCGAAAAGAAGCCTTTCCCGCCACCCAGATGACCTGGATCAACGAGCGTCTCGACGCCGGCGACCAGGGCCGTCGCGAGGTGGCCACCCACCTCATGGATGTGTATGCCGAGCCGCTCCGGATCTACCTGCTGGGCTCCAGTTTCCGCAATGCCGGGGAACCGGAGGAGCTCATCAACGGCTTCTTCGCCAACCGGCTGTCCCGCGATGACTACCTGGAGGGCTGGCGAGCGAGCGACAAGCGGCTCCGACGCTGGCTGATCAACGGCCTGATTTTCTACATCAAGGAGGAATTCAGGCGCCGGAAGAAGACCGGTACCGCTATTTCCGACGAGATGGAGGCGGATCTGCAGGATCCAGCCGACCAGTATCGGGCCTTTGACCAGGCCTGGGCCGCGTCCATCGTCCGCCGCGCGATGTCAGAGGCTGCTGAGGTTTGCAAGAAGGAGGGCCTGGAGGCTCATTGGGACATCTTCGTCCGGCATCACGTCCAGCAGCAGGCCTATGCGATCTGCTGCAAGGAACATGGTGTCGATGCTGCCCGGGCTGCGGTCATGGCCAGGACCGCCTCCTCGCGATTTCGCGAGGCGGTTCGCAGCCAGGTCGCCCTTGATGGCGCTGACGAGACCACGATCGATGAGGAACTCGCGGGGCTGAGGAGCTTGTTGCAATGATGACGACACAACCCCCACGACCCAAGCATGACACGCCAGAGCCGGGCGGGAACATGGACCACTCCACTGTTTCCCACCTGCTGGGTGTCGCCACCGGGCCCCCGGTTCGACCTGCCGATGCACTGGCCATGCGGATCGAAGGCGAGGATGGCCAGGCCTGGGCCATTCGAGCGCTGGCCAACCCACCGATCGAGGGCTTCGACAACAAGGATCTCCTGAAGCCCCCGGTCAATCTCGACATCCTGCGACAGTTGCACCGGCAGGGCAAGCGAATGTTCCATGATGCGAATGCCAATGACGATCAGCATGCGGGACTGCTGTGGTACCTGACGGCGATCGCCATCGCGATGGCGGATCATGATGAGGAACTCTCCAGCCAGCCTCGCCAGGAGGTCATCAACGCCGTCCTGGTGTTCGCCGACGCCATGCCCAACCCGTGGCGAGCCCGTCTTGAGCAGATCGACGGATGAATAGACGCCGCGGCCTCTCCATCGTCGCCATCGCCATCCTGCTCGGCGTCCTGGCTCCTGTCCTTCGCGGCGAAGACGCCGAGGCCGTACCACGTCCACTTGACCGGATCGCGGTCATCGGCGCCAGTGCCACGGCTGGATTCGGAGTCGTTCTTCGCTACAAGGGTGAGGAGTTCGACCGGATGATCCCAGTGGGCGCACCGGAAGTGCTGGCTGCAGTCATCACGGAACCGGAAGTCACGATGACGGGCGAAGGCAGCGGCCTGTTCTTCATGTCGCCTTCCAGAAGAGGACATCACCAGGCAACGACGGCCGCGGCCACGGATCCCACGCTGGTGATGGGCCTGGACTTCCTGTTCTGGTACGGCTACGGCAATCGTGACGAGAAGGGCCAGGCGATTCCACCGGGACCACTTGGACACGACACAAGGCTGGCCCTGCTGGAAAAGGGACTCCAGGAACTGGACCGATTCAACTGCCCGGTCGTGGTGGGCGACTACCCGGATGTCTCCAACGCCGTGGGCTACATGCTCTCCAGCGACCAGGTGCCGGCACCCGCCACCCTGGCGGCGCTCAATACTCGACTGAAGGAATGGGCCGCGTCACGGCCCAACGTCATCCTGGTCCCGATGTCCAGGCTGATTGCCAGCATGCGATCCGATGAAGCGTTCACCGCCGGTCGACAGCAGTGGCCCCAGGGTGTCAAGGCACAGTTCATGCAGATGGACAACCTGCACCCGACGCTGGACGGGCTGATCATCCTCATCCAGGAAGCGGCTGACCACGTGGCCCGACACGCCAGCGAGGTCAACGACACCTCGTTCGACTTCAGCCTCGAGTCGGTCCGAAAGCGGCTCTACGAAACGCATCGGCCGGCCGGGACCACGGCACGACCTCACGTCGAGCAGCCGTGACGGCACCGGCCCACTCACCTATCATCCGGTGATGAACGAGGCGCCTCCGCCACCCGAATCCACGGCTCACGATGATCCGGCAGTGGGTCCATCACGTGCTGAAATCGTCCGGGAAGCAAGTCCCGCGGGACTGTTGGCCATCGCCTGGATGGTGGTGCCGGCGATCCTCGGCTTCATGTTGCTGGTGAAACTCGGCCCCATCTCGGAGTGGTTCGCTGCGCAGGGTGATCTCGGCGTACTGATCTACATCGGCGTGTTCGCGGTCTCCGCCGGGTTCGGCATCCTCCCCACGTATGCCCAGGCGATTCTCGGGGGTTGGGTGTTCGGCATCGCCATCGGCATCCCGGCTGCGCTGGTCGGGTTCACCGGGGCCGCCGCCATCGGCTACATCGTCGCTCGTGTTGTCTCCGGCAACCGCGTGGAGAAACTGCTCAGCAAGCACCGCAAGGCCGAAGCCATTCGGCAGGCCTTGATCGGCGACAACCCGATGCGAACCTTCGGCATCGTCACGCTGATCCGCATACCACCGAATTCGCCGTTTGCCCTGACCAACCTGCTCATCGCCGCCTGTGGCGTCAGGCTCAGCCTGTGCCTCATCGCAACGGCGGTCGGCATGCTTCCTCGGACCGCGGTCGCGGTGATCTTCGCGGCCATGGCCCGATCAACCGGCGCCGATGACATCCAGGCCTTCATCAAGGAAGGCTTGGGGCCGTGGATGTTCATCGGAGGCGTTGCGGTCATGCTCGTCGTTCTGATGATCATCGGATCGATCGGCAAGCGGGCCCTGGAACGACTGACAAACGACGGGGATTCCGCTGTTTGATCCGGGGATCCGGTGCGCAACGCCTATAGTCGGCGTACCCGACCGACCCGGGAGGTAGCGCCATGGCCAGCCGTCTTTGCTTGTCATTTCAGTTCACCTGTGCGGCCATCGCCATGTTTGCCGTGACCGGGTGCGCGCCGAAGTCCCCCGCCTGGAACTACTCGCAGTCCGCTCACATCGGCCACACCGTGTACCGCATCAGCATCGACGATGGCCATGAGGTGGATACGTACGAACTGCTGGTTTCTTCCTCGGCCGAGGCCGATCGCAACCGGACCTACCCCGCCGTGACGCTGCGGCCACCGTCTGCACTGAAGAATGCCCAGGGCGAGGTGATCTGTACCAGCGAATCCATGCCTCATCGCACCCAACCGCACTGGCTGGATATCACGCTCAGGAAGCCCGGCACCACGATCACGTCCTCCGGAAACGGTGCCTTGTCGATCAATGCCACCAAGTACACCTTCGTCCCGACCACCGAGATGATTGATCGCGTGAACCCGGAGTCACCTGATTTCGATTGCGACCAATGGAGGCCATGGGCGGGCGACCATTACGACAACCTCGTCCAGTTCGTGGAACTGATCCGTTTCTTCTACACCACGGAACCGCTGGCTTCACTGGAGCCGGGACTCAAGAAAGGGACGGGCTGGACTCCGGAACAACTGGGATTCGCCGCCATGAGTGGTGAACTGGAGATCCCCGTGATCGACCGGCCCATGACGGCGGAAGAAGAAACGCTCATTCAACAGTTCGGCCCCGGCCCCTTCCGAGCCATCCGCCTCACGGTTCGCGTCAACTCGACACCATTGATGGAGTTCGACCTCCTGTTGGGACCTGACATCTGGGAGTTGCAGAGCCTCGCGGGCATCCTGCGGGCGTCGATCCACCCCGTGGGTGATCTCTCCAGGCAGATCGTCTTCGAACTGATGGAATCCGAAGCCGTGCCCGGCTACATGAGCCGTGACGGAGAACTCTACTGGGGAACACCCGGCGACTTCACCAGGATCGAGGTGACTCCAGCGGACCAGGTCACCGGTGTGATGGTGCCGCCTGGTTCCGAGTAGCGTGTGGTGATCGAGGGCGCCGGAGTGCTATTTCTTCATGGATGGCGCGGGGCCGTCGAAACTGATCGGCCCGGCACCATTGGCGATCACGATGCAGAGGCTTCCGATGAGCGCCAGGCACACCAGGAACTCGTGACCGGGTGGCCGGTGGTAGATCGCGGTGTAGGGAATCAGGAACAGGATCAGGAGCAATGCGCCCAATCGCGTCTTGATCCCCAGGATCAGCGCGATACTGCCCAGCAGCAGGAACACGATGGAGCCGACGAGGAACAGGCTGGGGATCGGGATGTTCTTCCCGCCCATGCTCTTGGCCACGCTGCCGAACTGCTGGATGTTCTGAATGGCCGACCAGAGAAAGATGGCAGCCAGGAGGATTCGACCGAGAAGGGGTAACAGGGCCTGCATGGGGATCGGCTCCGAGGGACACGAGCGTGCTACCGCCTGCTATCGGCACAACCGGCACCGCTGCTCAAGCGCTCGGCCCCAAGACCAGCCGTCACTCCACCCCGCCACACGGACCAGAGCCTAGGGCGCCGGATCGACCACGCTGCCGTTCAAGAGGACGCCCATGGGTGGTGCCGGTGCCGCAGAGGCCTGGAAGCCGATCTCCAGCGTCCCCCCATCGGGGACCACGCCGTTCCATGCCTCCGACTGCACCGTCACATGTCCGTTGGCATCCTGCGACCACAGGGCTTCGCCAACGGGCCAGAGCCCGGTCAGGGCGTAGGGCACATCGAACTCCAGGGTCCAACCACTGATGGTCTCGCCCGTGTTGTTGTCGACCGCCAGGCTGGCTGTGAAACCGCCCTCCCACTGGTCCTCGACCTGGAAGTGATAGACGAGACCCTGGACCTGGCATTCGTCCGGAATGCCATCACCTTCCTGGTCCTCGGAACCACCTCCCTGGATGTCACAACTGTCCGGGATCCCATTGTTGTTGCAGTCAACCGCCGACCCATCGGCAAGGTCACAGGGATCACCCGTGCCATTGCCATTGCAGTCGGCAAATCCCTGGCAACCATCGGGAATACCGTCGAGATTGCAGTCCTCCGCGGTGCCTTGCTGCAGTTCGTACGCGTCGGGCTCGCCATCCTCGTCGCAATCCGGATCGCATTCATCCGGCACGCCGTTTCCATCGAGATCCAAGGCAGAACCGTCCGCGACTTCATCGCCGTCGGCGATCCCGTTGTCGTTGCAGTCCAGCGTGCCTTCCTCGCCATAGATCCACTCGCCAGCGTCATAGACCGGAATCATCTCGGTCTTGACGATCGCCGACAGGCCGAAGGGCAATCCGGCGATCGATGGGTCGTTGGACGAATCCCAGGCCGACGCCGGCGCCGAGCCCGGCAGCCCGAGGCTGATCTGGCACTCCCGCCGATGAAGCGTCCCGGGGCCCGGACCGATCAACTCACCGGGATACGCGATCTCGACGTAGTAGAGGTTGCTCGAGGGATTGGCCACCTGGAGGGGGCCGACCACGCCACCATCAACGAAGCCGCTGTCGATGATCACGTCCCCAGGACCATATCCAGCCTCCAGGACCTCCGTGAGATCAAGGTAGATCCGGTACGAGAGCGCTTCGCTCATGCGGGCCGGCCATGCGCTGCGATTGTTCAGCATGCAGCGAAGACGGGTAGACGTGTCACCGTCCTCGATGACCGAGGCCTCAACGAACATTTCCTGGCCGTACGAATCCTCCGCCGGCGGGAAAACCGCGTCCGGCAGGGCATCGCCGCCATACATCATCGACATCCGTCCCAACGCGGCCGTGAAACCGGCGTTGTAGTCACACGCCACCTCGTTGGCGATGTAGTCGCTGCGGACATCGACATAATCGAAGTCATCTGCCGAAGCAGGCCCACCGACCAGCGCGCCCCAGAGCACGTGTCGATTGGGGCCGGGATCATTGATCTGGTTGTCCCACGATCCATGGGCACCGCGATGGTGCGGGCGGGTCGGGGGATTCTGTCCGAAGCCGCAGACATAACTTGAATTCCGCGGGTTGCTCCCGAGGATGTAGTTGATCTGCTGTTCACCGAAGGTGGCATAGCGACCGTCCGGGTGATCCCCGACCAGTTGGACATACGCGAAGGCGATGAACGCCGTGTTCGCCGCGTATCGCAGTGATCCCCACTGGTCCAGCCAGGCCAGTCCGCCAGGCGTGTAGGCAATCCCGCCACCAGGAAGGAAATACCCGAGGTGCTGCTCCACGTAGTCGCGGTAGACCTGCTTGCCCGTCAGGGCGGCCAGCAGAACGGAGGCGCCATTGACCTTGCCATCCCAGGACTGGGACCAGTTCGGGTCCGGTGACACCTGGGCATAGTGCGCCTCGGCGCGATCCAGGTAGTCCTGCTCGCCAGTGGCCCGGTACAGCCAGGCCGCCGCCCAGCACAGTTCATCGTGGTACCCGGACCAGGAGTTGTAGAACGACACCACCTCGGGAATCGAACTCGTATAGGTCCCCCGATGGGTGTCGGCAAAGGCATACAGTTCGCGGGCATGCTGCAACAGGACGCTGGCGTAACCCGGCTCCGTATCACTGAACAGCATGGAACTGGCCGCCAGGAATGCGGCGGACTCGGCCGCCGGTTCCGAACCGGGATAGTCCGGACTCAGCCACCAGATCCTCGGGCGATAGCCATCGGCCTGCGTATGCACTTCCGGTGGCCCCCAGAACGCATGAGAAGCATCGCCCTGGCCGATCTGGCCACAGAACACGTTTGGTTGTGGGTGCGCCGCCACACACCAGTCCGCATGCCACCGGAGCACTCGTTCCAGGTCATCCTTCAATCCCGCGTTTTCGTAGCCGCCCGGGAAGTCCAACGCGCTCCAGGCCATGGTCGTCATGGCGGAACTGATGGGCAGGACGAACGTGGGGGTGTCGCCGGCATCCATGTAGCGATTGATGATGGCCGGATCATGCGGATACTCGCCGTTGATCTGTTCGAACTCGTAGTCGAAGCAGTCACCACGCCAGTCAAGGACATAGTCGTCGGGAAGGTCACCGGATCGCTGGGCCGCGTAGAACGTCAGGGCCTTCTGCAGGGCCTCACCGTAGTTGTGTGGACCGTCTCCCTGGTCGGGTTCGTCATCGCAGGCCCCCCACGCATCCAGCACCAGGAGCATGTCCATGACATCCACCGCGCCCGAGTCATTGACATCAGCGCCACACCCGGAGCAGGGCCCCCACTCATCCACGACGGCCAGGAGATCCGTAACGTCAACCTGGCCGTTGCCATCGGTATCCGGGCAGGTCGCCCAGGCACCGCTCGTGAAGATCGCCAGGGCGGCCAGGCCGCTCATCTGCATCCAGTGGATCGGCATCGTCCATCCTCCTTGGTCCAGTGATACCCGCTCCGGGCGAGAGAGGTTCCCATATCCGAGGTTACCAGGCCGAAAATCGAGGCCAAATCGGCCCGGAACACCCGTAATCATCTAAGAAACATGGGCTTGCAGGATCCAATGAGAATTGAACTGCTTTCCCGCCGGACGGTCATTCAGGCCCTGGTCAGTTTCTCCCTCAGGGCCAGCAGGGACGGCAGGACCACCACGACCGCGATCATGCAGGCCGCCGAGCCGAGGGCCATCACGATGCCAAGGCTGCGGAGGCCGCGATGTTCCGCGATCACCAGGCAACCGAAGCCAATCATGGTGGTCATGGACGTCAGCACGACCGCTCGTCGAGTACCGCCGAAGCACAGGCGATTCGGTCCACCTTCCCGCCAGCGGTGCACCATGTGAATACTGCCGTCAATGCCCAGGCCAACGAGAATCGGCGCCGCAAAGAAATTCGCCAGGTTGAATGACACGCCCAGGATGGCCATGGCCCCGACTGTCCACCACAGGCCGATGCCCAGCGTCAGCAGGCAGACCGTGACATCCATGACATTCCTGAAGGTCAGCGCCGTAATGACACCGATCAGCACGACCGCCAGGATCATCATGGTCACGAAGGCCTCACGCATCGAATCCAATGCCTCGTAGTGCGTCACGGGAACACCGGTCGCATCGGGGGCTACGGCCCGGACATCCGAGATGAACCGACCCATGGCCTCGTAATCCCAGACATCCTCGCGAGGATGCATCTTCACCAGGTACCGCCCCGAGGGTGCCATGAACTCGTCACGCATCGCCGTCGGCAGGATGTCTCGTGCAGGCCGGCGATCACCTTCCCGCAACTGCTCGAGAAAGGTACGAGTCTGCGCCACGTTCACCTGGATGGACGTCGACTCCTCCCGTGACTCCAGGGTGTGCAACTGATCAACGAGACCCAGCAGCACGGCCTGCTCCTGCCCCGTGGCGAGGCTCGCCATCGACTCCAATGAAGCCGAGATGGCCGCGAGATCGGACTGCACAGTGGCCTCGTCGAACTCGACGGACTCCACCTCGCAGTCCTGCAGGCGTTGCCGAAGCCGATCACGCTGTGGGTCGGGAAGGCCCAGCACGCTGTTCACGCTCTGGATTCGACCGATATGAGGACGCTCCGCCGCCCGGGCGGCCAGGTCAGCAACCTCTTCTCGTGTGTCGACCACGGCTGCAGCGAACCAACTGGCGGAATCGGAGTCGGCGGCGATACGCCGCTCCCACTGCGCCGAGTCGATGTTCGTGGCCTGCAACTCCAGCAGGTTTCGCTCGAAGTGCATCATCGTGGAGAAGGGAATCAGCAGGAGCGAGAAGAGGGTGGCCAGGGCCACTACCAGTACCGGTCGATGCCCCAGTCGGTCCGCCCAGCCCACGTCGGTGCCCGCCAGTCGCTCAAGACGTGGCCGAGGCGCCCGGTCGGAAACGATCAGCAAGGCGGGCAGGACCAGGGCCATGGAGACATAACACAACAGCAGACCAAGTCCAGCGATCACGCCGAGTTCACGCAGGCCCTGGAACTCGGTGAACCAGGCCACGAAGAAGGTCGCACTGGATGTCAGGACGGCAGCCGCATTCCCGCGAAGCACCGTGGCATACAAGCCGCGGATCGAACCGGCCGGTCCCCGCTGACGACGGAACTCCGCATAGCGGCTGATGACGTGAACCCCGAAGTCCAAGCCGACACCGATCAGCACCAGCATGAACACGATGCTCAACAGGTTCAGTCGTCCGACCAGGAGTCCGACCAGGCCGTAGGTCCATCCCGCGGCAATGGCGAAGGCCAGCATCGTCAAGATGGGCCGACGGGCCGTGCGAAGGACGAGCATGATGACGATCCCCACGAGCACAACCGCCAATGATGCTGCGCGGAGCATGTCCCGATCGGACGTGGCCATCTCGTCAGCCTGCAGAACGGGCTTCCCCGTCATGCCAATCTCGATTCCCGGGAACCGTTGCCTGGCGGCATCCAGCACCGCGCGAATACGACGCAGTGGCGCATCGATGACGCCCAGCGTGCCATAGTCCTTCGGAGGCATCACACCGATGAACACGTACCGCCCACTGTCAGAGACCAATGGCTGGCGGGTCAACTCGGGCAGGCCGTCAACCAGCCAGGCCAGGACCGCCACCACGCCCTCCACCCGCTGCTGCCGATCCTCCATCGAGAGCGATGGGTCAGCCAACACGGCCCGCAAGTCCGACGACAGACCACCCAGGACATTCGACGTGGCGGCTACCCTTGCCAACGCCTCGCATCCCCGCAGCAGTTGCTCCAGTTCCTCTGCCGCCATGGTTCGGGAGGCCATGGCCAGTTGTGATTCGACGGGAATCCCACCGTACACATCACCCAGCGTTTCATCACGAGAGAGCTGAAGTTCGACCCACTCTGCACACGCGTTGACCTGCTCGGGCTGCGAGGACGCGTCGATGGCGATCCACAATCGCTCAAGATCACCGAATTCCTCGACGAAGTCGATGTAGTCGCGCATGTAGTCGACGTCGGGCGCGATCAGGTCATCAGTGTCTGCATTCAGGGAGATCGTGAGCGACCCCACCACGAATCCCGCGATCGCAAGGATCACACCACACAGGATGATGAACCACGGCCGAGCGAGCACCAGTGTGGCGGCCGATCCAAAGACACGATCTTCGACTGCTCGGAAGTTCATCGATCCGTCTTGTTCACAATGCCGCAGCCGTTCGAGGACGCTTGGTGACGGCGTTCTTGCTGAGCTTCCGCAGAACCTTTGCGAACTGGGGATTCACGTGATCGGCATGGAGGTCGTAACTCCGACCTCGGTGCTCATCCAGGACACGTTGAAGATCGAAGCTCATCTCACGCTCGCATCGGGAGTACACCACTCCTGGGAAAACCGGATTGTAGCGCAAGCCTCGCGAAGCCGCCCCGGGCCAATCCGATCGTCAAGCTGATTCCAACGTGGTCGCCTCGAACGCTCGCTTGGCCCGTTCATACGCTGCCACATCACCGGGCTCCCCGGCAATCACGTCCTGCCGGATGCGGTCGTACTCGGCCGCGAGGGCCGCATCCGCACGCAATCGGTCACGGAATCCAATGGCCGCCTCCCAGAGTGGCGAGCCCACCCGGTAGAGGTGCACATGAACGAGATGGCGACCGTCCCGCGTCAGCGTGAAGAACCGACGACCCGGAACACCCTGCTCACCATGGCACCGGTACCCGATCCCCTTGAGTGGCTGGATCGTGTCACCGGAGTGCATCATTTCATCGACCCCGATCAGGAGGTCAAGCACGGGACGAGCCATCAGGCCGTCCACCGCGGTGGCGCCGATATGCGCCCGCTCGGTGATCCGTTCCGGACACTCGGCACAGATACGTTCCAGTTCCACCTCGGCCAAGGCGGCCCATGAGGCGTCATGTGGCACGAGTTCGAGCTGCCCGGGCTCGATTCCATTCATGGCCATGACTTGCAGTGCATCGCTCAAGTGAGGTGCTCCAGAGTCGGGCCCCGGGTTTCACGGGGCAGTTGGTGTCGCGGGCAGTTTCGCACAATTCCGGCCGGATGGGTACTCCACACGACTCGCGACTCCCGCGGTGCCGTTCCAGTCCAAGGTCCTCAACCGGGACACGGCCCAAAAAAAGGCCAGGGCGGAGGAGCCCTAGAGCAACCTCCGCCCCGTGCCAATCGGGGTCAATTTAAGGCGAAATCACTCGTCACAGTCGCCCCACTCCGAGATGGCGAACAGGAGATCGTCGGTATCGACGAGTCCGTCACCATCAATGTCGCCAGAACCAGGCTGGCCGAACTGGGCAATGATCTCAAGGAGATCATTGACATCAACCGTGCCATTGCCGTCCAGGTCCGCCAGGCACGGCGTACCCGGATCACACTCGATGTACTCGACCGTGAAGGCATCAACACCGGATTCCACGACCGACTGGGTGCTGCCAAGATCGGAGACCGTGAATCGGATCCGCATCTGGCTGGAGGGCGTGATCACGTCGGCGACCGTGGTCGAGACGTAGACCCAACCACCCGTGGTTCCCTCGCCGGTCGGGCCGACCGTCTCCAGGTTGGTCCAGGAGGACCCGCCATCATTGGAGATGTCGACGACCATGGGGTCGGTACCCGGGTTGTCACCGTAGTTGTTGCTGTGCCAGCGGGCGTACGACACGATCGTGTCGTTGGAACCGGAAGCATCGAAGACCGGGGACAGCAGGATGGTCGTACCGTCGTCGACGTCACTGTTGCAACCGTTGGCCGAGGAATTGTCGGTCAGGAAGCAGTATGCGGAACCGTCATAGTCGGAGACCGGATTTCCTCGATCACAGTTGGTCACGGGAATACCCCGGCCCCAGCCGCCATCAAGCGCATCGCCGCTGACGCTCCAACCCGTATCCGAGCTGAAGTCATCCTCGAAACTGATGACCTTGTCACCGATGAACAGGCCAAGCGGATTGCCGGAACCGGAACTTGGGAAGTTCACGGCACCAGCGGTCTGGCCCTGCGCCTGGAAGTAGAACTCGGGGCTCTCATCGCACGCGGCACCGGGCAGTTCTGCATTCCACGTCTGGACACCATCGCTCGTCATCGCCATCGATGAGAATGAGCCGCCGTTCATGCGGTAGTACATCACTACCGAACCGGGGACAAGCGTGTCCTCCCGGGGATCCACACGGATCCGCCAGGTCGTGGCGACGTTCGGGTCCAGCGACTCGGGAACCGACGTCAGCAGTTCCACCTGGGGACCGAGGAACGTATTCGCCAGTGCCGCCTCGAGATCGACGATGCCACCGCTCACGCAGGCGCCATTCAGCGCGGAAACCGGGCGGACATTGTCCATGAGGAGGGCCTTGACCTCCGCAGCGCTGGCGCTTTCGCCCATCACGGCGTACACCATGCCGACGCATCCCGCCACGTGCGGCGTGGCCATGGAAGTGCCGCTGTAGTAGTCATACCCATTGCCCGGCGTGCAACTGAGGACATCTACGCCGGGAGCGCCCATGTCCACCTCCGACGGGTGATACTGGCTGAAGCTGGCGAGATTGTCATTGGAGTCAGTCGCGGCAACCGCGATGATGTTGGGAAGGTCGTAGGCGGCCGGGTAGGACGCGCCCGAGTATCCACCGTTCCCCGCTGCTGCGCAGAAGATGTGACCATCCTGGATACCGGCATTGTTGATGGCGTCGTAGAGCGCAGCCGTAAAGCCGCCGCCACCCCAGGAGTTGTTGGAAACCGGGAAGTCCATTACGGCGCAGTACTGAACCGCCGACACCGCGTCCGCGGTCGAACCGCTGCCGCCCGAGCTCAGGAACTGAACGCCAGCAAGCTGGCATTGCCAGTTGACGCCGGCCACGCCAACGCCGTTGTTGCCGACACCGCCGACGGTACCACCGCAGTGGGTTCCGTGGCTGTTGCTGTCCATTGGATCGCCTTCGTTGTTGGCGAAGTCGTAGCCATAGACGTCATCGACATAACCGTTGCCGTCATCATCCTGACCGTTGCCCGCGATCTCCGCGGTGTTGCGCCAGGCGTTGGCGGCGATGTCCTGGTGGTTGTAGTCCAGGCCGGTATCGATGATCGCGATGACGAAGTCCGGATCGCCCGTGAAGTCGTCCCAGGCCTCCGGAGCGTTGATCGCTTCCATGCCATACAGGTTCGAGTACAGGGGATCATTCGGCGTCGCAAAGGCTCGGAAAATGAAGTTCGGCTCGACGTACTGCAGCACGTCGCCGCGATTGCCGACCCGGGACAGGGCCTCGGGGACGGTCAACTCGATGTCGACTTCCACCAGGTCAGGGACCAGGTGGTAGCTCGTGACAATCGTGCCTCCGACCGATGCCAGGAGTTCCGCTCGAGCCTCGGGGCTGGCGGACTCGCGGAATCGCATCATCAGCGAATGGGGCTGGTACTCATGCTCCAGGAAGTTCTTCTCTGGAACGATGGAGTACAGGTCTGGGTCAACAGGGGGCTGGCTCTGGACGACGTCGGAACAGACAGTCGCCGTCAGGGTGCTGACAGCCAACACGCCAAACAGGCTTGGCAGGGTCGTAATGGACATAAAGCTCTCTCCTCGAACGGGATGTCCCAGTAATGATAGTGCACAGCGAGATGTTCGCAAAAAGCTTCCTAGGAGTTCAAGGGAAGGGGCAAGTATTGGGAACTTCTCGATGATAGGGATCGCCCGCCGGCGAGTGGCCACTATCTGGTCTCACGAGTCGGGATTCAGAGTTCCTGGGGCCGTGGGCCGCCTCGGCCACGCTGGCCGCCGCCGCCATTGCCTCCACGGCCGCCGCCGAATCGCTCCCTCATGGACTCTCGGACAGCCTCCCGCTCCTCGTCGTTGAGCTCACCGTCGCCGTCCTTGTCGAACTGGCTGATGAAGTTCTCACGGCTGAATCCACCCTCGCCCCACTGGCCTCCCTGGCCACGACCGCGACGGCCTGCGACGGACTCGTACTGGTCCGGCGACAGCATCCCCTTCAGCGTCAGGAGGTAACGTTCGTCGATCTCGTTTCGATTCTCGAATGACTTGCGGACCGGATCGAACTCGTCACGATCACGATCACGGCCCCAGCCGGATCGGCCCTCGCGGAACCGTTCCATCCGCTCCTCGGACTGCCGCAGTTCCTGGGCCATCTCTTCGCTTCGAAGCACGATCAGGATGTCCTCATTGGCATTGGCAATCTCGTCGCCATGACTCTGCATCAGTTCGGCGATCGCACCCAGCAGTTCCGGGTCCAGGTCCTCGATCTCCATGGCCGCCAGGATGGCTCGCTCGCCACGGGTGGGCCGGAAGATCCGCGAGTAGCCCTGGCGGAGTGCCGCGATCCGGAAGGGGGAACCGGTGCCATTGGGGAGCACCACGCTGATGGCATCGATGTACTGATCATTGACGCCCCGGGTGGTCTCCTGGATCGCCAGGCGTGCCCGAAGTGATGACAGGGCCTGGTCGTAGTCCTGGTTGCGAAGATGCTCCATCAGGTCGAGGCCCGTACCGTAGTCGTATGCCTCTCGCTGGCGGAGGGCCTCATCGAGATCCAGTTCGTAGTTCTGAAGCAGCATCGCGAGTTCCTCGGAGTAGGGTCCTTCGGAAAGGCCTTCCTGCTCGAGCACATTCAGCACGTCGGTCGACTCGCCAGACAGGCGGCCGCGTGGCAGCATGCGATCACGCCGGAGCGATCGCTCCAAGGCATCCCATCGCGGGGCCTGCTCCTCGAGCAAAAGCGCTTGTACCCCACTGGCCGTGGAGATTCGCAGTTGCCTCTTTCCGTCGGCAAATTCGCGGATAAGCGCGACCCGAGCGTCGAGTAGTTCCTGCATCTGTACGCTGGCCGTCCGCCGACGACGGATGTCCGTCATCTGCTCACCCATTTCGGTGAACCGCATCCGGTACTCTTCGCGCATGGCCTCCGCCTGGGCGCGACGTTCTTCCTCTGTCATCGTTGGTGGAGGCGGCACCTGGCCATCCTCCATGGGCTGGTCTGCACCCTGGTCACGACCGCCCTGCTGGGCCTGGTCGTCGCCACGGCCTTCCCGACCACGATTCCGCCGGCCGCGATCTTCGCCGCCGGACATCTGCTCGCGTGCCTCCCGCATCTCGTCACGCATCTCGCGCATCGAATCGCGGACCGCATCCATGCTGGCCTGGATATCCGGATCCGGCTCGTAGTTCTCGTTGAGTTCCTCGGTGCCCGCCTGGATCGTCTCCAGCAGTTCACGGAAGTTGGAGTCGTAGTCCTGGAACAACTGGGCAACGATTATCCGCTGCGTGTCATCCAACTGGAGTTCCTCGACAACCATCGGGACATCCCGAGTCAGGAAGTCCGGTGAGAAGAGGCCATCAGGCGTACCCATGAGACCCAGCCCACGAGTTCCACCGCCACGGCCTTCGCCACCACGGCCTTCGCCGTCACGGCCGCGGTTCCGATCACCACGGTCACGCCCCCAGTCACCCCAGCCGCCCCAGCCGCCACGGCCGCCACGGCCACGTTCACCGCGTTCGCCGCGTTCGCCGCGTTCGCCACGTGCGCCGCGTTCGCCGCGTTCGCCGCGTTCGCCACGTTCGCCACGGGCATCCTGCCCCCGCTGATCCTGCTGGGGCTGAGCCT
Organism: Phycisphaerales bacterium; assembly: GCA_022446795.1. Lineage (GTDB taxonomy): Bacteria > Planctomycetota > Phycisphaerae > Phycisphaerales > SM1A02 > UBA1668. The sequence goes on from JAKVBX010000001.1 coordinate 424,189, forward strand.
GGCCGCGATCTCCGGAGGGTCGATCCTGGGCCACTGCCACGGAACTGGCCAGTCCCACGACCGCGGCTGCCGCCGCCGTCACGAGCGACAATCGCCCGATGGAAGTCCAGGTCCCACAACGCCTGCACGCGGTCCGCTTCATCACAACAGTCTCCTCCGGTCCAAATCTAGGCTTCGGTAACCCATGCCTACAACGGCACCTTGGGCACCCTCGATACTGTACGGCATCGATTAGCCGCCCATCCCCTACGATGGGGCGAACGCGACCAATAAGGGGCCTGACCGCTGGATATCGACCTGGAAGCCTGTTTTTGCGGTGATGAAGGGGCCTGGGAGGCCTTCATGGCCAATACGACCGGGCTGGTCGTAGCCGCTGTCCGCCGGACGATAGGTGGCGGGCACCGCCCCGCTGACCTGGAACTGGAGGACATCGTCCAGGCGGTCTATCTCAAGCTCCTTCGGAATGACTTCCGGCTCCTGAGGTCGTTCAACCCGGATCGAGCCTCGATGTCGACCTGGCTGACGCTGGTGTCCCGCAGTACGGCCATCGATGCCCTGCGTCGCCAGCGACCGCTCCATGCCCAGGTCGATGAGGCGACCCCTGACAAGCCCCCCGCCGAGAGCCCCGCGGAGGCAGTCAGCCTCCCGCTCCACATCCTCACGGCCCGGCAGCGGCTGGTCCTGACCCTGCTCTTCGATGACGACCGCTCGGTCCCGGATGCCGCAAAAATCCTGGGGGTCAATGAGCAGACGGTCCGCAGCACCAAGCACAAGGCCCTGGACCGCCTGAGATCGTATTTTCGGACCCTGGAAGAGGGTGGTGAAGCTCATGGGGATGATCCCGAGCCCGCGACCGTAGAGACCTGAGTGGGAGTGAATGGATGGCTACGAACGATGACACCCTGAAAGCCCTCTGGCTGGCTCGAAACCGAGATGCCTCGTCCCCGGTTCTGGACGAGCAGGCGGTGGCCGCCTGGCTGGATGGCACCCTGCCCGAGGCGGAAGCCGAGCGGGTCGAAGCGGCCCTTGCAGACTCACGCTCGGCCCGTGAACTCATCGCCGACCTGCGACTCCGTGGTCTGCCATCGGCCGAAACCGTCCCGGCGGATCTCCACGATCGACTCGTAGCCACCGTGCTGGATCGGGTCCGCACCCGACCGGCTCGCCCGAGTGTCCTGGCCCGTATCGGGATGCAGACGGCCGCCGCCGCGGCCGCCATCGCCATCGCCGCGCTCGGCTTCATCTTTGGACGCGTGGCTGCACCGGCCACGAATGAGGCGGCCACCGACTTCGTTGCGGTCGTCACGTTCGATGTCCTGGCTGATGACGACAACATGGAGTCGGTCCTCCTGTCGACCGGCCTGGTCACGCCGTCCGATCTGGCGGCGGAAGGAGATCAACCATGAATCGATCACTCCTCGTGTTCCTGCTGGGACTCTCCGTCCTCTTCAACGTGTTCTTCATCGTGGGCGCCATGACGTGGCGGGTCAGCGAGGAAGACAACAACTCCCAGGAGATCGCCACCGTCGTCGATGTCCTGGGCCTGGATGCCCGCCAGGCGGATGCCTTCCGTGCCATGCGGGCGCAGTACCAGACCGAGGCCATGGTGATCGGTGAACAACTCCGCCGAGTGCGAACCATGCTCGCGGAAGAACTGGCCAGTGAAAGTCCTGACATCTACGAACTGCGACGGCTGACGGAACTGGAGACCGGACTGCAGTCCGAACGCCGCGAGATCGGCACGGATCAGTTCGCCCACCTGATCGACCTGCTGAGCCCGGAACAACGACGAACGCTGGGACATCGCATGATGGGTCCCCATGGCCGACGTGGCCGTCACGTCCCGCCACACGAAATGGAACGGCGTGCACTGGAGAAGTTCGACGTCAATGGCGACGGACTGCTGGATGAGCAGGAACGGGCGGCCGCACGGGAGTTCGCCCGCGATCAACACGAGCAGCGACGACAGCGGCGCCGGGAAGCGGAGCGACAATTCGACGCTGACGGTGACGGCAAGCTGTCACCAGAGGAGCAGGAGGCCTTTCGCCAGCACCTGCTGGAGCAGCGTGAGGATCGTGACGGGCCCGGCCGACGCCGACCCGGGGACCGACCGCCCCCGGACCATCGACACCGTGATGGACGGCCCCATGGCGATCATCATCCACCCGGATCTCCCTGACGGCGCTTGAACGCCATGCCGCCTCGGGCGACGGGGTTGGCCGCGGTCGAATAGACTCCTTCCTCGGCGGGCAGAATTCGCCAGAAGGAAGTCTCCATGGGCTGGGTTTACCTGGGCATCGCAATCATCTTTGAAGTCGCAGCGGCACTCAGCCTGAAGTACTCAGAGAGCCTGACCAAGCTGACGCCCACCATCCTGATGTTCATCCTGTACCCGTTGTGCTTTCTGGCCATGATCAAGGCACTCCAGTACCTGCCACTTGGACTGATGTACGCCGTCTGGGGCGGCCTGGGCACGGCCCTGATCGCCCTGCTCAGCTGGTACCTGTTCAAGGAGCCGATGCAGGGCATCAAGGTCGCGGGTATTGCCCTGATCGTCGTAGGCGTCGTCCTGGCCAACCTCGCCAAGATCGACCCCAGCGCCACGTCCACGGACACCCAGGACGAGGCCACCCTCCAGCCTGAACCCAGCCAGGGCTGAGCCCGATCCGGGCCCGAGAGGCCCGGGAAGGCCCCCCAGGGGCCTTCTGTCCTGCCCGTGCTGATCATTCGCCCTCGGGTCCGGAAGTCTGGCGGCATTGAGCGAACCCGACTCCGGGGATCGTGCGTATTCTTCGATAGAGGTCCTAGAACACGCTGCTGCAGAACGGCTTGCACCAGCACAACCATCGTGCCCCGGAGAAGATCGGTCCCGGCGTTACCAGTGTCGGTACGCCCTGGCGGCCCCGCTTCCCCGGGTCATGATCCCACGGAGGTTCACCATGCCCGAGCCCAAGCGTTCCACAAGCGAGGTCCGGGGACGAGAGCAGCGAGAAGCCTTTCAACTGGATGGCTTCACGGATGCCCAGTGGGAAATGGTGTCGGTGTTCTGGATTGATGCCGAGTCCGACGGCGGGTCGGGCTGGCAGGATCCAGAGGACATGATGGAGTATGCCCGGCGACCCTTGCCGGTCATGCATACCGTCGGCCTGCTCGTCTACGAGGATGCCGAACAGATTGCCATCACCGACACCAAGGGACCCGAGGAAATGGGATCGATCACGAAGATCCCCCGAATCTGGTTGAAGAAGTTCGACCGGCTCGGACCAATCGCCTCCAAGTTGGAGGAATCTCTCGGGGTCTCACCACCGCTTCCCGACATGCTGGCCGGTTGACCGGTCAACAGATGTCCTTCAGCGCCCCGTGTGCCCAGGCCACGGGGTGCGTGGCATCGCGCGCAAAGACATCATGGACCTGGTGACGACAACTCGTCCCAGGAGCGACCAGGATGTGATCGCCCGCCTGCTCCAGCGCCGACCCCAGTGACTGCCGGGCGATCCGAACGGACAGGTCGTGGTGATCACGCTTGTATCCGAAGGACCCGGCCATGCCGCAGCAGCCGCTGTCCAGCACCTGGCAGTTGATGGCACCACACCGCTCCAGGAACTCACCGAGTGCCTGGGTCTCGTGCTTCTGGTGACAATGCTGATGCGCCAAGACGACGCGGGATTCCGGTTCGAATTCCGGCCGGCGTGGGTGCTGATCCCACCGGGTCACGATGAACCGCTCAAGCGTATCGGTCCGGGCCGCCACCATCTGGATGCGATCCGGGTCGCCGACGTTTCGCAGTTCGGTCCATTCCTGCTGCACCGCCGTCACGCAACTGGGCTCGATCCCGACGACGGCAACAGCACTGGTCTGCTCCACCAGGTCGGCCAAGGCCGCCGCCGAGGACTGGATCGTGACCCGGGCCTCTTCCAGCATGCCCATGCTGATCAGCGTCCGGCCGCAGCACCCCGTATCAGCCAGGGCGACGCGGTACCCGAAGGCCTCCAGTAATTCGACCGCCGAACGTCCGATTCCGGTTTCGCCATAGGCCGTGAAGCAGTCGCCCAGCAGGACCACGGTCGGCGCCGCGGGCGGCAGATCCCTGGACGGCCGACGACGGAACCAGTTGAACAACGACCGTTCGAAACGGGGCAGTCGCCTTTGTGACGACAACCCGAGCGCCCGCTGGGCCAGCCAGCGAACCGGTGGAATCGAGAAGAGCCAGTTGGACACGGGGGCCAACCGGGAACCCAGCACCTGCAGTCGACGAGCGTGACCGAGTTGCCGTACCCGCCACGGGACACGACCCCGGGCTCGGAAGCGTTGCGCCTCGTACTCCGCCTTGAGCTTCGCCATGTCGACACTGCTCGGACACTCGTAGCGACAGGCCTTGCAGCCCAGGCACAGGTCCAGGGTCTCCATCGTGTCCGGGTCATCCCACGCGGGACCGTCCCCACCGAACTGGCCCGTGATGGCCAGCCGCAGCGCATTGCCACGACCTCGCGTCGCGTGTCGCTCATCCATGGTGGCGCGGTAGGACGGGCACATGGCGCCGCCCTGCATTCGTCGACACAGTCCATTTCCATTGCACTGTTCGACGGCCCCGGGAAAGTCACCATCCCACGAGAACCAGGTGTCGACATCAGGCACCGAAAGTGGTTCCCCACCGGGGGCCAGTCGAAGATCCTCCAGCATGCCGGGCTGTGCCGTCACCAGCCCCGGATTGAATCGGTCCGTGGGATCGAAGATCGCCTTGATCCGGCGGAAGGCCTCGACCAGTTGCGGACCGTAGAAGTCATGAACCATCTCCGCCCGGAGCCGTCCATCACCATGTTCACCGCTGACGGTGCCGCCATAGGACCGCACCAGGGTCGTCGCCTCAATCGCAATCTCGCGCATGGTGTCCTGGTCGGCCGGGGACCGCAGGTCCAGCCGCGGTCGCATGTGCAGCAGTCCGACACTGGCGTGGGCGTAATACGTCACATCCAGCCCATGCCCGGCCAGCAAGTCGGAGAACGCCGCCTGGAACTCACAGAGTCGATCCGCGGGCACCGCCAGGTCCTCGATGAAGGCCGTCGGCTGACGACCCGCGACAGACCCGGTGATCAGGCCGAGTCCGACCTTTCGCAGCGCCCACAGGGCGGATTGGTCCGACTCGGATGCAAAGGTGTTCAGCGACGCCGCCGGCACCGCCTGTCGCAGTTGACCGAACGCCCGTTCAATCGACGGCGGGTCCGCACCGAAGTAATCCACGTAGAGCACGGCACCGGGTCGATCGCCATCGACGGTCGGCAGTTTGTCGATGAACCGTCGGTAGTGGACGTGCTGCGCAGCGGCGCCAATGACGGTGTGATCAAGCAACTCGACCGCGGACGGCGAGGTCCCGAGGATGTCAACCAGCGAGGCCAGGGCCGAGTGCACATCAGGAAATCCAAGCACGGCCAGACCGGTACAGGGCGGGGCCTCGACCAGGCTGACGGTGGCTTCCGTGACGAACGCCAGGCTGCCCTCGGAACCACAGATCAAGCGAGCCAGGTTGACCGCGTCGAGCGTTCCGGGTGTGGAGGCTCGAACCTGGGCCAACAGGTCATCCAACTTGTAGCCACCGACGTTGCGACCGACACGCGGGAAGCCCGAGTCGATCTGATCCTCGTAGTCCCGCAGGACGCTGACGACGTCCTCCACGAGGGCTGCGACAGCCGGATCCACGGACCCGGGTCCCAGTTGCAGGGCGCGACCGTCAGGCAGGACGACGTCGACCGACCGCACGTGCTCGTCCGTCATGCCGTAGACCAGTGAGTGCAGTCCGGCGGAGCAGTTGGCAATCATGCCGCCCAGCGTCGCATGGGTCGACGTCGAGACCTCCGGACCAAACGCGAGTCCATGAACCGCCACCTGTCGACGCAGGTCATCCAGCACCAGGCCCGGCTGAACGCGAGCCGTTCGACCAGCCACGTCCACGTCGATCAACCGATTCATCATCGGCGAGCAGTCGATCACGAGCGCCCGGTTGACGGTCTGCCCGGACAACGAGGTGCCGCCGCCCCGGGGGAGCACCGGGATCCCGTGATCGCGGCAGATCTCGATCGTCGCCTGGACGTCTTCCCGGTGGGCCGGGATGACGACCCCGAGGGGTTCGACCTGGTACACGCTGGCATCCGTGGCATACAGCAGGCGATCGTGCTGCCCACAACGGACCTCACCCTCGAGGCTCGCGCGCAGTTGCGTATGAACCGTCGAAGGAATGCCATCGTGACCGTCGATCACCGGCAGGTGCATGTCATCACTGTATCAACGCTGGTGCCTGCCGGGCGATGATCCGAGCCCGCCCGCGCTCACGTCCGGGCCTCGTGTCGCCGCATCTGCCGCTTGTCATGATCCACCATCGATGGCAACGTAAAGCCCTGCACGAACAGCGAGAAGATCACCACGACGAAGGTCATGACGATGAACCCCTCGCGGAAGTCCGCCTTGGGTGAAATGGTCAGGGCCAAGGCGATCGAGACACCACCACGGAGTCCGATCCATGTCATGAGCAGCAGGGTGGAATGCGGCAGCCCTGTCTGTCGCTTCAGGGAGAGCCAGGGCAGGAAGAGGCTCAGGTATCTCGCCAGGACGACAACCGGGATCATGATCAGACCGCCGAAGAAGTAGGGCCACTTGAAGACCACGAGGAGCAGTTCCAGCCCGATCAAGACGAACAGAACGGCGTTCAGGGCCACGTCGATGACGCTCCAGAAGTTGACGACCGGGTGTGATCGATCGGCCGAATCCAGACCACGTCGCGCCGCCACGATCAGGCCGCCCACGACCATGGCCGTGGGACCCGAGACGTGAATCGTGTCGGCGATCGCGGAGCCACCGAAGACCAGGCCGATCGTGATCAGCACGCTGACGCTGCTATCCGCCGTGGTGGACAGCACGTATTGCCCCAACCATCCGAGCATGGCCCCCAGGGCGACGCCCCCGACGAGCTGCCAGAGGAACATCAGGGCCACGTTCGTGGCCGAGAATGATGCATCCGTCACCGACAGGTTGGCCACCAGGTAGAACAGCACGATCGCGGCGGCGTCGTTGAACATCGACTCGCCGATGATGGGCGACTTCACCTCTGGTCGAACAGATGACCGTCTCATGATGCTTGTGATGGCCACAGGATCCGTCGGGGCGATCAGGGCACCGAAGACCATGGCCGCGATCCACGGCAGTGGCACACCAAGGGCATTGATGATCCACCACATCAAGGTGCCGCAGATCAGGGCGGACAGCGCAACGCCAACGGTCGAGAGGTACAGGATCGGCCACCGGGCCCGCGTCAGCAGGTCGGAGTCCGTCTGCATGGTTGCCGCGAACAGCAGGAAACAGAGCAGGCCCTTGAAGACGACTTCCTTGAAGTCGATTCCACGGATCATCTCCACGGCCCAGGTATCGTCCAGGGCCCCCATCGCATCAAGCAGCAATAGCACCAGCGAGAAGCCCGCTGCGGCGAGCATCACCCCGATGGCGCTGGGCAGTTTCAGGAACCGGTCATTGGCGTAGGCCGCTGCCGCGGCCAGGACGAGCACGATCGCCATGACCGCAAAGAGATCCATGGCGCGAGTCTAACAAGCTTCCCGGGCCGTCGGACGACCCGGGAAGCAGATGATCAGGTATTGGCAGGCCTGCTCAGGGGCAGGGGCCGTAGCCTTCCAGCAGGATCAGGATGTCGTTGACTCCCACGACGTTGTCATCGTCGAAGTCCTCGTCACAATCGGTGCATGGACCGTAGGCGGAAATGACCGCGAGGACATCATTGACATCCACGACACCGTCGCTGTTGGCGTCACCGGCGCAGGGTGTCTCACCCTCCACGGCATCGACCGCGTTCTTGGCGTTGACGAATCCCCAGCCGTACGTCGTGTCGTATCCGCTGGCGCCCTTGTCAACGGACGTCTCGGCCAGGATGTCCGTCACCTCGGCAGGGGTCAGCGAGGGATCCTGCGAGAAGACCAGGGCCGCGACACCCGCGAGATATGGGGCCGCGAAAGACGTCCCATCTACGGAGATCGTGTCGCCCGCACCGAAGCCTTCTCCACCCATCGCATCCAGGCAGAGGATGCCCGCGCCCGGAGCGCTGCCGAAGAGGCCGGAGCCGGACGTACTGAATGAAGCCAGCGTGCCGTTGGACGCCAGGGCGGCGACCGCCAGGACGTTGTTCAGGCTGGCGGGCCAACCAATGGTCGTCGAGCCGTCGTTGCCCGCGGCCGCGATGTGCAGAACGCCCTGGGCATACGAGGACGTGAACGCCGCATTCACGCCGGACGACGAAGCGCCACCGCCCCAGCTGGAGTTCGTCACGCGAGCACCACTGGTCACGGACTGGTTCAGGCCGGCGATGATCCAGGAGTCCTGTGACTCCAGGAAGCCGAAGCAGAATCCGAAGAACTCGATGGCATTGAAGATCTTCATGCCGATCGTCGGACATGAAGGCGCCACGCCGACCGTATAGAGGTTGTTGTTGATGATGGCCGATACGCAACTGGCCACGCACGTGCCATGCCCATCACAGGCCGTCTCGTGATCACCGCTTGAGCCACTTCCCGTGAAGTTGAAGCCCGGCACCTGGTTCATGTCCGGGTGGTCCTGGTCCAGGCCGTCATCAAGCACCGCCACCATGATGGAACTGTCACCGGTGGTGACATCCCAGGCCTCGGGCGCGTCCATGTCCTCATCGTTGGCCTGGTTGAGGCCCCAGAGGCTGCCGTACTGCGGGTCATTTGGCGTGAAGGCCGGCATCGTCCACCAGATGGCATCCGTCTGCGCGAACCGCACGGTTGGATCCGACTCCAGTACCGCGACCAGGTCGAGAACCTCGAAGGCCTGCGACAGGTCCGTCTCCAGCAGGTAGACACCGGACATACCGCCCAGGTCCTGCTCGATGATCCCACCGGGGACACGCGTCGCCAGGAAGGCCTCGGCGGTCTCCTGGCTGGTGCCCGGCTCGAAGCCGACGATGATGTCACGGGTCACGATCCACGGCAGGCTTCGAGTGCCCGCGAGGAAGACCGGCGATACGAAGTCAATCGCCGGGTCAGCAGCCATTGATCGCGTCAGGGCCGCAACATCCCGGACGGTCGCCGCAGGCTGAACCATCTCGGCGTACATCCAGCCGGCGGAGCCACTGGGCACGAGCGTGTCCGCGTCGAGACCGTGGGCCGCCAGGGCAGGGCCGGCAACAGTAGCGTCGACAACTCCAGCCTGGAAGCAGGCCATGCGAGTGGTATCGACTTCCAGTGAGATGGCCTCTCCGTCGACCATGTATGACCACGGGGACGGCGTCCCGTTGAAGGACTGTGCCATGGCTGTCCCAGCCAGGCCGGTCGCCAGGGCCAAGACGCTCACCACTCGACGCTTCGAATTCATCGCTTGCTCCTCATCTGTTCAGTTTCAGAATGGCCCCCACGGACCGTCCGAATCGCGGCTTTCAGTATAGGACTCAACGGCCGGGGCTCGACGTGAATACGGATTCAACCGCAGAATTCCACCCCCGAAGCCGATCACCAGCCCCATGACGCCGGATCCAGTGGCGGCGCCTCCTGCACGAGCGGCTGAAGCGAGGCCTGGTTGTGCGTCTGCCAGTACAGGTCCGTCATCTCACCGGCCGCCAGGGCCGCGGCCAGGGCCTTCCCGGTGTAGCAGGTCTCGAGGTTCAGGCCGATACCTGCGGCCGCCGTCACCGCTGCTTCCGCGGCAGCCGTGGTCTCGCCATACCCATCGCCCAACCAGCCGTCGTCGAGTACCCAGTTTCCGATGTCCGCATCAACCAGTTGCGCCGTCTTACGGCACAGGTCGGTGACATCGTCCGGGGGCAACCACTCGTGCGGCACCACGCGAATGCCGACGATGGTGGTCTCCAACCCGGCCAGCGCCACGCCGACCGCCAGGCCCGCGAGCGTTCCAGCGGTCCCCACCGGCACGAACAGGCGACGTGGCGATGGCAACAGCCCCGCCTCGACCTGCGCAGCCAGTTCGATGGCCGCTCGAACGTAACCCAGGGTTCCGGTTGCGGTGGAACCACCGGCGGGAATCGACGTGCGATCATGACCCAGTCGCTCGAATTCCCGCTCCGCTTCGGCGCGGTCATTGAAGAACCGAAGGTCGGCACACCCCGTCGCCGCCTGCAGAACCTCCTGGGCATGGGGCGACCACGGTCGAGCAAACAGGACCGCCGTGACCTCGTGACCATGCGCCTGGCCATGGACCGCCGTCGCCAGGACATGATGGGAGCCCGCGGCACCGAAGGTCACGATGCGGGGACCCGATTCAGCCAGCAGGTACTCCAACTTGCGAACCTTGTTCCCGCTGTACACCGGGTGGCACTGACCGTCATTCTTGATGAACAAGCCATCACGCAGGGCACCGGCATCGATCACCGGCGACGGCCAGGTGCCCAGCTCGATACGCCTGTCCAGTCGTTCTTGGGCGGAGGGCGTCATCGGATGTGATCGTTGAAGATCGACTCCAGCATCTCCTCGCGTCCCGAGGCGAGCGTTGGTTCGCCGATCGAGCCGGCATGGGCTTCCAGGTCCTCCAACGTGCAGTCTCCCGCCTCGACCCGCTGCCCCAGTTCCGTATCCCACTGGGCGTAGCGTGCCTGGATGGCATCATCGAGACGTCGATCCACCCGGATCGCAGCGGCGATGCGCAGCCCGCGAGCGAAAGCATCCATCCCGGCGATGTGAGCATGGAACAGATCGACCGGCTCGAAGGACCCACGCCGCCGCTTGGCGTCGAAGTTCAGTCCACCCGAGTCGAGTCCACCCATCTCCAGCACGATCCTCATGATCCGGGTCGTGAGATAGATGTCCGTGGGGAAGTGGTCCGTGTCCCAACCCAGGTGCTCGTGCCCCATGTTGGCATCGATCGAGCCGAGCATCCCGGCCGCGGCCGCGACCTGGAGTTCGTGTTCCATGGAATGCGAGGCCAGGGTGGCGTGATTCGTCTCGATGTTCAACATGAATTCATCGAGCAGATCATGCTCACGCAGGAAGTTCAGGCAGGCCGCCGCATCGAAGTCGTACTGGTGCGATGTCGGCTCATGCGGCTTGGGCTCGATGAAGAACTGGCCCGTGAACCCGGAACGACTCCGGTAGTCGACCGCCATCTCCAGGAACCGCGCCAGGTGAGACAGCTCCCGTGGCATGTCCGTATTGAGCAGCGTGCTGTAGCCTTCCCGGCCGCCCCAGAACACGTACCCGGACCCGCCGAGGCGATGCGTGGCATCGATCGCCCGCCTCACCTGGGAGGCGGCATGAGCAAAGACATCAACCGAGCACGAGGTGGCCGCGCCATGCACGTACCGCGGGTGCGCGAAGAGGCACGCCGTACCCCAAAGAAGTTTCTTTCCCGTCGCCTGCTGGTGTCGCTCCAGGACTCCCGTGAGGTGATCGAGGTTGCGATTCGTCTCCTCCAGGGTCGTGCCTTCCGGCGCCACATCACGATCATGGAAGCAGTAATAGTCAATTCCGATCTTCGAGAGGAACTCGAAGAAGGCCTCGATGCGTCGTTCCGCGTTCTCGAGTGACTCGCTCCCGTCGTCCCAGGGCATGATCGCCGTGGCCTCGCCAAACGGATCATTCAACCCGTTGCGCATCGTGTGCCAGTAGGCCGAGGCGAACCGAAGATGGTCCCGCATCGTTCGCCCCTCGACCTCGGCATCCGCGTCGTAGTATCGAAACGACAGTGGATCCCGGGAATCGGGCCCGGCGTACGGAATCACGGGAATGTCGGGAAAGTACTCGCTCACACCGGTTCTCCTCCCAGCTGGTGCCGGCTCACGGCAGACGTCCACCGAAGGCCAGGCCGTCAACCGGCTGCAGCATCCGGGGCAGGCGACCGCTTGATGGCGGGGTATCGCCATCTTCACCCATGAACTGCACCACGTAGACGCCCCGCTCCCAGGCCACGCGTTGACGGGTTCCATCCGACCAGGACAGCACGGCGGTATCACCGGAGACCGTCCAGGTCCCCACTTCCGTCGACACTGATGTGTTCATTCCAGACGTCGGCGTCGGTGATCGATAGGCCAGGCCGCTGGACAGCAGCGAGACGTATGTCACGTCGTCCTCTTCTCCAAACTGGAACACGCCGCAGTAACGGGACATCCCGCCGTCAACGGCAACCGCGGAACCAACGCTCGTGGGCGTATCCGTTGTGGTCACCCCGGGGCGATAGGACTGACGGGAGACGCCATAGCGAGACGGGAACAGGACATCGGTCCAGCCATCCCCGTACTCGATGATCATCCGGGCCCCACTTCGCTTCCAGGTGCCCCGCTCACCCCAGGCGCCTCTCGTTCCCTTCGACCAGTTACTCACCACGGATCGATCCGGCCGAACGACGATATTGAAGAGCTGATTCTCGGTATCGTTGATCGCCCAGGTGCCCATGTAATCGACACCGTCGGACACGGGTGACAGGGGCCCGGGCGCCTCGGTCGCCTGTCGTGATCGACAGGAGGTCGAAGCAGCCAGTACCACGGTCGCGAGAGCCAGGAAAAGCGTACGAACCGGCATGATCAAGTCCTCCGTAAAAGGGGGTCGGCGAGTGTAGCGGATCAGGAAGGCCCGGGATCAGCGCCGATATACTCACCGAACATGAACACGCCACCTCGTCTCCTCGTCGCACTGCTCCTGGCCACACTGGCGGTCATGACTGGTTGCCGCCATTCCTCGGAGATCGCTCGGGGCAAGCAGATTACGCCCCTGGCCGGCTCTACATCAGTCGACATTCCCGGCCCCAGCACGATCCGCCCGGACGGTTCCGTCCGGAACCGCCACATGGACCGCCCCGACGGTCACCTGCTCCGGACGTCTTCCACCCAGGCGCTTCGCGCTCACCAGGTCGATCCGTGGGCCCGCAATGAAACGCTTGTCGTGGCCGCTGATTCCGGCTTGACTGCCGATGACGTCACGGGCTGGCTTCAGATCACCGGGCCCCGGATGCTGGTCATCGATGACACCACGACGGCAGAGGTCTACGATGTCACGCTCGAGGTCTGGAAGATCGCCGCCACACCGCCTCAACGGGAACGGCAAGTCGACTGACACGCGTATCGAGGAGTGGAACACATGGGCATCACCACCGCACTGGGGATCGTCGGCCTGGCGTTGTCGAACCCGGTCATCATCGACGGCCGATTCGAAGATTGGACACAGGCCATGGAGCCCGATGGCTGGTCGATTCGCGGCAGTTGCGATGACGATGCGGTCTACCTGATGGTGCACCACCCCGGACCACCGCGGGTGGCTCAGCAACTGGATCAGCCTCTGCAACTGGGACTGAATCTCGATGCGCGTGAGCACACGGGTTGTCGGGATGGCCGCCTGCGTGGATGCGAACTGGCGTTTACGCTCAGCCCGCAATCCGGATCAAAGAAGCTCGGCGGCGTCGCCGCCAGGTCCTGGGCAGCCGATGGCACGCTGCAGAAACGATCGCCCTACGAGTTCGGCTTCATGATGGCTCCATCGACCGCCTCCAGACGGCACGAGTTCCGTATCAGCCGAGACCCCGGCCTCCCACGCGAGATCGTGGCGGTTCTCGTGGCCGCAGATGGCACGACCATCACCCGGGACATCGTGATCCCCGCCCCACGCACCACGGATCCCGCTGAATCCGACGCGATGATGCCCGCGGTTCCGGAGGATGGACTGCGTATCGTCTCCTGGAATATCGAACGCGGCGGCATGCTCAAGCGAGCCGGCATCGTCGGCAACATCCTGGAACACCTCGATCCCGATGTCCTGCTGATCCAGGAACTGGAGGACAACCAGACGGAAGCGGACATCCGGAACGTCCTGAACAGCGCCGGTGAAACGGACCAGTGGACCATCGCCCTGAGTCCGCACGGCAGTGGTCTCCGCAGCGGTGTGGCCTCCCGCCGTCCGGCACAGGTACCACCGTCGCTTCAGCAGATCACTCGATCCGATCGTCCCGAGCGCACGATCCGGGCCGCGGGCCTGCTCGTTGATGACGGCCAGGGTCGTTCAACCCTCGTACTCTCTCTGCACCTGAAATGCTGCGGCGGGCTCAANGGCACCGAGGACATGACCCGAATCAGCGAGGTCCTGTCCATTCGCGAGGCCATCGCGGAAACCGTTGCCAGGCATCGCCCGGACGGACTGGTCATCGGCGGCGACTTCAATCTCGTCGCGAGCCCGGTTCCCCTGGACGTCCTTCGCATGAATGGCCAGTCCCTCCTGGGGCCGGACCGACAAGGTGACCTGGTCGTCGCCCCCGCCCTGCACCCGGATGGCTCCGCGGCCTACACCTGGTACGACGCCGACTCTCGGTTCACACCCGGGCAACTGGATTTCATCATCACCGGTGGTGACCTGGAGCAGGTGGCCGCCTTCGTACTGGACACCACGGACCTGTCCGCCTCAGCCCGCGGCGACCTTCCGCCGGATGCCACGGAAGTGGCATCGGATCACCTGCCNGTTGTCGTCGATGTGATCCCCCGCTGAGCCCGCGACACTCACCAGAGCATCTTCACCGCGGCCACGGCCACCACCACGAGGAAGACGGTGCGAATCGTCTTGATGGGCAGGCGGTGCGTCAGCTTGGCCCCGAACCAACTGCCGATGACGCAGGTGGGAATGAGCCAGATGGCATACTTGAGGGGCTCGTACCACGGCAGGAAGACCTTGGTGCCGTCCGCCTCGATAAAGGGCACGCTCGACAAGGTGGCATCCTTGACGATTGCGCCCACGATCGAGGTGAAGCACATGATCGTCGCCGACGTGGCGATCGCCTTCGTCAGGGGGATGCGACAGATCTTCTGCGAGAGTGGAACGGTCAACAGCCCGCCACCGATGCCCAGGAGCCCCGCACCACCGCCGGCGAGTCCGCCCAACGAGATCCCGCGAGGCACGCTCACGCGAGCGTCCGCGTCGGTGAAGTCACGCCGGCCCGGGAGCATCTTCTGGATATTGGAGATGATGACGTAGATCAGGAAGGCACCGAAGATCCGTTTCATCACGTCATTAGGCACGACGTTGCTCAGTAACACGCCACCGATGATGGCCAACACCGCGGTCGGCGCAGCGATCTTCAGGAGCCTGGGATCCAGTCCGTCCTCTCGGTAATGACGAATAGCGGAAGGCAGCGCCACGAAGAAGGTGACGTTCATGGCGGCGGCCTGGGCCAGGTGGATATCCCGCCCGATCAGGAGTGAAATGGCCGGGATGTTGATGACCGCGCCACCGATGCCCAGCATCCCGCCGGCCAGCCCGGCCAGGACACCGATGCCGATCAGTACTCCGATCTCCCAGAGTTCAATGGACCAGATCTGGATGGCAAGGGTCGGTAGCATTGCTGCAGACTAGCAGGGCACCGGGTCCCGCAGGTCGAATCCAGGGAATCACGGAGACCGGGCAGATGCCCATCCCATGATCAGGTCCAAGGTCCTCCGAGCCGATGCGCTGCTGCTGCTCCTGGCGATGCTGTGGGGCTCGGGCTTCATTGCGCAGAAGTGGGGACTGGAGCACGTGAGCCCCATGACCTTCGTCATGGTGCGACTGGTACTGGCGACCGCCTTCCTGGCCCCCCTGCTGTTGATCCGGCGGTCAGTACCGGCACAGATCCCCACGCCGCTTCGAAAGCTGGCGCCGATGCTGATCGGAGTCGCGGTCATGGTCTTTCTCGGCAGTTGGCTTCAGCAGTCGGGACTGCAGACCACCGAGGCAGGTACCGCTGGTTTCATCACCGGGCTGTATGTCGTGTTCACACCATTGCTGGGCCTGCTCATCGGCTACCGCGTCCGAGCCATGACGTGGCTGGCAACACTGATCGCGGTCGCCGGGCTGTTCCTGCTGACGGTTGCCGGTCGACCGGTGCTGAACATCGGCGATCTCCTGATCCTCATCTGCGCCGTGGCCTGGGGCGCCCAACTGCTCTTCGTCGGATGGCTGGCACCACGAATGGACGTGATCCTGTTGACGGTCATCCAACTCGGTGGCGCCGCCTGCATCAGCGTGGTCGCCACGCTCATCTTCGAGCCGATCGACTTCGAGGCCATCCTGGCTGCCCGGTGGCCGATCCTGTACACGGCCCTGGTCACCACGGGGCTGGCCTTCCTCATCCAGGTCTGGGCCCAGCAGCATGCGCCTCCGGCGCATGCGGCCATTCTCATCAGCCTGGAGTCGGTCTTCTCCGTGCTCTTCGGATGGTGGATGCTCAGTGAACGACTGAGCGATATTCAGATCATCGGTTGTGTCGTGATGTTCATTGCGATCATCGTGGCCGAACTCAAGCCGCCTCGGCAGGAGTTCTTCACAGGGCAGCCTGACGAGGTCAGCCCTCCTCCACCCGAAGCCGATCCACGATCTCGCGGACCTGCTTGACCAATCGCATCTTGGCGTGACGAATCGCTGCCGGGGTCATGTCCAGCTCCGTGCTGACCTGCTCCACGGGAACACCGCGAACGCCGTACAACTCGAAGGCCTTCCACGTTCTCTCCTCGACACCACCGCGGGCCTCGGTCATCGCCCGCTGGAGCAACTGCTCCGTCCACTGCCGATCCCAGGCGTCGTCGACATCCGGCATCTCTCCCGGCGGATCGTAGT
Organism: Phycisphaerales bacterium; assembly: GCA_022446795.1. Taxonomy (GTDB): domain Bacteria; phylum Planctomycetota; class Phycisphaerae; order Phycisphaerales; family SM1A02; genus UBA1668. Next base: position 440,778 of record JAKVBX010000001.1, read on the forward strand.
CCTCCTTGAGAAACGTACTGGGCCGCTTTCGACGATGTCGCGCCCGGATGGCATTGAGCGTCACCCGCTTCAGGTAGCCACGGAAACGCCCGCGATCCGGGTCGTAGACGAACTGATCCGACACCCGGAAGAACCCCAGGAGAACGTCCTGGAGAACATCGTCGGCGTCCTGTGCCCGCAGGCCCGCGTTGCGAGCGAAGCCGGCAATGACCCGGGCATACTTCTCCGTGAATTCCTGCCAGCCCAGTTCACGATCAAGCGAACCATCCGCCCGCAACCGCAGGAAGATGCTGGCACGGGTCGTGTAGGCCGAATCGGATCGGGAGGGGTCCGCCTTCTTCTTCGGCGGCGTCGCCTGCTCATCCGGCTCGGCACCGGGCGCTCTCGTCTCGGCCTGGCTGTCGTCCTTCTCCTCGCCGAGGCGAACCAGGATCTTCCAGGGCCCGACGGTCAACAGGTCACGGTCAAAGATCTGAACCGTGTCGCCCTTCTCCAGGAACATCATGTTGACTGCGATACCCGCGCGGGACTCCAGGTCGCGAACGAAGGTCTTGCCGCCCTCGCGGAAGATCGTCGCGTGCTCCCGGGAGACACTTCCCTCGCTGAGAACGACACCGCAGTCGTTCGAACGACCCATCGTCACCGGTCCGGCGACCGATACCCGAGCCCGCTTGAATTCCTCGGGACCCGATACCGCAACGAGGTCGATTTCCTCCTGCGTTCGAGCTGGGTTGGCCGTCTCCTCAGGCATGCTTGGATGATACCCCGGGATCCGCTTCCAACGCCGGCGGCCGCGTCAGGAGGCTGACAATGACGTTCACCACCAGTGCCAGTATGAACGCAAGTGGCAGGTTGTAGATCTTGAAGCTGCCAATGGCACCGTCGAAGACCAGTTGCCAGAGCAAGGCCACCAGGAACCCGGTAGCCATGCCCGCCACACATCCCCAGAAGGTGGCACGACGCCAGAACACCGCCAGGATGATCTGCGGACCGAATGACGCGCCGAGCACGGCCCAACCATAGGTCAGGACATACGTATAGATCGTGACGTCCTTGTCGATGACCAGGAGCACCGCAATCGCGCCCAACACGAGAATCGTCCCCCGGTTCACCAGCAGGTGCCCCAGCCGACGGCTTCGGTCAATCAAGCGTGCGTAGACATCATTGGCCGCCGCGGACGAGGCCACGACCAGTTGGCTGTCGGCCGTGGAGCAGATCGCCGACAGCACCGCCGCGAGAATCAGCCCACCGACCAGCGGTGGGACCAGCGCCTTGGCAGCAGCCACCAGGGCGTACTCACCCGCGCCTGATCCCTGGACGGGAACACCGGCCAGCATCTCCTGTGCCCAGGGCGCGCCGTTCTCTGCCAACGCTCGCGCGATCAACCCGACCGTTACGGCACCCGCGAGAACCAGCGCCGCCCAGATGAAGGCGATGAGGCCACCGACATAGGCATCCCGACCGCGGCGAAGCGCCATGAACCGAACCAGGACATGAGGCTGACCGACGTAGCCGAAGTTGATACCCAGCGCACCGGATCCCAACAGGAAGCCGATCAGCGCCGCACCCGTTGCACGCGGCCAGAACTCAAGGAGGTTGTCTCCACCCTTGGCCAGACCCGATCGAATCATCTCGATGCCATCACCCGAGATCAACAACCACAATGGGAAGACGACCAGGACGCCGACCATCAGCAGGCCCTGCAGCAGATCCGTCCAGCACGCGGCCCGGAATCCACCCAGGGTCACGTAGGTCAGCACGATCACGGCGCCGATCAACACGCCCCACTGGTAGGACATGCCATCGAAACTTGCTTCAAAGGCCTTTCCCGCCGCGGCGAACTGGGCCGCGCAATAGAGCATCATGGCGACGAGGATCACCACCACCGACATCAGTCGAATCACCGGCCAGCTTTCCTTGAACCGCAAGGCGAGATAGTCCGGAATGGTGACGGCTCCCAACTTGTCGGAGCCCTCGCGCAGCGGCCTGGCCAACACGAACCAGTTGAAGAGGAACCCGATCAGACCACCGGGCAGGATCCAGTAGGCCGTGACGCCATCGGCGAATGCGAACCCGACCAGTCCCAGCGTCACCCACCCGGACTCGCTGGATGCCGAGGCCGACAGCGATGCCACCCACGGGCCGAGCGATCGACCGGCCAGGAAATACTCCTCGTCACTCCGTGCTGCCTTGCGAGAGGTCCAGAGCCCCACGCCGATGACGAACACGGTGTATCCAATGAATGCGATGTAGAACAGTGCCATTCGAACATTGATGGTAACAGCGGTTGTGCGGCCCGATGCTCCTGCCGCCCCTGTGTCACTTCAATGGTCACTTGAGCATGAATATGAGCCGTTTGTGCAACTCCCGGCTTCCCCGGCAGGGCCCGTGAACGTACCCCTCCCTTGGACCGTATTGCCCACCAGCCCTCGAGGCCGGTGCCACCGTGCCAGACGGAGACCTGCTCCATGACCACGCTTTACCAATGTGCTTCACTCCTGGTCTTGCTTCCCGCGGGAATCGCCCTGGGCCATGGCTCCATGGGCCAGCCCATCAGCAGGACCTACAACGGCTTTCTCGAGGGACCCGAGTCCCCCCAGTCCCCCGCTATCCAGGATGCCGTCCAATGCGGCGGCACCCAACCGCTGTACGACTGGCATGAGGTCGTGAACTTCTTCCCGGGTGATCCCGAGTACCAGCGGACCATCCCCTATGACCAGTACATCCCGGATGGCCGACTCGCCAGCGGCAACAACGACAAGTACGCCTGCTTCGATGAAGTACGCGATGACTGGCCCGCTACGGAGATTTCATCCGGCACTCGTGAGCTGGTCTGGGAGGCCGCGGTCGTGCACAACCCCAGTGTCTTCCGGGTCTGGCTGACAACATCGGACTGGAATCCCCAGACGCCCCTCAACTGGGCCCAGATGGAGGAACTCCAGGTCGGTCCCGTGACACTGATCGAGAACGAGTATCGCTTCGACGTCGATCTGCCCGAGCGCACCGGTCGACACGTGCTGTACTGCATCTGGCAGCGACTGGATCCTGCCGGCGAGGGGTTCTACAGCGCCTCTGACGTGATCTTCGTTGATGATGACGGTGGCGATGACGGTGGCGATGACGGTGGCGATGACGGTGGCGATGATGACAACATCGATCCCCAGGGCCCCGACTCGGCATCGATCTCACTCATCGATGCCTGGGAAGGTTCCTGGCAGGGCGAGATGTCCATCACCAACTCGACCGGCGACCTGGCCATGTTGAAATGGGATCTCCGCTGGGATGCGGGACCAGACATCGACAGCATCTGGAATGCCTCGATCGAACAGGCTGACAATCAGACGATTGTCCGCAACGACACCTACAACGGGTACCTGGAACCCGGCGAAACAGCCACCTTTGGCTTCATCGCCCTGGGCACCTGGCCGCCCACGTTCAGCAACGCCACCCTCAATGGATACGACATCGACGTTGATGGAGCACCAAACGATGACTCCGCAGCGTGCGTGGGTGACGTGAACCTTGACGGCACCGTTGACGTATCTGATGTGTTGATCGTCCTTGATCAATGGGAAAGTACGGAACCGGGGAATGCCTCCGACCTGGATGGCGACGGTGTGGTGGCCGTCGGTGACCTCCTGGTCCTGCTGGAGGCTTGGGGAGCCTGCCCCTGAAGAGGCCCCTGGACCGCAGGGAAGAGAGTGGTCTCAGGCGTGGTCTCGAAGATCCGGAAGGACGTAGTTCTCTTCGTCCAACTGCGATCGCACGGCATGCTTGTCGATCTTCCCGGTTCCGGTCAACGGTAACGCCTCGGCGAACAGGATGTCGTCGGGGCGTTGCCATTTCTCAAGATCACTCATCGACCCGAGAATCTGCTCGGCGGTGATGGAGGCCCCGGGAGTCTTCACCACCAGTGCAATCGGTCGCTCCTCCCACCGGGGATGGGGACGGGCGACGACGGCGGACATGGCGACGCCCGGTTGGTCGTTGATTCGAAGTTCCAACTCCAGCGAGGAGATCCACTCGCCGCCGCTCTTGATGACGTCCTTCTCCCGGTCGCGAATGGTCAGTTCTCCGCGAGGACTGATCGTCGCGAGGTCGCCGGTCAACAGCCAACCCTCCTCGACCTGGCTGCCCCCGCCCAGGTAGCCGGTCGCGACCGTCGGTCCGTGCGCCATCAGTCGTCCGATCGTCCGGCCATCATGGGGAACCGGCTTCCCGTCATCGTCCTTGAGTGCCAGGTTCAATGTCGGCAGTGGAACACCGGCATCATCACCCTCTTCGCTGACCGAGCCCGTCCCGACCGGGTTCAGTTCAGTCATGCCCCAGCTTCGACGCACGTCGACATCGAGCTGATCGCGATACCAGCGCCGCATCTCAGCCGCGCCGGAACCCCCGCCGCAGACGATGCGCTGCAGCGATTCACAGGTCCACCGATCCGGCTGTGCCTGTACCGCTTCCATGATCATGTTCCAGATGGTTGGCACACCCGCGGCGCAAGTCGCCCGCTCGTGATCAACAAGGTCCAGCAGATCCTCGGCGCCGGGACGAACACCCGGCAGCACCAGGTCTGCACCCAACATGCAGGTGGCGTAGGGCAAGCCCCAGCCCAACGCATGGAACATGGGAACGACGCCCAATACGCGATCGCGGATCGAAAGCCCCATGAAGTCGGTCATCGACACCAGGAGCGTGTGCAGGCAGGTTGATCGATGCGTGTACACGACCCCGCGGGGACGACCCGTCGTTCCGCTGGTATGGCAGATCCCCAGCGGCGCCTCCTCCTCAAGAGACGGCCAGGGGTAGCTGGTGGTGGACTCCACCATCGCCTCCCACGAATCCTGTCCCGCGATGACGACCTCCCGAACGCCGTCGCATCGGTCCGCCAACGCCCTCGCCATGTCCTCGTTGTCACGGTCCGCCAGGATGATCGAATCACCCGCATCCTCCACGACCCAGGCCAGGTCATCCGCCCCCAGGCGCAGGTTCAAGGCATGCAGGACCGCCCCCATCGCCGGGACCGCCAGGTAGGCCTCCAGGTGGCAATGGTCATTCCACATCAGCGTGGCCACTCGATCACCGGGCTGGACGCCCCGTTCCGCCAGACCATGAGCCAGGCCTGCCGCCCGCTCGATGGTCCGGGCCAGCGTCTGGCGATGTCGCTGGGTGCCGACACGGGTCACGATCTCGGCCTCGGGCCGGATGACCGCTCCCCGGAACACCAGTTCACTCAGGATGAGCGGCGCATGACGTGTTGATTGCGGCACCAAAGGCGTCTCCCATCTACCATTCCCCGGCACGGGACGCGTACGATGATCACGCTCCCGTGGCCGGAGGATACTGCATGGCCCAAGGACGTTGCCCACTCGACTTCCTGGATCTCGACGCCGGGCTTCCACCCGCAGCGATCGCTGCACGGGATCGTGTCCGCGCCTGGGTTGACGAGACGTTCCGACCGATGGTTACCCGCCTGTGGCGGGACAACGACTTTCCCCGCGAGTACTTCGCTGCGCTGGGCGAATTGAACGCCTTCGGCACGACCATCTCGGGCTGGGGCTGCCCCGGGCTGGACGCCTTCACCTCCGGCGTGATCATGCGTGAACTGGAGCGCGGTGATACCGGGCTCCGCACCTGCGCCTCGGTCCAGGGCTCGCTGGCGATGACGGCCGTGTCCACGTTCGGTTCCGATGCCCAGCGTGAGGCACTGCTTCCGGGAATGGCCGCAGGCACTCACCTCTCCTGCTTCGGCCTGACCGAACCGGGCCACGGTTCAAACCCGGGCGGCATGACCACGACCGCGCGTCGAGAGGGCGATCACTACGTGCTCTCCGGTGAGAAGAAGTGGATCGGCAACGCCACCGTCGCCGACACCGCCGTCATCTGGGCCAAGGCCGATGACGTGCCTGATACCGACCCGAATTCCAGCCGGGCCATTCGAGGATTCCTCGTGGACACCTCGTTGCCGGGCTATCACGCATCGCTCATCGAGGGACGCATGTCCCTGCGCATCGGCCTGACGGCAGAGATCCGGCTGGATGATGTTCGCATTCCTGCCGACGCCGCCATGCCTGATGCCATCGGATTGAAGGCGGCCCTGGCCTGCCTGGATCATGCCCGCTACGGAATCGCCTGGGGCACCATCGGCGCCGGGATGGCCTGCCTGTCCGAAGCCCTCGACTACGCCAATGAACGCGAGGTCTTCGATCGCCCCCTCGCGAGCTTTCAGCTCACCCAGGACAAGCTCGCCCGCATGCTCACCGATCTCACCAACGCCCAGTTGCTGGCTCACCGGCTGGCCGCGCTCAAGGAACAGGGGACGCTTGAATCCGCGCAGATTTCCCTGGGCAAGGCCGCCAATGTCGATGCCGCCATCCGGATGGCCCGGACCGGCCGGGAACTCCTGGGCGGCGTGGGGATCTGTGACGATCGGGACTGCTTACGCCACATGTGCAACCTGGAGTCGGTGGCGACCTACGAGGGCACCCGCGACATCCACCACCTCGTCCTGGGGCACGCGATGACCGGGCATTCGGCCTTCCGTTGACGCCTGCCCCATCTCGAGAGGATCATGCCGCCATGAGCAGCAAGTGGGACCAGCGGTTTCTTGAACTCGCCGAGTGCATTGCCACCTGGAGCAAGGACCCTGACCGTGGCGTCGGCTGCGTGATCGCCTCCCCGGACCGCCGGGTCTGCGCCACCGGGTTCAATGGACTGCCCTCGGGCGTGGAAGATCACCCGGAACGTCTCGAGCGTCCGGCCAAGTACGACCTCATGTGCCACGCCGAGGCGAACGCGATCGTGCAGTGTGCCCGCCATGGTGTCTCCCCGGTCGGCGCCACGCTCTACTCGACGTTCTTCCCATGCATCCAGTGCGCCGTGATGATCGTCCAGGCGGGCCTCGCCCGCGTGGTGTCCCGGGAACTGGCCGCCGGCGACGAGCACTGGGCGGAAAGCATCGCCAAGTCACAGGCGATCTTCACCGAGGCGGGCATCGCGTGGGAACAACTTCCATGAGCCAGGCCCCGGGTGCGTCCACCCCCGCGACCAAGACGTCGCTCCGGGTGAACAACTTCGACCTGATTCGCCTGCTCGCCGCATCGCAGGTGGTCATCATGCACATGGTGCTCTACCTGCAGTTGCAACCAACCTCGGCTGTAGGAAAATTCCTGCTGGTGGTGTTTCTCAACTTCCCGGGTGTCCCCATCTTCTTCGTGATCAGCGGCTTTCTGATCTCACTGTCGTGGGAACGCAGTGGGTCACCTGGCATCTACGCGACGAATCGCTTCCTGAGACTCTTCCCCGCCCTGTGGGTCTGCCTGATCGTGACGATCATCGTGCTGCTGGCCTCTGGATATCTCACGTCCGGGGTGTTCTCCACCCAGGAATTCCTGCGGTGGATCTTCTGGCAGGCCACGATCTACCAGACCTATACCGTGGACATGCTCCGTGGATTCCCGACACACGGCGCCCCCAACGGAAGTCTCTGGTCCATCCCAGTGGAGATGCAGTTCTACGTTGTCCTGCCGATCATCTATCTGCTGCTACCCAAGTCAAAGAAGGCTTTCACCTGGGGACTGATCGGCATCACGATCGTGCTGGCGGCCGTGAGTGAGTGGATCATCAAGACCCAGGACCCCACGAGCAAGCAGGGATTCTTCCTGCTCATGATCTCCTGCCTGCCCTATGTGTACATGTTCCTCTTCGGGGTCATTATCCAGAAGACCCTGCCGATACTGATGCCGATCCTGCGTGGCATGTTCATCCCTTGGGTGGCTTTCTACCTGGCAGTCGTGCTGATCCTTCACTATGGATTCGATTGGTTCACCGGCATCAGGCTTGGAACGAACAATCCGCCCATACTGATCTCAGCCATCATGGCCATGACCACGATCTCCGGGGCCTACACCTTCCCGAGACTCAGTGGATGGTTGCTCCGGAGCCAGGACATCTCGTACGGCACCTACATCTATCACATGGTGTTCATCAATCTCGTCCTCTATCTGGAGATCGCCAATGTCGCCTGGCAGATCATCATCGTCGTCGTGGCGACCTATGGCTGTGCGATCCTCTCCTGGAAGTTCATTGAACAACCCACGCTGGCCCTCAAGAAACGGACGCTCCGCACGTCCGCCACTGCCAAGCTCACCAAGTAGAATCCGGTCATGCCGATTCGCGAGATGAACTTCGACGGCCTGGTGGGCCCCACCCACAACTACGCGGGCCTGTCGTTCGGAAACGTCGCCTCCAAGGATCACGGTGGAGAAGAAAGCCACCCTCGGGCCGCTGCCCTGCAGGGCCTGGCCAAGATGCGGACCGTTGCCGAGATGGGATTCGAGCAGGGGTTCATTCCCCCGCTGCCGCGACCCGCGACCGACGTCCTGCGCCGACTGGGCTTCAGCGGCGATGACGACGCGATCCTCGCGGAAGCGGGCCGGGTCGATCCCGTTCTGCTCGCGCAGGCCTGCTCGGCATCCAACATGTGGACCGCCAATGCCGCCACGGTATCACCGTCTGCCGACACCGCCGATGGTCGCGTGCACTTCACCCCGGCAAATCTCCGCGCCCAGTTTCATCGCGCCATCGAGCCCACGGACACCGGCCGCCTGCTCCGGACCATCTTCCCGGGTGACGCCTGCTTCACGCATCACGACCCACTGCCGTCCAGCGACCAGTATGGAGACGAAGGCGCCGCCAATCACACCCGGCTCGTCACGAGCCAGGGCGTGGTCCACCTGTTCGTATACGGAGTCGAACACCGGCGAACCGGCGGAGCGGCACCGCATCGCTTTCCCGCGCGGCAGACGCTGGAGGCCTCCCAGGCCATCGCGCGACGGCACGGCCTGGACAGCGCCATGTTCGTTCAGCAGAACCCGGACGTCATCGACCAGGGTGTCTTTCACAACGATGTCATCAGCGTCGGCACCGGCCGCGTGCTGCTGTTCCACGAACAGGCCTTCCTGGACAGTCCCCGCGTGATCCAGGAACTCCGCGATCGCCTCGGGCCGGAATTCGTCCCCCTGGAAGTCCCCACGGCCCTGCTCCCGATCGAGTCATGCATCTCGAGCTACCTCTTCAACAGCCAGTTGCTGGAACAGCCCGATGGCCAGATGGTGTTGGTCGCCCCCGCCGAGGGACAGGCCGACGATGCGGTTCGTGCCACCTGTGAGGCCTGGTGCTCGGGAGAGACGCCCATCGATCGGGTCGCGTGGATCGATGTCCGAGAATCCATGAGGAACGGCGGCGGCCCGGCCTGCCTGCGACTTCGCGTTCCACTTGATGACCATGAGCGGGACGCGATTCACCCGGCCTTCCGGCTGACCCCGGATCGGGCTGACCAGTTGGAAGCATGGATCTGCCGCTGGTATCCCGAGTCGCTCCACCCCGGGGACCTCGCCGACCCAGCCCTGCTGGCCACCTGTCGCGAGGCCTGGGCAGATCTCACAGCAACCCTCGAAATCGGTCCGATTTTCTGATTTCTCGTGCAAGATTCGACCCGCCTTCACACAACCAGTGGGTCGCTGCATAGTCGGTAATGAGGAATCAACTCCAGGCTCGCACCCTGGTCAAGGACCCGTGATGACCATGTACCTGCTTCGAAACGGATCACTGGCAATGGACCTGGGGCGGCGAGCGGAAGGATGCCTGTATGTCCACAGGCTGGACCTGGGCCTGGGATGCTGGATTCCCCGGGGCCTGATCCGCCTGAGATTGAACGCCCACCAGGTTGAGGCACTGGCCCGGGATGGCCAGGTGCCCATCCGAGCCGCCAGCTGACCACTCCGCTGCGGCTCAACGGTGCCATGACTGCACCGCGTGGGGGCCCAGGCCCCTGGTGGCCCCGGAATGCCGCCTGACGCCGACAGACAACCCATCTCAAAGTAGACTCTTCGGTCCGGGTCATTGACCCGCCTAGCCTGGAGAGTCCACCTATGCCCGTCCCCGCCATCGTGCGATTCAGTCTCTGCGTCGCCCTCGTCCCCGCCGCCCTCGCGGACACGCCTTCCCTCAAGGCCCCCAACGGCATTTATGAACGCACCTTGGAGTGCCACGCCATCGTCGGCGCGGACGTGGTGCCTGCCCCCGGCGAACGGATCGAGGATGCCATCATCGTCATCCGAGACGGCGTCATCGAGGCCATCGGAACCGACATCTCGATTCCACCGGAAGCTCGCGTTCGACACGCCGAGGACATGACGATCTACCCGGGACTGGTCGAGCCAGCCCTGATGGTCGAGACCGCCGATCCCCCCGTTGGCATCGGCTCACACTGGAATCGACAGATCCGATCACAGATGAACCTTGGCAACCCCGGCGGTCTGGCACCGCTGGCGGAGTCCACGCGTGACTCGATGCGCAAGGCCGGCTATACCGTCGCCGCCATCCATCCCTCCCGCGGCATCTTCCGTGGCCAGGGCACGGTGCTGCCGATGGCCAAGGAAGCCGTTGATATCCGACCCTACCCGGCCAACGTGCCGATGTCGGTCGGCTTCGATCGTGGCGGATGGGGCGCGGGCTACCCGAGTTCCCTGATGGGCTCCATTGCCCTGATGCGACAGACCCTGATGGATGCCCGCTGGCACCAGGCCTGCCTGGAGACCTGGGCAGCAGACCCGGGATCGATGCAGCGACCACCACGACACGACGCGCTCGTGGCGTTGCAGGATGTCGTGGCCGGCACGCAGCCGATCCTGGTGGAAACGGGATCACTGGCCAACGCCCTGCGGGCCCATGCCGTCGCCGAGGAGTTCGGGCTGGATGTCTGGCTCGTGGGTTCCGGTGACGAGTACCACGACCTCGACACCGTGGTTGAACTGGGCCATCCAATCATCGTTCCCATCGAGTTCCCGGACCGGCCGAACCTGGCCTCGCTGGACTCCGCCGATCGCGTGACCCTGCGAACCATGCAGGAATGGGAACAGGCCCCGACCAACCTGAGACGACTCCTGGCCGCTGATGCGGACATCCACGTCACGTCCACCGGCCTGGGCAGTCCGAACGAGGTTCGCAGCGGACTTCGGAAAGCCATCAATACCGGTGGGCTGGATGAGACCGACGCCCTCGCATTGATCACCACCCGGCCGGCACGCCTGCTGGGCATCGAGGACCAGGTCGGGCGCATTGCTCCCGGCATGGCCGCGCACCTCGTGGTGTGCACTGGTGATCTCTTCGACAAGAAGACCAAGATTCACGAGGTCTGGGTCGCCGGCACGCGGCACGACTATCACGAGGAACCCATGATGGAACTGGCCGGGCGCGGCACGTTCACCTCGGGTGACCTGGTCCTCAAGGGCTCGATCGACACCACGAAGAAGTCCTTCTCCGTCGATGTTCCGGTCGTGGAAGAAAAAGACGAAGCGGCTGAGGAAGGCGACGAAGAAGCCGGCGAGGAAACGGAGAAGAAGGACACGGTCAAGACCGTCAAGGCCAAGTCCATCGACAAGGACGGCCATCGCTTCTGGGGAGTCATCGACTCGGCACCCTGGGACGCCGAGGGCTGGGCTCGATTCGGCGGACGGATCGAAGGCGAGGCCTTCGTGGGACGCGGTCGCCTGGCCGATGGAACGCCCTTCACCTTCCGCTTCGAGAAATCCGACGAGGAAGAAGGCGAAGACGCGACCGACGACGAGGTCGAAGAGGAAGTCCAGCCGGACGAGACCGTTGCAGCCGATCCCGTGGCCGGCACGTGGATCGTGGCCATGGAGATTCCCAATGCCGACTTCACGCCCGAGATCGAGATCAACATCGAACGCCAGGGCGAGGACCTGTCCGCTTCGGTCTCGATGATGCGCAACGAGCAGACGATGGACTCCGTCACCTTCGACCCGGGAACGAACACCCTGAAGATGGTCAACCAGCGAGACGAAGGTGACTTCGTCGTCGAAGCCAAGGTGGATGGCAACCGCGTCAGCGGAACCGCCACCAGTCCCTGGGGCGAGTTCGCCATCTCCGGATCGCGATCCGGTGGTGATGACAGCGACGACGCGGGATCCGACGATGACGAGGCCGAATCCGGCAGTCCCATTCCCGACGAGATCGCGTACCCGCTGGGGGCCTTCGGCCGTACCGAACTGCCCGAGACCGTAGACGTGCGGATCGAGAACGCGACGATCTGGACCTGTGGCCCGGCGGGGATCATCGAGGATGGTTGCCTGGTCACCCAGGACGGCATCATCACCTGGGTCGGCCCCTGTGCCGACGCTCCGGCCGCCGATGCTGGCTCGATGATCATCGACGGCACCGACCTCCACATTACCCCGGGACTCATTGACTGCCACAGCCATACCGGCATCACCGGTGGCGTGAACGAAGGCAGCGAGGCCTGCACGGCCGAGGTCCGGATCGGCGATGTCATCGATCCGGAGGATATCGATTGGTATCGGCAACTCTCCGGTGGCCTGACGGCCTGCCATCAGTTGCACGGCTCCGCCAATCCCATCGGTGGACAGAACACCGTGGTGAAGCTCAAGTGGGGCCACCAGGCCAAGGACTTCCGGATTCCCGATGCCATCCCAGGCATCAAGTTCGCCCTCGGCGAAAACGTCAAGCGAAGTACCGGCCGCTATCCCAACACTCGCATGGGCGTCGACGCCTTCATGCGGGATCGCTTTGCCGCCGCCCAGGCCTACCGGGACGAGTGGAACCGATGGAACGCCAAGACGGCCGAGCAGCAGGCCCAGGCGATGCCGCCACGGCAGGACATCGAGATGGACACGCTCGTGGAGATCCTCGAGGGGCGGCGGCTGATCCACTGCCACTCGTACCGCCAGGACGAGATCCTCGCGCTCCTTCGCACGGCCGAGGAGTACGGATTCACGATCGGCACGCTCCAGCACATCCTGGAGGGATACAAGGTCGCCGATGCGATTGCAGACCACGGCGCGGGCGCCAGTTCGTTCAGCGACTGGTGGGCCTACAAGGTCGAGGTCATGGATGCGATTCCCTACAACGGCTCCATCATGCGGGACGTGGGCGTCAACGTGTCCTTCAACTCCGATGACAACGAACTCGCCACGCGGATGAACGACGAAGCCGCCAAGGCGGTCCGCTACGGCGGCGTTCCGCGAGCCGAGGCCCTGCACTTCGTGACCATCAACCCGGCCTACCAGCTTCGGATCGACCATCGAACCGGTTCGCTGGAAACCAACAAGGACGCCGACTTCGTCATCTGGTCCGAGGACCCGCTGAGTTCCTACAGTCGGTGTCTCCAGACCTGGATCGAGGGCGCCCGCTACTACGACGAGGACGAGGACTTCAAGATGCGAGAGGCGGTTGCCTCGGAGCGACGACGACTCACCGCGAAGATTCTCGCGGAAGCGGTCGGCGCACCGGCCTCGCCCACGCCGAGTGACGGTGCCGGAGAGGCCCCGCCACCGGTTCGCGACGGGCCACCCCAGCGACGGCGTTGGCGTGAACGTCCCACCGAGGTCATCCTCGATTTCCCCTATGAAGACCAAGACCACCGCGGTGTCTGCGGTTGCAACGAGGTGCAACAATGAAGTCCAGCCCGTTCCTCCTGTGCAGCGTCCTGTTGACCGCCTCCATCGCCGCGGCGCAATCCCGGCAGGTGCCGGCGCCTGAGCAGACCACGCCCATTCTCCTGATCGGCGGACAGATCCACCCGGTCTCCGGCCCGATGATTCCCGATGGCTGGGTCCTGCTGAACGACGGCAAGATCGAGGAAGTCGGTTCCGGCATGGTTCCGGAGGCCGATGGCGAGATCCGCGTGGTCGAGTTGAATGGTCGAAGCGTCTACCCCGGTCTCGTCGCCGCCGACAGCCAACTGGGGCTGGTCGAAACGGGCGCGGTCGACGTCACCCATGATCACGATGAGTATGGCTCCTGGACGCCCGAGACCCGGGCGTACATCGCGCTCAACCCCGACAGCGACCTGCTCCCCGTCACTCGGGCCGCAGGCATCCTGACGGCGCTCGTATCACCCGATGGCGGTCGCGTGCCCGGTCGCAGCACGGTCATCCGACTGGATGGCTGGACCCCCGAGGACCTGGCCATCGACCGCGAGGCCTGCCTGGTCGTGGAATGGCCACGCACTGGTGGCCGTCGCGGCGGCGGCGGCGGACGAGCCGAGTCACAGATCCGCGAGATCGACGAGTTCTTTGAAGACGCGGAGGCGTACTACGCCGCCCGCGAAAACGATCCGACGGTCCGCCCGGACCTCCGTTACGAGGCCATGCGTGAAGCGATCGCCGGCGAGGTGCCGCTGCTGATTCGCGCCTCGACCGCGGCCCAGATCGAAGCGGCCGTGACCTGGGCCACTTCCCGGGATCTCGAGGTCGTGATCCTCGGCGGCGAAGAGTCCGACCGCGTGTCGGATCTGCTGGTCGAGCATGATGTGCCCGTGATCGTCCGTGGCGTGCACCGCCTGCCGGTATCACGTCACGTGGCACCACACTCTCCCCACGAGTTGCCGCTTCGGCTGCATGAAGCCGGGGTCACGTTCTGCATCGCCCCGCGCGACCGCCCCGCCCACATCCGGAATCTCCCCCATCACGCCGCAACGGCCGCTGCTCACGGGCTCCCCCGTGACGTCGCCCTGCGTTCGGTGACGCTGGATGCAGCCAAGATCATCGGCATGGGTGATCGACTGGGGTCGATCGAACCGGGCAAGGCTGCCACGGTCATCATCACGACCGGCGATCCCCTCGAGATGACCACCAACGTGGACATGGCCTTCATCGATGGTCGAGAGATCGAACTGACCAGTCGCCACACGCAACTTCGGGACAAGTACCGCGAGAAGTACCGCCAGAAGGGCCGAATCGACTGAACCTGGTCGAAGTCGAAGTCCGACATGGGATCGGGTAGCGTATCCGCCATGTCTGCCACCGCGCTGTCGTCCGTGAACCCGACCGACGGATCCCTCATCCAACACTGGGATCCCATGACCGCCAAAGACGTGGATGGCATCCTCGCCTCCACGGCGGAGGCCTGGCAGACGTGGCGAGCGATGAGTTTCGACGACCGGGGCGAGTGTTTCCGTCGCGTCGCCGACCTGCTGGAACACCGTGCCGATGAGTTCGCCCTGCTGATCACGCGGGAGATGGGAAAGCCGGTCTCGGAAAGCCGGGCCGAGGCGTTCAAGTGCGCCCTGGTCTGCCGCTACTTCGCCGACGAGGCGGCCGGGTTGCTCGTGGACCGTGAATTCGACTCGGACAACCGGGAGGCCTTTGCCACGTTCGAGCCACTGGGCGTGATCTACGCCATCATGCCGTGGAACCTCCCCTTCTGGCAGGTCTTTCGTGCTGCGGCACCGACGATGATGGCCGGCAACGGCATGGTGCTGAAACACGCACCGTGCGTGATCGGCTGCGCGATGATGATCGAGTCCCTGTTCGCGGAAGCAGGCTTCCCACCCGATATCTTCCGCACGCTCGTGATTGATCTCGATCTCTCCCAACGGGTCATCGATCATCACGCGGTCGGTGGCGTCACGCTGACCGGCAGTGAGCGGGCTGGCCGAGCCGTGGCCGCCCAGGCTGGCGCCGCCCTGAAGAAGTCCGTCCTGGAACTCGGAGGCAGCGACCCCTATGTCATTCTCGAGGACGCTGATCTTGAGTTGGCCGCCCAGACGTGTGTCGCCTCGCGAATGCTCAACTGTGGACAGGTCTGCATCGCTGCCAAGCGGTTCATCGCCGTCGATGCCATTCGTCCAGACTTGACCGAACGGGTCATCGAGTTGATGAAGACCTACGAGATGGGTGATCCGGAAGATCCCGATTGCCGCCTCGGACCCATGGCTCGCGAGGACCTGCGTGACCAGCACCATGACCAGGTCCAGCAGACGATCAACCAGGGGGCGACGTGCGTGCTTGGCGGCACCGTCCCCGACCAGCCCGGGTGGTGGTACTCGCCAACGGTCCTGGTTGATGTCACGTCCGAGATGGTCGGCTTCACGGATGAACTGTTCGGACCGACTGCCGCCATCGTGGCCGCTCGGGACGAAGCGCAGGCCATCGAACTGGCCAACCACTCCCGGTACGGCCTCGGAGGCGCCGTCTTCACCCGTGACCTGGACCGTGGTCGAGCCCTGGCCCGTGACCGGGTGACCGTCGGCTGCTGTGCCGTCAACGGACTGGTGAAGAGCGATCCCCGGCTTCCCTTCGGAGGCGTTCGTGACAGCGGCTATGGCCGCGAACTGGGACCGTTCGGGATCCACGAATTCGTCAATATCAAGACCGTCGTGGTGTCCTAGCTGCCTCGATCCCTCGTTCCTGCCGGGATCCGGGATTGGCTGCTTGTCCCGCGTTCCGAGCGTGCTACGCTGCTCACAAGAGGAGGGGCGACATGTTCAGCCTGGCCGTTACCGCAGTCCTGCCCGCGATCCTGGGCGCCGACCTGACCGTTCAAGATGCAGACAGCAGCTTTGCCGTCAACCTGTCGACGTCCATCTTCAACCTCGGCTCACTGATCGGCGACTACGACGCCGAGACCAATCCCGGTGGCACCATCACCATCCCGGGTGCCTGGGGCGGTGGCGACAACCAGGCCATCCCGATCGAATTCACCTCGGGGACCGAGGTGGCTGGCAACAGCAACCCCCGCGGCGGCCTCGGCCTGGAGCCCTTCGAAGACCAGGGCACGGCCATCCTGTACGGCATCGATCTTGATGGACTCAATGGATCGACGATCCCGGTCAACCTGTCACTGACGCTGCTGTACGAGACCTTCCACACCCAGAACCCAACGGCGCTCTTTCCCGGTGGCGTCCCGATCACGCTTCCCATTGGCGAAGCCACGCTCGACACGTGCCAGGTCCAGCAGACCCAGAGCGTCTCGGTGCCCCTGGAACCACTGGATGAGTCGTCCTACTCGATCACGGCCGCCGTACCGGTCGTCATCAACTTGCAGGCGACCTACCAGGGACAGCCACTGCCGCTTCCCGCCCTGCCAGCCATCCTGGCCGTGACCGGCGAGTACTCGATCACCGACGAGGGCCCCGTGTTCGTCATGACATACAGCTTCGACCAGGAGGAGGTCGTGGATCTCCCCGGTGACGAACCGCTGCCACCGATTCCGGTCGAATTGCCCACGCTCATCCCCCCGGGCAGCGTGGCCAATGTCCTGATCTCGCTCATCCCCGATTCCTCGACGACCACGCTCGCCGTGAACGGCACCATCGTGGCCACGGGTGAACCGGATACGCTCCCCTGCGACGCCACCGGAGATGGTGTCATCGATGCCAATGACATCCTGGCCGTGCTGGCCGACTGGGGGCCGTGCCCCGGCTGCGACGCCGACACCAACGGCGACAACGTGGTGGACGTCAACGACATCCTGGACGTGCTGGAGTGCTGGCCGTCCTGATCGGCCGACGGGATTTGCAGGCGATCAGAGGCGAGCGGCCTTTCGCTGCGCCATGGCTTCCTTCCTGGCGTACCAGCGCTTCTGCCCGAGCAGCTTGGTCATACCGTGGTCCCCCACGGCCAGGGCCAGGACGCGATAGAGCATGCGACTGCGACCGACGGGCCCCGTGATCGGGGACCGGAGGGCCAGGGAAAAACCACCAGTCAGGTAGTAGACATAGTGCCACCACCCACTGGGCATGTAGACGGTGTCGCCATGCTCGATGACGCACTCGAAGCCCTCGGCGTCCAGCAGGCGGGGATACCGTTCGAAATCGGGATTACCCAGGTCCACGTTGTGCGACACGGTGAACTTGTGGCGGTACAGGTGGCTGGACCACTGCGGCCCATACAGAACCACTCGCTTGGTTCCATGGAACTGGGTCAGGAAGACATGCGACAGGTCGACATCGAAGTGCCCGTCGACATGACTCGTCTCGCCCCCGAAGAACATGAAGGGATGCCGAGTCGCCCACTTCCGGGCGAACACCGGGTAGTCGAAGTCATGACAGAGTTCCGGCGCATACTTGAAGATGTTGAACAGGAACAACCGCTTCTTGGTGGGCTCGTGATCGATCAGGTCAAGGTAGTCCCGGAACGGCATGCGATCGTCCGTGCTGCCATAGCTGGCCCCCGAGTCCGCGAAGGCTTCCTCGTAGACCGGAACACTGATGTCGCCATAGGTTTCCCGAAAGTAGTCCAGGGTCCACTTCTCTCGCGCGGGCCATGCGTTGGAGAAAGAGCGGAAGACCACGGGGCGGCGTGGCCGAAAGTAGTTCTCGAGAAACTCCTCCGGCGAAAGCTCATCTCGCCGTTCCAGGGGCGACAGGTTGAGCGTCATCGATCCACGTCCAGCGTCAACACTCGACGTCACAGCCGACTCCATGACCGTACTCTCACTCATGCACGAACTCCGGCAGTCACTCGGCGATCAGGAACCGTCCGCGTTACGGTAGAACCGCGCGTGGTAGCGGTACCACTTCTCGCGAACCGGCTGCTCGACATCAACCATTGAACCGCCCTCGGCCCAGGCCGCACCACTGGTGTAGGGGCCGAAGATGGGCTGAAGTTCCAACTGGGTGGAGGTCCCCTGGTAACTGCGATCCCACTGGACCATGTTGGCACCGATGTCCTCGGCAGCAGCGACAGCGGCATCTCGACCGGGATCATTCGTGGCCGCGAACGTAGACACACCAATCAGGTGTGCCTGCTCGGAAGCGGGTGTCGTGGTCACCACGACGACGGAAGTCGTCCGTGGAAACTTCTGACCCTGGTAGTTGGTCAGGTAGGGATTGCTGCACCCTGCCGCCAGCAGGACCAGTCCACCAAGCATGCCGATGACGATTCGCCTCATGAGAAGATCTCCTGGATGGCCGTCATGATAGCGCAGGCAGGGAAAATCCGCCGGGGGAACGGGGTCTCGACCCCGCCAGGCTGCCCCGGCCGCCCGACATCGCCAGATCACGACCCTGGGCAGACTGGCCTTCGGACCCTGCCTCGATGTCGATTTCGTGGGATGATCAGGCATGCCTTCAACCGGTTGCGCCCTGCCCACGATTCTCCTTGCGGCCATCGCCCTGTGCCTGGCCTTCCTGGTCGCCGCCACGGACAACCCGGCGCCACCACAGGCCCCGCCCAACATCGTGATCGTCTTCGCAGACGACCTGGGCATCGGCGACGTGACCTGCATGAACTCCAACTCGAAGATCCCCACGCCGCGGATGGACCAGGTCGCGGCCTCGGGCATGAGGTTCACGGACGCCCACAGCCCCGCCGCCGTCTGCACGCCCAGTCGATACGCCCTGCTGACCGGACGGTACCCGTGGCGCAGCAGCCTGAAGCGTTGGGTCCTCGGTGGCTCCAGCCCGGCCCTGCTCGAACCGGATCGCCCAACCATGGCGTCACTGCTGGCCGACCAGGGCTACCAGACCTCGTGCATCGGCAAATGGCACCTGGGCCTCGGAACCCAGGATCCGGTCGACTGGGAGGCCCCACTTCGACCAGGGCCCCAGGATGCCGGCTTTGACGAGTTTTATGGAATCTCCGCCTCGCTGGACATGCCCCCATACGTCTTCATCGAGAACGACCGGCCGGTTGCCGAACTCACGGGCCAGGTCGACAAGAGTGGCCATCGTCGCCAGGGCGGTGGTGGATTCTGGAGGGCTGGCCGAGCGTCCGAGGACTTCGAGTTCGACCAGGTCCTCCCTCGCATCACCAGCCGGGCCGAGGAGACGATCAAGCGATTTGCCGCCGATGATCGCCCCTTCCTGGTCTACGTCCCACTGACCGCACCTCACACCCCATGGGTGCCCACGACGGCCTTCGACGGTCGAACCTCGATCGGACACTACGGCGACTTCACCGCACAGGTGGATGACACCGTGGGTCGCATCGTCGACGCGCTGGATGAGGCTGGAGCTCTTGGCAACACCCTCCTGATCGTGACCAGTGACAACGGAAGCCACTGGCCGGATGCCGACATTGAAAAATGGAAGCACGACGGCAACATGGGATACCGCGGCCAGAAGGCCGACATCTGGGAAGGCGGTCACCGCATCCCATTGCTGGTGAGTTGGCCGGGCGTGATCGAACCGGGATCAACCTGTGACAAGACCATCTGCCTGACCGACCTGTTTGCCACCTGCGTCACCGCCGGTGGTGGACAGTGGGATACCAACGCCGGTGAGGACAGCGTCGACCTCGGGCCACTGTTGCGTAACGAAACATGGTCCGATCCCCGGGAAGGCATCATCCACCAGTCCGGCGATGGGCTCCTCGCGATCCGATGCGGCAAGTGGAAGTTGATCGAAGCCCTTGGATCCGGAGGATTCAGTTCGCCCAAGCGACCCAAGCCGGACGCCGATGGTCCCGCTGGTCAACTCTATGACCTTGAGGTTGATCCCGCCGAAACAACCAATCTCTACAACAGTAGACCCGAGATCGTCGCGCGACTGACCACGCTGCTCGAACAGATCAGAACGCAGCCCGCCTCCGTTCCGCCGGGCTGGAATCGTCGCTGAGCGAGGATCCGGCAGTTCGACACCGGACTCTTGCCGGAACCAGATCCCACGCCAAAGACAGCCTCTCTCCACAAGCCGTCCCGCCGGAGTGGCGATAGCGATGTCAATACCGGCACCGCAGTCGAAACGGATGACTTCAGCATTGACGGCTGGCTACCGCGGATTCACACTGAATTGATGGGACATGGGGGGCTTGCCCACCCTGGGGTCCTCGATCAAATCGAGAGTGGGAGAAAATCAGATGAACAGCAGAGTATCCGGTTGGATGATGACCGCGTTCAGCGTACTTCTTGGGACTGTCGCCGTTGCTGACGTGCGACAGATGACATTCCATGAAGTTGTTCATACGGCAGATGCAATCTTCATCGGCCGCGTCGCCTCAACTGAAGGCTTCGAAACCCCCGGCATGGTCTGCACGAGGGTGACGTTCGACGCCATTTCGCCCATCGCCTTTCGGCCGACGGCCGCACCATACATGGGCGACACGATTGACCTCGAGTATGCCGGCGGCACCGTACCGGGCCGGAGCACCAGCGTGTGCTGCCAACCGACCTTCGAGGTCGGCACCGAGGTGATCGTCATGACACAACTCGACGGCCGGCGCCTGATGGTCCCCTTTGCCGGGGGAACACAGGGACTGTTCCGCGTCATCCGCGATGCCGACGGCACGCCCTGGCCCCTCACGTGGTCTCGCCGAGGCCTGCTTCCAGGCAGCCTCTATCGAATGCGGCAGACCGATCCCATCGCGGAGATACACGGCGGCGTCCCGAGCTACATCGATCTCCAGCAGACTGAGACCATCGAGGCCCCGGTCGCCTTGATGAGCGGCAACGCCTCGACTCGCCAGCCAGATCGGCCGCAGGCGATCCTCTCACTGGACGCTTTCACCGAGGCCATCTCCAATGCACTCGCGATATCAGCCCCACCCGTGGTCGAGACCCTTCACGGCAAGCGGGCCGCATTCGGACCGGTCAAGCCAGTCGCGGACCGACCCGTCCTGACGCCATTCGCCCCAACAGGCTACTCGGCTACGGCACGCGGATCGCTCTGCTACTGCGGCTATGTCGACCCCTATCAGAACATGCAGCAGTATCCCAGCTCATGGGGCACGTCCTACGACAACAACAACTGGACGATGGGTACCTGGAATCTCATTTCCGACATCTTCGTCTATCACGCATCCGACGGCAGCTGGGCAAACAACACCACCAGCGAATTCTGTGGCTGGCCCAGCGGCTCCGACATCTCGGGCCAGTACTCATCCTTCTCGGGCTGGGGCACCGCGACAGCCTTGTGTGTCACCACGACGTGGTGCGAGTGTTGCAAGATCCGCGAGGCCGACATCATGTTCAACCCGGCCTACAGTTGGAGATACGACATCGAGCAGGTCGTGGGGACCACCGGCACACAGGCCCTGTACCGACGATCCCTGAGACATGAATTGGGACACTCGGTCGGGCTCGAAACTGGCGGATCCTGTGGCACCGAGGACTACCAGTACAACGTGCCATGCTCCATGGGCCGGCACAACTCCCAGACCTGCGTGGAAAGTGCACAGGGCAACCATGCGATCGATGCCGCCGCCATCCGGGACTACTATCCCGATAACAGCCTTGAGGATGTTGGCGCCGAGTCCTGGTACGCATCAGGCGAAGCCGTCTCAGCGAGCGTTGACCCCCCGTCCGTCTTGCAGGGCGAGACCTTCACGGTCGACGGCGTCTCCGTTGAGAACATCTCCAGCACCGTGCAGCAGGATGTCCGGCTCCGTGTCTATCTCTCGGAGAACACCACCATCACGACACACGACGACCTCGTCGCGGAATACCAGTTCACCAACATGTCCAAGGACTCAAGTTGGTCGGGCAACCTCAACAACATCGAGGTCCCCTTCACGGTCGATCCCGGCGAATACTACGTCGGCCTCATGGTGACGATCGATGGCGACTCGTACAACGACGACGACTACTCGTTCAACGACACGACCTGGGTTCCGGAGACCATTGCCATCGGCGAAGGTAATCCCTGGGACCACTGGACAATCAGCCAGTTCATGCCATTCGACTATCTCCATGCCAACATCTACATCAACAGTTCCAACTCCAGCGACGACGGTGGCGGGGACTGTGGAAGCGGTCCATTCATGAACGGGGCCTGGGTCAGGGTTCACATCCCCTATGACGGCCTGCTTCGCCTCCTCATGCAGGGCGATGAAGGCGCAGGTCTCGATGGCCAACCCAGTTGCGAATCCTTCATCCAGGTCTTCCCCGAGGTCGATGGCACACCGGGCCAACTGATCGCGCAGGGCTGCTACACCTGCCTGGATCCCCTGGAACTGGAGGTTCAGCAGAACAGCAAGTTCTTCATTCGAGTCGGTGGACTTGGTGACATCCCGGCTGACGGCTGGCTCAACGCCGAGATCCTGACACCCGTGACACCCGGTGATGAGCCGGCGTTCGCCTTCCCCGCCCGCTGGGCGCCCTCGATCGTGGACATGGGAATGTTCACGCCGACCTATGAAAATGGTGTCTGTGGCCAGGACGACCTGGTCGATGCCTGGCACGCCGTAACAGCCCCCATGTTCATCGGCGACGTGGCCACCATGCAGGCGACGACCTGCTCCCAGAACACCAACTTCGACACGACGCTCGCGGTCTTCGACAACCAGGGCACGCTGATCGAATGCAATGATGACGCGCCCTGCGATGACGATTCCAGCTCGGTCACCTCCACGGTTTCCTGGAACGCCTCACCAGGACAGAAGTTCTTTGTCCGCGTGGCCTGCAAGGGCCAGGACTGCGGCAGTTACAGCCTGCAGTTCGGGTACGACGGACCAGCCCCACCGGGCAACGATTGCGACAGCCCATTCCCGATGGAGGGGACGACCCAGGCCTTCAACAACTGGGGCGCCCAGGGATCCAACCTGTACGACTGCGAGGGCACGGTGATCGACAAGGACGTGTGGATGAAGTGGTCGGCTCCCGAGGACGGATGGGTTCTGATCGGAACGAATCCCGACATCGGCGGCGGCGCCAGCTTCGACACCATCGTGGCGGTCTACGAGTCCTGCGACCCCTCGACGATGCTCGCCTGTAACAACGACTCCGCCAGTGACGGCAGCTCCATCGTTCAACTGGAGGTCCAGCAGGGCAAGACCTACCTCATCCAGGTCGGCACCGCGTTCAGCGAGACCGATGTCAGTGGCGGCGGTACGCTCTCGATCATTCCGTTCGAGCCTGACATCCTCCCCTGCGACGGCGACGTCACTGGTGACGGCACCACCGGCATCGACGACCTGTTGATGGTGCTGGAGGCCTGGGGAACGGATGACCCGGAAGCCGACGTCGCCCCCGATGGTGGTGACGGCACCGTCGGCATCGACGACCTGCTCTTCATCATCGAGCACTGGGGCTGCGGCTAGCCCTGGAAAAACCACCCTGGAATCAACAAGCCCCCTCGCATTGCGAGGGGGCTTGTCATCGAGTGGAGCCGATCGGGCTTGAACCGACGACCTCCTGCATGCCATGCAGGCGCTCTCCCAACTGAGCTACGGCCCCATGAATTCGAATTGTCGCGGCCGAGGCCGCATCGCACAGTCTATCAGGACTGGAGGCGGTCCTACATGGCCGCTTCAAGCGCCTCCGCCATCTTCTCCTTGGGGGTGATACCCACGAAGGTCTGGGTGACTTCGCCACCCTTGAAGATCAGCACGGTCGGGATGCTCTGGATATTCCGAGCCACGGCGACCTGCTGGTTGTCATCGATGTTCACCTTGCCGACCTTGGCCCGCCCCGCGTACTCCTCCGCGAGTGCATCAATCGTCGGGGTCAGCATCTTGCAGGGTTGGCACCACTCCGCCCAGAAATCCACGAGCACCGGGACATCGGAGTCGAGAACGTCAGATTGGAACCCATCGTCGGTGAAGGTCAGAACGGCTTCAGCTGCCACGGCAATTCTCCGGAGGTTGGGGGGAACACTGGTAGACCGGGCATCATAGCAAGGTCGAAACCGGTCCCGGCACCGTTGGAGAGCCTTCCCGATGGGCCCGGGCCAGACCGGCGGCATGCAGCCCCACGTCATGGACCCGGAACAGCCGTATCCCGCCCCGATACTGGATGATCGAGGCGGCCACAGAGGCCGGCCCTCGCCGCGAGGCGGGCACGTCCGGCCCACAGATCACCTCCAGGAAGGACTTGCGAGAGGCCGCCCCGAGGACCGGGTAGCCCTCTGCCACCAGGCGATCGCTCTGGCGGATCAGTTCCCAGTTCTGGGCCACCGACTTGCCGAACCCCAGGCCGGGATCCACCACGATGGTCTCAGCCGCGACACCCGCCTCCCGGGCGGCTTGGGCCCGGTCACGGAGGAAGCGGCCGACCTCGCCGACGACGTCGTCATACGACGGCGGTTGCCGGTACTGGGTGCTGAAGCAGTCCTCGCCAGGTGGTCGCAACCGGTGCATCAGGATCAACCCACAGTTCCGCCGGGCAGCCAGGGCCAGGATCCCGGGATCCTCCAACCCGGCCGAGACGTCATTGATCGCCTGGGCACCGGCATCCACCGCCGCCTCGGCCACCGCCGAAAGGGTCGTGTCGATCGAGATGGGGATCTCGCTGTGACGACGAATGGCGGTGATGACCGGAACCACTCGAGCGACCTGGTCCCGAGCATCGATCCGGTCGGCGCCCGGTCGAGTCGACTCCCCACCCACGTCGATGATCGTCGCCCCCTGGGATTCCATCTCGAGGGCGCGTTCCGCCGCCAGGTCGGCAGAGGCGTATGAGCCGCCGTCGGAAAACGAGTCCGGGGTGATGTTCAGAATGCCCATCAGCCGCGGCTGATCAAGCTCGATCGACAGGGTCGGCGACAGGCGCCATTGGCTCCCCGATCGGTTCATGGGCTACTCCACGGTGACGCTCTTGGCGAGATTGCGGGGCTTGTCCACGTCATGACCACGCATCACGGCGGCGTGATAGGCCAGGATCTGCAATGGCACGACGGTCAACAGCGGCTGCAGGACCTCGGGAACATCCGGGACGAAGAAGACGTCTTCGCAGATGTTCCGGATCGAGTCATCCCCCTCGGTCGCCACGGCGATGACATGTCCCCCGCGGGATCGGACTTCCTCGATGTTCGACAGCACTTTCTCGTACTGGCTGCTTCGGGTGGCCACGACCACCACCGGCATGCCCTTGTCAATCAAGGCGATGGGACCATGCTTCATCTCGGCCGCGGGCATGCCCTCGGCGTGGATGTAGGAGATCTCCTTGAGCTTCAGGGCGCCCTCCATGGCCACTGGGTAATTCACCCCACGACCCAGGAACAGCCAGTTGTCACGCTGAACGTACTTACCCACCACCTCGGCGATCTGGTCACTCTGGTCGAGGACACGGGAGATGAGTGTCGGCACCGTGTTGAGCGTCTCCAGCATCGAGCTGGCTTCCATGGGCGAGAGGAAGCGGCGACGACCCAGCCAGGTCGCCAGGAGGACCGAGGCTGTCACCTGACCGAGAAAGGCCTTGGTCGATGCCACCCCGATCTCCGGGCCCACGCGAAGGTAGACCCCGGCATCCGATTCCCGCGTGATGGTCGATCCCACGACATTCACCAGTCCCAGCGTCATCGCACCCTTCCGCGAGGCTTCGCGGAGGGCGGCATGGGTATCAGCGGTCTCACCGGACTGACTGATCGCCACGACCACGGTGCCATCCTCGATGATGGCATTGCGATAGCGGAACTCACTGGCAAAGTCCGCTCGGCTGGGTATCTTCGCCAGGCCTTCCACGAGGTAGGACGCGATCATCCCCGCGTGAAGCGCCGTGCCTTGTCCCAGGAAGACAACACGACGCGTGCGACCCAGTTCCCGGGCAAACTCGTTCAAGCCACCCAGGACCACGGAACCATCACGAGCGGAGACGCGGCCCTTGAGGCATCGACGGATGGCCTCGGGCTGCTCATGGATCTCCTTGAGCATGTAGTGCGGATAGCTGCCCAGTTCGATCTGCTCGAGATCGACTTCCAGCTCACGCATCTGCGGCGTGATGGTCACGTTTTCAAGCGTCGACGTCCGGAATGAATCCGTCGTCAACCGGGCAATGGTGTCATCATCAAGCTCGATGGCCTGGTTGGTGTGAGCCACGATGGCGCTGGCATCGGATGCGACGATGTACTCATCGCTGCCCACGCCGATCATCAGCGGCGAACCCTTGCGGGCCACCACCAGGACATCCGGCTCCTGGGCACAGACCACGGCGATGGCGTAGGCCCCCGTGACTTCCCGCAGGGCCTGTCGGACGCTGGCCTCGAGATCACCCTCGTAGAAGTGACCGATGAGATGGGCCAGGACCTCGGTATCGGTATCCGAGGCAAAGACATGCCCGTTGTCCATCAGGTAGGTCTTCAGGGCCGCGTGATTCTCGATGATCCCGTTGTGGACGATCGCGATGCCATGCCCCAGCTCGGGGTCATCCTCGTGGGGATGGGCATTGCGATCACTGGGTTCGCCATGGGTGGCCCAGCGGGTGTGAGCCAGCCCGATGGTCCCGTCAAAGCGGTCATCCTGGCCCAACTGGTCCTCGAGGACCCGGACCCGCCCGGCGGTCTTGCTCAATTGGAGGCCGCCATTGATCACGGCGATCCCCGCCGAATCGTACCCACGGTACTCCAGACGCTTGAGGCCCTCCAGGAGCAGCTCCCGGGCAGGCTTTCCACCGATATAGGCGACGATTCCGCACATGGATCCGGGGGAAGTCTAGCCGAGTATCTGGCGCAGGCGACTTAGTATGCCCACATGGGTGATCTTTGGGCCCAACAGAAGGCGGATCGACTGGCACAGGCCAAGCCCCTTGCCGACCGCATGAGACCGACCACGCTCGATGAGGTGGTCGGGCAGGCCCATGTTCTGGGACCAGGAACCCTGCTTCACCGGATGATCACCGCGGATCGGATGGGCTCGATCCTCCTCTGGGGACCGCCCGGAACCGGCAAGACAACCATTGCCGCCCTGGTCGCCAAGCACACCGGCCGGACGTTCGTCTCGACGAATGCCTCCATGATCGGCGTCCGAGAGATCCGGGACGTCATCGACCAGTCCTGTCGACGAATCCAGGAGGGTGGCACCGGGACGATCCTGTTCCTGGACGAAATTCATCGCTTCGCGAGGAACCAGCAGGACGTTCTCCTGGGTGATGTCGAACGGGGTGTCCTGACACTGATCGGCGCCACCACCGAGAACCCCTGGTACGCAGTCAACTCGGCCCTGGCCAGTCGATCCACCGTGTTCCAACTGGAGTCGCTGTCGGAAGACGACATCATCACGCTGCTGCAACGCGCGCTCGAGACCGATGCCCTGGTCCGAGCACGCAAGCCACGGGTCAGTGACGATGCCCTCGCGACCTGGGCTACGCGATGCGACGGCGATGCCAGGCGAGCCCTGAACGCGCTGGAGGTTGCCGTCCTGGGGCATTCCTCCGACGAACCACTGGTCATCGGCGTTGACGAAGCGGCCCAGTCCATCCAGGCCAAGGCCCTGCGGTACGACCGGGCCGGCGATGCTCACTACGACCACATCAGCGCGCTGATCAAGGCGATTCGCGGCTCGGATCCCGATGCGGCGATCCACTGGCTGGCCGTGATGCTCTCCTCTGGCGAAGACCCCCGCTTCATCTGCCGCCGGCTGGCCATCCTCGCCTCCGAGGACATCGGGCTGGCCTCACCACAGGCGATCCAGATGGCCGCCGCCGCGTGGATGGTGACGGAACGCATCGGCATGCCCGAGTGCCAGCTGACCCTCTCGGAGCTGGTGCTCTACCTGGCCACCTGTCCCAAGTCGAATGCGTCGGCCCAGGCTATCTGGCAGGCCATGGCGGATGTCCGCGAGGAACGGTCCATCAGCGTTCCCGATGCGCTTCGAAGCGGCCACGATCCCACTCACGATGCCTCGGGCGACTGCTACGTCAACCCACACCATGATCCCGAGTCGGCGGAGTCACAGGACTACCTGGGAGAAGCCAAGGTCTACTATCGACCGGGAACCGAGGGGTTTGAAACCGAGATCAGCCGCCGCCTGCAGGAGGATCGCCCCGATGACTCCGCCTGACACGAAGGCCCAACTTCGCCACGAGATCTCAAGACGGATCGAACGCCTGACTGAGGATCAGCGCGAGTCCGCATCGCGGCTGCTCTGCCAGCGGCTGGATCAGGCGACCGCGGCGTTCGATGGCATCATCATGGCCTTCCTCCCGATACCCGATGAGATCGACCTGCTGCCATTTCTTCGCAGCCGGATCGACCGCGGCATCGCCGTCCCGATCGTGGATTGGAATGCCCGGACCATGCAGGCCGGAAGACTCCACGGCCTGGCAAAGAGTGACCTTCAGGCCGATCGGCATGGCCTGCAGGTTCCAGTGCAACACGCCATCGTTCCGAAAGATGAGATCGGTCTCGTGCTCGTGCCGGGCGTCGCCTTCGATCGATCAGGACACCGCCTCGGCCGCGGAGGTGGCTTCTATGACCGCTTCCTGTCAGGCCGATCCCCCGCCACGATCGGCGTGGGTTTTGATGAACAACTCGTCGACGCTGTCCCCATGGACAACTGGGACCGATCAGTCGACCGGGTCCTCACGCCATCGAATGACTTCGACGGCACTTGATAGCACTGCGTTCACTGCCGGACGTCGACGGTGCTGACACCCTCGGCCAGGACGGCATAGACCATGTCGATCTCACCATCACGAAGCCGTATGCAGCCCATCGAGGCGTCGGTGCCGATCGTGTCGGGCTCAATCGTGCCGTGGATGCCGAAACTCCGCTCGTCCCGGTTGGTGGGATCGAGCCCGGCCAGGCCCAGCCAGTACTCACCGAGGGGGTTGTCAGGATCGTCCGCGGGATAGAACTCACCCGTCTGGGGATTGACCCAGGTGGGATTGACGACCTTGCGACCCTTCTTCACTTTGAACCTCCCAAGTGGTGTCGAGTCATGAGCCCCCAACCCGACCTCGTATGAGCGGACGAACACCCGCTCTGGCCCCTCGCCCATGTACAGGTCCATTCGATGCGTCGCCTTGTCGACCTCGGCATGGAATGGCCCGCGAACGAGCTTGATGGACTGGCCGACCCGGAGGCTCTCGGGACGAGCCATGCCGTTGACATATTGCAACAGACGCCAGTCAACTTCAAGGTCCTGCGTGCTGACAATCCGGGAAAGGGAGTCACCCGGCCGCACTTCGTAACTGACCGCCCACGTGTCCTCGGGGTAGACGCGTGGCCCGAATACGAGTTCTTCGTTGATCTGCCCGAGCATCATCCGGGCATCGGAGGCCTCGAGACCCCTGACCGCATCGCTGTCGATCGCCTGGGTCAGCAGGGCCCGTGCCTCAACCAGCCGACCCTGGGCAACCAGGCCCTCGGCCAGGCCCAGCGGTCCACTCCCGGTGGGCGCTGGACGAGCTGGTGGTGGTGTCGTCGACCAATCGGCGACCTCTGCTGGTGGCGTCGTCTCGATGGGCTCAATTGGCTCCGCCGGCTCGACCCGTTCGTTCACGATCGGATCCGGGGTCCACTGCGGCAGGTCGATGACCGGGTTGTCTTCAATCGGCGGTGCCGGGGGGATGGCCCGGCGAGTGGCCAGGCTCGTTTCCTCGCGACGATCCTCGATGATTGGCGGTGGTTCTGGTGCCAGCGTGGCCTGCGTGTTCTCGTCGGCCTGCGTCGGCGCAGGGCTCCCCCAACCGAAGGCCAACCAGACACCAAGGCCCACGATCACCACAATGGCGACCAGGGCGGCTGGGCCGCGGCGGCGGCGCTTGCGACGATAGACGTACCGCCCGCGTACCGGGCTCGACTGCATCTGGCTTGGAAGGGCCATCCTGTACTCCTGCCTCAAGAACGGGTGGAGTCTATACCGTCCCACCCCCAGGGGGTTCATCGACCCAAGTGCCTGTGGATCAACAGGGGAGAGCGTCTGAGGCGTCGCCAGGAGAGCGGCGTTGGCCCCCCTAGAACATCAACTGGAGCTGGCTGCGGACGAGGAACTGGGCGTGATGGTTGTCCGGATCCGTCCGCCAGCCCGTCTGCTCGATGTTCATGAAGGCCGTGATGGGGTCGAAGGAGACGCCGAAATCGGTCGTCCACTTGACGTCCTGGCCGTCGATGTACCAGTTGACGCCCGCCGTCAGGATCGAGACGCCCTGGGTATCGAATCCATCGTTGCCATCGGGGTCTGCCAGGTCCTGGTTGAAGGGCCCACCCATCTCGTAGCGGGTGTAGATCTCCCACTTGGGATCGACATACACGCTGCCCTGGACGACCATGCCCCAGTAGTCGATGCTGTTGATATTCCCGCTGGTGTCCGGGTTCACCTGCCGTTCGTAGACGAACGACGCGAACGCCGAGGCCCCGCCGAAGTCCATCGAGACGTCCGCGGTGACACCGTAGAGCGACCCCTTCACCACGTCGACACTGCGGTCCCGCTCCTGGGACTGCCCGTGGCCCGCGACGCCGATCATCATGCCGAACTCTTCGTGGGTCGGGCTCGTGAACTGCTTGAACTGCTCCCACTCACCGTGAAGCAGCCACTCGAGGCGGCCTGTCACCGCCCACTCGGTATCCGGTACGTAGGCGGCCCAGGGCGGCACGATGAAGTCGGCGCTGCGGAATGAGAACAGCGCCGCGCTGCCATCGGTGTAGGCAACCTGGGTCCGGACCGGACCGAAGTACGTATCCAGCTCAACACCCATCGAGCGGCCCAGGCCGAATCGATAGTCGATGAGCGATCGGTCCACGGCCAACTGCAGGCCTTCGTAGACCAGGAACTCACGGGTGAATGGCAGCTTGAACAGTCCGGCCTTGACCGCGATGTTTTCGGTCAGGCGCTGACGCGCCCAGGCCTCGTAGAGCCGGGAGCCGAATCGCTGGAAGTTCTGGCTG
Source organism: Phycisphaerales bacterium (assembly GCA_022446795.1). Taxonomy (GTDB): domain Bacteria; phylum Planctomycetota; class Phycisphaerae; order Phycisphaerales; family SM1A02; genus UBA1668. Next base: position 472,078 of record JAKVBX010000001.1, read on the forward strand.
ATCTGGTAGGGATCGAGGCGTCCGAACCCCATTTCGATGAAGTAATCCGTGTCGTTGAAAACGTGACCGCCCAGGTTCATCCGGGTCGTCGTGTTCTCAAAGCCATACCGCGTGTTGTCCTGGTCGAGCACCTGGCCCTCGTCGCCATTGAGGATGTTGACCATCAGGCGGGTCTGCATCAGGGCACCGATCTTCAGCCGAAACCGACCATCAGCGCTGGCCAGGAAGAAGCCATCCGACCATCCTGCCATGAGGCCGCTGCCCATCAGGCTTGCCCGGGTATCGGCATCCGCCAGGACGTCCTGGACGAGTTCCTTGATGTCTTCCGCTCGCTGCTCGGTCAACCAGTCACGCGTCGCATCGGCGTGGAGAAAGTCGATCTCCTCACGCATCTGCTCGTTCTCGCGACGGATTTCGTCGTTCTGCCCTCGAAGTTCATCCAGCTGACGCCGGATGTCCTCGATGTCGACGCCGGAGACCCCGGTGGCGTCATCCGCCATGGCGGGTGACCAGGCGACAAGACCGCCCAGCACCAGGACGATGGTGGACAGGATGGGATTCAGGCCAGCGGGTATTCGAACCGGCATGGGTGCAAGGCTCCGAGCGGGGGCCGATCTCTACTGCGAGCAGTGTATCCAGCCGACTGCTCTCGCGTCGGAACCTGGACAAAAGACACCGGCCGACCCCGAGGGGTCGGCCGGCGCGAACATCGAGAGATGTAACTGGGTTGTGGCCAGTTAACTCAGAAGAAGAGCTGCAGCTGCGTACGCAGCAGCCACTCTCCACCATTGTCGCCCGAAGGCAGCCAGTTGGTGTAACCGTAGCCGGAACCAAGGGCGACGACCTGGCTGAAGGACCAGCTCCAGTCGAGGCTCAGCTTGGCATTGTTGCCGGCGAGGTAGTAGTTGGCACCGAAGGTGAGCATGTTGAGCTCGTCGCTGCTCCCGTAGGTCTGGGAGTAGGACGGGTCAAGCCACTGGTAGCGGCCGTACAGCTCGACATCGTCAGTGACGTAGAAGCCACCGCTGACCTCGAAGCCCCACGGGTTGTTGTTGCCGGACTCACGCTGATCACCAACGGAGATCGAGCCCATGACATTCCAACCACCCATGTCGACAGACAGGTCACCCGTGACCATCCAGTTGCTCCGGCTGGTGAACGGGAAGAGGCTGTCGTCAGAATCCAAGTAGGCAGCACCGACACCGGCGAGGATACCCATCTCTTCGCCAGGCATGGAGCTGATCTCGTTGAACTGATCCCAGGTACCACCGAGGAGGACCTCGGCGCGACCGGAGAAGGCGTACTCGGCAGCATTGGTGTAGTAGGCACCATTGGTGGCAGAACCGAAGTCCTGGCCAGCGTTGGAGTACATCGCATTGACGCGGAACATGTCAGTCTGCCAGTTGACCTTCACACCATTGGTGATGGAGGACGTGGCCCAGAAGTAGGTGTAGAGCGAACGCTCGATGGCCTGCTGGTACTCAGCATTGACCATGAAGCCACGCATCACGTCGTACTTCTGACGACCGATCTGAACGCTGAACTCGTCGTTGAACTTGATGCCGGCATAAGCCCACTCAAGAACGCCGTCGGAGATGCCCGGCTGGGGCGTCGCAGCGGCAACACCGGTGGGGCTGAACGCGCCAGTTCCACCAAGAGTCGTTGCGGTCAGTGCATTCACGGACTGGGCCGACTGGTTGTACGGCGACCAATCCAGACGCATGTTGTAGTAGTAGTCCTCGGCGACGACACCAGAAAGGTTGATCGCAGCACGAGTCGTCTCGAAGCCATTGTTCGTGTGGTTGCCGTACTCGAACGGGAAACCAAAGCCAGTGCTGAAGGCACCAGGCTCAGCGTAGACCACCTGGCCCGTCGGCATGACGTAGTAGTCACCGACTGAGTAGGACAGGCCCGGAAGAGTTCCGGCGGGGACCGGCGTGATGCCCGGAAGCACCGTGCCGAAGTTGACTGCACCCGGGATGTTCAGGACCGGGACGCCACCAACAGCACCGAGACCGGCGGCGTTGGGAACGACGGTTCCGTCATAGCGGGTGTTGGTTCCGGTGATCGCACCGTTGTAGGAAGCGACCGGGGCATTGAACGGAACGGCATTGGGGAAGACACCCGTGGCCGTCGGATTGTTCGGCCAGTTGGGGGAGGGACGCAGGGTGTTGGTTGCCAAGGCGTTTGCCAGGGCGGCGCCCGTCAGGGGGGTGTTGCGGGTCTCATTGCGGCTGAGAACCCAGCGATTCTGCAGAAGACCGTTGATACGGAGCTTCCACTTACCGTCGGAACTCGAAATCACGAAGCCGTTGTCATAACCGGCCGACATGTTCGAGCCCTGGAGGCTGGCACGCGTGTCCGCATCAGCGAGAACGTCCTGGACGATCTCTCGGATTTCGTCGGCACGCTGCTCAGTCAGCCAGTCGGCATCCGTCTGGGCAGACAGCTCAGCGATCTTTGATTCGGCTGCTTCCAGCCGGGCCTGCATATCAGTGTTGCTGATGTCACTGGACGGCGTTGCTGCAAATGCAGCCCCCGTCAGCATGGTTGCGGTGGCTCCGAAGAGGCCTACCTTCGTCGTCAGACTCATCTGTCGACACTCCTAATCTCTCGAACGCGTCGGCCGACTCCCAGCCCTGTGCGCTCTCTATGTTCGTGCCACATTCGCGACAATCCGGACCAACACGGCCCGGCACGAATGGGATCTTCGCCTATCGGCCATCCTCGGCCGATTTGTTGAAGGCGAGATGATACCGATTTGGCCCCTGATCGCTACTCCAGGGAGCGGAAACGTCGACTTTCTTCGGTCCCCTCTTGGGTCCGGGGACCGGTTATCAGCCTGTAAAGCATTGGAAATGGCAGTTTTATGGTTCACTGGACAAAGAACTTTCTCCAGCTTTGATGTCAGGTAATCCACCTGAGGGCCGAATCGGCCCCTCAGGGGGCCTGGATGGCGGTTTACCCCCCTCAATGGCCTGTGAGCGTGGGGCAAAAAAGATGCAAATTCTCGTCGCCGGAGCCCCCATCGGGCAGAAAATCAGGGGGCAGGCAAAGTCCTGGATCTCGAGTTGGTCAGGATCGCTTCATCAGCCAGGACCAGCGAGCGTAGGACAGGACCGCCCGACGCCTGGACTGGCGGCTCATCGGCCATCGGCCGTCGGGGCCGAATGCCGTCTCTCGCCTCCAGGCCCAGTAGGTAGACCTCATTCGCCCACGCTGGCCGATCACGAGGGCCATCAACCCGAATCCGGCCTGAAAGGCCCTCAGAAGTCGATCCATGGCGGTTCATGCCTCCCGTGGCCCCTCGGCCACTACGTTCTATATATAGACGGGCATGCCGGTCGCGTCCAGATCGCCACGGGCCCGCACGGCCTTCTTCACTGCGGCCAGGCCAAGCCTTTTCCTGCGATGGTCCGGTGTATCGACCAACGTCATCTGACACGTGGCCCACCGTCAATGGCATGCCATGAACACGATGTGCACGTGATTACCCTCTCGTGGTGAACGTGTTTTCGACACCGAGACACGACATTTGACCGTTACGGCAACGAGAAAACACATGCAGGTACTTGAGTCGACATTCATGCTGCGCTTACACTCAAGGACACCGGGTGTTCAACGCCCACTGCATTCCATCAATACACAGGCGTCGATCGCTGCTCCGACACGATCGGCGTCTGTTCTTTATGGAGTGAAGCGGAGTGTGTCGCTGGTTCAGCCAGAGCCCGCCAGGCGTGAACTGGATTCGTCCTCGCCCGGGCTGAATCGACTTCCGACCAGTCCAATCCGGCGATTGGCCCGCGAGTGCGATGGCAGAATAGTCTGCAGGGCCAGCAGAATCACAATGGCACCGAGTGATCCGGCCCAGAGCCACTGCGTCCAACCGAGGTAGACGAACAGGGACGTCATCAGCAGCAGACCAAGGGACAGCGGAATCATGCCTTCCCAGGCGAGCTTCATGAGCTGATCGAAGCGGAAGCGGGGAAGCGTCCACCGGATCATCATCCCGAAGAAGATCAACAGGAAGCACTTGCCCAGGACAATGCTGAACTGAAGCAGGATCAACCAGATGCCGCCCGCCTGTGGAAGGTCCCAGCCCGTGATCGGGTTGATCGACCAGCCGCCGAGGAACAGCGTCGTGAAGAAGGCCGCTCCGACCACGAGGTGGACATACTCGCCCATGAAGAAAAGGGCCCACTTCATGGAGGAATACTCGGTATGCCAGCCCCCGACGAGCTCCTGCTCGGCCTCCGCCAGGTCAAAGGGCGCCCGGTTGGCCTCTGCCAGGAGACAGATGAAGAAGATCGCCGCCGCGACCGGCTGCTGGACCAGGAACCACTGGCCTTCCAGCTGCTGCGCGACGATCTGCTGGGGAAGAAGTGTCCCGGCCGCGAGGATGACGCAGAGCAGCGCCAGCCCCATGGGAATCTCGTAGGAAATCATCTGGGCCGTGGCCCGGAGGCCGCCCAGGAAGGAGTACTTGTTGTTGGAGGCCCAGCCGCCAAGCCCGACGCCATAGACCCCCAGGGAACCCGTGGCCACCAGGTAGATGACCCCGATGTTGATGTCGGCACCGATGATCGAGACCGTCCGACCATTCCCCAGTTCCAGGATGCCGGCCCATGGAATGACCACGAATCCGATCAGGGCCACGATCGCCGTCAGGGCCGGCGCCATGATGAACATGGCCCGATCCACGCCCCGGGGCATGAATTCCTCCTTGACGAAGAGCTTCAAGCCATCCGCAAGCGGCTGCAGCAGCCCCATGGGCCCAACCCGATTGGGGCCACATCGATCCTGCACCCAGGCACAGACCTTGCGTTCCAGCAGGATCAGGTAGGCCGCGGCCCCGAGGCACAGGTGAAGCACCACGAGAATGACGACCATCGATGCAATGAACTGGGGAACCCAAGGAGCCATGGAGGACGCAGTGTAGCCGCCCGTGGACCCACAGGAGAAGGGAAATGGAACCGACAGGGCGAGATCGTGAGCCTTGATTCCGGTTGGCCGCTACCGGCTTGCCACGGGAGTCGAGGCAATCACCATCTCCGGGAATGCATCCTGGAGTGCATTGACCGACCAGTCGCCCGCCCGCAGGGCACTGATGGCACGGACGGCCGCCAGGGCACCGGTGCCGGTCGTGATCATGGGGACCCGGTTGAGTACGGCCATGGCCCGGATCCGACCCTCGTCCGTATCCGCCCCGGTCCGAGTGGGCGTGTTGATGATCAGATCGATGGTGCCGTTGGCCAGGAGATCGAGGATGTTCGGCCGGACGCCTTCCGAGATCTTTCGGATGAGGTCCGTCTCGACGCTGTGCCGCAGCAGCAGTTCCCGGGTGCCAGCAGTCGTGTAGACCGTGAATCCCATGGAGGCCAGGGATCGCGCAACCTCGATGCAGATGTCCTTGTCCGAGTCACGCACGCTCAGGAAGACCGTGCCGCCTACCGGCAGCGAGAGTCCTGCAGCCATCTTCGCCTTGGCGAAGGCGATGGCCGCCGACCGGTCCAGGCCCATGACCTCACCAGTCGACCGCATCTCCGGACCGAGGACCACGTCCACGCCGGGGAACTTCTCAAAGGGGAAGACCGGCTCCTTGACCGCGATGAACTCGCCGGTGGGCTCTTCCTGCACTTCCAGGTCGGACAGTGAACTGCCCATCATGACCTTGGCCGCGATACGGGACCAGGGCCTGCCGGTCGACTTGGCGACATAGGGCACGGTCCGCGATGCCCGGGGATTCACCTCCAGGACGTAGATCTCGTCATCCTTGATGGCCATCTGGATGTTCATCAGGCCACGGACGTCCAGGTGTTCCGCCAGCAGGCGGGCCGTCTCCCGGATCTTCTTGCGGATCGCCGGCCGCAGGGATGCCGGCGGCAGCGTGCAGGCGGAATCACCGGAGTGCACCCCCGCCTGCTCGATGTGTTCCATCACGCCGCAGACCACCGCCCGCGGTGGATCGTCGCCCAACGTCAGCTGCCGGCTGGAGGTCGCCTGGTTCGGGGTGAAGTCGGCGACAACGTCCACGTCGACCTCAACGGCCTCGGACAGGAAACGATCGATCAGGACCGGGGCCTGCCTCAGTTCCGAGACGTCGACCGCGGTCCGCATGTAATTGTCCAGCGACTCCGGATCGAAGCAGATCTCCATGCCCCGCCCACCCAGCACGTAGCTGGGCCGCACCAGCACCGGGTAGCCGATCGACTCGGCAATGGTCCGGGCCTCTTCCAGGGAATGCGCGATGCCGTTGTCCGGCTGCCGCAGCCCCAGCCCCTGGAGCATGGTCTTGAAGCGGTCGCGATCCTCGGCAGCATCGATCGAGTCCAGGCCGGTCCCGATGATGGGCACGCCCGCAGCCGCCAGCCCATGCGCGAGATTCAGCGGCGTCTGGCCACCGAACTGGACGATCACGCCGACGACCCCACCACTGCGATCCGGAACATCAACGCCACCACCATTGAGGGCCTCGATGATGTCGAGCGTGTCCTCGAGTGTCAGGGGTTCGAAGAAGAGCAGGTCGCTGGTGTCGTAGTCGGTACTGACGGTCTCCGGATTGGAATTGACCATGACAGACTCGAAGTCCATCTCGGCGCAGGCAAAGGCGGCCTGGCAGCAGCAGTAGTCGAACTCGATCCCCTGGCCGATCCGGTTGGGACCACCACCCAGGATGATGATCTTCTGCCGATCGCTGATCCGGACCTCGTTGTCCACGATCGATTCGCCGCCACGGGTGAAGGGCAGCTCATAGGTCGAGTAGTAGTACGGCGTGATGGCGTCGAATTCCGCAGCGCACGTATCGACGAGCTTGAAGACCGGTTTGATTCCAAGCTTCTTCCGATGATCTCGCACGGCGAGGATCGTCTCGGTCCGGATCTCCCCGAGGTACAGGCAGGCCAGTTGAGGATCGGAATAGCCCAGTCGCTTCGCCTCTGCCAGGACGTCCGCAGGAACGTCCTCGAGACGATCCCACTGGATCAGTCGCTCCTCGAAGTCCACGAGTTGCTGGAACTGGTCCAGGAACCACGGGTCGATTCCGGTGAGCTCGTGAATGCGATCGATCCCCCAGCCCATCTTCATCGCATAGCGGACGTAGTAGTGCCGGCCCTGGCAGGGAACGCTCAACTTGCGGCTGACCGTGTCCTCATCCAACGGCCAGGGCTGGTCACCCCCGTCACGACGGGCAGACAGCCAGCGGTCCTGTTCGTCAAGACCGAAGCCGAACCGCTTGACCTCCATGGACCGGATGGCCTTCTGGAAACTCTCCTTGAACGTCCGGCCGATGCTCATCGCTTCCCCGACCGATTTCATCTGCGTGGTCAGGGTCTCGTCCGCCTCCGGGAACTTCTCGAACGTCCACCGGGGCATCTTGGTCACGACGTAGTCGATCGAAGGCTCGAAACAGGCGGATGTGGTCCCGGTGATGTCATTGCGAAGCTCGTCCAGCGTGTAGCCGACGGCGAGCTTCGTCGCGATCCGGGCAATGGGAAATCCCGTGGCCTTCGAGGCCAGGGCTGATGACCGCGACACCCGCGGATTCATCTCGACCACGACCATCTGGCCATCACGGGGATTCACGGCGAACTGCACGTTGGCCCCGCCGGTATCGACCCCAACGGCCCGCAGGATCGCGAAGGCGGCATCCCGCATCTTCTGGTACTCGCGATCGGAGAGCGTCATGATCGGCGCCACGGTGATGGAATCTCCCGTGTGCACCCCCATCGCATCGATGTTCTCGATCCCGCAGACCACGACGCAGTTGTCGTTGCGATCCCGGACGACCTCGAGCTCGTATTCCTTCCAACCCAGAACCGACTGATCGATCTGCACCTGGCCGATCCGGGAGGCGGACAGCCCGCGACGGATCAGGTCATCGAATTCCTCACGGTTGTAGGCAATTCCGCCGCCGCTTCCGCCCAACGTGAACGCGGGCCGGATGATGGCCGGCAGCCCGATCTCCTCGACGAAGGCCTCGGCCTCCTCCATGGTCGTGACAATCGATGCTCGTGGCATCTCCAGGCCGCAGTCGTCCACGATGTCGCGGAACGCCCCGCGGTCTTCGGCGCGATGGATCACCTCGCGAGTCGCTCCGATCATCTCGACATCAAACTCGGCCAGCGTGCCGTTCTCATCCAGTTCGGTGGCGCAGTTCAATGCCGTCTGTCCGCCAAGTGTCGGCAACAGGACATCGACCGGGGTCCCGAGTTCACGCTCACGCTTGAGAATCCGCCGAACGGCTTCCGCCGTGATCGGCTCGATATAGGTCCGGTCCGAGAAGGCCGGATCCGTCATGATCGTGGCTGGATTCGAGTTCACCAGGACGACGCGATAACCGTCTTCCTGGAGTGCCTTGCAGGCCTGCGTCCCGGAATAATCAAATTCACACCCTTGGCCGATGACGATGGGTCCCGAGCCAAGCAGCAGAACAGTCTGGATATCCTCTCGGCGTGGCATATTCGCGGGGAAAACGGATCTGGGACAGGCTACCGCACTCCAGCCGCGGAAACAATCCGAGCAGGTTCTCCCCAATCCACTCCGACCACCCCGCCACGTTGACACGGCCTGCCGAAACAGCCACCCTCCCCTCATGACTACCTTGGGAGTCGTGGCCCTGGCCGTCGGCATTCCGCTGTTCCTGGTGGCGTTCTGGCAGCTCTGGATCACGCCCCGGCTCCGGCGTGGGCCCTCTGGCGACGCCGTGGTCACATTCGCCACCCTCCTGACCCGCTGGTATGTCCGCTTGGTGCACCGGGTCCATTACGACGGCCTCGATGTGCTCCCGAGCGAGCCTGGACCGCTGATCGTGGTGGCCAATCATGGCTCCGCCCTCGACCCCTTCCTGATCCAATCAGGGTGCCCCTTCTTCATTCACTGGATGATGGCCCGGGACCAGATGGCCCCGGGGCTTGAGGACATCTGGCGGGCCACCAGGGTGATCCCCACCGACCGGCTCAAGGGCGATCCCAGCGCGGCCCGGGCCGCCCTGAGACTGCTGAAAGCCGGCAAGGTGGTCGGGATCTTCCCGGAGGGGCAGTTCTCCAGGCCCCACGACCAACTACTGCCCTTTCACGACGGCGTCGGAACCCTGGTCTCCCGCACCCGGGCCCGGGTCCTGCTGGCCTGTGTCGACGGAACCCCGGAGACGACACACGTGGCCGGCGCCTTCTTCCGCCCCAGTCGATCGCGGGTGCGGTTTCTGGACGTACTGACCTTCCCCGCCGGCACGGAACCCTCGACCATCACCGCCACGCTTCGCGATCGACTCCTCGCCGAGACGGGCTGGACCGATTGTCCATCCGCGGACCCGCTGCCGCGGCCACCTGGTCCATTCCTGGGGTAAGCCCCATTGATCCGCCTCGACCCCGTTACCATGAAGTCATGATCAGCCGGATCGCCGGACGCTTGATCGAAGCCCGTGACGGACGGGCCCTCCTGGAATGCGATCACCTCGTATACGAGATTCTCGTTCCCACGGGAAGCGTCCCTCACCTCAGCAGCCAGACCGGCTCGACCATCATCTTCCACACGCTGCACTACCACGAGTCACATGGCCAGGGCGCTTCGTTCGTTCCCCGCCTCGTGGGCTTTGACAGCGAACGAGACCGGGCCTTCTTCGAGCTGTTCACCACGGTGAAGAACATCGGGTACCGCAAGGCCCTTCGTGCGCTGCAGCTGCCCTTCGATCGCGTCGCGACCGCCATCGCCGGCAAGGATGCGGCATTACTGACATCGCTTCCGGAGATCGGACGGCGGACCGCCGAGACGATCATCGCGGAACTCAGCGGCAAGGTCGATGACTTCATCGACGAGACGCCCACGGTCGCCATCGAAGACGATGCCACCTCCGCCCTCATCGGTGACACGGTGTCGATGCTGACCGCGTTGGGTGAGAGTCGGACCGAGGCCCATGCCCTCGCGGAGCGGGCCCTGGCCGTGGAACCGAAGATCACGACACCCGATGCCCTCCTGTCGGCCGTCTTCCGACTGCGAGAGACGATCCGGTAGAATTCGTGCCCCCGGAATCGAGGAGCACCCGTGGAATACGCGATGATCATGGCCGGCGGGGCCGGCACCCGACTGTGGCCGATGAGCCGCCGCCAGCAGCCCAAGCAGCTGATCCCGTTCATCGACGGTCGCTGCCTGCTCGAGGTCGCCGCCGATCGACTGGATGATGTCGTCCCAGCGGATCGGCGCCTGATCTGTACCGGGGAGGCCTTCCGTGAACCGATTCTCCAGCGACTGTCCGCCTTCACGGATGATCAGATTCTCGGTGAGCCCGAGGGCCGTGACACGGTCAACGCGATCGGACTGACCGCCGCCGTGCTGCACCAGCAGGACCCGGATGCGATCTTCGCGGTCCTGACCGCCGATCACCTCATCGAACCCCAGGACCGATTCCGCGCCGCCCTGCGAACGGGCTTCGACCTGGTTGCCGCAGACGCCAATCGACTCGTGACGTTCGGCATCACACCGACCTACGCGGCCACGGGCTATGGCTACGTGGAACTGGGCGATCCCGTCGAGGGATTCGGTGAGACGCGGCAGACTGTCCAGTTCGTTGAGAAGCCCGATGAAGCCACGGCCGAGGGGTATCTCCAGGCCGGCAACTTCCTGTGGAACAGCGGCATGTTCATCTTCTCCGCGGCCGGCTTCCTCGATGCCCTCGCGTCCTACCTGCCCGAGGCCCGGGATGGACTGGCCCAGATTGCCGACGCCTGGGACGGCCCCGATCGCCTGTCGACCCTCGGCACGGTCTACCCCACGCTTCCCAAGATCAGCGTCGACTACGCCATCATGGAACCCGCCTCCCGCGATGACACGCGACCGGTCTGCACCGTCCCGATGGACATCCAGTGGCTGGATGTCGGCAGTTGGACGTCCTATGGCGAGACCCTCGCCCCCGACGCGGACGGTTGCCGAAGCAATGTCGACTCGGTCAACCTGGACTCGCACGGGATTCTCGCCGTAAGCGAGGACCCGGATCATGTCATCGCCACCGTCGGCTGCCGGGACCTGGTGATCGTGCACACCGAGCGGGTCACGATGATCTGCCCCGCCGCCGATGCCCAGCGAGTGAAGGACCTGGCCACTTCGGTGGGCGAGTCACTCCGCTGACCCATGCGTGTGCTGGCCATCGATCTGGGCGACAAGCGAACCGGGCTGGCCATCGGTGACGAGGACACGTCCATGGTCATGCCCGTGGAGGTCCTGGAGATTCCGCGGGGCCCTCGCCTCCTGGATGCGGTCAAGACGGCGATCGAGACCCATGGCGCCGAACGACTGGTGATCGGGCTGCCACTCAACATGGATGGCACCGAGGGCGATCGAGCCCGGATCTGCAGGGCGTTCGGGAAGGAACTCGAGGACGTCAGCAGCCTGCCAATCGCCTTCCAGGATGAGCGACTCAGCTCGGACGAGGCCAATCGTCGAATGGCTCGTTCCGGCCGGACGCACGGCGAAAAGAAACGACTTCGGGACGCCTTGGCGGCCTGCGTGGTGCTCGAGGATCACTTCGGTCAGATTTGATCGAAGTGTCCTGTGAGATCCATCGGGATCTCATCGCATGCACAGGGTGCGGGGAGTTCTTGCAGCTCCCGGCATCGCGCGTACCCGTTAGATGGAGCCTGACACATGTCACCTGATACCCCCCGTGGCCGAAAGGCCTGTACTGTCGTTGCGCTAGGCCTCTCCATGGCCCTGTGCGGAATTGCCTCGGCCCAGGACCGGGAGTGGGTGTCATTCGACAACGCTCCCGCCGGCACACCACCGACGGTGAGCCTCGTTCCCGGCCAGAGCAATCCAGAGCAGTCCACCTTCGAGATCAAGATCCACGGCCTGTGGCTTGAGCAGAAGACATCCCCGGACAACGGCCAGATTTTCCAGCGAGTCATCCTGCCCGGCAGTTCCACCCGCACCGATGCCTTGGGCTGGCCCGAGCTTCCCAGCATTCCGCTGAACCTGGCGATCCCGACCAAGAACCCCGACTACGCATTCGACCTCACGATCCGCGAGCAGGTCATCCTTGACGGCATCCAGACCTTCCCGGCCCAGCCGGATCATGGCGAGGACCAGGCCGGCGGCGATGGAGAGAACGACCAGTTCTTCTTCGACGCCGAGTTCTACCAGCAGACCGACCAGCCCTGGCCGGCGGAAGGCGCCCGCCCCCTTGGCGGCACGCACGTCAACCGTGGCATCTCCACGCAGGCGGTCGGCATGCAGTGCCTTCAGGCCATCCCCGCGAGCAAGCAGCTGGTGGTCAACACCAACTTCGAGTTCACGGCCCGCTATCCCGGCCAGTTGCTGGACCCCGTGGTCATGACCCCACGCCTCGCGGCCAACTTCGACTTCCATTACGACAACGCCCTGCTGTGGTGGCAACTGCAGTTGGCGATCCTCAACATGGGCGCCAACGAGGGGTGCTACCTCATCGTCACGCCCTATCACTACATCAACGAGTTGATGCCCCTGGTCCAGCAGAAGACCGAGCGTGGCCTGCGGGTCACGATCGTCACGACCGAGAGCCTCGGCTCCGGCTTCGATCACGAGGACGTGAAGGCCGCGATCAGCGACTGGTACACCGACTGCGACAGCCAGTGCGAGGCCTATGTCCTGCTCGTGGGTGATGTCGACGAGATGCCGATGCATATCGATCCCGCCAACAGCCTGCCCTCCGATCACTACTACGTCTGCCTGGAGGACGAGGTATTCCCCTCCTGTGAGATCGGCCGATTCTCGGTGGACTCGGAAGAGGACCTCGATGAGCAGATCAAGAAGACCCTCGCGTACTCTGAAAACCCGCTGCTGTTCTCCGGTCACTACGAGCGATCACTGCTCGCCGCCCACAAGGAAGAAGGCAAGGAATACGTCGAGTGCATCGAGGATATCGCTGCCGCCTCCTACTTGGGATACAACCCGAACTTCACGCTCTACTCCGGCCGTGAACTCAACTCCCAGGTGTCCAACGTGCTCACTGACATCAGTGACACCCGGTACGGACTCGTCATGTATCGCGGCCATGGCTGGAAGCTCAAGTGGGGCAACAACTGGAACCTCTTCAACGAGGAACTCTGGGACACCGACGTGGAAACCCTGACCAACGGTCGATATACGCCAATCGTCGTCGCCGTGGCCTGTGGCAACAATGCCATCGACCTCGAGGATGATTCGATCGGCGAGACATGGATGGAAGGCACCGAGAACGGCGCCGTCGCACACATCGGTTCGATCCGATCCAGTTACACCACGCCCAATCACGAGTTTGCCAAGTGCTTCCACAACTACTACTGGTCCGGCTTCAACATGAGCATCGGCAGCGTGATGCAGTACTCCTGGATCGCAGCCCGCATGCTGGTATCCAGCACGAGCAATGCCGAGAAGAACATGTACATGTCCCAACTCCTGGGTGACCCGGAACTGCGCCCGCGGCAGAAGTCACCCTGGCAGATCACCCTCCAGGGCATCCCCACGGTCCTGCAGCCCGGTCCGCAGGTGATCAATCTCGGCCTCGGCGGTGACGTCGGCGGCACTCAGCCCGAGTTGCCCCATGACGTTCTCGTCTCGGCGACGATCAACGGCGAACTCGTCGACCTGGCCCGTGTCCAGGAAGATGGCTCCGTGACCGTGTCCGTCGACATGCCCGAGGCTGGCGATCTGGTCATCCGGGCTTTCAGTGAACTCGGCTCCGGCGCCGATGGTCGCTACGAGATCCCGGTCGAGCCGAACGACTGCCCCGCCGATCTCGACGGCGACGGTGAGGTCGAGATCGATGACCTCCTCGCGGTGATTGCCGCCTGGGACACGGCGGATGCCGATGTCAGTGGTGACGGCACCACCAACATTGATGATCTGCTCGCGGTGCTTTCCGCCTACGGCAACTGCCCGTGATCTGATTCGACAACCTGCCGCTTCAGCGAGGCGCCCGACTTCAGTCGGGCGTCTCGTCGTTGGCCCCCGCCGCATCGCGATCCAGGTACCACTTGAGCAGCCCCTCGTCACCATTGAGACCAACAACCGGGAAGTCCCGCACCGAGGGAGGACAACTGGCTACGCGGTGCAGGGCCTGGCCGGTCGCCTCGCCACGAGCCAGGACCGCGATCATCCGCGAGGCGTTGATCACGGGCAGGGTCAGTGACACCCAGTGGGGATAGGCATCGTGCGTGCTTCGCGTGAACCGCACACGCCGCGTGGTCTCCATCGAGGCGTCGTCTCCCGGGAACAGTCCGCCCACGCGGCCGGTCTGGTCCACGTCAAGCACGATGCAGTCGAGTCGACCCGCGCCATGGGACCGACTGTCCAGTTCGAGGCGGAGGCGGTCCTCGACCATCTCGTCAGCGGTCTCTTCCGTGCTGGGAATCGGATGGACATGGGGCAAGGGAATGCCCGCCGGCATGATCAACGTATCTCGCAGTCGCCAGAAACACGAGAGCGGGTCGTTCCGCGGAACGCAGCGATCATCCGCGATCCAGAGATGCGTGCGGTCCCATGGGAACCGGCGAAGATCAGGATCGAACATCATGCGACGGCAGAGCGGCTCCAGGCCTTCGCTTCCACTGATCGCCATATGGAACGATCCGTAGCGATGGCTGCAGTCGAGGGCCTGGGCCAGCATGTCAGCGGTCAGGAGATCCAGGATGTCCTCACCCGCTTCAGCCACCTCGACGATGCCCGGCAGTTTCGGCGGTACCGGCTCCGTGGCCCCCTCAAGGGAATACCCGTCACCCCCGGCATCTGATCGACCCATGGCAGTCGCCTCCCGATTTCCGATCACGCCTAAGATTAGTCTCTTCCCAAGGCCATGGGCTGAACCCACAGGATCATCAACCATGTTTCTTCCCGTCATCCTGCTTCTCGCACCAGTCATCGGCCTGGCACCGCCACTGGACACGCGAATCGACCCGTCCCGGATCACCACCATGCCGGCCCCCGCGGCACAGGATGAGGTCATCCCGGCGACATCTGCCGTCCACCGAATTGCCAAGGACCTCGCCGATGTCCCCATGCCGTTGCCGGAAGCCACTCGAGCCCGGGCCGCCCTCGAACGCGGCGTGAGTTGGTTGCTGGTGCACCAGGACACGGGCGGTGGCTGGGGTGGCGGCGCCATGGCCACACCCACGGATGCGCCGGATGATCCGCCGACACCGGCTGCGGCCGCGATCACCGGACTGGGAATCAAGGCCGTCGCCCAGTGTGGGTGTACCCCGAGCACGGCGCTTCAGCCGGCCATCGAGCGGCTGCGGCTGGCTCGCCGCGCCGACTTCGGCATCGACGGCGGACCGTTGACCACCTACGTCGTCGCGACCATCACCAGCGGCCTGGCCAGTCTCCAGGATCCCGCGATGGACGATCTCGTGCAGGACGGCGTCGCTTCGCTTCGCAACATGCAATGGGACCAGGGTGAGGGACTGCAGGCAAACCAGGACTGGTATGGCGGCGCGGGATACGGGTCCCGTGGACGGCCCGACCTGTCCAATACGCAGATCGTGCTGGATGCGCTGCACGATGCCGATGTCCCGTCGGATGACCTGGCCTTCCAACGCGCCGTGGTCTTTCTGACGCGTTGCCAGAATCTCAATGCCACCAATCCCGCGGACTGGGCCGGTACCGACGGTGGCTTCGTCTATACGCCTGCCAATGGCGGCGAGTCGCTCGGATCCGAGTTCGCCGGGCACGGCCGACATGGCAACGAGAACCTGGCCCCGGGTGAAGCCCGATCACTGCGAAGCTACGGTTCGATGACCTATGCCGGCTACAAGAGCATGCTCTATGCCGGCCTGGGACCGGATGACCCCCGCGTGCATGCCGCCCTGGACTGGATTCGAGGGCACTGGACGTTCGCCTCCAACCCCGGTCTCGGCCAACAAGGCTATTTCTACTACCTGTACACCATGTCACGGGCCCTGCGGGCATCGGGACTCGACGACGTCATCGCAACCAACGGACTGAGCCATGACTGGCGATCCGAGATGGCTCGCGCGATCATCCGCCGACAGAATGATGACGGCAGTTGGGTGAATCCCGAGGACCGATGGCTGGAAGGTCGCCCCGACTTGTCGACGATCTATGCCGTACTGGCGCTGGAGGAGATCCTGAAGCCCGCGGCCAGCAAGAGGTCTGAACCGGCAACGCCCCCCACTACCCCGAAGGACACGCAACGATGATCACCCTGCAGACACTCGCCCTGGCCACGATCGTCGCCACCCCTCCGGCCTCGGTCGCACCGAGCGATGCCGCGACCACGGCAGCGAAGTCGGCACCGACCGTCCAACTGACGTACCCAGCGGCAATCACCGATTCCTTCACTGGCCCCGTGTACGTCATGTTCACGTCGTCCCGCCGTCGCAGTCCGTCCTCGGGTCCGGACTGGTTCTCACCGGAACCCTTGTACCGGGTGGACGTCGTCGACTGGACGCCCGGCGAGGTTCTCACCATGGGCCCAGAGACCAAGGGGTTCCCGGCAACGCTTGGTGAATTGGAGCCCGGGAACTGGCGCCTCCAGGCCGTCATGCGGTCCGATCCGGATGTCGCCTCGATCGGCGGAGGTGATGTCACGGTCAGCGGCATCGAGACGATCTCGCTGGAAGACGAGAACACCTGGCCGCTGTCACTGGTCATCGACACACCGAAGTCGCCCCGCGAGTTGTGGGAGATCCCCGGATCGAAGAGCCTGTCGCACCGCAGCGAGTTGCTGAGCACGTTCCATGGACGCGACATCACCATGCGAGCCATGGCGTTCTTCCCGGATGACTTCGAGCCCGAGGCCGACCGCAACTGGCCCGTGCTCTACGTCATCGGTGGATTTGCCGGCGGACTCGAACAGGCCCCAATGGCCAAGTGGATGTGGGGCGGCGACAGCGGCGTCAAGGACATGATCATCGTGTACCTCGAAGGCGAATGCGGCACGGGCCACCATGTCTTCGCCGACTCCGCCAACAACGGCCCGTGGGGACAGGCCCTGGTCGAGGAGTTCATCCCCTGGCTGGAATCCCAGTACCCGCTGGTCGATGATTCCCAGGGCCGTCTCCTGACCGGGCACTCCTCCGGCGGGTGGTCATCCCTGTGGCTGCAGGTCACCTACCCCGAGTTCTTCGGCGGCACGTGGTCCACGGCCCCGGACCCCGTCGACTTCCGGGCCTTCCAGGACATTGACATCTACGCGGAGAATGCCAACGCCTATCGACACACCGATGGCACCCGGGTCCCGCTCGCTCGAAATGGGAAAACGCCGACACTGTTCTATGACGACTTCTGTGCCATGGAAGAGGCCATCGGTGATGGTGGTCAGATCCGCTCTTTCGAGTGGGTCTTCTCTCCACGAGGCGACGATGATCGTCCACGACCGCTGTTCGATCGAACAACCGGCGAGGTCGATCCCGCCGTTGCCAAGGCCTGGGCCCGGTATGACATCAGCCGGATCCTGCACGAGAACTGGAAGACCCTCGGCCCGAAGCTCGCAGGCAAGATCCATGTCTACATGGGTGACATGGACACCTTCTACCTCACCCGGGCCACGGAACTCCTCAAGGAACGGATGGACGCCATGAACACGGATGCCGTGATCGAGATCATGCCTGGTGATCACTCCAGCATCCTGCAGGGCACGCTCCGACAGCGGATCGCCAACGACATGAATGCGACGATCCAGGCCCGCTAGCAGGCGGCCGGATCAACTGGTGGCGACGTCGACCGCGCCGTCGGTCGGATCAACCTCACGTACCAGCACAGCAGCACCGTACTGAACGCCAGGAGCAGGGCCCCATTGGCCTGGTGCGCACTGGTTGCCAGGACTTCCAGCGCTGGAATGCCCTCGTCCTCCCCACCCATCAGCACCGCAATGGTCGCCAGCATGCCCAGGATCAATTGAACACCCACGAGAATCAGCAGGATGAGACCCACCCGCTTCAGGATCCGATGCGGCTGGTCAGCGGAAGCCGCCCGCAGCCCGTTGATGAAGGCCAGCCCGGCCACGACAACCGCCATGAAGATGTGCCCGGTCAGGACGAGCATGGATTGCTCCGTCTTCACCCCGATTTCACCGATGCGGTGCCGATAGGTCGCCCCGATGATCAACTGGATCACGAGGGCGATGACGAGCAGGACGCCAAGTGCTCGATCCGTTCCCCCGGATTCGCTGGGGGTTGCCCGGGGGCCACGCGTCCATCGAGTGGTCGTCACAACGGCCAGCCAGACGACGACGGCGAAGCAGATCTGGCCAAAGACCCCGTGCACGATTCCAAGGGCCGTGTTCGGTGACAGAAGTGTCGGATCATCGCTCAGGGTCAGTCGGCCAGTCACCCGCAGGCCACCGAGCACCCCCTGCCCGATCACCATCAGCAGCACGAGAGTTCCCACGACGCCGACCCAGGGTCGGCGATCACCCCACCACAACATGACACACAAGATGATCGTCGTGAGTCCCACGTACATGCCGGTCAATCGATGGGCATGCTCCCAGTAGATGTCCTGGTCCGCGACCATCTCGGACAACGGATAGAGCAGCATGTTGTGCCCATACGAATTGGGCCAGTCGGGCACGGCCAGCCCGGCTTCGAATCCGGTGACGATGCCACCCGTGATGATCATGAGAAACACGATGCAGGCGGAGACGAGGGTGAAGGCCCCCAGCCAGTTGCCACTGAAACGTTCCCCGGGGCCCAATCGAGCGGCGGCACCGATCACGCCGCCCACGGCGCCGACCACGATCGAGCCTGCCAGCAATCCGAGAATCCAGGTCGCCAGGCCGGCCCCCGACTCACGTCCAAGGAGGCTCCCGATGAGCAGGAGGTTCAATACGGCGCTGACGAGACCGACCCATCCACCCCGCCAGGCACCATGAGCCCAGGATCGGGTCGTCGACGTCGCCAGGGCCGCACCGGCCAACAGGGCCAGGACCACCAGGACGAACAGAACCTCGCCCACGGCCTTTCCCGGCTGCAGCATGGCGACATAGCACAGCAACCACATCACGGTGGTGGCCCCGAATCCAAAGGTGAGGACCTGAGCGACCCGATCCGCCATGCGAGGCGTCGACAGGTCAGGCGAGATGGTGGTCTCCGTGGTCATGCAGGCTCCCGTGGCCGGGTCCGCTGGACCCGAAGCAAGGGGATCTATACTAGCCGTCCCGACTGAACGGAGCCGCGATCCCGCGGTGCGCACCTGGCCGAAAATGCACGTCGATACCCCAACCATCCCGACGACGCGGCTCGCGGATCTCCCGCGGCTGTATGCGACCCTCACCAAGGCACGCCTGAGCACCCTCGTGGTCGTGACCACGGCCGTGGGCTTCCTCATGAGCAGTGGCCCGGTCATCGAGTGGTGGCGACTGCTCTGGACCGTCCTGGGCACCATGGCCTGCGCCCTGTCCGCCAATGCCCTCAACCAGGTCATTGAAACGCGACGTGACCGGCTCATGGATCGAACCAAGAATCGCCCCACGCCCAGTGGTTCCCTGAGCGTCCCGCACGCATTCATCTTCGCCATCGTCCTTGGGTATGCCGGACTGTTCGTTCTCGCCCTGCTCGTGAACCTCGCCGCCGCCGCCCTCGCGCTGGCCACGCTCCTGCTGTACCTGCTGGCGTACACGCCACTGAAACCCGTCAGTACGCTGAACACCCTCGTGGGCGCCATCGTCGGTGGCATTCCACCGGTGATCGGATGGGTTGCCGTCCGGGACACATTCGACGTCCAGGCCTGGAGCCTCGGCGCTATCCTGTTCGTATGGCAGCTTCCTCACTTCCTCTCGCTGGCCTGGCTCTACCGCGACCAGTACGCCGACGCGGGGTTCCGCATGCTCCCCGTGGTCCGAGGCGGGACCACCCTGACCGCCGAGATCACGCTGCTCACCACGCTGCTGCTGGTTCCGCTGGCATTGACCGCCACGCTCAGTGGCATGGCCGGACTGGTCTATGCCGTGATCTCCTTCGTGCTGGGACTGGGATTCGCGTGGTTTGCCCTGCAGTTCTTCCGCAAGCGGGATCGGTCCACGGCCCGTGCCACCTTCCTCTTCAGCCTGCTCTACCTGCCGGTGCTGCTGGCCGCAATGGTCCTGGACCGCAACATTGTTCCATCGGACGAACTCATCACGGTCGACATGAATCCAGACGCCATCATGCAACCGCTGCCCGCTCGTGACTGACCCTTCCCCATTACGTGAAACGCCCAAGGGCCGACTTCGATTCAACGAAGGAGGCTGGCTGTTGGCACTGACAGCCCTGGTGGCACTGGCCCTGATCGCCTGGGCACTCGCGCCAGCACTGTTCCGGATGGTGGAACGGCCCCCGGGCGATGGTCAGACGATCGAGTCCTACGCGTTTGATCTCTCGCAGCGGGACGAGGGCGCCATCATGGAGCCCGCAACGCTCTACCGGGACATGATCCCGGTATTGGATCATCCCGAGATTCTCGATCCGCCAGCGATCGCCGAAGTCAACGACGGACGCCGCAAGTACCTCATCTCAAGTGACCTGGTCATCGGTGTCGAACTTGATGGCGAAGCGAGAGCCTGGCCGCTTTCCATCCTGAATGTCCACGAGGTCATCAACGACCAGGTCGGGGATACACCCGTCTCCGTCACCTGGCACTGGCCCTCCGGCACCACGCGGGTCTTCGATCGTCGCCTGGCTGGCACCGAGCAACTGCTGGGTGTCAGTGGCCTGGTCTATGGCGGCAACCTCCTCCTCTATCCACGCCGGGCCGATGGCGAGACGGGCGGCGAACAGTTGATCTCGCAGGCCCTGGGACGATCCGTCACCGGCCCACCGCTGGAGTTGGATGCCATTCCCCACGAGGTCGTGCCCTGGAGCAACTGGGTGGCTCGTCACCCGGAGACGTCTGTTGCCGCTGGCCGACCCGATTTCAAGCAGCGGTACAAGAAGGGCAAGCCGGACCACTGGTTTGCCTCCGAGGAGTTGATCTTCACGACCCCTCCACCGTCGGCGGGCCCGCCACCCAAGACACACCTGCTGCTGCTGAGGAGCCCAGAAGGCGTCTCCCTGCTGGCCATTGACGACCTCGTGGAGGCCTCGGATGCCACGGGGCGGATCACGGTTGATCACGCCGGAATGCCCCTGGAAATCCAGACCACCGCCCGGCCGGCGACGGCCCGAGTCATCGATCCGCCCGAGGGCCTCGAGTCCATGCGGATCCTGTGGATCTCGGCCCATGCCCTGTTCCCGCAGGCAGGCGTGCCGGAGGTCTGATTTCTGCGGAAATCGGCCCTGAAACCTCCGCTTTGGCCCATTCGAGGGATGACTCGACCGCTGGATACCGTAAGGTGATAGTGGGTCAAAGGAAGCGCGATCGGTCTCCACTTGAGCCGATCGGGCCGCCCTGGGGAGGGCGGTCTTCACGTGAGAGCACACGAGGAGAGCCATGAATATTCGAATCCTGCCGTCCATCGCCCTGGGTCTCTTGGCGACCAGCCTGTCATCCGCCAATCCGACCGAGCTGGCCCTGGAGCGGATGCTGTCGGACAACCCCGCCCTTCGGACGCATACCAACCAGGATGGTCGAATCGACCGGCTCTACGGCACGATCTTCTCCCAGGGTCATTCACCCCAGGAATCCGCCCAGAACTTCCTCACGCAGCACGCCGGGATCTGGGGCGTCTCCGAAGCGGAACTCGCCCCGATCGGTCGGTTCGCTGATGGTCGTCACCTTCAGCCGATCATGCCCGAGCGCAATGAGCAGGGCGAGATGGTTGGCTATCGATTCACCGGCGTCTACTACACGCAGCAGGCGGGCCCCTACCCGGTATGGAATACCAGCCTGTGCCTGCTTGTTCGCAACAGCGAGCAGCATGAACTGGTGCTGGCCGCGTCAGACCTGCGAGCCGTGAACGGATTCGTCCCCGAGGTACTTCCTCCGCAAGCCGCCACCATCGATCGCGTTGCGGCAGTCGCCAAGGACCTGATGGGACCGGCCGCCGTGGTCGAGAACGCCCCCGAGGTCGTTGTCTTCGCCGGAGCCGGCGACCAGTCGGCTCCGCCGCAGGTCGCCCTGGTCTTCGAGGCCCGGGTCGGAACCAATCGTGATGGCAACGCCTATCGGCGTGTCAAGTACGTCATCAATGCCGAGGACGGCACCCTGCTCCACGAGGAAAACCGCGTGCTCAACTGCGGCATCGGCAACCAGTTGCTCCCGCTGGCCTCCGCGACTGCGGGCCTGGCCACCGGCGGCCTCACCGGCGCCATCGAGGCCAATGCCGGTGATGGCTGGAGTGCAGAGGAATGTGATCCCGAAGCCCAGCTCGGGCTGCCCTACGCCTCACTGCTGGTCGATGGTGTCGAGATATTTGCCGACGCCAATGGTCAGTTCAATGTCGATGGCGATATCGGCGACAACGTCACCCTCAGTTCGCAGATTCGAGGACTCTACTTCGTCGTGAACAATCAGCAGGGCGGCGATTCCCTGGTCGAGGCCAACGTCAACGATGGCGATGAGGTCACGATCGTCCACAACGAAGATGCCACCGAGTTCACCTTCGCCGAGGTCGATACCTACATCGCGGCCAATGAAGTGCGTGAACTGATCCTGGATTCGAACCCCGACTTCCCGACGATTGCCACGGAAACCGGCTGGCCCATCAACGTGAACCTCGCGGACACGTGCAATGCCTACTACGACTACTCGTCCATCAACTTCTTCGCGTCCGGCGGTAGTTGCAACAACACCGGATTCGGAACCATCGCGCACCACGAGTATGGTCACCACATGATCGCCTGCGCCGGCTCGGGCCAGGGCGAGTATGGCGAGGGCTACAGCGATTGCCTGGCACTCGTGATGACGCTCGACCCGGTGCTCGCCCGCGGCTTCTTCATCGGCAACTGCGTCAGCGGCATCCGTAACGCGGACAACGCCTGCCAGTACCTCACGTCGGGATGCTCCTCCTGCGGAAGCGCGATCCACGCCTGCGGCCAGCTGATTTCCGGTTGTGTCTATGACACCTGGGAAGCACTCATGGTGTCATCGCCTTTCACGGGCACGCAGTTGATCCGCGACCTGACCATCAACGCTGTTCTCGTCCACACGGGAACCTCGATCAACCCGGCGATCACGATCGACTTCCTGACCCTGAATGATGATGATGGCGACCTCTCCAACGGCAGCCCCCACTACGAGGAAATCGCCCTGGGATTCGGTCTCCATGACATGGATGCCCCGCAACTGGCCTACCTGAGCCTGTCCCTTCCTGACGGCATCCCGACCTATGTCGATCCGGACGGCGGAACGGAAATCCGGGTTCGCATCGAGGAGAGCCTCGGCACCTATGCACCGGGAACGGCCAAGATGTACGTGGGTGTCGACAATATCTACGACATCATTCCACTGATCGATGAAGGCAACGGCGACTTCACCGGTGTCTTCTCCGAGTCCAACTGTGGCGAAGGTGTCGACTTCTGGTTCTCCGCCCAGACCACGAGCGGTGAACTGCAGCGATATCCCGACGGTGCCCCCGACAACCAGTTCGCCACCCTCTCGGCCCAGTCCGAGCCGACGGTCGCCTTCCAGGATGACTGCACCACGGATCCAGGCTGGACCGTCGCCGGTGATGCGACCGACGGCCTGTGGGAGCGAGGCATTCCTGCCGGGGGCAACAACCGACCCGTGACGGACTGCGACAGCGCCGCCTCCTTCTGCTGGCTCACCGAGAACACCGCCGCCGGTGGTGGTGATGTCGATGGCGGCGAGACCCTGCTGATCTCACCTCGCATCGACGCCACGGGCGTCGGCAGCGTGTCCTATTGCTACTGGTATCGCAATATCGGTGGCGGGCAGAACGTCGAGGACGACGTCTTCCGGGTCCATGTCTCTGATGACGATGGCGCTACCTGGACGCAGATCCTCTCCGTCGGCCCCACCGGCCCGGGAACAGAAGGCGACTGGCGAACCGAGGAGACGTTCTTCGCCGATCTCCCGGACTTCCAGGTCAATGACCAGTTCCGGATCCGCTTCAACGCCTCGGATCTCAACCAGACGTCACGCGTGGAAGCCGCCATCGACAACATCGTCATGGTGTCCATCGACTGCGAACCCGATGAACCTGGGTGCGATGGTGATGTCAACGGCGACAATGTCGTCGATGTCAATGACATCCTCCTGATGCTCAATGACTGGGGCAACTGCTCGGGCTGCCCCAGCGACACCAATGACGACGGGGTCGTCGATGTGAACGACATCCTCGCCCTGTTGGCCAACTATGGTGACTGCTGAGCCGGAACCGAACCAGGCAACAAATCAAGACAACAGGCTGCGGTCGCCGCAGCCGTAAGACCAGAGACACCAGGAGAGAACCCGTGTCCGCGCTGAATTCCCGCCCCCTCGTCGGCCTCGCCATCGGCGGAGCCCTGTTGATCACAAGCATCACCCTCGGCCAGGCCGAACTGACCAAGCCCGCTGGCTGGTCGCTGGTCTCCGATGACACGCCACTGGCACACGAGTACGCCCCCAATCGACTGGTGATGCGTTTCCGTGATACCGCCTCCGCCGACGCCCGGGCCAAGATCCTGGCCGAGATCGGCGGAACCATCGATGACTCCTGGTGGCTGGTTCCGGGCCTGGTCTCCGTGGACATGGAACTCGACGTTCCCACGGCCCTGGATCGGATCGGCGCCCGGGACGATGTCCTCCTCTACGTCGAGCCCGATTACATCGTCCGCACCTTCGACACCATTCCGAACGATCCCATGTACGGCGACCTCTATGGCATGCCTCAGATCCGGGCACCGCAAGCCTGGGATGACCACGTGGGCACCCAGTCCTTCGAGGTCGTGGTGATCGACACCGGCGTGGACTATGGCCACGTCGATCTCATCCAGAACGCCTGGACCAACCCGGGTGAGATCGCGGGCAATGGCGTCGATGATGACGGCAACGGTTACGTCGACGACATTCACGGCTATGACTTCTACAACAACGACGGCAATCCGATGGATGACAACAGTCATGGCACGCACTGTGCCGGCACCATCGGCGGACGGGGCAACAACTTCGTCGGCGTCGTCGGCGTGAGCTGGTACTGCCGTATCGTCGGCGCGAAGTTCCTTGGTGGAAATGGCAGCGGATCAACCGCCGATGCCATCTCCGCCGTCCAGTACTGCGCCGCGAATTCATTCCCGCTGTCCAGCAATTCCTGGGGCGGAGGCGGCTTCACCCAGGGCCTGTATGACGCCATCCAGACGGCTGGCGACAACCACGGGCACCTGTTCATCGCCGCCGCCGGAAACAGTGGCAGCAATGGTGCCAGTTACCCCGGCGGATATGACTGCAGCAACATCATCTGTGTCGCTGCGACGGACAGCAATGAGAACCTGGCTGGCTTCAGCCAGTACCACGCCACGGAAGTCGATCTCGGCGCACCGGGCGTGGACATCATGAGCACCACCCCCAACGGCGGCTACTCGTCCTTCAGCGGCACCTCCATGGCGACGCCTCATGTCGCCGGTGGCGTCGCGCTGGTCTACTCCGTCATGGGAGAGACCGCCACGGCAGCGGAAGTCAAGGCCCTCATCCTGGACCATGTCCGACCCGTGTCCAGCCTCAATGGCTACGTCGCCACGGGCGGCATCCTCGACGTCGACGCGTCGCTGGAAAACACCTACCTGGGACCCAAGATCGAGCTCCTCACCAGCGTTCCCGAGTCCATGGACCCGGGCGTCTCCAGCGAACTTCGCATCAGCGTCGACCCCCGCGAGGATGTTCTCGTCGCGGACTCGATCGTGATGCAGTATCGGCTTGGCGGCGGTGCCTTCACCTCCATGTCGATGACGGACGAGGGCAATGGCGAATGGTCCGCGGTCCTGCCCGGTGCTGATTGCGACGACACCCCGGAGTTCTTCTTCCAGGTGGAAGGCGAAACCGCAGGCATGGTCGAGCATCCCAGCGGTGGCGCATCGAGCGCCCTGAACTTCGTCATCGGCGACCTGATTGTCGCCTTTGCAGACAACTGCGACACGGATCCCGGCTGGACCGTGACTGGTGATGCCAGCGACGGACTGTGGGAGCGAGGCATTCCCGCTGGCGGCGGTAACCGACCCCAGAGTGACTGCGACAGCGCCGCCTCCTACTGCTGGCTGACCGAGAACACCCCCAACGGCGGTGGCGACGTCGACGACGGCGAGACCATCCTCGTCTCACCCCGGATCGATGCGACGGGCGTCGGAAGCGTGTCCTACTGCTTCTGGTACCGGAATATCGGTGGCGGACAGAACGTCGAAGACGATGTGTTCCAGGTGGACATCTCGGATGATGACGGCACGACGTGGACCAACGTCCTCACCGTCGGTCCAACCGGACCTGGCACGACCGGGAACTGGAGCACGGAGGAAACCTTCTTCGCTGACGTCCCCGGCTTCGAGGTCAATGACAGCTTCCGGATCCGGTTCAACGCCTCGGATCTCAACCAGACGTCCCGGGTGGAAGCCGCCGTGGACAACATCATGATGGTGTCCCTGACCTGTGAGCCCGACACCCCGGACTGCACGGGCGACGTCAATGGCGATGACGTGGTCGATGTCAACGACATCCTGGCCATGCTCAACGACTGGGGCGACTGCGGGGACTGCCCCAGCGACACCAATGACGACGGGGTCGTCGATGTGAACGATATCCTCGCCCTGCTGGCCAATTACGGGGACTGCTGAAGCCCCGCCTTGATAGTGCTACGATCACCTCCCGGGCCACGGCCCGGGAGGTTTTTTCATGCGTATCCTGACTGGCGTCTTCACCCTTTTCCTGGTCACCCTGCCAGCATCGGCAATGCATCCGGATCACCATCCCTGGCGACCGGAAGTGGAACTACCCCGAACGGATCCCTTCGCCCGGCTGGATGACGATGCCCTGCCCAGCCCCAATCGATTCCGTACGGCCTCCGGCGCCCCGGGCCCGGACTACTGGCAGCAGCAGGCTGACTACGACATCGAAGCCACCCTCGATACCGAGACGCACTCGATCATCGGGAAGGAACGCATCACCTACTACAACAACAGTCCCGACACGCTGGACTACCTCTGGGTTCAACTGGACCAGAACCGGTTCCGTCCGGACGCCAAGGGCAAGATGGCGCAGCCAGCACCGGATCTCTCCGGCGGCATGAGCTTCGACCAGCTCCGCTCCCACCTGGGCAAGGAAACCTTCCCGGGCGGCTTCAACATCAGCGCCGTTCTTGATGCACAAGGCAAACCGCTGCCCCACGTGATCACGGGAACAATGATGCGGATCGACCTGCCGGAGCCGATGGCCCCGGGCGACCAGATGGCGTTCTCGATCGACTGGACCCATCGGATCGTGCCCCGTGAGCAGTTCCGGGCCCGCAGCGGTTTCGAGGTCTTCGATGATGGCCGCACGGTCTATGCCATCGCCCAGTGGTTCCCACGGATGGCCGCCTATACCGACTACGACGGCTGGCAGACGCGTCCCTTCCTGGGACGCGGCGAGTTCACGCTGGAGTTCGGCGAGTACAACGTCGCCCTCACCGTTCCGGAGAACCACGTCGTGGCCTCGACGGGCTCACTCCAGAACCCCGAGGAGGTCCTCACTTCAACACAACGTGACCGGCTGGAAGAGGCCTCCTCTTCTGATCGCCCGGTCATGATCGTGACCCGTGATGAAGCGGATGCCCTGAGTACCCGTGATCCGGACGGAACCAGGACCTGGCGATTCCATGCGGACAATGTCCGTGACTTCGCCTGGGCCAGTTCCACCGACTTTGCCTGGGACGCCATGGCGGTCGAGATCGAGGGATCTGACAACCGCCCCATGGCCATGTCCTTCTGGCCCCGCGAGGGTGACCCGCTGTGGGACAAGTACTCCACCCACGCCGTCGCGCACGGCATCGAGCAGTACTCCAAGTATGTCTTCCCCTACCCCTGGCCGGTCGCCATTTCCGTCAATGGTGTTGTCGGTGGTGGCATGGAATATCCCATGATCACCTACAACGGCCCCCGCCCGGAGGATGACGGGACCTACAGCCAGCGAAGCAAGTACGGCCTGATCTCCGTGGTCATCCACGAGGTCGGACACTTCTGGTTCCCGATGATCGTCAACTCCGACGAACGGCAGTGGACCTGGATGGACGAGGGCCTCAATACCTATGTCCAGTTCCTCGCGGAGCGGGAATGGGAAGAGAACTATGCTCGCGAGCGAGGCCTGCCGCGCGACATCACGAGCTACATGGCCAGTCCCCACCAGCGACCGATCATGACGGCCAGCGAATCCGTGCTCCAGTTCGGCCCCAATGCCTACGCCAAGCCGGCGACCGCCTTGAACATCCTGCGGGAGACGGTCGTGGGTCGCGATCTGTTCGACCATGCCTTCAAGACCTACTCCCGCCGCTGGGCATTCAAGCGACCGGAGCCTGCGGACTTCTTCCGCACGATCGAGGATGCCTCGGGCGAGGACCTGGACTGGTTCTGGCGTGGCTGGTTCTACACGACCCAGCCCGTGGATATCCGCCTGACCGGCGTCGAGACCTGGCGAGTCCACAGTGAGAAACCGGAAGTCGAGAACGAAGAGGACCGTCGCGAAGAATCCGAGCAGGCCCCGACGCCCATCACCGAGGTCCGCAACGAGGGCATCGACCGGCGGACCGATCGCTACCCGGAACTCATCGACTTCTACAGCACCTATGACGAGCACGAGGTGACCCCCGGTGACAAGCGTGCCCGGGAGCGCCTCCTCGCGGAGATCGATGAGAAGGACCAGGGCCTCCTGGACACCACGGACTACTTCCACGTCCTCCGGTTCTCCAGCAATGGTGCCCAGGTCATGCCCCTGCCACTTCGCATTGAGTTCGAGGACGGATCCATCGAGGAACTGACGCTGCCGGCGGACCTCTGGCGAGCGGATCATCGAAACACCTCCACGATGCTGATCCGGCCCCAGGCCATCGCACGCGTCACCCTCGATCCCAATGATGAGATCGCGGACGTGGACCGCAGTGACAACACCTATCCGCCGCTGGTCGACTCCAGTCGCTTCCGGCTCCGCCCCGATGGACCGCGTACGAACCCGATGCGACAAGCACGCGATGAAACCGCACGTACGGCCACCGAGGAAGCAGCCGCCGCCTGGGCCCGCGATGTCGCCCAGGGGTCGGGGCTGCCTGGCAGCAATCGTCCCGACGATGGCTGGGGCCGTCCCATGCTGTTGATCATGTTGCCAGAGTCGACTGATACGGGAGCGGCGATTGCCCGCATCGTGAGTGATGGCCCTGACGGCGCACCAGGCACCCTGGACGATCTCAGCGGTGACGTCACCCCTGATGGCCGGTTGAGCCCAATGCAGACCGCAGAGGAACGAGTACCGCCGAAACGATAGGGACGCCATGACGACACCTGAGCGCACAACGCACGATCTGCTGATTTCCTACCTGGAGCAGGACACACGGTGTTGTCCCACGTGCGGATACCTCCTGGCTCCCATTGATCGCTGCTCGGAATGCGGCCAGCCGCTCGCGCTCACGATCCAGGCCGGTCGCACGCTGCCATTGCCATGGCTCTTTGCCTTCGTGCCCTGGCTCGCCCTGCTGGACTCGGGCATCCAGGCGTGGATCATGGGTATCGAGATGCTCGCCAACGGGATCCTCTTCCCGGCGTTGGGGAACGTCGCAAGAGCCATGTCGAGCGCCTGGTTCATGGTGCTGCTGTACTTCACCCTGGTCACGCTCGCGGCACCGATTGTCACGACGATCCTGTGGACAAAGCGGCGACGAGTTCACCTGTGGTCCCCGCGGACGGTGTTCTTCGTTGGTCTTTCTCCGATCCTGGCCATCGGGATCTCTCTGCTGCAGACCTTTCTCTCGCTTTTTTGATATCCAATTGACTCTTGCCCCGTGTCACGGGAATCACCATGAACCAGATCCTCCAGGCCTACATCAAACAGACTGAAGCCACCTGCCCCAGTTGCAGCCATCGGCTCTCGGGGCACGACTCCTGTGATCACTGCGGTGATCGGATCTGCCTGGCGCTGGAGGGCGAAGCCCCCCGCACGATGGGGCTACGGCCCCGCTGGTGCCTGGTATTCATCCCCTGGTTCCTGTCCTGCCTCAAGGGGATCTCCTTCTTGATCTACAGAATCCGAGACCTGATCATCGACCCAACGAGCCTGTGGAACAGTCTCATTCCCTCGGTGGCGACCCCGACCACCATCATGCTCACGGCATACATGTGGCTGCTCCTGGCCGCACCACTGGTCTGCCTCTTACTGTGGTGGACCCGACATCGCGCTCCATCGTGGCCGACCTGGTTCGTCGTCATTGGATGTGGGCTTGGTTCCGCCCAGATCCTGATCGGACTGCTGTTGACACTGGACGTCTTCCACTGACGAACTGATCTACAGGACCAGCACCAGCGTCACGACCAGCAGGACCCAGACCAGGTCCAGGAAGTGCCAGTACATCGCCGTGTAGTGAATGCCCCGGCGTCGGTCGGGACCCCACGCCGCGACAACAACGAGGACCGTGATGATCCCCAGCGGCACCAGGCCACCGAGCACGTGAGCCGCATGAACACCGGTCATGACGTAGAAGCCCGAGACGGCCAGCCCGGCAGCCTCGTCACGATCGACCAGCCCCTGCATGGCCTCGTTCCACTCGATCCAGGCGATGGTCTGTGAGGCCAGGAAGGCCAGGCCCAGCACGAGGGTGATGACCAGCGCCGTCCGGACCTGGTTGACCGCCTCGCGATGGGCCGCCACCACCCCCCATTGCATGCTGACGCTGCTGAGCAGCAGGAACCCGGTACTGACCCACACGGCCACCGGCATGGCCGGCAGGTGGCGTGGCCACGCGCTCCCGTCGAGGCGAATCGCCAGGATCACGAGGATCGTGGCGCCGAAGAGCATGCCCACCGTGCCCAGGAAGAGCACCATGCCGAATCGTCCCGCGAGGAATCGATCACGCTCGGTGCGAAACACCGATCGATCACCATGCCCCGAATGGGTCGGAGCCATGTCAGTGATGGTCGTCAGCAGCGCCGCCATGGGCTGCTGCTGGATCGGGCGTCGTCTTCAGCAGATCCAACTCGGTCTGGACCTCTGGCGTGTTGCCCGGAATGATGTCCGGCTCGTTCTCGGCCGTGTCCGTCAGCGCGAAGCCGATGAACAGGAAGACCAGCATGCACGCGATGACGAAGATGAAGCCGATGAACGACCGGTCCCATCGCAGGTGCATGAAGATCATCACCACGATGAACACCTTCAGGCTGGCCACCGCCAGGGCGACGAGCAGGTTCATCGACGGGATATTGAGGATGTTGAAGTCCAACTGAGCCACCCAGACCGTGACGGCGGTCAGGAACAACAGGACCAGGCACGTCCCCACCAGGACCCGGATGGGAACGATGTGATCGACGGCGCCGTGTTCGTGATTGCCCATGGGTAAGAGTCCGTCAGATCAGGTAGAACAGGGGGAACAGGAAGATCCAGATCACATCGACGATATGCCAGTACAGGCCACCCAGGTCGATGGGCGTGTAGTACTCGGCACTGAAACGACGCCGCATGGTGAGATAAATCAGCCAGGCAATGACGATGCCGCCCACGATCACGTGGACCCCGTGCAGCCCGGTCATCATGAAGTAGATCGTGAAGAACTTCTGAGCATTGATCGGCCGTTCCGGATCCTGGAGCGGATGCGCCAAGTGCGGCTCTTCGCCGGGGGAGTGATCCTCCGCGAACTCCAGCAGCGGGCCGGCGTTTTCCACCTTCCCGACCACCGAGTCGGGCAGGAACATCCGAAGTTCCGATGTCTCGATCTTGAGTTTGTTGTCCGTCAGGCCCTCGGGACCCGTGGCCGCGGGTTCCTTGATCCAGACTTCCGCATCGGCCGGTGCCGCAGGCATCTCGGACTCGACCTTCGTCTGAGCCGCGAATGCCGCTGATTCCTTTTCAGCCGCGAGGGCCGCAGCCGCTTCCTGCTGGCGTCCTTCTTCGTCCAGGGGCAACCACATGTGCGAGGCATGGGGCTTCTCATAGAAGTAGATGCCCGGCAGCAGTCCCTCGTGGAACTTGTGGTTGTATTCGATGTACTTGATGACCATGAACCCCCCGGCGCCCAGGAGCGTCAGGAACAGGCAGATCACCACGGCCGTCATCCGGCCTCGTGCGGCACAGGTGACGGCGATGGCCATCGTCATCGAGCTGATCAGGAGTACGCAGGTATTCAAGCCACCCCAGAACGTGTCCAGGAACTGCGAGCCATAGGCGAAGATCTCGGGATGATTGGCCCGCCACACGGCATAGGCCACGAAGAGACCGCCGAAGAGCAGGATCTCGGTGGACAGGAAGAGCCACATGCCCAACTTGCCCGCCTCGAACTGCTGCTTCGAATCCTCCCAGTGGTGGCCCAGGTGCGCGGGATGATCGTGGCCGTGATCGTGGCCATGGTCATGCGTCATGTTGGCATCGAGCTGAGACACGGTCAGTGACCCCCTTCCGACGCCGCGGGTGCGGATTCGCCACCGGGTCGGGCGATATCGGATCGCCAGACATAGCCCTGCTCTTCCTCGCTCCATTCCAGGACCGTGAAGTCGTAGCAGTCACCGACGGTCGGCTGCTCCGAGAAGTTGTCGTGCGGTGGCGGTGAAGCACACTGCCACTCGAGGCTCCGACCACCCCACGGGTTGGCCGGTGCCCGACGCCCGTTGAACAGGGAGGCAATCAGGTAGGCCGCCGTCAGGAAGAAGCCCAGCGCCATGAAGTAGGAGCCGAACGTGGAGATCACGTGGTAGATCTGGAAGCCCGCATCCTCGGGATAGGTCGCGTAGCGTCGTGGCATGCCCTGCGAGCCCAGCATGAACTGGGTCAGGAAGGTCACGTTGAAGCCGACGAAGACCATCGTGAAGGCAACCCGGCCCATGTTCTCGTTGTACATGCGACCGGTCATCTTGGGCCACCAGTGATGGATGCCGCCAATGAAGGCCAGCAGCGCACTGCCCATCATCACGTAGTGGAAGTGGGCCACCACGAAGTAGGTGTCGTGGAGGTGGACATCCGTGGCCAGCGTACCCAGGTGCAGCCCGGTCAGGCCGCCGATGGTGAAGATGAACAGGAAGCCCATGCCATAGAGCATCGGGGTGTTCCAACTGATGTGGCCCTTGTACATCGTGGCCAACCAGTTGAAGACCTTCACCGCCGAGGGGATGGCCACCGAGAACGTGATCGCCGAGAAGATCACCGTGACCAGTGCGGACTGGCCGGAGGTGAACATGTGGTGGCCCCACACGAGGAAGGAGAAGATCGCGATCGCGATGGAACTCCAGGCGATGAACTTGTAGCCGAAGATATGGCGATGGCTGTGCACCGCGATCAGCTCACTGATGATGCCCATGGCGGGCAGGATCATGATGTAGACCGCCGGGTGCGAATAGAACCAGAAGAAGTGCTGGTACAGCACGGGGTCGCCGCCCAATGCCGGGTTGAAGATCCCGATGCCGAACGCCCGTTCCACGATCAGGAGGGCCAGGGTGATGCCCAGGACCGGGGTGGCCAGGACCTGGATGACGGCCGTGGCATAGATCGACCAGAGGAACAGCGGCATGCGGAACCAGGTCATCCCCGGCGGCCGCAGGCGGTGAATCGTCGTCAGGAAGTTCATCCCGGTGAAGATCGACGAGAAGCCGAGAATGAAGACGCCGGTCAGGGCCGGGATCACGCCGGTCATCAGCGTGCCCTTCTCGGCCGATGAGCTGTAGGGCGTGTAGAACGTCCAGCCCGTATCCAGTCCGCCATCGGGAAGGACCATGGCCAGCACGAAGAAGATGGCGCCGACGATCCACAGGTAATAGGAGAACAGGTTGAGTCGCGGGAATGCGACATCCTTGGCCCCCAGCATGATCGGCAGCACGAAGTTGCCGAGCGAGGCCGGGACACTGGGGATGATCACCAGGAAGACCATGATCGCCCCGTGCAGGGTGAAGGCCTGGTTGTACTCGTCCTGGCCCATGATGGTGCCTTCCGGCGTCAGGAGCTGGGTACGAACCAGCAGCGCGAACATGCCGCCCAGGAAGAAGGCGCCAAGCACCGAGACGAGGTACATCATCCCGATTCGCTTATGGTCAAGCGTGAGCAGCCAGGACCAGATACCGCGACTATGCGTCAGGTAGTTGGTGCCGGCCAG
Source organism: Phycisphaerales bacterium (assembly GCA_022446795.1). Taxonomy (GTDB): domain Bacteria; phylum Planctomycetota; class Phycisphaerae; order Phycisphaerales; family SM1A02; genus UBA1668. The sequence goes on from JAKVBX010000001.1 coordinate 506,189, forward strand.
GCGAGGCTGCTCGTGTGTTCCTGCTTCCAGTGTCGTCATCTCACTCACCATTCCCGCCGCCAGCATCGGCGTCGGTCCCGTTATCAGCACCCTCCCCAGGCGCCGCCCCCGAATCCCCGTCGCCGGCCCCCTGGAGCTCCTCCAGGCTCGGCGATTCGATCCGGTTGCCATTGTCATCAACAAGGCGATCGAGATACTTCATCATCAGGACCAGCGAGTGCACCTGTCGCTCCTTGAGCTGTCCCTGGAAGCTGGGCATGGCCCCCGCGTAGTTGGCGACGATGTGGCTCTGCGGCATCAGGATGGAGTCACGGATGTAGTCCTCGGGCTGCTCGTAGGTCTTGCCCGGACCAATCAGATCCGAGAGCTTCGTCCCGTCCTTGAAGACCGTCGAGCCCGACTTGGTCCGCTCCCAGAGTCCCTTGAAGGAGGGACCGATCTGCGAGCTGCCGTCAAGCGAGTGACAGGAGGCGCATCGGTTGTACAGCCGATCGAGGGCATACGCGGGCAGGTCCTGCTCCGGGAGATCCATGTACTCGGTCGCCAGCTTGCCCATGGCCTCCTGGAATTCATCCTCGGGCAGGACATGCACCAGCGCCAGCATCTTGGAGTGGTCCATGCCGCAGTACTCGGTGCAGTACAACTGGTACGTCCCGGGCTTGGTGGCCTCGAACCAGAGGCGGCTGTACCGACCGGGGATCACGTCCTGCTTGACCCGGAAGGCCGGGATGAAGCAACTGTGAAGCACATCGGATGACGCCATCAGGAACTGGACCGGGCGGCCCAGCGGCACCATCACCTCGCCCGACTGGTTGACGCCGAACTCGGGATGGTCAAAGGCCCAGGTCCACTTCTGCGCCGTCACTGAGATCTCGTAGCTGCTGTCGGGGGACCGTCGAAGATCCAGGAACCCCACCATCCCGATATAGAAGATGGCGACGACCAGCAGCAGCGGGACCATCGTCCAGGTGAGTTCCAGCGGCGTGTTGTGCACCGGACCATCATCAGAGAAATTGACTTCGCCCTTCTTCTGGCGGTACTTGATCGCGAACCAGACCAATACCGCCGTGATCAGGACGAGGAAGATGTAGCAGATCACGTTGATGAAATCGAAGACGTGGTCGACGAACGGCGCCTGGGCCGAGGCGGACTCGGGCATCCAGAAGGTGGGCCCGCCCTGGTCCGGGCTGGCGGCACCGAGCATCAGCAGCAGCATGGAGATGAACGTGGTCATGCATCACCTCCAACCGGCTTCGCGGCCTTCCATTCGAGTCGCCCGGGCTCCCCCTCCGACGGACCAGAGCCGCGGTTCTTGGGACCCGCAGCCGTCAGCACGATGATGCCGATGGCCAGGATGATGACAGTGAGCACACCACCAAGACGCATAATCTTCCAGGCGTCGGCCACGTAGGCCCCCTGCTCGGGATCCCAGGCGAAGCAGTTGAAGAGCAGCAGCGTATCAATGGGTGATCCCACGCCGCCCTCGGAGGCTTCCACCAGGGCGAACCGGACGTCCCGGGGGTTGAATCGCACGTCATTCATGTACTTGGAGATGCGACCATCCGGCGTCAGGAAGACGATGCTGGCCGTGTGGGCGTATTCCCCACTCTTCTCGTCATAGCGATAGCCGAATCCCACGGCCTTCGCGAGCGTCTCGATCTCCTCCTGGTCACCCACGAGGAAATGCCATCCAGGGACAGCCGACTCGCGGCCGTAGCTGGTGATGTATCCGTTCTTGTTCTGGGCCGCCAGTTCGGGACCCTCTTCCGGATCGATGCTCACGGTGATGAGATCGAACTGGTCACCAGCCGTCCACTCCATCTCACGGAGCCCGTCCACGAGCCCATTGAGCGTCAGGGAGCACAACTGGGGGCACCGGTAGTAGTTCATCGTCAGGATGACGGGACGATCCTCCCGGACCAGGTCGGCCAGGCGGACATCCTTCCCGGTGGAATCCCGGAACGAGAGGTCCATCGGAACGGTCTCGTTGAGCCGCTGCACGATGCCGACACCATTGAGTTCCGCGGGCAGTTCGTCAGCCAGCAACTGGGCCGAAGCGGTACCGGCAGACGCCAGGACCGAGATGACCGCCAGGGCACCCGTGAGCATCGCTCGAGTTGTCCGACGACGGAACATCATGGCGATCCTGCTGCTCCCTTCGCCTGGCCATATCGATCCACGATGACCTGCATCGCGTGATCGATCGGCACCCGGAGCTTCCGCTCGATGGTCATGTCGCCGCCCGCGTCGGTGTAGGTCTCCCAGTGGGCGGACTGCATCAGGCGATCCTCCTCGGACACGCGACGCGTCTCGCGAGCCTGCGAGGCGACGGCGATGAACTTCGAGTCCGCCTCGATCCGCTCGGCCCAGTAGTACAGGCCGGCCACCGCGACGCAGGTCACGAAGAACAGGATGCAACTGGCGATCGAGATGACCCACGTGGGTCCGCCGCGCGGATCCTCGGTGTCGCCTTCCAGTTGATCGAGTTGATTGTCGAGTTCTTCGTGTGCCATAGGTCAGTCCACCCTCACTAGGGTAGGGATCAGATGTTCTCGAAAGCCAGGGATTCGTCCAGACGCGGGTCGGATACGGGGACCAGGGAGCATCGCCAGAGGGCGGCAAAGGTCCCGGCCTTCAGCAGGCCAAGCATGCCGATCACCGCCGTGAAGTTCGCGATCGTGAGATTCCACCCCACCGAGACCGCCCCCGAGTTGACGTCCTCGGTCAACTGGGCCAGGGAGGCTGCATCGTGAGCAACGCCAGGGGGAAGAGTCGGCATCACCAGCCAGTAGACGTCCACGATCATCATCAGGACCATCCAGAAGGCGATCGCCGCAAGGAGATTTCTCCAACGCTTCGTCCACCGGGAAATCAGCAGGACGAACGGCAGGGCGAAGTGCCCCACGATGAGCAGCAGGGAGACCCATTTCCAGGCACCCAACTGGCGAGGCAGGAACCAGCCCGTTTCGATCGGGATGTTCGCGTACCAGATCAACATGAACTGGCTGTAGCCGATGTAGGCCCAGAACACGACACCAAAGGCGAACAGGAGCTTGCCGATGTCCTGGTAGTGCTCACGTGAGATCGCGCCCTTGAGCCGCCCCATCGACTGCAGACCACAGGCCAGCAGGATCAGGCAGGAGAAGAAGCCGGTGAGGCTGACGGCGAACCAGTACACACCGAACATCGTGCTGAACCAGGTCGGCTCCAGGGTCATGACCCAGTCGACGGCCGCAAAGGTCTGCGACACGCCGTAGACCAGGATGCCGATGGGCGCCAGCGCCTGCATGCGGCGGGACCGGGCCACGTTGCCATCCACGTCCTGCTTCATCGACTGACCGACGAAGAACTGGGCCAGCAAGGCCCACGCCGCCAGGAAACAGATCGCCCGGATCGACCAGAAGGTCGTATTCAGGTAGCCCTGCTTCTTCATCAGGACGATGTCACTCTTGACGATCTCGGGGTCGGCCCAGGGATAGAGCACCCCACCGTCACCGGACCACACGAGGATGATGATCGGGACGAAGCCCAACCAGAGCCACCGCAGGTTCGAGGCAAAGGCCTCTGCCAGTCGCCGCACGCTCACCGACCAGCCGGAGCGGGTGATGTGCTGCAGCATGACGAAGAACAGCCCGCCCAGCGAGATGCCCACCGCCACCATGTAACCGAACAGGTAGGACTTCCAGAAGTTGTTCCAGCCACTCTCATCGGCACCCAGGATCACCGTGGCGGCGATGCCGGCGGCCCCGACGAGGCCCGAGAGCAGGACACCGGTCGGCGCGAGACTGCCCATGCGCAACGTGCTGCGATCCAGCGACGTCATGGTGCGGCTCCTTCCGTGGCATCCGAGTCAGTGGTGGTGGCCGCTTCCTCGTCATCGAGCACCATCTTGCGTTCTGGCAGCGAGTCGGCTCCGGGCACCGCGGACGCATCCGCGTTTCCAGCTTCCTGCAGGGCCTTCACGTACGCGACGACGGCCCATCGATCCTCGACAGTGATCTGGGCGGCGTAGCTGGCCATGTTGTTCTTGCCGTTGCTGATGGTGTAGAAGAGCTGGCCGACGGGTTGCTCCGCGATGGCTTCCTCGTGGAGGTTCTTGGGCTGGACCCAGGTCGTCCCGTTGTTCAGCGTGGGCGAGAGGTTCAGCAGCATCATGGCCCGGTCGTGAACCAGGCCGTCGCCCGCGGCCGTGACACCATGGCACGGCAGGCAGTAGATCATGTAGCGGTCGCGGCCACGCTCCAGCAGGTCCATGTCGACCGTGACCTGGTCCGGGAACGCGGTGGCATACCCGCCATCCACCGTCCCGAGGAAGAAGTGCGTGTCGCCCACCATCTGGGAACGAGCCACCGTGCCCGGTACCGGCTGCCGCATCGCGCGACCATCCCGGAAGAGGATGTTCTGCTGCTGGGCCTTGTACTTGGGCTGGTTGTCCATGTTCTGGATGATGTGGATGCGGCGTGCTTCCCGCGGCACCGATCTCGCCCGGATGATGAGCGCGGGCGGAATCAACGCGGCGCAGGTCACCAGGATGGCGACGTAGTAGAAGCCACGCGGCAGTTTCCAGAGCAGGAAGTCGGATTGACGCTTGGGCCCGGACGACATGACTCAGGCCTCCAGCTCGATGATGGAATCAGGGTCCAGGGAGCCGAGGAGTTCCTCGGTCTGTGGACGGACGAACTTGGGGTCCCGGGTCTCGATCACCAGGTAGAAACGATCATCCGTCGCCCGCTTCAGCTTGGGCGACTTGAGCACGGGGTGATACAGGCAGGGAAGCTTGTTCAACAACAACATGCCTCCGGCCGTGGTCAAGGCCGAGAACAGCACGGTCACCTCGAAGATCACGGGGATGAACGCCGGCAGCGAGATCAGTGGCTTGCCACTGACCTCGAACTGGTAGCCCACGACCGGCACGATCGCCCAGATGTTCAACTCCAGCGAGTTGGTGAAGACCTGCAGCAGGACCGCGAGGCAGGTGCCCGTGAGTCCTCCGAAGAAGACGATGATCGGAAGGATCGTGTACTTGATGCCCATCGCGAAGTCGAGACCGTGCACGGGGAACGGCGTGTGGCAGTCCCACCAGCGGTAACCGGCAGCGTGGACCTTCTTCGCGGCTTCCATGATGGCCGCCGGTGTCGAGAACTCGGCCGCCAGGCCCCACAACTGGGACGTGCCGGTGTCCGGGTTCATGTCATCCACCACCATTGCATCGGGGCGGGCTCCAGCCTGGACGGGAGATGAGGTCATGACTTCACCTCCTCGTGGTCATGGCCGTGACCCGCATGGGGATCGGCCTCGGGCATCACACCCTTGATCTCGGCAATCGCCAGGATCGGCAGGAATCGGATGAACAGCAGGAACAACGTCATGAACAGGCCGAAGCTGCCCAGGAAGGTCAGGATGTCGACCCAGGTAGGCTCGAACCAGCCCCAGCTGCTGGGCAGGAAGTCATTCGCCAGCGACGTGATCGCGATCACGAATCGCTCGAACCACATTCCGATGTTGACCAGCAGGGAGGCGAAGAACAGGACCCAGATGTTTCGACGACACCACTTGAACCAGAAGATCTGTGGCGTGATCACGTTGCAGGACACCATGATCCAGTAGGCCCAGGCATACTGGCCGAAGGCCCGGTTGATGAAGGCGAACTGCTCATAGACCTCGCCGGAGTACCAGGCCATGAAGAACTCCATGGCGTAGGCGTAGCCCACCATCGTGCCGGTCAGCAGGATGATCTTGGCCATGTTCTCCATGTGGCGAAGCGTGATGAAGTTCTTGAGACCCCAGAGCTCTCGGGCCGGGATGGCCAGCGTGAGCACCATGGCGAAGCCACTGAAGATGGCGCCCGCGACGAAGTACGGCGGGAAGATCGTCGTATGCCAACCCGGCAGCTGGGCCACGGCGAAGTCGAAGGACACGACCGAGTGGACCGAGAGCACCAGCGGTGTCGCCAGGGCGGCCAGGAGCAGGTAAGCCCGCTCGTAGCGGTGCCAGTGACGCATGCTGCCTCGCCAACCGAGGGCGAAGATGCCGTAGGACACGGCCTTGATCTTGTTGGTGGCCCGGTCACGCAGGGTGGCGAGATCCGGAACCATGCCGATGTACCAGAAGACCAGCGACACCGTGAAGTAGGTGCCCACCGCGAAGACGTCCCACAGGAGCGGACTTCGGAACTGGGGCCACATCGACATCTGGTTGGGAATCGGGAACAACCAGTAGGCCAGCCAGACACGACCGATGTGGATGCCCGGGAACGTGCCCGCGCAGATGACCGCGAAGATCGTCATCGCCTCGGCAAACCGGTTGATCGACGTCCGCCACTTCTGCCGGAACAGGAAGAGGATGGCGGAGATCAGTGTTCCGGCGTGGCCGATGCCGACCCAGAACACGAAGTTGACGATCGGGAAGCCCCACATGACGGGGTTGTTGTTGCCCCAGACACCCACGCCCGTGATGATCAGGTAGCCGATCAGGGCGCCGAGCATCATCGCCAGGGCCGAGGAAATCGCCATCGTGACGTACCACGCCATCGGCGGCTTCTTGGCCTCGTTGACCCGGCAGATCTCCGACGTCACGGTGTCAAAGGACGTGTGCTGGAGCACCAGCGGGGCACGACCAGTGGTCTTGTCGACCGTCGTGTTGTCAACCGGCAGTGTCGTCATCCGATGTGACCGTCCCCTGACCCGTCGGTCGAATGATCGTCGTGATGGTCATGGTGATCATCGCCGTGGCCGTGATCGTCGCCATGACCGTGGCCATGACCATGACCATGACCATGGAACGCATCCGGGTGACGCTCGCCGTCCACGGCGTTGTAGACGCGGGCGAGGTATCGGTTCCGTGGCTTGATGTTCAACTCGCCCAGCAGTTCGTAGGACCGGCCGTCCTCATGGAGCTTGGAGACGCGGGCGTTCTCGTCCATCAGGTCGCCGAAGACGATGGCATCGGTCGCACAGGTCTGGGCACAGGCCGGCGTGATTGTTCCGTCGGGAATGATCATCCGGATGCCCTTGGCCTTCTCCGCCTCCGGCTTCTTGACCCAGGCATTCTTCGCCTTGATCTTGGCCGCTTCGATCCGCTGGGTGCAGAAGGTGCACTTCTCCATGACGCCGCGCATCCGGACGGTGACCTCCGGGTTGAACTGCATCCGACGCAGGGGATCGCCACCGCTCTGGCGGCGGAGGTAGTAGCTGGGCTGGACCTGGAGCATGCCGGTCTCGCGAAGCGGTTCCCGGCGGAAGTAGTCGAAGTAGTTGAATCGCCGCACCTTGTACGGGCAGTTGTTCGAGCAGTACCGCGTGCCGACGCAACGGTTGTAGACCATCACGTTCAGGCCATCGGTGTCATGCACCGTCGCGGCCACCGGGCACACCTGCTCGCAGGGTGCGTTCTCGCACATCTGGCAGAGCATCGGCTGGATGGCAACGCTCTCGGGCGTATCGGTGTCGTATACCCCCGACCCATCCTTCCCGAAGCGGTAGTAGCGATCGATCCGCAGCCAGGACATCTCGCGGCCCATGCGGACCTGGTCCTTGCCGACGATCGGGATGTTGTTCTCCGCCTGGCAGGCCACGACGCACGCCCCGCAGCCGGTACACGCGCTCAGGTCGATCGCCATGCCCCACTTGAAGCGGGCGCCCTCGAACTGAAGGGTGTCATCCCAGAGCGACAGCGAGTGAACCGTGTGGCCCAGCGAGCCGGCGAAGTGGGGATCCTTTTCCCAGGTCGTGACGTCCGCTTCCCGGAAGAGCGTCGGCAGTCGTTCCTGGATGCCGCGACCACTGACCTTGTCCAGAGCCCAGTGATTCTGGGTCCGTGCCAGGACATAGGTGCCCTCGATCTTCTCGACGGTCACGGGAGCTGACCACATCGCGTCGGAGGTCCGCAGCGGATAGAAGTCGAATCCAGAGTCGTAGCAGACACGGCCCTGGAACTTCCGGCCATAGCCAAGCGGCAGGGTCACCACGTTGGGCGCCTGCCCCGTCTCGACCAGTGCCGCAGCCTCAACCGAGGCCGTACCGATCGTCACGCGAACCATGTCACCGGTCTTGACACCGAGCGACTTGGCATGCGAAGGACCGATGATCACGGCGTTGTCCCAGGTGAGCTTGGTGATGGGATCCGGCAGTTCCTGCAACCAACCATTGTTGGCGAAGCGACCGTCGTACACGCTGTAGTCAGGCGAGAACACCGCCATGGCGGCTGCGGACGTTCCAAGTGACTCCGCCGTCTGGGCGGCGCCCTGGGACATCTTCCCGGTGCTGACGCGTGGCGACTGGCGAGGCCAGGCGCTGTCCTTCATGACGCCGTCATGAAGAAGGGATCGCCATCGTGGAGAGAACGCGGTCATCGGTTCCGTCGAACTCGACATCTCCGCTTCCGTCTCCCGGACGATGTCGAACCCGTCACGGGTCTTCTCGTCCGCGATCATCGCGAGCAGTTCGATCGTGCTGCGACCTTCAAAGAGCGGCAGGATGAGCGGCTGACAGACGGAGTAGGTGCCGTCCCAGGCCAGGCCATCACCCCAGGATTCCAGGGCGTGCGACCGATTGAGATGCCACGAGCACAGTTGCGAGGTCTCGTTGTCCTGTGATGACAGGTGGATCGTGTTGCGGACGCGACCCAGGCGGTTGGCGAAGTTCAGTTCGCCAGGCGCGTCATAGGCCGGATTGCCACCGATGATCACCAGCGTGTCGACGTCCTCGCTCTGGATGGCCTCGGTCAGGTCCTTGAGCGTCCGGGTCGTCATCGACGGGGACGGGAGCTTGACGTATGAGACCGTCTTGCCCGCGTTACCGAGTTTCTCATTCACCAGGGCACACAGGTGATGCACGTACTTGGGCTGACGCGGCCCGGCCATGAGCACGGATTGACCAGCGTTCGCCTGCAGATCCTTGACGATGGCATCGACCTGTGGCGTATCGATTCCCAGGGCATCGAACGGCGCCGCAAGGGCATCGTTACCGCAGATCGCAGCAGCAACGCGAGCGGCCAGCACGGTGATGGCCTCGGGTCGCATGGCGAAGCGTTCATCGGCGCTGCACCCCGTGACGGTCAGCGTCGGTTCGACGGCGTACACACGGTTCATCACGGCATGACCGTGGTCCATGCGTGGCCGACGACCCTTGGCCCACTGCTTGGAAACAACCAGTTCCTCCGGGTGCATCCCGAGGAAGTCACAGTCGAAGGAGACGATGACCTGGGCGTCGGAGAGGTCATGCACGGCCCGCCAGGAGCCGGAGAAGGCATGTCCGAGTCCGTCATCAGCAGCCGCGTCGGCCAGTGGTTCCCAGGTGACCCAGGCGGCGGAGGGGTATCGCTTGCGAAGGGCCCGCTGAAGGCGAGCAACGCTGGGCGATGAGTTGGCCTCGGAGAGGAACCAGAGTCCCTTGCCGTCTTCCGCCGCAGCGGCCTTGAAGTGATCGACGGCCCAGGCCTCGAAGGCCGCCCAGTTCGATGGACGCGGCTCCTCCGGATTCTCAAGGCGGTCAATGATGCTCCGCCCGCGATCGGGATCGTAGAGATCAAGGATCGACGCCTGGGTAAAGGCCGTCGCCGCACCCTGCCCCATCGGGTGCATGGTGTTGCCTTCGATCTTGGTCGGACGTCCGTCGTAGCTTGTCACCAGGATGCCCGATGCGGCGCCGCCCATGTCCAGGACGGACGAGTAGTAGCGTGCATCGCCGGGCATCGTGCCCTCGGGACGGTTGGCATAGGGGACGATCTTCTCTTCGGGCCAGCGGCGACAGCCACCGACACCCATTCCAGCCAGCGCCATCGACGCACCCATGATGCGAAGGAAGTGCCGACGATCGGTTCCATCAAGCAGTTCCGAAGCACCGGAGGGGAACTCGCGATGCAGGAACGAGCGGAACTCGGGCGTATCCGCCACCTCGTCGAGGCTGCGCCAGTAGGCCTGTCCGTTCGTGCTGGGGGCACCTAGCGGTGGCATGTGGAACAATCCTGCGAGGGTTGGAGTTGATTGATCTCGGCCCACTTCGTGCCTTCGGCCAGCCGCTCTGCATCGGTCATGGCCCAGCCCCATTCCAACTGCGTCACGAGGCTCGGATCACGCAGGTGCGGATCCGGCTCGCGGTGACAGTCGAGGCACCATTTCATGCTCAGCGGCTCGACCTGGTGGACGACTTCCATCGTGTCGATGCGGCCATGGCACTCCACGCAGCTCACGCCACGGTTGACGTGCGCCGCATGGTTGAAATACGCGTAGTCAGGCAGGTCATGGACGCGAATCCACTCGACCGGCATGCCCGTCTCGTAGCTCTCAAACAGCGGTTCGAGCTTGGGGCTGTCCGGGTGAACCTGCAGGTGGCAGTTCATGCAGGTCTGTGTCGGTGGGATCGAGGCCTTGGCCGTGTACTCGACCGTGTTATGACAGTATCGACAGTCGATTCCCAGGTCACCGGCGTGGACCGCATGACTGAACGGAACCGGTTGCGTAGGCATGTACCCGACGTCCGTCGTCTTCGGGCTGAACCCCCAGGCCACCATGAAGACCACGTATGGCGGAGCCGTCAGCGCAACGACAATGATCGCCGGCAACAGCAGGTTCGACCATCTCGGAAAGACGAAGTGATAACGTCCCATGAACTCGCCTGGACGGGCCGCCAAGCATCCTGTGAAAAACTTCACGAAGTATGACGAAACAGTTTCGGCGGCCCAGGCCAGGAAGTCAAGCCGGGACCCTCGGGCTGGAGAAACTCCCAAGTCCGGAGACTGGCAGTAGTTGAGACCGATTCTCAACAAGGTCCAGGTGAGCGGCTGGAGGCATGCCCCTATCATCTGCCCCTCATGTTCGACTCGCACTGCCACCTGACGTTCCCCGGTCTGCATGACCAGGTCCTCGACGTGCTCGACCGGGCCCAGTCCGAGGGCGTTCGCGGTGCCATTACCGTCGCCACAGGCCCCGACGATGTCCGGCGAGGCCTGGAACTAGCCCAGCGGGACCCACGCGTCTGGTGCACCAGCGGTGTCCACCCCCACCAAGCTCAGCAGGAGGTCGACTGGGATGAGATCGTGGCCATCGCAAATGAGCCTAAGTGCGTGGCATGGGGCGAGTTAGGGCTTGATTGGCACTACCCAGACCCCCCTCGGGAGGACCAGTTTGCCTGCCTGCACGCTCACCTCGATCACATCGAGGCCGCCCGGGATGAAGGCCTGGAAATGCCCATCGTCGTCCACTGCCGCAAGTCCCTGCCCGACCTGATGGAGGTCTTCAAGCAGCGGAGCCTGCCGCCGGACCGCTACGTCTTCCACTGCTTCACCGGCACCCCCGACGAAGCCCGGACCATCCTGGACTTCGGATCCTGGATCAGCTTCACCGGCGTGGTGACATTCCCATCGGCCCCCGAGGTCGCCGAGGCCGCCCGCCTGGTCCCACTCGATCGCGTGATGGTGGAAACAGACAGCCCCTACCTGAGCCCCGAGCCCCTCCGCAAGGTCCGACCGAACGAACCGGCACACGTCACCTGGGTCGCGAAGTTCCTCGCCGAGCTTCATGACATGAGCTACGACGAGTTCGAGTCGATCGTGGACGCCAACACGGAACGCTTCTTCAACATCACCCTTCCCTAGTCCTTCATCGTCGGATTCCATCGTGCGTGTCGTCTCCCTCGTTCCCGCCGCAACCGAACTGCTCTGCGCCGCCGGTGGAGAATCCCTGCTGGTCGGCCGAAGCCACGAGTGCGACTGGCCGCCTTCAGTCAGTGACCGCCCGGTCCTGACGACACAACGAACCACCGCGGACACGCCCGCCGAGATCGATGCGCAAGTCACCGAGGCCATTGACTCCGGCGCTTCCCTCTACCTCCTCGACACGGAGCAGCTGCGGGCCCTGCAACCGGATGTGATCCTGACGCAGGACCTCTGTCACGTCTGCTCGATCGACCTGGACAGTGTCCGCGCCGTGGCGGCCGGCATGGACACACCCCCCGCCATCGTCAGCCTCAATCCCTCGCGCATCGAGGATGTCTTCGACGACCTGGTGCGCGTCGGCAACGCCTGCGGCATCGAGGACTCGACACGGGAAGCACTCGCCGCGCTCCGTGAACGCTGGTGGAATGCCCGTGACTTCGTGAACCAGTACCTCGATGGACCACAGTTGGCTGTCCTGGAGTGGACCGATCCACTCTATGTCGCCGGTCACTGGACGCCTGACATCGTGCTGGCGGCCGGTGCTCGCCATGATCTCAATGCGCCCGGGGCGACCTCCCGACCCATCGCACCGGAAGACCTCCTGGAAGTGCTGCCGGAGCGATTGGTGATCTGCCCGTGTGGTCGCACGCTGGAGCAGGCCCGACAGGACATCGAACCCCTGAAGTCCACCAAGTGGTGGTCACTTCTGCCAGCGGTGCAGGATGGTCAGGTGATGGTGGTCGACGGACAGGCCATGTTCAGTCGACCCGGTCCTCGACTGGTCGATGCACTCGAGTGGCTCACGGGGTGGATCCAGGATCGTCCGGCGCTTCTTCCGCAGGGGTTCCCGGCAATCCCACTGGATTGAATGTCGACCCCGGGTCCGTCCCGCTCGAGGGGTCTGATGTGTCATCCAGTTTCAGCTGTGCCGCGATCTCGACCGGGATCTCGACCACCTGGTCATTGAGCACCACCTCCACCGCGGTCGTCATCGGTTCCGTTCCCTCCGGCACCGTGATCTCGATCATGGTCCGCTCCAGCGACGGGGTTCCCCGGACCGGCTGGCCGACACGAGCCTGGCTCCAGGGATGTTCCTTCACCTCCAGCGACTCGGGCGACTTGATCGCAGGCAACGGTCGCGGCGCATCCTCCCACGTCTCCATCGTGATCGAGATCGGACGGGTCTGCCCCGGTCGCAGCCGCACCGCCGGCGGTTCAATGAGCAGGGGATTGGCCAGGCGGCCCACGGCCTCGACAAACACCTTCATCGGTGGAGCGTTCTCGAAGGTCAGGGTCACGTCCGCGTGTTCCCGGGCGGAGCGGTCGAGCTTCATGCGGACGGGAAGCTCAAGCTCACCCCCGACGGGCACCACCGGCTCGAAGGGCCGGGTCTCGGTACATCCACAACTGGGAACCGCACGACGGATCGTCAAGGTCTTCCCGGAGGTGTTCTTCAAGCGGAACACGTGGTCGACCCAGGTGGGATCCTCGACGATCGAGACGGACCCGAAGTCGTGCGAACGCACGCCCGAGAGCGGTGCCGCCATGACCCACCGCAGGATCAGCCAACCCAGGACCAGGGCCGCCAGCAGCCCAATGACCACCAGCACCCAGGCGGGTGGACGGCGGGAAGAGGATGGTGCAGCGGTCTGGTCTGGCATGCGCTGTGGTGATCATAGCCCCGGCCATCCTGCCGGTCTGGCAGACCATCCTGGCCCGACCCGGCCTCAGGGCCCCTCCAGGGCGGCTCAACCTGGCATCATGCTTGCACTGGAGTTGGTGGGTGCCGCGCGATCACTGGAGCCGCTGCCCCCGGGAAAGGAGTTCGTTCACCATGGACATGGATCGATTCACGACGATGGCCCGCCAGACCCTCGCCTCGGCGCAGTCGCTGGCTGTCGAATGCCGCAACAGCGAGCTATCCCCCCTGCATGTGCTCGCGGCCATGCTCACGGACACCGACAGCGTCGCAACGGACATCATCGAGCGGACCGGTCATCGACCCTCCGCGGTCGCCGACGTGGTCCAGGCTGAGCTGACCCGCCTTCCCCGGGTCACCTCCGACGCCGGCTACACGCCGCAGACCAGTCCCGCGCTGATCAACGTCCTCAACGAAGCCCGCAAGCTGGCAACCGACATGGACGATGGATACACCTCCCAGGAGCACATGCTCCTCTCGCTGGCCGAGGTTCCATCCCCGGCTCGTGATGCGCTTCGCACGGCTGGTCTCACCACGGCCATGCTCCGTTCGGCCATCGATGCGATCCGCAAGGCCTCCGGTATCGAGAACATCGACGATGCGGAAGCCGAGTCGAACTTCGAAGCCCTCAAGAAGTACGGCATCGACCTCAACGCCCTGGCGATCTCCGGAAAGCTCGACCCGGTCATCGGTCGCGACGAAGAGATCCGGCGGTGCATGCAGGTGCTCAGCCGACGGACCAAGAACAACCCGGTGCTGATCGGGGAACCCGGTGTCGGCAAGACCGCCATCGCCGAAGGCCTCGCCCAGCGGATCGTGGATGGCGACTGCCCGTCCTCCCTGCGCGACTCCAGGATCATCGCGCTGGACGTGGGCCAATTGCTCGCGGGCGCCAAGTTCCGCGGCGAATTCGAAGACCGGCTCAAGGCCGTGCTCCGCGAGGTCATCGCCAGCGAAGGTCGGATCATCCTCTTCATCGACGAACTGCACACGATCGTCGGCGCCGGAGCCGCGGAAGGCGCCGTCTCCGCCGGCAACCTCCTCAAGCCTGCGCTGGCCCGTGGTGAACTGCACGCCATCGGCGCCACCACGCTTGATGAATACCGCAAGCACATCGAGTCCGACGCGGCCTTCGAACGCCGCTTCCAACCGGTCATGGTCGACGAGCCCTCGGTGAACGACACCATCGCCATTCTCCGTGGCCTGAAGGAGCGATACGAGGCGCACCATGGTGTCCGGATCCAGGACGGGGCGATCGTCGCCGCCGCCCGCATGAGTCATCGCTACATCGCCGACCGGTTCCTGCCGGACAAGGCCATCGACCTGCTCGATGAGGCCGCTGCGCGGCTGCAGCTGGAGAATGACTCCATGCCCGGCGAGATCGATGAACTGCGTCGCCGGATCATGCACCTGGAGATTGAACGCGAAGCGCTCCGAATCGAGAAGGACCGTGATTCCAAGGACCGCCTCGAGCAGGTGGAAGGCGAATTGTCGAACCTGGAAGAAGAGAACCACGCGTTGACCGCACGATGGGAAGTCGAGAAGAACGAGCTCGACGAGATCAAGGCCGTCAAGGAAGAAGCGGATGCCGCTCGGACGGAACTCGATCGCGCCCAGCGTGTCGGGGACCTCGAGAAGGCTGCCCGCATCCAGTACGGCACCATCCCGGAACTGAACACCCGCCTGCAGGACGCCGAGAACACGCTCGCCCAACGCCAGTCCGAGGGCAAGGCCCTGGTCCGCGAGGAAGTCGACGCCGAGCAGATCGCCGAGGTCGTCGGCAAGTGGACCGGCATTCCCGCCACGAGACTGGTGGAGAGCGAGCGGGAACGCCTGCTCCAGATGGAAGCGCAACTGCGTGACCGAGTCGTTGGCCAGGACGTCGCCGTCACCGCCGTCAGTGACGCGGTCCGGCGCAACCGGGCGGGCCTCGATGATGTCTCGCGCCCGATCGGGTCCTTCCTCTTCATGGGCCCCACCGGCGTCGGCAAGACGGAACTGTGCAAGGCGCTCGCGGAGTTTCTCTTCAACACCGAGGACGCCCTGGTCCGGATCGACATGAGCGAGTTCATGGAACAGCACTCCGTCGCCCGCCTCATCGGCGCCCCTCCCGGGTACGTGGGATACGAAGAAGGCGGCCGATTGACCGAGGCCGTTCGCCGGCGCCCCTACTGCGTCGTGCTGTTCGATGAAATGGAGAAGGCCCACCCCGACGTGAGCAACGTCCTGCTGCAGGTCCTGGACGACGGTCGACTGACCGATGGACAGGGGCGAACGGTCGACTTCACCAACACGATCATCGTGATGACCAGCAACATGGGCTCGGCCGAGTTGCTGGAGATGACGGAACGGGAAGCGCCACAGGACGAGATCGAGCGACGTATGCTCGAGATCCTGAAGGGCACCCTGCGACCCGAACTGCTCAACCGGATCGACGAAACCGTCGTGTTCCACCAGCTTGATCGCCGGATGCTCAGCGACATCGTCCACGTGCAACTGCGTGACCTGGGCCGTCGCATGGCCAACCGTGGCCTGGTGCTGGACGTCTCCGACGAGGCCATCGAGACCCTGGCGGACGCCGGGTGGGACCCCCAGTTCGGCGCCCGACCGCTCAAGCGGGTGATCCAGCGGGAACTGGAAAACGCGGTCGCCACCCGCATCCTCTCCGGCGAGGTGGAATCGGGAAGCCGGATCGCCGTCGGGAGTCACGAGGGCCGCCTGACCTTCGACATCACCTCCACCGAGGTCACGGCCCCGGAACCGGACGAGTGCTCNGTCGCCACCTGACCCCTCCACCGCGGTCCGGTCGTACAATCGCACGCATGCGGATTCCACTGCTGCTGCTGGCCACGCTTTCCACCGCCGCCTGCGGTCCTGACGTTCCGTTCACACCCGCCCAACGGCTGGCCGGCGAATGGACCTGCACCATGGACGGTACCCGTGTGCACCTGCATGCCGACGGGCGATGGGAGTTGATCCTCGAGACCGAGGACGGTGTCAGCCGGACCCCCGGAACCTTCACGGCCACCTGGAGCAGTATCACGATCTCAAGTGAATCCGGCCCCTGCCCCGGGGTCGACGGGCGATACACCTACGAGCTGTCGCGCGACACGCTGCTGTTGACCGAAGCCCGGGATGACTGCCCCGCGAGGGAAACCCGCTTCGAGTATGCCTGGACGCGGATGCTCGAGCCGGCGATCCCGGAGGTACANCAGGGTGAGTTGGAAGCCGCGGAAGCAGATCGCTGATCAGAGCGTGCGGGCCGCCTCGAGGTATGACTCGTAGGACGACCTGATCTCCCGCATGCTGTCGCCACCGAATTTGTCGAGGAAGAGCGTCGCGATCTCGAACGCCACGGCGTTCTCCATCACCACGCTGGCCGCCGACACGGCACAGACATCNCTGCGTTCGTAATCACTGTGTTCCGACTGCTTGGTTCGCAGGTCCACGCTGGGCATGCCCTGCAGGAGCGTGCTGATGGGCTTCATCGCGCCGGTCACGACCACGGGCATCCCGTTGGTCATGCCACCCTCGATCCCACCGGCATTGTTCCGGGCCCTTTGGAATCCCAGCAGTGGCGTGTCGCGTTTGGAGTCGTCATAGGTAATCGGGTCGTGCACCTCGGAGCCCCGGTGACTGGCGACCTCGCGACCCATGCCGATTTCCACCGACTTGAAGGCCTGGATGCCCATGACCGCACCGGCGATCCGGGCGTCGAGTCGATCCCATAACTGGGCACAACTTCCCAAGCCGATCGGGCAGCCCACGACATGGACCTCACACAGGCCACCGACGGTGTCCTTGTCGATCTTGGCGGCGCGGATCGCCTCGATCATCTGTGCAGAGGCCGTGGCGTCGGGGCAATAGACATCGGAGTTGTCCCGAAGATGCTTCAGCTCCTGGATGTTGTCGGCGTCCACGACGACACCGGTCTCCGCCTCTTGCACGCTTCGAACAAATCCAAAGACCTCGATACCGAATTCGTGCAGCAGGCATCGCGCCGCAGCGCCCGCCGCCGTCCGGGCGGCCGTCTCGCGGGCACTGGCTCGCTCCAGGGTGTTGCGACAGTCATCGGTCAGCCACTTGATGCTGCCGGCGAGGTCGGCATGCCCCGGTCGCGGTCGGTGCACGGCCGGCGTCCGTTCCTCATCATCCAGTCGACTGTCCTTGTTGGGCACCTGCATGACGAGTGGCGCCCCCGTCGTCACGCCCATCCGCATGCCGCCGAGGAACGTGACCTCGTCCGTCTCGATCCGCTGGCGGCCACCGCGGCCATAGCCGCCCTGCCGCCGCTGGAGTTCCGTATTGATGAACTCGACGTCCAGTTCCAGGCCAGCGGGCATGCCCACCAGCACAGCGAGGCCGCAGGGGCCATGGGATTCACCGGTGGTCTGGCAGGTCAGGCGGGCCATCTCTGCCGCTCATGCTACCAGCAGCCGGTCATCGACCGCGGACCAGCGGTCGAACCTCGGTCGGCGCGACTATGATCCCCCCGTGTCCGACCTGACCCCACGCCAGATCGTCGCCGAACTCGACCGGCATATCATCGGCCAGAACCAGGCCAAGCGAGCCGTCGCGGTCGCCGTGCGCAATCGCTGGCGACGGCGTCAACTCGAGCCGGACTTCGCCCGCGAGGTCGTCCCACGGAACATCGTGATGATCGGTCCCACCGGTGTCGGCAAGACCGAGATCGCCCGTCGACTGGCCCGGCTGGTCAAGGCGCCCTTCGTCAAGGTGGAGGCCAGCAAGTTCACCGAGGTGGGGTACGTCGGCCGGGATGTCGAGTCGATGATCCGGGACCTCCTGGAGATCGGCATCTCCATGGTTCGCCAGGAACACGCCGAGTCCGTCCGAGTGGCCGCCGAGGCAGCCGTGGAGGAACGCCTCGTCACCCTCCTGCTTGGAGACGAGTCCAACCCCGAGAGCGATGAGTCCCACGAGTTCGTCCGAAAGCGCATGCGAGAGAAGCTTGCGGATGGCAGTCTCGACGACCGGGAGATCGAAATCAGTGTGCGGGACACGAGTCCCCTTCCCGCCATCAACATGATCGGCATGGACCAGGCCGAATCCGGCATGAGTTCCCTGCTGGAGAACCTGGTTCCGGAACGCCGCAGTCGGCGCCGCGTCACGGTCGATCGGGCCCGGATCCTGCTGCTGGAAGAGGAAACGGAAAAGCTGCTCGACCAGACCAAGATCATCGAGCAGGCGATCGAGCGCACCGAGAACGCCGGCATCATCTTCATTGACGAGATCGACAAGATTGCCGCCAGCGATCGACAGGGCAACGCCGACGTCAGCCGCCAGGGCGTCCAACGGGACCTCCTGCCCATCGTCGAAGGCAGCGCCGTCAACACACGACATGGCGTCGTCCACACCGACCAGATCCTGTTCGTCGCCGCTGGTGCCTTTCACACGGCCTCGGTCAGTGACCTGATGCCGGAACTGCAGGGGCGATTCCCGATCCGGGTTGAACTCGATGCCCTCACGCGAGATGACTTCCGCCGCATCCTGACCGAGCCCGATGCCGCGATCACCAAGCAGCAGACGGCCCTGCTCGGCACCGAGGGGCTCACGATCACCTTCACCGAACCGTCCATCGACGCGTTGGCCGACCTCGCCGCCGAGGCCAATGCCACGATGGAGAACATCGGCGCCCGCCGCCTGATGACGGTCATGGAGCAGGTCTTCGAGGAGATCGCCTTCGAGGCCTCGGAGATGGTGCCACGCGGCGAGACGTCGATCGAGATCACCGACACCTTCGTCCGGGAACGGCTGGAACGCCTGTTGCAGGACGAGGACCTGGGTCGATTCATCCTCTGATGACGAGATCTACAGTGACTGCTTCGTCACCTGCTGCAGCAGCGCTGCCGCCTCGGCGTCATTGATCCGCTGCACGGGCGACGTGCTGGACAGGCGGGCAATGGTCTTGCCAGGCGACGACACCGCCGTGGCCCCGATTCCCGGGAGACACGGTTGCACATGACTCGCACCAATGACGAGTTCAACCCGGTTCGATTCCACGAGATGGTTCATCGAGACCGATGGGATCCAGTTCACACGCACGGGCACCCGGGTGGTCGAGTTCGGTGTCGATGGAATCAGCAATGACATCATGCCGACCACGACCACGACGAGAAGCGGCGCCGCCACGCGTCGACGGCGACGCAGGGTGACGTTGCGATCGTCCATCGCCTGCAGGAGGTCCTTCCGCAACTGGTTCTTGCGATCGATCGGGTCGTTCTTCATGACTCATGGTTCCTCATCACGGGTTCCAGTTCGACCTGGAGTTTCGTGATCGCCCCCCGGACGCGACCATCGGCAGTACTGGTCGAGAGCCCCAACTCTCGTGCGATACGGGCCAGGGTCCAGCCCAGGTCGAAACGCCAACGAAGCAACGTGGCGGAGGCCTCATCAAGTCGACGCAAGGCAGCCTGGAGTTCACGGAGCCGATCCGGTTCAACCGTGGAGACGGCCGAGTGCCGCTCCTGGCCGATCTCGCGACGCAGTCGCCGCAGGTCTCGACGCAGGTGGTCCCGGGCCCGGTTCATGAGCGATCGCCTCAGCCACGCCCGCTGGCGAGCCTCGTCGGGCATGACCGGCATCGCGCGGATCACCGTCATCATCACGTCCTGGACGACATCGTGGCAGAACCCGAGGTCTCGCCGAGTCCAGCGACGGGTCTCGGCCAGGCACCAGTCGTACCAGCGGTCATACCAGTCAGCAAAGGCCTCGCGGGATCCACGGGCGATCTCGGCCGTCTGCGTGCTGATGTCGGGTGACTCATGTGGCATGATTTGAAATGACCTTGTCGGAACGCCTTCCTGCAGTCCATCCGGCACCAGGCCGGATCCGGTTGCAACCGATGCCGATCACCGCGGTGAACGTCCACCACGACCGCCGGCACCGCCTTGACCAGCACCGCCACGGCCACCAGCCCCGCCTCGGCCGGCCTCACCGCCTTCACCAGCCCCACCAGCGCCGCCTGCACCACCGCGACCGCCTTCGCCGGCGGCCCCGCCAGCGGCTCGCGATCGGCCCCCATCCCTGGCCTGGAGGGCAGCCCTCATCTCGGCCTTGAGCGCCTGGATTTCTTCACGCAGCATGGTGTTCTCACGGAGCAGTGATTCGACCTTGGCGTTCAGCTCACTGACCATCTTGAATGCCTGCTGCTTCTCCAGGCGAGCCTGGCGTTCCGCTTGCGATTCGCCACCAAACCCATCTGCCCGCCCGGACTCCGTCAGGGCCATGCGAAGTTGCTCGGACGCCTCATCCGCCTGCTCCATGCGGGTCACGGGTACGGAGATGAAGGCGACCTTCGTCGGCTCGTGATACCGGATCTCCCAGTCCTCACTGTCCAGGCCCGCCACGGCTGCACCCATGGCCGCCTCGACGGCCGCGAGGAGATCCTCTTCGCCATATTTCCCAAGAAACTTGCCGATGCCCATCGCGATCATGTGCTGCTTGCCCAGCAGACCGTCGTATTGCTGCTTCTCCATGGAGATGGAAACCCGGAACAGGATGTTGCCGAGTTTCTCGCCAGCACCGAAGAACTGCTCATCAACCTCAAGCAGGGGAACTGGGCCGATGCCCGTCATCTGTTCGATCAGCAGGCTTGGCATGAGTTCCGTCATCAACTGGCTCGCGAATTCGAGGTCCGACTCCCCCTCAAGCGTCACGCGAAAAGCCGGCAGTTCAAGGTCCGCGGTGTCCTCATCGACAATGACATTCAAGTTCGGCACCAGTTCCTGGGAGTACTCGACAAACTCGGTGACGGTGCCACCGGGAAAGTCCACGGGAAACTCCATGGTGCGTTGGTCGTCCTGGACCATGCCGACGGCCAGGCCCATGCTGGCGACAGAAGAAAGTGCGAGGGTCAACATGACGACGAGTCTCCTTGATCAGTAAAAGGCCTGCCCGAGCATCCCACCCGGGGGCATGGAGGAAACGCCATGCCCGGACCAATTTCCAGCCCGAACCGAAAAAAACGGATAACGACACCCCAGCGGCGCCGAAAACACCGGTTTTCAACCCAGCAAGGCCCGCCAACTGGCCAATGGAGGATCCTGCCCCGTCCAGGCTCGGAATTGTCCCACCGCCTGGGCCAGGAACATCTCGTCCCCGGTAATGACCCTGGCGCCTCGGGCAGTAGCCAGTTGAACCAGTGGTGTCTCTCGAGGGGCATACACGGTCTCGAAGACGACCACCCCCGGTTGAATTGCAGCAGGATCGCCACCAAGCGCCTCCAACGAACAGGCATCGGGCTCAGGACCACCCTGCATTCCAACGGATGTTGCATTGACGATGACCTGGAAGTCATCGTCCTGCCGGGGGCCCCCCGCTCGAGCCTCCAATGAACCTGCGAACGATCCACTCGCGGCCATCCGCTCGACCAGTGCGGCGGCCCGCTCGTGAGTTCGGTTGTACACGACCACCTCCGCGCCGGCCTCCAGCAGGCCCGCAACCGCCGCTCGCGCCGCACCACCGGCGCCCAGCACGGCTGCCCGGGCGCCCTCCAGCGAAAGGCACGCCTGAAGTGGATCCACGATCCCAAGCACATCGGTGTTGTCCGCCACGAGGGAACCGTCCGGTTGAACCACCATGGTGTTGGCAGCGCCGGATCGTTCGACGATCGGCGTCAGCGTTCCACCGGCTTCCCTGACGAAACGCACGAGGTTCTCCTTGTGCGGCAGTGTCACGCACACGCCCGACAGGTCCAGGCTCCGCTGGTCCAGCATCGTCGCGACCGAGGCCTTGAACGACTCCCAACCCTCGATGACNGGCATCGGCACCATCACGCCGTCATGACCGACGGCGGTGAANCCGGCGTTGTGCACCAANGGGCTCAGCGAATGTCCCAGCGGATCACCCACGATTCCATAGACCTTCGTCGTCGGTGCAATCGCATCGAAGCGATATCGATCACGCAGGTCACCAAGCGTGGGCTGCCCCGGCGCCGTCGATCCAGCCTCGTCCAGGGCCGCGAAGGTCAGCAACCCACCGAACTTCCCCGCCAGGACACGGCTCATGACGCCGAAGCGATCCATGCAGAGCGCGATCATGGGACCACCTGCGTCAGACAACAACTCGAATGCCTCCAGTGAATCGCGTATCGAACGCGCTCGCCAGGCCGCCTTGACGACTGACACGCGATCAGCCGACCACATCCCATCCAGTCTTCGGGCCAGGTCCCGTGGACGACCATCGAAGTCATGCGTCGACAGGACGAGCCCGCATTCCCCGGCATCGAGCAGCCGACCAACCGCCTCGCGGAGACCGTCATCCCGGTGCCAGGCCACGGCCTCGATGTCCAGGTACCTCGGTACGACCCCAGCGGTCACCAGCGACTCGATCAACTCGATGCGATCCGCCTCGTCCCCGGTGTAGGCCCCGCCTTCCTCGGCCAATCGGCACGTGAGGATGCACGGCAGGGGCGAGGCTTCGACCAGCGATCGACAGGCTCGTCGCCCGGCCTCATCCGTGGCCAGCGTGTCCACTCGCCATTCCACGAGGTTGGCACCACTCGCACCCACCGCCTCGAGCGCACCGGTCACGTTGGCGGGGTCGGTCACGGCGATGGAGACGGCGATCAGGGCCACGACGGAGATGGTACCGGCGTAGACTCCCGTCCATGTGCACCGACGAAGCCGTCATTCTCGAGCAGGCCGTGACCCACCTGCATACCTGGACCACCGCGGATTTCCGCTTTGACGAGCACATCCGCCCCATCCGCTACGTCTTTGCCAATGATGGCCGGATCGTCGCCCCGGTCATGGTGGCGATGCTCCAGGCGGCCGAGACCGTGCTCCATATCCCCGTGGCCGACGAGTCGGCGATGGAAGTCCTTGTCTCGCTCGAGTCCTTTGAAGAGGACAGCCCGGCCGGCGCCCTGTCGGACCGATGGCGCATCTACCACGGTGATCCGCCCGACGTGCACTGGGTCCTCATGTCACTGGACCTCGCCCGATTCCACGGCATGGTGATCGACGGCGAGGGCCTTGAACAGGACAACCCACTGTCCGAGGTCGAACCTCGCCTCTGTGGTGAGATCAACCGGTCGCATGCCGATGCCATCCGTGCCGCCATCGCGCAGCAACTGGATGTCGAAGCCGAGGATCCCCGCCTGGTGGGCATCGACCCGAGAGGCATCGATATCCGTGCGAAGTTCGACGTCGTTCGGCTCCCGTTGGATCCGATGGTCACGGAACCGGACGCCGCGGCTGCAGCGGTGCACGACCTGCTTGGTATTCAGTAGTCCCAGTCGGTCAGGGGACGCGGCAGGCGAACCAGCGCATCCAGTCGATCGATCAACTGGGCCGGCGCCTCGATCTCATCGGTGATCGCCAGGCCCGAGACCGCCGTGACCCCGAGCCACAGTCGAGTGAACGTGCCGACCCCGGTCTCCATGATCGGGAGACTCTTGTCATGCCCGGGTTCCGCCCAGGACTTCTCGCCCAACGTGATCACCCAATCGCCGCCACACCCGGTCCATGGAGCGTCCGATGGCAAAACCGCCTCGATCGGATCGTCCAGTCGCAAGTTGAACTGAACCGGTGTTCCCGGAAGACTGAAGGCCTCGACACACCGCGGCAGATCACAGATGCGATGTTGCTGGTAGGCCCAGGAGCTGTTGCGAGACTCGAACTCGCTGCCCCGGGATCGATCCGAAACCCGAAATGGCCGAGAGAGCAGTTGCTGAACCTGAACCTCCGGCGGATCCGAAATCCTGATCCCGCGGACCTGGTCACCGAGGCTGCGCAGAGCCGCCATCAACTCCATGAACTGCGACCTCGTATTCCACACCATCCACTCGACGCCATACGGACCGAATTCATCCTTGCCGTAGGACGCCAGCCACACGTGATGTGTCAACACACCATCAGCATCGCGGAATCCCAGTCCAAAGCCCCCTTCGGCTTCAAGGCATTCGATGCCTGTGATACCCGGCGGCAATACGTCGACCCGACCATGGGCCGGTCGCCGTTGAAGTCGAGCGGCGTGCATCTCCTTGTAGTCATCCGGGCCCAGGCGATGTGGCGCACGCTGCAGCGGCTCCACCTGGAGTGACTTGGGATCGATCGTCATTCGGCGAATGTAGGAACCGTTCCCGAATCCCACTCGGTCGTAATAGCCCTGGTCGAATATGCCCAGCGAGGCGACACATGCGCCCTCGTTGGCCGCCTGGGCCACCGACTCGGCCGTCAGCTTGAGCGCGTGCCCCTGCTGGCGACCCACTCGACCCGCGTACACCCCGACGACGACAACAGCCGAAAGCGGTGTTCCCTGGTGCCAGAAGATCGCCGGGCATCGGCTGGCCCCCACTTCCATCTCACCATGAACGTCTTCGACAAGCGTTTCGGACGCCTCGTGGTAGCACGACATCGCCTTCTTGCCACGATCGCCCTCGATAAACCAGCCGACTTCCTTCCAGATTCGACACTGGTTGTCGAAGTCACGTGCCTTGTCATATGGGCGGGACATGCCGGAACCTCACGTGCGACGAAGATGTTCGACCACGTCGCTGCTGCCCAGGCCGGGACGGTGCGACAGCACGCGGCACTCGATCCCGAGTTGCTTCACCAGTTCGTACTCGTTGATCTCATCGGGAGCGTAATCGCCGCCCTTCACGAACAGATCCGGCATGACCGATTCGATCAGCCGATGCGAGGTCGGCTCCTCGAATGGAATCACGTAGTCCACGCAGGCCAGTTCCGAGAGGATCGCCATCCGGTCGGCGAGCGTGTAGACGGGCCGGCCGTCGCCCTTCATGGCGGTGACCTGGTCGTCGACATTGATGCCCACGACCAGCACATCTCCCTGGTTCTTGGCATCGCGGAGATAGGCCACGTGCCCGGCATGAATCACGTCGAAGCACCCGTTGGTCAGGACGATCCGCTGCCCGGCCTGGCGATGCACCGCCAACTCCACCGACAGTTCATCATCCGTTCGGACCTTGTCGGCCACCGGCTTCTGTCGCCGGAGGATCTCCCGCTGGACCTCGGCCAGTGGAATCGGTCGCGTACCGAAGCACTCGACCTCCAGGCCGGCCGCCGCGTTGGCGAAGCGGGTCGCGTCAGCCCAGTTCATCTTGTTGGCTCGTGCGGCGGACAACGCAGCGATCACCACATCACCGGCACCGGTCACGTCATAGACGGATCGTGCTTCCGTCGGGATGACCGCCGGCGTCTCTCCCCGGCACAGCAGCAGCGCACCATCCTTGTCCAGCGTCAGCACGACCGCCTCGCAACCGATCTGCTCAGACAACACCTCGGCCGCCTCGGCCGCCGTCGCGACACCACCGGTCGCCAGTTCTGCTTCCGTTCGGTTGGGCGTGATCGACGTGGCCCCGCGGTACTTGCCGTAGTCCTCCAGCAACGCCGGGTCGACGATCACTTCCGCCCCGATCCGCTTGGCCGCCTCGATGACCGCTGAGCAGACCCGTGGCGTACAGACACCCTTGTTGTAGTCCTCGATGCAGACGACGTCGACCTGGTCCATCCGAGCCTCGATCATGCTGACGAGCGTCTGTTCAATGTCATCCGACAGTGGTTCCTGGGACTCGATGTCGAGTCGGAACATCTTCTGTGGATGACGATGCTGGGCCAGACCGACGAGGCTGCGCTTGACCGTTGTCGGTCGGCTCGAATCGGTCAGCAGACCGTCGGACCCCACGCCGGCGGCCTCCAGTCCAGCCTTCAATGCTGACGCGGCGTCGTCATCTCCGATGACGCCGCAACAGGTCACCTCGCCACCCAGGGCCACCAGGCATCGTGCGACATGCGCGGCACCGCCCGGCGATCGCTCCTCGCGTTCCGCCTTGAGTACCGGCACCGGTGCATCAGGACTCAGTCGGCCTGCGTCACCGTGGATGATCTCATCCAGCATGAAGTCCCCGACGAGCAGGGCTCGAAACGAACGGAAGCCCGCAACCTTGTCCAGCAGCGTCGTCATTCCACGGTGTCCGAAAGATCCATGTTCTCGTGGTCCACGACCGCGTCGTGAATCAACTGACCCAGGGCGGCTTCGCCCTCCAGGAACCGGAGTTCCAGTTGCGGGATCACGATCGGAACCTGCAACTGACGCAAGTCTATCACGTCACGTGCCTTGACCCAGTCCTTGGCCGTCATCAGGATGGCATCGGCATCGAGAACCTCCGTCAGGAAGGCCGCCTCGGCCTGTCCGAAGGGCTGGTGATCACGAACCGGCCGTTCCCCCGCAATGGTTGCACCGAGAACCCGGAGTTGGCTTCGCACCGTCTCGGGAGATCCGATGCCCAGTCGCACGACGACACGCTTGCGGTGCAACCAGTCGATATCCACGTCACGAACGGATTCCGCCTCGATGAGCGTCAGGCTCGACCACGCGTGGCCGCACCAGGCGACGGGTGGAAGACCATTCAGGGATTCAATGCGAGCCGCCAACGCACCGTCGATGACGCGGGAGCCCGTGACGATGATGGCATCCGCTCGCTGCAGGTTGCCCGGTGGCTCTCGCAACCGGCCCGCGGGCAGCACCGCACATGACTCGAGTGACTCGTGTGCCGAGACCAGGACGAGATCGAGATCCCGATGAAGCCGCCGGTGCTGAAAGCCATCGTCCATGACGATGCAGTCCACCTCCGGATGCGACGGCAGGTCCCGACGAAGCACACCCACGCGATCACCGCCGATGAAGATCGGCATGTTGGGAAGCGCATCGCGATACTCCAGGACCTCGTCCGCTTCCTGGCCCGGCCTGGCCCCGTACCCACGCGTGACCACGGCCGGGACGACGCCCATCGTCGAAAGATGCTCGACGATCCACCGGACCATTGGCGTCTTGCCGGTGCCACCCATCGAGAGATTCCCGACGGAAATCACCGGCCGGTCGATCTGCGAGATTCCCACGCCCCGGTCGAAACGGCGATTCCGCCACTGCACGGCTGCCGTGTAGAGCGTCGAGGCCACCTGCTTGAGTGGTTGAAGCGACATGCTCAGGCGTGTCCGTCCAGGGGCTCATGTGCCGGGAAGATCTTCTGCAGTCGACGCATGGGGAGACCCACGACCGTGCTCTCGTCGCCGATCCACTCCAGGGGCCAACCATCGGCAACGCGATCGAACAGGTTGTAGCCGCCCGCCTTCCCGCGCCAACCGTCGGTGGCCAGGTAGGTCTCGATCGCCTCATCCGACAAGGCGCCCATGGTGACCTCCGCGGTATCCGCGAAGATCTCGCGCCGCACCCCGTCGGTCGTCAGCAGGCAGACCCCGGTCAAAACCCGATGTGATCGGTTTCGGAACTTCCGGATCATCGTGCGCGCGGCATCCGCATCCGGCGGCTGTCCGATGACCTCTTCATCCAGTTCGCACACCGTGTCCGCGGACAGGATCGTCCCGCTGGATCGTGTTGCGATCTCCTGCAGCACCGATCGGGCCTTGAACCAGGCCATCGCCGCCACCCAGGCCCGGGCCGGGACATCGCGACTGTCGAGTTGCCCGTCATCCACATGAGGCGGATGGACCGACACCTGCCAACCGGAGGACTCCAGCAGTTGTCGACGCCGTGGCGATCCACTGGCCAGGATGATCGGCTCCTGCCAGGTCATGCGGCCGCCTCGCTGTCGTTCGCCGTCTCCTCCAGCACCCGCACCGTGACCGCCACCACCTCGTCAACCGAAACCTGCCGCATCAGTTGGTCACCGATCCGGGCATCGCGATAGTTCACCCGGGAAGATGGCGGCGCGTAGACGACACGGTC
This sequence comes from Phycisphaerales bacterium, assembly GCA_022446795.1. GTDB lineage: Bacteria > Planctomycetota > Phycisphaerae > Phycisphaerales > SM1A02 > UBA1668. The sequence continues at coordinate 534,270 of JAKVBX010000001.1, forward strand.
CGCCAGCCCATAGGGACCAACCCGGGCAGGATCAGTCGGACCGAACAGCCCGACGCATCGTCCACCCAGGCCCACCGCCATGTGGAGTGCCGCCGTGTCGTTGGCGACCGTCAGCCGAGCCGAAGCGATCACGGCCATGACATCACCAACCGACGTCCGGCCGGACAGATCATGCACCACGACGCCGGCCTCATCACGAAGCCGACCCGCCAGTCGGCCGACCGCCTCCTGTTCCGATGGGCTCCCCAGCAGCACGAAGGACTTCGGGGCCCGATCGCCGAGCGACTGCACGTAGGACACCCAGTGGTCATCCGGCCAGGCCTTGCTTGGCCACCGGGTCGTCGTGGCCAGGGCGAAGTACGCGCCATCCACGCCGAGTTCCTGCCGGCTCGCGGTCCACGCCTCGATTGCTTCCGGCGGCGGATACAGCCGCATGTCATGAATCGGTTCCACGCCCAGCGGATCCAGGAGTTTCAACATGCGATCAACCGTGTGGTCCAGGTCCCGGGTCTTCACGCGACGGTTGTAGGCCAGCCAGGCGCCTTCCCGGCCATGTCGATCACCCACTCGACACCGGGCCCCGCTTGCCAACGACATCAATCCGCTGCGAACAAGACCCTGGCAATCGACGACGCAATCCCACCGTCCCCGTCTCAAGCCCGCCATCCATTTCACCGACCGCGCCAGGACCGTCGGCCGGGTCGACCATCGCTTGAAGTCCTTCCGCGGGAACACCACGACTTCATCAAGATCGGGATGGCAACGAATCGCGTCCTCGAATCCGTCCTGGACCAGCCAGCCGAAGGTCGAATCCGGCCAGTGACGGGCCAGGCTCGCCAGGACGGGTACCGTCCGGCAGACGTCTCCGAGGGCGCTGGGGCGTATAAGAAGGACCCGTTGTGCCGTCATTTTGCCGCCCATGCCCCACTCTGAAGGGATCCCTTGCCGATTCGCAGCAACGCGTCATGATACCTAGAGTCGCACGAATGCCCTGTTTGGGGCATACTCCCCCTCTTCAAGATCCTTCGAGACCGCCCTGGCCGGGCTCCCGGTCCGCATCAATGACCTCATCCACCCCTGACAATGAGCCGCGTCCCGCCGACGCTCCTCCTGCACCAGCAAACGAGAGCATGTCTGGCCAGTCCAGTGCCGGCTTCGAGACCATGCTGGGCAAGCTGGTGGTGGACCATGGCCTGATCACGGACGAGGAGTTACAGCAGTGCAGCAATGAGGTCCTGGCCACCCGAGACGAGGGAGATGTGGGCACGCTTGAAGATGCGCTCATCGAACATGACTTCGTCACTCGGCGGCAATTGGACCGGCTCCGTCGCGAATTCGAAGCCAACAAGTCGCAGAAGCAGATTCCCGGATTCAAGGTACTCAAGAAGCTGGGAGCCGGGGCCATGGCAGACGTCGTCCTGGCTGAGCAGAAGAGCCTGGGCCGGATGGTCGCCATCAAGATCCTGCCCAAGAAATACTCCGAGGACCGCGAGTATGTCCGGCGGTTCTACGAGGAAGGCAAGGCCGCCGCGCAACTGAACCATGCCAACATCGTGCAGGCCTATGACGTGGGCCAGGCTGGCGACAACCACTACTTCGTCATGGAGTACGTTGAAGGCTCGACCGTCTTCGATCGGATCAAGGAAGCCAAGCGCATTCCGGAAGACGAAGCGCTGAACATCATGATCCAGTCGGCCAAGGCCCTGCAGCATGCCCACGAAAAGGGCCTGATTCACAGGGACATCAAGCCCAAGAACCTGATGCTGACCACCAATGGCACGATCAAGGTCGCCGACCTGGGACTGGCCCGGAAGGTGGACGACGTCGAACTGGCCCAGGCCGAGAAGGGAAAGGCCTACGGCACGCCCTTCTACATCAGCCCGGAGCAGATCCGGGGGGCGCTCGACATCGGCCCGCAGGCCGACATCTACGGGCTCGGAGCCACCTGTTATCACATGATCACCGGCCGGGTCCCCTTCAATGGCAAGAACCCCTCGGAGGTCATGCGTCGACACCTCTCCGCCACGCTGACGAATCCCGATGATCTGAACCCGGCCTTGTCGCCCGGGTTCTGCCAGGTCGTCGAGAAGATGCTGGAGAAGGACCGCCGGGACCGGTACGAGTCGACCGCAGACCTGCTGGAGGATCTCCAGTTGGTTCAACGCGGCGAGGCCCCGCACTTCGCCAGGCCCGAGGTCGACCTGAGCAGCCTGGCGGTTCGCATCGATACCCAGGCAGGTGAGGCCGCAATCCCGGCCGCCGTCACACGCCGGGACTCCCAGGGCTTCGCCAACAACCCGTTGGCCATGGCCAGCTTCGTCGCCAACATCGTCCTGGTGATCATCGTGATCATCCTGGTCGCCCTGATGGCCTAGGCACCTGCCCCGAATTCACCGCTGCGGAACTGGATCAGGGTCGGACCTGGAGGATCATCTCCACCTCGACCGACGCGCCAAGTGGAAGCGAGACGGAGCCCACGGCCGCCCGCGCGTGCTGCCCGGCCGGGCCAAAGACCTCGACCATCAGGTCACTGGCCCCATTGGCCACCTTGGGTTGATCCGTAAATGAAGGATCAGAGGCCACGAAGACACCCAGTCGGACGATCTGCTCGACCCGGTCCAGGTCCCCATCCAATGCCCCTCGGGCCACCGCCAGGGCATTGATCGCACAGATCCTGGCCGCCTCCTGGGCCTCTTCCAGGCTGGTTTTCGATGGCACCGGCCCGGTGAAAACCAAGCTCCCGTCCCGAAATGGCACCTGACCACTGATATAAAGGAGATTACCGGCCCGAACAGCCGGAACATAGCTCGCAACCGGCTTGGGGGCCTCGGGAAGGACGATTCCGAGCGTATCGAGGGTATGCATGATTCCAGCCACGCCATCTCCTCTCCCCATGCCAAAAGGCACGGAAACTTGACCTTGGGCCGCTCCACGGTACGCTACCAGTACCGGCTCGTGGGGCCGGCCGCCTGTCGAGCAGATCATTTTCCCACGGCTGATCCCGGCTTTATTTCCGCTTTTCACTGAGTCTCGACGGCAGACAACCCGAAACACGGCTCATTCCGGCCATCCTGGTCCGGCGATGAGGTCTGTCGATCGTCAAGCCCCGGCTCATCGGGCGGATGCCTCTTCTTATAGGTAGAAGAACGCGTCCACCGACTCCAGCCCTGCGAACGGTCGAATTGGTTCGAGTCTTGTCGAATCGGCCCCACCACGTTGGTGGTTTCCGATCCGTCTTCATGTTTATCGTCCCATTCATTCCTGCACCAGATGCACGAGCGGAGAACACTACTTATGAAACGAAGAGCATTCACGCTAGTCGAACTGATGGTCGTGATTTCGATCATCGCCCTGTTGATGGGCCTGCTGCTGCCGGCCCTGTCGTCAGCCATGCGAAGCGCCAAGTCCAAGAAGGAAATGGTCCAGCTTCGTGGCCTCCACCAGACCAACGCCGTTTTCGCCAGTGAGAACGACGGCGAATTCGTGATCCCCGGTGAGCTCGAGCGTGCCGCGATCAACGGCCAGTACATCGCCGGCGTCGGTCCTTCCCAGATGGACCGGAACTACACCGGCGCCATCGCCTCCATCCTGGTCGGTGCTCGCTATGCCGAGCCCGAGATCTTCGTCAGCCCGGCTGAGATCAACCCGACCATCGGCGTCAAGGGCATCATCACCGAAGGTGGTGGCGAGCCCGTGCCGTACGACTACACCCAGCACCGTCCCCACGAAGGCGTCTGGTTCGACCGCGAGTTCCGCACCCGCCTCGATGACGACGATGCCGATCACTGCAGCTTCGCCAACCTCACCCTGGTCGGCGCCAACCGGCGTTCCCGCTGGTGCGACACGGGCGGCATGGACACCATCTGCTGGACCAGCCGTGGCACCTTCGAGGGTGACACCACCCACGAGGACTACCTCAACAGCCCGGTCCTGCTGATGCACGGCCCCGCCAACGTCTACATGGGCCACTTCGTCTGCGCCGAGGGTTCGACCCACGTCGCCAGGAACTTCTACCCCGACGTGGCCCGGTACGACACGCAGGCCATCGGTGTTCCCGGTTACCAGCGTGACAACACGTTCCACTGCGAGTTCTCGACCGGCGACCCCGGCGACCAGGAAGCCATGCGGCAGGGTGACGTCTGGTGCACCTACTCCCGCCTGGTGTCTCCCAACGACAACCTGGTGCTCCACACCTATGACGAGCCGCTTGACGACTGAGTCGTTCGTCTGAATTGTCTTTGAACGCACGCACCAGGTCCGGTTCCGGAGAACATCATGCCTCGCGTTACTCGCCGCAACGCCTTTACACTCGTCGAACTGCTGGTGGTGATCACGATCATCGCCGTGCTGATGGGCATTCTCCTTCCCGCCCTCTCGGGCGCCAGGAGTTCCGCCAAGCTGCTTGAAGAGCAGAAGCAGGCCAAGACGATTGTCCAGGGGTGGAGCAGCTACGCCGCGTCGCATGATTTTCGAAAGCCGGTTCCGGGCCTGGTGCAGCGTTTGCCCATCGACACCGGTGGTGGCGTCGACCGCTACATCGAGGGTCGTGGGCAGGAAGATGGATCGCTCAATGATCACGGCAACATGATGTCGCTGTGCATCATGGAGCGGCTCTTCGACCCGGTCTCGACCTACTCCAAGGTCGACACCAACCCCGGCGTCTATCCGTACACGGACTACAACTACGACGTCTATGACGCCTATCCCTCCGGCGGTGGCCCCGGTGTCTTCTGGGACCCCGAGTACACCAACGATCTGGCCGGTGGCGACTGCCACAATTCGTACGCCATCACGCCCCTGGGCGGAGAGCGACGACGCATCGCCTGGGATCGCGCGGCCAACTCGAGTTTCGCCCTGATGGGCACCCGAGGCGTCGTCGATGGTGACGAGCAGAACATCAAGGACTCCAACACCAGCGAGTTCTTCGGCCGCAAGGGCCAGTGGCGAGGCATCATCGTCTACGGCGATGGCCATGCCGAGGTCAGCGAGAACTTCTGGCCGGTGGCCGCCCAGTACCAGGAATTCGAGAACGATGGTTCGTCAACCTGGAAGGCCGACAACATCTACGCCGCCCAGGTTGATGCCACGGGATCGTGGAACGCCGATGCGTCCCTGCTCGGTCGCGATGCCTTCCTGACCCACGTCGACGTGGTCCAGCAACATGCCTCGTCGCCGAATAATCCGCACGACATCACCTACACGGCGATGTTCGACTGAGCTCACCGCTTGCGTTGCCCGGTCCACCGGGCCTCACTACAATCCTGTCCGCCCGACCAGGCCGTCGCACGATACGGCACGGTGCCTGCGTGACCGACCTGCGCCACCCCTGACCGCACCCAGGAATCGGTCGCCATGCAATACCGGAAACTCGGATCCACCGATCTCAACGTGTCCGTCCTTGGCTTCGGATGTGCCCCCGTGGCCTCACGATCAGGCGTGCGAGCCTCGCAGCGCGCCCTGCGGGCGGCCCACGAGGCGGGCATCAACTTCTTCGATACGGCCGACTCCTATGGGGTCGGTGGCAGCGAGCAGGTCATCGGCCGCGTATTCAGCGGCTGCCGCGACCAGGTCGTCATCGCGTCCAAGTGCGGCTACCTGTTCTCGTCCCGGCTCAAGGCCATCCAGTGGGTCAAGCCGCTGGTGCGCCCACTGGTGACCCGGCTCAAGGGCGTCAAGGCTGGCGCCACCCGGGTGATGGCCTCCCAGCAGAGCATGAACCACGAGGCCCAATACGTGGAACAGTGTGTTCACGACAGCCTTCGGCGGCTGGGAACCGACTACATCGACCTGTACTACCTGCACGATCCCCCGCCATCGATCTGCCGACAACCCGAGGTCTTCGAGACCCTTCAGTCGCTTCGAGCACAGGGCAAGATCCGCCACGCGGGCGTCTCCTGCAGACTGGACACCGCGCTCGCGATCATGGACTCAGACGTGACCGACCTGTCCGCCTTCCAGGTCACGATCAACCTCCTGGCCCAGGATCCCATTGACCAACTGCTGCCCCTGGTCCGTGACCGGGGACTGGGACTCGTGGCCAGGCAGCCCTTCGCCCGCGGAGACGTCTTTGTCGCCGGCGAGGAAAAACGATCCATCGCGCAACTGGCCATCCGGTTCCTGTTGGAACTGGATGGCGTCTCGTCCATCCTGCCGAGCATGATGAGTCCAGCCAATCTCCACGCCAATGTGGAAGCCGTCGACCAGCCACCGTTGTCGGAGGAGGAACGAGCGGTGATCTCCCGGGTCATTGACCGGGCCCCCGCCCACCATGCTGATTGACGCCGGCGAACTTGAAGACCAGGCCGTCCTGACCGCGCCCGTCGTGATCGTCGGTGCCGGACCGGCCGGCATCGTCCTGGCCCTCGAACTGGACCAGGCCGGCATCGAGGTCCTGCTGATCGAGAGCGGCAGCCTCCGCTTCTCCGAGGCGCTCCAGGAACTGGGAGACACCCGACCCACGACACCGGAACGTCATCCACCCATGTCCGAGTGCACGCGCCGGCAGGTTGGCGGCGCCTCCGTGATCTGGGGCGGCCGATGCCTGCCCTATGACCCGGTCGACTTCGACCAACGTGACTACATGCCCCACTCGACATGGCCAGTGGCATACGAGTCGCTCGTGCCCTACTTCCCGCGGGTCGGCGAGTACCTCTCCTGTGGTGGCCCCATCTATGACCTGCACCAGATCCCGGGAATCGCCCAGACGTCAATCGTCCCGGGACTGCCCGATGGCGACATCCTGACCTCGACACTCGAGCGGTGGTCGCTGCCGACGAACTTCGGCCGGGAGTATCTCAAGGCCCTCCGGAAGTCCACTCGTATCCGGTTGGTTCACGGCCTCTCCTGCACCGAGATCGAATCCACCGATACCGGCGATCGCGTCAAGTCAATCCACGGCCGCACGCTGGCCGGGCATGATGTTCACCTCCGAGGCGAGCGGTACGTCATCACCGGTGGTGGCCTGAACAGCACGCGACTGCTGCTGTCTTCCGATCGCCGTCACGAGGGAGGCATCGGCAATCACAGCGGCCTGCTGGGACGGTTCTATACCGGTCACCTCGGTGGACGCATTGCCCGCGTCCACTTCAGCACGCCGCCCAGGGACACGGTCTACAGTTTCGACCGCGACCAGGACCGCGTGTATCTCCGCCGCCGGCTGTCGTTCTCCCGCGAGTTCCTCCATCGCGAGCAGTTGCCGAACATCGTGTCCTGGCTGGTGAACTCCCGCATCAGCGACCCCTCGCACGGCAATGGCATCATGTCCTTCGCCTACCTGTCGCTGAGTTCACGCCTGGGCAAGCACCTGGCCCCCGAGGCGATCCGACGAGCGGCGATCAAGGGATCACAGCCGGGAGCCACCCGGGCCCACATCGGCAACATGGTCCGGGACTGGTGGAAGACGCTCAAGTTCATCCCGACCTTCGGCTACAAGCGATACATCGCTCGACGCAAGGTGCCGGGCTTCCATCTGCCGAGTCGGTCGAACATCTACGACCTGTACTACTGGGGCGAGCAGATGCCCAACCCCGACAGCCGTGTCAGTCTCTTGGATGAACGCGACGACGTGGGCATGCGTCGACTGGCCATTGACGTCCAGTACCAGGCCGGCGACTTCGAGGGCATCGTCCGGGCGCACCGCTTCTGGGACGAGTACCTCCAGCGACATGACTGCGGTCGACTGGAGTACTTCAGCGACGACCCTGAGGCAGACGTCCGATCACAACCCGGGGATGGATTCCACCAGATCGGAACGACCCGGATGGCCGAGCGGGCCGAGGATGGCGTGGTCGATCCCAACTGCCGGGTGCATGGATTCGAGGACCTGTACGTGATGAGCAGTTCGGTCTTCGTCACGGCCGGACAGGCCAATTCCATGGTCATGATCCTGTCCTTCGCACTGCGGCTCGCCGAACAGCTCAAGCAGGACCGCTGAATCCACCGGCAGGCCCGATCCAGCACCCGGGGCAGCCGCCGATCCGGTGGCCTTCTATAATTGATGACCTCCAATGAAGCGATCTGTCATAACCCGGTTCCCGGGTCCCCTGCTGCTGCTGGGGCTTGTCGTGATGTCGGGCCTGGCCGCGGCGCCGGCACCCACGGCCCCCGTCCCGGCGTGGCGGCAGGCCACCGACGTCGCCGTACTCCCCATCACGGGTCCGATCGACCAGGTCACCGCCACCTCGCTGAATCGTCGCCTCAAGCAGGCGATGGCCGACGGGGCCCAGGCCATCGTGTTCGAGATCGATACGCCCGGTGGCGAGTTGATGGCCACGCTCGAGATCTGCCGGATGATCAAGTACGACGCCCCGGCAAACACGATCGCGTGGATTCACCCCTACGCCTTCTCGGCCGGCACCATCATCGCACTGGCCTGTCGCGAGATCGTGGTCTCCCCCGATGCGACCTTCGGGGACAGTGCCCCGGTCAGCCCGCTGGGACCGATCCCGCTGGCCGAGCGAGCCAAGCTTGAAGCTCCGATCCTGGCGGAAGTCATCGACTCGGCGCGACGCCGCCACTATGACGAACAACTCGTTCAGGCCTTCGTCAGCGTCGGAGTGGAACTGTGGCTCCTGCGCAACACGACCACCGGTGAACTGATCTTCGTCGACCAGGTGGAGTACGAATCACTCTTCGGCACACCGCCACCGGAGCAGATGGTCCAGGTGGATCCCGGCCAGCTCGAGGGCGAAATGACCTTCTCGCCACTGTTCGAAGCCCTCGCTGAAGCCGATACGACACCCGATGTCGATTCGATCGCCTACGAGCAGTTGCTGCCCTCCTCCCGCCCGAGACTGGACGCGGCCGCCCAAGGGGAGTGGTCACTCGTGGGACAGGTGATCGCGGACGATCGACTGCTGACGCTCAAGCCCGGCGAGGCGAAACGCTACGGACTGGTGGCGTCGACCGTGAATGACCAGGCGGAACTCCAGGCCCTCCTCGGCGCGACGACGATCCGGTACTACCGACAGTCCTGGTCGGAGTCGTTCGTGCAGTTCCTCGTGAGCTGGCCGGTCCGCATCGTGCTGGTCATCATCTTCCTGGTCTGCATCTTCGTCGAGATGACGTTCCCGGGAACCGGACTCTTCGCCGGGGGATCGCTCATCGCGATGGCCTTGCTCGTGGGCGCGCCAGCCCTGGCGGGCATGGCGGAATGGTGGGACCTGCTGGCCGTACTGCTGGGACTCGGACTGATCGCGATGGAGATCCTGTTGATGCCCGGCACCCTGATTGCCGGCATCACCGGCGCCATACTCCTGATGGTGGGCATCATCGGCACCTTCGTGTCGGGTGACATGACGGACGGCGAGATGCAGCAGGGCATCATCCAGGGCATCCTGGTCGTCCTGACCGGCGCCTTCCTGTCCGGCCTGATCATCTGGTACCTGTCGCGGCACATCCACAAGGGCCAGTTGGGCCGCGGGTTCGTCCTGCGGGCGCAACTCGGGGAGGGCGACTCCCACGCCGTCACCACGGTGCCCCATTCCGAGGTCCCCATCGGCACCATTGGCCGCAGCGAGACCGCGCTGCGACCCGCGGGCCGGATCTGGATCGACGATGAGTTGATGGACGCCGTATCCTTGGGTCGCTGGATCGATGCGGGTGTCGAAGTCCGCGTCGTCAAGACCGGACTGGTCCTTGAAGTGGAGGCAACGGATCCATGACAACTGCCCTGATGGCCCAGGCCGCAACCGGTAACGAAGGCATGCTCCTGTGGGCCTTCGTTCTTGTCGGCGTCGCCGGATTCCTGCTCTTCCTGGAACTCTTCGTCCCCTCGGGCGGCATCCTCGCCATCGCCGGCGCGGCATCAGTCGTCGGATCGATCGTGTGCTTCTTCCTGCACTCGACCACCGCCGGCCTCGTGGCCCTGGGCATCGGAATCGTGTTCGGCCCGGTGCTCGTGTGGCTCGTGTTCCGCTGGTGGATCGACTCTCCACTGGGTCGACGGATGATCCTCGGTGGCGATCAGATGGACCTCGACCGGACCTCGGAGGAGGCCTACGCCGCCTCCGCCCATGAACGTGAACAGCGGGCCAGCCGCCTGAGCATGCATATCGGGCAAGTCGCCACCGCGGAAACACCGTTGCGTCCCGTCGGCGTCGTCCGGTTGGGCGACCAGCGACTGGAGGCCCTGTCCGAACACGGGATCATCGAGGCCGGCCAATCCGTGATCGTGACCGATGCCTACGACAATCAACTGAAAGTCCGGCCGGCCGGGGATTAAGGGGCCCTACGGGCCTTCCGCATCGGCCCCCGGCGTGATCAGATAGAATCTCCCCCCCGAACCGATCCGGAGGAGAGTTGACCCCATGACCACTTCCATGCTTCCCATTTCAGCCGGACTGCTGGCCCTGAGCCCCTGGGCCATCGGCGGCATCGTCGTTGGCGGCCTGATCCTCCTGATCATCGTGCTGTTCCTCTTTCAGTACATCGGGCTGTGGGTGCAGGCGTGGATCTCCGGCGCGCCGGTCCGGTTCATCGATCTGATCATGATGCGATTCCGGAAGGTCCGCCCCCGGGTCATCGTCGAGAATCGCATCACGGCCAAGAAGGCCGGTATCGACCTGCCCACCTCCCTGCTGGAGTCGCACTACCTCGCCGGTGGTCGCGTGACCAACGTGGTCCGATCCCTGATCGCAGCAGACAAGGCTCGCATCGATCTGTCCTGGCCCGTGGCCACCGCCATTGACCTCGCTGGACGTGACATCCTCGAGGCCGTTCGCACCTCGGTGAACCCGAAGGTGATCGACTGTCCCAGCACCGAGAGTGGCAAGAGCACCATCGACGCCGTGGCCAAGGACGGCATCAAGCTGAAGGCCCGGGCCCGCGTGACCGTGCGAACCAACATCGCCCAGCTCGTCGGTGGTGCCACCGAGGAGACCATCATCGCCCGTGTCGGCGAGGGCATCGTCTCGACGATCGGTTCCGCGGCCAACCACCTCGCGGTGCTTGAGAACCCCGACAACATCTCCCGAACCGTGCTGGAAAAGGGACTCGACGCGGGAACGGCCTACGAGATCCTCTCCATTGACATCGCCGACATCGACGTAGGCGAGAACATCGGTGCCCGCCTCCAGGCAGACCAGGCCGGCGCGGATACCAAGCGGTTCCAGGCAAAGGCCGAGCAGCGACGGGCCATGGCCGTCGCCCAGGAAGCCGAGTTCAAGGCCGAGGCCCAGAAGAACCGGGCCCTGGTCATCCTCGCGGAAGCCGAGATTCCCAAGGCCATGGCGGATGCCTTCCGCGGCGGCAACATGGGCATCATGGACTATTACCGCATGAAGAACGTGATCGCCGATACCGACATGCGGTCGTCGATTGCCGGCGACGAGGATGCCGGATCCTCCGGGCCCATGCTTGAGGACTGAGTCAATCACTGCTTGGGGGTTGATCCCGAGGCCATGATGCTGCCTTCCATCCTTGCATCGACGGACGCCGCCCCCGGGGAGGTGACCGTCATCGTTCTCCTGTGCCTGCTGCCGTTCGTGCTCGTCATGAGCGCGTTCTTCAGCGGCTCGGAGACGGCGCTGTTCTCCCTCGACGCCTCCCAGCGACAGCAGATGCGCCGCACCGGTCGCGGTGGTGCGAAGGCGGCGCTGTCACTGCTCCAGCAGCCCCGCATGCTGCTCATCACCCTGCTGCTGGGCAACATGACCGCCAATGTTCTCTACTTCGTCATCAGTTCCGTACTGCTGATGTGGATGGCACCGGGCTGGCTTGCCAAGTTCGCGTTGGCCATCGGTTCACTGCTGATCATCGTGCTGTTGGGTGAGGTCCTTCCCAAGATGGCCGCGGCCGCCTCGCCGCGACGATTCTCTTCCTTCATCGCGCCCATCATGCTGACGATTCACCGGGCGATCGTACCGCTCCGGGTCGTCGTGGATGTCGCCATCGTGACGCCCATCAGCCGCCTCACCGGTGTCTCACGGTCATCCGACGGCCTCACCGCCGATGAACTGGAACGACTGCTCGCCCTGTCATCCGCCTCGGGCGTCGTGGATCGTGACGAACAGCAGACGCTCTCCGACGTGATGCAACTGGGCCGGACGACGGTGCGGCGGGCCATGACCCCCCGGACGCGAATGGTGACCATCCAGGCCGAGGACTCACCGGAACAGGTCCGGAAGCTCATCGAGCGCCATCACTTCACCCGGCTACCCGTTCACGGCGAGGATCTCGACGACATCGTCGGTGTCCTGCCCGTGAAGGACTGGCTTCGACGTGGTCCCGAGGCCCCCATCGCCGAGAGCCTGGTGCCCGCGACCTTCGTCCCGGAAGTGGCGACCCTGGAACGGGCCCTGGAGATGTTCCGCGAGAACGCAATCGTCTTCGCCGTGGTCGTCGATGAATACGGCGGCACCTCCGGCGTCATCGCCCTGCAGGACATCGTCGAGGAGATCATCGGCGACATTGCCGAACCAATGAGCGCCACCAGCAATCCGCCGCGACCGCTGGGCCCCGGCCAGTGGATCGTCGATGGTGACACCAGCGTCCGTCACCTGCGCGATGCGCTGGGACGACTGGGATCCGAGACCCATGCCACCACCCTGGGCGGGTTCATCACGGCTCGACTGGGTCGCCTGCCGGAAACCGGCGACCGTATCGAGATGGACGACCTGCTCCTGGAAGTCCATCACGCCGAACAGGGGCATGCCACCACGGTCCTCGTTTCGCTGCGCCAGCACGGGGGTGAAGCATGACCACCATCGGCTGGATCCTGATGGGCCTCTTCGTGCTGGTCGGAGTCATCGGCAGCGCCTTCTACTCCGGTTCTGAGACCGGCCTCTATACGCTGAGCCGCGTTCGGCTTGATGTTCGAGCGAGCGAAGGTCATCGCCGCGCTCGAAGCCTGAAACGCCTCGTCAGTCGGCCGGCCGTGATGCTTGCCGTGCTCCTGCTGGCCAACAACATCTGCAACTACCTGAGCAGTTACGGCATCGCCAGCATGCTCGATGCGTCCGGCTTCACGCCCGGGCAGTCGGTGGTGATCAATGCCGCCATTCTCGTTCCGCTGCTGTTCATCTTCGGCGAGGTCCTGCCCAAGGACCTGTTCCGCGAGAACACCGATCGGTGGTCCTATTCCTGCGCCGGCCTGCTGGAAGGCACCCGCCGCGTCCTCACCTGGACCGGGCTGGCGCCACTGGTCGCCGCCGTCGGCAGCAAGCTGGGGAATGATGACTCCTCCGTCGTCCCGGCCCGCCAGCGGATGGCCAATCTCCTGCGGGAAGGCGTCTCCATCGGCGTGCTCACCGAATCCCAGACCGCCCTGGTGGATCGCGCCCTCATGCTGCGTGATCAACCTGTCGTCTCCGAGATGATCGAGTGGGCCGATGTCCGGACGATCAGCGTCGATGCCGATGCCGAGACTCGACTGCATGCCGCTACCAGCCAACCGCACACCCGGCTTCCGGTACTGGATGCCCAGGGGCAGATCACCGGCGTCATTTCCGTCCTTGACCTGATGCTGCACCCGGACACGCCCATGGCCGAACTCAGCCGTCCCGCCGTGCTCATCGATTCCAATCACGCCGTGCAAGGCGCGCTCGCGCACCTGCGCGATCACCGGGAATCGCTGGCCGTGATCCGTGACACCGACACGGGACAACCACTGGGCATCGTCACCATGAAGGACCTGGTCGAGGTTCTCATCGGCGAACTGGCCGCCTGGTAGTCACCCACTCACTCGGACGGGGTCGTCGCCGCTGGGCCAGGCACCAGTTCGATCGTCTTGACCGTGGCCCCCGGCATCAACGGCGTAGGCTCACCCCGATGCCATTCATCGTGGAAGTCCGCCCAATGCGGCGAGTCGTAATGACCACTCTGCCCACCCGGGGTCTGCAGAATGGCCCGCTCGGGATGCGCCGGATCGATCACCAACCGGGCACTGGCTCCGAAGCGTGACGAAGCCACCCGAACCGAACCCCAGTACCCGGACTGGGGCTGTCGAATCGACATCGCATCACGCAGGAACGGCGGCAGCGCCGTGATCAAGGGGTGCGCCACCACGGACATGTTGCGTTCGCCCCAGGGTGTTTCCAGCCCGTCCTCGCTCGAAACCATCTCGCTGACCACGTCCTCGAAGTGCCGACGGTTGAAGTCGGACCACGAGTCGTACCCCACCGGCAGGTGCGCCTCGGGTTGCGTCTCCAGCACGAATCGAATCGGCCCCGAGGGCACGGGTGTCATGATCGCGGCGGCCGTTCCATGTTCGACCAGTGGCGTCAGCAGTGACCGGCGAACATGCCGACTGGTCGATCGGCGGTATCGATCCAGGATGCCCATCCCGACCTGGTCCGCATCCGAGCGCCCATTCCAGGTCGCCACCCACTCCCGGGCCCGGCGGACCATCTCGTCGGGATGATCTTCCGGAACCGATTCCAGGACCATCCTTCTATACAGTTCCAGCGCCGGCGCCGCCGTATCCAACTGCATCTCCAGCATGTCCGACTCATCAAGCTCACCGCGATCGCCCAGCAGGACGCCGATCCGCTCGGCTCGATCCGGCGTCGCCCACTCGTGGCCCAGCAAGCGGGCCCGCTCGGCATTGACCATCCTGTTGTTCGCCGTGTACAGCACGCCATCGGGTGGATCGATGACCACCGGCCGCAGGGATTCATCCAACGGTCCATCCCATCCACGGGTGCCATCTGCCCAGGACACCGGGGACCGGCCATCGAATCCGCGACGAGCGGGAAGCCAACCCGAGAGCACCCACGCGATCCGGCCACTGGAATCGGCCATCACGACATTCTGCGGCGCTCCGTACCAGCCGCGCATGACCGCCACCGCATCATCCACGTTGCGGGCATCGGCCATCTTGACGATGTTGATGTTCACCGACTCGGGTTTCAAGGCCGTCCAGGACACGGCAATGGGTCGACCCTCGTGATCCGTTTTCACCACCGGCCCCCACCGGGTCCATCGCGAGGTGAACACTTCCGATTCACCGCCCGCGATCTCGATGACATCCTCGTGGTCCTGGAAGGACTCCCAGCCACCCGGTACTCGATAGCGTGACGAGTCCTCCGGATCGACCTCGACAATGACGTAGTCCTGGCGGTCAATCGTGGCATTGGTGAACCCCCAGGCGACATGGCCATTGGTGCCGATCACGACCCCGGGCAATCCCGGAAGTGACAGCCCCATGAGGTCCGTATCCGGCCACAGCATTCGAATGCGATACCAGATCCCCGGCAGCGTCACCAACAGGTGCGGATCATTGGCCATCAAGGCGCCCCCATCACGGGTACGACTTCCGGCCACGGCCCAATTGTTGGACCCGGGCAACTCCCGCCTCGGGTTCGCCCCAGCGGGCGGTTCGCCCGGGTCGATCGTGGTTCCCGCGGGAGGCAATGGCGGGAGGGTTTCGGCACCATCAGGCCCGGTGATCATCGGTCGATCACGCGGGTCGATCGGGCTCAGGAGAAAGGACAACCACTCCGGTGACAGGTACCGATGCGCCGGCCAGGCATCGAGTTCCTGGTCGGAACTGCCGGTCAGGGTCATCGTCATGCTCAGGTTCACCAGCAGGGAATCCACCGGGGTCCAGGCCGTCATGGTGGCCCCGAACATCGCGTACTCCGGCGGGTTCTTCTCCATCGCCGCGAGGCCCGCATTGACGCCCTCGGCATAGGCCAGCAGGATCGACTGCTCCGCCGAAGTCAGCGACTCGTAGATCGCCTCGCAGGTTGCGCGCCCGCGGTTCACCCTCGCCTGCCTGTCCATGTCCACCACGAGTCGACCCGCCAGCGCCGCCATCTCCCCCGCTGCGAAGCGGCGCATCATGTCCATCTGGAAGAACCGGTCGCGTGCATGAATGAAACCCTCGCCGCGGGTCGCATCAAGCATGTCCGAAGCCGTGATCGTCGGCACGCTTCGCGCATCGAGTTCGATGCGAACCGGTGCCGACAACGACGCCACGTCGACCGGGGCCGCCGCGCACAGGACCAACAGACCGATCATCATCACCCTCGCTCCTCCCAGGCCAGGTCGTCGATGACCAGGCACTCTCGCTTGCTGTAGTCGTCGATTTCCAACTTGCCGACGACGTGGATCATCCGACGCTTGGCTTCATCACAGCGTGACGCCTGCCCCCACCAGATCGCCTGCAGCGGGCTGCCCCCGCCATCGGGATCCTTCAGGTGCAGTTTCAGGTGATCGTCAGTCCGACCGAATGGAACGGCATGCACGACTTCCATGCCCCGGAGCAGGACACGCGGAGCCGGGTTGCCGCGCCCGAACGGACGCAACTCGGTCAACTGTGACACCATCGGGACATTCACTTCACTTCGATCGGCCTCGGTATCGATGGACAGTTCCGGCATCAACGCCTCGGGCGGTATCGCCTCGCTGGCGTGCGTGATCAAGGCCTCGGCGAAATCATCGAATGACTCACTGGTCACCTTCAGGCCGGCGGCCATGTCATGACCGCCGTAGGTCTCCAGGTAATCCGAGCACGCCACCAGCCCCTCGTAGATCGAGTAGCCCGTGATACTCCGGGCCGAACCGCGACAGCAGTCACCATCATCCTGCATCAGGATGGTCGGGCGACCGAAGGCCTCGACGAGTCGCGAACAGACGATGCCGACCACGCCCGGGTGCCAGTCGGCATGCCGCAGCACGATGGCATGCCGGCCCGCCACGGTCATGCCCTGGTCGACGGCCATTTCGCGGGCCTGCTCGAAGATCGCCCGCTCCACCTTCTGCCGTTTCGTATTCAGAGCAGAGAGTTCCTGGGCCAGTTCCGCTGCCCGCGGTCCATCGGCCGTCGTGAACAGTTCCATGGCCGAGCGGGCATGCCCCATTCGCCCGGCGGCGTTGAGCCGTGGCCCGAGTCGAAATCCGACGACCTGGGCATCCTGCCGACCGCCGGCACCGCCCGAGGCCGCCAGCAAGGCGCGAACCCCGGTGTTCCGACAGCCAGCCATGTGACGGAGGCCGAAGTGCGCGATCACGCGATTCTCACCATGAAGCGGCATCACATCGGCGATCGTTCCCATCGCCGCCAGGGCCAGTCCATCCATCAACGCCAGCCGCAGGTTGTCGCCGACTTCCCGTGACCCACTGGCCCGACGAGCCAGGTGCAGCGCCACCTTCCAGGCGACACCGGCACCAGCCAGGTGCGGGAAGGGATACTCGTCACCGGGCAGGGAAGGGTGCACGATGGCCGCGGCGTCGGGTAGTTGGCCGTCGTCCCGGACGCGGTGGTGATCGGTGATCACCAGGTCGATCCCAAGCGTGCGAGCCAGGGCCGCTTCCTCGATGGCCGTCACGCCACAATCGACCGAGATGACGGTCCGCACACCACTGTCCGCCAGTGACTGCATGGCCTCGGCATTGAGGCCGTAGCCTTCCTCGAGGCGGTGCGGGACATAGGTCGAAACCATGGCCTCCGGATCAATGGCCTTCATGAGGTTCCAGAGGATCGCGGTCGCGGTGATCCCGTCGACGTCGTAATCCCCGTAGATCGCGATCGGGCGATTGGACTGCAGCGACTCCAGCAGCACGGTCACCGCCTCGTCGATCCCGGGCAGGGGCTGGGGCTCGGTCACATCCTGCAGGCTGGGCTCCAGGAAGGCGGCCACCGCCTCCGGATCAGTAAGCCCTCGAGCCGAGAGGATCCGCTCCCGCAGGTTCAGCCCGGCCGGGCTGGACTGCGGCATCCGCCATCGCTTGGTGAGTCCCTTCACATCGACCAGAGTACGAGTCCAACGGCCCCGGGGCCAGTCCTACGGTCGATTCACCACATGCCTGGCCTCGCCAGGTTGCCAAGCCCGGCAGTCCTGCGATACTGCCCCCTCCAGAACCTGCTCGACGGCATAGGCAGCCCGTCCACCCCCCGGAGGCTCCTGCTCAAACCATGGCTGACCTGCTCAAGACCATCCTGCTCTTTGGCCAACCCGGCGTCGGAAAAGGGACACAAGGCAAGCTGATTGGCGCCATTCCCGGCTTCGTTCACCTCGCCACCGGCGACATGTTCCGGGGTCTGGATCGAGAATCAGAACTGGGCCAGGAGTTCCTGAAGTACTCCACCCAGGGCCTGCTGGTCCCGGATGAACTGACCTGCCGGCTCTGGCAGCAATACGTCCAGGGCCTGATCGACACCAACAACTACCGGCCCCACTCCGACCTGCTCCTGCTGGATGGCATCCCCCGGAGCGCCCAGCAGGCCGCCATCCTGGATGAACACGTCGATGTCCTTCGCGTCATCCACCTGGTCTGCCAGGACAGCGACGCCCTGGTCCAACGCATGAAGAAGCGGGCCGACCAGCAGGGTCGACCCGATGACGCCGACGAGGACGTCATCCGCCGCCGCATCAAGGTGTATCACGACGAAACCAAGCCCGTCCTCGAACACTACGACTCATCACGCGTGACCGAGATCAACGCGATCGGCCTGCCCGGCGAGATCCTGCAGAACATCCTGAACACGATCATGCCCGCCGCCAAGGGCGTCATCCGGAACCCGTTCGGGTGAGTACGCGGGCCCTCGACGTCCGTGACGCCAGGCGGCGATTCGGCGACACCCAGGCCCTCGATGGCGCCGGATTCCATATCGAAAACGGGGAACGAATCGCCCTGCTCGGACCCAACGGCGCCGGAAAGACCACCCTGATCCGAGCCGTTGGTGGACTGGCCGACCTCGACGAAGGCACCGTTGAACTCTTCGGCAGCCCGGCGACCACCGAGTCCCGCTACCGCCTCGGCGTGGTCCCCCAGGATCTCGCGGTCCAGGGCACCCTGAGCGCCGAGGAAAACCTGCGTCTCTTCGGTCGACTCCACCGCGTGACCGGACAGGCCTTGAACGACCGCGTGGAAGAAGCCCTCGACTGGACCGGCCTGGCCGATCGTCGCCAGGACCTCGTCAAGGGTTTCTCCGGTGGCATGAAACGACGACTCAACATCGCCTGCGGTGTTCTTCATGAACCCGATGTCGTGCTGCTCGATGAACCCACCGTCGGCGTCGATCCCCAGAGCCGCGCCCGCATCCACGAGATGCTGGATGAACTGCATGCCCGCGGAACCGCCCTGCTGCTGACCACCCACATGATGGAAGAGGCCGCTCGCTGCACCGATCGCGTGGTCGTCATCGACCACGGCCGCACCATCGCCGATGGCACGCTCGAGGAACTGGTCTCGGCGAACTTCGGCGACGGTCGCCATGTTCAGGTCACGCTCTCGGGCGAAGTCCATCCGCCCTCCGATCGCTGGACGGTCGACGGCCATACCCTGGACTGCCGGATCGACAATGCCGACGAACTGTCCGTGGTCCTCAACGAACTGGCCAGCAACAAGCTGCCCATCGAGGGGATCGAGGTCAAGTCGCCCACCCTCGAGGACGTCTTCCTTCATCTCACCGGACGGGAGTTGCGGGAATGATCGTCGCCGTCATCAATGCGAAGCTCAAGATCCTGCTGCGTGATCGCGTCGCGCTGGCCCTGGTCTTCATCCTGCCCGTGATCTTCTTCGCGATCTTCGCGGGCATCTTCGGTGGCGGCATGGGTGGCGGACAGGCCCCGCGCATCGTCGCCATCGTGGTCGACGAAGATCAGACCGAACGGTCCCGGGCCCTGGTCGCCAGTCTCAAGGATTCCGGCGCCGGCATGCGCATCAGCGAGACGCACTCGACCAATGACGGCCCGAGCATTCCCTGGACCAGCGAGCAGGCCCGCGAGACCGTCCGTGACGGCAAGGCCGACGCCGCCATCATCATTCCCAAGGGATTCAAGATCGACTTCTCCGGTCAATCCAAGACCCCCATCCTCGTGCTGGTCGATCCATCCAACCCGATCGCCGGAACGATGATCCCGGGCATGATCCAGGGCGCGGCCATGCAGGGCAATCGCTTCACCATGATCGAGACCGGCATGGCCGAGTTCGAGAAGTACGGTGGTGCGCTCACGCCCCAGCAGCAGGCCGCGATCAAGAACTGGGAAGCGGAAATGGCCGCGGACCAGGCCGCCGACAAACAGACCGACACGACCACCGATGGCAGCGGCCAATCCAAGGTCGATGCCGCCCTGGTTCCCGTCACCGTCGAGGATGTCCAGAAGCAGCAGTCCGGCGAAAAGCGATCGATGGTCGCCTACTACGCCGCCGGCATCGGTGTCATGTTCCTGCTCTTCTCCGTCGCCGGCGCCTCGGGCTCGTTGCTGGAAGACCAGGAAGCCGGCATCCTGGAACGGATGATCAGTTCACCTCTCGGCATGACCCGGCTCCTGATGGCCAACTGGATCTGGATCTCGATCATGGGCATGGTGTCCATGTTCACGCTCTACCTGTTCGCCACCTTCGTCTTCGGACTGGGGCCCTGGACGAGTGCGCGCATCGTCTCGTGCATCGTCATCACGCTCTTCACCGCCGCGGCCGCCTCCGCCCTGGGGCTGCTGCTGGCAACGGCATGCCGAACCCGCGGACAGCTGGCCGGGATCTCCACCGTCATCATCCTGGTCATGAGTGCCCTGGGTGGCAGCATGATGCCCCGCTTCGTCATGCCCGAGATCGTCCGCGAGATCAGTTGGTGGGTCACCTTCAATGCCTGGTCCGTCGAGGGATACCTCGAGGTCTTCTGGTACAGCAGTGCCACCACCACCCTGGGCGAGATGCTGGGCTCGATGGCCGCACCCCTCGGGGTCCTGGCCGGCATGACCGTCGTTTTCATGGTCATCGCCCGCCTGTTGGCCCGAAGATGGGAACGCATCTGACCCACGGCCGATCGCGCGTATAATGAAGGATTGCCGCAGCCATCGCCCGCGGGTGACTGCCGTTCTTTGACATCAGGGGCCGAATGGTATCGACCGGGCAGGGAAGGCTCGTCGTTGCGCCGTCGTGGAGCATCGCGACACGTAAAACTGATGCAAAACTCATACCTGCCAACACGCAGTATGCCCTCGCGGCCTGATTAGGCCCGCGACAGCCGTCACTTGACGCCCGATGGAGTGGCGGCTGAAAACATCGGGCTGGTTCCAACGGGCTGACAGGCCTCCGCGGAATGAGACATTCGTCTGTCATGGTCTTCGCGAAGGGTGTCGTTCCTCGTCGCGAAGAGCGAGAGCAAAGTGACGACTACACGGCGTAGACGCGGCGGGTTGACTGTTTCGGCACGGGGGTTCGAATCCCCCCGGCTCCACTTTGCGCCGCACTTGGCTTACGAAGCGGGCGTTCGAAGGCTCAGGCAACCACGATGGTTTCGCCTGTCGTCCTCGACGACCCGCTGCGGGGTCGCCCTCGGCCACCAGTCTTCACCCTCGGCCCGCCTGATCCTTCTCGGCGCTACGGCTGCTCAATGACTCGCCAAGGACCCCCTTGAGTGAGGACATCCTCTTTTCTGCTACCCACATTCAAGACCATCCGCCTGTCGATTCCACCATTACTCCACAGACGGTAGATGACTGTGTATTTGTCGATCTTGCTGGTGGAAATGCCAATCACCTTCGCCGCCGGCTGAGCCGCCTGCCAACCACCTGCCACGAAACACCCGACCGCAACTACGCCAACAGCAAGGCTCATTCGAAGCCTCTTGATTGACCGTTCCATCTTCCCAATTCTCGCTTCAGTACTCATGCTCAGATGTCCTCCATTGATTAACCCAAGCCTACCAATGTCAGTCCGACGAATCGTCCCCGGCTGACCCCACCGACCTTCTCGGTGCTGCCAAAGGGCCACGGGGGGGCAGGAAGGCGGAGATGCCGGGCTGGGTGTTGATCCTGGCGGCCAAATCGCCATGATGGAGGGATCACAACTCCATCTTGGGAGGGGAAACCATGAATCGCATCGCTGCTGTCATCGCCGGTCTGTCACTGGCTTTCGTTGGAACATCCGCAACCTTCGCTGGCACGATCAATGTGCCGGGTGATCAGCCCACCATTGCGGCGGCAATCAGCGCGTCCGTCAATGGCGACGTGATCAACATCGCGGCCGGCACCTACAACGAGGCCAACCTCAACCCCGACGGCAAGGCCATCACCATCCAGGGCACGCTCAATGGAGATGGATCGCTGGCGACCACCATCGATGCCCAGCAGGGTGGCAGTGTGTTCGTGTTCAACAGCGGTGAAGGTGACGGAACCGTCATCAAGGACCTCGTGATTACTGGGGGAACAGGAACTCTTCATGAAGGCTGGATCTTAGGCGGCGGGTTCATCATTATGAACGGCAGCTCTCCCACCATCAGCGGCTGCACGATCTCGGGCAACACGGCCACCTTCGGCGGCGGAATCTACTGCGGGAACAACGGCAACCCCACCATCATCGGCTGCGAGATCTCGGGCAACGCGGGCTACGACGCCGGCGGCGGGATCTATTGCTGGGACAACAGCAACGCCACCATCACCAACTGCACGATCGAGGGCAACACGGCCAACAGCGGTGGCGGGATCTACTGCATCGAAAGCAGCAACCCCACCATCAGCGACTGCACGATCGAGGGCAACACGGCCAAAGCCGGCGGCGGGATCTTCTTCAGCGGAAGCAGC
>JAKVBX010000010.1 GCA_022446795.1 Phycisphaerales bacterium
CAAGGGCGTTCCTCAACTGGGCCTTCGACACGACACCGGTGATCCGGATCCAGGCGCACCACCGCACGGTCAACCTGGCTTCGGGTCGCGTTCTGCAGAAGATCGGCATGGAACGAGAGGGCCTGATGCGACAGCGGGCCCTGGTCAATGACGAACCCGCTGACATCGTCTACTACTCAGCGCTCAAGGAGAAGTGGCCTCCGTCTGCGCCCCCCGAGCCACAGTCACTGGGCCTGGAGGCGATGCCGCTGACCACGGATCGCCTGGTGCTTCGGCCAATCACCATGGACGACGTGGAGGTCATGCATCAGCTCTGGTGCAGCCCGGGCGTCTTCGAGGGCCTCGCGAGTATTCCCCGGCAGCCCGACATGGCCTTCGCCAGGGGGCGGGTCGCCAACATGTACGAGCGGATCGCTTCGGGCCTGTGCCTGAACCTGCTGGCCTCCCTCGGATCCCCGGAGGGCGAAGTCATCGGCGAGATCGGCATCAGCGTGTCCTGGAGGCACCGCAAGGGCGAACTGGGCTACCTGCTGGATGAGCGGTATCGAGGCCAGGGCTATGCCAGCGAAATCCTGCAGGCCATGGCCGAACATGCTTTCGGCCCCATGGGCTTGCACCGTCTCCAGGCCGGCATCTACCCCGAGAACACGGCTTCCGGCAGGTTGCTGGAGCGACACGGCTTCACCCCGGAGGGATTCACCCGAGGTGCGTTCCGCAAGGAAGGGGAGTACCTTGATGGGCTGGAATGGAGCCTGCTGGTCACGGACCCGAGACCGTGGCAGGATCAGGCTGACTGAGTTGGACGACTCTCGGATCGCGGAACCCGCAACGAAGGACCACCGACCATGAGTGGATTTGATGATCGACAGAAGGCCATGGAAGACAAGTTTGCGCACGAGCAGGAGATGCGCTTCAAGGTCATGGCAAAACGAAACCATCGGCTGGGCCTGTGGGCCGCCGGACTGATGGGCATGGAGGGCGAGGACGCCGAGGCCTTCGCCAAGGAAGTCATCCGCTCGGACTTCGAGGAAGCCGGGGACGATGATGTCCTTCGCATGGTCGAGAGTTCGCTTTCGACCCGAGGCGTCGAGATGTCCTCGGAAAAGATTCGCGCTGAAATGGACCGACTGCTCAATGAAGTGATGGAAGAACTCTCATGACCTACGGAACTGCCGAGATCGCCGAACTGTTTCCCAATCTCATGGACATCGCCAGCGAAGATCTTCGTGATCGGGTTGCGGCGGTCTGGAACGAGGCCATCACCACGGGCTGCGGAGGCAAGGGGTGGACGTTCGATGAACTGCGAGCCGTGAAGTTCACGCTGCTGGCCGGGGACATCGAGATGACGTTCATCGAGCATCTCAACTCGTGCGTCCGCCAGTGCATCGCGATTGCCGACGTGCTCGACAACGCCTTCACCTGCGATATTCCGATCAACCGCGACATCCTGATTGCCGGCGCCCTCCTGGCTGACTGCGGCAAGCCCCTCGAGTTCGACAAGGATGCCGACGGCAACGTCATCAAGGGCACCTTCGGCGAGGCGCTTCGTCATCCCTTCAGCGGCGTCGCCATGGCCTACAAGCACGGCGTTCCTCCGGAAGCCATGCACATGATCGCCACGCACTCCCACGAGGGCGAGAAGGTCGAGCGGAGCATCGAGTCGATCATCTTCCACCATGCCGACTTCGTGGACTTCGACATCGCCAAGTACCTGGGTCGTCGCGCGTGACGCAGATCCCCAAGTCAGAGGGGTACTGGGCGGGAGTCCTGGGCACGGCCATGTGTCTGCTTGGCCTGCTGGGTGTCGCCTATGGCTGGACCACGATCACGGTTGGCGAAGAACTGCAGGGCCTCGCCACGCGAATCGACGGCAACCAGATCGGGATTGCGATCGGCGGCGTCATTCACGGCGCCTCCCTGGGCATCCTGAGTCTCTCGGGCGTTGAAACCGCTGAGTCGGCGCAGCAACTGCTCGATGCGATGCCGAGTCCGGATTACCTGCAGTATGCGGGCTGGGTACGCATCGGACTGTCCTTGATCGGCGTCGTCATCGGTTTCTTCCTGGCCTTTCGAGTCACCTGGTCCATCCTGGCAGGCGGTATCTGGGCGGTGATCTCGGTGGGTTGGTTCATCTACGCCACGTCGATGGCTTGGAAGCTGCTGGAGCAATCGGAAGGCCACTCCGTTTCGGCCACCGATTCACCCCTGTACCTGCTGAATGGTGTGTTGCACCTGGTCTGGCCCGTGTTCCTGGCGATCTGGCTTCTGATGGTGCACTTCCGCGGCAAGGCCCGGCATTGGAAGGACCGACCGTGATCGGCTGGCCGCGAATCCAACCAAAGCCCAATGGCGTTGGCTCATGATCCTCGGGGTCATCCTGCTCGTCTTCCTGGGGCTCCTCGTCATCTTCTTGATGGTGGTCGTCCCGATTTCGTGGTTCAGGAAATCACGTCGGGATCGGGAACATCTGCATGAGACGGCGAGATTGTTCGCCCAGCATCTTGAGGAAGGCGTGTTTCCGGTCGATGTCCGCATCGTCCCGCTGCCATCAAGCGTTCGAAACGTGCCCTTGAAGATCCTCGGGATGCTCATTCTCGACTTCTACCTGTTGTCGTTTTCAATCGCGATCATCCTCGAGCCATGGGACACCGGAAATGACAGCAGCCTTGGCGTCCCCCGGTATGTCCTCGTCGGCGTGATGATCGCGATCGCCGCGTTGGTCCCGACGCTGTTCGTGCGAGCCCTCATGAGGGCACGGCGATTCCTGACGCCCCTCTACAGCGATCATCCCGAGGCGCCGCTGCTGGCGGCACTGACCCAGGCCCGCGTGCCCACGCGACCGAGCCGCGGACGGAAGGCCAGGGAGGTCTGGCGCCGGTTCACCGAGGCCCTCGGCGACGCATCAAGCCCGCGTACCGCCGTCGACAAAGTCTTCCTGGCGTCCGTGACGGATGTCGAACTGGTATCGGAACTGCAGGAGCCGGTCCCCATCGTCAGTGGGCCGGTGCGGACCACGCGTGACAGTGTGACGGCCCTGGTGGGCCTGGCCATCCTTCTCCTCATCTCGCTCGTTGGCTCGTTCTGGTTCACCGCGGCCGTCGGGGCGGTCATGCTCTATATCCTGGTGACGATCCCGCAGATTCGGAACCTCGTGCCAGGGCTTCGACTGGAATCACGAGCGCTGCTGGCCGGCCCCGGCTTCATTCGCAATCGAACTGGTGCGGCCTGGACCTGCGATGAAGCGATCATGATCGTTCGGGCCGCCACCCGCAGGCGGCATCACCTCCAGCCCATCCAGGCCCAGGTCATCGGGCCCGAGGGCGTGGCGGCAATCGAGTTCAGTTCGATCCATGACAGCGATTTCCAGGCCCTGTGGGCCAATTGGAACAGCACCCATCCCCGGCCGGAACTCGCTCGGGCACCAATTTAGTGGTCTGGCCAGGACCGCTTGACTGAGCCCTTCGCGACCTGCTTGGCGTTGGGTATCCTGAACCGATGCCAAGCTCACTGATCGAACAGATTGCGACCGCTCATGCCGTTGGACTCGCGGAAGGGCAACCGGCGCTTGCTGGAGACTTCATCCGCATTCGCCCCAAGCACATCATGACCCACGACAACACGTCGGCGGTCATGAAGAAGTTCCAGTCCATCGGTGCCTCGGGACTGCACAACCCGGGACAACCGGTCTTCGCGATTGATCACGACATCCAGAATCACTCGCCCGAGAACCTGGGCAAGTACGCCAAGATCGAATCCTTCGCCCGGGAGCAGGGCGTCGACTTCTATCCGGCGGGAACCGGCATCAGTCACCAGGTCATGGTGGAGTATGGCTACGTCACGCCCGGCAGCATGGTCGTGGGTTCCGATTCGCATTCCAATCTCTACGGCGCCATCGCCGCCCTGGGCACCCCGGTGGTTCGAACTGATGCGGCCGCCATCTGGGCCACCGGCGAAACCTGGTGGCAGGTTCCCCAGGTCGCTCGCGTGACGTTGACGGGTGCCCTGCGCCCGGGCGTCGTCGGCAAGGACGTGATCATCGCCCTGTGCGGTGCGTTCAACAACGATGAAGTCCTGAACATGGCGGTCGAGTTCCAGGGAGAGGGCGTCGACTGCCTGACCATGGACCAGCGCATGAGCGTGGCCAACATGACGACCGAGTGGGGGGCCCTCGCCGGCGTCTTCCCCTTTGATGAGACCCTTCGGCAGTGGCTCCATGCCCGGGCCGAATGGCTGGGCAGCCGGAACACGCCGCGATACACCCCCGAGGACGTCGAGCGGTGGTACCAGCAGCGGCCCGAGGCCGAGTCCGGCTGTCACTACGCGGTCGAACTGGAACTGGATCTCTCCACGGTGATCCCGCATGTCTCGGGCCCCGATCACGTCAAGGTGATGCACGCCCTGCCGGAGATCGAGCGTGAGCACGTGAAGGTCAACAAGGCCTACCTGCTCAGCTGCGTCAACGCGCGGCTCGAAGACCTCGCGGAGGCGGCCTCGGTCGTCGACGGCAAGCAGGTCGCCGATGGTGTTGACTTCTACGTGGCGGCCGCCAGCGGCAATGTCCAGGCGGAGGCGGAGTCCCGTGGCTACTGGGACACCCTCGGGCGTGCCGGTGCGCACTTCCTGCCCCCGGGTTGTGGAACCTGCATCGGCCTGGGCGCCGGCACCCTGGAGCCGGGCGAGGTCGGGATCAGCGCCACGAACCGGAACTTCAAGGGTCGCATGGGATCGCGCGATGCCAAGGCCTACCTGGCCAGTCCGGCGGTCGTTGCCGCCTCGGCCGTCGCGGGCTACATCTGCGCCCCGGAGGCTTACGAGGACACGACGCTGGGAACAACAGTCTCGGTGCATGGCCCGCGTCCGGCGCAGGGTGGAACGACGAGAATCCTCGAGGGCTTCCCGACACGCGTCGAGGGCCGACTGCTCTGGCTGCCCGTCGACAATCTCAATACCGACGGCATCTACAGCGGCAAGATGACCTATCGCGACGATGTGACGGAAGCCGAGATGGCCGCCGCCGCCATGGAAAACTACGACCCGGCGTTTGCCGACCTGTCGGAGTCCGGCGACATCATCGTGGCCGGCCTGAACTTCGGCACGGGGTCCAGCCGGGAACAGGCGGCGACCTGCCTGAAGATCCGTGGCATCTCGTGCGTCATCGCGGAGTCCTACAGCCAGACTTATGTCCGCAATGCGATCAACAACGGCTTCCTCTGCCTGACCAGTCCCGAGTTGGTGGCTCATCTTCGCGATGCGCATGCCGGCAACAGTGGCCTGACGATCGAGGCGGGACATGCCGTCATCGACTTCGAGGCCTCCGCAATCACCCTCGACGGAACGGCCTATCCCTTCTCGCCGCTGGGCGAGGTGCCCCAGGAGATCATCGTCGCCGGGGGGGCCGAGAATGTCGTCCGGGCCCGGTTGTCCTGAGGGCCATGGGGCCGGGGAATCACATCATGCGGCCTCGGTTCTGAAACTTCCGCGACTTCCCATTGCGGCATATTGACTGGCCCCGGGAGTGGTTCCATAGTGGATTCTGGAGGTTCGAGCCATCGAACCCGGGCGGCCACCGCGCCCTTGATCCGGTGGGGAGGGAACCTCAGATGCCAGCCTGGAAGATCGCCCGTCGTTCCGCCGTCGCCCTGGGAACTACCGCCATCCTGTGCGCCACGGCCCCGGCTGTCGCGGATGGAACGGTCGGTGATGGCCGAGGCGTCTTCGTCTGGTTCGACTCGGCCGTCTGGAGTTCGACCCAGCAGTGGTTCGGCGACGGCGCCTGCCTCGAGACCCTCTCGGACAACAACACCTACCTGATGCCGGCCAGCACCATCCTGGCGAACCAGAACGGAACCGGTTTCAAGAACCTCCGGGCCCTGGTGTCGGATGACCAGTCGGTCGTGGCCATGCCCACCGGCGCGAGACTGAATAATGGCGACGTCTTCGTGATCGCCACCTCACTGGACCCGACCGGCCGGGATGAGTTCGAGCCCTGGACTGATCTCGCCGATTCGGATGTCCCGGATTGCTTTGGCAGCGTGGACACGGCCAAGGCCATGACCTACGACGCCTTCTACTCGTACGTAAAGCAGATGATCGCGCCGGTATCGGGGGACCCCGTCCCGGTCTCGCTCATGTTCAGTTCCTTCCGGACACTCCGGTTTGGACGCATCCTGTCATCGGCGCAGCACCTGGACCCGACGGATTCGGTCTACTTCGGCGGCCTGACGGAGATGAATGCCGACCCGAGCACGGCCACCAACCTGGCCCCCGCGGACACCGATGAAGAGGACGCCTACGGCGGCGGATGCTGGAGCATTCACTGGCCACATAACGCCACGCCATCCAAGGTCGATGATGTCAAGATGACGCTGAATTTCGTCAATCGGTGCATCAACTTCGCTCGGCACTGCAATCAGCAGGGTGACCTCGGGCCGGACCCGAAACTCGATGTCTACCTGGACCTCGAACTCTTCCAGTTGAACAAGGTCTCTCCCCAGGGGATCGGCCCCAAGCAGATGCCCACGCAGAAGTGGGCCTGGGGAACCCAGTACCCGGGTATCGAGGACATGCCGCCGGACTGCCTGAAGAACGTCAGTTGGTGGAACAGCAACTCCAGCCTCGGCCCGCAGGGCCCGATGGTCGATTCCTACTGGGTCGTTCCGGCCAACGTGGCGGATGCCTTCTGGCGGACCCTCCGTATCGCGAGGGGCCTGATCGATGATTACAACGCTGGCACGCAACCGGGTCACGTGACGCTGACGCTGAGCGTCTGGGGCCAGGAGGCCTATCGGTTCTGCTCGCCACGGTTCGGAGTCCTGGACACGACCGTGTCGGATGCCGCCTGGGAACAGGACAGCAGCAAGAACGCCTTCGGGCGGTTCAACAGTCACTTCGGGACCGCCAAGGTTCAACGGCGGACTGGCGGCACCAATGATGCGCCGATCTACACCCCTGAGCCGTGGACCTGTGATTGCGCCCGCCTGGATCCGCAGGCCGGACCCGGCGACGCGAGCTACCAGGTCGACCCGCCGACGGTGGACGACTTCAACATCAACAACTGCATCTTCCAGTTCGCCGATCGCATGGCCTATGGCACCTACCAGTCCCTGCCCATCGGGCTGGTCCAGCCCAAGGGGACCTGGAAGAAGCTCCCGTTCCGGAACAATACGTCGGTCGACATGGCCGGCCCGACCATGACGACCGCGCCGGCGGCCCAGCTCATCCTGCCCGGGGACGGCGTGCCGATGGGCGGCCTGAACCAGGACACGAGAATCAACTTTGCTGAACTGGCCACGTTTGCGCCCACGCCCACGCAGGTAGAAAACGATGGCCTGCTTCCCGATGGCGGCTGGCTGCTCTACCCGCCTGACTTCTCGGGCAACGGGCAGGTCGAATACAACCCGTATTACTACAACCCGATCGGTGCCTGGCCGCCGAACCAGAACACCAATGCGCCGAGTTGGTCCGCATTCAACGTCGGTCCATGCGGGGATTACTGGGGTGCCTATGACATGCCGCTTCAGGGCTGGCTGCCATTCGCCTCCCGGATGCTGTCGGCCGTTGACCAGTGGTCACTGAAGAACCCCGGCGAAACGCCGCCCAAGATCATCATGACTCTCGAACTGACNCCGCTGGATGCCGGCCAGGCCGGATCCAACCAGGCTGGTGTCTGCTTCAAGAACTCCTATGGCAACCAGTGGACGTGGGGAGATGAGAGCGGGACGACATCCTGCGCCCAGGGCAACGCCACTTCCGGATCGAACCAGTGGCCCAACTTCATGGTCGATCCCCTGTGCCAGTACGACCGGGTGAACTATCTCTTCGGTGGCGATCCGTCCCTGACCAACAGTGGCTCGGACATTCCCATCGGAAATGCCTGGGGCCTGGCCCCGGTCTCGCGACTCCTGGCCGCGACCAACGGGCCGTCCGGTGCACCGCTTTCGAATCACCTGGACCCGGCCACGCCCTATGCCTTCAACAACCACCTGTCCTACCACTGCCTGATGACGCACCAGGGCCTGGGCGGCTTCTACACCAACCCCGGCCAGGCCAGCCACGATCCCGCGGTCAACCCGGTCACCGGCGAGCGGACCTGCTGGAATGCGTATCGATCCGACTTTGACAGTTGCGAGTGCCCGGCGGCCACGGCCCACGCCAGCGGCATCAGCACCATGTTCATCAGCATGGGTGTCCCCGGTGACCTCACGGGCGATGATCGCACCGACGTGAACGACATCCTCGCCGTGATCGAGCGGTGGGGCCAGGACTGCCCGCGACCCTGCATTTTCGACCACGACGACGACGGTTCGGTCGGGATCGGCGACCTCCTGGAGGTCCTGGAGGAGTGGGGCACGGACTGGAACTGACCCCCCGGAAGGGGGTGGCAGGCGGCTGTCAAGACGCGATCCTGCTGCTAGAATGCGGGGCTCTTACCCTTTTGAGGAGCTCACGCAGATGGCCAAGTACAAGATCGCCTGGATGCCCGGAGACGGCGTCGGTAATGAAGTCATGGACGCCACCCGGATCGTCCTGGATGCAATGAACTTCGATGCGGAGTACGTCCACGCCGATATCGGCTGGGAGTTCTGGTGCAAGGAAGGCGATCCGCTGCCCCAGCGGACCATCGATATCCTCAAGGAAACCGATTGTGCCCTCTTCGGCGCCATCACCAGCAAGCCCCGTGACGAGGCTCACGAGGAACTGGCTCCCGAGCTCAAGGACAAGGGCCTGGTCTACTTCAGCCCGATCGTGAAGCTCCGCCAGATGTTCAACCTGCACACGAACCTTCGTCCGTGCAAGGCCTACCCGGGCAACCCCCTCAACCACCGTGACGGCATCGACATGGTCGTCTTCCGTGAGAACACCGAGGGCAGCTACGGTGGCGTGGAGTGGTTCCCGCTCCCCGAGAAGATCTACGACGCCCTGTGCGACAACCCGAAGATGGTCAAGTGGAAGGACAAGGGACTTGAGAACGTGGCCCTGTCCACCCGAATCATGTCCAAGCAGGGCTGCGAGAGCATCATCCGCCAGTCCTTCGAGTACGCCAAGAAGTTCAATCGCAAGTCCGTGACCCTCGTCGAGAAGCCCAACGTGCTTCGCGAGACCGGCGGCCTCATGACGCGGACCTTCCGCGAGATCGCCAAGGAATATCCGGATATCGATTCCTGGGAAGCCAACATCGACGCCATGTGCATGTGGCTGGTCATGAAGCCCTTCGACTACGACGTGCTCGTGGCCGAGAACATGTTCGGCGACATCATCTCCGACCTGTGCGCCGGCCTGGTCGGCGGTCTCGGGTTCGCCTGTGCGGCCAACATCGGCGATGACTACGCCGTCTTCGAGCCGACCCACGGCAGTGCCCCCAAGCACTTCGGCCAGAACAAGGTCAATCCCATGGCCATGTTCCTGACCGCCAAGATGATGCTCGACTGGCTCGGTGAGACCGAGGCCGGTGCCCGGCTGGAGAATGCCGTGGCCGAGGTCATCCAGGAAGGCACCGTCGGGACCTATGACGTCAAGGGTCGCGACAACGGCGATTCCACCACGGTCGTGGCCGAGGAAGTCGCCCGCAAGCTGAGCACCGTCAACGCCTGACCCGGGAAGGAAGCAGAACCATGGGTGGTCACGACACGTCCAAGAGCAATACCGATTTCATCTCCTGGCAACTGGCCGAGTGGGCCTCCAAGCTCACCTTCGAGGACCTGAGTCCCGAGGCCATCGAGTGCGCCAAGCTGTACCTGTTCGATTCGTTCGGGTGTGCCCTGGGCGGTTCGCTGCAGCACGACGTCGAGATGTTCCTGGACCATTCCCGCGCCATGGGCGGGGCCGAGACCTGCACCGTCTTCGGTTCCGGCTTCAAGACCGATCCGGTCACCGCGGCCATGCTCAATGCCCTGTGCATCCGGGCGATGGACTACAACGACATCTACTGGAAGGCTGATCCGGCCCACCCGTCGGACATCATTCCCGCAGCGTTGTCCATCTGCGAGATGAACGGTCTCTCGGGCAAGGATCTCATCCTCGGTACCTGCATCGGTCACGAGATCGAGATGCGCCTCGCCGAGTTCGGCGATCCCGGTGTCCGCGAGTACGGCTGGCATCACGCCACCATCACCTGCATCGCCTCGCCGATCGTGGCCGGCCGGATGCTGGGCCTCAGTGCCGAGCAGATCCAGCAGGCCATCGGCATCAGTGCCTCACCGTCGATGTGCCTCGGAGCCGTGACGGCCGGCAAGCTCACCAACATGAAGAACACCGTCGATCCCATGGCCACCCGCTGTGGCGTCGAGGCCGCCTTGCTGGCTGCCCGCGGCTACTCCGGCCCGGAGCACGTGATCGATGGCAAGGAAGGTCTGGTGCACTGCTTCGAGAAGTTCGGCGGCAAGTTCCACCTGGACATGCTCACCGATGGCCTTCCGCACTGCCCCAAGTGCCACTGGAAGATTCTCGACTGCGGCATGAAGTCCTTCCCGATCGAGGCGCTCAGCCATGCACCGCTGACGGCCATGATGAAGATCGTGAAGGCCCACGATCTCGACCCCGACCAGATCACCGAGATCAAGGTCGAGGTCATTGCCCGGGCGGCCGACATCCTCGGCGACCCGGCCAAGTACCGACCCACCAGCAAGGAGACGGCCGATCACTCGCTGCCGTACTCCCTGGCCGTGGGCCTGGTCGACGGCATGGTCACGCCGCTGCAGTTCAAGCAGGAGCGGATCGATGACCCGGGCCTGATCCCGGTCATGGACAAGATCAAGGTCGTGCCCAACGAGGAATTCGAGGCGCTCTTCCCGAAGTTCCAGCCCAGCCAGGTGACCATCACCCTGCAGGACGGTTCATCGCATACCGAGCGGGTCGATGTTCCCAAGGGCGATCCCCGGGATCCGATGACCGAAGAGGAAATCGCGGTCAAGTTCAATGCCCTGGGCACCGCCGTCGTCGGCGAGTCCACTTGTCATGATCTCCGCAATTTGATCATGGCCATGGAGAACGAGGCAACACTTGATCGCCTCTTCGAGGCCATGACCGCCAGCGTCACCGCCTGACCCTCCGCTGAAAGCGGAACGCTCCACGAGCCGACGACCCTCATCCGGGGGTCGAAGTGGCGGCGTGATCGCGCCAGGTCACTGCGGCCCGTAGTTCATCTTGTCGAACTTCTCGCGGACGCGGTGCATCTCGGCATCATCGAGAACGGCCGGCTCGCCGACTGCCAGCGAACGCCAGTACAACTCCGCCAGTGATTCGACCTCGACGGTGAGTGTCATCGCCGACTCGAGATCAGGCGCGACGACGACGAGACCATGATGGGCCAGCAGGCAGGCCCGGCAGTCGCCCATCGTCTCGACCACCGCCCGGGAGAGTTCTTCCGTTCCGAAGGTGTGATAGGGCGCACAGGGAATCTCGTTCGCATCGACGATTCCGATCATGTAGTGGATGGCCGGGATCGATTTTTCCAGCACCGCCAGCGTCGTGCAGAAGGGTGGGTGCGTGTGCAGAACGGCGTTCATGTCCGGGCGAGCCCGCAGCAGGTCCGTGTGCAGATGCCATTCACTGCTGGGGGCATGCGGGCAGGTGCCCAGCAGTTCGCATTCGACGAGTTGGCCGTCATCATCAATCTGTGGAATGTCGCTGGGCTTCATCTCGTCGTAGGGGATGCCCGACGGCGTGATCAGCACGCCGGAGCTGGCCCGGGCGGAGGCATTGCCCGCCTTTCCACGAACCAGGCCACGCTGGTGCATCTCCTGGCAGATCTCCACCAGTTTGCGGCGGCGGACGACATTCTGCTGGGCAATCAGCATCGTGGGCTCCCGGGTTGAGTGAGATCAGCAAAGACATCAGCAGTACGGTCATCTTGCCGGCGGACGAGGCCATGCTCGGTGATGTATCCATCAACCAGGTGAGCCGGTGTGACATCAAAGGCGGGGTTTACGGCTGCCGTTCCGGGTGGGGCGACCCGCAGGCGGCGAAGGACCTGGCCCTCGTCCACGCCGGCGAAGGACAGGACTTCCTGGGCCGATCGTTCCTCGATGGGGATGGACATGCCGTCATCCAGTCGGAAATCGATCGTCGAGGTGGGAAGCGCCACCCAGAAGGGGACATCGTTGTCCCGGGCTGCGAGCGCCTTGAGGTAGGTCCCGATCTTGTTGCAGACGTCACCGGTGCGGGTTGTTCGATCCGTGCCGACGAGCACCAGGTCGACTCGGCCATGCTGCATCAGGTGGCCGCCGGCATTGTCGGCGACGAGGTGATGCGGGATGCCCTCCTGGCCCAGTTCCCAGCAGGTCAGGGAGGCCCCCTGGTTTCGAGGACGGGTCTCGTCGACCCAGACATGCACCGGGATGCCTGCCTCATGGGCGGCATAGATCGGTGCCGTGGCGGTGCCCCGGTCCACGGTCGCCAGCCAACCGGCATTGCAGTGGGTGAGTATGTTCAGGGGCTCGCCGGCGGGCTTGGTCGCCGCCATTTCCCGCAGCAACTGGAGCCCATGGCGCCCGAGTGACTGGTTGATCTCCACATCGTCATCACAGAAGGCGT
Organism: Phycisphaerales bacterium; assembly: GCA_022446795.1. Classification (GTDB taxonomy): domain Bacteria; phylum Planctomycetota; class Phycisphaerae; order Phycisphaerales; family SM1A02; genus UBA1668. The sequence goes on from JAKVBX010000010.1 coordinate 12,532, forward strand.
GGGCGGCATCAGCAGCCGCCTCGGCTCGCTGATCGGCTGGAAGGGGAGCCAGGATCGCCGCCATGGATTCCAGCGCATGGCGAAGGTTGACGGCGGTGGGACGCGTCGCGGTGAGCATGTCCACGGCCGCGTCCAGCGCCGTGTCCGACGGGTCGACCTGCATCGCCAGGGCCATGCCCCAGGCAGCGGTGGCCCCGATCAAGGGGGCGCCGCGAACCCGCATGGTGGAGATGGCCTCGGCGCAGGCGGACACGTCCGGGAGATCCCGGATGACCAGCCGGGCCGGGAGCCAGGTCTGGTCGATGATCCGCACGAGGCCATCCTCGTGCCAGATCGTCCTCATGGGTTGGCCCTCGACATGCATGGGTGCGAGTCTAGCAGGCCGCATCTGGCCACTGCAGCCTCCTGCTAGACTGCCCGCATGTCACTCATCGTCACCGGCACAATTGGTATCGACACCGTTCACACGCCCTCTGGTTCAGCCGAGGACATTCCCGGCGGCTCGTGCGCCTACTTCGCCGCGGCCGCATCCTGCTACACGCCGACCCGGGTGGTCGCCGCGGTGGGGGATGACTGGCCCGAGGATCACAAGACCCTGCTGGAGTCCTTCCCGGGACTCGACCTGGCCGGGCTGGAGATCCGGGGCGGATCCAAGACCTTCCGCTGGGGCGGCAAGTACCTCGAGAACATGAATGACCGGGAAACCCTGTTCACCGACATCGGTGTCCTGGGCGAAGCCCCGCCGGAGATCCCCGCGTCCTTCCAGGACAGCGAGGTGGTCTTCCTGGCCAACACGCATCCGGCCGTGCAGCGTGGCTTCCTGGATCATCTTCCCGCGCGGAAGTTCACGGTGGCCGACACGATGGATCTCTGGATCAACACGGCTCGCGAGGATCTCGTGAGCCTGCTGGGGGCCATCGATGGACTGGTGATCAACGACTCCGAGGCACTCCTGCTGACCGAGGAACGCAATCCCTTTGCCGCCGCTCGCGTGATCATGGACATGGGACCACGGGTTGTGGTCATCAAGAAGGGCGAGCACGGCGCGGTCCTGGTGAGCGGTGACGATGTCGCCGTCCTGCCGGCGTTCCCGGCTGACGAGACCCAGGTGGTTGATCCCACGGGCTGTGGCGATTCCTTTGCCGGCGGCTTCATGGGCTGGATCGCCTCCCGGGGCAGTTGGGCCTTCCCGGATCTCCAGGCCGCGATGGCCTGGGGCACCATCAGCGCCAGCTTCACCCTCGGCGCCTTCGCCCTCGAGGGCCTGCGTGGATTGTCCATGGACCATTTGGAACAACGGATGGCGTGTTTCCAGGCGGCCGCCCGGGTGGGTGACCCCTCCGCCGTCCGCAGCTGAGCCCATGGGCCGGGTTCCGTTCTGGAAGGAACCGGGGATGCCACAGACGGCATCCGGCTGGATCGTCGTCGGCCTGCTCCTGCTTTTCGGTCTCTGCCTGGCACTGGACCTGATCGTGGGCAATGTGATCATCGCCTTCGTGATCATCTTGATCGAGGCCATCACGTATGACCGAGCTGACCCGAGGCGCGGGGCCAACATCAGTTCCATCGTGATCATGTCGCTCTACATCGTGTTCGTGATCGTGGCCTGGCTGGGTGGTTGGTCGGGCGGGTGGTAGCAGGGGTGCCAGCGGGCGGAGCGTTGGTGCGGTTTCGTGGATCAAAGGGAAACACCCCCAGGTCGATCGACCCGGGGGTGCGGTGAGTGAACGAAGAGTCGGGTGCGGCTAGTCCCGTGCGGTGGCGCCAGCCCAGTTCTCAATGCGAAGCAGGCTGCCCCTGACCTCGCGAACCGCCAGGCCGATCACGATCCAGATTGCCCCAGCAAAGATGGACTGGGCACCAGTGCCGACATGTGCGAAGGTGAACATCTCGGGGTCGGTTTCCATGCCGTAGAAGCCCGTCCAGGTTCCAGCGGCGACGAAGGCACCGCCGACGAGCATGAAGACGATGCCGATGCCGATGAAGAAGGTCGACAAGGCACCGAAGACACGAAGTTTGCGTGAATCTGATTGAGCGATTGTGGACATGGTCGATGTTCCTCCGAAAAACAGGACCTTGCGCAGTCCCTGCGTATCCGCGGGACGGGGCCGGATCTGTCAGGAGGAAGTCGATATTTCCGTCAATCACGCCTGATGCCTGCACCGCCGCAGGCGTTCATGCCCAAGAGGCTCGTCTGGCCACCCTCAGCAGCTGTCCCAGGCACTGAGCAGGGCGAGGATGTCATTGACACCCACGACACCGTCGTAATTGACGTCCGCCAGGGGGCCCGTGCCACCCCAGTTGCTCAGGATCAACAGGACATCATCGACATCGATGTGGCCGGACTGATTGACGTCACAGAGGCACTGGCATTCGTCGGGCCTCTGGTCGCCGTCGATATCGAGACTGGTCCCGTTGTCGAAGTCGCAGGAATCGGGCACGCCGTTTCCATTGCAGTCCAGTTTGGCATCGAAGGAGACAACGGAGCCATCGCCGCCAGCAAGACCGTGGTGATGGAAATCGTCTGAAGCGCCCACGATGACGGTTGACTGATCGAACTGTACTGGCGCCCGGTCATCGGTGTAGATGACGTCCGGCATCCTGAATTCCTGGGACATCATCCAGGTTCGATTTGGCTGCAATTCAAACACTTGCAGATAGTAGGAGTCGTACAAGTAGTTGCTGCTGGAGTTTCCGAGGAAAACGACTCGCCCGCCGGACATGTCAACGCTAACGGGATGTTTGATGTTGCCCGAGTCGATGTACTGCTTGACTCCCCAGGTTCCATTGAGCGCCCGCTCGCAGATGATGATGTACGGCTGGGTGTAGGCCGCCATCCAATCACCGGAAAGATCAACGCCTCCCCAAGGTGCGTTCTCAATCGACAGGGCCAGGCTCCAGTCGCCCGAGCCATCCTTGGTGTACACGTTGAGCTGGTTGCCACGACCCCCATAGGCCAGGGTGTCATCGGAAAGAGCAATGACTCCGCCGCTAGACAGCGTGGGCGAATCAACGGTGACGCCAGCCCATTGGCCATCCGTTCCGCGGTCATAGACTCGAAGCGGCCGAGCGTATCCGTTTGTGGCCGGCCCAACCGCCAATTGGTCACCATCCAGGGAAACCCGGCGGCCGAAGTACTCAATCGACGGCTCGTGGATTTCGCCTGATTGGCTCCATTGGCCCGAACTGGCGTCCATCGTGAAGAACTTGACCTTGCGCTCGATTGCACATCCGACCACCAGTTCGGTTCCGACGAGGTCGATATGGTCTACGCCTGTGATTGGCAGAACATCAACGGAGGCCAGTTCACTGTCCGCCACCCTGTAGATGCTGATCTCGCTTGCTGAGGCCACCGCCAGGTATTCGCCATCCATCGCAGTCAGTCGGCCGAAATCAGCATATGGCGATTCGGCCGTCAGGATCTGCTGGGCGGAGTAGTCGCAGGAGTCGGGCACACCGTTACCATCGCAATCCTCCTCAATCCCGTACTCAATGTCGAGAAAGTCCGCGATGTCATTATCATTGCAGTCGGCTTCGCAGTCATCCGGCAGGCCATCGCCGTCCTGATCTGCCGCCCCCTGCAGAATTTCGCAGGAATCGGGGATCCCGTCCTCGTCACAGTCATTCTGGCATTCATCCGGCACCAGGTCACCGTCGCAATCAGTTGACGTGCCCTGCGCAATATCGATGGCATCGTCGACGTTGTTCGAGTTGCAATCGGCAATCTCCCCGGCCCCCTGGGTGACTCCAATACAAAGCAGCGACGTCACGACACCAACGACTACTTGATTCATCAACGACATGTCTTCCCCTTTGCTACTGGCCGGTCATGGAATCAGATCCTGTCCGACGGGACGATCAGCAATCGGGCCCCAAACTACCATCACAATGTTCGATTTCCATCTGAATGGCGAAATTGCCAAATATCCACCCCGCATGCCGAAAACAGGGCATGCAAGCTGGCTGCAGAGGCAGTGGCCAGTTTCGCAGCGGAAATCGGGAAGGCCAGGTCGGCGAGTCGCTAGCCGCACTGATCCCCGTAGTAGCCCAGCATCTCCAGCAGGTCATCAACGTTGACGGCGCCATTGCCATCCAGGTCGCTGTCACATCCGCTGCTGCAGTCGGTTCCGTATTCACCCAGGAGCAGCAGCAGGTCGTCGACGCCGACCTCGCCATTGCCATCAACGTCACCTGGGCAGTCGCTGGGACAGATCTCCTCGATCACATTGCCGCCGTTATCGACCCATTCGCCGTCGACCTGGGTGGGGGTGTTCCCACAGACCACGGTATCCGTCAGGTACTCGGGGAAAATCGTCGAGTAGATACCACCTGCGACCGCGGCCGAGTTCCCCGAGATGACGCAGCGAATGTAGGTCGTGCTCTGGTAACTGGCGACCGCGCCACCGCCCTTGGCCGCGAAGTTGTTTTCGAAGATGCAGTCCGTGAAGGTGACATAGCAGTCATAGGTGCTGAGCGCCGCGCCGCCGAATCGCCCCGCCTCGTTGTCCCGGAAGGTGCAGTTGTTGAAGGCCGGGCTGCAGTTGACGTAGGCAGTCGTGGCGCCACCGGTGTGGTAACTGTAGTTGTTGGTAAACAGGCAGTTGTTGACGGTGCCGCTGCTGTTCAGATAGAAGTAGAGGCCGCCGCCGTAACTGCCGGAGCCACCGGTGAGATGCAGGGCCTCGATGACGGTGTCAAGGCCCTCGCCATCGACGCAGGCCATCACGGCCGGGGCGGACGCACCCTGGCCATCGATCACGGTCAAGTGCGTGCCATCTTCGCCGAGTTCTCCTCGAACCGTAATGGCCTTGCCATTGAGCGTGATGCCGGCCTCGTTGTAGGTGCCTGCGGCAATGAGGACGGTGTCGCCATCGTTTGCGGCATCAATGCCCGCCTGGATGGTCGGGTAGTCATCCGGCACGTTGATCACCGTGCCATCACTCACGACGGTGATCACTCCCGACATGCCGGAGCCGCAGTGAGGCTCGCAGAAGTAGGGGACCGCCCCGGAGGCATCCAGCGGTACCTCCCAGGTGACCGTGTCACCCGGGGACCCCAACTCTCCATAGAACAGCCCGTCGGCGACACAGGACTCGCCCGAGGTCACCGTGTGGGGGTAGCCGGTGTTGTATTGCCAGGTGATGGTGTCACCCGGGGCCACCTCGATGGCATCAGGTGAGAAGGAGACGCTGTTGGCCAGCACCGTGTGGGTTTCTGCCACGGCCGAACCCGCCAGCATTGCCATGCTGAACGCGAAGGCCAGTCTCCGGGTGCCATTGCTCGTTCGTTGCCGGTTCATTCGCATTCTCCCCAGAACCCAATCAGGATCAGCAGGTCCTTGATATTGGTATTTCCGTCTCCGTCGAGATCTCCGCCGGGTTCTTCCCAGTAGTTCAGCAGTTCAAGAAGATCCTGGATCCCGACGGCCCCGTCGCCATCGAGGTCACCCGTGCAGGTTTCGCACTCATCTTCAATGGTGTTACCGCCCTGGTCGCCCCAGTTGTTGGCAGCGATCTGGGTTGGCGCATTGCCACAGAACACCGAGTTGCGAACGGTCAGCGATCCCGTCAGGACATGGGCGCCACCGCCATCGCCGACGGCGGTATTGGAGGAGATGGTCGAATCCTCGATATGGAGATTCGAACTGTCCAGGGAAACGCCGCCGCCGAATCGACCCGACGTGTTGTCAGAGAGGGTGGAGTTCGTCAGGGTGCCACCACTGTTGGTTGTCAGGCAGATCACGCCACCGTCACCGGAAGTGGCGACATTGTCAATGGCCGTGATCCCCTCAACGGTGATGTTGGATGCCTCGGTCCACACCATCCCGCCATTGGCCGCCGAGTTCCCGGTGAACTCACCGCCAAACACCTCGACCCGCGCGAAGGTCACGTAAAACGCACCGCCGTAGGAGCCGGACGTATTGAGATCGAACTGGCAGTCGTTGAAGATCGGCGCCGATGACTCCTGGATGTAGGCGACACCGCCACCGATGAGCGCCGAGTTGTCGGCAAACACGCAGTTGTTGAATATCACATCATCACCATTCCAGAAGGCCAGGGCACCGCCAGCGATGCCAGCGGTGTTCTCGGTGAACGTGCAGGAGGTGATCATGCTTCGGGATTCCTCCGAGAAGGCCATGCCGCCGCCATATTCTTCCGCGGAGTTGCCGCGGATAATGCAGTTGTCCAGGCTGAAATGCGCTTGATATCCGTAGATGCCGCCGGCGTACTCGGCATTGCTGTTCTCGATGACACAGTTGGAGATACTGGGGGAGGAAGCGCTCGCGCAGAGGATTCCGCCGCCCAGGTTCCAGGCGACACCATCGCCGAAGTCGTAATCGACGGCCTGTCCATTGCGGAAGGTGAATCCGTCGATCACCGTGTCAATCGGCTCGCCGTGGTCGCAGAGCAATCCGCGGCGGACGCCCTGGCCATCAATGATGGTCTCCTCGGCACCATTCGTGGACTGGATCGTGAGCTGTTTCCCGTAGGTCTGCATGACAGCAGGGGTGAGCGGGGCCCCCGTGTACACCCCTGGGCCCACCGTGATGGTGTCACCATTGGACGCGGCATTGATCGCATCCTGGAGTGAGCTGTAGGTGCAGCCACTCGGGCAGACGTCGAGCGTCTGTGGTGTGAGCACTTCCTGGAGTGCGTTGTTGGCATTGACCACGCCCCAGCCATACAGCAGATCCGGCCCGGGATCGCCGTAATCGACCGCGGAGGCCTTGAGAATGTTCTCGACCTCCTGGGGAGAGAGTTCCGGACGCTCGGAGAGGACGAGTGCCGCGACGGCCGCGGTATAGGGCGATGAAAAGGAGGTGCCGTCAACGTAGGCATAGTCCTCGTCGGTATAGCCGTCCTCCCCGGTACGGTCGGTGGCCAGGATCCACTGCCCTGGCGCACACAGCGTCACCCCGGGGCAGTACGAGCTCCATGACGCCAGGGCGTCGTACTGGTTGAATGCGGAAACCGAGACGACCGAGGGCAATGATGCGGGATAGCCGAAGAACCAGTCCCCGGTGTTCCCGGCGCACGCGAAGTGCACGACGCCGGCCTCCCGCGACTCGGCATACGCCACGTCGATGGTGGGTGATCGCCAGCCTCCGTACAGGTTGCTGTTGTTGGTGATCTCGATGTCATTGACGACGGCATAATCCAGCGCGCTCACCGTATGGCTGTACTGGCTCCACCAGCCGCCCGAGCAGAAGACCCATTCGGAGATGAAGCAGCGGGCGGAGACGGACTTGCACTCCGGTGCGGCGCCGGCAATGAGCAGGCCGTTGTTCAGTATCGCGGAAACGCAGCCGGCCACGGGCGTACCGTGCTTGTCGCATCCGTTGCCGGGGCCACCGTCGCCTCCTGAACTGGACGTGAAGTCGATGCCTGGATTCTGGTTGATATCGGGATGATCCTGCTGCACGCCGGTATCGATGATGAGGACTTCAATGGACGAATCCCCGGTCGTGGTGGCCCAGGCTTCCAGGACGTCCATGTCTGCGTCGGCCGTGCCATAGGTCCCGTCGTTGTGCAACGCCCAGCAGAATTCAAAGTCCGGGTCATCGGGATAGCCAAAGCCGCCGCTTCGCCCCTGGAAGAGCATGTCGACTTCGGCATGCCGCACCGCAGGGTGCTCCGAGAGTTCGCTGGCGGCCCGCATGATCTCAAGACCGTTGCGGCTGTCGCACGTCACCTTGTAGATGCCGGGAAATGTCGTCCAGGGCAATTCGGTGACCGGCTGAAGGCCGCGTCCGGTCAGCACCGCGTTGGCCTGCTGTGGCAGGAGGTCGTCGTGGAAGCGGACAAGCAGCGTTGACGTCGGCATGCCCGGCGAGCCCTCGTTGCTGAGCAGTACCGGGGCCGCGATCATGATGCCATCGCGGGCCGCCAGGGTCGCCAGCATCTCTTCGACGCCGCCGGTGGTCTGATCGACACCGGGCACGTCGATGAAGTACCAATCGGCCACGGCGATCTGCTCAATCGCCGCCGGGCCGACACCAAGGGCATCGTTCAGCAGCATTTCCATGGCGGGCTCGTCCAGTGTTGCATGGACGGCAATGCGAGTGACATCCAGCCGTGGCTGCGAGAGGGCGGGGGGCGCCACCTGGGCGATTGGCATCACCGGGTGGTTCAGTTCGGCGGAAACAGGCATGGCCAGTGCGGCCAGGGCGGTAATGCAGACAAAACGCATGGAGTTCAATTCCTCTCAAGTTGACCACGGCTCGTATCGAGACCGTTCGATAGCACGTTGACCGGGCACCCGGTCAGCAGGTATCCCCGTAATAGCCCAGCATCTCCAGCAGGTCGTCGACGTTGACGGCGCCATCGCCATCCAGGTCGCTGTCACATCCGCTGCTGCAGTCGGTTCCGTATTCACCCAGGAGCAGCAGCAGGTCGTCGACGCCGACTTCTCCGTTTCCGTCAATGTCGCCGGGGCAGGCCGCAGGACATTCCTGGCCGACGCTGTTGCCGCCGAGGTCCTCCCAGGCACCGACGATCTGCTCAGGCGTTGAATTCGCACAGACCGTGGTATCCGTCAGTGTCACGTTCCAGTTCAGGAGGACTTGAATGCCCCCGGTGCCGCTGCTTGTATTGCCGGCGACGATGCATCCGATGAAGTGCGCTGCGGCGTCCACGGACGTGCCACCGTCACAGTACACGCCGCCGCAGCCACCGCTCCCGAATGGTCCGGAACCGGAATTCCCCTGGATGACACAATCAACCAGCGTCACGTTGCTGGCGGGATTGTCCGGGGCGTCAAACAACGCGACGCCGCCGTAGAAGCCGTAGCCGGAATTGTTGATGATCCGGCAGCCCTCGACGGTGCCCTGGAAATTGCGGAGGTACAGGCCGGACGTCTGGCCGTAGCCGTCTTCGATGATGCAGTTCCGGATGGTTGCGGCGTTGTCGGCAAACCCGACGCCACTGCCGAATCGCATGAAGTGGATGTTCTCGATGGAGGACTGCCCGGCCCCCTGGCCAAGGATGGCCAGGTAGAAGAAGTTGTTGGTGTTCAGGCCATCAAGGATGACGGCTGGTGTTCCGTCCGGATTCGTCTCGCCGATGATCGAGATCGACATGTCTTCCAGCCGCAGCTCATCGACCTCGGTGATCACGTAGGTGCCTGCGGCCATCGCGATCGTGTCGCCATCGGACACCTCGAGCCAGGCCAGCGGCAACGTGGGGTACTCCAGCGGGACATTCAGGATGCCGTCCTCATCCCCGCCTTCACAGTCATCGACGATGCCGTCGCCGTCCGTATCCAGGCACTGGGACAGGGTGCAGGAGTTGTTGTCCAGGTCGATGTTTCCGTCATACTGGCCCGGGTAGTTCCCACAGATGATCGAGCCGTCGACCGTCGTCTGGCCGCTGCCGACATGACGCAGGCCACCGATGCCATCGATGGCCGTGTTGTCGATGATGAGGCAACCCGTGAGTTCCGGCTCACAGCCACTTCCGAAGCCGTCGCCAAAGCAGTACAGGCCGCCGCCGTCCTGGGCGGAATTGTCCCTGATCGTGCACGAGCTGAACCTGGGCGCCGCGTTGACCCATGGCGAGTCGGACGCATCCCGCCTGGCATGCACGCCGCCGCCGCTCTCAGTGCAGGAATTCTCGACGATCAAGCAATTCCGGAAGATCGGGCTGCAGTTCTCGACCAGCACGCCTCCGCCATGACCGTCGACATCGCCCCCGGTAATGACCAGGTTGTCCATGATGATCAGCCCGGGTTCGCCGGGGGCTGGCCCGCCGCCGACCAGTTCAAACACCCGGCCTTGCTGCTGGGCGTCGATCTTGACCCCGGGGCTGCCATCGGGATTGGGCTCGCCCTGGAGCGTGATGGTCTTCTCGATCAGCAGGTCATGCTCGAAATAGGCGCCGGCGGCAATGGTGATGCGGTCGCCGGACTCAGCCGCGGCAATGGCATCGCCGATGGTCGTGTATTCGCCTGGAACGGCGAGCGTGTTTCCGCTGACCACGGTCAGCAATGCCGTTCGGTTCTCATTGCAGTTCTCGCTGAAGGAAACGCCGAAGATCGGAAGCTCGGCGGTCGCCAACGGCGGAATGGTCCACTGGAAGTCGCTGCAGAAGGGTGGGGCACTGATACCGGACAGGATGCCGTCCGGAACACACGAGCTTCCCGTGGAGACCCGCATGGCGCACACGGAATCGAAGAGGATGGTGTCGCCCGGGGCGACCTCAAGCGTGTCCGGCGTGATCGAATTTTCGTCGACCACGATGGTGTACGTTTCGGCAGCAACAGAGGCCGCCAAGGCGACTGGCACCAGGCTCAAGACACGTCTGAACATCATGATTCCCTCCCCGTGCGGACAGCCCTTGGCCGCACCTCCTTCATTAGAGATCCCAAGCAGGGGCCAGTCAAGCAGGGACTGTCGATTCTCGCTGCACGCTCAATCCAGCACGCGCCTGAGGTCGCCGTGGGCGGCATCGAGCCGACGCCCGGCCACCTCCCGATCCAGCCCCAGCCTGGCGACGACGATCGCCGTCTTGAGATCTCCATCGGCCTCCTGGAGGACCTGGTCTGCAGTCGCCCGATCGAGCTCCGGGCACAGCGCACACAGGATCCGCAGGCACCGATCGTGCAGCTTCGCATTGGTCGCCCGCAGGTCGACCATCAGGTTCTCATGGACCTTGCCCAGTTGGACGAACGCACTGGTCGTGATCGTATTGAGCGCGATCTTGGTGGCGGTCCCTGCCTTCAGGCGAGTGGACCCGGTCAGCACTTCAGCCCCTGTATCCAGCAGGATGTGGTGATCCGCCTCGACGGAATCCGGCACCGCGGCACAGGTGAGCAGAGCGGTCATGGCCCCGCGTCGGCCCGCCTCGGCCACGCCCCCGAGGACCCATGGCGTGGTTCCCCCGGCGGCGATGCCCATGACGGTGTCGCGGTCACCGACGTCGAGATCAGCAAGGGCCTCGTGAGCACCGGCGGGATCATCCTCCCGCGCTTCCGATGATCGACGCAGCGCCGCATCGCCTCCGGCAATCACGCCGATGATCGTGTTGGGATCGGCATTGAATGTCGGCGGACATTCCGACGCATCCAGCACACCAAGTCGACCACTGGTGCCGGCGCCCAGGTACACGAGCCGACCACCATCGGCCAGGCGCGGCGCCAACGCATCGATGAACGTTGCGATGGCATCAGACGCGTGGCGCACCGCGAGCACGGCATCTTCCTGATCATCGAGAATGCGGTGGACGCCATCGATCGTTGTGCAGGCGTCGATCGGCGTGGACGCCTGGCGCTGTTCCGTACTGACGTGACCACGATTCGGCGGCAATGGCATGACTGAAGACTACCACGCAGGTGTCATGAAAAACGGGGCCGCTCCAGGAGCGGCCCCGTTACACGGGAAGTCAATCGTCGAAAAAGGTCTTGGTATCAGACCATTTCCTTCAGGCCCTTGAGCGCCGTGAACTTCACGACGTTCTTGGCCGGCTTGGCAGCGAACCACTGCTCTTCGCCCGTGAAGGGGTTGGTGCCGAAGCGACGCTTGGTTGCGGGCTTGCGGTGCTTGCGGATCTTGAGCAGGCCAGGCACGGTGAAGGTGCCAGGACCGCGGCGGCCGATGTCCTTCTTGATCAGACCGGACATGGAATCGAAAACGGCTGCGACTTCCTTGCGCGTCAGCCCAGTGTCTTCGGCGATGCTGCCGTAGATCTCGCTCTTGGTGCGGGGCTTCATCTCGGTCGCCGAAGCACGTTTCTTCGTCGTCTTCTTGCGGGACTTCTTCTTAGCCATAGGGTGAGAATCCTTTCCTCCTCGCGAGGCCTGCTGGCTTATCGGCAGGCGTCGGAGCTATCAGTCCAGCGGACAATCCACCGGCACTGTCGGGAAGGTACCGACGGAGAGGCGCATCCCGCAAGCCGGATTTGCCTGAAAATAAAGGGTTTTTTGAGACCCTCGAACCGACTGTACCGGTTCCCCGGGAGGCTCCAAGCACAACCGCCCGCACGATCGTGCGGGCGGTTGGAGGAAGCGGACAGGGCGGGATTCGAACCCGCGGTAGAGTTTGCACCCTACGCCGGTTTAGCAAACCGGTACCTTCAGCCGCTCGGTCACCTGTCCAAGGCTGCCAAGTGTACCGCGCCAATGGGCATCTCAGCCACGTCCCGGGCCCCGGATCCATGGCCAGATTGGCCTGAAAAACCCCTGTCGGGACCGATCCGGAGCACGTGGGCTCAGGCTCCCGAGGCATCCGGAAGTGGCTGAATCCGGGTTTAGCGGAGCCATCCCGGGCCCGGGATGTCCAGCCCCAGGGGCCCCATGGCAGCATTGAACCGGCCCCCCTCGATAGAATCATGCCCGTGCTCAAGATCGACCTGCATACCCATATCCTCCCGGAACGCTGGCCGGACCTGTCGGAACGCTATGGGAGCGACGGCTGGCTGAGGCTCGATCACCACAAGCCCTGCTGTGCCCGGATGATGATCGGGGACCAGGTCTTCCGGGAAATCGAATCGGACTGCTGGGACCCGCAGGTTCGCCTGGCGGACTGTGACCGGGACGCCGTGAACGTCCAGGTCCTCTCCACGGTCCCAGTCATGTTCTCCTACTGGGCCAGGGCCGAGGAGGCCCTCGACCTGTCCCGGGTGCTCAATGACCACATCGCCGAGGTCGTCTCGACCTACCCCAGCCGCTTCGTGGGCCTGGGGACGGTCCCGATGCAGGATCCCGACCTGGCCACCAGGGAACTGGAACGCTGCGTCAAGGAACTGGGGATGCCCGGGCTCCAGATCGGCTCCAACGTCAACGGGGCCAATCTCGATGATCCCGGTGTGTTCGCAGTGCTGGAAGCGGCCCGAGACCTTGATGCGGCCATCTTCGTCCACCCGTGGCAGATGCTCGGCAAGGAGCGTCACCCCGAGTACTGGCTGCCATGGCTCGTGGGCATGCCCGCGGAGACCGCGACCGCCATGTGCGCCGTCATGATGGGAGGAGTCCTGGAACGACTCCCGGGGCTCCGCATCGCCTTCGCTCACGGCGGGGGGGCCACGCCATTCACCATCGGTCGCATTCAGCACGGCTGGGATGTCCGGCCGGACCTGTGTGCCACCCGATCCTCGACACCTCCCCGGGAGTTGCTTCGGCAGTGCTACGTCGACTCGCTCGTCCATGACGAGGGGGCGTTGCGGTTGCTGATGGAGACCATGGGAACCGACCGGGTCGCCCTGGGCAGCGACTACCCCTTCCCGCTGGGTGAGCATCATCCCGGGGCCCTGGTGGAATCCTGTGGCTTTGATGCGGCCACCACGCAGCGACTGCTCTCGGGCACGGCCCTGGAGTTCCTCGGGCTGGAGGAACACCAGTTCCTCCCCGGGTCCAGGACCAACGAGGCCTGCTCATGACACTGGTGAACGGTCTGCAGCCAGATGAAGCAACCGCCCGGGGCCTGGATGAGGCCGACGGTCTCTCCAGCCTGCGGGAGGAGTTCTCCATACCCCTGGATGACTCGGGGCACCCCTCGATCTACTTCTGCGGGAACTCCCTGGGGCTGCAGCCCCGTCGAGCCCGGACCTACGTCGAGGAAGTCCTGGACGAGTGGGATCGCCGCGGAGTTCACGGGCATCAAAATGGCCCGGCCCCCTGGTTCCCATACCACGAGCTGTTCCGGGAAACCGGGGCTCGCCTGGTCGGGGCCCGTCCCGGCGAAGTCGTGATGATGAACTCCCTCACGGTGAACCTCCACCTGCTGCTGACGACCTTCTACCGGCCCGAGGGCCGCCGTCGGAAGATCCTGATGGAGTCACCGGCATTCCCCTCGGACATCTACTGCCTGCAGTCACACGTGACGTCCCGGGGGCTCGACCCGGACGAGGTCCTGGTGATGTGCGGGCCACGGCCGGGGGAGGACTGCCTCCAGACGGATGACATCCTGGAGGCCATCGATCGCTGTGGCCCGGAGTTGGCCACCGTGATGATCGGTGGCGTCAACTTCCTGACCGGACAGGTCATGGACATGGCGGCCATCACCGACGCAGGCCATCGGGCCGGAGCGACGGTCGGATTCGACCTGGCCCATGCCGCGGGCAACGTGATCCTCAACCTGCATGACTGGGAAGTCGATTTCGGCGCCTGGTGCTCGTACAAGTACCTGAACGCTTCGCCCGGCGCGATCTCCGGGGCCTACGTCCACGAGCAGCATGCCCGTAACCGTGACCTGCCGCGGCTGGCGGGGTGGTGGGGCAATGATCCGGACACCCGCTTCCGGATGCACCTGGAGGATCGATTCGTCCCGGTTCCCAGTGCCGATGCCTGGCAGTTGAGCAACCCGCCCATCCTCGCGATGGCACCGTTGCGGGCCTCGCTGGAGTTGTTTGACCGCGTCGGTATGGACGCGGTGCGGGAACGGTCGCTCCGGCTCACCGGCTACCTGCGGGCAATGCTCGAATCACGGCCCGGTCGCCGGTACCGCATCATCACGCCCGAGACCGACGAGGATCATGGTTGCCAGCTTTCGATCGTGATCGATGGGGATGCCACCGATGCGTTCCGGACCATCGAGGATGCCGGGGTGGTGGCGGACTTCCGTCCCCCCAATGTCGTCCGCGTCGCGCCGACACCGATGTACAACACCTTCCATGACTGCTGGCGATTCGCCATGCTCATGGGTGATCGCTTTGGAACCCCCGACGCATGAGCCGGCAGTTGGAGATCACCATCGCCGGAGCCGGGCTCGCGGGCAGCCTCCTGGCCAGCCTGCTGGCTGACCGGGGGCACCGGGTCCGCGTGTTCGAGCGTCGGCCGGATCCTCGACGCAGTGGCTTTCTTGGTGGCCGCTCGATCAACCTGGCCCTGTCCGCCCGTGGCCTGGAGGCGCTGGAGGCCATCGGCATCCGGGACGAGGTCATGCAGAATGCCATCCCGATGCAGGGGCGGATCATGCATGACGCCAACAGCCAGACCAGCTTCCACCCCTACAGCGCCAATCCCGACGAGGCCATCAACTCGGTCTCCCGCGGTGATCTGAACATCCGACTGCTCGACGCGGCGGCCTCGAGGCCCAACGTCAGCCTGCACTTCCAGGAGCCGGTCGTCGATGTCGATTTCGCCAGCGGCATCGCCCATGTCCAGCATGATCATGACGAGGACCTCAAGCACGTGAAGTCCGACCTCATCGTCGGTGCGGACGGGGCCTACTCGGCCGTCCGGGGCGCGATGCAGTCGGCCGGTGGATTCGGGTTCCGCCAGCAGTACATCTCGCATGGCTACAAGGAACTGGTCATTCCACCGCAGCCCGATGGCGGCTTCGCCCTGGAGAAGAACGCGCTTCACATCTGGCCCCGGGGCGCCTCGATGATGATCGCGCTGCCCAATGCCGACGGCAGTTTCACCTGCACCCTGTTCTGGCCCTGGGAAGGTCCGGGGACCTCCTTCGAATCCCTCGAGGACGTCGAGGATCTCGTGGGCTATTTCCGTGGGATCTATCCCGACGCGGTCGACCTGATGCCCACGCTGGAAGAGGACTACCGCGAGAATCCGATCGGCCATCTCGTGATGATCTCCTGCGAACGCTGGACGTGCGGGCACTCCGCCGTTCTGCTGGGCGATGCCGCCCACGCGATCGTTCCCTTCTTCGGGCAGGGCATGAATGCCGCCTTCCAGGACTGCATCGTGCTGGACCGACACCTGGAGGCTGCCGATCGTGACGTGCGCACCGCCATTGCCGCCTTCAGTGCCGAGCAGAAGCCCAATGGCGATGCCATCTCGCAGCTGAGTCTCGAGAACTTCCTGGTGATGCGGGACAAGGTGTCGTCACCGTGGTTCCGCTTCCGCGAGCGGCTCGCCAAGTGGCTGCACCTGGTCCTGCCCCGGCACGTCCAGCCCGTGTACAACCTCGTCTCCTTCTCGACCACGCCGTACCGCGATATCGTCGAGAAGCGGGCCCGGCACCGTCGCGCCATGCAGGCCCTGGTGACCGCGATGCTGGGCCTCGGGGCCCTGGCGATCGCCTTCCTGGTGGGCACGTTCGTGTGAGACTCGATACGCTCTGCCCATGACCTCCAAGACGCCGCAGCTCACGTACGCCACCTACCTCCAACTGGAGGAGCTGCTTCAGCTGCAACAGCCCCAGTCGCATCCGGCGGAACATGATGAGACGCTCTTCATCATCATCCACCAGGTGCACGAGCTCTGGTTCAAGCAGATGCTCCACGAGCTGGACCTGGCCGGCGTGAAGTTCCGCGAGGGCGACCTGTGGGGGGTCTACCACCTCCTCAAGCGGGTCCGCATGGTGCTCAAGACGCTGGTGGGGCAGGTCGACGTCCTGGAGACCATGACCCCCGAGTCCTTCGTCTCCTTCCGGGAGCGGCTGGATACGGCGTCCGGCTTCCAGTCGATGCAGTTCCGCGAACTGGAGTTCCGCCTTGGCCTCAAGCGGGAGGAAGTGCTCAAGTACATGCCCGAGGGCATGGCCGGGCGTGATGCCGCGATGCAGCGGTTGGACCAGCCTTCCCTGATCGACGACTTCCACGCCTTCCTGGCGGCCCGCGGCGTCGCCGTTCCGACCGAGGTACTCGAGCGGAACGTCCGCCAGCGATCCGAACCCAACGAAGCCGTGCAGGATCTGCTCGTTGATCTGTCGCTCCATTCGCCGGAGATGGCCAACCTCTTCGAGTTGATGCTGGATATCGACGAGGGGTTGCAGGAGTGGCGATATCGCCATGTGCAGTTGGTCCGTCGCACGATCGGTGGCAAGCACGGCACCGGTGGGTCACCGGGTGTTCCCTACCTGGAGCGGACGCTCTTTGAGCCGGTGTTCCCCGACCTCTGGGCGATTCGACACCGATTCTGACATGACATCGCTTGGCGACAGAACGTGGTATCGAGTCGTCGCGGGCATCCTGACGATGCTCGCATCGATCGGCCTGGTCCGGTACGCCTACTCGCCGCTGGTGCCGGCGATGATCCATCACGACTGGCTGTCCAGTTCGCAGGTGGGCTACCTCGGAACGGTCAACTTCATCGGCAACTTCATCGGTGCGGTGTTCTGTGCCTGGCTGTCACGACGGTTCACCGGTGGCGTCGTCTGCCGGGTGGCGCTCCTGATCGGCGTCATCAGCGTCGGGCTCTCGGCGATCGACTTCGGTCCCTGGTGGCTGGCCGGGTGTCGCTTCCTGGCGGGCCTGACGGCCGCCGGCGGCATGATCCTCGCGCCGGCCCTGGTCGCCGAGGGCGTTCCGAAGAATCAGCGTGGCAAGCTCATCAGCATCGTGTTCGCCGGCAGCGGTGCGGGTGTCATCCTGCTGAGTCTCACGCTTCCGATGGTCTCCGGTGGCGATCCCACCTGGGGCTGGCTGTATACGGCGGCGTTGTCGCTGGCCTGCCTGCTGATTGCCTGGCCGGGACTGACGACCCGCTCGAACACGCTCACGCCGGCGGAAGCCGCGGCCGAGTCGCACGTCTATCGAGGCCGCCTGCTCCTGCTGGGCCTGGCCTACATGTTCTCCGCCGCCGCCATCGTGCCACACTCGATCTACCTGGCGGCCTACATCCACGTGGTCCTGAAGCAGCCCATCAGTTTCAGCATGATGGTCTACGCGGTCTACGGCGTCGGGGTCATGCTCGGCGGGCCGCTGATGGGTGGACTGGTCAGTCGCTTCCTGGGCCGCTACATCGCGCTGATCATGTGCATGGGCATCGGGTTGATCGCGGCCCTGATGGTCGTCTTCACGACTGGTGTCTGGATTGCCGTGGCGTCCGGTCTCGTGCTCGGCATTGCCCAGATGGGCTATGCGTCCGTCGTGAGCCACCGGGCCCTGGTCCTGGCGGGACCGGCGGGTCATATCAAGTGGTGGAGCCGGCTCACGATCGTCTTCAACATCAGCATGGCGGCGGCCGCCTTCGCGATGGGATACATGATCCACCTCGGGTGGGGCTACCTCGCGGGCTTCTGGATGGCCGCCGGCTGCTTTGCCGCGGCGATGATCTCCGCTTTCTTCGTCACCGTTCCTCGTGAAATCAACAGCAAGGGCTGAGATGTACGACCTGAGTCCACCGATCACCGAGCAACTGGCCGTCTGGCCCGGCGACACGTCGGCCAGCCGTGAAGTCCTGATGCAACTGGCCAATGGCGACAGCGTCACGCTCTCGACCCTGCGGGCCACCGTCCACCTCGGATCCCATGCCGATGGCCCCAACCACTACGCGTCCGATGGCGAGGGAGTGGGGGAGCAGTCATTGGAGCACTACCTGGGCGAGTGTCGCGTGATCCGGGTGTCGGCCCGACGCGGTGAGCGATACGGCATCGACGCGATTCCGGATGGCACGCCCATCGATGCGCCCCGCATCCTGCTGGCCACGGGGACCTACCCCGATCCGAATCATTTCAACGAGGACTTCGCGGCCCCGGACCCGGACCTGGTCGATTACCTCGCGGACCAGGGCGTGATCACACTGGGGGTCGATACACCCAGCGTTGACCTGTGTACCTCCAAGGACCTGCCGACTCACAATCGCTGCTACCAGCGTGGCGTGAGAATCCTGGAGACGCTGCAACTGGGTGATGTCCCCGAGGGCCGCTACGAGCTGATCGCCCTGCCCCTGAAGCTGATGGGCTTTGATGGGTCGCCCGTGCGGGCCATCCTGCGTCCACTGGCCTGATGGCCGCTTCAGGGCAGGTGGATCTTCACACCATCGCACGCGCGTGGTATTCTCAATTCATGCCGATGAAGAACCCTGATCGACGGCTTGGCAAGGCAGCACTGGTCGTAGGCGTCCTGTTCATTCTCGCCTGCATCGTCCTGCTGATCCTGGCGTTCGTGCTCAACTAGGCCGAGCCGGCACGCTGGCCCGAGTTGTTCATTTCGTCAAGCACCACTATCAGTGCCTGCGTTCCCAGGTGCCCCATGTCCTTCTCGATCGCCAGGTCGAAGAAGCGTCGGGCCTGGTNCAGGACCGGCAGTTCCAGGCCCAGTTCATCCAGTGCCTCCGTGGCGATNCGAAGATCCTTGACCAGGTGATGGATCATGAAGCCCGGGTCGTAATCCTCGCGGAGCATGCGTGGGCCCAGTTCATTGATGGCCCATGATCCCGCGGCGCCCGAGCCAACGGACTTGATGACGGTCATGCCGTCGAGTCCAGCCTGCCGCGCGAACAGCAGGGCCTCGGCTGCCGCCATGGTGTGGGCTGCGACGAGGACCTGGTTGGCCAGCTTGGTCTGCTGCCCGCTGCCGGCGGGGCCCTGGTGCACGATGGTGGCCCCCATGGCATCGAAGGCCGGCATCATGGTGTCGACATGTTCCGCTTCGCCGCCGACCATGATCGACAGTGTTCCCTTGACGGCGCCGATGTCGCCACCGCTGACCGGGGCGTCGAGGAACCCGACACCGTGTTCACGACAGGCCTCGTCGAGGCGCCGCGCCAGTGATGGGGGGCTGGTCGCCATGTCGACCACGACGCCGGGTCGTTGATCGGCCGCGAGGACACCGTCATCCCCGAGGAAGATCGCCTCGACTTCCGGTGGCAGTCCGACGATTCCGATGGCCGCATCGGCGCCATTGGCTGCTGCCGCGGGGGAGTCGGCCCAGGTGGCACCGGCGGCGACGAGCGCATCGGCCTTGGCTCGCGTGCGGGTGTACACGCGAATGCCATGCCCGTTCCTGAGCAGGTTCATCGCCATGGGCTCGCCCATGACGCCGGTTCCGATGAATGCGATGTCCATGGCACTGGTGCTCCGTGGTGTGGAGCAGAAGTGTATCCGAGCGACGCTTTCCGGCCGACTACAGCTCAGGTTGCCATCGGGGTATACCCCGAATCAATGTATCCGAGCGACGCTTTCCGGCCGACTTGTAGCGACTCGCTACAAGTGCCGCCAGGCCTTCAGCCTGTTGCAGCATGACAGAGACAAGGCTGGTTGAGAGGAATCCTCACGATGTCTGATTGATCGACACCTGTAGCAACGTGCTACAGCCCGTCCGCTACTGCCCGACGTGGGCGATCACCTTGACCTCCACCGCGATGGGGGTTGGCAGGCAGTTGATCTCGATCGTGGTCCGGGTCGGGTTGGGATTGCCCTCGCCCGCGAAGTACTCCGCGTAGACCGCGTTGTATCGCTTGAAGTCGCCTTCCATGTCCGTCAGGAAGACCAGCACATCGACGATGTCGGTCCAGGACGCGCCCGCGTCCTCCAGGATCGCCCTGACGTTGTCGAAACAGGATCGGCACTGGACCTCGATGTCGTGCTCGATCACGTTGCCATGGGCATCCAGCGTCACGCCGGGGATCTCACTGCTGCCACGCTGCCGAGGCCCGACGCCGGAGAGAAACAGCAGGTCGCCCGCCCGCTTGGCATGCGGATAGGCACCCACCGGCTCGGGCGCCCGTTGACTGGAATGGGTCGTGGATTCACTCATGATGGAACAGCTCCCCTCGTGATATCGCCGCTGGCGACCTGGGTCGACGTGCAGATCGTCCTCGCCTCGGTACAGAATCGCAACGCATCCTGGCCGCCCTCGCGTCCCAGTCCGCTGTTCTTCACGCCGCCGAAGGGCACGCGGAAATCACGGACCAGCCAGCAGTTCACCCAGACCGTTCCGGTTTCAATCGCCGGCGCCACCCGGGCCGCCCGGGACTCGTCACCGGTGAAGATCGATGCCGAGAGTCCATAGTCACTGTCATTGGCCATCTCGACCGCTTCCGCCTCACTCTTGAAAGGCATGATGCTCACGACCGGGCCAAAGATCTCCTCGCGGTTGGTGGCCGCGGTCATGTCCAGGCCCGTGATGACCGTGGGCTCGAGGAAGAATCCGTCGCGACAACGATCCGGCAGGCCCTCGGGCCGCTTGCCACCGTGCACGATGGTTCCACCTTCACTGCTCGCACGCTGGGTCATGGATTCGACTCGATCGCGGTGAGCTTCCGAGACCAGTGATCCAAACTGGGTGCCGCGTTCCAGGGGATCGCCAATCACCAGTTGGCTGGCCTTCTCGCAAAGACCTTCGACCACCTCGTCAAGATGACGCTCGTGAACCAACAGGCGTTCGCCACAGAGACAGATCTCGCCCTGGTTGGCAAAGGCCGCCGTGGCCGCGGTCGGGATGGCATGGGCCAGGTCGGCATCCTCGAAGATGATGGTGGGGTTCTTGCCGCCCATCTCCAGCGAGGTCTTCTTGAACTGGCCCGCGGTCGCCTGGGCGATCGTTCGACCCGTTTGGGTTCCACCGGTAAACGTGACGGCGCCAACCCGAGGATCAGACACGATGGCCGACCCGACCTCGTGGCCCAGGCCATGAAGAATGTTCAACACACCCGGTGGAAAGCCAACTTCAGTGGCCAGCTGGCCCAGCATCCAGGCGGTCACGGGTGTCAGTTCCGATGGCTTGGCGACCACGGTGTTGCCGGTGGCCAGGGCCGGGGCGATCTTCCAGGTGAAGAGATACAGCGGCAGGTTCCAGGGTGAGATGGCCCCGATGACACCCACCGGTGGATGCTGCACTTCATTGACGGCACGGTTGCCGGTTTCGTATCGATCTGTGCCGAACTCGAGTACCGAATCAGCAAACCAACGGAGATTGGCTACGCCCCGGGGAATATCCACGGTGCGAGCCAGGTCGACTGGCTTACCGGTGTCCATGCTCTCGGCAATCGTGAACTCTTCAAGCTTCGACTCGATCGCATCCGCCAGGGCATGCATCAGTCGACTGCGTTCCTTGACCGAGGTGTGTCGCCAGGATTCGGCGGCATCGGTGGCTGCCATGATGGCCCCGGAGGCCTCGGCTTTGCCACTGGCTGCGACTCGTCCATAGACCTGCCCCGTGGCTGGTTCAATGATGTCCAGCCAGTTGTTGGCTGGTATCTCGTGGCCGTTGATGAGATTCAGGACCTCGATCATCACATGGCTGCCAGTCGACCGCCATCGACTGGAATGCTCACGCCGTTGATGTAGCCCGCCTCGTTGGAGCTCAGGAAGGCAACCAGGGCCGCCAGTTCCTCGGGCGAACCGATACGTCGAGCGGGAATCGAGTTGACGATCTGCTGGCGGATCTTCTCCGGCGTGGTTCCGGCCTTCTCAGCCTTGCGTTCGAAGATCGCCGAGAGCCGGCCAGTCTCGGTGAAGCCCGGCAGGACGTTGTTGACCGTGATGCCATCGGGCGCGAGTTCATCCGCCAGGGTCCGCGACCAGTTGCCCATCGCGCCCCGGACGGCGTTGGAGACGCCCAGGCCCCGGATGGGCATGAGCACCGAGGTCGAGACGATGTTGATGATGCGGCCATGCTTGGCCTTCCGCATGCCGGGCACCACGGCCTGGACCAGTCCCTGGGAGAGGGCCAGGTGAGGTTTCATGGCATCCAGGAAGGCCGTCGGCTCGGCATCGACCGCGGTCCCGGGTGGGGGACCGCCGGTGTTGTTGACCAGGATGTCCACCTCGCCGCGATCCTCGATGAACTCACAGACGCTGCGGGCGGTGGTCTCCCAATCGCTGAAGTCCCCGGCGATCCAGGCATGCCGCTGCTTGAGCGGAACCGGGAGGGCATCGCGGACCTCGGCCAGCGAGTCGAGGTTGCGAGCCAGCAGGGTGACATGGGAACCATCGGCTGCCAGGCGTTCGGCGCAGGCTCGGCCGATGCCCTGGGTAGATCCGCAGACGATGGCTCGACGGCCTTCAAGTGGGAGACTCATGGCGCGTACACTAGCAGGCGACGGATCAAGACCGCACCCGGAGGATCATGAGCCACCGTTCCGAGTCCATCCAGCAGGCCGCTCGAATCGCCACCCGGCTGCACCCCTTCGGGGAGACGGTCTTCAGCGAGATCAACCGCCTGGCCCTGGAAGCGGGGGCGGTCAACCTCGGCCAGGGCTGCCCGGACTTCGATGCCCCCGACTTCATCCGGGAAGCCGCTCGCGAGGCCATCAACTCGGGCCACAACCAGTACCCGCCCATGGGCGGCGCCCCGGTGCTCACCCAGGCGATCGCGGATGACTTCCAGAACATGACGGGGATCACGGTCGATCCCGGCCAGGACATCACCGTCACCTGTGGCTGCACCGAGGCGATTGCCGCAACCCTGATCGGCCTGCTCGACCCAGGCGATGAAGTGATCGTGATGGACCCGGTCTACGACTCCTATCGACCCTGCCTGGCCATGGCCGAGGCGGTTCCACGCTCGATCACCCTCCAGGCACCGGACTTCCACCTCGATGCCGCTGCCATCGAGGCCGCCTGCACGGACAAGACCAGGGCCATCATGCTCAACACGCCACACAACCCGACGGGTCGCGTGTTCACGCCCGAGGAAATGGAATCAGTAGCTGAGATCTGTCGAAGACGAAACCTGCTGGTCTTCGCGGACGAGGTCTATCACCGCATGGTCTACGAGGGTCGCCATATCTCGATGGCTTCGCTGCCCGGGATGTTCGAGCGGACCGTCACGATGAACAGCCTGGGCAAGACCTTCTCGGTGACGGGTTGGAAGATCGGCTGGACCATTGCGCCGCCGCATCTCACGGCCGGCATCCGGTCGGCCCACCAGTTCCTGACCTTCGATATCGCGCATCCCTTCCAGCATGCCGCCGCGGTGGCCCTGCAGAACCGCGACGCGTACTACACCCAGTTGCACGATCTCTACCTGGAGCGACGTGACCTGTTGTGCGAAGGACTCGACAAGGCCGGCTTCCAGGTCTATCGACCCCAGGGGACGTACTTCGTCCTGTGTGATCACTCGCACCTGGGCCAGCCCGATGACATCACCGCCTGCAAGTGGCTCATCGAGCACGCTGGCGTCGCGGCCATTCCACCCAGCAGCTTCTATGCGGACCCCCGGGATGGGGCCAAGCTCATGCGATTTGGCTTCTGCAAGAAGATCGAGACGATCGAGGCGGCCCTGGAACGCCTTGGACGCCTGTAAGAACAACACCCCCGTGAAGACGGAGGTGCTGTGTGTTTCGAAGTGGTGGGTTGCACCAGGAACAGGTCATGAACCAGGCGCGAAGACCTCGGCCAGTGCTGCCAGGTCCTTCTTGCTCAGTCCTCGCTTCTCGGCCTCCTCGAAGACCAGTTTCACGGCGTCCTGGAAGACCAGGTTGGTACCAAGTGATTGAGCAATCGCGCGTACTGCTTTCTGTCCTTCGCCCCAGGTGTTGATGGTGGCCTGCGTCTCCTCCGTGTTGCCATCCCGGATGGCTTCGATGAGCCTGATCTTCTCCGCCGGGATGATCGCGCTGACGTCCTTGGTGTGCTGCATGAAGACATCAAGCGAGATGCCGCCGGCCTGGGCAATGGCCACGCCATTGACGATGCCGATCAGTGACAAGCCGACATCTACCATCAAGGCCCGGCTGAGGATTGTCGGTTTCCTGATGTCCTCGCCCAGGTTCGTCCAGGTCGGTGCCAGCAGTCGAAGGAATGGATCGCACTCTTCCAGCACAGCGGGGGAGCCGGCCATGAGCAGCGAGCCTGTTTCCGTACCAAGATCACTCGGGTAGCACATCACGGCACCATCTGCGAGGCGACCGCCATGACGCTCGATGAAAGCCGCGTGATCCTGCACCGTGTCGAGCGTGCCCGTCGTCAACTGGATGATGCAGGTCCCATCAAAGCAGTCATCGAGGCCATTGGCTTCGATGATGGCCTGCCATGCGGCGTAGTCCGTGAGACAGACGATGACATACGTGTTCGCTTGAACGGCCTCCAGCGGACTGTCGCAGGCGACGGCGCCCCGTGAGACGAGTTCATCAACCTTGCCGCGTGATCGATTCCACACGGACACCTGGCATCCGGCGTCCAGGAGCGTCCGGGCAATGCCCGCGCCCATGGCCCCGAGCCCGATGACTGAGACTGCGTGGTTGGCTCCGGCGTGCTGGTTCATACTTCGACGCTCCTCGTTGCTCGAGTGATCAGGTGATTCTTCGGGTGCCGGGTCGCCCAAGCACGCACACGATGAAGGCGATGGCGGTCGCGATGGTCATGCGCCAGGGGAATGCCGGTGGCGCGAGATGGTCCTCGCCGCCGAACCACGGCATCCACCAGTTCCAGGCGAAGGGCTGCAGCAGCAGGACCACGATCATGCCAACGACCAGGGCCAGCGCCGCAGAGGTCGCGTTCCCCCTCGGCGTGAACAGCACGGTCGTGAACACGCCCAGCAGACCGGCGTAGGCGAAGATCATCACGCCCAATGCGAAGTCCAGCAGCGTCTCACCACTGGCACTCTGCCAGATGGCGCACATCAACGCAAAGCCGGCCAGGGCGATGGTCCAACCGAGAATGATCTTCCGGGCCCATCGCGTTTCCGTAGTCGGATCCAGCGCAGGCAGCCCCCTGGCTTTCCGCCAGGGCCGGATGATGTCGGCGGTCGTACTGGCCGCCAACGCGTTGAGAGCCGAGTCCAGGCTGCTCATGGCTGCGGCGAAGAGCCCGGCCATCATCAGTCCACGAATACCCGTGGGCAGATCACGGAGGATGAACAGCAGGAAGATGTCACGGTCGCCGCTCTTGGCCAGGTCGGGCAGGATGGGACCATGTTTCTGTTCCTCCAGCCAGAGCAGAAGGCCCATGCCCAGGAACAGGATCGTCACCGGCCAGCCGATCAGGTTCGAGAAGATGCCGGCCCAGGCGGCTTTCCGCGGTGAGCGACAGGTGAGCAGACGCTGGGCCATGTCCTGGTCGGTGCCGTAGGCCGCCACGAGGAAGAGCGTCATGCCGATCGCCGCTCCCCAGACGGTGTAGGGCTCGGTCCAGGAGAAGGACCAGTCCAGCATCTGCACCTTGCCGGCATCGACCAGCGTGTCCCAGGCCTCGGTCGGCGTCGCATCGATCTTGCCCCAGAGCAGGAACAGCCCGATGGAGACCGTTCCCACCAGCACGCAGGCCTGCAGGACATCCGTCCAGATGACCGCCCGCACGCCACCGAGCATCGTGTACACGCAGGCCACGGAGGCCACCGTGAGAATGGAAAAGGCCAGGGACCAGCCGGTGGCGTCTCCGAAGGCCACCAGCGAGAAGGGGATGGCCGTCATGAAGAGCCGGGCACCACTGGCCAGCAGTCGGCCCAGGCCGAACATCACGGCGGAACTGGCTCCGGCACTGGGCCCCAGTCGCTGGGCGACCAGGCCGTAGACGCTGGGGGTACCCGCCCGGAAGATCGCCGGCAGGAAGAGGAAGCCCACGATGATGAAGGCGGCCAGGCCCGCGAACTTGAAGGTGAGGTAGCCCAGGTCGCCCCGGTAGGCCTGCTGCGGACCTCCGATAAAGGTGGCGGCCGAGAGGGCCGTGGCGAGGGTTGAGATGGCCACTGCCCAGACGGGCATGGACCGGCCAGCCAGGAAGAAGTCGTCTCCCCGTTCCTTTCTCCGGGACATCACGGCCCCGACCAGGACAACCACCACCAGGTACAGGCCCACGACGGCCCAATCCAGCAGGTGGAACCGCTCCGTGGGGGCCGCGGGAGCCCCTGGAGCAGCCAGCAGGGCGGGGAGGAAAGTCATGGACTGACCTCCTCATGACCCGGAAGGCTTGAGATAGGCCGAGGAACGGGTATCATGTGCGATTCTCGACCCGAGGAGGTCCACCCGTGTACGCCATCGTTGAAGACAGCGGAACCCAGATCATCGTCCGGCAGGGCGATGTCTTCGATATCGACCTTCGCGGCGAGGAGACCGACACCGTCGTCTTCGATCGCGTCCTGGCCCTCAAGGGCGAGGGCGACGAGCCGGCTCGACTCGGCACACCGTACATCGAAGGTGCCTCGGTTACGGCCGAGGTGATGGGCGAGGTCAAGGGCGAGAAGATCGACGTGATCAAGTTCAAGCGACGCAAGGGCTACAAGCGGAAGCAGGGCCATCGCCAGCGATCCCTTCGCGTGAAGATCAACGAGATCACGGGCTGAAGCCCGCTCCGGCAAGAACGACATCCAACGGATCACCGGTCCCCCGGACGTAAAGCACCTGGCCGAAGGTGTTGGTGATGTACTGGTTGACGACGTTCGAGATTCGTTCCACCTCGGTGGTATCGCACGGCCCTGAGAAGGTGCCGTTGAGTTCCGCCGGGGAAAGCAGGTCGACGAAGTCCACCGTGGAGCGAGACAACTGCATCGTGGCCTTGTCGATCCGCAGGGTCATTGAACTGCTCTGGCCCGTTCCGATGGGATAGCCGAATCCGCCGCCCTCGTAGATGCCCACCTGGCCATCGGCGATCAGGATGTAGCGAATCGCCAGGTTGGTGGCGGTCGAGTCGATCGGCGTCCAGCCCGGGCGAGGCTCGAAGAGCATCTCCACGTGGAGGATCTGGCCGGACGTGAAGTCGCCCGACATCAGTTTCTCGTCGGGAATGTCGGTCATCCAGACCGAGGTGTTCACGTACGGGTCCTCGCCGCAGTAGGCCAGGGCGAAGGACATGGAGACGTAGGCGGGATCCGGCGAGATGCGGCTGACGTCGGCACCGGGGACGAATCCACCGACCCAGTGACGGGTCACATCGACGTAGGCACAACCCCCGACCAGGACAGCCACGGTCAGGACGACGGCGAGCGCGGGGCGAATCAACATCCCTGGATTGGGCATGGCTGGGATTCTACCGGCGGCCTGCCAAGCCCGTCGGGTCTACACTCTCGACATGCCCGACCCTGGTGCACCATCTGAAGAGGCTCGGCCCGCGTGGGACTCCACGGCCCTCCGCTCCGACCCCCATGCCGATCCGGACAAGGCCCGGCGGGTCCAGGAGATGTTCGGCGCCATCGCCCGGCGATATGACCTCAACAACCGGCTCCACTCGCTGGGCCGGGACCAGGCCTGGCGGCGACGAGCCGTCCGACTGGCCCAGGTCGGGCCCGATGATGACGTGCTGGATGTGGCCTGCGGCACCGGCGATCTGTCCGAGGCCTTCGCCCGCGGCGGGGCCCGCTCGGTCATCGGGGTCGACTTCACGCCGGAGATGCTCGAGGTGGCCAACGTGAAGGTGAATCACCGGCGATGGCCCCGGGACGTGACCCGACCGACCTATGTCCAGGGCGATGCCATGGACCTGCAGTTCCCGGACGAGTCCCAGGACGTCGTTTCGATCGCGTTCGGAATCCGCAACGTGACCGATCCGGCCAAGGCCGTTTCGGAGTTCCATCGCGTCCTCCGGCCCGGTGGCCGGGTCGTGATCCTGGAATTCTGTGAGCCGGGCCTGGCCCCCATGCGGCTGTTCAACGGGTTCTACTGCAAGCGGATCATGCCCCTGACGGCCAGCCTGATCGCCCGCGATCGCAGCGGGGCCTATCAATACCTGCCACGCTCCATCGAGACCTTCAGCAAGCCCGAGGATCTGGCCGCGTTGACTGCCGCCGCAGGCTTTGGCGAGATCCAGCAGACGCGGATGACCATGGGAATCTGCGCCATCACCGTTGGTCACAAGGCCGCCGGCCCATGACGGAGCCGGTCGAACCCAGGTCGCCGAAACCCGAGCCTGTCGCCTGCGAGGCCAGGTGCCCCTGGTGTGGCCACCCCTCGGCGGGTGTCTGGGTGCATGGGCACCTGCAGTGCCAGGCCTGTGGGGCGGTCCGAGAGCCCTGCTGCAGCGGCGAGCAGCCCGGAAACTGAGCCGGACAAGTCCCATTGGGGGGGCGTGGGCCGGAGCAGCACCTAATTTGCTTGCCTTCGATCGGTGCCGCTGTCAGGATGGCCGCTCGCTGGCATGTCCATGCCGGCTCGGGAGGAGAGACACCATGCGATGTGCTGTGCTTGCCGCGACCTGCTGCCTGCTGCCTGCTGCCGCATCGGCCGATCTGCTGGTCGTGCCTGACGATCATGCCACGATCCAGGCCGCCATCGATGCGTCCCAGGATGGCGATGAGATCTTCATTCGCGAAGGAACCTACGTCGAGTGGGCCATCAACCCCGGCGGCAGGAAGATCAGCATCACCGGTGAAACTGGCGACGACGGTGAACGCCTGGTGACGATCGATGGCAACCAGAAGGACAGCGTCATCATCTGCGAGAGCAATGAAAGTGATTCAACGAAGTTTGCCAACCTGATCATCACCAATGGCAGTGGCACGGAGTACAACGGCTTCCTCGCCGGGGGTGGCCTGTTCAACACCAACGACAGCGCCGCGGTATTCGAAAACTGTCTCTTCACCGGCAACCAGGCCCAGTATGGCGGCGGCATCCTGTCGGTCCACGGGGCGCTCCAACTGGTGGACTGCGAGATCAGGCAGAACACGGCGACCCAGGAAGGTGGCGGGATCTACAACTCGGTCGGGAACCTGACCCTGTCGAGATGCTGGATCTGCGAGAACACGCCCAATCAGATCTCCGGTAACTACCAGGAGTTTGATACCAACTGCATCACGGAATACTGCAAGGACGCTGACTCCGATGGCATCGCGGACTGCCTGGATCCTTGCCCGACATGGCCCGATTGCTCGGATGACGGAACAACGTTGTATGTCTCGGTTGACCAGTCAATTCAATCAGCCATAGACGCTGCTCCGGCGGGAGGAGTGGTCCTTCTTGAAGAGGGTGTCTACGAGGAGGGCGATCTCACGACACGCGGCAAGGCGGTGACGGTAGAGGGCGTCGAGCCGCAACTGATGGTGGACTATGACTATGGCTGGAACCACGATTGGCAGTACTACGACGGAACAGTGATCTACCCACCGGCCGGGCAAGCCGTCTTTACCATTGATAGCGGGGAGGGGCCTGACACGGTTCTCCGCAATCTCATCTTCGGCCGCGATGGCTCACGGGTCGTCGCCTGCAGCCCGACGTTCGAGACGGTCGTGTTCACAGCCCAGGGTATCGGAGGCGACTATGACACCGCCATGTCATGTACAGGCCCTGGCTCCCCAACGTTCCGCGATTGCATTTTCTACCCCAACCTGGGCAATATCTGGGAAGCGGCAATGCGGAACAGCAATGGGTCATCGACGGTCCTGGAAAACTGCAACTTCTGGACAGTCCTTGACAGTGTCTTCTATGTCGGCATGCGCAATGAGAACTGCACGATGACCGTCACCGATACGACGATCCGTGGCTGCGGTGATGGTGTCGAGAACATCGGATGTGACTCGACGTTCCGCAATTGCGACATCAGGAACAATGAAGTATCCGGCCTGTACAACTACCACGGTACCCCGACGTTCATTGACTGCCGCATCCGCTGGAATCATGACAGGGATTTCCTCTGGGGAAGAGGCGTCCGCAACTCCTCGTCCGACGCCCGGTTCGTCAATTGTGAAATCACCGGGAACTCGGGCCAATACGACGGCGTCGGGGTCAGCAACGGCTCCTGCTCACCGATTTTCCTGGGGTGCACGATCTCCGGAAACGGCACCTGGGAGTACTGGGAACACGAGGATGAGTACTCCGGCGGGATGATCAACTACACCGCCACACCGTACATCATCGCCTGCACCATTTCCGGCAATGCCTGCTTCTACTGCCCATCGGCAAGTATTGCCTCGCACGGAGACAGCCTGCCAGTGATCAGCCTGTCGAAGATCTGCTCAAACGATTTGAATCCCATCAGTGGACCGTACCAGTCAGTTGGCAACAACTGCATCGTGGAGTCCTGCGAGGACCTGGAGGATGATGCTGATGGAGATGGTGTCTTCGACTGCATGGACCAATGCCCCGGCGTTGCAGACGTGGACACCGACGAGGACGGCATCGCCGACTGCAATGACCAGTGCCCCGGCGAGCCGGATTTCGATTCGGACCACGACGGCGTCGCTGACTGCGTCGATCTCTGCCCGGGCTTCGACGACAGCCAGGACAGCGATGGTGACGGCATCCCGGACGGCTGTGACAGCTGTGCCGGCGACCTCGATGGCAACGGCACTGTCGGCATCGCCGATCTGCTGCTGGTCATCGACCTGTGGGGG
>JAKVBX010000011.1 GCA_022446795.1 Phycisphaerales bacterium
CGAAGCGTTGTTGGACCAGTACCCGACCTTGGCAGAACCATTGATGTTCTTGCCGTAGCCCGAACCGGCCTTGTCAACGACCGCTTCGACCAACTGGCCGGAGGTGTCGATGATGTTCAGGCCGTCGCCTTGGGTGTAGACGAACTCAACGCCGTAGTTCATGGTGTCGACGAGAACCCGGTCGGCTGCGCCATCCGGGTACGGCGACTGGAAGTTGCCGTAGTCACCCGAAGCCACAAGTTCGCCACCGAGAGTTGCGCTGGCCAGCAGGCCAACGAAACTACCGGCCACGAGCGTGACACCGGTCTTCTTCAAATACGTAGTCATTGACTGCGCTCCTGGAGTGATTGCCCTGTCTCATTAGGGCGGGTACAGAGATCTCTAGACGTCATGCTGTTGGCGATCTCACCAACAGCCAATAGATAAAACGATTCCGAGTCCATCGGCGGAAGCACCTTCCACCATGCAAAAACCCCTGCTGGGTGTGGCCCAGCGAATGTCGCGAATTGTACGGATCGGCCCCACGGTGTCAAACCGGCCAACTTCCGTAGACCCCCCAGGGTCCGGGAATGAGAAGGGATCTGCCCATTCCATCCCCCCCATAGACGGTCAGGACGGGGTGTGTGTGATTTTCTGACCAGGAATTCCCGCCCAAAATGCCTCCGCCGCCCTCCCAAACCAATATCAGCCAAAAAACAGCACAAAGTACTTTGAGCACTCTCTTTATAAGGATCCAGAGGCCCTGAAAACGGCCCCCAGCGGCCCGCTACCGATAACCAGCCACCACCACCCGCTTGGCACGCAACATTTGCTCGTTTCCGGTTTCAGGAGGCGTGATCGTCTCCACCCGGGCAAACCCAAGGGCCTTCAAGACCGTTTCAAGGGCCTTTGGCGAGGGGCAGAGGGCCAGGGGGGTCGCCCCGGTCTCCGGGTTGTCGTCAAAGCAGGTCTCATCGATCAGGGCAAAGCCGCCCTGGTAGGGCATCCGGCACTCCTGGCGGCCCCACTCGGTCTCCCCCACGATCTCATCACAGACCTGGGTCTCGACCACGATCATTTCCCCACAGCGGGCCGCAACCTGCCTCAGGCAGCGGATCGGGTTCTCCAGGTGGTAGATCAGGCCCACGCAGAGGCACAGTTCAAAGGTGTCCTGGACCGACTGGTCCAGTTCCTCGCAGTTGCAGCAGGTCCAGTCCATGCCCTCGCTGCCGGAAATGGAGGCCAGCGACCGGGCCTTCTCCAGGCTCTCGGCCCGCAGGTCGACCCCATGGATCCTCGGGACACCCAGTTCCCGGAGCAGGAAACTGAAGAAGCCCTCGTGGCACCCCACGTCCAGGGCCGAGATCCCGCCAAGCCGATCCCCGAAATGCTCGGTCACGGCCCGACCCACCATCTCCCGCCTGGTGACATGGATGTCCTCGTGGGAGGCAGACACCTTGGATCGGGTCCGCAATCCGTTCCCCAGCTCGATGTCATAGAACCAGGGCCCCATGGCGTCGATGCGAGCCTGGAGTTCGGCGATATCACCAGTTGGCCGTGTGGTCGTCACGTCTGGACACTCCTGTTTGGGGCAGTGTCCCCGGTTCGCGGCCAGATATCCAGCCGCCAGCACCCGGTTTCAGATGAACCCACCGCTCAGGGCCGAGCCGTGATCGCCACGGCCGCAGGCCAGGCAACCGCCGAGAGCCCCGCCGAGGAGAACCCCGCCTCCATGACCTGGCACCAGGCATCCGCCCCGTATTCCGTCTGGACCTTCCAGTCCTCGTCAACCGTGCCCGATTGCCCATGCCAGGACGGTGGCAAACCATCCCGCCGGCGGCTCATCCGGCCCACGATGATCGGCACCGTGTAGCACAGGACCCCCGCCGGACCCAGCACGCGGCGACATTCTCGAAGGGCCTGCACCGGATCGGGCACGTGCTCCAAGGTGTCGCTGTGCACCACCAGGTCGAAGGTACCGTCCGGGTAAGGCATGGCCTGCATGTCGACCTCGGGATAGACACCCAGCACGTGACCGTCCATCTGCTGAAGCAATGGGGACAGCGTGCCCGCTTCGTTGAGTTCCAGCACCCGCAGCTTCCGCCAGCGACGCCGACCCAGGCCATCATTCAACCACTGCTCCATGCCCAGGGCGGACCGGATCGCGCCCGCCAGCGCGATGGACCGCAGGTTGGCACCGCAGGCCTGGCAGCACTCGCCCTGCTGTCGATCGACATAGGCCCGCTCGTCCTCCGACAGCCCCCAGGCCTCGACCAGTTCATCCCAGAGAACCGGCTCGAAGCGAAACTCCCGCCCGCCGCAGACGTGACAGGTGATGCTCATGTCGACTCCCGAAGTGTGCCCGGGCGTGATGCCGCCTCGCCCGATTCGAGCGTGACCGAGAGCATCGGCAGACCGACCAGGCCAACGGCAACATGCGAACCGTGAATGCGGAAGGTCAAGGCCGATTCGATCCAGTGCTGCGGAACGCTGTCATCGACGGGCCCGTCCGCAATGGCCACGCCGACGGCATATTCGCCCGCCGGCATCCAGGGCATCTGGAAGCGAAATCCCGCTCGGAAACCGCGGCCGCCCGCGAGACCGGTTGCGCCCTCGCACTGGGCCAGGGCCGTGTTGTCCGCAAAGAGCGTCTGCCCGAGTCGATCCTGGACATAGAACCCCACGATGGGCGCACCGAGATCGCGATGCACCTGTCCGGTGATCTCCAGTTCCACGACCTCCCCGCCCATCAACGCATCCAGGGGCTGGCCGCCGTCGTCCAGGAATCGCACGCCGGTGATCTCGGCCCCGCCGTCCCCGAAACTCGCCGATGCCGGGTCGAAGATGGCCGTGGGCTCGACCCCCGAGGACACCTGCGCCTGGATGGCCTCCGCCCGCGAATCCTCGACCGGCGCCTCCGCCGTCCGGCTCGTGGTCTCGAACCCAGCGCCGCCATCACGGCGACGCTTGAGGCTGGCCTCGTACTCCAGGACCACGTCGCGAGCCGGACCCGACGCCATCAATCGGCCCTGGTCCAGCCAGATCGCACGCTCGCACAGCGCCAGCACGGCCGGCGTGTCATGGGAGACGAAGAACAGCGTGCCATTGGCCTTGAACTCGCGAATGGCCCGCATGCACTTCTGAACGAATGCGCCATCGCCGACCGACAGGATCTCGTCCACGACCAGGATGTCCGCATCCACGTGGATCGCCACCGCAAAGGCCAGCCTGGCGTACATCCCGCTGGAATACCGCTTGACCGCCTGGTCGATGAATCCCTCGGGAAGATCCGCGAAGTCGATGATGGACTGTGTTCGCTCGTCAATCTCGCGCCGAGAGAGCCCGAGAATGGCCGCTGCCAGTCGTACGTTCTCCCGACCCGTGAACTCCGGCGCGAAACCGGCGCCCAGTTCCAGCAGTGGCGCAATTCGACCGTGCGTCTCGATCCAGCCGCGGGTCGGTGTCGACGTCCCGCACAGCAATTGAAGGAAGGTCGACTTCCCGGAGCCATTCCGGCCGATGACCGCGACCGACTCTCCGCGTTTCACATCGAGATCGAGTTCATGGAGGGCCCAGTGCTCACGGTAGAACCGTTGCCCGAGGCCCGGAATGTGCTGGAGGAGGCGATGGTGGCCCCGGTTGAACAACCGATAGGCCTTGGCCAGCCCCCGGGCCGAGATGGCCTGGTGATCAGACGGCATCGGCAAACCCCCGCCGCGTCACGGCGAACCACATCCAGCCGATCCACGCCACGACGATGGAACCGCCCAGGTAGATCAACCACGTCCAGGGATCCGGGATCACCCCCGCGAAGAGCACCTCGCGGAGCATCTCGATCGCCGCCGTCAACGGGTTCAGGTAGAGCCAGGCGCGATACGCCTCGGGCACCATCCAGAGTGGATAGAAGATCGGGCAGGTGAACAACGCGATCATCAGGATGAGACCGACGATCTGCTGCGTGTCCTGGAGATACAGGCCGACCGACATCAGGATCCAGCAGAGGCCCAGCACCATGATGATCACCGGGAACACCACGACGGGAACCAGCAGCACCGTCACCGGTGGCACGCCTTCGATGAACGCGTAGAACACCGCGAACACGACCGTCGCCACCATGGCATTGAAGATGGCCATGATCATCGTGGACCAGGGGAGCACTTCCAGTGGAAATACGATCTTCTTCACGAAGGTGACGTTCTGTCGCAGGATGTTCGGCGCCCGGCCGACGCAGTCGCTGAACAGGTTGTAGAGGATCAGCCCGGCAAACAGCGTCATCGCAAAGTTCGCCTCGTTGATCGCCGCGGCCGCTTCGTCGAGTCCGAGTTTCGTCGCCCGCATCTTGAAGACGACACCGAACACGAAGGTGTAGACGCCCAGCAGCACCAGCGGTTGGATGATGGCCCACACCAGGCCCAGGGCCGAGCCGCGATATCTCGCTTCGATATCCCGTCGACCGAGGCGCAGGACCAGGTCCCGGTGTCGATACAGGGACACCAGCGGCTGCAGTGGCGACAAGTCGCTCACTGGCGCGTCGGCCGAGTTACGAATGGTAAGAGGACTGCCCATGGCGGTCTGACCCGCGGGTGATATGCCCCGCTGGCCACGAATGCTAACGAACGGCCGGTGAACTGACCAGAAAACCGCACGAAACCCCCGAGTCGGCTACGATGAGCTGCTGCCGTGGGGCATTCAACGGGAGTCTTAATCGTGTCCAGTGCACCGACGTACAAGAAGGTGATGATCACCGGCGGCGCCGGGTTCATCGGGTCCAACTTCGTCCGCATGGCCCATGAGGCTCATCCGGATTGGACGCTGGTGGTGCTTGACGCCCTGACCTATGCCGGCAACCTCGAGAACATCGAGGGCCTGCAGGATCGCGTCGAGTTCGTCCGCGGCGATATCGCGGATGCCGACACCGTCGCCAAGGCCATGACCGGCTGTGATGCGGTGGTCAACTTCGCCGCCGAGAGCCATGTCGACCGAAGCCTGGTCGACGGGCGTCCGTTCGTGAAGACCAACGTCGAGGGGACCCTGGTCCTGCTCGAGGCGGCCAAGCGGCTTGGCGTCAAGCGATTCCTGCATGTCTCGACCGACGAGGTCTACGGTGACCTGGTCGGCACCGATCATCACTCCCACGAGTCGGATGTCTTCCGCCCGCGCAGCCCCTATGCCGCGTCGAAAGGCGCCGCGGAGCACATGGTGTTCTCGTACGGCATCTCGTTCGGGCTCGATGTGGTGGTCACGCGGGGCTCCAACACCTACGGCCCCTACCAGTTCCCCGAGAAGATCATCCCCCTGTTCATCACGAACGCGGTCGAGAACAAGCCCCTTCCGATCTACGGCAATGGTGATGCCGTCCGCGACTACATGCATGCGGAAGACCATGCCCGCGGCATCGACATCGTGCTGCATCACGGCGAGACCGGGCAGGCCTACAACCTGGGCGCCCGACTGGAAGTCAATGGCCGCGAGGTCGCCAAGGGCATCCTCGACAACCTCGGCAAGCCCGAGTCCCTGATCGAATTCGTCAAGGATCGTCCCGGCCACGATTACCGGTACGCCGTTGATCCCTCCGCCGCAGAGGAACTGGGCTGGAAGCGGAAGTGGACGTTCGAAGAGGGGCTCGCCGCGACCTGCCGCTGGTACGTGGAAAACGAGGATTGGTGGCGGCGAATCAAGCGTGGTGACCATTTCAAGGCGCACGAGGATTCCTGGTACGCCAACCGCGAAACCCAGGGCGCCTGAGCCACCGGGTCCGTCGCCGACAAGAGGCCGTGCCACATGGAACGTCCCGGGTCGCGCATCAGCCTGATCATTCCCGTCTTTCGCGACG
This sequence comes from Phycisphaerales bacterium, assembly GCA_022446795.1. GTDB lineage: Bacteria > Planctomycetota > Phycisphaerae > Phycisphaerales > SM1A02 > UBA1668. The sequence continues at coordinate 5,813 of JAKVBX010000011.1, forward strand.
CCGATGTCGTCCTGGAATGCCTGCGGAGCATCGTTGATGACCCCGATGCCCAGGGCCTCGACATCGTCGTCGTCGATGATGCCAGTGGAGACGAAACCCCCTCCCGGATCGCGGAGGCGCGACTGCCGGGCGTCCGCCTGATCCGGCGGGAACAGAACGGCGGCTTCGCCCGCGCCTGCATGGAAGGATGGCGTCAGCGTGATCAGAACCGGGAGGTCGTCGGTGTCCTCAACGCGGACACGGTCGTGGAACCCGGCTGGCTTCGAGCCTGCCTTGATGTCCTCCTGGCCGACGACACCCGTGGATGCGTCGTCCCCTCGGTCGTTCAATACGACGACCCCGACCGCCTCGACTCGGCGGGCCAGTGCTACGCCGCCTGCGGCTGGGGCTATCGTCGTGGTCACGCGATGCCGGCATCGACCTGCGCGACGATCACCGATGTCTTCGGCCCGACGGGATGTGCCCTGCTGGCGAAAGCCGAAGCCATCGAACAGTGCGGTGGTCTCTTCCGCGAGGATCTCGAGTGCTACTACGAGGACACGGAACTGGGCTTCCGCCTGCATCGCGGTGGCTACCGCTGCACCCATGTCCCCGCCGCCCGGGTCCGCCATCGCATCTCGCTGACCTATGACCGCATCCCGCGTCGACGGGCCTACTTCGTCAGCCGCAACTCCACCGCCCTGTTCTGGACCGCCGTGCCGATCCGCCGGTGGTGGTCGGCCATTCCCCAGCGATGCCTGCTGGGTGGGATGCTGATGATCAAGTCGATCCGGCAGCGATGCCTGGGGCCCTTCCTGCGTGGTCGGCTCGAGGCCTGGCCCATGATCCTGCGGGGACCGTCCCTGCGACGCAGCGGTGCGGACCGCACGTTCAGCCGAGGGTGGCTCAAGGAAGTCCGACGAGTGGCCACCGTCCGGCGAACGAGTCGATAGGCTTCCGAGTCATGGGTGCCATCGACCAACTTCGCCGAATCAAGGCCGCCACCCGGGCGGTCGCCCGCCAGCCGCGGGTGGCCATCGAGCGGGCCCGCCGCGAACTGCGGCCGGTCTATCGCGGCCGGGGCACCTGCCCCATCTGCGAACGGGCCGTGCGGTTCAAGGCGCTGGACCCGTGGTTCCGCGACCACCTCCTCTGTTCCGGCTGTGGGAGCATTCCCCGGGAACGCGCCCTCATGCAGGTGATTGCAGACTGGTCTCCCCGGTGGAAGGAGGCTTCCGTTCACGAGTCATCGCCCGGGGAACGGGGCACCTCCGTGAAACTGGCTCGCGAGTGCGCCCACTACGTGGCCTCGCAATACGACCCCTCCACTCCATGGGGTGAGATGGACCCGACCGGCCAGTACCGCAGTGAAGACCTGGAACATCAGACCTTCGCGGACGAGTCCTTCGACCTGGTCGTCACCCAGGACGTGTTCGAACACATCTTCGACATCGACGCCGCCTTCCGCGAGATCGCCCGGACCTTGAAGCCCGGTGGGGCGCACATCTTCACCACGCCCCTGGTCAATGGACGTGAACCCAGTGAGCCCTGGGCGAGACGACGCGACGACGGGACGATCGATCATCTCCAGGAACCCGAGTACCACGGCAATCCCATGGATCACGAGGGTGGCTCCCTCGTCACGTGGCACTACGGCTACGACATCGTCGACCAGATCCGCGAGGCGTGCGGACTGGACACGACCATCGTGCTGCTGGATGACCTCTCCCGCGGACTGCAGGCGGAGTACCTCGAGGTCCTGGTCACGCAGAAGCCCTGAGCCGGGTCACAGGTACCGGCGGTACCCACCACCGAACGTCTCCAGGAAGAACCGGATCCGTCGCAGCAGGCCTTGGGGTCGAACCCCGGCCCGCGATGCCGCTCGCCAGAGCCGATATCCACCGGCGGGAATCGCGGCGATGAAGTCCTGGACCTCCGCGGGCAGCGAGGACTCGAAACGACGACCCAGTTCCAGGTCCTGGCGGAAGACATCCGCCAACGCCTGCCTTGTGGATCGACCGGGCAGCACGCGCCGCAGTCCTTCCCGGCCCACCAGGGGCGGCGCACCGACCTGGTTGCTGCCATGTTGTCGATAACGGACCGTCGGTGTTTCCAGGAACGTGACCTCACCCAGGCTGGCCGCGACCAGCGCGAGCCACCAGTCGTGCATCACGAGGTGATCGGGAAAGGGCATGGCCTGGTCGACGAGCGCCCGGTTGCAGGTCACCGTGCAACCCGTGGCCAGGTTGTGTCGCAACAACACGCCCAGCATGTTCGCCGGGGTGCCGTCGATCCCGCGGACGGCCATGAACCGCTCGCCGGTTTCCTGCCCGTCGGCATCGACCAGCAGAAGATCGCTGTGCGACAGCACCGGGCGGTCGCCATCGCCTTCCACTGCGCGGATCGCCTCCACGCCACGCTGCAGTCGATCCGGCAACCACACGTCGTCCTGGTCCGACAGGGCGACATACCGCCCCTTCGACCGGGACAGCGTGACCTCGAAGTTCTCGATCACGCCCAACGCCGGATCATGCCGTGCGATGTGGACCGGGAAGTCCGCCGAGCGTGCGAAGGACTGGAGAATCCCCCAGGTGCCATCGCGTGACGCATCATCCCCGACCACCAGTTCATCCGGTGGTCTCGTCTGGGTCGCGATGGACTGGAGCTGTTCCTCCAGCCAGGGCTCGCCGTTGTGGGTGCAGAGCACCACGGATACCTCGGGATGGGACGTCGCCGCTGCGCCAACCGGTTTCATGTGGACTCGGCCCCGGTGGGCAGGCTGCTCTTCATCCAGTTCATCGTGTCGGCCAGTCCATCGGACCAGTTCACGATGGGCGCCCAGTCGAGTTCGCGTGACACGCGGTCGATATCCAGCACGCTGCAGGGAACATCAGCATCACGCCCGGGGTGCCGGTTGATCCGGACTGGACGACCGACCAGGGACTCGATGTCGGCGATCAAACCGGCAATGGACGTGCCCGCCCCAGATCCGATGTTGAAGATGCGCTCGTTGCCGTCGTACCGGACCACGTCACACATCGCGGTGACCACGTCTTCGACGTGGAGGAAATCCCGGACGATCTCGCCGTCTCCCCACAGGTCGATGGGCTCGTCACACAACGCGCGATACAGGAAAGCGTTCACGACACCCTGGCCACGACGCGGATCCTGCCAGGGTCCGTACGGGTTCGCGACCCGGAGGTTGAACCCGCGAATGCCATGGAGTCGCTCCGCCAATTGCACATGACCCTCGGCCGCGATCTTGGAGATGCCATAGGCACACACCGGGCGGGTCGGGGCCGTCTCGGGTGTCGGCGTCACCGCATCGGGCCCATAGACCGTTCCACCGCTGGAGACATGAACGATGGTCTTGACGCCGGCGGCCCGGGACGCCTCCAGGACATCCAGGGTCAACCCGACCGTGCCGGCCATGTCCTCCCGGAGGTGGACATTGGATGACACCGGCTCGGTGGAACCGGCCACGTGGAAGACCACGCTGGATCCGGCCAGGGCATCAGGCGAGAGCACGGCCTGGTGATCCACGGTGGCACCATCGAGTGCCTCCGGCCGTGGGACCTGGGGGTCGACCGCCGTCACAGGCAGTCCCGACTGGGCGAGCCGCCGGCAGAGATTCAACCCGATGAACCCGGCACCACCCACGACGCTGACGCGACCGAGGGCCGTGAGATCCGCAGGTTGTCCCCGGGAGGCGGCTGCCATGGCCTCATGGTAGCCGCTGGCGGCTTGAAACGAAGGCCACGAAACGTGTCCCCGCGGAACGAGTACCCTGTCGCACACCGCCCGGACCGAGCGCGCGTCGCGAAATGGTCTTCTCCTCGATCACATTCCTGTTTTTCTTTCTGCCACTGGTCGTGGCGGTCTATCACGTGGCGCCGCGACCAGCCCGGAACACCATCCTGCTGATCGCCAGCCTGCTCTTCTATCTCTGGGGCGCCGGCGTCTTCGTCCTGCTGCTGATGGGTGCCATCGCAGCCAACTACGTCGTGGGACACCTGGTCGCCGCTGCCCTGGAACGGCAGAACCGATGGCTGATGGGGCTGTGCATCACGGCGTCGGTCATCACGAGCCTGGTGATCCTGGGCTGGTTCAAGTACGCGAACTTCTTCGTGGAAGCCGTCAATGATTTCGGGGGCTACTTCGGCGCCGCCGAGTTCAGCTGGTCCCACGTCATCCTGCCGATCGGGATCTCCTTCTACACCTTCCAGTCCATGAGCTACGTGATCGATGTCTCCCGCGGCAAGGCAAAGCCGATGCGGAACCCGATCGACTTCGCCCTGTACGTCTCCTTCTTTCCACAGCTCATCGCCGGTCCCATCGTCCGCTTTCATGAGATCGATGGACAGATCCGAAAACGAAACGAGCGATGGGACGATTTCACCGAGGGCACCATCCGCTTCGCCTGGGGCCTGGTCAAGAAGGTCGTCATCGCTGATGCCGCCGGGGCCGTCCAGGTCCGAGCGTTCGAGATTCCCATCGATGAGCTGACGACCGAGGCCGCCTGGATCGGGCTCTTCGCCTTCACGGTCCAGTTGTACTTCGACTTCTCCGGGTACAGCGACATGGCCATCGGCCTGGGGCGGATGTTCGGCTTCAAACTCCCCGAGAACTTCCGGCGGCCCTACGCCTCGCTGTCATTCACCGACTTCTGGCGACGGTGGCACATCACGCTCTCGACGTGGTTCCGCGACTACCTGTTCTTCCCCATGGGTGGATCCCGTGGCTCCACGGCCAAGGTCATCTTCAACATCGCCGTCCTGTTCATCCTCGTGGGCATCTGGCATGGCGCTGGCTGGACCTTCCTGATCTGGGGCGCGTACAACGCGGTATTGATGATCTGGGAGCGATTGACGAACCGGAACTTCACGGATCCGGCCACGGTCAAGAGCCCGGTGAGGCGTCGCATCATCACGGTCTTCATGCTCATGATGGGCTGGCCCATCTTCATGTGCCCCACCGTGAGCACCGCCATCGCGTACTACGTGAGGCTCTTCGACTTCGAGTTCCACGGCACCGGCGCCCTGGGCCCGTGGTTGGCACCGGAGAACATCGCCCTCATGATCATCGGCGGGCTCACCGTCTTCCTGCCGCACGACTTCTATGGTGGCGTCTGGATCATGTCGTCACGCACGAGAGCAGCCACCCTCGCCCGCGCCGCCCTGCTGTTCGTCGCCCTTCCCTGGACCCTCCTCCTGATCATCAGCGGGACCTTCAGTCCCTTCATCTACTTCCAGTTCTGACATGAAGACCGATCGAACCATCTTCGCCATCGCGTTCTGGGTCCTGATCCTCATCTGGGCGCCACTGGCCCTGTTGAACCAGGATGACGATCTCTCGCTGGAAGCCCGCACGCTGCTGGGCTGGCCCGAGTGGAACTGGGACACGGCCTGGGAGCAACACACCTACGCGGCCACGTCGGCCGCGCTGGAAGACCGCATCCCCCTTCGAACCACCCTCGTCGGCTTCCGTTCCCGCCTGGCCCGTGCCGGGCTCATCCCCAACCCGTTCGACAAGGTCGTCTTCGGCCAGGGTGACTGGCTGTACGTGGCGACGTCATTCGATCCGCACTGCCCCGAGCCGGAACGCGTGGCCATCGCGGATCGCCTGGACACCGTGGCCACGCTCCTGGCCGACCACGGCATCGAACTGGTCATCGCGATGGTGCCCAACAAGGCCAGCATTCACCAGGACGGCATCCCGGACTGGATCCGGACTGAGCACGACGCGGCACAAGTCGCCACCTCGGACATGCGGTCCCGACTTCGTGACCAGGGCACCTGGTTCCTCGACCTCTTCCCGTCGATGCGTGCCAAGCAGCAGTCTCAACCCGATGTTCCCCTGTACTACCCCACCGATACGCACTGGACGATTGACGGTGGATCGGTCTTCATCGAGATGCTGGTCAATCACCTGCAACCAGGTCTCTACAACGACTCCGAGATCATGCTGGTGCAGGAAGTTCCCGCCAACCTGGACCTCGACCGACTCTCGGGCTCCTCGGAACAGCGCCTGCTGCGCTACTACCAGGCCGTTCGGCCCGGAACCGACGTCGTCACCGAGACGCCCGGCACGACGATCCCCTCCACCATCACGACAAAGACCGGCAACGATGAGCGACTGATCCCAGGCCGCACGCTGCTGATCCGGGATTCCTTCTGGGACCACGTCGTCGCCGTCGGTCGCGAGTACTTCGCTGAACTGGTCTCGGTGCACGCCAACGACGCCATGGACGTCATGGCCCTGGCCACCGAGATGGCCCGGGCGGATACCGTGATCTTCGAAACCGGTGAACGGAAGTTCTGCGAGGTCATGCAGTCCACGATTGCGTCGGACGCGTTCCTGGAACACCTCCGCGCGGCGCTGGCCCGCCGCGATCGCTGAGGGGCGCTGCCCGGGACCCTATACTCCCCCCGTCATGCGATTCTCCGTCGTCATCCCGTCCTACAACCACTCTCGCTACATCGAGACCGCGATTCGCTCCGTCTACGAGCAGGTCGGTTCCGGAATCGAGGTGGAACTGGTGATCGTCGATGACGGTTCACCGGATGACAGCCTGGTCGTGATCCGACGGTGCCTTCGCAACAGTCCGCTCCACCGGGCCGTCCTGATCGAGCAGGAGAACCGCGGCGCCCATGCGGCGATCATGCGCGGCATCGAGCATACCCAGGGCGACTTCCTGGCCATTCTCAACTCCGATGACGCCTTCCTGCCCGGACGATTCGCCGCCATGGCGCCACGACTCGATCCCGACCGGGACGGGCTCGCCTTCACCCTGGTGGAGATGATCGACGAACACGACGAGCCACTCGGCCCCGAGTCGCCCGAGTACGGGTGGTACCAGGGCGTACTGGCCGGGTCCGCGGCCTGTCCGACGCGTGGCTTCGCACTGCTTCGCGACAATCCCGCCGTGACGAGCGGCAACTTCGTCTTCAGCAAGAGCCTCTATGACCGACTGGGCGGGTTCAGCGAGCACCAACTCTCCCACGACTGGGACTTTCTGCTGCGATCCACGTACTACGCGGAACCGGTGTTCGTGCCCGAGGTCCTGATGCGCTATCGCGTTCATCCCCAGAACACGACCGGGCAGGTCCAGCACCTGATGGCCCAGGAGGGTCGCGATGGGCTCAACCGATTCCTGGCCCTGGCTGGCAACGGCCCCTCTCCGAATCCCATCGCGCCACTGCCGGGCAACTGGCCGCGGTACTGGCCCTGGTTCTGCCACTCGATTCGCCCGCACTTCAGTGACCGGCCGATCATCGAGAGCATCGATCCCGGGCTGCTGGACGGTGCCAGTCCAGATCCCAACATGGCTGTTCGGCGATTCGACATGGCCGCCCACGTCACGCAACCGACCGCTCGAATGGAAGCGGATGACCCCCGGGTCCGGGAGATGACGTTGATGTCCCGGGCGACGCCAACGACCGATGGCATGGACCTTCGACCGAAGGTCGCCCCGGTTGCTGATGAACCCGTTACAGCAGCCACCAGTGGACTCAAGGACACGATCAAGCGAGTCACACCGGCGCCGCTGCTTCGAGCCGCGAAGAAGGCCGTGGGCACGCCCGAGCCTCCTCGACCCGAGCCGGGGCCCACCGTCGACCCCGCCGCCATCACCATCGACCCCGATCGACCCCTGGTGATGATCGTCACGCACGAGGCCTCTCGAACCGGTGCGCCCTTGCTGGCGCTCGATCTCGTTCGACGGCTGTCCCGGACGGCACAGTGCGCCGTCGTCTACGCCGCACCGGGTCCGCTGCTGGATGATTTCGCGGCGCACGCGTGGCTGATCGACGGAAGACAGTTGAACCCATGGGGCGCCCCCACCCGGTACGGCCGCGAGATCATGTCGGCCCTGGAACGGGCGCCGCGTCGAATGGCGATCTGCAACACCGCCACGACCTGGTACTACGCCCGCTGGATCAAGCGATTCGGTTGGCGCACGATCTCGCTCGTCCACGACTTCGCGACCAATTCACCGCGCGATGACTACCGGCTCATCGCCGACAGTCCGGATGTCCTGGTCTATCCCTGCGACGCGATGCGACAGGTCGCCTGCGACTGGGCGGGACTGCCGGAGGACCATGGCGTCATTCATCCGCAGGGGCTGATCCGCGAAGACTTTCTCGATGGCCACAACGCGGCCGCCCGGAAGTCGCTGCGGGCACGACTCTCGCTGGACGAGAACGCCGTGATTGCCTTGGGCTGTGGCAGCCTGGAACTGCGAAAGGGACCGGAGCTCTTCCTCCTGACCGCGCTCTCCGCGCTCCGGCGGTGCGATGACCCCAACCTGCACTTCGCATGGATCGGCAGCGGGGCCGACACCTACCTCGACCCGACGTTCTGGTGCACCCGGGATGCTGCCCGGGCCGGACTGGCGGACCGCATTCACTTCCTCGGGTCGGTCGACGACACCGAGGAGGCGTTCCGCGGCAGCGACATGTACCTGCTCACCTCGCGGGAAGATCCCTTCCCCTGCGTCGTGCATGAAGCCATGGCCTGCGGTCTTCCCGTGGCCTGCTTCGATCACTCCGGTGGAACACCCTCGATGCTCGCCGATGGCGGCGGCGCCGTTGTCCCCTTCGGGGATGTCAACGCCATGGCGGATGCCGTCATCGAATGGACCCGCGATGCTGATCTCCGACGCCGCACCGGTGACACGGCGCGTTCCGTGGTGACCGAGCGATACGACATGGGCCGCTACGTCGACTGGTTGCTGTCGTTGGGACTGGAGTCCTAGCTCGACTGCCGGGGATCCACACCACACGTGGACGCGATGACATCCATGACCCCGTCGAAGTGATGCCGGGAACTGCAGGAGTCCTCTGCGTGCTTTCTGGCCGCCGCACCGAGCGCCGCCCGCCGTTCCGGATCCATCACCAGCGTCGCCACGGCATCCGCCATCGCCGCCGTATCCAGGAACGGCACCACGGCACCGTTCGTCTCCGACACGGCCTCGGTCGCGCCGCCGCTGCCTTCGAAGGTCACGACGGGCAGTCCACTGGCCATCGCCTGCACGCACACGATCGGATAGGGATCCTCGCGGGACGACAGAACGTAGAGATCGGCAGCCTCGAAATACGGATGCACATCGGGCCTGGAGTTCAGGAGATGGATGCGATCCCGGCAGGCCAGTGACGCGATGTCATGGGTGACCCACCGCGTATCGTCAGCGGTTCCATCACCGATCCAGACGAAGTGCACGGATTCCATGCCCTCCCGGGACAACACGCTGGCCGCGGTCTGCACGAACAGATCGACGCCCTTCCGCGGGTGGATCTGCCCACACCCCAGGACGATGATCGCCTCTTCTGGAATCGACAGCTCACGACGGACCCGGGTCCGGTCCTGTTCCGGATTCCGCGTGGCCTGGCCGTTCTCCAGCCACCCCGGATGCACGATGGCACAGCGGGATTGGGCGAGACCGAATCGATCAACGAAGGCCTGGCGACTGAAGTCCGACACGAACACCATGCGACGGGCCGTGACCCCGATGTCCACCACGAGATCCTCCCAGCCGTTGGATTCCACCGTGGTGGGCAGTTCATTGATGAGATGGACCACCGGGATGTCCATGCCCCGACAGACCCGGGACGCCGCGGCGCACGCGATCGTGCTGCAGACGGCGACGCAGGGCTTGTGCGGCGCGGCGATGATCGCGGCCGAGAGGGCCTCGTCCAGGGGCATCCCCGCTTCGAGCATGGGCTTGATCGAGCACGTCGTCGCCAGCTTGTGATACTCGGATGCGAGCACGCCATCATCCAGCAGGAGGACTTGTGGTTCAATCGTGCCCGTCCGTTTCGCCATGCGGAGCATTTCCAGCAGCAGCATCTGCGAGCCGGCCAGGTGCGCATCATGTCCGACGAACAACACCGCGTGCCCACCGGCACCTGGGCCTCCACCGGGTCCACGGCGCCAGACGGGTTCCATCACGCGTGCCGTCCGTGGTCGCTGCAGCCGCAGTCGCTTCAGGCCCTTCTCGATCAGCTGACCGGAGCGCGTCCGGAGCTTGCCGATCTTCCCGGGCCGACGCAGGAAGTTCCCGGCCCGGACACGAAGGGTCTTGAGTCGGTGCTTCAATCGCGCCCGCTTGCGCTGGCGGGCGAGCCGACGAACATCCGCCGGCGCTGGATCGGAGTCGATTCCCACGACCGTCGAGGCCACGGGACTGACCGGTGCGTCGCCGCCGATCGTCGCCCCGGACACCGCTGTCAAGGCATCACGGGTGGCTTCCAACCAGCCATGCCCGGTGTCCTCATCGGGTTCGAGGTAGGTCCCTTCCGCCCATTCGTTCCAGGCATTGATGAAGACGACCTCGTCGTCACCACCGTGATCCCGGGCATCACGCAACATGGCTTCCAGCCATCGTCGGTAGTTGTCCGGACGAGCACCGTGGTAGACGGTCGCGCCATGACCACGGCGGGCGGTGTTGTCCCAGGCCAGCATCACGCCCCGATGCATCGGGAACGGTGGCCGTGGTCGCTCGATCGCCAGGTCAACCAGCGCGTTGTAGTCATAGATGCCGCCATGGAATTCCGAGTCGACATCCGACAACGTGTTGCGGATGTCCGGTGCCTGGAATCCGTGCGGGGGAAACTCGACCGCGGCATCGAAGCCCATCGCCACGGGATCGTGATCACCGTGCTGAACCATGACCAGGTGCAGCTCACCCAGGCCGGCCTTGAGGACCTCGTCCCGCCAGGTGTCTGTCGCCCGTCGACAATGGTGCAGCATCGTGGGACGGTAGATCATCAGCAGACGACGGCCGTTCACCGTGATGTACCGATCATCCGCCAGTGTCGGCATGAGATCCGTGATGAACTGGCGATCACTCTCCGGCGAGTGCTGCTGCCCGATCAGGATCTCGTTTTCCTTTCCATCCCATCGCCGCGTCCAGTTCTCATTGGCCCAGCACACGCAGAATGGAAGCGTAGGCTCGCCACGCTGCAGGATGGTCTCCAGTGGACGCTCCAGCAGCCGGGTCCCCGCGAACCAGTAGTGGTAGTAGCAGAAGCCATGGATGCCATACTGGCGTGCCAGCGCCGCCTGCTGATCCTGGACCTCCGTCACCCGCAGGTCGTAGTACCCCAGGTCGGCCGGTCGCCGCGGCTGGGCGTGTCCGGCAAACAGTGGCCGACCGCGAGTGACATTGCGCCATTCCGTGAACCCGGTTCCCCACCAGGCGTCGTTCTCCGCGATGGGATGAAACTGCGGCAGGTAGAACGCGATCGTGCGCGGACAGACAGCGGTCATGTAGCGCCGTCCGATCGACCCGGGACGAGGCCAAGCTTCGAGGCCACCCTCACGAGCAGCGAGCGCCGCACGGCATGCAGTTCCTCCAGCGTCGACTTCAGCGCCTGCTCGTACTCCGCGATCGAGCCCGACATCGAGGCGTGCTCGTGTCGCAGCTGAACGGTCTCGGGCATTCCGAAGCCCGGATCATCCAGCACGCTCCACTCCACGGGAGGAAGCGGACCGTCAGAGGCGATGGCGACCAGGAACAATCCGACATCGGCGAGCCGCCCAACAGTCTCGATGATTGACTCATCGGTCTGGAGTCGGAACATCTCCGGTGTCGTCATGGCCGACTCCGTATCCAGCGGCACCATCGCGGATCCGGTCAGGCAACGCTGCACGCCGAATCGGGCATGCTCGAAGGCCGAGGAGACCAGGTCGATGAACTCGCCTCGCTGGAGTTCACGCAGGTGGTAAGGATTCTCCTCGGGCGAGATCTCCACGTAGGCCTCGCTGTCGGGCGTGGACAGGACCAGCAGGCCGCCGGGTCGAAGGACACGTCGAATCTCGGCGACGAACGCCCCGTGCTCGGTGATGTGTTCGATGGTCTCGTAGCTGAGCACAACATCGACGGAATCGTCATCAAGCGGAATCGACGTACAGGACCCCTGTTCGAATCGAATGTTGTCGTGCGCATGAACGTCGCGAGCATGCGTGACCGCCTGCTCATCAATATCCACTCCAACCACGGAGCGTGCGATATCAGCGAGGAGCGCACAGCCGTAGCCCTCGCCACTGGCGATGTCGAGCACATCGCGGTCGCGAACGAACTGCCGAGCGAACATGTAGCGATGCACATGCTCCACCTCGATGTCGCCTGCGATGCCGGGAACAAATCGCTCACCGGTGAACTCCGGGCTCGGTTCGTCGGCATTCGCTCGACCATACGCGATGCGATCACCTGCACTCATGCGCCCGATTCTCCCGCTGCGGCAGCCGCCAGTTCGCCGATCACGTCCCGCACCTCTTCGCTCCAGGGACGTGGGGACCGGCCCAGCAGGGCCTCGGTCACGGACGTGTCCAGGACGCTGTAGGCCGGACGGGTGGCCGGTGTGGGCCAGTCGCTGGTGCTGATGGCCTCGATCGTGACATCGTGATCAAGCAGCCCTTCTGCGCGACCGGTATCCCGGATGCAGACGGCGAATTCATGCCAGGTCGTCTCGCCACCATCGGTCCAATGGTGAATGCCACTCGCGCCGGCCGCAACGAGATCCCACAGGGCCGTCGCCAGGCTGGCGGCGGACGTGGGCGTTCCCCGCTGGTCGGCCACGACCTTCAGGTGATCACGCTGAGACATGACATTGAGCATCGTCCGAAGGAAGTTCCGGCCATGAGCGGCATACAACCAGGCCGTGCGAACGACGAGGCCGGCGTCCCCGAGCCGATCGAGCACGGCGGCTTCACCCGCGAGCTTGGTCCGACCGTAGGCACCCAGCGGCGACGTGGGATCATCAATGCGACAAGGGCGGGTGCTGGTGCCGTCAAAGACGAAATCCGTGGAGACATGCACCATCCGGATGCCCTGCTCGCCACAGGCGTCCGCAAGGTGCGCCGCACCATCACGGTTGACCGCCAGGGCCTCATCCTCGTTCGCCTCGGCGCCATCGACATCGGTCCAGGCTGCGGCGTTGAAGACCACCGCCGGGCGAATCGACTCCAGGCAGTCCCGGACACGGCTCGACGAAGTGACGTCCAACTGCTCGATGTCGAGCGCCTCGACCTCAGCCGCACCGGGCGCACGACGGATCAGCTCAGTCGCGAGTTGCCCTCCGGCACCGGTGACCAGCACGTTCACGGGAAGACATCCGCCTTCACCAGGACCTGCCCCTGCCGATCCTTCTCGGTGATCAGGGGCTCGATGCCGTCCAAGATCGGCCACTCGATGTTCAGGGCCGGGTCATTCCAGAGCAGGGTCCGCTCATGGTCCTTGGCATAGAAATCGGTGCACTTGTACTCGAAGGCCGCAACGTCGCTGGTGACGAAGAACCCATGGGCGAACCCTGGCGGGACCCACAGGGACCGGTGATTCTCCGCCGAGAGCGTCACGCCAACCCAGTGCCCGAAGGTGTCCGAGGACCGGCGGAGATCCACGCACACGTCGTAGATCTCTCCCTGGACGACTCGCATGAGCTTGCCCTGCGTGTTCTTGACCTGGTAGTGCAGCCCGCGGAGCGTGCCACGCTTGGAGAAGCTGAAGTTGTCCTGGACGAACTCCGAATCGATCCCGTGCTCATGGAACCGATCCCGGTTCCAGGTCTCGATGAAGTACCCGCGATGATCACCGAAGACCTGCGGCTCGATGATCTTGATATCCGGAATGGCCGTCGGGATGACGTTCATGCCGTCGCCGCCGGCTCCCGCAGCAGGTCGATCAGGTACTGACCGTACTCGTTCTTCGACAACGGCCGCGCCAGCGTCTCCAGTTGTTCGTCGCTGATCCATCCGCTCCTCCACGCGATTTCCTCCGGGCAGGCGATCTTCAGGCCCTGCCTGGTCTCGATTGTCTCAACAAACTGTGCTGCCTGCAGCAGGCTCTCATGCGTCCCGGTGTCCAGCCAGGCGTCACCGCGACCGAGCATCTCGACGTGGAGTCGCTGCTCCTGGAGATACACATCGTTCACGGACGTGATCTCCAGTTCCCCACGAGCCGAGGGCTTGACGCCCCTGGCGATCTCCACGACATCGGAGTCGTAGAAGTACAGGCCGGTGACCGCGAAATTGGATCGAGGTTCCGTCGGCTTCTCCTCGATGCTGATGGCCTTGTTGCCCTCGCCGAGTTCGACGATGCCGAAGGCCTCCGGGTTGCGGACGCGATACGCGAAGACCGTCGCCCCGTTGTCCCGCTGGTCCGCCCGCTCGAGGCGGCTCACCAGGTCATGGCCGAAGTAGATGTTGTCACCCAGCACCAGGGAACTCGGGGAATCACCCACGAAGTCCTCGGCGATCAGGAACGCCTGGGCCAGGCCCTCGGGGCGAGGCTGCTCCGCGAAGGTGAAGTCCAGACCCCACTCGGCCCCCGTCCCCAGCAGTCGCTTGAACGAGGGGAGGTCCTGGGGTGTGCTGATGACCATGATCTCCCGGATTCCGGCCAGCATCAGCACGGAGAGGGGGTAGTAGATCATCGGCTTGTCATAGATCGGCATCAGTTGCTTGCTGACGGCCCGTGTGACCGGGTACAGCCGCGTCCCAGAGCCGCCGGCGAGGATGATGCCCTTGCGTCCTGTCATGTCATGGTTCTCGTAGGGTGAATGAGCGGACATTGTACGCCGTCCACCCCCTACCCGCGACGATGGCGACCGGGACCCCCCAGAGGGCCGGTATCATGCCGCCGGCCCTCGCCATGGTCTTCTCCTCCCAGACGTTCCTGTTCTTCTTTCTCCCGGTGGTGCTGGGGGTCTACGTCCTACTGGGTATCGGACCAGCGCTCCGCAACCTCTGGCTGCTGCTGGCGAGCCTGATCTTCTATACGTGGGGCGGCGGGGACTTCGTCCTCGTGCTGCTGATCTCGATCGCCGGGAACTGGGTCCTGGGGCTCCTGGCCCACCAGGCCAGGGGGACCGGGAGCCGCCTGGTCCGGAATGGCTCGATCGCGATCTCGGTGATGCTGAACATCGGCATCCTGGCCTGGTTCAAATACGCCAACTTCTTCGTCGACCAGATCAACGACGTGGGCACCCGCATGGGCATGGGCTCGATCTCCTGGGAGCACATTCTCCTGCCCATCGGCATCTCCTTCTTCACCTTCCAGGCCACGTCCTACGTCATCGACGTGGCCCGAGGCCAGGCGAAGGTGATGCGCAATCCCATCGACTTCGCGCTCTATGTCTCGCTGTTCCCACAGCTCATCGCCGGACCGATCGTCCGCTACCACGAGATCGCCTCGCAGCTTGAATCCCGACCGTTCGACTGGGACAACGTCTCGTCGGGAATGCTCCGCTTCGTTCACGGCCTCGTCAAGAAGGTGGTGATTGCCGACAGCGTCGGTGTCATCGCCGATGCCGCGTTCGCGTCCGAAACAACATTGAGCGCCGGCGACGCCTGGATCGGTCTCCTCGCCTACACGCTCCAGATCTACTTCGACTTCTCCGGCTACAGCGACATGGCGATCGGCATGGGGCGCATGTTCGGTTTCCGACTTCCGGAGAATTTCAAGCGCCCCTACTCGGCCGTGTGCATGACCGACTTCTGGCGGCGCTGGCATGTCACGCTCTCGAACTGGTTCCGTGACTATGTCTACATTCCCCTCGGGGGCTCACGCTGTTCCAAGGCCCGAACCTACGGGAACCTGGTCATCGTCTTCCTGCTGACGGGCTTCTGGCACGGGGCCAACTGGACCTTCATCGCCTGGGGCATCTACAACGGTTTCTGGCTGATCTGTGACCGGCTCACCGGCCAGACGCGACCCGATACCCTGGGCTGGATCCCCCTGCGGCGGCTGCTGACCTTCTTCGTCGTCATGATGGGCTGGGTCGTCTTCCGGGCCGAGGACATCTCGCATGCCGGGACCTACTACCAGACCCTCTTCGACTTCCCGCTGACCGCCACATCCGGCGCCCTGGAATCCGTCCTGACCAGCCAGAGCATCTTCTTCCTGGTGCTGGGCAGCGTGATCGCCCTGCTGCCGGGTCGCATCAGCACCGGCCGATGGCTGGACGAGTCAACGGACTCCGGTGCTGTCGCATACCGAATCGCCCTGTCGTGCCTCTTCTTCCCACTGGCGCTGATCTTCGTCATCAGCGGAACCTTCTCACCATTCCTCTACTTCCAGTTCTGATGAACAAGCCCGGAAACAGCTTTGCCGCCATCGTCTCACTCGTACTGCTGTGCGGTCCGATCGTGCTGTCGCCATTCCTGTTCTCGATGAACCGCTCCTTCATCAACGAAGTCGAGAACCGGGAACTGGCGGCCTTCCCTCGGATCGAGCGCGCGAGCGATGTGTTGGACACGGCCCGCTGGAACGAGTTGTCCAACTGGTTGCGTGAGCGGGTGCCCTTCCGCGGGGATGTGATCACCGCGAAGAACTGGGTCGACATGGAAGTCCTCGGCCAGCGCCGACTCGGAGGCGTAGACCGCGGCGACAACGGCTGGCTCTTCCTGCGGCAGAGTTATGGCGAACACTGGCAGATCCCGGGCCGACGCGTCGTGGATGCCCTCGCCGCGATGAATGGCTTCCTGGAACGCAACACGGACGCCCCGGCCACCTTCCGCATCCTGGTGACACCGGACAAGCACACGATCTACCCCGAACACCTGACCGAGGATGGCCTCCGCGACATCGGCAAGACGGCCCTGGATCGACAGCAGTTCGAGACCTGGTTCGCCAATGACGATGATCCGCGGATTCTCGACATGCATGCCGCGATGCGGGCCGAGACGGCGACATCCGGCACCGAGGTCTATTTCCGCGACGACACCCACCAGAACTGGCACGGCGGCGCCGTCATGGCGGAGACCATCGTCGAATCGCTCCTGCCGGGCACCTGGAATGACGAGCATGTCTTCCTGGCGCAGTCCATCGCCTACGACGGCGATCTGCAACGCCTCTGCGGTGTCTCCACGCTGCCCCCCCGCGAAAAGCAAGTACTCTCGGTCGCCCGCCCGGGCGTCGTTCCGGAGAAGATCCACTTCGAAGGCGAGACCTACACCGACTTCACCGAGATCGACAAGAACCCCCACAGCTGGCAGTACCCGGTGCGGGCGGAGTTCCGATCCGACGAGGGGCTTCCGCTCGTACCCGGTCGAACGCTGGTGCTCCATGACTCCTGCATCGGTTCGATCGCGCGACCGCTGATCCGCCCGTACTTCGAAGACGTCCAGTTCGTCCACTACACCGACGCCTCACCGGAGTACCTCGACCAGGCCATGAACGACTATGACACGGTCGTACTGGAAGTCGTGGAACGCATCGCCCCGGAGACCTTCGTCGGCCTGCTGGCGGCACCCGACCCCAATGCCCCATCCCTGCTCTGGGAACACCCCTCCGCGGAAACGGCCTGGTCACTGGACGATCTCCAGTCGTCATCGCTGGAACCGCGGGATGGCGTCACCGCCACGATCGACAACGGCATGATCCAGCTCGCCTCGGAACGGCCATGGGCCGGCGTGACGATGAAGGGACTGTCGTTGCCGGCGAACCAACAGCACGTGATCCGGGTCGTGTATCGAACGCCACTGGCTGGCGAGGCCGCCGTCCAGTGGACCAATGGCGACCAGCCCTTCACGCCCAACCGTCGAGCCGCGCTCACCATCCGTGGCGGTCGCAACGACATCTTCCTGCCGTTGCCCGCCGGCGAACCGATCGATGCCATCCTGTTCGAACCCGGTGGCGGCGCCGGCGACTACACGATCGAGTCCTTCGAGATCCGTCGAGTGTCCCCCGTCACGGACCAGTAACCTGCCGCCGAAGCATCGGTACGAGATCGGCCAGGTGTGCGCCGGGCAGGTTGATGTCCTCGTGAACAAGGCGATGCACTCGACCCTCGGTCACCGCAGCGATATCCAGTTCGGCGATCGCTGGTGGTGATGGATCGTCGGTCTCCGAAATCACGATGATCACGTCCGGCGCCAGTCGAACCACGTCCTCGAGCGAAACCGTCTTCCAGGCCGCATCCCCCAGCGCATTGACGCCCCCGATGCCCAGCAGCAGTTCACCCAGGTAGGTCTGCTCACCCCAGGCCAGGGGTGGCACGCCATCGCTGACCAGGAGCACGCGTCGCTCGAGCGCCATCCGGTTCCCGACCAGCGCGTCATCGATCCTGTTCGCCAGTTCACGGCATTGCGCATCCAGCACCGTATCGGTGTCCAGGCCGACGAACGCACTCGGGAGCGTCATGAACAGGTCTCGGACCTCGCCTGTTGTTCGAAGTGGCCAGGCCCGGAGCGTCCAGCCGTTGGCCTCGGCCAGGTCGACCAGCGACGCGTCGGTCTCCACGTCCTCGGACTGGAAGAACACGTGTGTTGGTTGGAGTCGAATGATCCCCTCCCAGTCACGATCATGCAGATCACCGACCGCCGGAACGTCTCGATCATCACGGAGTCGACACCAGGTGGACCGTCCCACCAGGTGCGGCGCCAGGCCCGCGTCCTCCAGGGCACGCGTGATGGCCGGGCTCAGGCTGATGATGCGCGGTGAGTCGGGATCGGGTGCCGGCGATGGAGTGTCACCACATCCGTGCAGCAGGAGCAGCAGCAGTAGAAGCCAGCGAAGCATCCCGGCAGTATCGCCGCCGAGGGCTCATCGTGACCAGTGTGATCGTGATCCTCGCCTCAGGAGGGTCGGCGGCGGCTTCCGACCAGGGCGAAGGCGACCAGGGCCAGGACGGCCGATGGCGCGGGAACCGGGATGCCGTAGATCGAGAACGCCGCTGCGGCAGAATCCGGGAGCGATCCCTCCCAGTCGAACCTGATATTGCCCTTGAGCCGCCAACTGCTCTCCAGGTCATAGTCGTCCAGCATCAGGTCCATCCGACTGGACGTCGCGTCGGCAAAGAGCGTCTGCCCGAGCGGTTCACCGTTGATCACCCAGTTGTCAACCACCACCGATGCGTCCTCGGCCGCCACCTGGAAGATCAGGCTGGAGAGTCCCTCCAGCGATACCGACCAGTCGACGATCGTGGTGTCCGTGGCGGTCTCCCGGACCTCCATGGCCAGTTGCTGAAGTGACGGCTCCCAGGTCATGGACCAGCCGTACCGGAAGTCCGCCATCCAGTTCATGCTGGCCGATGAGGCCGGAGGGCCACCAGCGGGCCCCAGCATCAGGACCGAATCGAAGGGTGACATCGAGGCCTGGCCAGCAAACAACGCCTGATCAATCAGGGCATCGGACTGTCCCGGGGACAGGTTCTGGAGCGGCAGTCCGTCGTCTCCAGGGATGGCCGGTGGCGTCGCCAGCATGGCGCAGCACACCATCATTTCGATGGGCGAAAGCATGATTCGGCATCTCCGATTGTGATCAAACGCTGAGTTGGGAACCTTGTGGTTCGGGGGGGAGTTCTTCCGAGAGACCACTACGCCCAAGTCCATGGCGTGTGTGACCAGTTGACGTCTTACGCCTCCAGATACGTCGCGTGGCCACTACAGGTGCGCATCTCAACCCATCAAAGTCTCACAGAAGTTTCTTTTTTGCAGGACATTGCGGCTGACATGGCCGTAATGCCAGCTTCCGACCAGTGAGGTCATTTCGACAAAAATGGCAATGGATCAACGCGGGGCCCTGCAGGGCCCCGTCGGTTGGGATGGCATTCAACTCACCGTGACGGATCAGGAACCGGAGAGGTCTCGGCGGAGCTTGTCTGGAAGCCCCAGACCCATCAGTTCATCGGCCACGGTATTCCCGGGGCCGGGTTCCGGACCGTTGAACAGCATGTAGGCCATGGTGTCCAGCATGTCTCGATCCCGCTGCGGCAAGGCCTCGCAGGCCTGGGCGTCAACTTCCAGTGTCCAGTGCCGACCACCGTCAGGACTGCTCACGGTGATCGGAAGCTCATCCTCGATCGATTCCACCCAGGTGACGAAAGCCGCCACGCTCTTGCGGTCGCCATCGTTCATGACGCCCATCAGCCGCTGGGATTCCGGATCGAATTCAGCATCACCCTCCAGCCACGTTCCCGCCCGTTCACGGGCGGACAACATCTCCTGGAGAACCTTGACCAGTGCTCGGTTTCGAGTGGGCATGGAATCCATTGTCTCGCTCCTGCTGCTGGAGACTCGTCTACGCGGCCGACTTGCCGGGCAGACGTTCGGTCGTCTGGAAGTCGTCAAACAGGTCACTGCAGTGGTACACACCACCTGGAGGCGGGTTCATCGTGACGAACCTGAAGTCGACGGTCTGGAACGCCCGACGGTAGACGGGCAGGTACCACCACGGGACCTGGGTAATCTGGGTATAGACCCCCGAGGTGGTCGTTCGCTTCCACGTTTCCAGGACCGCCTGGTTCACGGACTGCGGCATGCTCGGCATCGGCAGGCAACTGAGCATGACGTCGACCTTGTCGATGCCCCGCTCGGCAAGCAACTCGGGCAGTGCTTCCACGCTGGCCTTTGCGATATCCACATCAGGACATCGGGTCGTCGCCATCTTGTGCAACTCGGGATCAATCTCCACCGACATGAACCGGCCCTCGGGATGCATGATCTGGCTGATCATCTCGGTCAATGGTCCGGTTCCCGCTCCCAGTTCAATGATCGTCTGAGGACGGCTGCTGTCGATGTCCCGACACATGGCCTTGCAGAGCCAACGGCTTGATGGAGTCAGGCTTGCAATCTTCCGACCATGACGGAGGAACTTGCGGATCCAGATGGTGCGTTCGGCAAGGCGGGTCAAGGGTGGACTCCCTTCGAGGCCAGGTCAGGCAGATGACCCCGGCAGACGCACGAGGACGACTCATCTGGGCATTTTCGTATCCGTTTAAACGGGACAGCCGTGATCATAGCGTCCTCCGGCACCCCAAACCGCGGTTCACAGGTGATCCGGCCCGATTCCGGAACCGATCGAAAAAAAGCCCGTATTGGTTGGGCATCCACGAATGGCTCGAGGATGGTGGTAGCGTGTCCACCAGGCCATTCTGCTCCCGGAGACCCTCGTTCATGAATATCTTCACGTGTTCCGGAACCGTTTCAGGACTCATTCTCGCGTCGACGGCCATGGCCTCGGTCGATTCACTGACCGTCCGCGCTACCAACAGCTGGTCCGGTGGCCACAGCGGCGAAATCGAATTCGTCAACGACGGCACCGACACCGTCGACGGCTGGACTTTTTCGTTCGCCGGCGGCCCGGGAATTTCGTCCGCCTGGAACTGCACCTGGACGATCGAAGGCGATCGACAGGTCTTCACTGACGCCGGCTGGAATGCGTCCGTCCCTCCAGGCGGTCAGGTGACCGTGGGATACGAAGCGACGGGCGCCCTGCAGGAGAACATCGCCGATGCCGAGTTCAACGGCATGCCCGTCACCGTGACCTATGAAGGCTCGGATGGCGGCGGAAACGACGATGGTGACGATGATGGCGGCGGCGACGACGACAGTGGTGACAACGACACGACCAACCCGACCTGCCCCGGTGATACGGATGGCAGCGGCGTGGTCGACATCTCGGACATCCTGGCCGTGCTGGATGCCTGGGGCGAGTGCGCCGGCTGCCCGGGAGATATCAACGGCGATGGCACGATCAATGTGGATGACATGCTCGTGGTCCTCGGTGCCTGGGGTGAATGCCCCACGACCGGTCCGACGGGCAAGCGAATCGTCGCCTACTACATCGAGTGGGGTATCTACGGTCGGGACTACCAGCCCGCGGACATGCCGCTCGAGAAGATCACCCACGTGAACTACGCCTTCGCCAACATCGGCGAGGATGGCCGGATCGCCCTCGGTGACCCGTACGCGGCCATCGAGAAGCTCTATCCCGGTGACGCCTGGGACCAGCCCTACGCCGGCACCTACAACCAGCTCAACAACGTCCTTCGGGCCGAGTATCCCCATATCAAGACCCTGATCTCCGTCGGTGGATGGACGTGGTCGGGCCGCTTCTCCGACGTCGCGTTGACCGATGCCTCACGCGAGCTCTTTGCCTCGTCCTGTGTCGACTTCATCCGCACGTACAACTTCGATGGCGTGGATATCGACTGGGAGTACCCGGTCTGCTGCGGCCTGGGCAGCAACACGTACCGGCCCGAGGACCGGGAGAACTACACGCTGCTGATGGGCGAGCTGCGGGAGCAGCTTGATGCAGCCGGCGCCGAGGATGGGCGGGAATACCTGCTGACCATCGCCTCCGCTGGTGGCATCGACAAACTGGAGAACTACGAGCTCGCCGAGTTGGCTGAACACCTGGACTGGGTCAACACCATGTCCTACGACTTCATGGGGGCCTGGGACCTCTCCCTCACCGGCCACCACAGTAGTTTGTACGCCAACCCGGACAATCCCTCTCCGAACGACAACGTCCGGCTCTACTACAACAGCGCCGGATCCGTTCAGCCGTGGCTGGACGCCGGGGTCCCCGCTGACAAGATCGTCATGGGCGTCCCCTTCTACGGTCGGGCCTGGGGCGGTGTGAATCCGACGAACAACGGGTTGTTCCAGTCCGGCACGATGGTTCCCCCGGGCACCTGGGATGACTGGTCCAGCGGTGCCACTGGTATCAATGACTACACCGAGATCGCGGGTTTCCTCCAGGCCGGCACCCACGTCCGCCTCTGGGACGATGCCGCCAAGGTCCCGTGGCTGTGGAGCCCGACCGAGCATGGTGGGCACTTCATCTCCTATGACGATCCAGAATCCATCCAGCTGAAGATGGATTACATCAACGATCTCGGCCTCGGCGGAGCCATGTTCTGGGAGGTCACCGCGGATCGGGAAGAAGAACTGCTCGACGTGATCGTCGAGGCCCTGGGCGACTGATCCCCCGGGGGCCTGGGGCCCATGAACCGGGGGACGGCAGGACCGATCCCGGCTCATGGGCCTCCTGGCCGCGGTGAGACCGCAATCCTCGATATCATTCGACGATCATGCGAGGCCTCCGCGGCGACAGTTCGGAGACAGGCTCCTGCGACCCCCGGTCCGAGGGGGGCTCGTGAGCACACTCCCCGTCACGGTCATTCTCCCGGTCAAGAACGATGCGGAGACCCTCGCCACCAGCCTGGGCCGCCTGAAGCGGTTTCAGAAGATCGTGGTGATCGACTCGGAGAGCGAAGACGGCACCGACAAGGTCGCCGCTGAACATGGCGCCGAGTACATCCCCTTCCGCTGGAACGGCAAGCCGCCGAAGAAGCGGACCTGGTACCTGGACAACCATGACATCTCGACGGACTGGGTCCTGTTCCTGGATGCCGATGAACTGGCCAACGACGAATTCTGCGACGAGGTCGAGCGGGCCATCAGCACCCAATCACACGTGGGCTACTGGCTGACCTACCAGAACTGGTTCATGGGCAAGTATCTCCGCCACGGCGATCCCTTCTCGAAGCTCGCGCTGTTTCGACATGACGCCGGGCGATATGAACAGGTCTGTGATGAACGATGGACCAAGATCGACGTCGAGGTTCACGAGCATCCGATCCTGGACGGCACGGTCGGGCGGATCCACAAGCCCCTGGCCCATGACGAACGTCGTGGCCTGACGTCCTACATCGGCAAGCACAATCACTACTCAACCTGGGAAGCCAATCGCTTCCTCGCGCTGGACCGTGGTGACGAGAAGCTCTGGAAGTCGATGACTCGGCGACAGCGGTACAAGTACCGCCACGTCGATAAATGGTGGTTCTGCTGGGCCTACTTCATCCACGCCTTCATCCTGAAGCGAGGGTTCCTGGATGGCCGGGCAGGCTTCGTCTTCGCGGCGTTGAAGCGGCAGTACTACAGCCACATCCGGTTGAAGATCCGCGAGCTTCGCGACATCGGCATGACGTCCCCGACCAGCGGCGACGGTTAGACCGCCGCCGAAAACAGGTCTCTCCTGGTTCAAGTCGAGTTCCTGGATATGTCCCATCACGAGGTGATCGTCATCGGAGTCGGCTGCATGGGCTCGGCCACGTGCAGCCACCTGGCCCGTCGCGGCGTCNATGTCCTGGGCCTGGAGCGGCATTCCATTCCGCATGACCAGGGGTCCAGCGGACACCAGTCGCGGATCTTCCGCCAGGCCTACTTTGAACACACCAACTACGTGCCACTTCTGAAACGTGCTCGCGAGGGCATGATGGAACTCAACGAGTTGGGAGAGACGACGGTCTACCACGAGACTGGTGCGCTCTACATCGCCCCGCCCGGCGGTGAAGTCGTCGAAGGCGCACACGCGTCAGCTCTTGAGCACGACATCACCGTTGAACGATTGGATGCTGCCGCCATCATGGATCGGTATCCGATGTTCACGCTGCCCGATGACTTCATCGGGCTGCTGGAACCCACCGCCGGATGGGTCGTCCCGGAGGAGGCCATTGCCCGACAGGTCGAGGTCGCCCGATCCCATGGCGCCGAGATCCGGGAGAACACGATCGTCACCGGATGGAGTGCCACCGATGCCGGCATCCTTGTCGAGACCGATGCAGGTCATGTCACCGCGGATCGACTCGTCATCTCCAGTGGCGCCTGGACCTCGGATCTGCTTCCAGACCTGCCGCTCCAGGTCTCCCGACAGATCCTCGGCTGGCTGCAACCCGACGAGCTCGCGCCCTTCACGCAGGGCCGGTTCCCGGTGTGGGCCATCGAACTCGAGGACCAGAGCCTGCTCTACGGATTCCCGAGGCTCGACGACATCGACGGCCCCGGGGGACTCAAGGTCGCCAGGCACTGGGCCGCCGAGACCTGCCACCCCGAGACCGTGGATCGATCCCGCCGCGAGGGAGACGAAGATGACTTCCTCCCCCACATCGCGAGACTGCTGCCCACCGCCGTCGGACCAGTGAGCGATATCCGCATCTGTCTCTACACCAATACACCCGACGGTCACTTCATCATCGACCGGCACCCGGAACATGACAACGTGGTCTTCGCTGCCGGGTTCAGTGGCCACGGGTTCAAGTTCCACTCGGTCATCGGCGAGGTCCTCGCCGACCTGGCCACGGTGGGTTCAACGCCGCACCCGGTCTCGTTTCTCCGACTGGATCGGTTCACGTCCGGCTGACGTCAAGTCCCTCGCGGGCGACGGCCACCCACCCCTCGCGACCGTCGATCTCATCCTGCTCGATGACCCCGGTCGGCAGATCGCCATCGGCCTCCACCATCGCACCGAGCGGAACGATCTCGCGGCCTGAGGCGGTGACGCGATCGAGGAAGTCCTCGAACAGGGACGCCTTGGACATCCCCTCCGACTCCGCATGAATCGTCAACACTTCATCGTGGTCGGGACGCATCTTCGACAACAGGTACGCGTTGAAATCCTGGTCCTTCACCTGGCCGGCGACTTCATCCCAGGTCGGCAGCGTGACTGGAACCTGTGGCTGCGTCAGCAGATCACCATCGACGACTGGTCGAAATGGTCCCGTCAGCCCACGGCAATCACTGTTGTAGCGGAACGGGAATCGTTCCTTGATGCGAAGCACCTCATCCGTGCATCGCCAGCCCGCCGCGGCGGAACAATCCGGCTCACGACCGATGATCTCGGACAACGCCTCGAAGGCCAACTGGATCTCCCCCGCCAGCGCGTCCGCCCCCATCCGATCCACCGCCACCTGCCAGCGATGATGATCCCAGGCATGCACGCCGATCTCATGACCGCCGGTTGCGGCGGAACGGATCACCGGTGCCAGGCGACGACCGATGAGCGGCCCAGGCCAGACCGTTCCCCGGAACACGATGGACCAGCCGTACAGGCTGCCTGCCCGGGTCCGCATCATCTTGCGAAGAAANGNCGGACGCAGCAGCCGGAAGAGATGCCGCCCCATGTTGTCGGGACCCAACGTAAAGAAGAACGTGCCCTTCAGGCCACGCTGGTCAAGAATGCGACAGAGCGTCGGGACACCTCCGCGAGTGCCGCGAAAGGTGTCGACGTCAATACGCAACCCGAGTCGCATGGAAGAACGCCCCTGCGCTGATCAGCGAGTCGCGGCCGTCTCCGCCTCGGGCATCTCGATGCCGTGGCGTTCCGCCCAGTCCCGAAGGAACCAGTCCAGCGTCCGCGATACGGACTCCCGCGTTTCCACGCGGGGACGCCATCCGACGTATCGGAGGGCATTGCGGATGCTGGGCCGCCGATGCTGCACGTCCTCGTAGCCCTTCCCGTAGTAGGTCCGGCTCTCGATTTCCTTGAAGCCGGCGAACGGGGGGAAGTGCTTCCGAAGGGGGTGGGCCTCGAACTCCTTCACGAGCATCTCGGCCAGTTCCCGGATGCTCGCCTCGTTGTCGGGATTGCCGATGTTGATGATGCGGCCATCGCACCGATTGTCCTCGTTCTCGATGATCCGGAAGAGGCAGTCAACGCCTTCGTCCACCTCGGTGAAGCAGCGCTTCTGACCGCCACCGTCCACCAGGAGGATGGGTGTGCCTTCCACGAGGTTCAGGATCAACTGCGTGATGGCACGGGAAGACCCGATGCGAGCCGAGTCCAGTGAATCCAGCCGAGGACCGATCCAGTTGAAGGGTCGGAACAGCGTGAACCGCAGCCCCTCGTTCGCCCCATAGGCCCAGATGACGCGATCCAGCAGTTGCTTGGAGCAGGAATAGATCCACCGCTGGCGGTTGATCGGACCCGTCACGAGATTCGACGAATCCTCGTCGAAGTGCTCGTCCTGGCACATGCCGTAGACCTCGGACGTCGAGGGGAAGATGATCCGCTTTCCGTACCGGACGCAGTCCCGGACGATCCGGAGATTCTCCTCGAAGTCCAGTTGGAAGACGCGAAGCGGATTCCTCGTGTACTCGATGGGCGTGGCGATGGCGACCAGCGGCAGGATGACATCGCACTTGCGGACGTGGTACTCGATCCACTCGCGGTTGATCGAGATGTCGCCTTCCAGGAAGTGGAAGTGAGGATGGTCCACCAGGCTGCCGAGATTGTCCGACCGAAGGTCCATGCCATGGATCTCGTAGCGATCCGTGGCCAGCATCTGCTCGCAGAGATGGCTGCCGATGAAGCCGTTGACCCCGAGGATCAGCACCGAGGTGCGTCGACCAGGTCGACGTCGCTCCATCGGAGCGAATCGCATTCCAGGAACCAGGTTGAGGTCCGTCGCCAGTTGGGCGCCGGCCGAGTACACGCCATCGTCGGTCTGCCCGTACTCCACGTGAAGCGACTCGGCGCCGCAGGAGATCAGGAGGGGATCGACGCTGATGACGGTCCCGGGAATCTCATGGGTCTGCGTGGAGACGCTGCTCTGCCAGACCCGGACTTGACGTTCGCCCACCTGTGCGATCGCGCCGGGATAGGGTCGAGTCACCGCCCGGACCAGGTTGTGAACCGATTCCGCTGACATCGACCAGTCAATCCGGCCGTCCTCAGGTGTCCGGCGCGGGTACACGGTCGCTTCCGACTCGTCCTGTGGAATCCGCGTGGCCGTGCCATCGCGCAGTTGCGGGATGGTCTCTCGCAGGAGTTCCTCGGCCGCGTCGCGGACCTTGCCCATGAGCGTCCGAGCGGTATCCGCGGGATCGATGGTGACCGGAACCTGTCCGACGATGTCACCCGCGTCCGCCTTGGCCACCATGTGGTGAAGCGTGACACCGGTTGTCGTTTCGCCGTTCACAAGCACCCAGTTGACCGGGGCTCGGCCGCGATAGGACGGCAACAGCGAACCGTGCAGGTTGTAACTGGCATCGGGGAAGAGATCGAGAATCCCCTGGCCGATGAGCTTGCGGTAGTAGAACGAGAACAGGGTGTCCGCGCCCATCTCCCGGATGCGCTCGATCCAGATCGGGTGATTGATGTCCTCGGGCGCGTGGACGGGTATGCCCGCTTCGGCAGCCCACTCGGCGACGGATCCGAACCAGACGTTCTCCCCGGGATCATCGCAGTGCGTGAATACGGCGGCGATCTCGACACCCTCACGCCGCAGTGATTCCAGACCGGTAACCCCGATGTCGTGATAGGCAAGTACGACAGCCTTCATGAGTGAACAAGCCTCCGCTTCGGACGTTCTGTTGTCTCGTCCGGGCGGGCGGACCCGGCCAGGACGGTCTCGTCATGCACTGAATCGATGAAATACCGCGGCC
The DNA here is from genome assembly GCA_022446795.1 of Phycisphaerales bacterium. Taxonomy (GTDB): domain Bacteria; phylum Planctomycetota; class Phycisphaerae; order Phycisphaerales; family SM1A02; genus UBA1668. The sequence continues at coordinate 33,743 of JAKVBX010000011.1, forward strand.
GCCCGCGGACGTCGTTATGAACACGCGCCAGGTACTCGCCGACGAGTCCCATGGCAATGAACTGCACCCCGACAAAGAAGAACAGGACAGCGAACAGCGTGAATACACCAGCCGCCGCCCACTCGGCGCCCAGGATGAATCGAAGCGCCAGCAGCACGCCACCGAAGGCCACGCTGAGCATGGAGATCATGACCCCGACCCAGGTGAGTAGTCGCAGTGGGAAAGTCGTCATGCAGGTCAGCAGGTCGAACTGCAGGTTGATGAGCCGCATGAAGCCGTACTTCGAGGTCCCAGCCGAACGCTCCGCGTGCGAGACCTCGATCTCCGTCGTGCGCTTGGCAAAGGAATTCGCCAGCACCGGGATGAACGTGCTCCGCTCCCGGCACTGCAGCATCGCGTCCACGATCGGACGACGATACGCTCGCAGCATGCAGCCGTAGTCGTGCATCATCACGCCGGTCGTCTTCTTCACCAGGTGGTTGATCGTCCAGGAGGCGAATCGTCGGAAGACGCTGTCCTGTCGATTCATGCGAATCGTGCCGACGACATCATTCCCCTCGTCAATCGCCTTCAGCAACTGGGGAATCTCCTCCGGCGGATTCTGGAGATCCGCATCAAGGGTCACGACGATGTCGCCATTGGCATGGGAGAAGCCGCAGATCACGGCATTGTGCTGGCCATAGTTGCGATTCAGGATCACGGCCTTGACGTGATCAGGATCCGCCTCGGCCGCCTCGATCAGCCGCTCCGATGAACCGTCACGGCTCCCATCGTCCACCAGGACCAGTTCCCAGGTTCGATCCAGGGACTGGCCCACTTCGACACAGCGGTGGATGAGCTCATCGAGATTGTCGATCTCGTTGTAGACCGGGATCACGATGGACAGGCTTCCCGTCATGCTGGTGCTCCCTGTCGAGTCGACACGACATCTGTTGCCTGGCAGACCTCACCGATGCCATCGATGACCCGGCTGACGTCGGCGTCACTCATGCCGGGAAACAGTGGAATGGAGCAGATGCGATCGGAGTTCCATTCCGTATTGGCCAGACCACCGGGCGCCACGATGTCATGATCGCGATACCACCGGTGCGTATGAACGGCGCGGAAGTGAATACCTGTTCCGATGCCCATGGCCTTGAGGCCTTCCATGAACGTCGCTCGATCGACACCGGCCTGCTCCTCGACCACGCGCACCACGAACAGGTGCCAGGCATGACCATGATCCCATGTGGGAACCGCCAGGGGTTCGATCCCGGCGGGCAGGCCCGCGTGGTACTCCCGGGCAATCGCTGCTCGTCGCTCGATGAAGGCATCGAGTCGCTTCAACTGCGTGATGCCGAGCGTGGCGTTCATGTCGGGAAGGTTGTACTTGAAGCCGGGTGACTGCACCTCGACCTGCGGCGATCGACCCTGTTGGTTTCGATCCCACGCCTCGGCACCGAGACCATGGAATCGAAGTTGGCGAACGGTCGCCGCCAGGTCGGTGTCGTCCGTCACGAAGATGCCACCTTCGCCGGTGGTGATGTTCTTGATCGGATGCAATGAGAAGATGGCATGGCCGGAGGCGCCGATCTCCCGGTCGCCGTAACGAGTTCCAATGGCGTGGGCCGCATCCTCCAGGATGGGAACATCGCCGGCCACTTTCCTGATCGCCTCGAGGTCACACGGGGCGCCGGCGTAGTGCACCGGGATGATCACCTTGGTCCGCGGCGTGATTGCCGCCGCAATCGACTCGGGCGAGACCAGGAGCGTGTCCCGATCAACGTCCACGAAGACGGGCGTGGCCCCCAGCAGGTTGATCACATTGGGCGTGGACACCCAGGTCATCGACGGCGTGATCACCTCGTCCCCGGGGCCGATGCCCATCGCGAGCAGGGCCAGGTGCATCGCTGCCGTACCGGAGGTCATCGCCACCGCCGCCGCGGCACCGGTCCGATCACAGACGGCCTGCTCCAACTCGGCGCAGCGTGGCCCCGTGGTGATCCAGCCACTGGTCAGTGTCTCGACCACCGCCGCGACGTCCGTATCGTCGATGGACGGTCGGCAGAACGGCAGGAACTCCCCTGCTGCAGCGGGGTTGGAGGAGGCGGTCATGGGAGCCTCATGGTACCCGAACCGGCCCCGTTCACGCCGCGGAACCTGCCTCCTGGGCGTTCCCGACGCTCGAATCGCCCTCTCCCGCGGCCGGCAGTCGCTCCGGGTGAAGGTGGATATCTCCCCGCAGCAGCAGGAGCGATCCCACCAGGCTCCAGGTCAGTTCGTACCCGCGGTAGATCAGCAGCATGCCGATGACCTGGTTGGGTGTCGCCAGGTCGGGCATCGCCAGAAGGAAGATGCCCAGGGCTTCCATCACGCCCACGCCCTGCCAGGACATCGGCACGGCCGCGGCCAGGAACAGGATGGGCATGATCGCAATGATGACGCCCGGGTCATGCGTGATACCCAGCGATGTTCCGGCAATCGTGGCCGCCGCCGCAAGGAGGACCTGCACCACCACGGAGACCAGGGTGGCGCTCCCCACTACGAACTTGTGCGCCCCATAGGCATGGGCGGATTCCTCGATGCGGACGAACAGGCCATCGCCAAACAGCTTTCGCAAGCGGTCCAGTCCCAGCCAGGTTCTCAATCCGGCTGAGAAGTACATCCAGCTCAGGACGGCAATCGTCGCGATCGCCACCCAGGCCCAGATCCCGATCGTGAAGGCCACCGACCCGCTGGTGGCCAGTATGCCCGCGACCGCGGCCAGTACGAGCAGGCCCAGCAGGCCCGTAATTCGATCAAAGGCCACGCTCATCACCGCGGTCACTCGATCGTCGCTGCGGCGCGCGACGTACCACGCCTTGACGACGTCTCCTCCCTCGGTTCCGGGAAGGCAGAAGTTGAAGAAGGCACCGACGAAGACCAGGCGAAGCGTCTTCCACCAGCTCACGTGCAGGCCACGGCACCGCATCAGCAGCCACCATCGAGTCGCCTGCAACGGATAGACCCCCGCCAATGGCACCAGGCCAAGCAGCAGCAGACCGAGCGTGGCGCCGGCGAACGTCGTGATGATCCCGGGGCGATACCACTCCGCTGGGAACTCGATCTCGGCCGGCGAATAACCTGGCATCGAAATCGAACCGATCATCGCATCCACATCACCGGGCATGGCTGTCACGCCGGTCACGACGATGTCACGTGCAACCTCTGAGACGGCTCCATCAGGCGCCACTTCACCGGCCGGGATGCGGATGGCATCCTGCCACGTGATGGCCCACAGCACCACGACGACACCGGCCGTGATCAACAGCAGACGCAACAGTCGAAGAAGTGCTCGGGACATGGCACGGGCATGGTAGGCCCGCGAGCGGAAACGAGGCTACGCCAGGTTCGACAGGACCCCGGTGCTGTCCCCGAATCGCTCCGCATCGACGCCCATCCGCTCGAGCATGGAGAGATACAGGTTGCACAGCGGCGTACCCTGGGAATACCGCTTGTGGTGGCCGGTATGAATGGTCCCCCCGCCACCGCCGGCCAGGACGATGGGCAGATCGTCATGATCATGCCGGTTGCCATCGCTGATGGCACCGCCGTAGACCAGCATCACGTTGTCGAGCAATCGGCCTTCGCCCTCCGGGGTCTCGGCCATCAGGTCCAGGAGTTCCGCCAGCATCTCCGACTGGAACTGGTTGATGCGGCGGATCTTCTCGATCATGGCCACGTCACCCTTGTGATGCGACAGGTGGTGATGCCCCTCGGGAATCTCCAGGAAGGGGAAGCTCCGGTTGGTGCCCTCGTTGGCCCACATCATGGTGCAGACCCGGGTCAGGTCGAGCCGGAAGGACAGGACCATGAGTTCATGCATCAGTCGCAGGTGCTCACGGTAGTCGCCGGGGATGCCCGCGGGCGGGTCCACGCCGGCAATGGCCGCCGGATCACGATCGACACGCTCGACCTGCTCCAGTCGACGCTCGATGGACCGCACCCCTTCCAGGTACTCATCCATCTTCTCACGGTCACGAAGTCCGAGTTGTCGATGCAGTCGCCGGGCATCACCCGAGACGTAATCCAGGATGCTGCGTCGGCGCGCAAGCCGTTCCGCTCGCTGCACCGCCGATTCTCCCGCTGGGCCGACCTGGAACAACCGCTCGAAGAGCAGCCGCGGGTTGATCTCCTTGGCCATCGGCGAACCCGGCGTCCGCCAGGAGATATTGGCCGAGTAGGCACAGGAGTACCCCGAGTCACACGATCCGCTCTGCAGGCCCGGCTCGCACCCCAGTTCAAGGGAGGCAAATCGAGTCACGCCGTCGTACTGCTGCGCCATGACCTGGTCGATGGAGATGCCCGCCCGGATATCGGCGCCATCGGTCTTCACCGGATGCGCGCCGGTCAGGAAGCAGGCGGATGATCTCGCATGATCACCGGGTCCGTCACCCAGGGCCTTGGCATTGTGATGTCCCAGCCCGGACAACACCGAGAGGTCAGATCGATGGCGAGCCAGCGGCTTCAGCAGCGGCGACAGTTCGTAGTCGGCACCCGTCCCGGTCGGTGACCAGTCCGGAGCGTGAACACCATTGGGAATGAAGAGGAACGCCGACCGAAGTGGCGGTGCTCCCGGGGTGCTCCCCGCCAGGGCACGGCCCATGGCGCCGACGGGCGTCATCGCTTCCAGCCAGGGAAGTGCGACAGCGGTTCCGAGTCCCCGGAGAACCATTCGTCGATCGATGGGTTTGAAAGTGCTCATGATCTCGCGTTCCCATTCATCATAGATCGGCCCGGCCCGTGCGCATCCGAAACGTCTTGAGTTCGACAATCTCGTGTATGAGACGCCGCAGCGTCGGCTCCAGCGACAGGGCCTCCACCAGGGCGGCCACGTCAGCCTCGTCCGCCGGCATCAAGCCCCGCCCAAGGGCATAGATCAGGAGATGGCTGGCGAGTGACCGCCTCAGTGCGGGATCGGCCAGCAGGACCACCCGCAGTTCATCCGGTCCGTTGATCCGTCGACCATCGGGAAGTTCCCCGCTGGCATCGATGGGCGCACCGCCATCGTCCTGTCGCCAACGACCCACGGCATCAAGATGCTCCAATGCAAACCCCAGCGCATCCATCCGGGCATGACACGACGCGCACGATGGATCCGCTCGATGACGCTCCATCTGTTCACGCAGTGACGCCACCGACTTGCCGCCGTCAGAAGGCAGCCCGTCCAACCCGGGTGGTGGTGGTGGTGGCGGTTGATCCAGCAGGGCCTCGAGGACCCACTTGCCACGTTTCACGATCGATGTCCGCGTGGGGTTGGACGTGGCGGTCATGATCGACGCGTGATTCAGCAGACCACCGCGGTGGCCGGTTCCCACCAGGTCAACTCGCTGGAAGCCCTCGTCCGATGGCGCGTCCAGGCCATAGTGATCGGCCAGGCGGGCATCGATCCAGGTGAAGTCCGCGTTCATGAGCCGGTCGACATCATGATCCGTTCGCATGATGTCATCGAAGAAGTAGATCGTCTCGTCCTGCATGGACTGCAGCAGCAGTTCATCGACACCGGGATATCGATCGGGATCCGGTCGTCGCGTCGGCAGGTCACGCACCTGCAGCCACTGGGTGGCGAAGTTCGCTGCCAGCGCGCGGGATCGTTCGTCCGCCAACAATCGCTCCACTGCCTCGGCACGACCATCGGGCTGGTCCAGTTGCCCGGCGCTCGCCATGTCCAGCAACCACCCCGGTGGCGTACTGCTCCAGAGGAAATAGGACAGGCGAGTGGCCAGTTCATGGGGCTCCAGTGGCGATGACTCCTCACCAGGTTCGATCTCGAATCGATACAGGAACCGCGGACTCACCAGCGCGGTCGCCAGCGCCGTTCGCAACAGTTTCTCGGGCGCCGTGCCGGGCGAATGTGATGCCAGCACCATGGCGATGAGCGCCTCCCGGTCCTCCTCCGCCACGGGGCCACGCCAGATCCGGGGCAGGGTCGTGCCCAGCACCTCCCGCAGCCAGTCCTCGCCTGTCGTGGTTGACTCCACCGGGGGCAGGTCACGTTGAAAGGCCCCGATGATGGGTTCGTCCAGGGGACCCTTGACCTCGATCCACTCCACGACGGCATTGCGATCTCGCTGGGACGGATCCGGATGCTGGGGACGGAAGTAGTCATTGGTGAAGAACACCTCGACAACGCGTGCCCCCCGCTCCAGTGGAACCTCGATCTCGTGCACCCCGGGTGCGTCGCGGGTCTCGGGAACATCAATGAGTGCCAGGGGCTTCTTGTCCACGCGAATCGCCAGGCGGACCGGCTCATCACCCGCCTGGTCACCCCAGGCGCCGAACCGGATCCGATACTGGCCATCCCGTGGCAGATCGAAGGTGCCCGTGGCGGCCCCACGTGAGTTCAACCGAACCCCCTGGTTTGACCGGGCCCCGAGTTCCAGACCGGACAGCCGACGCCCCGGCAGCGCCGGGTTGTCCGGATCAGCAATGGCATCGCTGGCGATCAACTCGGCCGCATCCAGGTAACGCTCGGTCAGCAGCGGCGACATGGTCAGGACGTCACCGATGGTGTCGAAGCCATACCCGACATCATCATCGGGAAAGAAGGCGTCGGCATCGAAGTCGACATCGAGCAGGTCCCGGATCGTATTGCGGTACTCGGTCGCGTTGAGCCGACGCAGCGTGACCTGGCGTGAACCCGGGGTCGCGGTCTGCGCCGTGACCCAGGCCACCATGGCGAGATACTCGGCATCATCGGGTCGATGCCGGGCCTTGCTTGGTGGCATCGTGCGCCCGCGCAGCTGGGCCTCGATGGTCGTCCAGGTGGCGGTTGATGTTCCCGCGGGATCAGCCATGACCGCGGCAAGGTCAAGATCACCCTTGGGCCCAGGCGACTCATGGCAGTCGATGCAGTAGGCGGTGAACAGGGCGCCGGCCGAATCCTCCTGCGGCAGGTTCAACCCGAGCGCGATGATCAGGCCGAGCGTCAACATGCCTCAACGATAGCAGGCCACGACGAACGAACAACGGGAGGATCTCGATGGAGATCCTCCCGTTGAGGGAATCGGGAATGAAGGCCCGGTCACGGGGTGGCAGACGCATCCGCCTTGCGGGTTTCCGCTTCCATCATGGCCTCGATCTGCTGAACCATGTAGTCGAACACGGGCAAGTCGGACTCGGGCACCTCCGCTCGCCGCCGCTCGAGATCGGCCAGCAGATTGGGAAGTTGCTGCGGCGGGAACGACTCGATCTGCTTCAGCGCCATGCTGACCTGCATCAACTGCTCCTCGGTCAATGCCCCCTCATCGACCGGAGCCCGCTCCGGACGGGTCACGACGGTGCCGTCGTTCGCCCAGACCGGGATGCCCGCCAGCGCCAGGTTGCCCTTGTTGCGAACCTGGGCAGAAGAGTCGAACACGTCTTCGCCGATCGGCTCGACTCGACCGCCGAGGTGCTTGGCCAGGAACTCCTCGGTGATGGCATTGAAGGCCATCATGTTCTCGGGCCGCGCCATGCCATGGCCTTCATCGGGGAAGACGATGTAGGTCACCGGAAGATCACGAGACTCCATGGCCTCGACGATCTGGTCGCTCTCGGAAATCTTCACCCGGGGATCATTCGCCCCCTGGGCAATCAGCAGCGGGCGACTGATGCGATCGACATGCGTCAACGGCGAGATGCTGTCGAGGTACTCCGGCTCCTCCAGGCTGCCCACGCGGGTCTCGAACATCTTCTTCATCGGCTCCCAGTACGGCGGGATGGTCTGCAGCAGCGTCGCCACGTGAGACGGACCGACGATGTCGACGCCCGCGACGAAGAATTCCGGATCACGCGTCAGGCCCGCGAGCGTTGCATACCCACCATAGGACCCGCCCATGATGGCAACCTTGTCCTTCTGGGCAATGCCGTTCTCGACGGCCCAGTTGGTCGCGTCCACCAGGTCATCCTGCATCTTCGCGTACCACTCTCGATTACCCGCGTTCAAGAACTCCTTGCCGAAGCCGGTTGATCCTCGGAAGTTGGGACTGAGGACGGCGTAGCCACGATCCGCCAGCCACTGGTGCATCGGGTTGTAGCCCCACCCGTCGCGGGCCCACGGACCACCGTGGACCAGGAGCACCATCGGGGTCGCCTCTGTCGCGCCGACCGGGCGAGTCAGGTAGGACGGCATCACCAGGCCATCCCGGGTCGGGATCTCCACCGACTGCATCTCCGCCAGTTCGTACTGCTCGAGGTCCGGTCGATGGGAGAACAGGAAGGTCCCCTTTTCGGCATCGCGATCCCACACCCAGTACCGCACGGGACCGGCATCCTGGAGATAGGCAACCGTCCAGGTCCGGTCGTCCGCGGTTCGACTCGTGATATTGAAGTCGCCCTTGTCCAACTTACGCAGGCTGGCCAGGTCCTTCTCGACGCTCGGATCAAGCGGCGTCCACTCATCGCGGAGGTACTCGACCAGGGCGGCCTGCGGCGCCCGGGTCTCCGGGTCCCGGAGGGAACCGGTGACGTCGGCCTTGTCCGAGGTGTGCAGCACGGTGACCTGGTCGGCACCGCCGGGAACGGCTGGCATCGAAACCAGGGCCGCGGTATCGCGACCACGGGAATCCAGGCCATAGAGCACATCGCCCTCCGCGCCGAAACCGATGGGCCGGGTCGTCATCGAGTCTTCCATGGAGACATCGAGGTAGTCGAACCACTCGTCACCGCCGTTGGTCATCTCGTACGTGATGCCGCCCTCGGGGGTCATCTGCATGCGGCCGCGGACGTTCCACTTGGGATCGAACATGTAGGCGAGATAGCCCTCGTCATTCTGGACCAGCAGGGACCGCTCGCCCGTCCGGGTATTGACCACGTAATAGTCATGGTGCCGCGGATCCCGATCATTGATTCCGATGATCACCTCGTCCGGCCGATCTCGTTCCGACTCCGAGACCATGGCCTTGACGCCGTCGATCGGGGTCAGGTCGATGATCGTCCCATCGTTGACATCTACGGCATAGACGTGCGTGTTCTCATCACCATCCTTGTCACGTCCGTAGAGCAGCTGTTCACTGTTCCAGGCCCACGAGAAACCCCTGACGGGCCGATCGGTGTATCGCGTCAGCGGCTTGGCCTCACCGCCGGCCGCGGGCTGCACCCAGATGTTGAGCACATCATCAACAGGCGCGACGTACGCGATGTGCTTGCCGTCGGGGCTCAACTGGACGCTGACACGCTCGGGATTGCCGAACAGCACCTCCCGCGGGATGAGCGCTCGCTGGGTCGGGGCCGACAACTCGGCGCCACCCTGGTTCTGGGTATCGGTCTCCTGTGAACCACAGGCGATGGAAACGAGGGTCATCGTGACCGCGGTCAGGGCGGTGACTTGGGTAATGCTGCTCATGGCGGGCTCCTTTGATCGAGCCCGACAGTATGACAGATTCGGGGTCACCCATCCTCACGCCGAACGGATCACCGCAGGAGCAGATTTCGCATTAGTCGAATATCAGGACGACCCAGGCCATGAAGACCAGCAGGTGGATGAAACCCTGCAGCACGTCCGTCCGGCCACTGGAGAAATTGATCACGCACAGGGCCAGCGTCAGGCACAGCAGGATGGCGTCGACGGAGTCCAGGCCAAGTTGAACCGGCTCGCCGGTGATCAGGCCGATGGCCAGCACGGCTGGAATGGTCAGGCCGATCGTGGCCAGTCCGGAACCCAGGCTGATGTTCATCACCCGCTGCATCTTGTTCTTGCGGGCCGCACCCACCGCCGCCAGACCCTCCGGGGACAGGACCAGGATGGCCACCACCACACCACCAAGTTGGATGGGTAGTCCCGATTCCTCCAGGCCGAACTGGAGCACGACCGCGATCTTCTTGGCCAGCAGGACGACCGGGATCATCGTGCAGACCAGCATGATGGCGTGGTAGACACTGCTGCCCTCGAGGCGGCCGTGATCTTCTTCCTCTTCCGGCTCCTCGTGGACGAAGTAGTCCTTGTGGGTCGAGGCCTGCAGTCCCAGGAACACCCCGTAGATGCCGAAGGCCGCCACGGCCAGGAAGATGGCCAGCAGGGTCGAGTGCGAGGCATCACGGGTCGAGGTCGTCCACGTTGGCAGGAGCATCCCGATGACGCTGAGCACCATGAGTAGAGCGATGTACGAACCGGCGCTGCGCAGATTGAAGTACTGCTCGCGATGGACCACGCCACCGATCAACAGGCAGAGTCCAATCAGGCCATTGAGGACCAGCATCAGCACGGCAAACATCGTGTCCCGGGCCAGCGTCGGGTTGTCTTCCCCGACGATCATCACGGAGGCGATCATGGCCACCTCGATGCAGATGACCGACAGGGTCAGGATCAACGTTCCGTAGGGTTCACCGAACCGGTGGGCCAGCCACTCGGCATGACGAACGACGGCAAACGAAGAAGCCAGGATGACCAGGAACAGCCAGATGAAGACCGCCAGGGCCCGGAACTGATCCAGCGGTTGCGCCAACAACTGATCGCCGAAGATGAAGAACAGCGCAAGCGAGATCAGCGAGGAAACCAGGGCGTATTCGCGGCGGAACCAGCTGATCACGGTGCACTCCTTTCGAACCGGGTCGGCAGATCCTACTTGAACTCGATCTGGACCTGCGAATCGTCCGATGGATCCGGCAATGCCGGCATCACGAGGGATCGAATTGAGTCGTAGGTGTGCCGCGACGGAACCGTGACATAGATGTCCAGGGTGGTCATGTCATGCGACAAATCGGTGCTCCGGAGCCGAGCGCCGCCCTTCCGAAGCGCCTTCACCACCGCAGTGCCAACGGCGGAATCGCTGAGGGTCGCGCCATCCATCGCCGTGACTCGAACCAGGCAACTCACCCGTGATTCCAGCAGCCAGAGGATGCACCACGACACGAGGGTGACGAAACACGCCATCGCGATCTGGCCCAGGCCGCAGGCCAGGCCGATGATGACGATGATGATTCCCTTGCCGGTGAGCTCGGTGTCCTTGAAGGACGTCCGGAACCGGATCAAGCCACCAATTCCAAAGATGACCAGCGCCATGGCCGGCATCAGGCTGACCAGTTCGGCCACGGTCACGCCAATGATGCCCAGCAGGAGCAGGATCCCGTCCGACTGCATGATCGTCTTGGCCTTGGCACCTGGCACACGGGCCGGGCTCCAGGTCAGCAGGGCCGCCAGGAGAATCGTGAAGAAGTAACTGAGGAACAGGTCCAGCAGGAACCAGCCATCGGTGAACTGGAGCAGTGGCTCAAGCAGTCGGTCGCCGGGAGACGACGGCAACGGCGTCGTTCCAGTCATGCTGGAGAACAGATCTGATGTTGCGATGTTCACTGAGCCCATGGACATGACCGGCAATGTAAACCGGAATGGTCTTTCTCGCCCTGGCGGAACACCTATTCCGCGGCACTGGAGGAATCATGATCGCCAGATGAAACCAGGAGGCTGTCCGGATCGGAGGGGAACGGTGCGATGCACAACTGGCTGGATCCGTCCGCCCCCTGGCTGCTCCAGACCATCCGTTCCGATCCGGCGTCGAGGGCCGGCGGACCACCGAGTGGTGCCGAGGCCTCCAGGCGGGCATGGCGGGTCCCGTACCGGGCTGGCCGCCCTGTTTCCGGATCGCCAGCGTCGGCGTCGATGATGAAGATCTCGCGGTTTCGATGATCCGGATCGTTCGCCGTATACACCAGGTGGCGCCCATCGGAATGCCAGACGGGCGCTCCGTTCACGTGGTTGTTGTTCGTCAGTTGAACCTCACGCTTGATCCCGGTGATGGTGCCGGCATCGTTGAAGACGAGTTCCGACACGAAGACCTGGGGGCGGTCGTCTTCGTTTCGATCGGAGCGATAGCAGATGCGCCGACCGTCTGGAGAGAAGAGGGGATCGCCGTCATACCCGACGGTGGAGAGCAGTTGATGGCGTTCACCCGTCTCCAGGTCTCGAACGAAGATGTCGCCATCGCCGGATTCCCGTGAGGCATAGAGCAGGTGACGACCGTCAGGGCTGATCGAGCACTCGGCCTGGTACGCGTCTTCATCACCCTCCAGCAGCCGCAGCGATGGCGGAACGGCTCCGTCGATCCGCGCTTCAACGATGCGCATTTCCGGAGGAAAGGCCGACCGATACCGATCCGTTCCCTGTTGGGAACCGGGCGTGTCACCAGAGAATGGTGGCTCGATGGTGGACGCGAAGATGACGCGCCGTGAATCCGTTGGATGGAACCAGCCACAGGCATTCGCCGATCCCTCCGGGCTCAGTCGCTGGACGCGCTCGATCGCCCACCTGCCCGCGTCGTCCTGGACGAGATCCCCGAGGTACATGCCGTAGATGTCACTCTCGGGTTCACCCTCGTCAGGAGTCTCGATGGCCTGGAAGATCACCCGCTTGCCATCCGGTGAGATGTGGGCATCCCCTGCCTTCAGGAACTGATCCGAACTGGTGAGCATGGTCACGGGACCCACCACGTGAGCCGACATCGACGCTGAATCGACCCGTTCAGCCCCCGCGGGCGGCGCTGGGGAGTCATGAAGGCAGGCAGCGAGCAGGATCAGCAGCAGCATCGGTCAGGAACTCCGGGAAGAACACGAGACGCTCGTTCGAACACAGCATGCTATCGCACCTGCTGTTGGCCCAACTCGATTTGGAGAGACGGAATCTCGCCGCCTCCCCTGGTCACCTCTTGCCCGGTGGCCAGTGTCGTCCACTCCACACCGTCGAGCGACGCTTCCAGGTCCCATGGTCCGTCGTCCCGTACCCCGACCTCGTACCCATCACGAACGCGCCGGACGGAATCCACTTCGCCGGTCCGGCCATGCCGGATCCGCAACAGCGGTTCCACGGCCTCATCACATTCGATGACCGCCAGGGGCGTGAACAGGTCCGAAGCGCCATGGCCCTCGTCCACCTGGAAACTCACCGGCCACCCGGGGTACTGCTCCGAGTCCGGATCGCCCGGCCTGGTCCACCGCGGCCAGCATTCCATCACGATCCGTCGCTCGGGACGCTGGAACCGAATGATCCCCCAGCCCGGCATGCGGTCATACAGATTGGATGGCTGGCGACCACTCTGGACGGGATTGGCCACCGCCCGAACCGTCATCAGGTTTCCGAAACCGTCACGGTAGTCGCCGGTGTACCGGGGATCCCCATCCTTGTGATTGCCGCCGGGCTCGGGCGGGAACCACCGCCGAGGCCAGGTATTGGAAATCGCGGGGACACAGAAGGCCCAGCCCGCATCACGGTGACGATCAACTCCGTACTGCACAGTCGAACCCAGGTGCTGGTCACCGCACACGTGAATGGCGCCGCCACGACGCATCGACTCAACCGCACGATTACGACCGGATTGCGGCCACCCGTTGGAATCACCATCGGCTACGACCCGATAGCCGGTGGGATAGTCCCCGGGAGCAGGAACTGGCAAACCGGGAATCACGCCACCGTTCCTGGCTCCTTCCGGCAACGTGGCCACATTGCAGAAGAGCGTCTGCGACAACACGGCCTTGGCCCAGTCATCCTCGTCCCAGTCAACCGCCCACTCGTCCAGGAAGGCCTCCTGGTGAGGACCAAGCAGTTCCGCGCCCTCGACATCCGCCTCGGTAACGGGATCGAAACCCTCGGCCTGCGGCCAGCCGTTCCGGAACTGCCCGGCGGGTACCGCGACAGCCGGCGATGACTTGAACATGCGATCACCCAGGATCGCGAAGGACACGCCACCCCAGTCCAGGTCGGTGTAGTACGCGGTGATGCCCCGCTCGATGGGCCCTGGATGCGCCGTGTCCGGCAGGTGACCGACCTGGGTTCGGTGCACGGCGTTCACGAACCGCGCCGACTTCTTGTATCCGCCGCTGTCCTGCGCCGACAGGTCCTCGGTCCGAGCCGCCTTCTTGCCACCGGCGCCCCAGATGTTGCCGTGGTAGACGTCATGATCATCGGGAATGGTGATCGTCGGTCTCGTCCGGGCCAGGTCACGGAAAGACCAGCAGAAGCGATACCACTTGTAGAGGTAGTCCAGCAGCCCGGTATCCGTCGTCCGGGCATCAACGGGAGTCAGGTCGCCTTCGTAGATCTGGTCTCCCGCGAAGAACACCAGGTCGGGATCATGTGATTCGACACCCTGGACCGTCTCCACGTGCGGCATCCAGAGGCCGTCGTGATTCCACTTCAAGTCGCCGGTGTAGACCTTCTGGCAATTCAGTGCCGCCAACACCATCTCGTCCGGATCGGGTGCGGCCCGGATCACTCCCTGGTATCGATGTGGCCAACCGGCCGCTTCCTCCAGCCGCTTCTCGACGTAGACGACGCGATACGGAACGGCCGTTCCATCATCCCAATCGTCCACCCGGAACGTGATCGTCCGGCTGTCAGGATCAAGTGCGCCGTTCCCCACGGCCTGCCAGGTGCCATCACGCTTGATCTCCAGGACAGCATCCTGGTTGTCGTCCGGTCCCAGTGGCGGCAACTGCGCCGTCATCTTCAGGACACCATCGTCGATCGTGTACATGGCACTGATCACGGG
>JAKVBX010000012.1 GCA_022446795.1 Phycisphaerales bacterium
TCTCGGCGGTGAGCTTGGCCTGCTGGCTCCAGGAGCCATTGTGGTTATTCACGAAGATGTAGGCACTGCCCGAATCACTGCCGTTGTCGTCGTTCCGAGGGGCACCCACCACCGCATGGTCGCCATCAAGCGAGACGCTGGAGCCGAACTGATCGCCCGCCTCGCCATCAACGGCGGTGAGCTTGGCCTGCTGGCTCCAGGAGCCATTGTGGTTGTTCACGAAGATGTAGGCACTGCCCGAATTCATGCCGTTGTCGTCTTCGTAACTGGCTCCCACCACCGCATGGTCGCCATCAAGCGAGACGCTGAAGCCGAAGTAGTCGCCCGCCTCGGCATCTGAAGCAAGCTGCTTGAACTCGGTATCCGCAATGACCAGCGGTAAGTCCGCGTTGCAGTAATCCGTGATGCCGTCACCATCGGTGTCGGTCCATTCGGTGTCATCCAGCGGGAAGGCATCGACATCATCGTTGTAGCCGTCGCCGTCGGTGTCCGGATTCAGCGGATCGGTGCCGTCGATCCCCTCCTGAGCATCGCTGACGCCGTCGTTGTCGTCGTCCAGGTCGCAGTCGTCGATCTCACCATCGCCATCGGTGTCGGTCAGGGCGACCCGGTAGAAGTACGCACTGCCCGAACTGTTGCCGTTGTCGTCGTTGCCGACGGCCCCAACCACCACATGGTCGCCAGCGATCGAGACGCTGTTGCCAAACGAGTCGTACCTCTGAGCATCATCGGCTCTCAGCCTGGCCTGCTGGCTCCAGGAGCCATTGTGGTTATTTACGAAGATGTAGGAACTGCCTTCCCAGCCGGCGATGTAGGTGTCGCCGTACGCCCCCACGACCACATGGTCGCCAGCGATCGAGACGCTTCTGCCGAAGTAGTCATTCCACCCGCCACCCTCTGCGGTCAACTTGGCCTGCTGGCTCCAGCTGCCGTTGTGGTTGTTCACGAAGATGTAGGCACTGCCAGTGAGGGCGTCGTCTCTGTGCGCACCTACCACCGCATGGTCGCCATCGATTGAAACGCTCCAGCCGAACTCTTCGCCACCCCAACCATCACCGGCGGTGAGCTTGGCCTGCTGGCTCCAGGAGCCGTTGTGGTTGTTCACGAATATGTACGCACTACCTGATTTGGTTCCGTTGTCGTCGTCGCCCCAGGCCCCCACCACCGCATGGTCGCCGGAGATCGAGACGCTCTGGCCGAACTCATCGCCCCCCCAACCATCATCGACTGCGAGCTTGGCCTGCTGGCTCCAGGAGCCGTTGTGGTTGTTCACGAAGATGTACGCACTGCCGGATTCGTTGCCGAAGTTAAACTCCCCGGCCCCCACCACCGCATGGTCGCCAGTGATCGAGACGCTGTAGCCGAAGCCGTCGTCGCTGGCGGCATCATTTGCGACAAGCTTGTCCTGCTGGCTCCAGGAGCCGTTGTGGTTGTTCACGAAGATGTAGGCACTGCCCCGTTTGCTGTCTTCGCCGGTCGCCCCCACCAGCGCATAGTCGCCAGCGATCGAGACGCTGAAGCCGAAGTAGTCACTCCCCGCGGCATCATCAGCGGTGAACTTCGCCTGCTGGCTCCAGGAGCCGTTGTGATTGTTCACGAAAATGTAGGCACTGCCCGAATCGCTGCCGTTGTCGTCGCCGCCCCACGCCCCCACCACCGCATGGTCCCCATCCAACGACACGCTATAGCCAAAGTAGTCGACCGATGCACCATCATCGGCCAGTTGTTTCAACTCGGTATCCGCAATGACCAGCGGGAAGTCCGCTTCGCAGTAATCAGTGATGCCGTCGTTGTCGGAGTCGTCGGGATAGTTATCGCCGTTGTCACCGATGCCGTCACCATCGGTGTCGACCCACTCGGTGTTATCCAGCGGGAAGGCGTCGACATCATCGTTGTAACTGTCGCCATCCGTGTCGCCACAGTTCGGCTTCACAGTATTGTTATTGCCACTGCAGGAAGCGACATTGCATTGGCCAGGACTGTTCCCGCAGACCGTCGAGTCGGATACCGTAATGCTCTCATTGTTGTTGGGCCCCCAGGGGTTGACCCAGAGCGAAATCCCGCCAGTCCCAGGTCCAACACCATTCCATTCGGACTGCGCCGTATTGCCCGAGACAATGCAAGCCGTGACCGTGACAGTCGTCAAATGTCCGGCGTACAGCCCGCCACCAGTGGCCCCGGAGTCATTACCGATGATCCCACAGTTGTCGACGGTGTAAGTCCCGACGCGAAAACTCAGCCCACCACCGCCTTCGGCTGAGGCACCCGGACCTGCCAGAGCGCCATGATTTCCAGAGATCGTGCAGTCCGTGATGGTGCCGTTCCCAGCCGTGGCGCTGATTCCACCACCATTGCTGCCCGCGGTATTTCCGAATATGACGCAATCGCTGACGGACAACTGGCTAGTGCTCGCAGATATTCCGCCACCACCCTGCCACCAAGTGGCAGTAGCCAACTGGTGGTTGTTCAGAAACTGGCAATTGCTGATAGTGCCGGTTGCCCCAGCGAGGTAGAGACCACCGCCCCCACGTTCGGATGTATTACCCGAGACCGTGCAGTCGACGATGGTGATAGTGGCGTCAGGCCCACAACGGATTCCACCACCGAATCCACCGGTCGTGTTACCCACGATCCTGCAACCGGTAACGCGCACTTCGCCGGAGCTTGAATTGTTGGAGATATCGATTCCGCCGCCGTCGCCGTGCTGGCCCCCGGTAATCACGAGGTCCTTGATCACCACCTCCCCAGTCAAGTTGGTGAGATTGATTTCAAACACTCTCCCTGCCTGCTGCGCATCGATGGTCGTCAACGGCGAACCATTTGAATCGACAGCCCCCTGGATGGTGATGGCGCCTCCAACTTGGAGGTCATACTCGTAGTAGGCACCGGCCGCGATGTTGACCACGTCACCGTCGCCAGCCACACTGACCGCCGCGGCGATCGTTGCATATTCCCCAGGGACATCAAGCGTGTCGGCAACCGACACCGTCGCGCCAAAGGCAACCAAGACTGCCTGGCTGAGCGCGAATGCCCATACGAATACCGCGGATGATCTCATCCCCAAGTCCCTCCCCACAGCGGCCAAGACACGCCGGAGGCGACACCGCATCTCTCCTGACGGATTGACCCGCAGGACGCCTCCCCACCCGTACCTTTCCACCCTAGATAGCCTGTATTCGGTGCGATCTCAATGGCCTGATGCCCAGATTGGAAAGCCCGGCAAGATAGTCAAGCGGTCGCTGTTTTCACGCCGACACCATACGAATCAGAAGATCTTGCCTAAGTACCTGCCGCCGCACAGCTTGCCGGCCCTTCGTGCCGTTTCGGCCTGCGCCCACGCTACCTGGGCCCACGACCATAACCACAAGCATCCAGAAGTTCGAACACTGACGATGTCGCCGACTAGGATTGACCTGAATGACAACACCTGACCCTGGATCCGTAACGCCCGACAGGCCCCACCACGTCCTGCTCGTTGGTTGCGGCGCCATGGCCCGCGAGTGGCTGGCCATCACCAACCAGTTGAACACCGTGGAACTGATCGGACTCGTCGACATCAATCCAACTGCAGCGGCCGAGCTGCGCCAGGACCTGCCCGATCCGCTGCCCACCTTCACGAGCCTGGACGAGGCACTCACAAGAACGTCACCAACCATTGTCTTCGACATCACGCCACCAGAAGCGCATGAAGACATCACCCTGACTGCCCTGGAAGCCGGCTGCCATGTCCTTGGTGAGAAACCGATGAGTACCTCCGTTGAATCGGCCCAACGAATGGTGGCCGCCGCCCGGGAGGCCGGTCGTGTTCATGCGGTCACACAGACCCGGCGATGGAACCCCGCCGCCTGTGCCGTCACACGGGCCGTCGACGATACGCTGATCGGGAACATCGAGGAGATCCACGCCGACTTCTTCGTGGGCCCGCACTTCGGCGGCTTCCGAGAGGAGATGGCCCACCCCCTCCTCGTGGACATGGCCATCCATCATTTCGACCTGGCCCGCATGCTCGGCCAGTGCGACCCGCTCCGCGTCCTGGCCCATGCACATGATCCCGGACGCTCCTGGTACGACGGCAAGGCGTCGGCCACCGCCATCTTCGAGATGAATGACAACATCACCTTCACCTGGCGGGGTTCCTGGTGCGCCGAGGGCTGCCCGACCAGTTGGAACGCCCACTGGCGACTGATCGGCGATCGCGGCACCATCACGTGGGACGGCGAGGAAGGCATCACGATCGAACGAGTTGAGAACACGAACGACCGCGAGTTCATACGCTCCACAGAACGGATCGCACCGCCACCGATTACCCTGCCCCACCGGGAGCACCATGGCGCCATTCGTGATTTCCTGGACGCACTGGCGACCAGCCGAAACCCCTGGTGCCCCGGCCACGACAACATCAAGAGCCTCGCCATGGTCCTGGGCGCGGTCGAGAGTTCCGGTTCAGGACAGTGGATCGACCTGGACACCACGCCCTGATCACCTGAATGCCACCTCCATCCAACGACGGCATCAGTTGCCTCGGCAGTCGAGCCATGGGCTATCCTGCGTCCCCCTCAGGCAGCCTTTTCGAGAGGAGCACGCGATGGGATTGATGGACGACGCTGCTGCTGATGCCGCCGGACTCGGCGCCCAGATGATCTACTTCAAGATCAAGAACGGACGACGAGCCAAGGCCTTTACCAAGTGGTCCGCCGCAAACGGCTTCACGTTCTGGGCCAAGCCGGCGAACTACGACGGCGAAATCATGAAACTGCCCATCGCGGACGCCGAGGCCGCCAAGGCCCGAGGTGGACGGCCGCTCGGCGCCAAGGCCAGGATGGCCAGCCGTTTCTTCGGTGAATCACAGATGCAGACCCGCCTGTGGGCCTTCTGCACCAACCGATTCCGCGGTGACTGGCAGACCAATGCCAACATCATCGAGGGCCAGTGGAACGGCACCCTCATGACCGCCTTCGATACGCTGTGGTTCGAACTGGCGACGCAACAGGCCACCGAAGGTGAGTACTCCTCCGTCTTCGCCCACTGCAAGTCCCCGCTGCCACGCATGATCATCACCCCCGGCGGATTTCTGGCCGGCCTGAAACGCCTGGACGAGGGCCAGTCCGCCAACTGGGGCTATCACCGCATCACCTTCGAGACCAACGAATTCAACAAGAACTGGCACGTGACCGCGGCCGACGAGAAACTCGCCTACGCATTCGTCTCACAGAAGATGATGGAGTTCCTGATGGACCACCAGACCGACAAGTGGCACATGGAACTCAGCGAAGGCGGCCTGCTGATCTCGACGATCTTCACGCTCAAGCCACCGAAGATCGAGAAAGCCATGAACTTCATCAACGGCTTCCTTCAGCATGTCGACGAAGATCTGCTGGAAACCAGGAGCTGATCACCCACCCGACCAGAACCCGGTCCGCGCATAAAAGTGGCCCCGGCCGTGTTTCCACGACCGGGGCCAGAGTGTCGGCGATGACCTACTTTCCCGCTTGGCAGTATCATCGGCGGCCCAGGCTTAACTTCTGAGTTCGGGATGGGATCAGGTGTCTCCCTGGACCTATTGTCACCGACAAGTCCACGCGACGCCGCAAAGCGTCGCGAGGTGTGTTGATTCGTTCGATCGATGATGCCTCCGATCTTGTTGAGATCGAAGCACCAGCGGACCAATTTCGAGAACGACCGCGGCCGGTCTCCGGGATCCATCATCGGAACCCGGGTGACATGACCAGGTCATCGACCGTTAGTACCGCTTCGCTGAGGACATCTCTGCCCTTACACGTGCGGCCTATCAACCCGGTGGTCTTCCGGGGGTCTCTCATTCAAAAGAACGTGCAATACTCATCTTCCGGGGGGCTTCCCGCTTAGATGCTTTCAGCGGTTATCCCTGCCTCACTTAGCTACCCAGCGATGGACCGAGCGGTCCAGCTGGCACACCAGGGGTGAGTCCCTCCCAATCCTCTCGTACTAGGGAGAACTCCGGTCAATATTGCAACGCCCACAGCAGATAGGGACCGACCTGGCTCACGCCGGTCTGAACCCAGCTCGCGTACCGCTTTAATGGGCGAACAGCCCAACCCTTGGGACCTCCTACAGCCCCAGGATGCGATGAGCCGACATCGAGGTGCCAAACCGCTCCGCCGCTATGGACGCTCGGGAGCGATAAGCCTGTTATCCCCGGGGTACCTTTTATCCGTTGAGCTACGACCCTTCCACTCGGGATCGCAGGATCACTAGAGCCCTCTTTCGAGACTGCTTGTCCTGTATGACTCGCAGTAAAGCCAGCTTGTGCTCTTACACTCGACACGCGGTTTCCAACCGCGCTGAGCCGACCTTTGCGCTCCTCCGTTACCCTTTAGGAGGAGACCGCCCCAGTCAAACCGCCCAGCATACACGGTCCC
>JAKVBX010000013.1 GCA_022446795.1 Phycisphaerales bacterium
CTGGTGGCGGTAACCCGCAGGGGTTGTAATCCCTGGTCTCCATCAGCGACCCCCGTGAGGTCGACTGTCTGTGTGGCAGAATCTTCGTCGATTACGAGGTCGCTCAGCGCGTCCAGGGTTGGTAAGTCATTGACGGGGTTGACGGTGACATCAAACGATTGACTGAAGGTGGCGTTGTCGGCTGGTGTCGTGAGGTCGAGATCGAGACCGCCATCTTCGACGGTGACGGTGATGGTGGCGGTGCCGGTCGCATCGGCCACGGGCGCGAAGGTAAGACTTCCTGCCGAGTCGGCCGAGGTGTAGGTGACCGCAGGGTCCGGGATCAAATCTGTGTTGTCACTGGTGGCGGTAACCCGCAGGGGTTGTAATCCCTGGTCTCCATCAGCGACCCCCGTGAGGTCGACCGTCTGCGTGGGCGCATCTTCGGCGATTACGAGGTCACTCAGCGCGTCCAGGGCCGGATCATCATTGACCGGATTGACCGTGACGTCAAAAGTGCGACTGAAGGTGTCGTTGTCGCCTGGTGTCTCCAGATCATTATCAAGTCCGCCATCTTCGACGGTGACCGTGACGGTCGCAGAGCCACTCGCATCGGCCAGCGGCGCGAAGGTGATGCTGCCGGTTGCTTCCGCAGACGTGTACGTCACCGTGGGTGAGGGGATCACCAGCGGATTACTGCTGATGGCGGTGACCTGTAGGATCTGCGTTTCGCCGGGACCGGCGGTGATGCCGTCCAGATCGATATTCTGCAGGCCCGCATCTTCCGCGATGGTCAGATCAGTGATTGCATCCAGCGTCGGCAGATCATTGACCGGTGTGACTGTCACGTTGAAAGTGCGGCTGAAGGTGGCGTTGTCGGCGGTCAACGACAGGTCTCCGTCGGGACCGGCATCCGTCACGGTGACCGTGACGGTCGCAGAGCCACTCGCATCGGTCAGCGGCGTGAAGGTGATGCTGCCGGTTGCTTCCGCAGACGTGTACGTCACCGTGGGTGAGGGGATCACCAGCGGATTACTGCTGATGGCGGTGACCTGTAGGGTCTGTGTTTCGCCGGGACCGGCGGTGATGCCGTCCAGATCGATATTCTGCAGGCCCGCGTCTTCGGCGATGGTCAGATCAGTGATTGCATCCAGTGTGGGTGCGGCGTTGATGGTGACTCGGTAGTCTTCCACTTCTCCGTCCGCCGCCAGACCCG
Source organism: Phycisphaerales bacterium (assembly GCA_022446795.1). Taxonomy (GTDB): domain Bacteria; phylum Planctomycetota; class Phycisphaerae; order Phycisphaerales; family SM1A02; genus UBA1668. The sequence goes on from JAKVBX010000013.1 coordinate 1,196, forward strand.
TTGGTGCCAGACCGCCGGCCGTACTGAGGCGAAAACGGGCATACGTGTCGCCAGAGGCAGCGTCGCCCGGGACTGTGATGGAGACAGTCGTCACACCCGCCGTCACGGACTGTGTGTCCAGAATCTGTTCCCCGGGATCATTCCAGTGGCCGTTCTGATTCCAGTCGATCCACGCATCCAGATTCCCAGCCCCGCTGCCGCCCTGAAGGTCCACCGGAATCTGGTACGTGTCACCGGCCACGAGGACCGCGGGCCAGGAAAGACCGTCCTCATCGTCTCCGTCCCCATCGGCTGCAGTGGAAGGGACGCCCGTCGGTTCGACATCACGGGTGGCACCCAGACGCAGAGAATTGTCAATCAGCCGGTAAATCCGCGTGTGACCCGAATCCTGGCCATTAACGCCATCGTTGTATGGCGTCCCAATCGCCACCGTGTTGCCGTCCGCACTCAGCGACACGGAAAAGCCCGAATAGTCGTATGGCGCTTCCCCGTCGATGTCGACGCCCAATTGGACCCATGTTGCGGTGCCGGCATGCCAGCGGTAGATCCGCGTGTGACCTGAATCCTGGCCATTAACGCCATCGTTGTAGCCCGCCCCAATCGCCACGGTGTTGCCGTCCGCACTAAGCGACACCGACCATCCCGAACGCCCCCCCGCGTGTTCCCCGTCGATGTCGCCGCCCAGTTGGACCCATGTTGCGGTGCCGGCATGCCAGCGGTAGATCCGCGTGTGACCCGAACCCTGGCCATTAACGCCATCGTTCCCGTGCGCCCCAATCGCCACCGTGTTGCCGTCCGCACTCAGCGAGACGGCATAGCCGGAACGGTCATCTACTGCTTCCCCGTCAATGTCGACGCCCAGTTGATCCCAGTCGGCGGTGCCGGCATTCCAGCGGTAGATCCGCGTGTGACCTGAATCCTGGCCATTAACGCCATCGTTGTATGGCGTCCCAATCGCCACCGTGTTGCCGTCCGCACTCAGCGAGACGGAAAAGCCCGAGTAGTCATTCGTCGCTTCCCCGTCGATGTCGACGCCCAGTTGATCCCAGTCGGCGGTGCCGGCATACCAGCGGTAGATCCGCGTGTGACCCGAATCCTGGCCATTAACGCCATCGTTGTATGGCGCCCCAATCGCCACCGTGTTGCCGTCCGCACTCAGCGAGACGGCATAGCCCGACCAGTCACCCGTCGCTTCCCCGTCAATGTCGCCGCCCAGTTGGACCCATGTTGCGGTGCCGGCATGCCAGCGGTAGATCCGCGTGTGACCCGAACCCTGGCCATTAACGCCATCGTTCCCGTGCGCCCCAATCGCCACCGTGTTGCCGTCCGCACTCAGCGAGACGGCATAGCCCGACCAGTCACCCGTCGCTTCCCCGTCGATGTCGACGCCCAGTTGATCCCAGTCGGCGGTGCCGGCATTCCAGCGGTAGATCCGCGTGTGACCTGAATTCTGGCCGTTCACGCCATCGTTCCCGTGCGCCCCGATGGCCACCGTGTTGCCGTCCGCACTCAGCGAGACGGCATAGCCCGGCCAGTCACCTTCCGCTTCCCCGTCGATGTCGCTGCCCCGTTGTGCCCACAACTGCGGAACACTCGCGGGCGTGTCGTGTCGGGCACCATCCTGAACCCGCGTTACCGGGTAGCTGGCCGCCGAGTCACCATAGTCGTAAGATCGGGCAGTCACCGTGATGTCGAAGGTACGCATCAGAGTCAGGTTGTCACCAGGCGTGTTGAAATCGTCGTCCGGACCCGCGTCTTCCACAGTCACCGTGATGGTGGCCATGCCGATCTGATGCGGTTCGGAGGACCAGGAGAGCGTGGCTGTGTCTTCGCCCGTGTTGTAGGTCACCTGCGGATCTGTGATGAGGGACGTGTTGCTGCTGGTCGCCGCGAGCCGCACCGACTCCGTTTCATCGCCGGGACCGGCTGTGATGCCGGTCAGGCTGACCGTGTGCACGCCGCTGTTCTCTTCTTCCGTCTGATTGTTAATCGCGGCCAGGGTCGGGGGATCGTTAACCGGTATGACCGTTACGGTGAATGTGCGGATAAACGAAGTGTTGTCGGCGGTCAACGACAGGTCCCCGTCGGGACCGGCGTCGATGACAAATACGTTGATCAGAGCAGTACCGTTCTTATCGGTCAGTGGTGTGAAGGTGATGCTGCCCGTTGCTTCCGCAGACGTGTACGTCACCGTGGGTGAGGGGATCAAACCTGTGTTGTCACTGATGGCGGTGACGTGCAGGGTCTGTGTTTCGCCGGGACCGGCGGTGATGCCGGCCAGGTCGACCGTCTGCGTTCCCGCATCTTCGGCAATGGTCAGATCAGTGATTGCATCCAGTGTCGGCGCCTCATTGACGTCGGTAATGTCGAGCGTCCAGTCGACAGACAGGGGTGTGCTGTCAGGAATCGCCATGTCTTCGACGTGGACGGTAACGTCGTACTGGCTCTGGGTCTCGTAATCGAGTGCTGTGCCGGCTTCGAGATAAAGTTCTGGTCCGGTCGGTCCGTCGGCAATTGCGAAACTGGCCGCATCGGGGCCGCTGAGTGTGATTTCATTGGTCCCCAGGGCGTCGTCGGTGATCTCGATATCGGCCAGCTTCACGCGGCTAGTGGTATCGGTATCTTCGGGTAACTCGCTGACCGTGTTGGAGAGTTCCAGATCGGTGGGCGCCTCATTGACGTCGGTAATGTTGAGCGTCCAGTCGACAGACAGGGGTGTGCTGTCAGGAATCGCCATGTCTTCGACGTGGACGGTAACGTCGTACTGGCTCTGGGTCTCGTAATCGAGTGCTGTGCCGGCTTCAAGATAAAGTTCTGGTCCGGTCGGTCCGTCGGCAATTGTGAAACTGGCCGCATCGGGCCCGCTGAATGTGATCTCATTGGTTCCCAGGGCATCATCCGTGATCACAATATCGGCCAACTTGATCCGGTCGGCGGTATCCGTGTTCTCCTCCAGCGAGGTCACGGCATTGGCCAGCGCGACCCCCGTGGGGGCTTGGTTAGGATCGTTCTCGAACCAGACGATCCTGTCGTCATCGCCACCCGCACCGTGTGAAGGGTTGAACGCGGAGAGTACGTCCAGGTCGCCATCACCATCGACGTCCGCCACAAACAACCCACGAGCTCCAGCTACCCCGTTGGTGACTTCGTGGACCGTGAAATTCTGGCTGCCGTCGTTCTCGTACCAGGC
>JAKVBX010000014.1 GCA_022446795.1 Phycisphaerales bacterium
GCTTCGCGGATCACAAATCCAGAGACCTGTGGCTCCACCGATTCGATGTCCTCACCGTTGATGCCGTAGTTGCCGACCTGCGGCGCCGTCATCACAAGGATCTGGCCGAGATAGCTCGGGTCGGTCAACGCTTCCTGATAGCCAGTCATGGCCGTATTGAAGACGACCTCACCGAACCCGGTCACGGGTTGCTCGTCGCAGGCGAAGGCTTCACCTGTAAAAACAGCCCCGTCCTCAAGGACAAGGCGTGCAGTGACGGTGCGTTCCGACATGGCTTTCATTGTACCGAGAGCCGGCCCGATACGCATCCTCGATTTACGCCGGACCGGAGAATGCGACCGGCGATCTCCTCGCGGTACTCTGTAGCCATGCCATCCCTCTTCCCGCAGGAAGCCAACGCTGGATACGCGCAGGTCGCCGTCGAACGCAACCTCGATCGCTATCCCGACGGGCTGACCTACGCGATCCCGCGGGAACTCTCCGATCTGGAAACCGGCGAACGGGTCATGGTGCCCCTCGGCCGGGGCGGCACTCCAACCCCGGGCTACATCGTCGACCGCCTGCCGACAGCGACACTGGACCCCGACAAGGTGAAGTGGATTCTCCGCCGAGATGGCTCGGCCAGGGGACTGCCATCGGACCTCATGGCACTCGCGCGATGGGTTGCCGGGTACTACCAGGCCCCCCTCGGCCAGACTGTCGGCGCGATGCTGCCGTCGGCGGTTCGCCGAGGCATCGGCTCGGTCAAGCGGCGATTGATCGACCTGCATCCACAGCCCCCCGACGACCACAGTCCCACCGCCAAACAGCGGCAGGTACTGGACGCCATCACTGCCCTCTCCGAACTCGAACGGCCAGTCGAACTCCTGCATCTTCGTGATCTGGCCGGCATCCGAACCAACGGGCCCGTCGATCGACTCCTACGCGATGGCGTGCTGGTCGAACATCGACGCACCGAAATCGAGGCCCGGTGGCGCATCCCCGCCCCCGGCACCCTCACCCCCGACGAACCCACGCCGACCCAGCAGCAGGTGATCGACGCCATCGGCACGCACCTCGGCGAGGGGTTCTCAACCCACCTGTTGCGTGGTGTCACCGGTTCAGGCAAGACCGAGGTGTACATCCGCCTGATCCACCAGGTCCTGGAGCAAGGACGCATCGCTCTGGTGCTGGTCCCGGAAATCGCCCTGACCCCCCAGACCGGAAGCCGGCTGATCGGCCGATTCCCGAATCACCGCGTTGCCGTCCTGCACTCGGGACTCACCCAGGCGCAACGGCATCAGCAGTGGTCACTCGCCGCCGCCGGCACTGCGGACATCGTGCTCGGGGCACGCAGCGCCGTCTTCGCCCCCATTCCAACCGAACGACTCGGACTGATCATCGTCGACGAGGAACATGATTCGTCCTACAAGCAAGAAACAACCCCCCGCTACCACGGCCGCGATACCGCGATCCGCCGCGGCCAACTCACCGGCTGCCCGGTCGTGCTGGGGTCAGCCACGCCGTCGCTTGAAAGTTGGTGGAACGCCACCCGTCGCGGCGTGGCGACGCTGCACCGACTACCTGAGCGAGCCCCGGGACTGGTCACCCCCACCGTCAAGGTGGTGGACCTCGCCGAAGAACGACGACACGCTGGCAAGGACAACGCCCTCCTCGGCCCGACGCTGGCCGCAGCCCTCGGCCGNACACTGCAGGATGGACACCAAACCTTNCTGCTGTTGAATCGCCGAGGGTGGTCCAACTACGTCACCTGCAGCAGCCGAACGTGCGGCTGGATGCTGCGGTGTGACCGGTGCGACGTCAACATGGTCTACCACCGCGCCGGCGATCTCCCCAGTGGCGGCTACCTTCGCTGCCACCACTGCCACACCGAGATCAGACTCCCCCGCTCGTGTCCAGCTTGCAGCAACCGGATCGTCAAACTCGGACTGGGTACCCAACGTATCGAAGCCGAACTTCGCGAGCGGTGGCCAGTCCTCGCCGAAGATGGCGGCCTGTGCCGCGTCGACTCCGACAGCATGCGTTCGATGGAGGATTTCCACTCGGCCCTCGATGCATTCGCACGCGGCGACGTGCGTGTCCTGATCGGAACCCAGATGATCGCCAAGGGACTCGACGTCCCCGGCGTGCGACTCGTCGGCGTCATCGATGCCGACACCGCGATGCACATGCCGGATTTCCGCGCAACCGAACGCACCTATCAACTCGTCAGCCAGGTCGCCGGCCGCTGCGGTCGGGGCGATGCCGGAGGGCTGGCCATCGTCCAGACCTTCGACCCCGCATCACCGGCCATCACCTTCGCG
>JAKVBX010000015.1:0-84754 GCA_022446795.1 Phycisphaerales bacterium
CATGATGCCGGCGGCTGGATTGCAGGATCGAGTTACCTGATCAGCATGGTCAGAGCAGGTTCGGGTCATGAGGGTTAATCAGGTTCTTCCAGGCCGATGGCCGATGCGGTTTGTTATGGGCAGGACGGTGTGGAGTTCTGGCTGGAGAGAGTAGGCCAGCCAGCCGACGAAACATCCTAACGGGCGAGGCTCAAAGAGGCCTCATACCCCCGCTCCCGCATGGAAAGGCAGTGAATGATGACAGAACCACTCCCTAACTCGGTCCCCCCGGGATCGTCAGAGGTTGTTGATCGTCGAAGTGGGATCGACCGTCGCGATCAGCCAACACATCCTGGAGACACCAATCTGGAACGCCGCCGCGGCCCTGGTCGCCGCCGGAGTGATTTTCTTCGCTCAGCGGAAGAGGGCGAGATGACCTCTGAGCAGTTCCTGTTTGTGCAGGCCATTGAGGCCTTCAAACGTGTCAACGGCAAGACTTTTCCCACTTGGACCGATGTTCTCGAGGTCGTCAGGCGGCTTGGCTACCGCAAGACACGGCCCAGCGAGTTGTGCCTGGGACGAAAGGCTGAGGATTGGACCGAGCGGGCCGATGCGCCCAGTGGCGTCGATCGCGCCTCCGAAGAAGCCGCGTAGCAAACCAGGCCGCCTGGAAAAAGCGCCCTGTGGCATGTTGTCTTGAATACGCAGATCTGCTGGCGACCTTTGGCGGGACGCTAGCCGTTTTCGGTATACCAGTCGGCATTGATCTGGATGTATTTTTGCCATTCCTCTGGGAGGTCTTCCTCAGGGAAAATCGCCTGTACAGGGCACTCATCAACGCAGAGCCCGCAATCGATGCAGGTCTCTGGATCGATGTAGAGCATCTCAAACCCTTCGTAGGTGTCTTCATCCTTGGTCGGGTGAATGCAATCCACAGGGCAGACGTCAACACAAGCGGTGTCTTTGGTCCCGATGCAGGGCTCGGCAATGATGTGGGTCATGGTCGTAGTCTCGCGATCAGGAGTCGATGATGGCCGGTGGCCCGCCTCATGTTAGGGCAACTAGGCTAGCAGATCGAAGCCTAATTCACGCCTACTTGCGACAACTTCAATGTCGGCGACAGGCCTGGGAATTTGTCTGTCGAGCGTTCATCGGCTCATGGCCGCCTTCGGCCACAGTTCAAATACCTTCGCCCAAAAACGCCCGAAGGCCGGCCAAATGGCCGACCTTCGAACGATTTCTATCGGACACCCGTCTTTGCTCCTGAGCGTTCCACGGTCCTGGAGCACGTGTCCTGGAGAGCGTGAACGGCTCAGCGGCGGCGACGGGCCTTTTTACGAGTGGCCTTCTTACGAGTGGCCTTCTTGCGAGTGGCCTTCTTACGAGTGGCCTTCTTGCGGGTGGCTTTCCTCCGCGTGGCCTTCTTCTTCGTGGCGCGTTTCTTGGCCATTGTTCTGACCTCCTGAATTCCGCGTCATTGTCGGAGTAATGTGGGCGCAACGAGGCCCTACGGCGGAACGCTCTCCGAATGTTGTACCCGTATCGGACCGTCTGTGAAAGAGTCTTTACACATTTTATTGCACGGCGTGACAACAGAATGGCCATGGACACGATGTGTAAGCCGCAGAAATGGACTGTAACAAGGTCCAATTCGTTATCCTCTCATGTCGGAATTCGGCTTTGTAGACGGGGAAATGGTGATGATTCACACGCGTACCCTTGATTGCGGTTTGACACTGGTCATGGAACCGATTGCCTCGGTCTCATCCTGTTCTATTCACTGGGTTGTGCCAGCGGGAACGGCATATGACAACGAGGAACGGGTTGGTGTCAGCACCATTTTGTCTGAAATGCTGCTTCGTGGGGCTGCAGAGCGGGATAGCAGGCGTCTCAGTGACGATATGGACCGAATTGGCTTGGAGCGCGACTGTGGCGCTTCCGGACCGCATGCGTGGTTGGTGGGGACGGTACTTGGCCAGTTCCTGGACCAGGCCCTGTCCCTGTTCACTGATGTGATCAGGCAACCGGCGCTCCCTGGAGATGCCCTTCCCGCCTGCAAAAGCTTGGCGCAACAGGCCATCGAGTCACTGGAGGATGAACCGCAGCAGGAAGTCATGCTCTATGTGCGTCGAAGGCACCAAAAACCGCCTTTAAACCGTAGCAGCTACGGTTTTATGGATGTCTTGGAGTCGGTGACCACCGATGAGTTACGGGCATCGTGGAGTGCGGGATTCGTCCCAGGAGGCAGCATCCTGGGGTTGGCTGGGGATATTGACCCAGATGCGGTCACTCGGCAGTTGGAGGACCTTCTGAGTGGTTGGGCCGGCAGCCAGGACGATCTGAAGCCAACGGGACCTTCGCAGGGCGGTCGTGGACATCTTCAACGTGACTCGTCGCAACTCCACATCGGGATGGGGTGGGCCGGACCATCGGCCAGTGAAGAGGATGCCATCCTGGAACGGCTGGCCACGCGGATCCTTGGTGGCTCCACCAGTGGCCGCTTGTTTACCGAGGTTCGCCAACGGCGTTCCCTGTGCTACAGCGTCAGTGCGGGATACCGGGCACGACGTGATGAAGGCCTGATTTCGCTTTATGCGGGTACTACGCCTGATCGGGCGGCCGAGACTCTCGCGGTCTGCGAGGAGCAGATCAATGGCATGCGATCGGGTGTGGACGACGAGGAATTCGCTCGGGCCATGAAGGGAATGCGGGGCAGCACGGTATTCAACGGGGAGCGGATCCAGGCGAGATCGGCAGCGTTGGTGGGAGACATCTATGCCATTGGCCGGGCTCGAACCATGGACGAACGGTTGGGCGAACTGGATTCAGTGGATCGGGATCGTCTGAACGCCTATCTCGAAGCACGTCCCGCCCCGGTCCCGACCATCGTGACGGTGGGTTCAGAGTCACTGGGGCCCGATTTCGCCGAGGAGCCTCCACTGTGCCATCGAACCGTGGAAGAGTGTTAGGTCGTTGGACGCGATCGGCTAGGATCTCCACATGGCCCTCTTGAGCACTGTTTACGCCCCTGGAACCCGCGTTCGCGTGACCCAGCAGACCCCGCTGCGTGATCGAACGTGGACGAATGCCGTCGAAGGCGTGGTTCAGCGGTGTCGTCAGGCCAAGACAGGGTCCTGGTTCGCCCACGCCAAGGATGATCAGCTGTGGCTGGATCGCCTGGAACTGGAGCTGGACGACGGCGAACTGGCGGTCCTGAACCTGGATCAGTACAGCGTCGTGGAACACGTCTCCTGAGCCACAATCAGCCTGTTCTTACTCCTGGGACTCGACGGCTTTCGGCTCACGTGGCTTCGGCGCGGCGCCCACCTCACCGGTGGCTGACAGGCGTTGGCCGTCGGGAAGGACAAGCGTGGCAAGCAATTCAGCTTGCTCGGGCATGTCCTGCTTGGGCAGGCTCAGCCTGACCAGGTAGGTCCTGGTCACGTTGTCAAAGTGAGCTCGGTTGGTGTCAAGGTTGGACAGGGCCAGGACCCAGGACTCAACGACCCGGCCGTCGTTGGATTCCAGCGTCAATTCCAGTCGCCCGATTCCTCTCGTGGGGAAGCCGTCCTTATCCATGAACTCAACCCGGGCCTCGACCTCGCGTTCCTGGCCCTTGGCGATCCAGTACCGGGTGAGTGGATGAACGATGATCGAGGCTGGTCGGAATGGCCACTCTCCACCCGCGTTGCTGGGCAACTGGGTCGGTGTCGCCTGTCGTGGGGGGCAACCCGTGAGGATCGAGATCGCCAGGCACAACGCAGCCACAGCGGGAATGGGCGTTCGAAGCCAACTCATCAGGGATGTCTCAGGCCTTTGCACGGCCCGTGAGGATACCCCCGACTGCTCATCGCGAGTCGGGAATCTCCATCGGGATGATGCTGAAGGGCCCTTCCCGGGGCAGACTAGAAGTCGTTCAGGAGTCGATCAATGGCCTCGTCGATGTGTCGATCGACGTAGTCATTGTCCTGGATCGCCTCACGGGCGGAATTCACACGATCCCACCTGACATCGGGGATCTCGGCCAGGCGAGCCATCAGGCCGGCATGTTCCGAGACTTCCACGCGGTCAACCGACGGAATGGAACGGGGGCCGGGCCCGCTTTCCAAACGATCGCCGGGTCGGGAGGGCGGAGCCGAGATGGCTCGCACGGGGGGGGAATCGTGTACCTCGCGGCTAGGCCCCACCAGGCCATTGCCCAAGGATGCGATATCGAGCATTGCAAGACTCCTTGCGGGGTCAATTCCGGGTCGCGATGTGACGCCGCCGACCTCTACAGGCCGGTATCCTCAAACGGTTCTTCCCAGGACTTGCCGGTAACCGGCAGAATCCACCAGGGGCGGGGCACCTGACCCGCCACCGGTTCTTTCATCGACGCCCAAGGCCCGAGTTCTTGAACTTTCCGATTCTCCGGTATCGTGCTACAAATCGGCCCCTGGCATGGACTTGGGATCGGTTTTTCCTTCGCTTCTCGAACACGTGGAATGGGAAATTTCCGCCGCCTTCATGGAGAATGTCAGCGTGTTGATCAGGCAGCCATTGACGTTCACTGCAGCCCTGCTGGGCCTTGTCCTCCTGACCGCCTGTCAGGGTGGTGGAAAGGCCGGTTCCGAGGCCCCGGCCTCCCGGATTCGGGCGCCACGACTGGCGGACGCCAACGAGCCGGCGACCATGGATTTCGGCCAGGACTGGGACTCGGTTGAGGGACTGCTGGCTGGTGGGACCGGCCAGCGGCGGGCGACGCCTGGGGCCTCACCCTCGGCCGGCAGCAGCGTGATGGCTTCGGCGCCTCGCTACGGCATCTGCCTGGCCAGTTTCTCGACCGATGACCATCGCCTTGGTGCCCGGGAGTACATCCGTCGCATCAGCCTGCTGGTGCCGGACATGACCGAGAACCTGAGCCTGCATACCGACGAGGAAGGCTCGATGGTGCTCTATGACGAGTTCGAGGGATGGCGTGACCCTCGGGTCCGAGAGGTCATCCAACGACTCCGCAGCATCCAGATCGATGGTCGGACGGTATTCGTGAATCCCATCCTGACCGAGGTGATTCCACCGCGTAATCCGTCTTCGATCGGTCCGATGGAACTGCTCTCGCTGCGATTGAACTACCCCGATGTCCGGACGCTCTACACGTTGGAGGTCGCCGTCTGGGGTGATTTCGAGGGCGGCAAGCTGCCAGATGCCCGTCGCCACAGCCTCGCCGAGGCGTACGCCCAGTCGCTTCGCAGCAAGGGACACCAGGCGTGGTACCACCACGATGAAGTCAAGCGGATGAGCACGGTGACCGTCGGGGTATTCGATCATCGGGCCGTTGATGCGGCTTCTGGTATCCGCAGTGCCTCGGTGGAACGGACGGCGGCCCAGTTCCCGGTTCGCCTGATCAACGGAGAACCACTGATGGTGCCCGTGAGCCGATCAGATCCGGGCGCCGGGACCAAGGCCCAGAAGCCCATCCTGGTCGAGGTTCCGCATCTCTAGCGGTGGTGCTGGAATCAGGTGGCTGCGGGGTGCCACAGCGTCTTCATTTCCAGGAAGGGTTCGACGCACCATGGGGAGCATCGTTCGTCGTGCTTGGCCCAGGCCGGAGCGGTCAGCCGCTCGTGATGCACACGCTTGATGCTCTCTGCCGCTCGACGACGCAGTTCGGCGAGAGTCTCTTCGTCGAGGTTCACCGCCGAGATGGCATTGACCTCGCGGTGATCCGCCAAATGCCAGATCACGTCGGCACGATGGCACGTCAGGATGTTCACGACACCGGGCGGCACATCTGAAGTCGCGAGGATCTCGGCCAGCAGGGCGGTTGGGAGTGGATGGGACTCCGGTGCCAGGACAACGACGGTGTTGCCGGCACACAGTGGCGCGGCCAGCATCGAAATGACGCCCAGGAGTGCCGGTCGATCCGGGGGCAGCACGCCGACGACGCCGGTGGGTTCGGGAACCGTGATGTTGTAGTAGGGGCCCGGGACCGCGTTCTGTCCGCCGAGGATCTGCTCGATCTTGTCAGACCAGCCGGCGAATCCCACCAGCCGGTCGATGGCGGCGTCGACCTCGGCCAGGCGACGGGCTGGCGTTGCGTTGCCAGCGGCGCCCAGGGCTTCTGACATCTCGGTACGTCGGCTCTCAAGCATCTCCGCCATTCGGTACAGGATCTGGCCACGGAGGTAGCCGGATGCGGCTGCCCAGCCATCCCGGGCGCCGCAGGCGGCTTCGATGGCGTCGCGGAGATCCTTGCGTGACCCACGGCACAGGTGAACCGTCGTGCCATGGCGTCGATGGCGGACCGGCATGGACTGCCCCGACTCACTTCGGACGAAGCGACCACCGATGAAGAGCTTCCAGGTCTTGGCGACGTCAATTCGCTGTGCCATGTGCGTGTTCCTGGTCTCCCGGCTCAGAGCCGGACATAGGCCCGGAGCCCATGTCGGCCGCCCTCGCGACCGAAACCGGACTCCTTGACTCCGCCGAATGGAGAGGCGGCATCGAACTGGTTGTACGTGTTGCACCAGATGACCCCGGCCTCAAGCCTCCTGGCCATCTCGAAGATCCGGGCTCCCTTGTCGGTCCAGATGCCTGCGGCGAGCCCGTACGGCGTGTTGTTGGCACGCTTCAACGCTTCCTCTGGTGTCCGGAAGGTCATCACGGAGAGCACCGGACCAAAGATCTCGTCACGGGCGATCACGTGACTGGGCTGGACTCCGGTGAAGAAGCACGGGCGGAACCAGAGCCCCTGCTCGGGCAGTGGCTGCGTGTTCACCTCGTGAAGGGTGGCCCCCTCCGACTGGCCCGCCTCGATGTAGCCGCTGATCTTCTCGAGCTGCTCGGGGTTGTTGATGGCGCCGATATCCGTGTTCTTGTCCATGGGATCCCCGACGCGGAGCGAGCCCATGCGGTGCTTCAGCCGGCGGACGATCTCGTCCAGGATGGACTCTTCCACGAACAGGCGTGATCCGGCGCAGCACACGTGCCCCTGGTTGAACCAGATGCCGTTGACGATGCCCTCGATCGCCTGATCAAGGGCCGCATCGGCGAAGATGATGTGTGGACTCTTGCCACCGAGTTCCAGCGTCAGTCGGCGGTCGCCATCGGCCGCTGCCTCGGCAATCTTCTTGCCGACTTCCGTGGACCCGGTGAATGCAAGCTTGTCGATGTCGAGGTTGGCCGCGAGATGCTGGCCGGTCCGCCCAGCGCCAGTGACGATGTTCACGACGCCGGGGGGTAGTTCCGCTTCCTGGAAGATCTCGGCCAGTCGCAGAGCGGTCAAGGATGTGGTCTCGGCCGGTTTCAGCACGCAGGTATTGCCACAGGCGAGTGCCGGTGCGAGTTTCCAGGCGGCCATGAGCAGGGGGAAGTTCCACGGGATGATCTGTCCGCAGACGCCTACCGGTCGCGGCGTGGCGCCGGCAAAGGCCCACTGGAGCTTGTCGGCCCAGCCAGCGTGGTAGAAGAAGTGGCGGGCGGCCAGCGGGATATCGATGTCCCGCGATTCCTTGATGGGCTTGCCGCCATCCATCGTTTCCAGCACCGAGAGTTCCCGGGCTCGTTCCTGGATTCGGCGGGCGATTCGGAAGAGGTACTTGGCCCGCTCCTGCCCGCTGAGGCGTGACCAGGCGGGCAGGGCCTTCCTGGCGGCGGCGACGGCATCTTCGACATCGCCTTCGTTGGCGGTTGCGATCCGGGCCAGTGGCGCTCCCGTGGCGGGGTTGATGGTCTTGAACCATCGCCTGGAGCGTGGGCTTCGAAACTCACCATCGATGAACAGGTCGTACCGGTCCTCGATCTCGACGGGTGTTCGTTCCGGTGCCGGGGCGTAGTCCCAGGTCGCGGACGCGCCATGCGGTGAATCGAACGAGGTGTCGGTGCTTGGGTTGGTCATGCACGAGCCTCCACGTCAGGCTTCCGAGAAGTCGTGGGCCGCCATGTAGCGATGTCGGTCCAGGCGGATCAGCTGCCGAAGCAGGTCATTGGTCAGGCTGGAAGCGCCGAACCGGAACAGGGACGGTGTCAGCCATTCATCGCCAAGGGTCTCCTTGACCATGACGAGGTGATGCAGGGCCGCCTTGGCCCGGCGGATTCCACCGGCGGGCTTCATGCCGATGCGGACACCGGTGGCAAAGTAGTGATCCCTGATGGCCTCGAGCATGACGAGCACCACCGGCATCGTCGCTGCAGGCGAGATCTTTCCGGTCGAGGTCTTGATGAACACCTCGCCATCCCGGATTGGTCCGACGGAGGCGGCTGCCTCGATGGCCAGGTCGCTGGCGCGGCGGATCGAGTCGTAGTTCCCCAGTTCACCCGTCTCCAGGATGATCTTGAGATGCGCCGGGTGCACGGCGGATCGAACCTCGCGGATCTCGTCGGCCACCTCGGATTCGCGGCCAGCGAGGAACGCACCACGGTTGATCACCATGTCGATCTCATCCGCTCCGGCCGCGACAGCCTCTGCGGCATCGCGGAGCCGGACCTCCAGCGGGTACTGCCCACTGGGGAACCCGGTGGCCACGGAGGCGATGCGGACACCGGTGCCCGCGAGGATGTCCCTGGCGACGGGAACGAGGTTCGGGTACACGCAGACCGCAGCGACCGATGGCAGCGGGCTGTCCATCGGGCCATCCCAGGGACGGATCGCCTTGCGGCAGATCGCCCGGACCTTCTCAGGAGAGTCGGCGCCTTCCAAGGTGGTCAGGTCGACCATCGACAAGGCCATCTTCAGGCCCTGCCGCTTGGCGGCTTCCTTGATTGATCGGCGGGTAAACGAGGCTGCCCGCTGTTCAAGCATGATGGAGTCGATGGGACGCGCGTCCATTCAGCCAGTGTACTTGACGTGGATTCGAGGCTGTGCGGCCGGTCCCGGTGCCTGGATGGGGGTCAGGGCCGGGGTCTGTCCGGGGTGGGCAGCTTGACGGGATCGAAGAGACGGGCCATCGGGCCCCCGTCGATCAACTCGATCCGGCGATCCGTTCGCGAGCCCATGATCTCGTAGGTCAGCATCCAGCCAGCCGCGACATCGAGCAGGACCAGCGTGTCTGCATCGTTGTCCCGGGCCGCGTGGCGACCCTGCATCGTCAGCATGGTGTACCCGCCACCGCTGCTGAGCATGTCAGCCTGGACCGCCGGGCCCTGGTGGCCACCTGCCTGGAGCAGGATCAAGCCCAGCAGGATGACGGCCGAAGCCCAGAGTGAAGGATGGTGCAGGCGGTTGTGGCACATGGTGTTTCACGGTCACCGGGCGTGACGCAGGACCTCCACATCATCGGAGACACTCCGGCGGCCGATGGGTTCCAGCGCGGTACCGGCTCGATCCCAGCCAACGGCGATGAGTTCCATTCGCTGGATGTTGAACATCCAGAGGACCTGCTCGGTCGAGGCCCCGGTGGCCCCTGAGACGACCAGGGTCTCGCTGGTGGGCGCAAACTGTCCAATGGCCCGTGGCATGAATGTCACGAGGCCGAGCACGATCAACAATGCGAGATTGAGTCCCAGCAGCCCCCATGGACGTGTGCGTACGCCTGGGTTGGACGTGCCCGCGGGAGCGGCACTGGTCATGCTGGCATTTCCGGTCGAGGACACCGGGGGTCACTCGGGCTGGCTGCGCTTCGATGGGATCAGGTTGGCCCCGACCACCACGAAGAAGCAGAAGAACGCAATGAGCATGCCGATGAAGGCCTTCGGCGGACTGAGATTGGCCGCAGGTGCCTCGGGGCTTCCCACGGGAGGCATGGCAGCCATGACGGCCTCCGCTCCTGCCAGGAGCAGGCCAAGAATCACCAGGACGCGCATCATCGTTGGTATTCGGCTCATTCCGCGAGTTTACCAGAGCCGGCCCGCCGGCGGCGTGGAAGTGGCCTTATTCACCCCGGAGCGGGAGGCTGGATCTGGCCCCCAGGGCTTCGAAGATCCGCATCGTCGCATCGGATCGGTTCAGGGTGTAGAGGTGGATCCCCCGTACGCCGTGGTCCAGGAGGTCATTGCACTGCTCAGAGGCCCATTGGACGCCCACCTGCTCCACCGCGGCGTCGTCATCCTGGTGTCGGAGGATCCGCCGCTGGAGCTTGGCTGGGAAGTTCGTCCCCGCGGCGAGGTCCGCCATCCGCTTCATCGTGGCCAGGCTGGTGATGGGCATGATGCCGGCGATCCGGGGGGTCTCGATGCCGTTGAGTTCGCACTGCTCACACCAGTCGTAGAAGACGCGGTTGTCGAAGAACATCTGGGTCGTGATCCAGTCTGCGCCGGCGTCGACCTTCGCCTTGAGGTGATCCATCTGGCGGAGGCGATTCGGCGTCTCCGGATGCCCTTCGGGGAATCCTGCCACACCGATTCCGAAGCCACGCTCATCGGGATGCCGCCCCGCATCATTGAAGGCGCGGATGGCCTGAACCAGATCGATCGCGTGCGCGTAGGCCTCGGTGTCCGGGTCATAGCCCCCGGCCTCTTCCGGGGCATCGCCGCGAATGACCAGGATGTTGCTGATGTGATGCTCGGCGTATCGAGTGAGGATCTCGTCCAGTTCCTCGGGCTGCTGCATGACGCAGGTCAGGTGAGGCACCGGATCAAGGCCGCCACGTGATTTCAGGGAGACGACCAGGTCATGGGTCAGCCGCCGAGTTGATCCACCGGCCCCATAGGTCACCGAAACGAATGACGGTGCCAGCGAGGCGAAGGTCTCCAGGCGCTCGGACAGCGCCGATGCAGCCTTCTCCGATCGAGGGGGAAAGAACTCGAAGCTGATCGTCGTCGTGTCACGCTCGAGGATGTCTCGAATGTGCATTTCACCATCATACTCCCATCGCTGCGGCTTCCGGCCCGCGGCGTTGCCCGGCCCGCGCTATACTCGGCGGCGAGATGGTAGACCGGACTGACATCCCGCGGCCGACGGTCAAGCGTCTGAGCTTCTACCTTCGGGAAGCGGAGCGCCGCATGGAATCGGGCGCCACGACGATCAGTTCCCGGCAGCTGGGCGAAGCATTGGACATCGCGGATACCCAGGTCCGAAAGGACCTGGGGCACTTCGGCCAGATCGGCCGCTCCGGGATCGGATACCAGGCCCAGAATCTCGTGATGACGCTTCGGCGGATCCTGGGCCTTGATCGGCGGTGGAATGCCATCCTCCTGGGTGCGGGGAACATTGGCCGCGCGTTGCTGGCATATCCACCGTTTGCTGAACGTGGTTTCCGGATCCTGGCCGCTTTCGACAAGCGGTCGGAAGTCGTTGGGCAGGAGTTCGAGGGCGTCATGGTTCACTCGGTTGATGAACTGGGTGACTTCGTGGCGGAGAATGATGTGCACCTGGGCCTTGTCGCGGTTCCCGCGGAAGCCGCCCAGGGCGTTGCCGAGCAACTTGTTGACGCCGGGGTTCGTGGCATCCTCAACTTCGCGCCGACACGATTGCACGTGGCCGCCGGCGTCGTCAGCGTGGACCTGTCACGATCGCTTGAGATGCTGGCCTTCCAGGTTTCGCAGGGTCTGACCGGCGAAGCCACGCTCGAGCATTGAGCTAGATCAGGCGCCCGCCTGCTCCGGGGCAGTGGCCTCGGCGACCTCGGTATCCCCGAAGATCGCCGTTCCGACCCGAACGATGTTCGCGCCGCATTCCACGGCGACCTCGAAGTCGTTGCTCATACCCATTGACAGGATGTCGAATCGCTCGCCCCCCGCTCCACTTCGCTGGATCTCCAGGAAGATCTCGCGAACACGCTCGAAGACGATGCGGGCCTCTTCGGGGTCGTCCGTCTTGGGGGCCATCGCCATCAGGCCTCGCACCCGGATCGTGATCATGGTCT
This sequence comes from Phycisphaerales bacterium, assembly GCA_022446795.1. GTDB lineage: Bacteria > Planctomycetota > Phycisphaerae > Phycisphaerales > SM1A02 > UBA1668. The sequence goes on from JAKVBX010000015.1 coordinate 11,760, forward strand.
CGATCTGCTCGATCAGGTGCTTGACGGCGGCCGGCGCGATGCCATGCTGATTGCGATTGTCGGTGGGATTGATCTGGACCAGGACCTCAGTGGGCGAATCGGAGTCCTCGCCGCAGGACTGGATTTCCTCGGCCAGTCGAAGCGAGTCGACGGAGTGGACCAGGCGTACCAGGGGGAGCAACTTGCGAACCTTGTTCCGTTGCAGGTGTCCGATGAAGTGCCAGCGTGCGGCCTCGGGCACATCACCTTCGCCCAATGATCGGCGTCGCTGCAGGTACTCATCAACCTGGGGGGCGATCTTCAGGAAATGCTGGAGCCGGCTCTCGCCGAAGTCCACGTGTCCGAGTTCGATGAGTTCCCGGACCTGGTCCATCGCGGCGTACTTCGTGACGGCCACAAGGTGGACGGTTTCGTTTGTTCGTCCGGCGCGGGCCTTGGCATCGGCAATACGCTGGCAGACGGATTCATATCGTTGACGAGTGGTTTCACCATCCATGGCGACGGAACTCCCTGGGCCCCCGGTGCCCGGAGGATACGCGGCGCCACGACAAGCGACAAGCCGGACACCCCTGGGGTGCCCGGCTTGTTGAGATCGTGAGTGGGTTGTGGATCAGTTGCCGGGACTCATGGCCGCGGCCAGACCCTGGGGGGTCAGCCCCACGTCAGCGCCGCCTTCGAGGATCCGGTTGGCCACGTAGAGTCGGCTGGATGCCACCTCGGTACTGGTGAGGCCGGCTCGCTTCAGGTCACTGAAGGTCGCCTGCATGCCATCCATGTAGGCCTTGGCCTGTGGATCGGCATTCGACGCGTTCAGCCAGGCGGAGAAGCTCTCCGAAGAGGCCTGGGCGCCTTCGGCCGACTCGAAGGACTGGAAAGCCTGCCGGAATGAACTGGCCATGGCGCCGGTGTCCCGGCTGGCGATCGAGGCGGCGTTGGCGCCGGGCTGGCTGCCCAGGACATCCTGGAACTGCTGGACGGCGCTTTCGGCAGCGACCATGTTGAGTCGCTGTTGGCTGACGCGGACGGTTCCATCAGTCGGGCTCTCCAGGTTGGCGGCCAGGTCGTTCACGATGCTGGACCGCTGGCCGCTCGAGGGCTCGATGATGACTCCCAGGTCAGACAGATTGATATCGGTCGGGGCGTTACCGGGATCCACCGGTGCGCTGACGATCTCATCCTGCTGGAAGATCTGTGATTCAGCAGCCAGGGAGTCGCTGATGTCCGACAGCAAACCGTCGATGTCCGAACCCGGATCAACAGGAACGTCGGGCGTCGGCGTGGGCGTGGGCGTCGGCGTGGGTGTCGGCGTGGGTGTCGGCGTGGGTGGATCGGGCGTGGGCGGATCGGGCGTGGGCGGTACCGGGCCCGGTGGGTTGATCCGTGATCCCACGGGCAACAGCCCAAGCAATGAACCACCCTTGTACAGCACCTCGAGATCTGCAACGGACACGCTGGCGATCTCGTACCAGGCCTCGCTCGCAAGCGTTCCGGTGAACTGGGCACCGGCGACGGAGGCGAATCGAGGCGCTGCGAAGCCGGCGGTCAGGTCATAGACGGGTGTGGTGCTGAAATTGATGGGGCCATTGGCGATGATCGAGGTTGCTGGTGAAAAGCCACCACCGATTCCATTGTTGATGTTCATCGAGTCCCGCAGCAGGATCGTGATCAGTGGTGAGGTCACCGAGAGATTGCCGGCGACATTGAGGTCGCCAATGGCGACGCTGGTTCCACCGTTGATCGCGAGATTCCCGATTGTGGACATGGCCTGTTCCTGTCCGAACAGCACGCTGCCGAAGCCGGAGGTGACCTCGTAGTCATCCGAGAACACGGAGACGGTCGCCAGGCCGGTATTGGAGAGGAACTGATTTCCCGACGGGTTGAACTGGATATCGCCGTCGGCTCGCATGAGGTTGCTGTCCAGGCCACTTCCCGGATCACCGATGCTGATCTGCTCGAGGGCATTGAACTGGATGTGTGACAGCGGCGACAGGTTGCCGATGTTGCCAACGACTGAAATATCCCTGCCGGAGTCGAAGACCAGGCCGGTGTAGACACTGCCCATGTCGATGTGGCCGTACGTGTCGATGCCACCGTCAGCCGAGATCCGGGTTTCGCCGGGGTTATGCAGGAAGATTCCGGTTTCGCCAAGGACGCCAAGACGCCCCTTGACCCGACGGACGATCGGGACGGTGGGATCGGTGGGCTCGATTCGATCAAGATTGGTCCAGAAGTTGACCGCGTTCTGATCGGAGGCCAGGAGCAGGTTGGCATCGACGTAGGCGAGGCTGGTGTTGACAGCGACCTGGGATGTCGTGCACAGGGGATCAGAGAGATCGGTCAGCGACCAGTTGACCGCATCGGTGTTGTCGACGATGTTCAGGTCCTGGTGTGACGTGATGGAAATCTCACCCAGGTCGCCGCCGCTGAAGGAGCCCGGCCCCGCCTTGAGGTAGCCCTCGGAACGAATCGTGTTGGATTCGAGCGCGATGACGCCACCGTCACCGGAGAAGGCGCCGCCATGCGCGGTGACCGTGGCATTCGCCTCGATCAACTGGCTGTTCAGTCCGAGGCTGGTGATCCGACCGCCTTCACCGTTGAGGCCCGCATTCGCGTAGACCTGGCTGCCGGTCTCGAGGATCGTGTTGATGCCGCTGGACATCAGGACGGATCCTGCGTCACCGTTGCCGATCGAGTCGGCACTGATGCGGCCACCAGCGCCGTTGACGATGACCGGTCCGGCCATGCGAACACGTCCGCCGGTGCTGCCCTTGGATTCCATCACACCCGTGTTATGGATGAGCCCACTGGTGGCCACGGCATCGAGCGTGCCGCCCTGGGCGTTGATCGTTCCGCTGTTTGAGATCGCGTAGCCGAAGAGGTCTCCGGCGGCCAGGGCGACGTGATTCGTTGCGGTAATCGTGCCCGTGTTGTTGATGCCGCGGGTGCCGATGTTGTTCGGTGTCTGGGCGCCATTACCAGGGGTGTAGTAGTCGCTCGGGTCCTGGGCGTCCGCATCCGAACCCAGTCCAAGGTCCTCGCCGTTGATCTGGAGGCTGATGACATCGCCCAGGGTCTTGACCGTGACCTGGTCTGCACCGGCAAGGCCGCCGGCGAGCAGGATCGTGGGCGCGGTCAGGGAGCCACGGTTGGTGATGTTCTTGCCGACCAGGACCAGGCTGTCCGAGGCGGTGATCGACGCGCCGGGCATGACGCGGATGTTCCCGCTGCCACAGGTCATCGAGTAGCCGTTGGCGGCATTGTTCAGGAACGCGTCCTCATCGATCGTGCTGGCTGATGCCGCGAGGAAGGATCCGACGTTGACCACGCTGCCCTGGTGGAAGACCACGCCGGCAGGGTTGATCAGACCGACCCTGCCCAGGGGCGAGGAGGTCATGGAGCCGTAGATCTGGGAGCTGTAGCCCTGGTTGGTCTTGTTCAGTACGGAGAAGGGCTGTCCTGCTGCATAGGACTGGAAGTGGATGTAGTTGCCGCTTCCAAGGTTGAAGCTGTCCCAGTTGATCACCGCAGTGGTTCCATTGAGGAACACGGTCTCACCGATTCCGGTGGGATGAGGGACGACGGTGCCGCCACCGTGGCCAGGTTGGAAGGTCCACCCCTGGGGAATGGTGTTGCCCAGGACGGCCGGCGCCATCAGCCCGACGGCTGCGGCTGCGGCCAACAGGCCGCCTCGGCGGATCATGGGAGTAGTGATCCGGCGCTGGGACGTCGTCGACGTCTCAGGCCGTGTACAGCGCATCTTGCGAGTAGTCGCCATCGATCTTGCTCCTGGCTCGGTCCTCAATCGTCTGCGTAGGCGTTCCCTTGACGAAGCCCACCACGGCTTACCAACGCAGCTCTCTGGCCCCTGTCGGACGGGCAAATTGTACCCGTAGATGGGCCGGATCCCCTTCGGATCGTCCTATAAGGCCCCAGGATGAGGGGACTTCCTGACAAACCCTATACCGAATGCGAAAAATCACCAGAGAAAGGTGCCAGTGACGTACAAACGGCTGGATCCTGCCTCTGCCAGACCGAACTTGAGGTCGTGGAGGGCGAATCCCCAGTCCAGCTGGACCCGAAGGTTGGATTTGTACAGGAACTCAAGGCCGATTCCGGCACCCAGGAGGGTGTTATCGACCTCAAATCCCTCGTTTCCGCTCTGGAAAACATACCCAGCGTCAAAGAAACCCTTGAAAATGAGGTCCCAGTCGGGGCGGCCGTAGACGAACTGGGGAGCTCGCCGGAAGTCACCGCCCAGGAATTGGATGGGCTCGGGCTCCACGGCGAAGGTCCGGGGCAGGTGGAATCGGTATTCGACCGAGCCGAAGACCGCATTGTCGCCGGCCACGACGGACTGGACGTAGCCCCGGACGGAGTAGAGGCCACCCATGACGCTCTGGAACTGGGGCACCAGCCGGTTGCCGAAGCTGTACTGCCCGGAAAAGCGAAGTGACAGTTCATGTGCGAGGGTCGAGGTCTCAGGAGTGTCCGGATCGCCCCAGCCCACCGGATCCAGCAGCGGCTCCAGGAAGGTCGACAGCGAGGCACTCCAGTTCATTCGAGCCCATCGATTCGCCGGGTCGATTCGTCCCAGCAAGGTCAGCTCATCCAGGTTCTGGTTCAGCGGGCTTCCTTCGAGCCCGACCATGGCCGTGAAGAGGCCACGATCGTCCTGGCGGGAGGCCTGGAGCTGGGCGTAGGGCAGGACGAATCCCGCCAGCCCGCTCTCGTCGAGGATCTCGTTGTTGACCTTGACCTTCTGATAGTTCACGCCGGGAACGACGTCCACGAAGAACGGACCGTCCTGGAAGATGTTGAAGGTCATCTGCCCGCCGACGGACCAGGAATAGCCGGTGTAGTTGACGAAGTCCTGGCCGAACTGGTCGTTCACGAACTTGTTCCAACTGGCCAGCACGCCACCACGGATCCGGTTGTCATCAGTGACCCGGAACTGGTACGAGCCAAGCACGGCGTTGGTCGTCGCGAAGTTGGACGTGACGTATTCGAGTGACAGGATGTCGTCATTGCCCGTCAGTTGGGAATGGAACAGGCCGAATCGCTGTCGAAGGCTTCGTTCCTGCGGCGTGCCCGTGTTGCCGATCTCGTAGTAGACCGTCAGCGGATCGGGCTCGAAGACAAGAAAGTCCAGGCTCACCCCGCCCGGCACCGCTGCTGCGGCGACCGAGGCTTCGACCTGTCGCCCGGGGTGCCGGTTGAGATGGTGGATGTACTCGGCCAGGTCCGATTGTCGGATCAGGTCGGCCCGCGGTTCTTCGGTGGGCTCCGAGGTTCCGTCATGGGGCTGGATGGGGGAGGAAGACATGATCTCGCCATGAACCTCGTGGTTGATCTCCTCGCCCTCGGGAATGCGCTCACCCTGGGCCACGGTCCGTGTTTCCACGACGCGACCGACGGTGATCAGGATGGTCAGCTCGGTATCGCCCTGCGGCCGCAGGTCGGCACCGATCGATCCCGGTGTGCTGCTGATCTGTTCCGGGTTGGGAATCACGAAGACGCCCAGCAGATCATCTTCGACCAGCACCCGGCTGATCCGTGATGTGATGATCGCGATCGCGGAACTCCAGAACACGCCACCGCCCTGGGCATTCAGTTCATTGAGCGTGGTGGTGACCATGGCCCCACCCGGTCGTGGCGCGATCCAGTCACGGGCGCCTTCCTCGGAGTCGTAGTAACCAAGGGTGAACGGCAGGTCCATGAACTCCTCGGCCGTTGGCAGGTCCGGGTGCTCATGCTTGTAGACCACCTCGAAGGGATCCACCGCGTAGGGGAGGCCATCGACACCGGGGACCGGGTACTCCGGGATCTCCTCCGCTGTCGGTGTTTCCTCGGTTTCCGGTGCGGCAGCGGCCACGTCGGTCCCAGTCGTTTCCGACTCGGGCTCGGTCCGTGGTGTCTCGGTTGCCGGTTCCGTTGGCGTGGCGGGGGTGGTCCGCGGGGTCGTTATGTCTGATTCGCGGGTTTCGGTGACGGGCGTGCGTGCCGGTGTCGTGGGTTCCGCAGGTGTCGAAGCCGGTTCCGCCGGTGTCGAAGTCGGTTCCGCCGCAACGGCCGGCGTTACTGGAGCGGATTGGTCCGGGGTTGCCAGCATCAGGTTGAGCAGGAGCTGTCCTTCCCGCTCAATGAGTACCTCGACGGACGCCTCTTCGAATCCCTGTTGTCTCAGGTGCTTCGCAACGGCATTACCCATGGCCTCGAGGGCTGACTCATCAAAGGCCCCGCCCGTGCTCACATAGCTTCGGATCGACTCGACCAGGACGCGGCGACCCTCCTCGGGATTCGTGTAGACCCCGTCGCGTTCACCGAGTCGTACGGGGACGGACAGGACACTGCCCGCCTCGACCATCACCGGATTGGGATCAACCCAGCGGGCGCGGGCCGACGTAATGGTCCAGGTCTTCGTCTCGACCGGGGCTGCTGCCACCGCGGGCGTGGCCAGGGGTTCCAGGTTCGCGGGAAGGTTCGTGTTCGGTCGCGATCCCTCCAGTGGGAGTGATGCGACCAGGAAAATATCGACGGATGACGGTCGGCCGTCGACAGGGACCTGCCGGGGCGTCACCGTGACCCCCATCAGGCCATCCGCTTCCAGGTGCTTTTCGAGGGCATCTGCCATGGCCTCGATGCCGCCCACGGTGAACCGGCTGCCACCCATTCGGTTGATGGCCTTGACGTCCGTCTGGATCGTCGGCTTGCCGTCGACCGGTGCCCCCAGTCCGTCCCGCGTGCGTCGGAGCTTGAACGTCACGGCTTCCAGTGAACCCGCGTCGGGGAGCAATTCATGGGTCTCTTGCCAGGCCACCTTCACCGACTGGACACCGAGGGAATCCGCGATCGCAAGCGGGCTCACGAGCAGGATCAAGGCCAGTACCTGCGCGGTTCGCTGGGCGAGTCTGCCCCAGTGAGTCCGAAGCTTGTAGGCGGAGGTGGTCAAGAGAGGGTGCCCCGGGGTGAATAATCGGAACAGGGTACAGCCCCCGGGCTCCTGAGGGTCGACCGGGGGCCAGCCAATCTGTTGGTACAGCCTCGCCGTGTCCCCTCGCCCTGTCAAGACGGGGGTTTTTTGAGCAGATTTCGTCCTCCGCGGGTTCTCCTCCTGGAACGCCGATCAGGCGTCAGCGGAGCTGGGACAGAACTCACCCAGCCAGATCCCCGGGTTGGCCGGTTTCAGGACATCAATGTTCGGAATGAACTGAAGTGGCCCCCTGATCAAGTCGAAGGAGGACCCCGGAGGGACATGAACTGGACCTTCGGGCCCGCTTTCTGGGCCCGGGAAATGGGATACGTGCCATGAACTCACTGATTATCGTCACCGTCGTACTTACCGGACCCATCACTCCTGCCCCCACGCCTGCCCTCGAAGAGGCCGTGCAGGAGAGCTTCAGCAACCAGGCTGCCCTCGCGGCCTTTGATGGTCCGACTTCCGCTCTGGCACTCGGTGCCGGGGATGCCCTGGGCTACGAGATGTTCGCCCTGGAGTTGACCGTCGGTCGGGACTGAGTGCCCACATCCGTTGTTCCGGCAGGTTCTGCCGGTTCAGCGGCCGGTGGAGTACTGCCGCAGCAGTCCTTCCAGCCGCTGCTTTTCCTGGCCTGCCGAGGCCGAGCGAGCAGCACGTTGGATGAGACCCGCCACCCGCGGGTTTCCCCATCGCCGAGCCAGTTGCGGCCCGAGGACCTCGATGTACCCCGAGGGTGTCGGGCCCGTGACGTTGGACTCGAGCAACAGCAACACATCATCATCCGTGCTGTCGGCCAGTGATGGGCCGAGCACCTGCCAGAGCATGTCGCGCTGCAGCCTCGTCGGTCGCCGCACCAGCCGGTAGGCCCGGGCGAAGGCGGCGCGGTCCTGCATTCGGAACAACGGCCCCAGCGCCATTGCCGCAGACGCCGCATCGGTGGTCTGCTGCTGTTCACCGTAGGTCCACATGTTCCGGGCCAGTTCATCCTCTCCCAACTGGTTCAGGGCCTGCAGGGTCAATGTGAGTCGCCCGGAAGACGGGGCCTCGGCCATTCCCCGCATCAGTCGTTCCGCTTCCTCTCGCAGGTCGATTCCACGGGATCGCGCGTCGACCACGCCGTTGGCCTCGACCCGGGGGCGGGTGTTCAACGCCGGTGGTCCGATGGTCATCAAGGGGTCGCCGAGGGTGTTCACCCGCCACGCCCGCGACAGTGGTCCCTGGTTCTCCCACCAGCGGCCGGCGACCAGGAAGGGTACGAGTGCCGTCAATCGTCGGACGACTTCCGTCGGCGGAACGAAGGCCGCCAGGAAAGGCTCGTGTGACGAGCCGACGTAGGCGTAGACCCCGTGCTCCAACCACCGCCCCCCGACCGTGTGGGCATTGCTGGGATCAACAAGTGACCAGCTGTGGACCATCTGCAGGGCCGCGGGCGTGGCCAGCAGGGGAACATCATCCGGCGTGCCTCGACCGGTCAACAGGTCGAAGAAGTCCTTGTTGCCCTTGGAGTTCACCATCAGCAGGTCTTCCTTCAGGCCGCCCGATGACGCCGCTCGCCATTCCCTGAGCCGGGCATTTTCGATCACGGTGCTTGTGAACCCGGCCTGGGACAGCATCGCGCCAGCTTCCTTCATGGCGTACCGCAACCAGTCACCATCCTGGGGGTAGCCGTTGCACAGCCAGGCCGTGTCGGGTTTCAGGAAGAGACTGCACATGGCGACATAGGCCGACTGGACTTCATCTCCATTGATCCATCCGACGATGGCGTAGCGATGTCCATCCGCGCGTCGGCCCAGCACATCCGTGATGGCCAGTGGTTCATCCGGTCCGACATTGGGAACCTTGACGCGTCCGGTGGGAGGCAATTCAAATCGAGCTCGAGCCGGGAGATTCCGGCAGATCGTGATGGCATCAAGCTGATCGCCCAGTGTCTTCCAGGCCAGCCCCGTGCGTTCCGCGTGTTGCCGGACCAGTTCTGCCAACGCGGTGGCCTTGGACGCACCCAGTACGGTGCCTGCACCACCGAAGCGACCTTCCAGCATGCCGACCGCCTGGCCGCGACCGACCGCCAGGGCCAGTGCCGCGGGCCATGCCGTCGAGTTCTCCGACGTCAGGACCAGCCCGAGCGGCTGCAACCCCTGCCTGGCCATGGCATCCTCGATCGACTCACCCGGCGTGGCTCCCCAGGCCCGGGAGAGCGCCAACTCGAACCGTTTCATAACGGGCATGTCCGGGGGTGTGACCGCGGACCGCTTGATGACGCGTGCGGGCTGCATGCGGCGGATGAACATCGGCGCCAGGTGGTCATCTTCGATCAGGACCGGCCACTGTCCGGCCCGAGACCAGCGAGCGATCTCGTCCAGGTAGGTATCGGTGTCCGGGACGAGCACGACCTGGTCGACCAGGGGAATGCTGTTGGAGCGGTGAAGGGCCTGGGCGCCGAGCTTGATCGGCCAGGGGATGTCCTGCAGGTCTTCGGAACCGACGCGGTCAGGGGCGGAGAGGGCGAGCATGGCCAGGGCAATCATGAACATGTCCCAAGTGTAGAGCCTGCCCAGCCCGTATCCTGCCCGATCGCGGCCAACCGTTGTGTCCATTGGCGGCGTTCATCTTCCAACGTTCTTCCCGGATGCCTCCACGATGCCACCGGAATACAGCGTGATCTCACTGGGGACCCTGTCGGCACATCCCCTTTGGAACGAATCCTCGCCCGTCAGGACGCCGCATGCGACGACGACGCTCATCGTGGCGGAAGATCACCGCATCCTCGTGAACCCGTCCCTGCCGCTGCCGGTGCTCCAGGCCCGGATGAGCGAGCGGACGCCGGTCCGGCCCGAGGAGATCACCCATGTGTTCATGACGAGCCTGGCGGGGGATCACCGTCGCGGCCTCGAGGGGTTCCCCTCGGCGAGATGGTTGGCCTTCGATACCGAGTTGTCNCACGAGGCCGAGCGATTGCGGTCCGAGATGGAGGATGCAACGGCCCATGATGACCAGGAGACGGCGGAATTGATCTCGGCGATGTCTGCTGCGCTGGATCGTGTTGAACCAGCAGGCGACCAGTTGGCGCCGGGTGTCGACCTGTTCCCCTTGCCGGGCCTGACGCCGGGGACCTGTGGCCTGCTGATCTCCCAGCCTCGCGCCACGGTCCTGGTCAGCGGTGACGCGGTNGCGACCCGCGAACACCTGGAACGCGGGCAGGTGCTCCCGCGATGCGCCGACCTGGAACAGGCACAGGAGTCTTTCCGTGAGGCGATCGAGATCGCGGATGTGATCATCCCCGGGCGAGACAACCTGCTCCATCGATGAGTTGGAATCACGTGTCGAAGCGAACAGCGGCCTCCGGAATACCGGAAGCCGCTGAGTCACCCATACGGGACGACGCGTCCCACGGAGCGAGAGAGAGGAATGGGAACTCGGCGTCGGGAGACGCCGAGTCCCGGTACAGAGCCCCGACCGGGGAGGCGTACCGGTGCGGGGAGGGATTCAGGGTTGTGATGACTTGCCATCATCACCATGCTGACGATGCAATTCCACGGGGCCTGATGCAACCGCAGATCGACCACTTCCGGCCAGGAATCGCTTTCCCGGGGCCGAATCCTGCGGCCTGGGACGGCTGTAGGGAAAACCCCGATCGTCGCCTACAATCCTGTCATGACGACCACGCACGTGGCGCTGTATGCCGGCTCATTCGACCCCATCACGTTCGGTCACATCGACGTGATCCACCGATCCCGTCGCCTGTTCGATCGGGTCGTCGTGGGTGTTGGCCAGAATCCGGACAAGCCGTTTCTCTTTCCCATCGAGGAACGCACCGAGATGGCCGTGGCGCTGGTGCGAGAAATGGTCGACGCGTCTCCCGAGGGGGCGGACGTCGAGGTCCGATCCTATGACGGGCTGACCGTCGACTTCGCCCGGAACATCGGCGCCACCGCGTTGCTTCGCGGCCTCCGCAATGCGACGGACACCGCGGCCGAATGCCAGTTGGCGATGGCCAATCGCCAGGTGGCGGATATCGAGACGGTCTTCATCCTGCCGTCCCAGGAATTCGGGTTCACGTCCTCGAGCCTGATCCGACAGATCGTGGCGCTGGGTGGTGATGTCGACGCGTTGAACGAGGTGGTTCCGGGAGCCGTGATCGAACGACTTCGACACGTGCAGCGGGACGCCTCCCATCCGATCCACGGACGGAGTCTCGACGAGGCCTACGGCGTTGATTGAGTGTCAGGGCGTGGCCAGTGATTCCAGGCCCGCCGTCCGAAGGATCGTGCGGAAGTTGTCGGAAAACACGAAGTTCTCCTCCGGGAATTCCATGCCGGCCATGTTGTGATCCACGTGGCTGAACATCAGGTCCACTCGTCCGGCCGGTGTCCATGAGCCATCGCCATCGGCATGCCGCACGGACACGGTTCCGCTGGTCGCCGCGCCGGCTTCATCAATGCGATCGATGACGGCGTCGTATCGGATGCTCATGCCCGGGGTCACGTCCTCGTTGAGTTCGGCGACAACGATCTTGGCCAGGACGACCTTCTCCTGGAACGCGTTCACCGCGCCCACGAGAATGCCGGCGGTCTGGGCCATTCCCTCGATCATGAGCGATGCGGGCATGACGGGGACAGCCGGGAACCGATTGTCAGCGGGAAAATGATCGTGCAGGTGTTCTTCCGCCAGCGACACGTTCTTGACGGCTGACATCCGTTCGCCCGCGGCGAAATCGACGATCTGATCAATCCACATCCAACGCATGGCGCGACTGGTCCGACGATCAGGCCGGGGTGGCTTCGTTGTTGAGCTTGCCCTGCACGAACAGGACAAGGGAATGCACCGTGATCAGGTCCGCGACACCGGCCAGGCTTCGATCGGACTCGAAGGCCTCGAGGTTCAGATGCGGCATGCGCTCTCGGAGCATGGTCATGCCGGCATCGGTGAACTTGTCATCCTGGACCCACTCCGCGTTGTCCATCAGGTTCTCAGGGAACAGTTCACCCTGTTCGATCTTGAACGAGTGACCATCGGTTGAGAAGGTCTTCTCCAGGCGGAACTGGATGTCGAGGAAGTCGATGGACTCGGCCCCGAGGTCCGAGACGAGCTTGGCTTCCGATGTCACCTCGTCTTCATCGACGCCGAGGGCTTCTTCCAGCACTTCGCGGATGTTGGCGAAGATCTCGTCTGGGCTCATGACCATGGGTCCTGCACGCTCCGTGAGGTTGGGGGTCCAGCCGAACTGGCTCAGACCCGGATTGGCCGCATGGTAAACCGTCCGGAGATGGCTGTCTCCTCGGTCGTTCCATCTTCGGCCCTGTTCTGGACTTCGGCACGGTGAACGATCCCTCGGCCCTTGCATGACCATTGGCCCTGGTCATCACGCTTCAGAGCCGTGACCTCGACCTCGAGACGTTCACCAGGCCGGACCATGGCGCCGTACTTGACCGCCTTGACCTGGCCCAGCACGAGCCGATCGGCCTCACCGGGCTGAAGCAGCCGTCGGGCGGCCTGGACGAGCGTCTCGAGCATCATCACGCCCGGCAGGATCGGAAAGCCTGGAAAATGATCGCCCAGGTACTCCTCGGCGGCCGAGACCTGCTTGATGGCCCGGATCCGGTCCGGGGCCAGTTCGAGAACCTCATCGATGAGTTCGAATCGCATGTGGTGATCCTGCCTGTGGCGGCTGGCATGGTACCCCGGGCCCGGCTCAGGCATCCCCGGCCCCCGGGGATCCGTCCAGGCCTCAAGGTGGCCCATGTCCTTGTGAGACAGGCGGAATTTCCGCTATCCTCCCCGGTCTTCCACCGTTTCAGCCGTCTTGGACGGACCCGGTGGTGACCGCCTTTTTCGCATAAAGGGAACCAGGAAGTCATGGCCAGTACAGGCACGATCATTCAGGTCATCGGTTCGACCTTCGACGCTCAGTTTCCGGAGGACGATCTCCCGGACATCTATAACGCCGTCACGACCGAGGTCAGCCTCGGGGACGAGGGCCAGGTGCTCTACGGCGAGGTCAGCAAGCACCTTGGTGGTGGCCAGGTTCGCTGCGTCGCCCTGGGCAGTACCGACGGCGTCCGCCGTGGGCAGCCGTGTGTCGACACCGGCGGCCCGGTGACGGTTCCGGTTGGCGAGGGTGTTCTCGGTCGCGTGTTCAACCTGCTCGGTCAGCCGGTGGACAATCGCGGAGACGTGGCAGCAGAAAAGCGTCGACCGATCCACGCATCGCCGCCCAAGATTGACGAGTTGAACCCCAAGACCGAGATGCTGGAGACCGGCATCAAGGTCATCGACCTGCTTTGCCCGTTCGTCCGCGGTGGCAAGATCGGCCTCTTCGGCGGTGCCGGAGTCGGCAAGACGGTCATCATCCAGGAGATGATCGCCCGCGTGGCACGTAACTTCGGTGGCTACTCCGTGTTCTGCGGGGTTGGCGAGCGGACGCGCGAGGGCAACGACCTCTGGCTGGAAATGCAGGAAGCCGAGTACACCGATGCCGACGGCCAGACCTCCCACGTCATCGACAAGGTGGCCATGGTCTTCGGACAGATGAACGAACCACCGGGCGCCCGTCTTCGCGTCGGCCTGTCCGGCCTGGCGATGGCCGAGGAATTCCGGGACAACTCCGGTAAGGAAACGCTCATCTTCATCGACAACGTGTTCCGCTTCACGCAGGCGGGTTCCGAGGTGTCGGCCCTCCTGGGTCGGATGCCGTCCGCCGTGGGCTACCAGCCCACCCTGTCGACCGAGATGGGCGAGATGCAGGAGCGAATTACGTCCACCAGCCGTGGCGCCATCACCTCGGTGCAGGCGATCTACGTGCCGGCGGATGACTTGACCGACCCGGCTCCGGCGACGACCTTCACCCACTTGGACGCCTTCGTCGTCCTGGAGCGTGGCATCGCGGAGAAGGGCATCTATCCCGCCGTGGACCCGCTGGGATCCTCGTCTCGTATTCTCGATCCGCAGATCGTCGGTGAGCGTCACTACGAGGTCGCTCGGAAGGTTCAGCAGACGCTGCAGCGATACAAGGACCTCCAGGACATCATCGCCATCCTCGGTGTTGACGAACTGTCCGAGGAAGACAAGTCCGTCGTCGCCCGTGCCCGTCGCATGGAACGCTTCCTCAGCCAGCCCTGCTACGTGGCGGAGCAGTTCACCGGCTTCGAGGGCATCACGACTCCGCTCGAGGAGACGATTGACTCCTTCGATCGCCTGTGCAACGGCGAGGGTGATGAGCTTCCCGAGAGTGCCTTCATGTATGTCGGCAACCTCGATGACGCCGAGCGCAAGGCAGCCGAGATGGCGGCAGCAGTCGCCTGATCGACACCCGGTCCGCGAGGGCCGCAAGACACATGATCCAGGGCGGTCCGGTTCCATGCCGGATCGCCCTGTTCATTTGCCTTCCGAGGACACGGCGAACTTCCCACAAGGCATCCACCAGGACCACCCAGGCTGGCGGCTCCGGTGGGATCAACCGCCCGGATGCGGTAGGCTGCGGGTCGGTATGACACCGGGAACCACTCTGCAAGGAGGCTGATGATGCAGATGAAGCAGTCGATGCTGGTCACGCTGGCCGCGTCCCTCGGGCTCGCGCTCACTGGGTGCGGGGATGGGAAGTCCAAGACCCCCGAGAAGGAATCGGCCCAGGCGCCAACTCCAGAGAAGCAGGTGGAATCGGCCCAGGCACCGGCGGAAGCTGCGCCGGAGCCGGCGAAGAACCCGCAGCCTGGTTTCGACACGTCATCACTGCCGGGCATGGCTGGTCGTGAATGGACCCCGACCGAGGGTGGCACCTGGTACGCGACGGTATCGCCCGGTGCGGGTGAGGCGGTTGGTCCCGGTACGGCGACCGTCACGGTGTCCATGTCGATGTGGACGGAAGATGGCTCGACTGTCCTGCTCCGGGACGATGACGAGGGTGACCTCATCCTGCCGATTGGCGGTGACATGTTCCCCGGTTGGAACGAGGGTGTTGCCGGCATGGCCGTTGGCGAGGTCCGGAAGATCGTCATTCCCTACGACCAGTCACTGGGCGGGGATGGCCGCGGTCTGCTGCGGTGCGAGGATGGCAGCGATGACCAGCAGATGCTTGTCATCGACGTCACGCTGGTGGCGGTCGATGCGGTCCCAGAGGCTCCAGCGATGCCCCTGGCGGCCGTGGGAACCTGATCACCTCGTCCGCTACCATTGAGGGCTTGGCTCGCCATCGCGGGCCGTGAGAAGGAGCCCTCCCATGTCATGCATCGCTCGCCGCGTCCTTGCCAGTTTCGCAGCTGTTGCGGTTTTTGCCAGTCTCGCGACGGCAGCGCCACCAGTTCCGCAGACGCCTGAACAACTCCAGGCCCACTACGACGCGGCGATGGCGGAAGCCGATCTCGCCATCGAGGCGATCGTGGCCGTCCCCGATGATCGACGGACGTTCGAGAACACGGTCCTGGCGATTGATGACATGCATGCGCGACTGGACGCGGCCATCGGCATGCCGCTGTTCATGGCCTACGTTCATCCCGATGCCACGATCCGTGACGTCTCCCGGGCGGCCTACGGACACTATGGGAACTGGATGGTTGAACTGGGCAAGCGAGAGGATCTCTATGACGCGGTGCGACAGGTGGCGATGTCGAACCCCGAGCTCGAGGGCGAGAACGCCCGCCTGATGACCTTCACGATGCGGGACTACCGCCGGTCAGGCATGGACCTGGATCCGGAAGCGCGAGCCAAGCTGGCCGCGGTCGAGAAGGAGATCAACGAACTGTCGATCGAGTTCGACCAGAACATCATGGCGGACGAGACGGTGGTCTTCGTCACGGAGGATGAACTCCGCGGGCTGCCAGCGGACTGGCTGGCCGCACGGACGCAGGTCGACGGCCTGTACGAACTGGGAATGGACTACCCGACCATCCTGCCGATTCTTGATCACAGTCCCAACGCCGACACCCGCCAGAAGATCTGGCTGGCTCGCAAGCGTCGCGCCAAGCGCAACGTCGCCATCCTGGAGAAGCTCCTGGCCCTTCGGGCGGAGCAGGCCGCGATGCTGGGCTATGCCCATGCGTCGGACTACGAGAACGAGGTCCGCATGACCAAGAACGCGGATACGGTTGCGGCGTTCTATGCCCGCCTCCAGCCGCTGCTTCGCGAGAAGGCGCTGAAGGACCATGCCCTCATGCTCGAGGCCAAGCGGTCCGATACGGGTGATCCACAGGCGCAGCTGAAGCCCTGGGACTTCGGGTACTACATGGAACGGGTCCGCGAACGCGACTACGAGGTGGATTCCAATGTCGTCCGTGAGTACTTCCCGCTCGAGAAGGTGCGGGATGGCCTGTTCGAGATCACGCAGCAGCTGTATGGAATCGACTACGTCCCGAAGCAGGCACCGGCCAATGCGCCCCTGTGGCACGAGGACGTCGAGTACTACGAGGTCGTCGACCGGAACACGGGTGCGACGCTCGGCGAGTTCTTCATGGACATGTATCCCCGCGATGGGAAGTACGGGCATGCCGCCCAGTGGGGATTGGTTCCTCGCAAGGCGTGGACGGACAACTCCGTCCAGACGCCGGTGGCGGGCGTGGTCTGCAACTTCCCCAAGCCCACGGCGGACCAGCCCAGCCTGTTGTCGCATGATCAGGCGGAAACCTTCTTCCACGAGTTCGGCCATTGCCTGC
Source organism: Phycisphaerales bacterium (assembly GCA_022446795.1). Taxonomy (GTDB): domain Bacteria; phylum Planctomycetota; class Phycisphaerae; order Phycisphaerales; family SM1A02; genus UBA1668. The sequence continues at coordinate 28,377 of JAKVBX010000015.1, forward strand.
ACACGCTCATGACCGAGGCGAAAACGGCCCGGTTCGCCGGTACCTCGGTCGAGCGCGACTTCGTCGAGGCGCCATCGCAGATGTTCGAAGCATGGGTCTGGTCACCCGAAACGCTGCCCATGCTCAGCGGCCACTACAAGACCGGTGAACCGCTTCCCGCGGATCTGCTGGAACGCATGATCGCAGCCAAGACGCTCTGCTCCGGCATGATGGATGAGACCCAGGTGTTCTATGGCATGAGCGACCAGGCCTTCCATACGGATGCCGATGGCACGATCGATACGACGCAAGTCGGCAAGGACCTCTACGCCGAGTGCACCTTGTTCGAGCCGGTTGACGGCACGTGGTTCCAGTCCTCCTTCGGTCACCTGACCGGTTACCAGGGTGGCTACTACGGCTACCTCTGGTCGAAGGTCTTCGCCAAGGACATGGAGCAGCGATTCGAGGAACTCGGCATGCTCGATCCGGAAGCGGGTGCCTACTACCGCAAGCACGTGCTGGGTCGTGGCGGAACGGTCGACGCCTCGGAGATGCTCCAGGACTACCTCGGCCGCGAGCCTCGGATGGAGCCGTACATCCGCAGCCTCGGGATCGAGGTGGAGCAGTCGGACCAGCAGTGATCCCCGGTCTTGACGACTTCAACTGCTGGAGTCGTTGGATTCGATTCGATCCACCAGGTCGTTGGCCCGGGACAGGAGTTCCCCGGGAATGCTGCTGCAGTCCTCGTGCCGGTGGCGACCAATGGACGCCGGCGGCCGGAAGCGCTCGCTGGCGACTGTCCTGATTGAATCATGATCCAGGTCCGGAAGGACATGGACCAGCGGTCGTGTCCCGGCTTCCGCATCACGGCAGAGCAGGTCGAAACTCAGGAGATGCAACCGACCGGGGAACTGCGCGGCCACGCGGAAGAGGCGATCGTGTGAGTCGCACCAGTGTGCCAGTGACGCAGCGGGACTGCTGCCCTCATCACGCCATGTTCTCACCTGCGACTGGTTGCGGCTGAAGGCCATGTCCAGTCCGTTCCTTGCGATCACGATGACATCGACGTCATCACGTGAGGCCAGGATCGGTCCGGCAACCATCTGGAGATTCGGTTCCTTGATCAACCAAGATGCTGGTTGTCCATCGTTTCGCCGGGACAGTTCCCGCCGCAGTCGCCAGGCTCGCCGGACATACCACCGCCGCGCATTGACCGGCCGCGTGGTGAGGGCCAGTTGAAACCATCGCCTGGCCAGCGGCAGGTTGTCGGGATTGCCTTCTCGATCCAGGACCAGTTGAAGGTCTCGCCAGCAGGTGTCGAATCCGAATCGGCCAGCCGCGTCCAGGACGCCCCGGTGCTTGAACAGCAGCGTGGCGGCCAGCGTGTCGTCAGCCTCGTTTCGATCGGCCAGTTGCTCACGCGGGGCCATGGCCTGGAGCATTTGGACAACGACACGCGTGCCGCTGCCTCCGACACCACAGACCACCAGGTTGACTGGTCCTCGGGTGTCGGGTGTGTTCGTCCCGGAGATGGCGGGCGGCCGAGGAGTCATATGCCGGTCCGTTCCAGCAGTTCAAGGGTGCGATCGGCCATGTCCTCGGCCGAGAACTCCTTGACCCGTTGCTTGGCGCTGGCGGCCATCGTCTGCATGCGGTCCATGTCGGAAAGCGCCAACAGTACGCCCTGCAGCAGGCTCCTGGAATCGCCCACGTCGACGACGATCCCGTCCTGTTCATGACGGACCACCTCGCTGATGCCGCTGGCCTTCGTGGTCACGACAGGCAGGCCGTAGCTCATGGCTTCCAGCAGTCCGAAGGGTGATCCCTCGTAGATCGTCGGGAACACGAAGAGATCGGCGGCGATGGACAACGCTTCCACATCATCTCGATGACCGAGCATCTGCACCTTCTGGTCCAGGCCGCGGTCCTGGACCATCGACGTGATGGCCGGAAGATCCGGTCCATCTCCGGCGAGTACGAACGTGACATCGGGATACCGTTCCAGGATCTCGGGCATGATCTCGACCAGGAAGCGATGTCCCTTCTGTGGCGCCACCCTCGCAGGCGTGAGGAGCATCTTGCTTGTGTCTGGAATACCAAGTTCGGTTCGGATTCGAGCCCGCACCGCCCCACGGTCGGCGGAGTCGCAACGTGGTGTGACCGTGATGCCGTTGTAGATCAGGTTGATCTGCTCGGGTTCCATGCCGAAGAGTCGACAGAGAATCTGCCTGTTGTTGTCCGACACGGCGACTGGTGCACAGTGAGTCGTGAGCAGTTCCCGTATCCGGGCGGCTCGCCAGGCGGGGCAGGACTGTGGCTTGACCAGTTGGTACACGGTGACCGTGGGAACCGCGACTCGTCGGCACGCCTGCATGATGCCCAGCCCATAGGTCATGTAGGGCAGGACCAGCAGTACACGATCGGCATTCACCGATTCAATCAACTTCCGGGCTCGTCTCGCGTACAAGGCGTTCATCGCGCGGTATCGCAGGCGGCCGTAGGGTTCCTCGACCAGTTCGCAGCGGTGGTGGGTCGTCCCCAGTTTCGCGAGGAGATCCACCAGCGGTTGCAGATCGGGGCGGTCGGAGCATGCCGTGTGAACATCCCAGCCGCGGCGCAACGCCTCGGCAACAACAGGAGTGCCGTAGGTGATGTCAGCGCCGCCCGTCATCCGGGTTGTGAACAGGATCAGCAACTTCACGGCGGTCATGCTCCCCGCGGGAAACAGGACCCGATTCACGAGCATGCGTGCATCGGGTGCTGATGTTGTGATGATGGTACGATCACGGTACCGGCACTGCAATGCCAGGAGATCGCCGTCGAGGTTCAGATCTGCATGGGACAGCGGACCATCGCGGTGGCATCAAGAGTCGACTGCACATGAACAGTCACTATTCCAACATCTACGACAGCTCGTTCTACTCGCAGCATGAGACGAGCATGGCAAGATCAGCCAGGACGGTCCTCGACCTCCTGTTCCAGTACTACAAGCCGGACTCGGTCATTGACATCGGTTGTGGCCGTGGTGCGTGGCTGGCCGCGGCGGAGTCTCTTGGCGTGCAGACCCTGTCCGGCGTTGACGGGGACTGGATCTCGGAAGACGCGATCCTGAGCAAGGCCATCCAGTACACGTCCGCCGACCTCACGGCCGGCCTGCCTGACCTGGACAGGACCTATGACCTGTGTCTCTGTCTCGAGGTCCTGGAACACCTTCCGGAATCGAAAGCGGCCGCGTGCATCGACCTGCTCTGCCGGGCGTCCGATGTCGTTCTCTTCAGTGCGGCCGTCAGGTTGCAGGGAGGAACGCACCATCTCAATGAGCAATGGCAGGGCTACTGGATCGAGCATTTTGATGATCGAGGGTACGAGTGCATCGACATGATCCGGCCCACCGTGTGGAACGATGAATCGGTCGAGTACTACTACCGGCAGAACACGTTCCTGTTCGTGAAGCGTGGCGTCTCCGGAATCGACACCAGTGCCATGAAGACACTGGAGAAGCCGATTCACAACATGGCGCATCCCATCAGCTATGAACGCAAGGCGGCGGTGTACGAGCGGGCCTGCCATCCCACCCTGCGGTACAGCCTGGGTTGCCTGGTGCGATGGGCCAGGAACATCCTGAAGCGGTCCGATCGGCATTGACCCCAGGGCCGCCCGGGCGGCCCGGTGGCGCGTTGCCGATACAGTACCGGTGCCCCTGTCTCCAGGGGAATCACCGATGTCATCGACTCCTCTTGTCATCACGGGCATGCATCGCTCGGGCACCTCGCTCCTGGCGTCTGCCATGCAGTTGTCGGGCGTGGAGATCGGGGACGAACTGCTCGGGGCGTCACGTTCGAATGTCAAGGGGCACTACGAGGATGTGGACTTCCTCGCGTTCCACGAGGGTGTGTTCGAAGACAACGGAACGAATGTCATGGAGGCGCATCAGCTGCGGGCGCTTTCCATCTCCGACGAACGACGCCAGCAGGCTCAGCACCTGGTCGAGGCCAGGAGGCATCATGCGGTGTGGGGCTGGAAGGATCCGCGGACGTGTCTCTTTCTCGACTTCTGGGAGTCGGTTCTTCCCTCGGCGCGATATCTCTTCATCTTCCGCGATCCCCGGGACGTCCTGGACTCACTGCGACGCCGCGGACACCGGGAGCTGTTTCATCACTTTCACGGTGCCTGGCCCTTGCGAAAGCTGGGATTCGACACCTTCCGGACCCGCCGGGCGGTCCAGTATTGGTTGTCCTACAACCAGGCCATCCTGGACTTCGCCACCACCCGAATGGATCGGTGTCGCGTTCTTGAACTGGATCAGTTGACGTCCCAGCTGCCATTGGTTCTCAAGCAGGCCCGGGAGGACTGGGGGCTGGCCCTCCAGGATGTCGAACTCGAGCAGGTCCTGGATGAGACGCTGTTGCAATCGTCATCGAAGCCCGGGGGCACCTCCCGTGCCGTGCCGCGCGATCTCGAGCAGGTGCTTCGCGGTCTTCGAGAACTCACGGTATCGCCGTAACACCGCTGTCAGATCATGTCGCTGCTGGGGGTGCCGACCAGGGACGCCCTTCGAGATCTTCCAAGGTGCTCCCGTTGTCGTGCTGGAAGCGATATCACCTGGCGCGTCCATCGTGACGATGAATGCCGGTGGTGTTCCCGAGTTCCTTCCACATGGCACGGGTCATGGGACTGCTAGACGCCATTGCGGCACGCGAGTAGCATCGATCCGGATGGAAGCATGAAACGAACGGCAGATGATGATGGTGCGCCCGCATGGATGAATGGACGGGCAACCTCCTGCTGGGGGCACATCGAGAGAAGCCCGGGTGAACTGGGCAAGCAACGGCAGCCATGAGACTATCCCTGGTCATCTGTACCTACAACCGCGCGGAAGTGTTGGCTCACGCGCTGGAGTCGATCGCCGCCCAGGAGGCTGATCCCTCGTGCTTCGAGATCATCGTCGTTGACAACAACTCAACCGACCAGACACGCGAGTTGGTTGACCAGCACGCCGCTCGACAATCCAATGTCCGCTATGTCCACGAGTCCCGCCCCGGACTGCGATTCGCCCGTGATGCGGGGTATCACGCAGCGCAAACAGACTGGGTCATGTACCTGGATGANGACATCAAGGCCCCGCCGAACCTGGTCGATCGCGCCATTCACGTCATTGACACCTGTTCCTTTGACTGCTTTGGTGGCCTCTGCGTCCCGTGGTACGAGCATGGTCAGCCTCGATGGCTGCACGATCGATACGTCATCAACGAGGTCGATCCCAGTGTGACGACCGGCGTGCTGGAAAACGGATTCGCCAAGGGCGCCTTGATCGTCTTCCGGAAGTCGGTGCTCGAGGAACTCGGCGGCTTCACGGATCCCAAGGGCCGACCACTTGGCATGACCAAGAAGAAGATCGCCTACGGGGAAGAGACCCGGCTCCAGGTGGAGATGCGCAAGCGGGGGTACACCATCGGTTTCGACCGGGAACTCACGGTGGATCACCTGGTACACCGGGATCGGCTGCAGGCCAGGTTCTACCTCCAGATGCGTTTCGCCAAGGGCCGGGACCACTGGGCCACCTTCGGGGATCGGCCCACCTGGCCCAGGCTGCTGGCCTGCCTGGTGTTGGCGGTGGTCACGCCGCTGTGGCGCGTTCCCCTGTGCCTGGTCCGGTTGATCACGCGTCGTGGGTATTACCCCACCAATGTCCTGCTCGATGCGCTGTATCCGTCGGCCACCCGGCTTGGCCAGGCCTATGGCGCCATGCAGCTCCTGCTGGGGCGACGAGGATAGCGCCGCCGGCGACACCCGCTGTTGAGCGGAAGTACCATCCCGGTGCCGCATGTCCATCCGTACGGATCATCTTCATGCCGACTTGCCGCGGCGATCGGTCCGCAGCGGCGCCGTCGTCCTGGTGGCGCAGGCGGCGACCATCGTCATCGGCATTGCTTCGGTGGCGATCCTCGGCCGCCTCCTGACGCCTGGTGACTTCGGCATCGTGGCCATCGCAGCGGCATTCGTCGCCTTCATTACGACCTTTGCCGACCATGGCCTGCCGCAGTCGATCGTCCAGCGGGAGGACATCAACAACTCCCAGGTGAGCTCGCTTTTCTGGCTGAACGTCGTCGGGGGCATCCTGGCGGCCATCATCGGTGCCGCCATCGCGTGGCCGGTTGCGGCGTGGTTTGCCCGGCCCGAGTTGACCGGTGTCATTCTCGTGCTGTCCACCTCGCTCATCATCACGGGCCTGGGCGCGCCGCATCTCGCGCTGCTGCAACGTCAGCTTCGGTTTCGAACTCATGCCACCATCGGCGTTGTTGCAAATCTCCTGGGCGTCATCGCGGCGACGATTGCGGCGATCGTGGGATGGGGGTACTGGGCCCTGGTCGTCATGACGGTCACCATGGCGATCGTTCGTACGCTCGGGGGGTGGTTCTTTTCCAACTGGCGACCATCGCGGCCGGCGATTGCAGCGGGCATCGGTCCCATGGTGCGATTCGGCGGCTACTTGATCGGGACCTCGCTGGTCGGGTCGATCGCGAGGCAGACCGACCGAGTCCTCATCGGGTACTGGCTGGGCAATGCGGCAGCTGGTTTCTACTCGGCGGCGACGCGTCTGATCCTCATCCCGGCGACCCAACTCAATGCCCCGTTGACCTCGGTGGCCATCCCGGTGCTGAGCCGGCTTCAAGATGACCATGAACGATTCCGGGAGTTCTATCGTCGGGGAGTCGAGGTCATCGTGCTGGCGTTGTGTCCATTCGTCCTGGTCGCCATGGTGGCGGCGGGGCACATCGTGCCGTTGGCGCTGGGCAGCCAGTGGGGCGATTCCGTTCCGATCTTTCGCGCCCTGGCCCCGGCAGCGCTCGTGGCGTGTACCCGCGTGGTCACGAGTTGGGTGTACGTCCCGCTGGGTCGGACCGATCGGCAGTTCCGATGGCAGGTCTTCCGAGCCGGCCTGACCGTGGGCGCCTACTTCGCTGGATTGCCGTGGGGTGCGGTCGGGGTTGCTGCGGCCTACAGCATCATGTCGATATTGATTCGAATCCCAGCCGTCCTGTACAGCCTGCATGGGACCTTCGTGCAACTCGGAGATGTCATCTCGGCCACCTGGCGAATCGGGGTCGCATCGCTTGTTGCGGGCCTCGCCGGGATTCCCGTGGCGATGTCACTGCATGAGTCCAGCAGTCACTTCCTCGCCTGCGTCCTCATCACGGTGGTCGTCTTCTCGGCCTACGTGATCACCTTTGCTCTGACACCCGGCGGCTGGGGCCGACTGCTTGCGCTGCGGGAAGTGATCCGCCACCTGTACCCCAGGTCGTCCCAGCACGATCAGCCGGGGACATGACCGTTCGAGCCTAGAGCCACTTTCGCCACCAGAACAATCCGACCATTCCCAGGCCCAGGACCGAGCAGGCCACCGCGAAGATCGTGAAGGACCAGGGGTCCGTCTGTCCCGGTAGTGACGACGTGAAGTTCATGCCGAACACGCCCGAGAGGAATGACAGGGGGATGAAGATCGTGGCGATGATGGTGAGCACCTTCATGACTTCGTTCATGCGGTTGCTCATCATGTTCATGTGGATGTCGAGGATGGACGTGATCGCATCTCGATAGGTCTCCATCATGTCCACGATGTGGATGCAATGATCGTAGACATCACGGATGTACATCCGTGTGGACTTCGAGAGGATCGCGTGATCGGATGATCGCAGCGACTGGATCATCTCCCGCATGGGCCAGACCTCGCGTCGCAGCATCATCATTTCCCGCTTGTGCTCGTGGATGGCACGCATCTGCTGGGCATCCGGGTCGTTCATCACCATCTCGTCGAGCTTCTCGAGTTCGTCTCCCAGGTCGACGAGCACGGGGAACAGGTGGTCGACGATCTGGTCCAGGATGCAGTACATCAGGAAGTCGGCCCCCGACGTCCGGAGACGACTGGACCCGACCTGGAGACGTTCCCGGATCCGATTCGTGAGCCCGTCTTCGTACTCCTGGAAGGAGACGACGATCCGGTCGCCAACCAGGACGCTCACCTGCTGGCTGACGAGATGTCCGTCCTGTCGCCTTGGAGACGACGCGATGATCAGGACGTAGGCGTGCTCGGCATCCTCGGCATACTCGTCCACCTTCGGACGCTGGGGAACCTGGATCAGGTCCTCCAGGGCCAGTGGGTGGACCTGGTATCGGTTGCCCAGGGCATTGAGGAAGGCGGGGTCGGGAGGTCCGACGACGCGGATCCAGCGGACCTTGCTGCACTCGGGACGAGGCGCCTTGAAGAAGGCCTCGACATCGGTGATCTCGGTTTCCTCGATGCCGTCAGGCCCGTAGTCGATGCAGGTCCGGTGGGCCTCCATGCCGGGCGTGCTCGGGGCGACGTGCCCATGGTCCAACTCGCCCTCGGGATAGCCATGCGCATGCCCCGGGTGGAGCGTTCGGGCTAGTCGGCGGACCAAGCCGGGCCGTCTCGATCGTTGTGACTTGTGCTTCTCAGTCGTCGTCATGCTGGGGTCCAGGGGGATGCTGCACCAGGCAGCGTGGCCTCGATGGCGTGGAGGGTACCATTGTCCTTATGGATACAACGGGCGGAAGGCCAGGTCGGCTGCGTCCCATCACGCTCCTGTCCATCATCCTGCTTGTGCTGCTGATCGCGCTGGCGGGCGGGACCTGGCTTCTGGCGAGTTGGTCGCCGGGCTGGTTCGACCTGCCACCCCGGGAGGATGCCGATACGGCCGCACTGGGCGAGCACGTCGAGTTCCGCCTGGCCGAGGAACTGCAGCGGATCCGGGCATCGAACGAGTCGTGGCGCATCCGCATGACCGACGAGGCAATCAATGCCTGGCTCGCGGCCCGCCTCCTGCCCTGGATGAGCCACGAGCCCGACCTGGTCTGGCCGGAGCGGCTCTCTCGGCCGCAGGTGCGATTCTCGACCAGCGGGATCGACGTGGGAATCCGGGTCAGTGGCCTGCTGGGATCGGATCGAGTCGTGTCGCTGCGATTCGAACCAGTCCTCGATTCGGGGCGGCTGCTCCTGAAGCCGGGAGGGATCAGGATCGGGCGGCTTCCCGTCCCCTTTGCCCGATCCGCCGTGGATGCGCTCCTGCGAGAGTCATTGCCCCGATTCGATGATGCCATGGGTGAACTCGTGGCGACGGCCCTCGGGGAGGCAACGATGGAGGCGATCATCCCGCTGGTCGATGAGCGGCGAGTCCTGGTCGACTCAATGCAGTTGGAGCGGGGTGCCATCGTCCTGGAAGCCAGGACCCTCAACCGGGGTGAATGACCGTTCACTGCCCGCCCGCTGCTGCTAGCATGAACCGTCCCATGCCACGCATCACCATCAATGGCAGACCTGCGGAGTTCGACGATGGCCAGTCCATTCTCGAGGTCGCATTGGCCCAGGAACAGGAGATCCCGCATTACTGCTGGCATCCTGGCCTGTCGGTCGTGGCCAACTGCCGCATCTGCCTGGCCGAGGTGTGGGCCCCCAATCCCCGCAACGAGGGGAAGCTGGAGCCCATGCCCAAGCTCGTCCCGACCTGCCAGACCATGGCCCAGGACGGGCAGGTGGTCTACACCGATTCACCCAAGGCGGTCGCCAACCAGCGAGCGGTGATGGAGATGCTGCTCATCAACCACCCGGTGGACTGCCCGGTCTGTGACCAGGCCGGTGAGTGCTACCTGCAGGACTATGCCTACCGGTATGGCCGAGCGAACAGTCGTTTCGAGGAAGAGAAGATCAAGCAGCCCAAGAAGGACATCGGTCCTCATGTGCTGCTGTATGGCGATCGGTGCATCATGTGCACCCGCTGCGTTCGCTTCACCCGGGAAGTCACCGGAACTGCGGAACTCATGGTCGAGGGACGCGGCGCCTTCGAGGAGATCGACGTCTTCCCCGGCCAGGCCCTGGACAACGAGCTCAGCGGAAATGTCATCGACATCTGCCCGGTGGGCGCCCTCCTGGACAAGGACTTCCTCTTCGCCCAGCGCGTGTGGTACCTGACACGTACACCGTCGATCGACGGCATCACGGCGTCAGGGGACAACATCAGTGTCGAGCACAACGACGGCACGGTGTTCCGCCTCAAGCCTCGCCCCAATTCAGCGATCAACAAGTGGTGGATCTCGGACGAGATCCGGTACGGGTGGAAGTTCATCCACGACGAGAATCGCCACCGTCTTCCGGTGGTGGCGTCCGGCGAGAACCGGTCCATGGAACAAGCGGGTCGGGCCTGGGACGAGGCTCTGCAGGCGGCAGCCGACGGGCTCAGCCGTGCGGGGCACCTGGCGCTCATGGTTTCGCCCATGCTTTCCTGCGAGGACGCCTGGCACCTGGCCCACCTGGCTCGGGCGATCGATCCCGATGCCGTCATCGGCGTCGGTCCGGTGCCGTTCGACGGCGAGGACAAGGCGTTCCCCGGTGGGTACACCATCCGGGCGGAGAAGGCGCCCAACGCGCGTGGTGTTCGTCGTGTGCTGGAAGCGTTGGGAGGCAGCGTCCTCGACGCCAATGCCATGGAAGCCAAACTGGAATCCGATGCCTCCATCGGCGGGCTGATCATTACCGGCAACTATCCCAGCCAATGGGTCACGCCAAGCATGGCCGCCGCGATGAAGGTCGGCAGTGACTCGAGTCGATTCACCGTCCTGCTCGACACGCTTCCCAATGCGGTTTCCGAGCAGGTCGATGTCCTGTTCCCCACGGGGACGTGGGTGGAGAAGGCCGGCACCTTCGAGAATGTCGATGGCGTGCTGCAGGCCTTTGAGCAGGCGATCGAGCCCATTGACTATTGCAAGGGCGAGGCCCAGGTCGCGATGGAATTGCTGGCCCGCATCCAGGGGCAGCCGGTATCACGATTCAATGCCGTGGCGACGCGGCAGGCCATGGCCACTCACGCGGCCTTGGAGCGGTTCGTCTCCGGCGTCAGCTTGCCGAGCGTGGCACGCGACGTGGAATCGGACATGCAACTGGTCGAACTCTGATCCACGGCCTCGATCTCAATCGCTGCCCGTCCCAGTTCACGGAGCATCGCAGGTGCTGCGGCGGCCAGTCCCAGCATGGGCGCCAGGATCATGATGGTCAACGCATCCGCCCGGAGGTCTGCCGTGAACTCGGGCTGGCCCGCCACCATGAACCCCACCGCAGAAACCCCGGCCGCGCTGGTCAGTGCAGCCACGGCCCCCGTGGTCGGGGACAGCAGCAGGACCATCGGGAGGACGACGGCCAGGACCAGGCATGCGGCGGGGTCTCCGTGGATGAGCAGCAGCGCTACCGCGGTCACGACGAGGCTGACGAACCAGCTCAACCGGAGCGTGGCGAAGAAGGGCCGTCGTCGCTTGAATATCACGGGCGCCATACCCCGCAATTCGGCCATTTCCGCAGCGCTGTTTCGCCCTAATGGCGTGGTCGGCGGGGTGTTCAACAGGGGCCTGCCCGCATGACCGGAACGACCGGAATGCCCGGTCGCCAAAGGACTTGAGGCGGTCTTCCGGGGCTCAGCTGGACGCAAGCCCGCGGTAGGAGGTGATCTCGACCCCGAAGTTTTCGCCGACCTTGACGGCGCGGCCCTTGGCGATGACGGCGGAGTTGATCATCACGTCCAGTTCTTCGTCCGCCCGCTTGGGCAGTTCGATGATCGAGCCGGGTTGCAGCCGCAGGATCTCCTGGAGCCGGGTGGCCTTGGAGGCGATCCGGACCGTGACGGGGATGGGCAGGCTGCGGGTGGCGTCATGTGGAGCGTGCATGACTGGTTTATCGGGCCGCGGCCGCTGCGGGTGTGAATGTGAACAGGGCTCGCCAGTCAGGCGTCCGGTTTCCGCCACCAGGCGTTGGTGGTCCGGAATCCCCGCGGCATGCGATCGAGCGGATATTGGATCGCCGGATCATGCCACATGCAGGTGATGGCCCTTCGCCGAGATCCGTGCGGATCGAGTTGTCGAGCCTCGGGTGCCTGGGGGCCAGCCAGGTGCCAGATGAGGTGACGAATCAACGCCTTGGCCTGGGGGTCTTCCGCGGGCAGGGCGCTGTACAGCGCCGGCAGGGCCGTCGGGCCCAGCAGGTACAGCCCGCGGCAGGCCAGGTTGGCGTCTCGATAGGTGTGGTTGTTCTCGAGCCTCGAGATGAGGATGCTCGTGATGTGGGAGGTGTACTGGACCTTTCCCTGCTGGGCCAGCAGCAACGCCGAGAGAAACCGCTGCCGGGGGTCATCGGACCGCAGCCCGCGAGCCAGCAACGGCTCAGCTGCGGTGGCGTGTCTGCTGAGCACGGCATAGCAGGACCATGACGGGTTGATTCCTCCGTAGACGGTCCGGCATTCCACCAGGTTGCCTTCGTCATCCAGCACGGGCTGGTACCAGGTGAAGTTCAGATCTTCGCGGATGCCATCGAGACAGACCTCGAGCATCCGGGCGGTGGGAACATAGGACTCGTTCCACGACAGGATGGAGGCGGCGAGCAGTCGCTGCTGCCGATCGTCGGAATGCAGTGCCACCTCCAGCGGTGTGATGATCTCGTCGCCCAGGTGCCAGAGTTGTCGCTTCGCTTTGATGGCGTTGAACCGGACATCATCATGGCGAAGATCTTCGATCAGGGCCACGATCCTGACCTGCTGGCGGAGCTTGTCCATGTCGATGCGCGGGCTGCTCGGCGCCTGTCCGGGGGGCTCGGCAGCATGCCCGGTCGAGACCGCAACTGCCAGCATCAGCAGCAGGTGAGAAGTCCGTGGTCTTGTCCTGGAGCAACCCCGCATGTCAACTGACCTTTCGACCAATCCGGTCGCAGCGTATCAATTGTGCCCGGCCGGTCCAGTGGTCGAAAGGTTGTCCACGATCCACCAGTCCCGTCAGGACATCAGGCCCTTGAGGATGGCCATGCGAACGGCAACGCCACAGGTCACCTGGTCGAGTATCAAGCTCCGTGAGCTGTCCGCCACCTCGTGGTCGATCTCGATGCCCCGGTTGACCGGGCCCGGGTGCAGGATGGGAACACCATCCCGCAGTCGCTCGGCCCGTTCGAGGGTCAAACCGTAGCGGCTGGTGTAGTCCTCGTCGATGCCCTCGCCCCCGTGTCGCTCGAACTGCACCCGCAGCATCATGATCGCGTCGACGGTCTCCAGCACGGCATCCAGGTCGTGCTCCAGGCGGAGGGTTCCACGCGTCGAGCCGTTGGCGGTCACGAGCTGTCCCATGGCCTCGGGTACGAGTGACGGCGGTCCCGTGAAGATGACGTTGGCGCCCAGCGCCGTGAGGCCCCAGGCATTGGATCTCGCGACCCGCGAACTGGCGATGTCGCCCACGATGGCGATGGACAGTCCGTCGAAGGTCCGGCGGCCAAGGCCACGTTGCAAGGCGAGTGCGTCAAGCAGTCCCTGCGTGGGATGCTCGTGTCGGCCATCCCCGGCGTTGATCACCGGGATGCGTGTTTCCCGGGCGACGAGGTGAGGACCACCAGAGGCCCGACATCGCATGACCATTCCATCGACCCCCATGGCCTGGATGTTCAGGGCCGTATCCAGGAGCGACTCCCCCTTGGCGGTGCTCGACGTGGAGGCATTGAGGTCGATGACGTCGGCACCGAGCCGACGGGCGGCCATGGTGAAACTCAAGCGGGTCCTCGTGCTGTTCTCGAAGAAGAGCGTTGCCAGGGTGCGGCCGGCCAGGTCGCTGGTCGACGGGGCCTGGCCCTCGGCAACAGGCACCAGGGCCTGTGCTTCATCCAGCACCTGCAACATCTCGTCGCGGGAGAGATCCTCCAGCCCAAGCAGGTGGCCCCGGTTGCTCCAGTGGCTGCTCATCGGCGGGAAGTATATCGCGGGGATCCGAGTCAGTCGGACCAGGCGGCCAGCAAGGCCAGGATGTCAGAGACGTCAACAATGTTGTCGTTGTTGACATCGCCCTCGCAGGCTCCGGTGCATCCGTAGTCCGACAGCATGATCAGCAGATCGTTCACGTCCACGACGCCATCGTTGTTGATGTCCTCGGGAATGACCTTGGGGTCATACTCGATGGTGAGCGTTCCCTCGCCGGTGGCGGCTTGCCAGCCACCGATCCTGGCGTAGTACGTGGTACCACCGCTGACCGGGAGGTCGTAGATTCCCGAGTAGTACTGCTGGCAACCGGACTGCACCGTCGAGTCACCATTGCAGGCCACCTGGGTGATCGTGCCACAGTCATCGCCTTGGTAGATCACCAGGGAGGTGTCGTAGGACGTCGCGTCGCACGTGTGGAAGTTGGCCACGCCGTTCAGCGGGGGTTCCCAGGTGAACCATCGGTCCGGTGAGTCATCCCAGTCCAGGTAGGTGTCCAGGCACTGGGATTCGTCCGGGGCGCCGAAGCCACTGTCCACGGCGGTCGTGGTCTCGAACGCGGTGGCACCGACGGCTGCGTACCGCGGGCTGTCACAGGTATCACCGTCGCCCTCGGGTTCCTTGATGCTGATCTCGACGGAGTCCATCGGGACCGGGGCGCTCTTGCCTCGGGCGACCCACGCGTCGTAGGCGATCTGACCCTTCAGGTCGGTGACGTTGGCGTCCCGGAGGAACTCGATGTACTCCTTCGTGGTCGTCTGGTGGTACATCGTGACGACCGCCTTTGCAGCGCCGTCGGGAATGTCGGCGATGGTGTCGTCCCAGTGCTGGCCATCGGCATAGGTGTAGTTGACCGGTTGGGCCTGTATGGCTTCGAACTCGGCGTTGGTGAATCCCTTCGGCGGGATCCGGTTGTCCTTCAGGATCACGTTGTTCAGCACCAGGTGGAAGGACTTGCCGACGGGAATGTTGACCAACGCGGCAACGGTCTCGTCAACACCAAGCTGCATTTCGTAGATCTTGACGTCGGTGATATCCAGTTCAGCGGTCTCGTAGTCGTAGGCGCCGATCTCCTCGATGAGGGTCTCGGTGTCGTCATAGAACTGGACGTTGATCCACATGCGGCGGCCCTCGGGGTAGCCCGTGGGCAGCTTGTGTCCGGACCAGTTGGTCACGCGAATCGTCAGCTCGTCTCCAGCCTGCGTGACATCCATGTCGGAGGCGGCCTGCATCAGCGAGATCGTTCGGTCGATCGAGGCGGCCACGCTTTCATCGGTCAGGGACGTATCGCCTGGGTCATAGAGATCATGAACCGCGCCCAGGACCCAGCTGTTGGCCCCACTGAAGTGGTGGAGCGAGAGCGAGTCACGCGGTCCGATGTCGGGCAGGTACCAGAAGGCGCAGTTGGCGCCGGAGGCCTTGGGCATGTGACAGTCCTGGCAGCTCTGCATCAGTCCCGTCGGGTGATCACCGCCGAAGCGTCCGTCATCGAACTGGACACCGCCGTCAGCGAAATCACTGGCCAGCCATTCGGAGTAGGTCCGCTGTTCCGGCATCATCTCGTACGTATTGAGTGTCGGGTGAGCCGTGTCGTAGTCGGTCAGGGCGTAAGTCCCGTCGGATTGAAGTTCAAAGACGGGATTGCCCAGGTCATGGCAGGAGGCGCACTGGGCGGACTCCTTGTGGAACGGCGACACGTGAATCTGCGCGGCACCGTGCATGTTCAGGGTGATGTCATCCAGTGGACCTCGCCGGCTGTCCGTCGGGTCGAAGATGAACTGGCCGTTACCGGGAGAGGCCGGATCGGGGAGCGTGCCCGCATCGATGAGTGCCTGGAGAATCAGCGTGTCTTCCTCGGGATTCTCCGCGTCAGCGACGGCGTCCACCATGCGGTGGCAGAAGTTGCAGTTGATGCCGTCGTAGTCATCGACAGGGCTGAGATCTTCGAGCACTCCGTTGGTGCTCTTGCCGCTGCCCCAGGCGGTCGGTGCATGACAACGGATGCAGTACTCGCCGCTGAAGTCGGCGTCCTGGTTGGCGATCGTCAGGGCGGCCTGCCACACGACGTCCCGGGTCGACTGGGCCATCATGCTCGCGGCCCACAGGTTCATGGGGCCGGTCTCGATCTCCGGGTTGTTGTCATCCTCGAAGAGGTGGCAGTTCTGGCATGTGAACGACGAGACCTCGAAAACATCCATGGGATAGCCGTCGGGGCGATCCGGCAGTGGCTGGGTCCCGTGGTGGTAGAAGTCTTCGGCCGTCGTCGGGAGCTGGATCTGATCACCAGCAACGGCCAAGGTGGCCACGACAGCCCCGGCTGCGAGGGGCAGGCCGATGTTCACAATCCAATTCACCTTCAAACAACTCCTCTTCTGGGTATCCCCCGGCCTCTTCAGCCTACCTTGGGACAGGGCCTGGTCAATACGTTCCAGCCCCCATTTGGGGCCTTCCTGGGCAGGCAATGGGCCATCTGGGGATGGTAGACTCCGCGTCGTGCGTTCTTCCTCGGGTAGTGATTCGCAGCAGGGTTGGCAGGGGATCCGAGCCAGCGTGGCTCTATCGGCTGTTCTGGCCGTTCTCTTGGCACTGGGCGGCTGCGCGGGCAGCGAGGGTCCGGAAATGGTGGTCGTGCCTCATGACCGCTATCCAGAGGCCTTTGATGCTGCAGTATCGGTCGCCCGGGAGCACGGGATGAGGCCCGCATTCATGGATCGGCGTGCTGGGATCATCGAAACCGACCCTGTCCTGGCGGGATCGCTCCTGGAGCCCTGGTACACCGATAACGCCGATTTCAACCAGGCCCTGAGGAACACCCTCTCCCGGAACCGCTACAGGGCTCGATTCGAGTTCACCAGGGCTGGATTTGCCCCCAGGAGCGATACGGACGAGGTGCCCCAGGTCGATCTGCTGGCCCTGGCCGAGCCGGATTGGGACCTCACCACCGGTGATGGGGCCCTGGACCTGAGGGTCTGGGTCTTCGAGGAACGGGGGCATTCCGTGGGTCAACGCCGCAATACGTGGACCTTTACCGGAACGTCCTACACCTACCACGTGCCCGTGGAGGGGAACTGGGATGAGTCCCACGTGTTCTTCTGGACGCCCACGACCCGGGACCGGGCGGCCGAGCGACGGCTGCTGGGCCAGGTCGAGAGCCGACTCAAGGGCGAGGATGTACCCGTGTCCGAGACCACGGCCGCGGCTGAATGATCCACCTGTTCGGGTTATCCGATCGTCCGCTCTGATCGTCCAACTGGGTCCTTGCCCTGCCTTCCTGCGGGGGTACCATCAAGGGTTGAGGGGGCGAGAAGAGGGAGCTCCGCTGGTGAACCGATCAAAGATGACAGCTCGCGTCGTGGCGATCGGGATGGCCGTGGCATGGCCGGTCCTGGTGTCGGCCGACTTCCGTGAATCAGCGGGGTGGAATGACCTGATCGATCGGATCGGGGCGGAGAACGTGCCCGATGGCGAGAACGTCGTCGTGGCCCAGGTCGAGGCCCAGTCCGGGACCAGCTATGCCCCCGATGTGAACGATGCCGAGATGCTGGCCCACACCTTCGTCGACGAGGGTCCGGGTTTCACCGGCCAGAGTGGACACGCCATGAATGTCGCCAAGCGGTTCTACGGGGCGACCGTGAGCATGACTCCCCTGGTTGATCCTGTTCACCTGTACGAAGCGGGTGGCTGGTGTCTCGATGACTTTCTCCGGGCGAACTACTCCTCCGGAACCGCTCCGTTGTCCATGCCGGGTGGCGTCAAGGTCCTCAATCACTCGTGGATCGGCTCCTTCGGAAATGTGAACAACGACCAGATCGTCTTGCGGCGGATGGACTATGTCGTCCATCGGGATGATGCGATCATCGCGGTTGGCGTCAACAATGGCGGGACCAGTGACAACCAGGCCCTGCTCTGTTTCGGCTTCAACAACATCAGCGTCGGTGTTCGTTCCGGCGATCACGCTCACTCGGATACACCGGCGAACTATGAAGCGGCCGGTCGGATGAAGCCCGAGATCTGTTCCGACGCGACGGCCACCAGTTGGGCGACCCCCGTGGTGTCCTCGGCAGCGGCGATGCTGGTGGACCAGGTTCGCAGCGATCCGGATCTGAATCTCGATGGTCAGTTGCCCGCGGTCGTGAAGGCCGTGTTGCTGGCAGCGGCGGATCACCAGGACAGTGATGCGGATGATGGCACGTGGTCCAACGAACCGTCTGAATCCGGACCGGATCGGGGGACGACTTCCCGACCGCTGGACATGGTGCAGGGCGCAGGCCAGGTGGATGTCAACCGGAGTCACTTGATCATGAGTGGTGGCCGCATCACCGGTGGCGTCAGTCCGGCGACCACGCCCGAGGCGCCGCCGACGGGTTGGGATTGGGCGTTCTGCCTGTTGGGCAACTCCCGAACATGGAATTTCACCCTGGAGGGTTCCGTCGACGAGGTCTCGATCGTCGCGGCCTGGAACCGGACCGTCCCGATTGGATTCGGATCAAACTGGACGATGGGCGACTTCGACCTGGAACTGGTGGCGCTCGATGCCGATGACCAGCCGGTTTCCCTCGTCGGGTCCGGCCCGGAGGTCTTTGGCGCCGGCAATGTTCTGAGCACGAGTGCGGTCGACAATGTCGAGCACCTCTACATCCGCGACCTGGCTCCAGGCCGCTACCAGCTTCGGCTGAGCATGGTCGGCGGAGGGGTCTCCAGCGACCGGGCCGGCATCGCCTGGTACTTCAGCGAGCAGGAAATCGTGGATGTCCCCGGGGATATCGATGGCAATGGTGTCGTCAATGTCGACGATCTGCTCCAGTTGCTCTCCGAGTACGGCTCCTGCTTCGGCGGATGTGCCTCGGACCTCAACGAGGACGGCACGACCGGCGTCGATGACCTGCTGCTCCTCCTGAAGTACATGTAGTCCCCACGCCAGGGGCCGGTGCCCCTGCCCCGGTCTTCCTACAATCCCCGCCATGCGTCGTTCGCGCCTGGTGCCGTGGTTGCTGATGATCGGTCTGTTGACCGGGTTCGGGATCTTCCTGATCTGGCCGATCTGGCTGGTCGTCGCGACCGGGTTCGAGGGCATCGACGGTGGCGTGACCCTCTACCACGTTGCGGAGGTCTTCCGTGATCCGGTCACGCTTCGGGGCCTGTTCAATGCATTGGCCATCGCCGTCTGCACGACCATCGCCTGCCTGCTGATCGGCATACCGCTGGCGATCTGTTCGGTGCGCTACGAGTTCCGAGGCAAGGGCCTGCTCAATGCGCTGGTCCTGGTTCCCTTGATCCTGCCCCCGTTCGTCGGCGCGATCGGTCTGCAGAATCTGCTGGGCAAGTCCGGTGCGATCAATGCGCTGCTCATCGACCTGGGCCTCATCACCGAGGGGGTGGACTTCATCGGTGCCGGGGGATTCTGGGCCATCGTCTTCATCGAGGCGTTGCACCTGTATCCCATTCTCTACCTCAACGCCGTCGCCGCACTGGCCAACCTGGACCCGGCCCTGGACGAGGCGGCCGAGAATCTCGGCGCCACGCCGTGGCAACGACTGCGACAGATCATCCTTCCGCTGATCCGCCCGGGCCTGTTCGCCGGTGCGACGATCGTCTTCATCTGGTCGTTCACCGAACTGGGGACGCCGTTGATGTTCGATTACCAGGAGGTGACGCCGGTCCAGATCTTCAATGGCCTGAAGGAGATCGCGGACTCCCGGCAGCCCTACGCCCTGACCGCGGTGTTGCTGCTGGTGGCGGTCGGCATCTACGTGCTGGGCAAGTTCGCCTTCGGCGGGCGGGCCTACACCATGTACGCCAAGGCCTCGATCCAGTCCACGGCCAAGCGGCTGGGCGGCTTCGGCAGCACGCTGGTCTTCCTCCTGTTCGCCTTCGTCATCTTCCTGGCCATCCTGCCGCATATCAGCGTGGTCCTGACCAGCCTGTCCGTCGAGGGGTCGTGGTATCGCTCGGTCTTCCCGCAGGAATTCACGTTCGGTCACTACGAGCAGGCCCTCGGGCATCCGCTTGCGATCGGTTCGATCCGCAACAGCCTGCTCTACTCCGTCCTGGCGGTCTCGGTGGACATCCTTGTCGGCATCTGCATCGGCTACCTGATCGTGCGCACCAAGATCCGAGGACGAGGTCTGCTGGATGCGCTCTCGATGCTTCCGCTGGCTGTCCCGGGCCTGGTGATGGCCTTCGGGTACGTCGCGATGACACTCACCTGGCCGCTGGGCAAGGGTGACCCGCTCGAGGGGTTGGTGGATGTCGTCGGGGCCGATCCCAACCCGATGATGCTCCTGGTCATTGCCTACGCGGTGCGGCGGCTGCCCTATGTCGTGCGCTCGACGGTGGCGGGCCTGGAACAGACCTCCGGTGAACTGGAGGAAGCGGCGCTCAATCTCGGCGCGGGACGGATCCGGGCGATCCGGACCATCATCCTGCCGTTGATCGTTGCCAACCTGTTGGCTGGCGCACTGCTGGCCTTCAGCTTCGCCATGTTGGAAGTGAGTGACTCGCTCATCCTCGCCCAGCGGGAGGGCGACTACCCGATCACCAAGGCCATCTACGTGCTCTTCGAGCGACTCGGCGACGGCCCCTACATCGCCAGCGCCATGGGCGTCTGGGCGATGGCGCTCCTGGGCGTGACGCTGGTGGGCGCCTCGGTGCTCATCGGCAAGAAGATGGGTGCGATTTTCCGGGTGTAAGGCCGTTCGAGGGCCCCGGTATTTGGCGGTTGCGGTGGGCTTGCCCGCTATACTGAGCTGTCCTGTTCGTGAAGCGTTTCACGAAGAGATCACGCTTGGATCCCCCTCCCCATGCCCTACACCCTCCAACCCGCCGATGCCTACGACATCGATATCGAGACCGTCGAGTACCTCGACCGGCAGGTGCAGGCTGGTGACCGGTGGATCCTGAACTTCGGGCCCCAGCACCCGGCGACGCACACCACGATCCGGGTCATCCTGGAACTGGATGGCGAGCGGGTGGTCCGGGCCACGCCCCATATCGGCTACCTCCACAGCGGCTTCGAGAAGCTGGCGGAGCACCACGACTACAACCAGTACGTGTGCACCGTCTCCCGGATGGACTACGTCGCACCGATCGTGAACGACATCGCCTGGCACCAGGCCGTCGAGAAGCTCTTCGATGTGACGCTGACCCCCCGCTGTACCGTCCTGCGAACAATCCTGTGTGAACTGGGCCGCATCCAGGGGCACCTGCTGTGCGTCGGCGCCGCCGCACTGGACCTCGGGGCCTTTACCGCCTTCCTCTACGGATTCAACGAGCGGGAATTCATCTACGACATCATCGACTTCCTTTCGGGACAACGCTTCCATCCTGACTACACGCGGGTTGGCGGTGTCATGCGTGATATCCCGGACGAGGAGATCTTCCGCAAGATGGTCCGATCGTTCATCGATGAACGACTCCCCAAGGCCATCGATGATGTCGAGACCCTGCTGAACCGCAATCGCATCTTCATCGATCGCGTCAAGGGTATCGGTGTCGTCACCGAGCAGGAAGCCACGGCCTGGTCACTGACCGGTCCGCTGGCACGGGCCTCCGGTGTCAGGCGTGACCTTCGTCGGGATGATCCCTACCTGTGCTATGCCGATGACTGGGACGGCCAGGGCGCCGAGGCCGTCGATTTCACGGTTCCGATTGCGACCGATGGCGATTGTCTCTGTCGCTACCTGGTTCGGCTGGAAGAGATGAAGCAGAGCAGGCGGATCATCGATCAGTTGATCGACAACATTCCCTCCGGGCCGATCAACTCCAGCCCCGATGGCAAGATGCACATCCCCGAGAAGGGTGACGTGTACGGATCGATCGAGGCGACCATCCAGCACTTCGAACTCATCATGACCAATCGCGGTTGGAACGCACCGGTTGGCGAGATCTACTCCGCCATCGAGTCGCCCAA
The DNA here is from genome assembly GCA_022446795.1 of Phycisphaerales bacterium. Classification (GTDB taxonomy): domain Bacteria; phylum Planctomycetota; class Phycisphaerae; order Phycisphaerales; family SM1A02; genus UBA1668. Next base: position 50,055 of record JAKVBX010000015.1, read on the forward strand.
CGGCGAACTGGGCTACTTCATCGTGGCCGACGGCGGCAAGTGCCCATGGCGAGCCAGCGTTCGTCCACCGTCATTCATCAACTTCCAGGCGTTCGCGAAGATGCTCGAAGGGCATCAGCTGGCTGACTTCGTCGCCGTGCTGGGCTCCGTCAACGTGATCGCTGCTGAACTGGATCGCTGACCTTTCACTTTCGAGATCTCCCATGGCCTGGACAGTCAAGCCTTCGGCGACAACCAAGATCGAGCGACGCGATGAACCGTGGCTGACGGAGGAGATGAAGGCCCGTTACCGCGAGATCTTCCTGCCGCGCTATGCGGAAAGCATGGGCGCGCTGATGCCGGTCTGCCATGACGTGCAGCACCACTATGGCTGGATCTCACCACAGGCCATGGAGGAGATCGCCGCGTTCCTCGAGATCACGCCGGCTGACGTGCTGGACACGGTCACGTTCTACGAGGAGTTCCACACGTCTCCGACGGGCAACCATGTGATCGCGGTCTGCCAATCGATCACCTGCGAGGCCTGCGGTCACCAGGCGATTCTCGATCATGTTCGCAATCGGCTGGGCATCGAACCGCACGAGACCACCAAGGACGGTCAGTTCACGCTCCTGGCGTTGGAGTGCCTCGGTTCGTGTGATACGGCTCCGTGTGCGCTGGTCAACAATCGGCGATACGACAATCTCACCATCGAGGGAGTGGACAAGGTCATCGATGACCTGTCCAGAACATGATGGTTGACGAGCCCACTAGGAAGAAGTCCCTGATGCGATGCCTCGGTGAGTTCACCGGGCAGATCGCCAAGGGGCTGCGCACCAAGGTGGAGAAGGACAACACCGAGGAGATCTCCCGCACGGTAGAGGAGACGCAGCGTGGTGACGTCACGCTTCGTCGCACCGTGATCGAGGAAGTCGAGTACCACGACGAGCAGCCTGGCACGGGGAAGGACGGCACATCATGTTCCTGAAGGAGCCGGTGCTCTGCGAGCGCATTCCCACGTGGCCCTGGGCGGATCCCGCGGATCGGCACGTCGTTCACTATGACGAGTTCGTCTCCAAGGGCGGGTACCAGGGCCTGCGACAGGCCATCAGCATGCAGCCTGGCGAGATCGTCGACATCGTCAAGGATTCCATGCTTCGTGGTCGCGGCGGCGCGGGTTTCCCATGCGGTCTGAAGTGGTCATTCCTGCCGGAGCCCGATGGTGACAAGCGGTACCTGGCGATCAACTGCGACGAAGCCGAGCCGGGGACCTTCAAGGACCGGTTGCTCGTCGACTTCGACCCCCATCTCGTTCTCGAGGGCATTGCCATCGCCTGCTGGGCATGCCAGCTCGATACGGCGTTCTTCTTCATTCGCGGTGAGTACCACCACCAGGCCGAGGTCATGGAGGCGGCGATCCGTGAGGCTTACGACGCCAAGATCTTCGGCTCACAGGGGCTGATGGGTGGTGCGAGTTCGTTTGCCGTCGACTGCTATGTCCATCGTGGTGCCGGCGCCTACATCTGTGGCGAGGAAACCGGCCTTCTTGAAGCGATCGAGGGCAAGCGCGGTTGGCCGCGGATCAAGCCACCGTTCCCGGCGGTCAAGGGCCTCTTTGGTCGTCCGACCATCGTGAACAACGTCGAGACGCTGGCCGCGGTACCGCCCATCCTGCAACGAGGCGCGGACTGGTGGAAGTCCATCGGTACCGAGTCATCCATCGGCCAAGCACCCAGCTACGGCACCAAGCTCGTCGGCGTCTCCGGTCACGTGAATCGACCAGGCGTCTACGAGGTCGGCATGGGTGTCACGCTGCGGGAGCTCGTGGAGAGCGCCGACTACTGTGGTGGCATCCGCGGTGGCCGGGCCTACAAGGCGTGCATCCCGGGTGGTGTGAGCATGGGCGTGCTGGGGACGGACCAGTACGACGCCGAACTGGATTTCGACATCGGCAAGAAGTACGACATCATGGGACTCGGAACAGCGTGCCCGGCGGTATTCGATGAGAGCACCGACATGGTCATGGTGGCCCGCAACATCGCGAGGTTCTTCAAGAACGAATCCTGTGGACAGTGCACGCCGTGTCGCGAGGGCGCCCAGTGGCTCTACAAGTTGCTGGTTCGACTGGAGCGCGGCGAAGCGCGGCCCCATGACCTCGACATGATCCTGGAGATCGCCGGGTCCATGGGCACCATTCCAGGCACGACCATCTGTGGTCTCGCGGATGGCAACAACTGGGCGGCCCGGACCATCGTGAACAAGTTCCGCGATGAGTTCGACGCGAGGCTGCTCGTTCCCGCCTGATCTCCTGACCCCCTGGGCAGGCTCCCGAATGGTTATCGGTCTGCCATTCAGCATTTTGCTGGAATCACGAGCCGGCAGACCGTACGCTTTGTCTCTGGTCTGGGTCCCCATCCCGGGAGGCCCTCGGAGAATCATCACGAGATGAATACCACCATCCTGAGTACCACCGAATCGCCGGGAAGCGATGCGGAGGAACCGGGCTCGTCTACCAGCGGCGACGTCCCCCCTGAACCGGGGTCGACGCGCCGACCTGCCGAACCCGAAAACCGAATCGATCTGTCTCCGGGCGACTTGTCCGACTCGGCGATCGTGCGCCTTCGCGACGGTCTGCAGGATGTGATCCAACACCTGCCCCGCGTCATTGAACGCGTTGGTGTTCGGGTCATGAATGACGATGAGATGACGGGACTTCATGCCCGTTGGAAGGACGCACCGAGCACGACGGACGTCGTGACCTTCGACCTCAGCGACTCGTCCGATGGTCCGCTTCGGGTTGACATCGCGGTGTGTCTTGATGAGGCCAATCGCCAGGCGGCCAGTCGCAATCACCAGCCGGAAGATGAACTGCTGCTGTATGTCGTCCACGGCCTCCTCCACTGCTGTGGTCACGACGACACCAGTGAAGCCGCATCGGCGGCGATGCATGCCGAGGAAGACCGATTGCTGATCGCGATCGGTCGAGAACCGGTCTATTCCCGGGGGGAACAGTCATGACGGGTTTCCTGGCCTGGTTGCTTCCCCTGGTCGCGGCGGTCTTGACGACATGGCTGGCGACCATCGAATTCACCTTGCGAAACGGTGCCCGGGGGGCCGTGGAAAGGGCCCTGGAGTCGCGTGGTCGGCTCCACCAGTGGACGTCCATTTCACATCGGATCGCCGACGTGACGGCCTGTGTCTCCCTGTTGAGGCTGGCGGTGTCCATGGCCTTCCTGGTCCTGTGGACTGTTGACTTCTCCGGAGCGCCCGGTGCCGAGTTTTCCACTCGTGGGTTCTTCGTCGGAATCTCGACTGGCATCGTGGGGCTGTGGGTGCTCACGAGCGTGTTGGGTGCGGCTATCTCCCGCTGGTCGGCACATCCGATCGTGACCGTGGCGATTCCGTTCCTGCAGACCTGTGCCGTCATTGGCCCACTCCCTGGTGCAGTCGTTCGATTCGCCGACGAGGTCGTCAAGCGGCTCAGTGGAACCACGCTGGCCAAGAACGGTGAACAGTCCGAGGCCGAGGCCGAGTTGCTTCGCAGTGTCGAGCAATCGCAGCGTGCCGGTGGCCTGGGTGAGACCACGGCGGAGATGATCGAGAACGTCGTGGAGTTCACCAGCACAGACGTTGGCGAGGTCATGACCCCCCGTACCGAGATCGAGGGCATCGAACTGACCGATGACCTCGCGGCCATCAAGAACTTCATCGGCCAGGAAGGACATTCCCGGATCCCGGTGTACGAAGAGGACCTGGATCACATCACGGGCATTCTCTACGTGAAGGACCTGGTTCCGTTCCTGGGCGAAGACCCCGCGACGTTCCGGCTGCAGCCGCTTCTGCGGGCCCCGATCGTCATCCCGGAAACCAAGGTGGTGGCTGACCTCCTCGCAGATTTCCAGAAGAGCGAAGTGCACATGGCGATCGTCGTGGACGAATACGGCGGTACGGCCGGCCTGGTCACGATCGAGGATGTACTCGAGGAGATCGTCGGCGAGATCAAGGATGAACACGAGGGCGAGGACCCGGAGGAAGAGCCGGAGATCCGGACCATTGCGGATGGTCGGTACGAGGTGGACGGTCGGTTCCATGTCGATGATCTGAACGAAGCGCTGTCGCTGGAACTGCCCGAGGACGAGGAGTACGACACCGTTGGTGGCTATCTCATGGCCTGCCTTGGTCGTGTTCCGGAGCAGGGTGAATCCTGGGACGTGGACGGCATTCGCCTCACCGCCCTGGAGACCAGCGCTACCCAGGTTGCCTTGATTGGCATTGAGCGTCGGGCTCGCGCCGATCAAGTGGATTCCGCAACGACCTGAGTGGACCATCCGCTATGATCGCCAGCCAGTCGGCAAACCCGATTTTTCAATCGAGAGAGGCTACATCATGCGCATGTTCATTCCCGTCACGGTCCTTGCTGTCACCGCTGTTCCGCTGCTGGCCTTGACCGAGGACAACAACTCGGTGACCACGCAGGAAACAACAGTCACCAGGACGATTTCGCTTGGTCATGATGGCCCGGGCATCACGATCGATGCCACGGCGGACATCGTGGCCGATGGGCAGGACATGCCACAATCGATCCAGGACATGATTCGGAAGGCGATGCAGTCGGGAGAGACCGTGCATCGGATGGAACTGGGGGACATGGGAGAGATGCTCTTTTCCGTGTCCATGCAGGATGACCGGGATCGCCGCCAGGGTAGCCCCGAGGGCAATCGGAATCGCGGTGACCGCAACCGTGGCCCCGAGGGCAACCGCAACCGCGGCGACCGCAATCGTGGTCCCGAGGGCAACCGCAACCGTGGCGACCGCAATCGTGGTCCCGAGGGCAATCGCAACCGTGGCGATCGGAACCGCGGCCCCGAGGGTGATCGCAACCGTGGCGATCGGAACCGCGGCCCCGAGGGTGATCGTGATCGAGGTGGTCGGAACAACGGCCGCATGATCGAGTTGGATCTCGGTGAGCTGACCAATGGCCAGGTTCACGGGAATATCGTCCTGGACCTCGCCGATCTGATGCGTGGCGGAAACGGCCGTGATCACGGCAACATGCAGCACGAGGCCAATGTCGAGATCGTGATCGAGGACGGCAACGGCCGCCGCCACATCGTTCATGGCAACAGCCACGACGGGGCCCCCATGATGTTCATGTCCGGCATGCCCGCCATGCCCATGCACCCTGGAATGCACGATGTGCATGGGATGCATGGAGTCTTCGGGGCAACCGGAATGCCTGCCATGCCCATGGCGATGTGGGATGAAGAGGATCACTGGGATCATCATGACGACCGCCATGACGATCATCATGGCGATCACGAGCGGAATCTCATGCGAGAGGAGATGGAGCATCATCTTCGTGGCATGGAGATGATGCTCGACGAGCACCACCACGAGATGGATGATGAGGAGCGGCATGAGTTGATGCGGGAGATCGAGCATCTCCACCAGGAACTCGAGCGGATGCATCATGGTCACGATGATCATGATGAACACGACGATCATGGCGACCATCGCCGGGAGATCGAAGAGCATCTTCGCGAACTGGAAATGCACCTTGATCGCCACCATGATGAAATGAGCGAGGGTGAGCGTCGGGACATCATGATGGAGATGGAACATCTCCATCAAGAGCTGGAGCACATGGACCACCGTGAGCATCACGATGACCATGGCCACCACGAGGATCACGACGGTCATGACGAGGGAGACGAGTACTTCCACCAGGCCCAGGAGTTCGTGCACAAGATCCATGCGGCCGAGGCCATGGGTGATGCCTTGAGCAACAGCCAGGCGGTGGCGATCTTCTCGATCTGGATGGCCCGTCAGCACCTGGAGCCGCAGGCCCAGGTCGAGATGCTGACCCCGGTCATGAATGACGACAACATGCAGATGAGCGTGCGGAATGCCGCCACCTGGGTGGTCATGGAAGCGTTGGCCCACATGGATCGCCAGGACGATGCCCAGGCGACGCTGTCGGAACTCATCAAGCGAAACGGTGCGATCAACCCGCAGCAGTGATGGTGGTCACTGGTCGGCTCTACGTCACGGAGAAAGGTGACAACGAGCAACCGGCCGAGGTGGTCCAGATGATCACCAATCTGGAATCCAGGTTGGAATAGATGCGTCACAAGGAACAGCAGGGTCATTCATCCATGAACAATCTCGATCTGGACAATCCAAAACGGAAGCCGTTGACGCGTTTCGAGGATGCGATGCTCTTCTTCGTGATGATCTTCGTGGCCGGATTACTCGTGTATCTGTTCCTACCTCGCGTCGAGCACATGCATGTCGACGAAAAGGGATTGGTCACTCGACAGTGGACTTACGGAACCGTCGAGACGGTTCGGCCCGACAAGCCCATGGCGATGGATGAAACATCCAAGTGAGTCGTCCGGATCAGTCGGTCACGTGACGCTCGCCACGTGCTCGAGCCAGTTCAACCTGTTCGGTGATCTCCAGGCCGAAGCCGTGGAGCGCGGGATAGTCGCGGGCCCGGCTCACCAGCAGTCGCAGCTTCGAGAGCCCGAGTTCCCGCAGGATCTGGCTGCCGATGCCCAGGTTTCGCGTGTCCATGGGCTGGGCGCGGGCCGCGACCCCTTCACCGCGAGTGAGGTCGGGCCGGTTGGGGTCGTCCTCCTCGGGTCGCTGGATCCGGTGGATGCGTCCGGCGAGGTCATCACCCATGTGCTCTGGTCGAAGATAGATCAGGGCACCACGGCCTTCCTGCTGCAGCCGTTCCATGGAGGCCCTGAGCATTTCGCCGCTGGGGCTCTTGCCGGCATGGAAGATGTCACCCAGCACATCACGCCGGTGCACCCGAACCAGGACCGGGTCGTCGATTTCAACGACGTTTCCGCGTCCATCGAGTTGGCCGACATCGCCCAGGGTCAGGGCCAGGTGCGGTTGGGCATCGATGGTGCTGTCGAACATGATCAGGTTGAACGTGCCCCAGGGTGTTTCGATCGGCGTGCCTTCCCGCGGCGCGACTCGTATCACCAGAGTCTCGTGGGCGAGTCGCTGCTCGATGATCTGCTCGACGCTGCACATCTTGAGGCCATGCGTCTTGCAGAGTTCCTCCAGGTCGGGCATGCGGGCCATCTCGCCATCGGGCCGGACGATCTCGATGATCGCGGCGGCCGGGCGAAGCCCCGCCATGCGACACAGGTCGACCGATCCCTCGGTCTGGCCGGTCCGGGCGAGGACGCCTCCCTCGCGGGCATGCAGCGGGTTGATGTGACCGGGACGGACGAAGTCATTGGGTGTGCTGTTGGGGTTGGCCAGCAGCGTGATGGTCTTGGCGCGATCGCTGGCGGAGATCCCGGTGCCGACGCCGTGTCGTGGACTGCCGTCGACACTGATGGTCAATGGCGTCCCTCGTACGGATGTATTGGTCGCCACCTGCGGGTGCAGGTCGAGCCGCTCGCAGTCCGCGTTGGCCATGGCGACGCAGAGGTAGCCTCCGCCGATGCGGGTCATGAAGTTGACCATCTCGATATTGATGTGCTCGGCAGCGCAGACGAAATCGCCCTCGTTCTCTCGACGTTCATCGTCGACGAGCACGATCATGCGACCCGCTTTCAGGTCATCCAGGATCTCGGGGATGGGGCTGAGCACAGTCCCGGATTGTAGCGTGAAAGTCGTCAGTCTCGATTCCCGGCAATGATCGCGAGCCGGGCACTGAGCTTCACGGCTTCCATGTAGATCCAGGCGAGGGTCACCAGCAGGCAGAACCCGAGGAACCACTCGATCCGCTTGGGTGAGCCCGCCTTGACGTGATCCTCGACCAGCTTGAAATCGATGATCAGCATGAGCGAGGCGATCAGGAGGATGAAGACATTGAGGCCCAGTCCGATCCACATTCCGGATCCCGAGGTGGGTGTCGTGAAGACCGAGATGAACGGGACGTAGATGCCGAACAGGTAAAGCACGAAGGACACGGCGTAGGCGATGAAGATGCCCAGGACCAGCGTGCCGACCACCCGGGTGAACATCGGCGTGGCCTGCAGGACTCGGAAGTAGTACAGGGTCAGCATGGATATCAGGATCGCCAGCGTGATCACGAAGGCCTGGAGGGCGACACCGCCGGAGGCCGCATAGCCGGCGTTCGCCAGCCAACTGTCGATCAGCATCGTGAAGACGCCGAGGAACGAACCCTGGATGAGGGCGTAGATCGGTGCCAGGGCGACGGCTCGCATCGGCCTGGCAATGGCCATGAAGTAGAGGACCAGCGTGACGACGGCGGTTCCGAGGGACCAGCCGATCAGGACACCCGTGGTCAAGGCGATCTGCCGTGCGATCCAGACACCGATCATGCCGCCGATGACCGTGAGGACGGTGAGCATGGCGGTCTTGTTGACAACGCCCTGGATCGAAGCGGTTTCCGCGCCCGAGATGGGTGCGAAGGCTTCCTCGTGCTTGAGGGCGGGGTTGCTGGACTCGGTCAGGTTGAAGCCTCGAATGGCCATGGGGGTACCTCCGGATTGATCTCGCGGGCATTCTAGCATCTCAGAACCGGCATTTCTCACGCTTTCAAAGGCGCCCTCTTGATGCTTGATCGGCCGGCCTGATAATGAAGTGAAGTGGTCGGTGGATGCCGGAATCTGACCAACAGATCTCACATCAGAATGGGTTGATAATGGTATCTGCAACAACAACGACTTTGCTGATGGTGATCGCCTTCGGAGGCCTCGTGGCGAACGCGCAGTGCTTCGACGCGGCGTCGTTTCAACACGTGCTGGTGCCTGGCTCAGGCCCTGGTGATGAACTGGGTGGTGGCAACATGGCCAACCCGGTCGTTGCTGATGGAGATGTCGTGGCGATTTCGGACTGGGAGCAGTTTGGCCCAGAGGGCGCCGTCGTGCACATCTGGCGATGGCAGGGTTCATCCTGGCAGTTCGAACAGACCCTGTATCCCAATCTCGTGGACCCCAATGATTCCAGTTACTTCGGCCGCGTGATTGACCTTGATGGCGACACGCTGGTAGTCGGGGATCAGTTCGCGAGAGTCGGCCTGGACCAGCCTGTGAAGTTCGATGGCCGGATCTACGTCTACGAGTTTGATGGCCAAGCCTGGCAGCTCAAGACCACACTTGGTCCGATCGACCATGGGTCAGAGAACTCAAATGGGTTCTTCACGTCATTCCAGTCCCTGGCCGTCGACGGTGACTGGATCTTTGGAGGCAAGTCAGATGACCAGTGCCCAGACGTCAACAACATCTGCTGGAACGATCTGTTCATCTACAAGAGAGTCAACGGGATCTGGCAGGAAACACCTCACCAGATCATCGAGGACGTCGTGCCAGCCAGCCTGTTGCTGGATGGCAACACCGCGACCTGGGATTCAGGATGCCTGGAACTGCAGGGTGATACTTGGGTCATGACGTCGAACTGTCCGGAACTTAATGGCCAGTATGCGGCGGAGATGCGAGACGGGGTGGCGCTCATCGGGGGAACGGTTTTCCGCCGTATCAGCGGAACCTGGCAGGTTGACGCCACATTCAATGGCACTGGTACCCTGCGTCTGTCGGATCAGCAACGAATTCTGGCTTCTTCAAATTCGCTGTTCTATGAAGTCTGGCAGCATGACGGCCAGTCGTGGGCGTTGACTGGTGAGTCATTCGGAATGGGCGTCCAGGTTGTGTTCAATGACTTTGCATCCGCTGGGCCGCACGTCGTGGCGGGGTTGTATGGCACCGGCCTGGCCCTGGCCGCGAACATGGCCGAGACGGCCGGGCCCCTTCCCGTGCTGGATCCAGAACAGGTCATTGAGAATCCGACTCCCGAGGACTATGACTTTTTCGGGACCCATGTGGCGATGGGCGAAGACTACGCGGCCATCGGCATCAGCGGTGAATCGGCCGCCCAGACTCCTGCAGGAAGCGCCCTTGTTCTCAAGCGATCTGGAGAAACATGGGTTCAGGACTCGGTGCTGATGGTGCCTGTACAGGGCTTCTCCTACGTGGGCGAGACGATCGACATCACCGGCAACGGAAACGGAACGGTCATCGTCCTCGGTGGAGGTGGATATTGCGCCCCCCAGGGGATGATTGCCAATCCCGGCCAGGCATTCGCTGTCATGCGCAGCCAGAACACCAACTCTGGCTGGGTCATTGAAGAGCTTGTTCCACTTGATCCGGTCGAGTGCAATGACCCCTGGGTCGTTCATGATGGCATCAACATGAGCGTGAAGGCCACGGGGAGCGGTGAAGACAGCGTGATTGCAGTCGGGTACCCGGGTGAAGATGGTGGCTTGGGTGCTGTCGAGATCTTCCGAAGGGACAGCGGGCAGTGGGTGAACAGTGCGACCATCACCGATCCCAGTGGCTCGCCTGGCGACTACCTGGGGCAGCGAATGTCGCTTGTCACCAAGGCGTTGAGTGGCGATCTCCTGCTGGTGTTGACGAAGACATCAGGCAAGTCTCGCAAGATTCTCAGCAGTGATGGAGGCGTCACCTGGGACTGGATGGACGGACAGCCCAACTGGTCCAACCTGGGCTACGGCCTCGTTTTCGACATGGTGGTCATGCCACCGTACGAGTACCTGGTCAGTGACACGAAAGTCATCCGGGTTGATTCAAGATTTGGTTACAACGACGATACGCTGATCCAATTCGATTCGGGGCTGGACTTCGTGAGCATCGTGGATGCCGTGCCGGGACCGAATAAAACGATCACTGCTGCGTTTGGTTCGAATGACAACGTCACGTCGCCGATCAAGATCCTGCAACTCAGGCCAGAAATCGGATCGACTGGATGCGTGCGTGAAGTCAACGTGTCGAACTCCAATCTGACCGCGAAAGATGGCCTGGGCACTTCTCTGGCAGTCGGGCTCAAGGGTTCAACGCCGGTACTCCTGGCCGGGGGCGCGATGGCGGAGGGTGAAAACAACGGAAATCCCGTGCAGTGTGGTCGGGCGGTGATGACCCTTCCCGCCACCCCATTGGCGCCACCAATGCCGGGTGATGTCAACGGCGACGGACTGATCGGTGTGGACGATGTTCTCGTCGTGCTGGATAGCTGGGGCTCCTGTTCCGGCAAGTGCCTCGCTGACTTCAATGGTGATGGGGTTGTTGCCGTCGAGGACCTGCTGTTCGTTCTGCGGCACTGGACCCAGTGACGAGACGGCCCCCGGCGCGGTAGCCTCCCGGGCATGACAGCTGTATCCGACCTGTGCCTGGCCATGGAATCGATCGCCCCTGCTGCCCATGCGGCGGACTGGGACAACGTCGGCCTGTTGGTTGGTCGGCGTGACGCGCCGGCGGCCAACATCATGTTGACCATCGATCTGACGTCGGAGGTTCTGGCCGAGGCCGTCACCGCCGGCGTGGATGCAATCGTCTCCTATCACCCGCCGATCTTCTCGCCGCTCAAGCGTCTGGATGATTCCACGGAGACCGGTCGATTGATGCTCGGTCTGATCGGCGCGGGCATCGCGGTCTATTCGCCGCACACGGCCTTGGATGCGGCGCCCGGTGGCATGACGGACTGGCTGGCCTCGGGCCTGGGTGATGGTGAGGCCCGGCCGTTGGAGCACGCGCATGAACACCCTCCCGGCGAGGCCAACAAGATCGTGACCTATGTGCCAGGTGAGCACATCGACGCGGTGCGCGATGCGATGGCGGCAGCCGGTGCGGGCATGATCGGCGACTACTCACATTGCTCGACGGCGATTGACAACGCCGGAACCTTCCTCGGGGGCGACTCCACCAACCCGGCGACCGGTCAGCGTGGTGCGCTGGAGCACGTGGCCGAGAAGCGACTCATGATGGTCTGCTCGGAGCGGGCGCTGGCCGGTGCCATCGCCGCCCTTCGCGAGGCCCATCCCTACGAGGAGCCTCCGGTTCACGTGATTCCCCTCGCGTCGCGCCCCATGCACGACTCGGGCATGGGCCGCGTGATCACACTGGCGGCGCCGGTGACAACCGCGGATCTCATCGGTCGCGTGAAAGCACACCTGGGCGTGGACCAGATTCGGGTCAGTGGCGAGGCGTCGGCGTCGCACGAGGTCGTGGCCTGTTGCCCCGGTGCGGGAGGCAGCCTGCTGGGTGTCGCCCAGGCAGCGGGTGCGACCGCCTTCCTGACTGGCGAGATGCGTCACCACGATGTCCTGGCGGCACGAGCCGCGGGCGTCACGGTGCTCCTGCCGGGTCATACCAACAGCGAGCGGGGCTTTCTTCCGATCCTGCGGGACCGGTTGGCAACCGCCTTGCCCGGTGGCGCTATCATCGTGTCGAGTTCAGATGAGAGTCCATGGTCCTGTCGATGACCATGGCGGCCGTGTGAAGAGGGTGAGAACATGCGACGTGGACATTCAACCGATCGTCGAGGCCTGGTGCTGGCCGAACTGCTCTTCCTTCTCCTCCAGTTCCTGTTGCTCTTCTCCATGCTGTTCCCCGCCATGTCGAGCAGTCGACGGGCCGCCAGATTGGTCGAGGATCAGAAGCGTGGGCAGATGGTCTACACGGGCTGGACGACTTGGGCCGCACAGAACAAGGGTGACTTCCCCATGCCCGGCAAGGTTGATCGGCACCCGGTCATGCAGGGTGGCGAGAAGAGGAACTTCTTTGATCGCGGGACGCCCCGATACGACCTGAACACGACGGACAATGTGCATTCCATGTGCATCATGGACCGGCACTACGAGCCGAGAACGCTTGTCCTGGACGCTGACATCAACCCGAACGTTTCGGTGGCCAACTACAACTACGAAAACTACTACCCATACGGGGACATCGGTGCCTACGACGGCGCAACACCGGGAATCGAGGACTCCATCGAGGCGGTCGATGGCGATCTTCACTGGGATCCCATGTTCAAGGGCGACCTGCAGGAGACCTGCAACTTCTCCTGGGCATCCACGGCCCTGTTCGGTAACCGGGTGAAGCCCGGCCTGGGGTATTGGTCGATGTCGGGTCGACCCGACGTTGTCGTCCTGTGTACCCGGGGACCGAGGGAGGGGCGAGATCTCCCGGGTTCAGTGACGTATGGTCAGTATGCACCACTTGATCAGTACCGAGGCATCAAGGTGTACAACGAGGGCTCTGTCTCGGTCGAAGACAGCATGTCTTCCAAGCGGTCCATGTACCGGAATGAGCATGGTCAGTGCGCGGACAACAGTTACACGTGGGATTGTCCGGAGGGCATGCCGAGTTGTGATGCCTACGGCAATGACGCCCTGAATCTCGTTGTGACGACACTTGAAGACAGGAATCCATGGACCGACAAGCCGGCCTATGTCGCCTCCTGGGATGACTGACGTGGTCCGGGCGGGCCTGCCTGCTCGCTGATGGCCACCGGCCGAATTCTCCATTCCATGCGATGCCGGGCCCAATACGGTCCTGTTACGGGGTCCGTGCAGGGACCAGCACTGCCATTTGGCCGTGTCCCGAAATCGATGACCTACGCTTGAAGAAATCGGAGTACAACGACTGGGGGCGGGAGTTGGAGGAGAGATGCTCAACCGAATGCTTCGGCCCGGTTCCCTGTTGTTCGTGATCGCGATGCCATCACTGGCAGTCATGGCTGGTGGCATTGTCCCCAACCAGATCATCAACACGACGCTGTGTCCCGGCGCCGGCGACTACTGCTACTGGCCCGAGTTGGCCACGGTGCCTGTTGACCTGGATCGAGTCATCTGGGATGGCAGTTTCACGGTGACGGGATCAACAGCGGACGGCCCCGGTGGACGGTGGCTGGGACACGCGGGGACCAATGACGATTTCGCGGACCCCCTGTGGCGTTCAGTAGAGACCGATGAGGAGAACAATGGCTACTTGAAGCTGGCGGCCTGGCCTGGTGCGCCACAGGCCTGGGTTCACGGCCAGACCTTTGGCGAGGCGGCCGATGGTCCCGTGGTCCTGGATGCGTGTGATGCCATCTCGTTGACCTTCCGTGCCCGCGTTCTCAATCACGATTGCCAGCAGCGCAGTTGGACAAGGATCAAACTCGTCGAGTGCAGTGGTGACCCGGATGGGTATGCGCTGATTGATGACCAGGCGCTGCAAGGCGACGTCGAGATGTTCTTCGTTGACATGGCGGGCAGCGACTGGCGTGAATATCGCCTCGAACTCTCGATCAACGAGAACGCCCTCCCGCTTGACGTGACCCAGTGGGCCCCCATCGTCACCTTCGGCATCCAGGGGGATGCGATCGGCAGCGANATCGAGTTTCATGTCGATGACNTNGAGATCAACCTCGCGACGCCAAGTGACAACCCCCTGCTCAATCTCCTGCCCCAGGAGTCGGCAGCGTTGTGTCCTGGTCCCGGTGGAACCGAGATCATGTGGACCTTCATGACGGACGGGCATTACCAGGGTGGCGGTGTGGATCTCACTTCGCCGCTGGCCACCGGCACGCTGTACGACGTGGCGGATGCCAATCGTGATTGTGTCGTCAATATCCTGGACCTGCTGGCCGTGATTGCCGACTGGACAACCGATGACGGAAGCGGTGATGTGAACTGCGATGGAGACTCAAATGTCCTGGACCTGCTCCAGGTCATCGGCGACTGGGGTTGGCAGTGCGGGTAGATCGTTCCCCGGGTTGGCTGGGACCTCGCTCATCACCCCTCAGGGTACCGCAGTCTGCATCAACCGTACCTCAGGGGCAATCACAGGGCATGCAGAACTGTTCATGGGCATGCCGCCCAGTCGATCCTAGGGTCGATCAGGCTCGATCCGGCGGGTGTTGGCGGCTTGCACGGCATCCTGCCAGTCCTGCTTTTCCTGGAGCACGGTCTGGATCAATCTGGTGAAGAACGCGATGGAGGGATCATCCTCGCCCAGTACCTGGCGTCGAATCTCCAGGGCCTTGTGGTAGTACTCCAGCGACTCGTCGTACCGTTTCAGGTTGCGCATGACAGCGGCATACGTCCCGATGGACTCCATGGTCCGCAGGTGCTCTTCACCAAAGACGCGTTGGCGGGCTTCCATGGCCTCACGCAGATAGGGCTCGGCTTCCTGGAAGCGATTGGCGCGTTGGAGCATCTGCCCCAGGTAGTTGAGTGACCACATCGTGTCCCGGTGATCATTGCCAAGCACGCGTCGGCGTCCGGCAAGGGCCTCGCGATACAGCGGCTCGGAGGCGTTGTAGTCGCCGTCCTGCAGCAGCAGGTCCGCGAGGTCATTGATCGAGCGAAGCGTGTAGGGATGATCCTCGCCCAGGACCAGTCGTTGTCCGGCCAGCGCCTCTTCATACAGTGGCTTGGCGTCCTGGTTCCGACCCAGGATCGAGAGGATCTTGGCGTGTCGGTTGATGGCCATCAGGGATCGCGCATCGGCGGTGCCGAGGGTCGAGCGGAACTGGTTGGCGACCTCTCTCGCGACGACCTCGGCTTCCTCGTATCGACTCTGGTTGAGCAACAGCCCCCCGTACTGGGCCTTGGCGGCAATCGTGTCGAGGTGATTCTCGCCCAGGTTCTGCAACCGGTACGCGATGACCTTGTCCATGAGCTCATGGGACTGCTCGAATTCACTGAGCGTGCTCAGGCAGGTTGCATAACCCAGCGTGGCGGCAATGGTGTCAGGGTGCTCCGGTCCCAGGACCTCGACTCGACCCTCCGCGGCCTCCTGGTAGAACGGCCGCGCCGCGGTCGGGCTGCGTTCACTGTTCTTCTGGTAAGCCATGTCCAGGATCGACTCGAGCGTGTCCGGGTGGGTCCGGCCCAGTTCGGCAGTGCGGATCTCCAGTGCCTGCTGGTAGTGGGGCGCCGACTCCTGGTACAGGCCGAGATTGCGATAGGCCTGGCCGATGACGCGATGCAGTTCGGCTTTGACCAGGGGTTCGTCCTGGAACTGCTGATCGAGTGATCCAGTGGCCTGTGACAGCACGGGCGTCATCAGGGTCTTGTCGATGGTGCCCATGGTCACGGGGTCCCGCGAGGAGAGCATCGTCGAGACGAAGCCACTGACCGATTCGGACCGCCGAAGCGCCTGCTCGGCAACCTGCCGCTGTCGATTGGCCTCGATGGCGAACAGCGAGACACCGATGACCGCCCCGACGAGCACAATGAAGATCGAGGCGAGGGCTGCCGTTGCCGCACGATGTCGCCGCGCGAAGCGACGGAGGTTGTCCAACGGGCTCGGTGGGCTCGCGGTGATCGGTTTGTCGATCAGGTAGTTCTGGATGTCCTTCTGCAGTTCCGTCGCGCTCTGGTAGCGATGGATCCGGGTCTTCTCCATCGCCTTCATCGTGATCGTCTCGACATCTCCCCGGAGGTGCCGGTCGATCGTGGACAGTCGCGTGGGCATTTCCTCTCGCACGATCCGGACGGCCTCGTGAATCGCGGCCTTCGAGACGTCATAGGGAAGCTGGCCGGTGAGCAGTTCGTACAGGATCACGCCGAGGGCATAGACATCACTGCGGGCATCGAGGTCGCTGGGGTCCGCCTCGACCTGTTCCGGGCTCATGTACTGGAGCGTGCCGACCAGTTGCCCGACATCAGTCTGAAGCGTCGTGACCGCCATGTCCGAGTCGGTGCTGCGAGCGACACCGAAGTCGATGATGCGCGGTCGTCCGGAAGAGCCGACCAGGATGTTCCCGGGTTTCAGATCACGGTGCACGATGCCCTTGAGATGGCCGTGCTGAACGGCATCGCAGACCTGGACGAAGAGTTCCAGCCGCTCACGCGTCCCGAGGTTCTTGGCGTCGGCATACTCGGTGATGCTCTTGGCGTTGGCGATGTACTCCATGACGAAGTACGGCCGCCCACCCTTGCCATCGTCGTACGTGCCGGCTTCGTAGACCTGGGCCACGCCGGGGTGCTTCAGGCGGCCCAGCAACTGGGATTCGAATTCGAATCGGCGCAGGGACGATCGAGAACTGATCCCCTGCTTCATCATCTTGATGGCAACGCGGCGGCGGGGTTGTTCCTGGACCGCCTGGAAGACGGTTCCCATGCCACCGGAGCCGATCATCCGCTTGATCGTGTACCGACCGATCTTTCGGCCGATCATCATCTCGTCTTCGGTCGAAAGCGGATGGTTCGTCGACTGATCGATGCTGCTATCGGACGTTCCGGCGTCCGGCGCTCGCGTCAACGACTCATCATCACCAGGCTGTCTTGTCAGGCCCCCCATAACACCTTCAGGATAACCCACGGAGCCTGCCGGGCATGCGGAATCCCCGGACTCACGGGATTTGAGCGTGACCAGGGCTATTGCCGGTTGACGCGCGTGGTCTTATTGGTCCTCGGTCGGACGCTCGGCCTGTCGGTCCGCCAAGGTGGCCCGGAGACGCTCGGCCGCCTGCGGATCACCCGCCTTCTCCTGAAGGTCGGCGAGGGCGGTCAGGGTCTCGATCACGTCCGGGTGGGTCGGTCCCAGGTCCTTCTCCTGCCCCGCGAGCACCTCATCGAGTCGGCCGATGGCCTCCTCGTATCGCTCCAGGTTAATCAGCGACTCGGCATGGTTCGACAGCGCCTCCAGCGTTCGAGGGTGCCCGTCCCCATGGATGGCGCGGGATCGCGTGAGCACGTCACCGAGCATCGGTTCCGCCAACTCCGGTCGGTCCGTGGCCAGGTACAGGGCGGCCAGGTTCGTCTGGCTTTTCAGGCTCTCTGGGTGGTCGTCTCCCAGGACCCGCTTCCGCGTCTCCAGTGTCTGGCGATAGATGGCCTCGGCCTCGTCATAGGCCGATGTGGTGAAGAGCCCGTTGGCCAGGTTGTTCATGGCATCGAGCGTGCTCGGGTGCTCATCCCCCAGGACCCGGCTGTTGCCCTCGGCGCCTTCCCGGAGAAAGGGAATGGCCTCCTCGGTACGACCCTGCTGCCTCAGCAGGATGCCCATGCTGTTGATCGACCAGAGGGTCTTGGGGTGATCCGCACCGAGAACCTTGCGGCGACCGTCCAGCGCCTTGCGCAACTGGAACTCGGCTTCTTCCATCTGGCCCTTGTACAGAAGGACGAGTCCGAGGTTTCCCACCGAGACCAGCGTCAACTCCGATTCCTGCCCGTGGGTGTGGGCTCGACCGGCGAGCGCTTCCCGGTAGGCCGCCTCGGCTTCATCCAACCGACCGAGACTCAGCATGATGCTGCCCATGTGGTCGATCGAGTTCAACGTTCGCTCGTCGAAGTCACCATGCAGTCGACGATTCCCGGCCAGTGCGGCCTGCCAGAGGGTCTCTGCCTCGTCGTACCGCGCCTGCTTCCACCGCAGGCTTCCCAGCGAGGTCGTGGCGTTGATGGTGGCGGGATGGTCTTCCCCATGGTTCGCCCGGTAGATTTCGAGGCTCTTGACCAGGTGTGGATTGGCTTCGTCATACAGGCCCATCCCCATGTAGTTCGATCCGATCATCGTCCGGAGTTCCGCCTCGACCAGCGGCTGATCCTGGAACCGCACGCCAACCGACTTCGATGCCTCCGCCAGCACATTCTTCATCTGCTCCTTGTGCGTCACGCCCGGTGCATCAGGATTGACCGCGGACAGCATGTTGGTCGTGAAGGCCTTGACCGAGTTCGCATGCCGTTCCTGCTCGGTGGCGCGATCCCGTTCATCCTCGGCGATCTTCGCCTGCGTGTTGGCGCGGTCTCGTTCCAGTTGGGCGGCCGTTGACTGCTCGGCCGCCTCATCCCTCGCCTCCAACGCGAGGTTGCGTTGTCGCGACGTCTCCAGTGCGAAGATGGAGATGGCCACAACAGCGGCTACCAGGACGACGAAGATCGAGGCCAGCGAAATGGCGGCGGCCTTGTGTCGCTTGGCGAATCGCCTCAGGAAATCAATGGCCCCGGGAGATCGTGCCGAGATCGCTTCTCCGGCGAGATAGCGGGAGATGTCCCGCTCCAGTTCCAGGGCACTCTGGTACCGGCGATCCCGGTCCTTCTCGAGCGCCTTGAGCGTGATGGTCTCCACGTCACCCTTCAGGTGGCGATCGATCGTCGAGAGCTTGGTGGGCTCCTCCTCGCGAACCATCCGTACCGCTTCGTGGATGGCCGCGTTGGCCACGTCGTATGGCAACTGCGTCGTCAACAGTTCATAGAGCATGATGCCCAACGCATACACATCGCTCCGCGCATCGATATCACTGGGATCCGCTTCGACTTGTTCCGGGCTCATGTACTGCAGCGTGCCGACCAGTTGGCCGACATCGGTCTGCACCGTCGTGTGAGCCATGTCCGAATCAGTGGCCCTGGCCACGCCGAAGTCGATGATCCGTGGACGGCCGGAGGAGTCAACGAGCACATTGCCCGGTTTCAGGTCCCGGTGCACGATGCCCTTGAGATGACCGTGCTGCACGGCATCACAGACCTGGGTGAAGAGCTTCATCCGTTCCCGTGTGCCCAGGTGATGTTCCTCGGCGTATTCCGTGATGGTCTTGGCGTTGGCGATGTACTCCATCACGAAGTACGGCACCGTTTCCTCACCATCATCATGCGTGCCGGCGTCGTAGATCTCGGCGATGCAGGGATGCTTGAGCCGGGCCAGCAACTGGGCTTCGAACTCGAACCGCCGCGAGGCGGCGCTCGAAGCAACACCTCGCTTGATCATCTTGATGGCGACGCGGCGACGCGGGTTTTCCTGGACCGCCTCGAAGACGGTTCCCATGCCGCCGGAGCCGATGGTGCGTTTCAGGGTGTACTGCCCGACCGTCTGCCCGATGCGGGACCGGCCCGGGATCGGGTGAGGGTCCGCGTGAACCTGGTGGACACGACTGGTCGTCTCCATTTCAGCCGGATCCGTCGTCTCGGGATCGCCGTCCCGGCGGTTCGGTGGATTGGATTCGGTTGGCAGTTCTTCCATGGGGTCTCAGGGTCAGCCCGGGTCAGGGGGTGCCATCAGAACCTGCAGAAGAGGATCGCTGGTTCTCAAGGGCCGCTTGGGCTTTCCTCAGGTTGTCGGCAACATGTTGCCGGTACTCCGCAGAAATCGCCGTATCCGCGGCATCGAGGTTCTTCTGCTCCTCGAAGAGCAGGATGGCGTCGGCATATCGCTCCAGCCGGAACAGCATCAACCCCCGGTAGACCCGGTTCCGCCGCCGGTCCAACTGGTTTGCCGGTTGACCGGCCAGGGCCGGTTCCAGCCCCTCCAGGATCTCCAGGGCGGTCTCCGGGTGTCCGCCCCGAAGGCCCATCTCCCAGGTGATGTCCTGGACGAAGGCCAGTTGTTCCAGGTCGGGTGTCACCGTGCCCGGGGGCACGGCCCGCGTGAAGATCGCCAGGAGATGAGGCGAGGGCGAAGCGGCCGGGATCTCCGCGAGCAAGGCCAGCGCGTCGTAGGCCTGCTGGCTGGCCATCACATCCTCGTAGCGTATGTCAGCGACGTGTTCCCCCAGCAACGTCATGGCCTCGTCGGGATGACCGCTGATGGCACATCGATACGCCAGTTCCCAGGCCGCCCCGAGGGTGTCGGGACTGAATCGTCCCAGGTCTTCCGTCTTCCAGTTGAGAATCCGCTGTCCCAACGCCAGCCCGGCGTCGGTGCGATCCTCGGCGAAGTCGCACCGCATCCTGAGACTGTAGAGGTCATGGAGATTCGGGTGGTCCTCCGGGAACCGTCGACGCAGTACCTGCAGGCCCAACTCGGCTTGTTGTCTTGCCTTCTCCGGTGCATCGAGTGACAGGTAGGTGTAGGCAAGCACAGCCGCCATGGCCCCCATGTCCAGTGCATCCTGGTCCGGCAATCGCTCGACCCGCGTGTCCAGCATGCCAGCGGCATGGTCGATGACCGCTTCCATCGTGATGTCACGGGGCCATGTTTTCCCATCGGGGGCGCTCAACATCGCACCGAGGTTGTCGATGATGTCCTGCGAGCGTCCAGCCTGCCGATCGGCTTCGCCCATGGCCTTCAAGGCGCGGGACTGCATCGTCGCATACCAGGACAGGGCCACGATGGTCCCGACCAGGAGCAGCAGCACGACCCCGGAGAGCACCGACACCGCCCGGTGTCGTCGGTACAGGAGTTGGAGTTGATATCCCAGGCTGGCTCGCCTGGCCGTGATGGGCTCGCCAGCCAGGTAGCGTTCGATGTCCTGTCTCATCTCGACAGCGGACTGGTACCGCCGAGCCCGGTCCTTCTCCAGGGCCTTGAGCGAGATCGTCTCGACATCACCTCGGAGAATGCGCTTGGTGGCGCTGGGGCGAGTCGGCATTTCCTCGCGGACGATTCGAGCCGCCTCGTGAATGGCGCGATTCGTCAGGTCGTAGGGCAGGTCGTCCGTGAGCAGTTCGTAGAGCACGACACCCAGGGCATAGACATCACTTCGCGTATCGATGTCGTTGGGATCCGCGTCGCACTGTTCCGGGCTCATGTACTGCAGGGTTCCGATGAGCGCACCGACATCGGTCTGGAGGGTGGTGACGGCGAGGTCCGAGTCGGTCGAACGAGCCACGCCGAAGTCGATGATCTTCGGTTCACCCTGGCTCGTGACCAGGATGTTGCCTGGCTTGAGATCCCGGTGAATGATGCCCTTCTGGTGACCATGGTGGGCCGCGTTGCAGATGCGGGAAAACAACGCCAACCGCTCGTGGATGTTCAGCTTCTTGTCCTGGGCGTATGCCGTGAGCGTCCGGGCACCGCCGAGATACTCCATCGCAAAGAACGGGCGGGGACCACCGCCATCGTCCCAGGTGCCGGCCTCGTAGATCTGGGCGATGTTCTCGTGCCGCAGGCGACCGAGGGTCTGGGCTTCGTATTCGAAACGCCGCATCGCATTGCGAGACGCAATGCCCCGCTTCATCATCTTGAGGGCCACGGTTCGACGAGGTGATTGCTGCACCGCCTCGTACACGGTGCCCATGCCACCCGAGCCGATGATCCGCTTGATGGTGTACTGGCCGACGGTGACGCCGAGCATGACGTCCTGTTCCATCGTTCGGAACATGATGCCGGAGTCCCGCTCCGTGCTGATGTCATCGGTGTTCAGCGGTTCGTTCTCGGGACCCGGGTTGACCGGCGGTTCATCCATCTGGACTCAGGGTACCGCTTGACTTTCGCCGATGCCGGCCAGGAGGCCGCGGATGGCATGGTGCATCCTCGGGCTGCCCGTGATCATGAGCTCATCGCCGACGACCCAGCAGTCCACCATCATGTTGGCCTGCCAGGCGTATGCGTTGATGGCGGCAACGTCCGCGGGGATTTCCCGATTCCGTTGAGTCACCAGGGGCGTCTCCCCGCCGAGTGGCCGCTTGTACCGGGCAGCCGTGACCTCGATGGGCAGGGCGCCAGGCATGCCAATCATGATCTGCCCCTCGCGGACGTCGAAGTGAAGCCCATGGGGTCGCAGGACCAGGTCCAGCGCGGCCAGGGCCGATAGTCGGTCGCCACTGAAGTCCACGGTCTTGTCGAAGAGGCGCTGGGATATCGGATCGGTGAAGACGACGATGGTCATGTTGGCGGCGTCGGCGATCTCCCTGGCGATCTCGAGCACGGTGGTCTGTTCCCATTGCGGTGCGAGGGTCACGGACTCCAGTTGATCGAGAACTTCCCTGTCCGTCTTCACATTGGCCGTTGCCACGGGTGGCTGAGCGGTCGAGGTCATCAGGGCAAGGGCTTCGGCGCACCGGTGATGGTTCCGATTCGTCGTGGTGATGACCAGGCGATCACCCGCGGGGTGCACGGAGAAATCGGCGACCTCCCAGGTCGAGGCCAGTTGCTTCAGCAGGTCCAGATCAATGGGAACCTCGACCGTCGTGGGCGGGGACGGGTTGTTCCTTCCGTACGAATTCCGTGTTTGAGTGATGGTCGGCGTGTCGCTACCGAAGGGCCGTCGGTAGGTCCGCGTGATCACTCGTGGATGGATGTCCGTGGGGATGCCGACGAGGACCTGCTCCTGGTTGATATCGAAGTCCAGTCCCTGTGGTTGCAGGACCAGGTCCAGTGCCGCCAGGGCTGACATCTCTCCAGCATGGAAGGCAACTGGCTTTTTGTTTAGCCAAATGCCAAGGTTGCTTCTGCCGATCACGGTGATGGACACACCGCTGGCTTCCGCGATCTCGCGGAGCATGTCCTCCCAGGTATGCGCCTCCCAGGCGGGCGTGATCATGACCTCCTGGAGTCGTTGATGGATCTCGTCGGCCGAGTCCGCGTCACCGGGAGTCACCGTGGCCTGGGCGGGCGCGGCCAACTGGGCCAGGGCCTCGGCGACGCGGCGCTGGGTGCGGGCGTTGGTGGTGACCAGGAGTCGGTCATCAATGGGCTGGCAGGTGAAGTCGAGCAACTCCCACGTCACCGCCAGGTCATCGAGGAACGCGATATCCAGGGGACGCTCCTGGTCAGGTGAGCCGATCGCATCCGTGCTGAAGGGCCGTTGGTAGGCTCGCGTGATGACACGTGGATGGACGTCCTCGGGAATGCCGACGAGGACCTGCCCCTGCGTGATGTCGAAGTCCAGGCCCCGTGGTCGCAGGATCAGGTCCAGTGCCGCCAGGGCTGACATCTCTCCAGCATGGAAGGCAACTGGCTTTTTGTTTAGCCAAATGCCAAGGTTGCTTCTGCCGATCACGGTGATGCACACACCGCTGGCCTCCGCGATCTCGCGGAGCATGTCCTCCAAGGTGTGCGCCTCCCAGGCGGGCGTGATCATGGCATCCTGGAGTCGTTGGTAGACCTCATCGCTCGAGTCCGTGTCATCGGGAGTCACCGTGGCCTGGGCGGGCGCGGCCAACTGGGCCAGGGCCTCGGCGACGCGACGCTGGGTGCGGGCGTTCGTGATCACGACGATCCGTTCGCCGATGGGCTGGTACGAGAATTCGTTCTGCTCCCACGCAGCCGCCAGGTCATCCAGCAGGGCGATATCCACCGGTATCGTCCTGGCGTATTCGCCGCGACCACGGGACACGGTCGGAGTCTCACTGCCGAGTGGTCGCTCGTAGACGCGTGTGACGGTCCGACTGTGAATGTCATGGGGTTCACCGACGATGACCTGCCCCTGGGTGATGTCGAAGTCCAGGCCCCGCGGTCGCAGGATCAGGTCCAGGGCCGCCATGGCCGACATCTCGTCAGCGTTGAATGCCGTGGGTTTCTCGAGTCGCCTCATGCCGAGACTGTTCTCGCGGATCATGCTGATGGAGACACTGCTGGCCTCCGCGATGTCCTGGAGCATCTCCCGCCAGGTGTTCGCCTCCCAGTCCGGTGTGATGCGGGTTTCGGCCAGCCGGGCCAGCACGGCATCATCGAGCGCTGGGTCGTAATCCACCCACGGTGATGGTTCCGACTGGTCTGCCACGGTCACCACGGCGCCTCCCCGGACGATTCCGAGCAGGCGACTGAGTTGCTGGTGGTTCTTCCGGGTTGAACGGAGCAGGAGTTGACCACCCGGTTGCAGCATGGCCATCTGATCGGAGGTTCGGGGCAACTGGTCGATCAGTGTCCGCAGCAGTGGTGGCATCCAGGGCGGCCCTCCCCCGTAGTCTTTCGGGGTCGCCAGTTCCTCGGGCGTGAAGAGGTCGTCGATCTCGTAGACGCGTTCCACCAGCCGGGTGGACATGGCGTCGCGGGACGAGATCCAGATGGACCCGTCGATCACGTCGTACTCGAGATCCCGTCCCAGGTTGGTCCCGAGGAAGTCCAGCAGCGTGAGGATGGTGATGTCCGTGAACTGCAGGTTGACGCGACTTTCTTCATCGAGCCGGAGCTGCTTGAGTGCGCCCCAGTCGACGTTGACACTGGTGGCCGCCTGCTCACCGAGCCAGGTCACCATGTCGCCGAGGGTGGCCACCTCGGGACCGATGGTGACGGTCGTGTTGGCCAGGTGCTTGAGCGTCTCGATGTCCTGCTGTGATTCCTCGCCCAGCCATTGGCGCACCACGGCGGAGGCCTCCTCGGCCATGATGGCCTGCGCCTTGGCCCGCGCTGCCTCAAGTTCCGCCCGCTGGTTGGCCTCGAGGAGTTCGTCGTACTTCCTGGCGATCTCGAGGTTCACCTCGGCGAGTTGGTCTGATGCCGCCCGGTATTGATCGGAAAGCTCGCTGAGCTGGGCCACCATGTCCTGGGCGAGTTCTTCCGACCGCTTGGCTTTGACGGCGAAGATCGAGATCGCGATCACGGCCGCAACCAGCACGACGAAGACGGAAGCCATGGCTATCGAGGCCGCCTTGTGCCGACGGGCCAGGCGTCGGAGGAGATCGATGGCCGAGGGGGACTTGGCCGTGATGGCATCGCCGGCCAGGTACCGATCGATGTCCTGCTCCAATTCCACGGCGGTCTGGTAGCGCCGATCGCGGTCCTTCTCCATCGCCTTGAGCGTGATGGTCTCGATGTCACCGCGCAATCGCTTGTCGATGGTCGAGGGCTTTGTGGGTGGCTCCTCCTGCACGATCCGGGCCGCCTCGTGGATCGCAACCTTGGTCACGTCATACGGGAGGGACTCGCACAACAGTTCATAGAGGATGACGCCCAGGGCATAGACATCACTTCGGGTATCGATGTCGGCGGGATCGGCGGCACACTGTTCCGGGCTCATGTACTGCAGCGTTCCGATGAGCGCACCGACATCGGTTTGCAGCGTTGTCACGGCCATGTCCGAGTCGGTGGATCGAGCGACACCGAAGTCGATGATCTTGGGGACACCGGACGACGTCACGAGGATGTTGGAGGGCTTGAGGTCGCGGTGGATGATGCCCTTCTGGTGCCCGTGCTGAACGGCATCGCAGACCTGGCGAAACAACGCCAGTTTTTCGTGGTTGGCAAGTTGCTTTTCGTTGCAGTACGTCGTCAGTTCACGCTTGCCGACGATCAACTCCATCGCGAACCAGGGGCGACCACCGGTACCATCGTCGTAGCTGCCCGCCTCGTAGATCTGGGCGATGTTCTGGTGGCGAAGTCGGCCCAGGGCCTGCGCCTCGTACTCGAAACGCCGCAGAGCATTCTTCGAGGAAATGCCCTGCTTCAACATCTTCAGCCCGACGGTCCGACGTGGATTCTCCTGGACCGCTTCATAGACGGTTCCCATGCCGCCGGAACCGATGACGCGCTTGATCCGGTACTGGCCCACGACCCGGCCGACCATGGGGTCGTCCTGGTGCGCACCCTGCATCACGGAACTCGTGTCCCGGACGGTGCTGACGTCATCTGGACGCTGGGCGGGATCAGGTTCGTTGCCGTGGCTGTTCATCACCCCTCAGGGTACCGGCTACGGGTCCGATGGGGCTCCGGAGCCCTCCAGCAGGGCCTGGTAGACCACGTCAATCACGTCCTGGCCCATGAATCGCGCCCAGGCTCCAGCAAACTACTCGGGGGCGATCATGACCGCGGTTCCGTAGCAGAGGACCTCGGTCGCACCTTGCGCCACTTCCGATGACTCGTACCGAAGCCCGATGACGGCATGGGCCCCGATCTGTTCGGCATGTTCCAGCAGGTGTTCCAGGGCTTCACCCCGAACCTGTTCACACATGGCTCGATAGGACTCGATCCGTCCACCGACAACCCGCTTGAGTCCACCCAGGATGCCCTGGGAGATGGTGGGTGCCCTGACGACGATCCCCCGGACAAGTCCCTTGTACTCGGTGATGCGATGGCCTTCGAACGAGAAACTGGTGGTACAGGGGATGCTCATGGAGGCTCTCCAGGGGTCGGTTGCGTGTTGCCGACATCGGCCTATCCTGTGCGGTTCCGTGAGTCGATGTCTTCACATCAAGGCCCCTGCGAAGATCAATGCCGCCCTGTCTGTCGGCCCCCCGGGGGCTGATGGGCTGCATCCCATCTGCTCGTGGATGATCACGGTGGATCTCTGTGACGAGATGACACTGACGCCGCTCGAGCCGGATCGCTTGTCACGCTATGCCATCCTCTGGCATGACGAAGCCCGGGTGCGGCAGGAAATCGACTGGTCCATCACGTCCGACCTGGCGGTGAAGGCGCACCTGGCACTGGAGGCCTGGACCAAGCGTCGCCTGCCGATCCAGATGAAACTGGAGAAGCGCATTCCGCTTGGCGGCGGACTCGGTGGCGGGTCCAGCGACGCCGCGGCGATGCTGCGTGGTTGCAATGCCCTCTTCGACTTGAGCCTCTCGGATCGGATCCTGGAGGGGATCGCAGCCAGCATCGGTTCCGATGTTCCCTTCCTGGTTCGTGGCGGGAGTGCCATCGTCGAGGGAACCGGCGAGATGGTCGAGTACCACGAGTCGATGCCCGCGTTGCACGCGGTGCTCATCTTCCCCGCTGTGGCGTGCCATACCGGCCGGGTCTACCAGCAGTTCGATGCCGGCGGCGGATCGGCACTTGATCCCGCGGCCGTTCGAGCCCTCGCCGAGGAGCCCATTGACGGCGACCGCCTGTTCAATGACCTGGCGGAACCCGCCATGACCATTGCGCCCGAGTTGCAGTCGTATCGGGAGGACATCGCGAAACAGGTGTCAGCCCCGGTTCACGTCAGTGGCAGTGGGTCGACGCTCTTCGTGATGGCTCGAAACGAAATGGAGTCCGAGGCGATGGCGCGGGCCATCGAGGCCGAAACGGGCCTGGCCGCCCTGGTCGTCTCGGCAGCCGCTCCGGAAGTGGGTATCGTGGACCGCTTCGCTGCAGAATCGGACGGCCGCTGAACGGTCGACCGCGTCTCCTGGTCAGCTCCTGGAAGAGAGGAATCGTCATGAGCACCTACCCCCCTGCGAATGATCATGTTCCCGCCACGCTCGATGCGTCGCGATGGGAAGAACTGGAGCCGCTCTACACCAGCCTGCAGGAACGAGCCCTGCAGTGCGCCGGCTGCCTCGAATCGCTCCTGCTCGATCGCAGTGAGCTTGATGCGGCGGCCAGTGAAGCGGAAGCAGAGCTGTATATCAACATGACCTGCCACACGGATGACGAGTCCATCCTTCAGCGGTATCTCGAGCATGTTCGGGACGTTCAGCCGCACCTGAAGGAAGCGGGCTTCCAACTGGATCGTCGGATCGTGCAGTGTCCCTTCGTGGATGACCTCGACTCGGATCGCTACGGCGTCCTGGTCCGCAACATGGAAGCCGATGTCAAGATCTTCCGGGAGGAGAATATTCCGCTCGGGACCAAGGACACGGAACTGGGCACGAAGTACGACGAGATCTGCGGTGCCATGTCGGTGGAGTTCCGGGGCGAGGAATACACGATGCCCCAGATGGGCAAGTTCCTGGAGAACACGGACCGCGCCGTGCGTGAAGAGGCCTGGACGGCGACCATCAACCGTCGATACCGGGAACACGAGCCCATCGACGGCATCTTCGACGAGATGGTCACGCTTCGAAACCAGATCGCGCTCAATGCCGACTGCGAGGACTTCCGGGACTACATGTTCCGAGCCAAGCATCGCTTCGATTACACACCGGCGGACTGCGAGTCCTTCCACAAGGGTGTCGAGCAGCTCTGCGTTCCGCTGCAGCATGCGACGAATCGCCAGCGGCAGGCCACCCTGGGTGTCTCGACGCTGCGGCCATGGGACCTGGAGGTCGATGTGAAGGGTCGCGGCCCGCTGGAGCCCTTCGCGGACGACAAGGAACTGGTGGAGAAGACGTCGCGTCTCTTCCATCGCATGGATGGCGGGCTGGGCGATCTGTTTGATCGACTGCGTGGCGGCGATTGTCTCGACCTGGACAGCCGGATGGGCAAGGCGCCCGGTGGCTACCAGTACAACCGCGATCGACGGCGCATCCCGTTCATCTTCATGAACGCGGCTGGACTGCAGCGGGACGTCGAGACCATGGTTCACGAAGCCGGCCACGCCTTCCACTCGATGCTGAGCGAAGCCGAACCGCTCGTGGCCTATCGCCATTCCCCCATCGAGTTCGCGGAGGTCGCTTCGATGAGCATGGAACTTCTGGCGCATCCCTTCCTCGATGAGTTCTACACGGCCGAGGAGGCGGATCGTGCGCGACGCCAGCATCTCGAGGGCATCGTGAACGTCCTCTGCTGGATCGCCACCATCGACGCCTTCCAGCACTGGATCTACACCCATCCGGATCACACCCGCGACCAGCGCGACATCTACTGGCTTGAACTGCATGCCCGGTTCGGTCCCGACGTCGACTGGAGCGGATTCGAGCAGCAGCGGGCGAAGTTCTGGCACAAGCAGCTGCACATCTTCAACGTTCCGTTCTATTACATCGAGTACGGCATCGCCCAACTGGGCGCGCTGCAACTCTGGTCGCAGTATCGCCGTGATCCCGAGCGGGCCCTGGCGAACTACCGCCGGGCCATGACGCTTGGTGGCTCCAAGCCGTTGCCGCAGTTGTTCGAAGCAGCGGAACTGCGATTCGACTTCGGACCCGGGATGATGGAACTGCTCATGGAGGATGTGCAGGAGGCGTTGGCGGCCGTCCCAGCGTGAGGCGTCAATGACCGATTCCCAGCCAGCCCCCGTGCCGCACATGGATCCGGAGTCCTTCCGGCGCCATGGTCATGAGGTGGTGGACTGGGTGGCCGATTACCTGGCCACCGTGGAGTCACGGCCGGTGACCTCGACGGTGGCGCCCGGCGACGTTGCCGGTCTTGTCCCCCCGTGTGCACCCGAGAAGGGTGAGTCCTTCGACACGATCATGGCGGACGTGGATCGCGTGGTGCTCCCGGGAATCACGCATTGGCAATCGCCGAACTGGTTCGCGTACTTCCCATCGAATGCATCCGGCCCGTCGATCCTGGCGGACCTGGTCTCCAGCGGACTGGGCGTGCAAGGCATGCTCTGGGCCACCAGCCCGGCCTGCACGGAATTGGAAACACGCATGCTCGACTGGATGGCGCATCTGTTGGGCATCGGTGATCGGTTCCTGTCCACCGGCGCTGGTGGTGGTGTCATCCAGGACACGGCCAGTTCTTCGGCGATCTGCACCATGTTGGCCGCCCGCGATCGCGCGGCACCGGGGACACAGGCCGGTCTCCAGGGTGTCGAGGGGATCCTGACGGCCTACACCTCCTCGCAGGCGCACTCCAGCATTGAGAAGGGCGCCGGCATCCTCGGGATCGGACGGGACAACCTGCGGATCATCGACGTGGATGAGCACTTTGCGATGTGTCCCCGCGCATTGCGATCGGCCATCGAGTCGGATCTCGCCGCTGGTCGCAAGCCCTTCTACGTGAGCGCCACCGTTGGCACGACGGCGTCCGGTGCCATGGATCCACTGGAGGACCTCCTGGCCATCTGCCGTGAGTTCGATCTCTGGCTGCATGTTGATGGCGCCATGTTCGGGACCGCGGCCTGTTGCGAGGAGTTCCGCTGGATCCAGCGGGGCTGCGAACAGGCGGACAGTTACACGGTCAATCCCCACAAGTGGATGCTGGTCAACTTTGACTGCAACTGCCTGTGGGTGGCGGACCGGCAGGCTTTGATCTCGAGCCTCAGCATCCTGCCGGAGTACCTTCGCAACCAGGCGACGGCGACAGGCGATGTGATCGACTACCGCGACTGGCAGATTCCGTTGGGACGACGATTCCGGGCGCTGAAGCTCTGGTTCGTGCTGCGGCACTATGGCGCCGAGGGCATCCGCCAGATGGTGCGGGAGCACGTCGCCATGACCCAGGAGCTGGTCGAGTGGATCAACGCTCACGAGGCCTTCGAGGTGGTCGCCCCGTCGCCGCTCACCCTGGTGTGTTTCTCGCACGTTGATGGTGATGACCGGACCCAGGCGATTCTCGAGCAGGCCAATGCCACGGGCACGGTCGCCCTGAGCCACGCTCGGCTCAACGACCGGTACGTCATCCGGCTCAACGTCGGGCAATGGCGCACGCGACCCGATCACGTCCGTGCGGCGTGGGATCTGCTGACGTCGCTCAGTTCTTGAGGGCCTTCTTGAGCTGCTCGTCGGTCGTGCAGATCGTGAAGAGCTTGTCGAGCCGAACCATCTTCAGCAACTGCTCGAGCTCGGCCTTGACGCCACCCAGCACCAGCTTCATCTTCCGGGCCGTGGCCACACCGCGAACATCGACGAGCATGCCGATGCCCATGCTGTTCATGAAGGCGACTTCCGAGAGATCGATCAGGAAGTTCTTGGCCGTCGGATGATCATCCAGTGCGGTATGGAAGGCCTCGGTGATGATCGAGGCTTCTCGCTGACCG
This sequence comes from Phycisphaerales bacterium, assembly GCA_022446795.1. Classification (GTDB taxonomy): domain Bacteria; phylum Planctomycetota; class Phycisphaerae; order Phycisphaerales; family SM1A02; genus UBA1668. The sequence goes on from JAKVBX010000015.1 coordinate 80,982, forward strand.
ACATTCGGTCCCGCCAGTCGCGCAATGAGCGTCGCCCCATCCTGTTCGAAGTTCACGAACATGGACGTTCCACTCTGGATGGGTCCGCTTGATGCTGCCACGACGGTGCTCCAGGACCGGGCTCGGCCGGTCTCACGGGGTCAAGGCCTCAGGATAACCGAATTCAGTGCTCAGGCGACATCGGCTCGGTCGAGGAGGGCTTGGATGTCCTCCAGCAATGCCGCCGTGTTCTGATACCGCTCCGATGGCTGCTTGGCCATGCACATGCGGATGACCGTTGCGCAGTCGCCCGCCAGTTCGGGACTCACTTCGCCCGGGTCCGGAGCAATCTCGACGCACTGTGCCGTCAGAACGGCATCGACCGTCTCGTGGCGGCCGAATGGTGGGGCTCCGGTCGCCAGGTGGAAGAAGGTTCCGCCAAGGGCGTAGATGTCACTGCGGTGATCAACCGGTTCTGCTCGGCATTGTTCCGGGCTCATGTAATGCGGCGTTCCGACGATCTTCCGATCACCAGAAACATCCCGGGTGTTCGCGGCCATGGCGAGGCCGAAGTCGCTCAGCTTCCCGAGACCCTCGGCATCGAGCAGGATGTTGTCCGGCTTGATATCGCGGTGAATCATGCCTCGCTTGTGCGCGGCATTGAGTCCCAGGCAGGCATCCCGGATGATCTGCAGGCATCGCACGTGCGAGATCCCCTCGGAAGTCTTCACGAGGCTGCCGGCGGTCTGGTCGCACTTCTCCATGACCAGGTACATCGATCCCTCGAACTCGCCGACATCGTAGATGGCCACGGTATGGGCATGGGCCAACTGGGCCATTGTGCGAGCTTCGAACATGAACTGGGAACGGATCGCCTCGATGCGACCCGAGTGAAAGCCCAGGAGCTTGATGGCGACATCGCGTTCCAGCAGTTCATCCGTGGCGTGAAAGACCACGCCCTGCGTTCCCGAGCCCAGGATCGTGCGAAGTCGATAGCGACCAAGCCGGGCATCGATCATCGATTCGGGACGACTGGGATCCGGCACGATGATGGGTGAGTCGGTGCCTGATGGTGACGCGATCGTGTCATCGGGAAGAACCGGTGACTCCGCGACGATGGTGGCCGCGAGATTGACCTCGGTTGGATCCTCGACGAACGCGATCGACAACGCATGGGCACATCGCGAAGCCAGCTGGCTGGCAATGATCTCGCTCTCTGCGGTGAACGCGCCAAGCTGGTGATTCAGGACCTGCGCGACGCCAATGGCCTCACCGGTATCACCATGCAGGGGGAAGCACAGCACCGATCGGGTTCGGAAGCCGGTCTGCCGGTCGAACCCGGGGTTGAATCGATCATCGTCGTAGGCATCGGGGATGTTGAGCATCCGATCCAGTCGGAGTGCGGCGCCGGCGAGCCCGGCATCGGCATCCATGTGGATCAAGGGGGATCCGTCCTCTTCGTCATCATCCCGGTGCGCGACCACGGTCAGGAGTTCATGTCGTTCCGGGTCATATCGGAAGACGGAAGCTCGTTCCGCATTGAGGACATCACGCAGGACGTCATTGACGGCCAGGAGCGTGGCGGCGCCTCCGCCTCCGCTGGTCGCCTGTTCCAATTGGGCATCAATGGCGGGCAGGTTGACCTTCCGGAGGGCATCGAGTGGTCGCAACCGTGATCGCGTCCCGTCCGGATCGGACATGAGCGTGAGGATGGCCTGGATCCGTGCCGCGATGACCGAGAGACTGATGGGCTTGGTGATGTAGTCGGCCGCACCGCGTTCGAAGGCCCGGACGATCTGCCGGGTCTTGTCCCGCGACGAGGCGACGATGACCGGAGTCTCCGTGTCCTGCTTGTCCAGCCACTCCAGCAGGCCCAGGGCATGCTCGTCCTCCAGGTCCGCGTCCAGCACGATCAGGTCGAAGGGCTCCGCCTCGATCTCCTGGCGTGCCGTGGGAAGGTCCTCGGCGGTGAGCACGACGTGCCCCTGCCGGTGGAGGCTCATGGCCAGCATGCGGCGAACGAGCTCATCCTGCTCCACAAGCAGGAGTCGTCCCGTGATCCGCCCGGCGGCAGAGGCACTGGCGTCAGGTTGGGCCGGTTCGCTGACCATTACGGAATGCTAAGCGATACAGTGTGCGTGGTCATGGGAAAGCGACCCAAGCATGGCGGCGGCTGGCCCGCGATCGCCTACAGCCTCAGGACAGCCCGGGCTGCCGGTGGTCTGCGTCGGATGTGGCGGGCGCTGCGAAGTCGCAATGCCTGCAAGACATGCGCCTTGGGCATGGGCGGCCAACTCGGGGGCATGGTCAATGAGCGGGGCCAGTTTCCGGAGTTCTGCAAGAAATCCGTCCAGGCGATGGGTGCGGATCTCCAGGCGGCGATTCCGGCCCAGGTGATCAGTGATCTCACCTTCGACCGCATGGGGCGACTGGAATCCCGCGACCTGGAACGGCTGGGCCGGTTGACGACCCCGCTGCTGGCGGGACCGATGGACATGGGCTACCGGCCCATCGAGTGGTCGGAAGCCATCGATCGCATCATCGCCACCATGAAGAAGACCGTGCCCGACGAGTCGTTCTTCTACCTGAGTGGGCGGTCCTCCAATGAGGCGGCATTCCTGCTGCACGTGCTGGCACGCCTGTGGGGAACCAACAACGTCAACAACTGCTCCTATTACTGCCACCAGGCATCGGGTGTCGGACTGGCGAGCGTGACGGGTTCCGGTACGGCAACCGTGACGCTGGACGACCTGGAGCATTGCGACCTGGTGATTCTCATCGGGGCCAACCCGGCGTCGAACCACCCGCGGTTGATGCGGTCACTGATGGAACTGAAGCGTCGCGGTGGGAAGGTGATCGTCATCAATCCACTGCACGAGATCGGCCTGTCCCGGTTCAAGGTCCCCAGCGATGTCCGGAGCATGATCCGGGCGACTCGAATCGCGGACTTGTACGTGCAACCGAACATCGGCGGAGACCCGATGTTGTTGACCGGTATCACCAAGGCGGTCATCGATCGTGGGGCTGTCGATGAGGCCTTTGTGCTTCACCATGCCCAGGGCTGGGACGATCTCGTCCAGGTCGTGTCATCGACGTCCTGGGATGACATCACCGCGGGAAGCGGTGTGTCGCGTGAGGTGATCGATCAGATCGCGGATCTCTACATCGCCTCCAAGGCGTCCATCTTCTGCTGGGCAATGGGCCTGACGCACCATCACAATGGTGTCCAGAACGTTCAGCACCTGGCCAACCTCGCGATCTCGCGGGGCATGCTGGGCGCACCCGGCAAGGGGCTCCTGCCGCTGCGGGGGCACTCGAACGTGCAGGGCATCGGGAGCATCGGCGTGGTGCCCAAGTTGAAGGATGCCTTCCTGTCCGCGCTGCAGGATCGACTGGGTGTCACCCTTCCGACATCCCCCGGCCTGGACACCATGGCGTGCATGGAAGCGGCCCAGCGTGGTGACATCCGGTTCGCCTGGTGCCTCGGCGGAAACCTCTGGGGTTCAAACCCGGACCTGGCCTTCGCGTCCCAGGCGATGAGTTCCATCGACACGGTCGTGTACCTGAGCACGACGTTGAACCTCGGCCATGTTCATGGTCGCGGTCGCGAGACCATCGTGCTGCCGGTCCTGGCACGGGATGAAGAGCCACAGCCCACGACGCAGGAAAGCATGTTCAACTACGTCCGTCTCAGCGATGGTGGAAAGCCGAGGCACAATGGGCCATGCGCCGAGAGCGAGGTCATTGCCCGGATCGCCGACGGCGTCCTGGGTGACCAGTCACCATTTGATTGG
>JAKVBX010000015.1:84854-155848 GCA_022446795.1 Phycisphaerales bacterium
GAGGGAAATGCGGCCATGTACTACCCCGAGGCCAACATCCTCGTGCCCCGCACGGTGGACCCGGCATCGAGGACACCGTCCTTCAAGTGCGTGGTCGCGACCGTCGAGCGGGCGTGATCAGGGATTGCCCGGGCAGTTGCCCCAGCTGGAGATCACGATGAGCACGTCGTTGACGTTGACGGTGCCGTCACCATTGGCATCTCCATCGGGATTGTTGCTTCCGTAGGCGGCCAGGATGGCCAGGATGTCATTGACGTTGACCACGTCATCACCATTGACGTCGGCGGGGCAGGACACCTCGAGCGTCCCGACCCAGGTCTGCCAGCCGACTTCACCATTGAATGTCGTGGCATACTCACCGACCAGCCAGAAGGTGGAGTCATCGGTCGGATCCACCGTGATGTCGAAGTAGTCGCCCCATCGACCGTTGGTTCCGGCATCGCCGATCGCCAGTTGAATCGGCAGGCCCATGGTGCCTGCGGGATCACCTGCACGGCGACCCGTGGCCTGGATCGAGGCGTACTCCTGGGCATTGGAACGTGCGAAGACCATGGCGGCATCACCGAATCGATTCGCCGCGATGGCGGGGAAGAACGAGTAGGTCCCGCTGCCCAGGTCGATGTCACCGGATTCAATGAGGCTGGGCGTGCCGCCACCGGGGAATCCACTCATGTCGAAGTGATACCAGCGGGACTTGGTGTTCCCGCCGGTTCCCCGGACGGCATGTGCTGTCCAGAGCCCGCTGTCCCGCCACATCACGTTCATGATGCGGCCATCAAGCGTGTCGAGTTCACCTCCGTTGAGGTTGGGTGCATCGCCAGACGGCCCCTGGTACTCCGGCACGTCGACATCGACGGTGACGAGATTGGGCGTGCCCAGCGGGTCTTCGATAGCTTGCAGGCGGAGGCGGCTGGAACTCCGGCGGGAAACGAACAGTGGCGTGTCACGGGAGTCGAGGCACTGTGCGACCTGGGCGGAAGCGCCGTTGGGGTCCCGGACGTCGATCACCGTGACGGGATCGCCATCAAGCATCGGCGCCTTCGGGAAGGCGCGGAAGAGCACGCCGGCGAACCCACTCTGGAAGCCGAACATGTTGGCCGTGACATAGAACGCGTTGTCATCGAAGCCCAGGCCGGGGTAGTCGGGCCAGTACTCGCGGCCCTCGTCCGTGATCACGGCCCAGGTGCGGTACTTGTACCAGATGCCGTTGGGGTCACTGTCATCGGAGATGGCAATCGTCATCCAACCTTCGTCGGGGTTGTTGTAGACCTCCAGGGCGAGGATCACGAATCGTTCGATCGCCGGGTCATAGAAGCACTTGGGATCAAAGGTGAAGTCGCCGGCGCCAACCTCTTCGAAGAAGCCCGGGTCGCCGGTGCTGTCGAGATTCGAGAAGAACTGTTCGTTCCCGGCCCGATCGTAGATGGCGATCGCCATGTTCACGCTGACCACCACGTGGTCCGGTCCCACGGCGATGGAGGGATCCGGTGGTGTCCAGGGGGTCTGGTAGATCGCGGGAAAGAGCGGTCCGGCATCGACCCGACCACGGTCGAGCAGTCCACCAGAGGTGAGGTCATTGGTCGGTCCCTCCGGCAGGGTCTTGTCGCGACTGTGCGGTGGCAGCAGTCGACCCGGGCGGCGGGTGTCGCCATTCCATGGCGCGCCCTGGGTGGCCGGCTGCGGAAACGTCCGGGTGTCGATGATCGTGGGCTCGAAGGTGGTCCAGGCCACCGTGTTGCCGGTCAGGTCGATGGTCGGCAGTTCGACTGTTCCGCGGGTGCGGCCATTGGGGAGGCCATCCACCATCGGGTGTGCCGGTCTCTGGACGCCCGGGATCCGTTCGGTCTGCTGGCAGGCGGGCAGCGTCGTCAGCAGGGCGACGGCAAGCGTGGTGGCGGTGGCCAGGGTGCGGAATGCAATCATCGTGAAAACTCCTCGGTCTCGACTCGTCGTGAGAGTAGTTCGAAATCGACCCCCCGGGAAGACGCCATCAATCATCGAAGTGAACGATAGAAGTCATCCCATTCTGCTGGTGTGTTGATATTCAAAAGAAAGCAATCTTCTTCGGCCGTGACCGGGACCAGTACCGGATCGAGCCTCTCCACCAGTTGGTGTACGGCGCCCGGGCCAAGCGCATCATGAACGGAAGGCGTATCCCGAAGGCCCAGGGGCAGGACCGGTCGTGGTCCCGGGCCCGGCCGCTGGAAGACCGTGGCGTCCGCCTCCTGCAGGCCAGCGGCCAGCCGGGTGAGCAGTTCCGGGGTCAATCCCGGCATGTCGCAGGGCAGGAAGAGGTACTGATCGTCACCGCCGGAGGCCATGACCGCTTCGATCCCGGCCAGGGGTCCGCCGTCGGGTGTCCGATCAGCGATGTGCTCCAGGTCCGGTAGCACGGACGTCGGCCCGGAGACGACGACTCGTCGAGCCGTGGCCCGGGCCAGCGAGGCGGCCAGGTCGGCCAACGTCCGTCCGTCGGCCAGCTGAAGGGCATGCTTGGGCTCGCCCATCCGGCGGGAGGCACCGCCAGCGAGGATGACGATCGTATGGGGCCAGGGGGCTGGTGAGGTCATGAGCGTGGCCGGCGTCGAGGGGAGTCGGAATTCAACACGAATCCCGGGTCGCGTGTCGATGCGGAGTGTACGCTTGGTTTGATCATGAGCCGACCCCTGTTTCACATCCTGCTTGGCCTGGCGCTGCTTTCGGTGGCCCAGCCTGCTGCTGCGCAGCAGGAGCCCCTGGATGGCTTGATCCCGGTCGAGCAGCAGGTGGGTGACCACGGACCGCTGTCCACCAGTCTTCGGTGGGTTCAGTACGGCTTGAACCAACCCTACAACTTCAATGACCTCTACCAACTGCCGGTCGGGGCCAATAGCTACGTTCGTCGGAACAGTGGCCTGTGGGCCGTGTTCCCGCGGTCGCTCTACGTGGATACGGACGATGGCGTCGTGACCTCCGTGCCCGCCGGAACGATGTTCTACATCGGCGGACCGGATGATGTTCTGCCCCAGATCGCCGATCAGCAGGCGAACTACATCCCGCTGAATGCGGTTCCCTCGTCGCGCGTGGAGGAATCTCGCATCGAAGCGATCCTGTTGGATCGTCGGTTGCCGTCCTCGGTGATCGAGGCCGTCGCCAGTACGGGCCGGGGGGCCATCGATGTGACGCCGCGCAATACGCGGGTGCCCGTGTCGGAGGAAGTGGTCGCGGCCCGTTCGCAGTGGCTGGCGCAGGTACCGTCGCTGGAGTTCATCAATGACGAGTCATATCGACGGCGATGTGTCCTGGCGGCCATCGTGCAGGCGTCACGTCCGAATGTCGAGATCGGACCGGTCGCGGACAGCGTGACCGTCAACGATCAGGCGGCCGTCGGCTCGTCGCCATCCAACTCGAAGTGACCCAGGCATCCCAGCCGACGGGCCAGCACGTGCATTCGTCGATCGGCCAGCGTCCGGGCGGTCCGGCCGGTCATCTCGTGAATGACCTGCGCATTGCGACGCAGGCGACGGGCGGCTTCCACCGGGAACGGAATCGGTCCCAGTGGCCAGATCGCTCGGTTGCGTCGTGAGTCGGTGTGCATCGAGGGGCTCCAGCACTGGCCCGGGAGCGGCAATCACGCCGGGCCAATACTGGTCATCGGCCCACCAACGGGGTGACTTTGGGGTGATGTTTGATCCGGGGCGCAGAAGCCGCCGTGATGATCTGGTGGGATCGTGCCATCACGACCCAGCGGGTTCATATCGGACGAGCCGGTGTGATCGGAACGTCAAAATCCAACGCATGCGACTGCTCGAAGATGCGCTTGGCCCGCAGGAGGCGACCATAGACCAGGCTCATGATGAGTCCGACCAACAGGACGCCGCCGCCGAAGAACACGCCGGCAGTGACCAGCCGATCATCACGTTGCGGTGTCCAGTCGATGCGTGCGAACCGAAGCACGCCGTCGTCGGTTCGATCGTCGAGGACCTTCGACACGTGTCCACCGGGTCGTGAGGCGATCGTGCGCTTGGCGCCCGCCGTCATGCTGGTGGCCAGCACGTCGAGAAATGCCGCGGCGCGATTGGGATCATCCGACGGCAGCGTAAGCACGAGTCGACCGGGGTCGGCGCTGTCGATCGTGATCCCGTTCCGCATGACGCGATCAACGGACGCCCTGGTGTCCCAGGGGGACAGGTGTCGGGCCGCGGATCGCTTGGCGACATCCCGGATGAACCGTTCAGATCCCAGTTGTGCCTCATGGAAGGCGGTCCAGGCGGCGGCGGTCTCTTCATCCATCGCCTCACCGGAGGCCAGGACGGGAGAGAGCACGACCGAGGCGGTCCGTACCGGTGGCGTCACGTTCTCGGCGGCGAACCAACTGGCGGCTCCGATCACGGTCAGGACAAGCAACGCTCGTGATGTCAGGACCAGGGCCGCGGGGGCGGCCCATCGCTTGATCATCTTCTTCTCGGATGAAGCAAGCATCCGCTGGACGTTGTCCAGTTCCTGTTGTCGCTGCTCGATGATCTCGGATTGACGAAGCCGTTGTTGCATGGCCTCGGGCTGTTCTGCAGCGGTGTGATCCCGCGATCGGCCGAGGGCATCGCGGACACGCTTCAGGCGTGTCCGTCGACGATGCAGGTGTTGCGCCACTTCTCCCAGGCGACGAGTGCGATCCTCGATCATGACCTCGGAGTCCGACGGCGTGTGCTGGCGGGCTTCGCGGAGGGTCTCCAGTTCCTGGAGCTGCGGTTCGACGGCCGCCAGTTCCGAGCGTGCAGACTCGACCTCGCGCTCGAGTTCCTCGATCCGGGCCAGGGTGTCCGCCGGGACGGACTCGGGCTCGGGTCTCTCCTGGGCCTGCGCTTCCAACTGCTCGACCTGCCGCCGGAGGTCATTCACCAGTGCCATTGCCGCATGACCGCGTTGAATCAGGTCCGCCTGCTCGCGAAGGTGCTCCATGAACTGGCGCATTCGACGGCCCGCTTCATCCAGTCGAGACTGGCGTGTAGCGGCTTCATCCTCCAGCATCGTGATCCGCCGACGGTGCGCCCGATTGGCACACTCCAGGGCATGTCGGCGCCGACGCAACAGGCGGCGGTCCCGGCGGAGGGTTTCTTCCCGGCGGGCGAGCGAGCGGGTTCGTCGACCGCGCTTGTCCACCAGTTGCCGGGCGGCGTGCAGGGCGTCGATCAGGCGAAGGTGTTCTTCCCGTGAGGCCTCGGTCTCGGCCTCGACCCGGGCTTTCTCAGCATCCCATTCGCGGCAGGCATTCTCATGACCGGCGGTCCGTTCATCCAGGTCACGCTCGCGTTCTTCCAACTCGGATCGCGTGGTTGCCAGTGCGGCACGAACGGTGTCGGATTCCCGCCGCGACCGTTCTCGGTCGTCATCGAGCGATTGTCGATCGCGTGCGACCGTGTCCTTGTCCTCGGACAATCGTCGGGCCTGTGATTCGCGGTCGGCCTCGAGACAGGCTTTCGCGTCGTCCAGGGACTGCTGCTCGCGTTCACGGGCAGCGACCCACTCCTGCGTGTCCTCTTCCAGCTTCTGTCTCGCCGTGGCGAGCGTGGCCTCCTGCTCATCGAGCCGGGCGGCCCGCTCGGCCACATCGCGCAAGGCGTGAACCTGGTCATCGCCGATCGCGCGGAGCTGCTGGAACTGTGATTCGATGTCCTCGAGCAGACCGAGCACGTCGGTCCCCTCGGGTGCTGTCGTGTCCGGGGCGTCGGCCGCCGCCGGGCGATCGCCGGCCCCCCCACCAATACGGGACAAGCGGTTGTCCATCATGCCTCCCTTGCCGTGACCCGGCAGGGCATCGCGTGGTCCTTGTTCTCCTCGTCTCTCGCTTCTTGTCATCGTCGTCCCGCGGCGGTCGCTGAAGCCCGGCCCGGGCGGAACTGGCCAGGGGCCGTTGGAGTTCTCCGATCTGTGCGGGGAAGGAGGGCCCTGATCGCGTACCATGCCCTGCTGCCATGTCCACCGCCACCACATCAACCGACCTGCGGATCGATCCGGAACTGGTCCCCATCCGGGACCGCGTCGAGGCCGGCGAGCGGCTGTCCGCGGAGGATGGCCTGACGCTGCTGCGGACATCGGACGTCTGGACGGTGTGCCGGCTTGCGGACCAGGTGCGACGGCGGATGCATGGGTTGACCACCTGGTACAACGTCAACAAGCACATCAACTACTCGAACATCTGTGCCCTGTCCTGCACCTTCTGCTCCTTCCATCGCAAGAAGGACCAGGACGGTGCCTACCAGCACTCGCTGGATGACATCCGCCGCGAGGCGCTCGGGGCCGTCGAGGCGGGCGCCACGGAACTGCACATCGTCGGGGGGCTCCACCCCTGGCTGTCCTTCGATTACTACACCGACATGATGCGGACCATCCGCGAGCATGCTCCCTCGGTACACATCAAGGCCTTTACCGCCGTCGAGATCGTGCACCTGGCCAGGGTCTCGAAGCGTGGCCGCGATGGCTATGACGGCATCCTGTCCGTCCTGCGGGACCTGAAGGAAGCGGGCCTGGGCTCACTGCCCGGCGGTGGCGCCGAGGTCTTCGACGACCGCGTGCATGACGAGGCCTTCAAGGGGAAGATCCGGGGCGACGTCTGGCTGGACGTGCATCGTGCGGCGCATGAACTGGGCCTCAACTCCAACGCCACCATGCTCTATGGCCACGTCGAGCGCCTGGAGGAACGGATCAAGCACATGTTGATGCTCCGTCGCCAGCAGGATCGTGCGTTGGCTGCCTGGGCGGACGGCCAGGGCATTGTCGGCCAGGCGGATCCCGGCGACGGGGATGACCAGGCCATCGTCCTGACGGGGCCCGACGATCGATATCCACGCGGACGCCTGCCGTACCTGGCGCCCGGTGAAGAAGACGAGGCGACGCAGGGGTGGTTCCAGACCATCGTTCCGCTGCCGTTCATTCCCGATGAGAGTGAACTCCAGCATCTCCCCGGGCCGATCGGCCTCGAGAACCTGCGGATGATCGCGGTCATGCGGCTCATGCTGGACAACATTCCCCACATGAAGGCCTTCTGGATCATGCATACGCTCGACATGGCCCAGTTCATGCTGCAGAACGGTGCCAATGACATTGACGGCACCGTCGTGTGGTACGACATCACGAAGGTCGAAGGCGCCGGCACGCACCAGGAGACGACGGTCAAGGATCTCAAGCGGGCCATTCGCGAGGCGGGTTTCGTTCCACGCGAACGCGACACGTTGTATCGCCCCGTGATCCGTGATGGACGGGACTGGCGCATCGAATCAGAACACGTCGAGGCCCGTTAGCCGCCGTTGGGTGAGGCCCGACCGCCCAGGGCCCATCGCAGTTCCGGCATGCCAAGCAGCTTGGCGCCGCCGGCAATCACCAGTGTCCCGACCAGGACCAGCGTGGCCAGTTGCTGGACGTACTGGATCCAATACCACTCGAACGGCATCAGCATCACCCCCTCCAGGGCGACGACCATCACCAGGGTCAGCGCGACTGTCTTCATGAACGACACGCGGGTCGATCGGTCGAGCGGGAGGTCCACGTGTCGGCGCAGGTACCGCAGCAGGATCGTCAACTGAAGCGTGGCACAGATCGCGGTCGACCAGGCCAGGCCGGCTTCCCTCAATGGGGTCCAGATCAGCACGAGGTTCAGCACCAGGTTCAGGACCACGACCGAGATCGCGATCCGGACCGGCGTCATCGTGTCACCCTTGGCATAGAAGGCGCGGGTGACAACCTGGATCATGGAGTAGGCCCAGACGCAGGAGGCGTAGCCCAGCAGGACGAAGGCCACCCGGCCCGTGTCGCTGCTGCTGAAGGCGCCGCCCTGCAGGATCGTCGCGGTCAACGGCCGCGCGACGATCATGAGTCCGAGGCTGGCGGGGAAGCCGATGAAGAACACGAGTCGCAGTCCGCGCCGGACCATGTCGCTGAAGGCCGGCCGATCGTCCGCCAGGCGTGAGAGCATGGGGTAGATCGCGGTGGCAACGGCAATCCCGAAGACCCCCAGTGGAAACTGGTAAAGCCGCTGGGCGAAGTTCAGCACCGCCATGGCATGTTCATCCAGGGGCCAGGTCAGGTCGAAGAACTGCCGCGAACCACGGTAGTTGGCGTAGCTGGCGATCAGCCCGTCGATGAGCGTGTTCACCTGGAGCACGCCGAGCCCGAGGATCATGGGGCCGGCCTTGCGGAACATCTCGCGGACATGGTCGCGGGCGCCACTGAGCCGAATACCGATCTTCTCGTGGCTGCGCAAGGCGATCCAAGACCACGCCACCTGGATCAGTCCGGCGAGGACGACGGCGATGGACATCGCTTCGACCAGCATGAGCCGGCTGTCGCTCGATTCGAGTCCGAAGACGGTGTAGCCGATGATCGCGGCGGCCGTGATGGTGGCATTCAGCACGATGGGAGCGGCAGCCGTGGGGCCGAATCGACCATGCACCTGGAGCATGGCGCCCAGGATGGCGACCACGCACACCAGTGGCGCATAGGGCAGCATGATCATCAGGAGCCAGAGCGCCGGACCTGGATCGGTCATCATGGCGGAGATCGCGACAACGATCAGTTCGGCGATGGCGACGAGCACACCCGTGATCACCAGCACGATGCCCATGGTCGCCGAGGCCAGTTGCCGCGCGATGACAGGGTCCTCGCGATTGAGCTTCTCGTAGGTGGGCAGGAAGGCCGCGGCCAGGGCGCCTTCACCGAAGAGCCGACGGAACAGGTTGGGAACAAGGAAGGCGAAGTAGTAGGAACTCAGGAGCGCGTCGGTTCCCAGGATGCGGCTGAGCACGGCTTCGCGGGCGAGCCCGGTCACCCGGCTGACGGCCGTGATTGACATCACGGTCCGGGCGTGACGTTCGAAGTGCACCTCGTCCGCCCGTTGGGCGTTCTGCCAGTCCATGACCATGCGGGTGCACTCGGGGCATCGGCGCAGGGCGGCCTGTGATGGCGCGCCGCTCAGGTCAAAGGTGCAGGCGGGACAGGTCCAGCCCATTCTCGTGACCTTGCGACTGGTCAGTCCGGCAATGATGGCGGTCGCCGCTGCGGCACCGATGGCGGCGCCAAGCAGGAACAGTGGCAGCTCGATCGTCTTTGCGAAGGTGGGTGGCGTGGACTGGAGAATCAACTCACCCAGTGAGATCCAGCCCACGGCGACAACCAGGAAGCAGGCGAGTCCCAGGATGAACCGGGGCGTGATGGACAGGACCGTGGGCGGTGTGACCAGTGGCTCCCACTGCGCCCCCCATCCATAGCTGCTGCACGTGGGGCAGGTCACGCCGCCATGCTCGTCGGCCGTGTCCAGGGAGAGTGGTTCACCGCAGTCCAGGCATGGCGTCTCTTCTCGCAGCCGGGTCGCCGCGGCCCGGAAGGGAGCGGTCAGCAGCAGAAGGCCGATGCTCACCGTGACCGCGAGACAACCCAGGAACAGCGACTGGACATAGGTTCCCGCCCAGGCCATCGGAGGCCAGTACTCCGCGAGTGTCCAGGGGACGAAGAACAGGATGAGAAAGGCGATCGAGGGAATGAATATCAGGCGAAGACCGACCCGACGATCGGCCACCACCTGGTCCATGAGGTAGTGGAATCGGCGGCGGCTGGCCCGCAGCGGGGTCGATCCCCATGGGGAGAGCACGAAGATCAGGCTCGTGGCCGTGGCCACGCCCATCCATCCGGCGATCATGTCATCCAGGGCAATGACCCGTCCCGGGCCGGCCAACTGCTGGGTCCACTCGTCGATCGGAATCCAGACGCTGACGGCCGCGGGCACCAGCCAGGCCAGGGGGATCAATCTTGATCGCCAGAGCAGGAGCGTGAGAATCCCGAAGGCGAAGAAGTGGATCAACTTGTCCGGCAGAACCGAGCCCTGTCCGGTCAAGTCGGTGCTGGGCAGGTGGGTGCCGATGGTCAGCAGCACGAAGTAGACCAAGAACAACAACCGCCAGGGCCTGGCGACCTGGGCGAGGTGCGTGCTGCGGGGTTTTCTAGGCGGACTCGACACGATCTCGGTCGGAACCCGTGGTCTCGCCGGGCGTGACCACGCATGGCGGCTCTTCTTCCGCCTGGACCGTGGTGGTGGGTGTCACCCAACCAGCCATGACATCAGCGGCAAGCTTGCGATAGTCGCGGGCGCCGTGGCAGTCCGATTCGTATTGGAAAATCGTCTGTCCGAAGCTGGGCGCCTCGGCCAGCTTGATGTTGCGTCGAATGGGTGGTTGCAGCACGCGGCAGGCACGCCACGGGACGTCCTGGTCCCTCGACGAGGTGATGAAGCTTTCGAGGTCGGACACCACTTCGCGGGCCAGCATCGTCTGCCGCTCATGCATGCAGAGGATGATCCCGGTGACCTGGAGGTCGGGGTTCACCGAACTGCACACCATGCCGATGGTCTCCAGCAGCTTGCCGACGCCCTGTAGCGCCAGGAAGTGCGCCTGCATCGGGACGAACACCTCGGTGGCCATGGCCAGTGCATTGAGCGTCAGCAACCCGAGGCTGGGTGGGCAGTCGATCAGGACGACGTCATATCTCGACAGGATCCCGTCCAACCGCGTCCGCAGGATCTCGTTGCGGTCGGCGACGTCCGCCAACTCGGATTCGGCGGCGGCGAGGTCCGTCTCGGCGGCGATGGCATCGAGATTGTCATCAACGCGGATCACGGTGTCGGAGACCGCGCATGACTCATCCACGAGAATGTCGTACACGCTTCGTTCGATGGTGGTGGCATCGACCCCCAGGTGCAGGCTCATGTGGGCCTGCGGGTCGAGATCAATCATCAGCACGCGTTGTCCGGCTTCGGACAATGCAGCACCGAGATTCACGGCGGAGGTCGTCTTGCCTACGCCGCCCTTCTGGTTGATGACCGCTACGATCCGCGGTCCACGCCTCCCTGCGTCACTCACCATGCTGTTCACTATATCGGTCCTGGCCGGCAAAATGCGCCCGTTTCGAGTTGCCCACGGGGCGCTGTTAGCATCCTGACAGTGCCGACGATCACCGACACCGCGATCTGCCTGCGACGCTGGGACTACTCGGAGACCTCCCAGACCGTGAGCCTGCTGACCGAGTCCCATGGCCTCCTGCGAGGCCTGGCGAAGGGGTCCAAGCGGGCTGACGCCCGTTTCTCGGGGGGATTTGATCCCCTGACCCGGGGCCAGATCACGCTGATCGTGAAGGCGGGCCGGGATCTGTCGACCATCACCGAATGGCATCTTTCGGAGGTCTACTGGGCCTCTCGACAGCACCTGGTCGCCAATCGAGCCGGGATCTACATGGTGGATCTGACCCATCGCATGCTGAAGGAGCAGGACCCCCATCCGGAGGTTTTCCAGGCCCTCGACTCCGCCCTGCAGGCGTGCCGGGATCGGGACCGAATCGGGATCGAGACCCTCATCTTCCAATGGCGGCTGATGGAGGTCTGCGGCTACCGACCGGAACTGGATCTCGATGCGGGAACCGGCCAGCCCCTCGACCCCACGGCGACAGTCATGCAGTTCAGTCCACTCCGCGGTGGCGTCGTCGAGACCAGCCAGGCCGCTGACGCGGTTCGCGTTCGTCGGGAGACGATCGACCTGCTCCGAAACGTGGCCGCGGGTGACTTCGTGGCGGCGGCGGCCAATATCGATGGCGTTCCGCGGGCCAATCGACTGCTCGCGGTCTGTTTCCGTTCGTTGCTGGGAGAAGCGCCGGAGTCCATGCACTGGGCCTTCGGTGACCTGGGGTAGGTCGCCTCGGACGTTGGTCCATCGCATGGTCCGAGAACAACCGCCCTGTTCCATGGCCCATGGTTCTTTGTGTTGACCTTGGCGAGGTCACTCATCGAACTGGATCGACGCTGGAAACCGGTCGATACCGGGACCGTGCGAGCGCCTCCGGTATGGAGACCGGGGGCGATACGGAGATACGAGGAGATCCGAGCCGTGCCTGAACTTCAGGTGGTCGAAGACATCTTGGCCGGGCATCGTCTGCCCACGCTGCCAGCTGTTGCGGCCGAGGTCCTGGACATGACCTCCGGCAGCGAGATCGACGTGCTTCGCATTGCCGATACGGTGCAACTGGACCAGGCCCTGGCGGCCAAGGTGCTGCGTACCGTCAACTCCAGCTACTACGGACTGTCTCGCCCGTGCGGCACCGTGCAGCAGGCGATGGTCTTCCTCGGCTTGAATACGGTCAAGACACTGGTCCTGAGCTTCAGCCTGGTCGACACGATCGATGGCCAGGGGCGTGACCGCCTGGGCTTCGACTATGGCGACTATTGGCGACGGTCCATTCACACCGCGGTGGCGGCTCGTGAACTGGCCCGCGCGCTGGGGACGTGGGATCCGGAGGAGGCCTTCTTCGCCGGGTTGATGCAGGACTTCGGCATGATCGCGATGTACCACCGGTTCGGTCGGCAGTACGTCGAGGCGATCGAAGCGGTACGTGGAGACCATCATGAGCTGTGCCGACTGGAACGCGATCTGTTCCAGGTGACGCACCCGGAAATCGGCGCATCGGTTGCCGAGCAGTGGAAGCTGCCCATGGCGCAGGTCGCGGCGATTCGCTGGCATCATGATTCACAGTCCGCGGACGAGTGCTGGCAGGCGCCGGCTCGCCTCATTGATCTGGCCGGCGCGATGGCGGCGAGCCTGGTGATGACGCCTCATCATCGAGCGTTGAATGCCTACCGCCGACTGGCCCGGACATGGTTCGATATCGACGCGCGGGACGCGGAAAAGATCCTCACGGCGACCGCTGAAGCGGCGAAGTCCGTGTCGTCCTTCTTCCGGGTTGATACCGGCAGCACGCCCGACGTGGAACGCCTGATGGCCCGGGCGGAGACGCAGCTCTTCCAGCATCAGATCGACATGGGCCGGCACGCACGCGATCTGCAGCAACGCAACATCGACCTCACCGAGAAGATCAACCGGGACGGCCTCACGGGGCTGCTGGATCGATCGGGATTCGACAACCAACTCACCCGGATGTTCAGCGAGACGGCCGAGTCCGGGCGATGCCTGTCGCTCCTGTTCTGCGATGCCGATCGCTTCAAGCCGATCAATGACCGCTATGGACATGCCGTTGGCGATGCCGTGCTCAAGCACTTCGCCGGCATCATGCAGGACCGGGCTCGTCGCGAGGACATCGTCTGCCGCTTCGGTGGTGACGAGTTCGTGCTGCTGCTCCCCGGCTGTGGCGAGGACGATGCCCGCCGCGTGGCCGAGGACATCCTCACCGTGCTCGCGTCGACACCACTTCGAGTGGAGTCCTCGGACTCACCGCATGAACCGACCGGTGACATGACACTGACCTCGAGCATGGGGCTGGCCACGTTTGATCCGGATGAAACCAATCCGATCGAATCACCCGAGATGCTCGTCACCTGTGCCGACCAGGCGATGTACGTCGCCAAGCGTCGCGGTGGAAATGGTGTTGCGACCTGGCGGGCCGCGGCCTAGGGCCGGATCAACTGCCGCGAAGGTGACCGGTGACGACGGGCGTCATCGGGTACTCGTCCGCCACTTCTGCAATGTCCTGGGTGGTGACTCGGCAGATGCGATCGAGTTCATCTTCCAACGGAATCCAGTCGTCCTGGGTCATGAGGAGCCGTCCCAGTCGCTGCATGCGACCAGCGGGCAGTTCGCCATGCAGGGTGATGGCGGTGGCCGCCTTGGCCCGGACACGCTCCAGGTCATCCTCGGTGATCGATGACACCAGGTTGTCGATTTCCTGGCGAATCGTCGTTTCGACCTCGTCGGCCGTCTCCGGATCGCAGATGCACCAGATCAGGAACTGCCCGGTGCGATCCCGTCCCTCGTACTGGGCCTGCGCGGCCTCTGCCTGGCCGGTTTCGATCAATGACCAGTACAGCCGTGAACCATCGGCGCTCCCGAGGATCCAGGCCATCAACGCCGCGGCGTGACGCCGGTTGTCCTGCACGGCCGGGGCCGGCGCCAGCATCAGCATGTAGTCCCGGTTGATTCGGTCACAGGCCTCGGTGAACGCCGTCTCCGAGTGTGTCATCTCCTGGTACATCCGTTCGGTATCGGTGCGGGCCCAGTCTCCGCAGGCGGATTCGAGGCGGCCGACCATGGCGTCGAAATCGAGCGCCCCCGCCATGGCGACGACGGTGTTGTCCGCGCTGTAGCGCTGCTCGAAGTACCGGCGCATGCGATCGCAACTCAGTCCACTGACGGAATCACTGGTGCCGAGCACCCGGTGTCCCAGTGGATGCGTGCCGTAGTAGACCTCGCTGGCCCGTTCGTAGAGTCGCCAGAAGGGCTGATCCTCATACATGGCGATCTCCTCGAGGATCACCTTCTTCTCATCATCGAAGTCCGACTCGCGCAAGGCGGGTCGGAGGATGTCCGCGAGGATGTCCGAGGCTTCCGGCAGCGACTCGGGGAGGCAGTGGACATGGAAGGCCGTGGTTTCGGCCGAGGTATAGGCATTGTGTCGGCCACCGAGATCGTCAAGGTCACGATCGACCTGCTCGCCGGTCCGCTGGGTCGAGCCCTTGAACATCATGTGCTCGAGGAAGTGGCTGACGCCCATCTCCTCGGTGGATTCGTCCCGTGCGCCGGTGCGTACGAAGAACCCGACCGCGGCCGAGTGTGCGTCTGGATCGACCTCGGCGGCAATGCGGAGGCCATTGGGCAGGACATGGTCATGAAACGTGATCGCCATGACGCGCAGGATAACGTGCCGATGGGAACGCGGAAATGACTGGGTCAGCTGTTGATCACCCGGTCCTCGGTGTCCAGGGCGGCTTCATGGATCGACTCGGCCATCGTGGGATGGGCGTGCATCGTCGAGATGATGTCCTCAGCCGTCGCCTCGAGGCGGATGGCCAGGCAGAACTCGTGGATCAGTTCCGAGGCATCGGCGCCGATGATGTGCGCCCCGAGGATCTCGCCGTAGGGCTTGGACACGATGATCTTGACGAAGCCGGTCGTGGCACCGGTGGCCACGGCCTTGCCGAGGGCCTGGAAGGAGAACTTGCCGGTCTCGTACTCGATGCCGGCATCCTTGGCCGCCTGCTCCGTCAGGCCGATGCAGGCCACCTGGGGATTGGTGTAGGTGCAGCCGGGAATGGCGTCGTAGTCCACCCCCAGGGTGTGGTGTCCGGCCATCCGCTCGACGCAGGTGACGGCTTCCTCAGAGGAAACGTGGGCCAGCCAGGGCGGGCCGATGATGTCGCCGATGGCATAGATGCCCTCGACACTCGTCTGATAGGTGGGTTCCTCGACGTCGCGATAGTCGGTCTTGATGCTGCCCTTCTCCGTTGCGACACCGAGGTCGTCAGCAAAGAGGCCGTCGTACCGACCTTGTACACCGATGCCCACGAGGACCTTGGCGGCCGAGAGCTGCTGCGTCTTGGACTCGTCCTTGGCATCGGCGATCGTAACGGTGGCGCCGGCGTCGTTCGCATCGATCGCCGTGGTCATGGCGCCGACATGGAACTCGATGCCCTGCTTCTTGAACGCCTTCAGGGCTGCTGCGGAAACATCGTGATCTTCGTTGGGAAGGATCCGGTCGAGCATCTCGATGACCGTGACCTTGGTCCCCATCGCGTTGTAGAAGTAGGCGAACTCCATGCCGATGGCGCCACTGCCGACAACGATGAGCGACTCTGGTTGCTCGGGCAGCACCATCGCCTCATGGGACGAGATGATGGTCTTGCCGTCGAAGGGTGCGAAGGGCAGCCCCCGAGGCGCGGCGCCCGTGGCGATCATGATTCGATCGGCCGTGACGGTGGACGTGACTTCGGCGCCGCTTCCGTGGTAGTAGTCCTCATCTGCTTTCAGCACGTCGATGCGACAGGGTGAGTCGCCCTGGCGTCCACTGGTGATGCGCGCATGGCCTTCGATCGTCGTGACCGTGTTCTTCTTCATCAGGAAACCGACGCCCTTGTTGAGCTTGTCGGCCGCGCCGCGACTGGCGCCGATCACCTTGCTCCAGTCGACGGTTGCGTTGTCGAATGACAGTCCCCACTCGCCGCCGTGTGAGACGGACTCGCTGTAGGCCTCTGCAACATGCAGGAGTGCCTTGCTGGGAATACAGCCCCAGTTGAGGCAGACCCCGCCGAGGCGGTTGCGCTCGATGATGGCGGTCTTCATGCCCAGCTGGGCTGCCCGGATGGCGCCGACGTAGCCGCCGGGTCCGGATCCGATCACGACAAGGTCAAAATGCTGCTCGTTGGCCACGCTGAGGCTCCTGCGGCTGGGTATGGACCCCTGGAAATGGGCGGGCATTGTAGTGGCCTGACGCCGCCGCCAAGGGCCCGTCAGGCGGATGGAAACGCCTGCTATCAGCCACCTTGGCTGGGGGCGGGCAGTGGATAACCTGCAGATTCCAAGGGCTCAAGCCCACTCAATCCAATGGCAACAAACGGCTTACGTGAATTAAACGATGCTTGTAATGCATGTGGGGTATTCCAAGTGCCCTGAGTTGGGCCTGTTGGGGGCTTTTCGGGACTATCGAAATGGCCTGGTGGGTGCGTTTGGACGCGTAGTTCGATTGACGCCCCGGAGACCGTCGCCGTAGCATCCGCGGCTCACCCTTGTCGTCCTCAACCCGTTGCAGGAGTGCGTCATGCGCACCGCCATTATCAGTGACATCCATGGCAACGTAGAGGCGTTGACGACGGTTCTCGCGGACATCGACAGCCGGAAGGTCGATCGGGTCATCTGCCTTGGTGACATCCTCGGCTATGGCCCCGATCCCGTCGACTGCGTCGAGTTGGTGGCCCAGCGTTGCGAGTGGTCACTGCTGGGCAATCATGACTACGGCGCGCTGTACGAACCAACCAACTTCAATGCGGCCGCGGAACAGGCGGCGTACTGGACACGGGATCAGTTCAAACGCGAACAGGATGATGACGAGGCGGAACGCCGTTGGGAGTTCCTGGGAACGCTTCGAGTTCGAAGCACGTTTGATTCGTTCCTGTGCGTGCACGGATCCCCCCGTCGCCCGATCAATGAGTACATCTTCCCCGAGGACGCGATCAACTCACCGGTGAAGATGTCGCAGATCTTCGAGCTGGTGGATCGACACTGCTTCGTGGGACATACCCACGTGCCGGGTGTGTTCACCAACGAGCCGGACTTCTACCCCCCGACTGATCTTGGTGGTGTCTACCAGTTCAATGATGAGGAACGCGTGATCATCAACCCCGGTTCGGTGGGGCAGCCGCGTGATCTCGATCCGCGGGCGAGTTACGCGATCCATGATGAGACGGCCAACGCGGTGGAGTTCCATCGTCTTGAGTACGACGTCGAGTCGGTTGTTCAGAAGATCTACGCGATCCCGGAGTTGAACAACTGGCTGGGTGATCGACTCCTGGAAGGACGGTGAGCCGATCGTGCCGTCGCCCACCCGGACGGGTATGAGCCCGCGAGTCAACAAGCGTATCCGCCTCATCGTTCCCCTCGTGGTGCTGGCGATTGCCGGCGCCATCGTCGCGATGGTCGTGTTCTCGCCCAAGATGGCCAAGAAGGCCGGGGAGCCGGAGAAGGTCGTCCAGGCGGACCCGGTACAGCCGGAGGCCGGTTCATCCGACCCGGCTACGGCAGAGGCGACACCGGCAGCGGAGTCAACGGCACCAGCGGAGTCAGCGGGCGACGCGGGGGCTGCTGCGGAGACCACGCCGCCTGCGAGTACGCCTCCGGCACAGTCGACCGTTGCTGCGGATGCATTCCCCGCGGAGGCGATGGACTCGAAGACGACTGATGGTTCGATCCGGAGTCTCGAAGGACTGACCGTGCGTCGGCACGAGGTTCCGGAAGACGAGACGCTTCCCACGCTCGGCGGCCTGCTCGATCCGAGTGCGGCGAAGATGGAAGTCGTGCTGACCCGGACCGGTGGCGGTATCGGGAGCATCACCTTCTCGGACATCTGGTTGACGGCTGCTGCCAAGCGGCAGGCAGATGCCTACTTCGCCGCGAAGGCGTCGGGCTCCACCGAGGGGTACACGCTTCCCGGTGATGACATGCGGATGGTCCTGCAGCGTGAGCAGTCCGTTCCATACGCGGGTCAGATGATCCCGATTTCGCTGATGGCTGCCAGTGGACTGCAGGTCCAGTGGACGGATGGTGATGATGTCGTCTCCCTGAAGTCGCCCATGCCACTCCTGTCCGATACGGCGTGGTTGCCCATCGGGCCGGGCATGTTCAAGGCCGAGGTCATCAACGGCGATGGCGAGTTGGTTCTCGAGATCCTCCGTCGCTTCGAGTTGAAGGATGGATTCGACATCATCCTGTACCAGCGGGTGGTCAATCACAGCGGGCGGGATCTCTCCGTCCAGTGGCAGCAGTATGGTCCGCCGAGTCTCACGCCGGATCGAGCGAGGTACCTCGACCGCCGCCGCTTCCGCTTCGGGTACGAGTTCAGCCCCGAGGTGGATCCCAATCGCCTCGCTGACGTCGTGGCTGATGGGGGGATGCTGCTGGAGTACGGCGATGTGGCCAAGAGTGATGATGTCACGCTGTGGCCCAATGAAACGAGCCTCGAGGAGGGATTCACGCTCTCGTGGTTCGCCTCCACCAGCCGCTACTTCGGCATGGCGATTTACCCGCTCCTGGGCCCTGACGGCGCCGGGAGTCGATCGCTGGAGCCGATCGTCCAGGAAATCCAGCGATCGCTGTACACCATTGATGAAGAGGTCCTGGTCGAGACGGGTCTCTACAGCCCGATGACGGCCATCCCCACCGGTGGTCAACATGACTTCAGCATGGGGCTCTTCGCCGGTCCGCTGGCAGCGGACCTTCTTGATCGCGATGAACCCTATGTCTCGCTGAACATGGGCGGGCTGATTCTCTATCAGATCTCCGGCTTCAGTATCTGTGCCTGCTGCACCTTCCAGTGGTTGGCGCAACTGCTGCTGACGATCCTGGCCTTCCTCGCGGACCACGTCGTCTTCGACTGGGGGATCGCCATCATCGTGCTGGTGATGATCGTTCGCTTCCTGCTGCATCCCATCACGAGGATGTCACAGGTCAACATGCAGAAGTTCAGCCGGAAGATGCAGAAGATCAAGCCGGAGATGGACCGCCTGCGTGAGAAGTGCGGCGACGACAAGAAGAAGATGCAGCAGGAGCAGATGAAGCTCATGCGGGAGCATGGGATCAACCCGTTCCAGATGCTTGGCTGCCTGCCGATGCTGCTCCAGATGCCGATCTGGATCGCACTCTACGCCGGGTTGTACTTCAGCTATTCGCTTCGCCAGCAGCCGGCGTTCTGGGGGTTCTTCCAACTCTTCGACGGCTGGCCGTTCCTGGCTGACCTGGCTTCTCCGGACCACTTCTTCTACACGTTCGACGAACCCTACCAGTTGCTGTTCTGGCATCTCACCGGCATCAACCTGCTGCCGATTCTCCTGGGCGTGTTCTTCTTCCTTCAGCAGAAGTACCTCACGCCGCAGAATGCCGCGATGACACCGGAGCAGCAGACGCAGCAGAAGATGATCCGGGTCATGACCGTGGTCGCGTTCCCGTTGTTCCTCTACACCGCGCCGTCGGGCCTGACGCTGTACATCATGACGTCCAGCATCATCGGAACGCTCGAGGGCCGGCACATCCGCAAGCAGGTTGACCAGATGGACCTCGATGCCGAACCCAAGCGGGCCACGGCTTCGACGGTGGCCTCGCGGGCAGCCAATTCCGGCGCCAAGTCAGGTCGCGATCCGCAGTCCCGTGCATATGCCCGGATGGTTGATCGGCGTCGTGGCGGCAAGGGTGGTGGCGGCAAGGGTGGCGGCAAGAAGCGACGTTGACGATTCGCTTGTCACGGAATGCCAATGGACCTCAGTTCGACGATCCTGGCCGTGTCATCACCGCCGGGGCACTCGGCGCGTGGCCTGGTCCGGTGCAGCGGTCCAGTGACGATGGAACTGCTGGCCCATCGACTCGGTCCCGGGTCACTGCCTGCCGAGCGAGGCGTGCATGTCCGCCGCTTTCGATTTCATGACACGTCGGTGCCGGTCCTGGTCCTGGTGACGCCGGGTCCCGGTTCCTATTCGGGTGAAGACAGCGTCGAGATCCAGGCGCCGGGGCATCCGGTCCTGCTGGCCCGCATGGTCGAGACGCTGCTGCACGATGGACTGGAACGGGGCTGGAATGTCCAGCTGGCCGGCCCGGGGGAGTTCACCGCCCGTGCCTTCCTGTCGGGTCGAATCGACCTGGTTGAAGCGGAAGGGGTGGCCGCGCTCATTGCTGCGCGTTCGGATGATGAGATCCGCGCGGCGCAATTGATGCAGGATGGTCGTCTGTCGCAGATGGTCGAGGAGGTTTCGCAGGGACTGGCAGAGGCGCTGGCATTGGTAGAGGCCGGGATTGACTTCACGGATGAGGAAGACGTGGTGGCCATCAAGGATGACGACCTGCACGCCCGCGTGGACGTCGCCGTGGATCGTCTCACGCGGTACCTGGATCGAAGCGTTGGCCTGGAGTCCTTGCAGTCACTGCCCTGGATCGTGCTCGATGGTGAACCCAATGCCGGGAAGTCGACCCTGTTCAATGCGCTCCTGGAGACGACGCGTGCCGTCGTGTCTGACGTGAGCGGAACGACGCGTGACGTACTGGCGGAACCCATGCGATTGACACCGCATGCCGAGACCGAGGTGCTGTTGGTTGATGTCGCCGGTGATGAAGATCCTCGCACGCTCATGGAGGAAGCCATGCAGGCGGTGGCGGCGGAGGCGCGACAGCGAGCGGAGATCCGGATCCTGTGCCTCCCACCGGGCACGCCCGCGCCCCCACCCTCGGACGACCTCGTGCGTGTCGGGACCAAGGCCGACCAGGAGCCGGGTTCGCGTCCGGACGTGGAGGTGATGGTTGCGGCTGCAGACGGTGATGGCCTCGATGCCTTGAAGCGTGTATTGGCCGAGCGACTGGCTGATACGCGATCCAGCCTGGCGGGAGATGCCTTCGTCCTGGCGCCTCGGCAGGAATCGGCGCTGGTCCAGGCACGGCGTCGATTGGAAGACACGGTGAGCGTTTTGCGTGCGGTGTCGAGCGAATCGTCGGCACCGCCGGAACTGGTGGCCGGCCTGTTGCGGGAAGCACTGGATGCGCTGGGTGAGATCAGCGGCGTGATTTCGCCGGAGGACATTCTCGATCGCGTCTTCACGACGTTCTGCATCGGGAAGTGACCGATCGATCATGGTTCGCCGCGGTATCATCACCGCCATGTCCAACGTCATCCGAGAAGGAACGATTGACATCCGAGTGCGCTATGCCGAGTGCGATCCGATGGGCGTGGCGCATCACACGGCCTATCCCGTGTGGCTGGAGATCGGGCGTACCGAACTGCTTCGGGAAACCGGGGTGACGTATCGCGAGCTGGAGGACGCCGGCGTGCTGCTGGCCGTGATTGATCTGTCCGTCGCATACAAGCGACCGGCACGCTATGACGATCTCCTGCAGTTGACGACGACCTGGGTGGATTCCGGTCATGTCAAGATCAAGCATCGCTATGCGCTGCATCGACAGGATGAGTTGCTGGTGACCGCGGAGACCACGCTGGCATGCCTTGATCGCGAGGGGCGACCCCAGGCGCTTCCCGAGTTGCTCAGTCGGTGTTGAGACCGCCGGCGAGCGGACCGACACGGAGGCGAACCCGGACCAGGGAACCGCGGCAGTTGGTACGCAGTTCCTCGAGAAGTCCGTCCCGCAATCGTCGATCCAGTTCGAACGAGATGGCGGAGGAGCTCACGATGACGTCAACGACGCCGCCTCGGATACGCTCAACGCAGGTTCGCTCGTGAAGTGACTCGGGCAGGGCCTGCTCCCAGGCTTCGACGAATCCACCGATTCGACGCTGGAGCTGTCGGACGCGGCGGCTGATCGCCGAGATGCCCTCGTCGATACGGCGGGCTCGCATGGGGCGTCGTCGCCACTGCTGCAGTCGCTCGAGTTGGTCAGGCATGCCCACGGTCGTCATGGCTCCCATCATCGCCGAAAGTCGGGGCCGTTGCGCACGGGCCTCCTCCCTGCTATCGTCATGTGGATATGACGTGCATCAGGATCGAGGGAATCAGAAAGCACTTCGGGACCACGGCCGCGGTTGACGGCGTGGACCTGGATATTCAATCCGGTGAGCTCTTCTTCCTGCTGGGGCCTTCTGGCTGCGGCAAGACCACCCTGCTGCGGATGATCGCAGGGTTCATCGAGCCTACTGGTGGTCGGATTCACTTCGATGATCACGACGTGACCTACCTTCCGCCCAACCGGCGTGATACCGGGATGGTGTTCCAGAGCTACGCCCTCTGGCCCCACATGACCGTTGCCCAGAACGTCGCCTATGGCCTGCGGATCCGCAAGGTGGATTCAGCAGGCCGCAAGGCTCGGGTTGCGGCAGCGTTGGAGAGTGTCCAGATGGGGGCCTATGGCCAACGTCGTCCCAATGAGCTCTCTGGCGGTCAGCAGCAGCGAGTGGCCCTGGCACGAGCCCTGGTGGTCGAACCCCGCGTGCTCCTGCTGGATGAGCCATTGAGCAACCTGGATGCGAAGCTTCGGCTGGAGATGCGGCAGGAGATCCGTCGGCTGTGCAAATCAACCGGTATCACCACTGTCTACGTCACGCATGACCAGGAAGAGGCGCTCTCCATGGCGGATCGCATGGCGGTCCTCAAGGATGGCCGTCTGCAGCAGTTGGGTCCTCCCCAGGAGCTCTATCAGCAGCCCCGGACGCGATTCGTAGCCGAGTTCCTTGGTGAAACCAACCTGCTGCCCGCCACGGTCGCAGGCCGTGATGGGGACAAGGTCCGCTTGGATACGGTGGTTGGCCAGGTCGTGGCCAATGTGCCTGAGAGCGGCGTGCCCTCTGGCGGCAACGTGACCTGCTCCATCCGACCGGAGTCATTCCGGTGGTCGCCCAGTGACAATGCTTCGTCATTGACCGGGGAGGTCGAGGACATTGTCTTCCTTGGCGATCTCACGCAGTCCGTGGTCAGCTTTGGCGGGGGCCACTCGGTCAGGACCGTGGCCTTGAACCAGGGCCGCAGGCCCATGCAGGGCGACTCAGCTAGCCTGTATGTCGATCCTGATGACGTCGTCATCTTGAACGATTGAGCCGGCATTTAGCGGTATTTAGCCATAAATAAGCCTCAGTAATCGACAGAACGAAGTTCTGTTGATTACTTTCACGTATATGGCTTCAAAAGACGCTATCTACTAATCAAATCAGTGTATCTGTAGATGTTGATTGGGTTCGGTTTGCCTGGCTGGGTGGCTTGCTGTTCAGGCGGGACTGGTTTCGGGGCGTCCTGGCTGGAGGCGGCTGGCCTCTTGTTAGTGTTTGCTATAATTGAATTCAGGCTAAGCGGTCCCCCCTCCCCCACCGACGCGAGTGTCGGTTGTCCTGGGGATTGGTTGACGGTATTTGACGCCCGGCAGCAATCGTGCGATAAGTCGCGAGTCGAGTCCGATGTGTCCTGGTAGGGATCGGTGTTTCACGTGAAACATCCCCCCATGGCCGGTCGGTTCTCGACAAGGAGGTTTGATATGGCTTCACGGAAGAAGCGATTGGGGAAGGGGCTCAGCAGCATGATTGCCAAGCCCGTGGCTGTACCGCTCTCCAGCAAGAGCGGTGAATCGGGTGACACCAAGACGGCGACTGCGCCGCCGCCGGGAGGCGGCTTGGGGCTCCAGGAGATCGCGGTAACGGCTATCCGGCCTAACCCCCACCAGCCCCGCCAGGACTTCGATCCGGCGGCCCTGGAGACGCTTTCGGCATCCATCAAGTCGACTGGTCTGATGCAGCCCATCGTGGTTCGGCAGGTCGGGGATGGCTATGAGTTGGTTGTTGGTGAGCGTCGCTGGAGGGCTGCTCAGGCTGCTGGCCTGGCCGCTATCCCCGCTGTGGTACGGAACTTGGACGATCGAGACTCTGCCCAGTGGGCCTTGGTTGAGAACCTCCAGCGGGAAGACCTGAACCCTATCGAGCGTGCGGAGGCCTTCCAAGGTCTCCAGGATGACTTCGGTCTGACCCACCAGGAGATCGCCGACCAGGTCGGCCTGACCCGATCCGCGGTGACCAACCAGATCAGGCTTAACGAACTGGACGAGGGGACTCGGGAGCTCGTCCGGGTTGGCGAGCTTAGTGCAGGGCATGGTCGATCTTTGTTAGCAATTACTAATATAGCACAGCGGCTGAAGCTTGCCCGCGAGGCCATGCGAGGGAGTTGGTCGGTTCGCGATTTGGAGGCGCGGGTCCAGAAGCACACGGGCGGTCGGGCCCGCACCCAGTCGAACGGAGACGAGAAGCTGGACGCCAGCCGGCGACAGCACGAGGACCTGGCTCGACAACTGGGCGAACACCTTGGAACACGAGTCCAGATTCGAGCGGGTCGCAAGAAGGGCAGCGGTCACCTGGTCATCGAGTTCTACGAGCTGGATCAGTTCGATGGTCTGCTGAAGCGACTG
Organism: Phycisphaerales bacterium; assembly: GCA_022446795.1. Taxonomy (GTDB): domain Bacteria; phylum Planctomycetota; class Phycisphaerae; order Phycisphaerales; family SM1A02; genus UBA1668. The sequence goes on from JAKVBX010000015.1 coordinate 109,238, forward strand.
GGCTTTACGCCGAACACCTGATTCACACGTTGATCATGTCATCGCCAGGGCGCAGGAACTGCGCCTCGGCGATCACCTGCGCATCACAACCCGTCAGGTGACAACCGTGAACGGCGAAGCGGGACGGCTCGCCATTTGCAGTCAGTCAGGCCGCATGTCGTGCGCGCTGTCGCGGCAGGGAGGCCACATGGGTTCGATTCCATCCGGGTACGGACTGATCAGCGGATTCGATACGGCGATGCTCATCGAGCGGATGCTCGCCTACCAGTCACAGGGCCGCGAGAACCTGGCGGCTCGCATCGGCCTGTTGCAGGCGCGGCAGTCGGCGATGCTGGACATCAATGCCGGTTTGCTGGCGCTGACGACGACGACAACGCCGCTGCAGTCATCAGCCCTGTTCCAGGCGGTCACGGCCTCTACAAGTCACACGGACGTCCTGTCGGCGACGGTTTCATCGGATACGCCTGCAGGAATCTACCAGTTCATTGCTGCTGGCCTGGCGACACATCACCAGTTGCTCAGCAGTGGATTCGCTTCGGATGTTTCCGCACTTGGGCTGCAGGGCGCCAGTCTTGAGTTCGGAGGCGGTGGACTGTCGCCGGACATGCCCTTGTCATGGCTCAATGGTGGTGATGGTGTGCAGCGAGGTGTGATCGAGATCACGCTCGCGGCAACGGGCGAGTCCGTGCAGGTCGATCTGAGCGATGTGGCGACGATCGACGAGGTTGTTGATCGTCTCGGTGACAACGGTCTTGGAATCAATGCGCGACTGGAAAACGGTTCGATCATGCTCGAGTCGATCGATGGAGCCGACTTCACGGTCGCATCGGTTGGCGGTGTGGACACCGCCCAGGACCTGGGGCTGACCGGCGCATCCAATAATGGTCTGCTGGCGGGCGAATCGCTGGCGGTTCTCGGCGGCGGCCTGTCATTGGCCGCGTTGAATGATGGCAACGGTGTCCTGGTTCGTGAAGGTGTCGCAGATCTGCGGGTGACCACGAGCGATGGACGCGTTTTCGATATCGACCTGTCACAGGGACAGATCGTCAACATGGATGACCAGACCCTGCTCTCGGCGTTGAACGGGGGCAGCGGCGTCTTCATCGATGCGGATGAGGAAGATCCGGACTTGGCCATTCACCTCGTGAGTGATGGCGGCGGCACGACCACGTGGGATATCGACCTGACGGGATGCGTCACCGTGGGTGATGTCCGCAACCGTGTCGAATCAGCGACGAGCGGCCTGGTGACCCTTGAATTGAGAAGTGATGGTCGCGGTTTCGAAGTCCGTCCGGCGGATGCGGCGGACCTGGTGTCCGTTCACGGTGCCGGAACATCCGGAACGCAGACGGCCGAGGACCTCGGCCTTCTTGATACGACCGGCGCCACGGGCGGTTTCGTCGGCGCCGATGTCGCGGCCATTGGAGACGGTGGTGTACCGACCATCCAGGCCGTGATCGATGCGATCAACTCGGCCACGGACCAGGCCGGCCAGGCAGCGGACGGCGCCATCGTGGCCCGCATCGCTTCGGATGGCCTGCGGCTTGAGATCGAGGACACGACCGGTGGGAGCGGTGCGTTCACGATCCAGGCGACGGCTTCGAACGCATCAGCCGTGACATCGTTGGGGTTTGCCGATGCCGTGGCGAGCAATGGGACCATCAGTGGTCGTCGGATCATCGGAGGACCCGGGACGGTTCTGATTCATGAACTGAATGGTGGTGCGGGACTCGCCGGTGCGGATTCCATCACGATTACCGATCGCTTCGGGAACACGGCTTCTGCCAGTGGCCTGGCCCAGTACGAGACCGTCGATGACCTGGTCCAGGCCATCAACGCCTGGGCGAGTGACTCGGGCCTGCGGGTGAACCTGTCACGACAGGGCTCGGGATTGGTGTTGGAAGACCAGGGTGGATCCGGTTCCCTGGTGGTATCCGGTGAACTGGCGGATCAACTGAATCTGGCGGTGGATGCACCCGTGGTCTCCGTGTCCTCCGGCAACCTCCAGCATCGCTGGATCTCCGAGGCGACGGCGCTCGATGATCTCAACCAGGGACAGGGAATCGGTGCCGGCTCGTTTCGGATTCGAGATGCCACCGGATCGGTGGCCACGATCACGGTGACGTCTGCGCACCAGACGGTCCAGGACATCATCGACTTGATCAACTCCCGCGGCCTGGCCGTTCAGGCGAGGATCAATGACACCGGTGATGGTCTGCTCCTGGACTCAACCGTTGCCCAGGGGGACGCGATCGTGCCCATGGCGGTCGAGGCTGTCTCCGGAACGACCGCGTCCGACCTTCGGCTCGTGGGCGAATCCGACACGGCCATCGATGGACGATGGGAAACCATGCTGGAGGTCAACAGCCAGACCACGCTTCGCGAACTGGTTGATCTCATCAACGAATCGGGCGCCAACGTGACGGCTGCGTTGGTTGACACGGGAGATCCGGGCCAGCCCTGGCGACTGAGCCTGACCAGCACGGTCAGCGGCGCTGCGGGTCGCCTCGAGGTGGAACTGGACGGACTGGAGACGAGCTTCGAGGAAGTCGTTGCGGGCCGCGATGCCCGGATCGTATTTGGAGATGACCTGGCCAGCGGCGTGATGATCACGAGTGGATCCAATCGATTCGAAGACGTGATCGCGGGGCTGACCATCGACCTTCTTCAGGCGTCCAATGAGGTTGTCACCGTGACGGTCGACCAGGACGACGAGGCGCCATTGGCGGCACTGCAGGCCTTCGTCGAGGCCCTCAACGGCGTGCTCGATCGGATCGATTCCGTTACGAGCTATGACCCGGAGACGGGAGAACGTGGCGTGCTTCACGGGGATGCGACCGCCTCTCGCATCAAGCGACTGTTGCTCAGCATGGTGCAGAACCAGTCGGCATCCGAGGACATGGCCCTGGCCGGTCTCTGGGAAGTCGGCCTGCGGATCGGTCCCGGGGGCCGCATTGAACTGGATGCGGAGACGTTCGCGGAAGCCTGGGAGACTCGCCGAGCGGATGTCGAGGCGCTCTTCACGGCCGAGTCGGATTCCCCCGCTACAGGTGGTTTCGGATTCCGCCTGGATACGCTCATCGAAGGCTTCACGACGCTCGATGGTGGCACCATGAACGTGGCGAACGAGGCCTGGCAGGGTCGGATCGATCTGGCGATGGGGCGACTGGAGAATCTCGACGCACGGATCGAGTCCAGGCGTGTGCGGTTGCTGGCCGAGTTTGCCGCCATGGAAGAAGCAATCGCGGCCATGCAGAACCAGTACGCGTCGCTGCTTTCGATTGGAGCGGGCGCGTCCGGCTTCGCCGGGATGCTCGGTTGACCGATCATTATCGGATGCAGCGAGTCCGCGGTGAAGACATTGGTGTTCCCGGGGTGCGATGTGCCGATGGGGAGACGTCATGACTTCCTCCGCCAATTACGCCCGGACGCAGATCCTGACAGCGTCACCCGCGCAGCTTCGCAGTCTGCTGTTGAAGCGTGCGGTCCAGGAGGCGCTGAATCTCCGGCAGGCGCTTGCGGCGGATGACGGTGAGCATGTGCTTGATGCCGGGAACCGCCTGCGGAACGTGGTCCTGGAAATGCTGTCCGCGGTTTCTCCCGGGGTCGATCCGGAACTGCTGCAGCGATTGCGCCAGACGAGCGTGTACCTCTATCGTCGAATCGGCGATGCCTGCGGACTGAGGGATGCCGCGGCTGCTGAAGAGGTCATTGACCTGCTGCAGTATGAACAGGAGACGTGGCTGCAGGCGATGAATCGCCTCCAGGCCGAGGAGCAGCCACGGCCAGCGCCGGGTCGAACGAACCTGGCCGGTTGAATGGGATCGTCCGACGGCGTCGCCCGGATACCATCTGTGCACCATGGAGCCAGTTGTTGACAACATCGCGGTGACCGGTCGGCGGGTCCTGGTGACCGGCTCGGGCGGGTTCCTTGGCAGCCATGTCGTTGAACAGCTTCATGATGTCGCCGACGTTCATGCCGTCACGCGCGAGACCTGTGACCTGCGTGATGCCGCGGCCGTGCGGTCGCTGCTTGACGAGGTCCATCCGCAGATCGTGATTCACCTGGCCGCGGCGCAGGGTGGCGTCGCCTGGCAGAAGGCCAACCAGGCCACGGCGTACCTCGACAATGCGGCCATGATGGACGCGCTGGTCATGGCGTCGCTGGAGACGGGCGTCGAACGATTTCTCTTCGCCGCCTCCAGCATCTGCTATCCACGCGAGGCGTCCATTCCCTTCCGCGAAGAGACCCTCTGGGACGGACCACCCGACGAGGCACACTGGGGCTACGCCAATGCCAAGCGTGGTGGGATCGCCCTGCTGCAGGCGGCTCATGAGCAGCATGGCCTCTCGGCTGCTGTGGTTCTTCCGGCCAACATGTATGGTCCCCGGGCACGGTTCGAGCCGGACCGCAGCAATGTCGTGGCGGCGACGATCCGTCGATGCCAGGAGGCGGTGGAGGCCGGGGTCGACGAGATCACCTGCTGGGGATCAGGAACACCGGTTCGAGAGTTCCTCTATGTCGAGGATGCGGCCGCGGGGATCATCCGGGCGGCGGAGCGGCTTGCGACACCGGCTCCCGTGAACCTGGGAACCGGGGTCGAGACCACGATCGCGGAACTGGTCGAGACCGTGGCAGCAGCCGTCGGGTTCCGTGGTGCGATTCGCTGGGACACCGAGCGCCCGGACGGGGCCCCGCGGGTCTGCATGGATGTTGATCGCATGCACCGCCTGCTGGACTGGACCCCCGTAACGACGCTGGCCGATGGCCTTGGCCGGACCATCGAGTGGTGGTCATCGGCCCGGGAGCAGGAGTCACGCTCATGACCCGCGCCATCTTCGGCCAGCACGGAACGGGCATCACCGGACTATTCTTCACGCATGCCGCTTGACCTGTACAACACGCTTTCGCATGGCATGGAGCGATTCGAGCCACTGGCCGCCGATGGTCGCGTCACGTTCTACTCCTGCGGGCCGACGGTCTACGACTATGCGCACATCGGGAACTTCCGCTCGTTTCTCAACGCGGACATTCTTCGCCGCACGCTGGAAGTCATGGGTCACGAGGTGACCCACGTGATGAACATCACTGACGTGGGCCACATGACCGAGGATGCCGACCCGGATGGCGGTGGTGAAGACAAGATGGAGGTCGCCTCCCGTCGGATGCTGGAGGCGAAGAAATCCGGAGCGCTTCCCCAGGGCGTTGACATCGACCCCCGTGATCCGATGGCGATTGCGGACTTCTATGCTGATGCCTTTCTCAACGATGCTCGCCTGCTGGGCCTGAAGGTGGCGCACGAGGTCATCGAACGTCCCGAGTTGATGCCACGTCCCTCGCGGCTGGTACCGGAGATGGTCGAACTCGTCGAGACGCTCATCGCGCGTGGACATGCGTACGTGGCGAGCGACGGGGTGGTCTACTTCGACGTGGCGTCGTTCCCGGCTTACGGGCGACTGTCCGGCAATACGCTGGATGCGATCCGCAGTGGCGAGGGCGGCCGTGTCGACATGGCCACGCAGGCCGTCAAGCGACATCCCGCCGACTTCATGCTGTGGAAGCCCGATGAGAAGCACCTGATGCGATGGCCCAGCCCCTGGGGTGAGGGCTACCCGGGATGGCACCTGGAGTGCTCGGTCATGGCCCGGGATCTCCTGGGCGACGTGATCGATCTGCACAGTGGTGGCGAGGACAACATCTTTCCACATCATGAATGCGAGATTGCCCAGTCCTGCGGCGCAACCGGCGGTGACGAGTTCGCCCGGTACTGGTTCCACACCCGCCACCTGATGGTGGACGGCAAGAAGATGAGCAAGTCGGCCGGGACGTTCTTCACGATCCGGGACCTGCTGCAGCGGGGGGTCTCCCCGGCGGCCATTCGCCTGGAACTGGTCCGGACGCACTACCGGATCAACTCGAACTTCACGCTTCAGGGGCTCAAGGACACCCAGCGGCAGGTCGAACGGTGGAAGCGACTGGAAGCCTGGCTGGAGGCCAACGCCACGGCGTCCCGGCCATCTCCCGGTCCGCTGGAGGCGGCGTTGCCACGCTTCATCGAGGCGCTGGGCAATGACCTCAACGTCGCGGGCGCCATCGGCGTCCTGAACGAGGCGGCGAACGCGGTGCCAACCGATGAACCGGCATCAGGCAGTGATGGCGAGTCGTGGTCGGTGGACCTGGACGCGTTGAGAACAATGGACCATGTCCTTGGGGTGTTGACCCTGTCCACCGAAGGAGACGTCGCCCAGAGCGACCTGGACGTGGACTGGATCGAATCCCGGATCGAAGCCCGCAATGCGGCCCGCGGCAACAAGGACTGGGCCGAGGCCGATCGCATCCGTGACGAACTGCTGGAGGCCGGCATCGAGATCAAGGATGGTGCCGAGGGCACGACGTGGAAACAGGTTGTCAGTTGACATCCGGGGAGAGGGCCATGGCCAGGACCGGAATGCCCGTCATTGGAACAACGTCACGGAGGCCATGACATGAGGGCCCTTGTATTGACTGTTGCACTCTCCGCCATGGCTGGATGCGGGTCAGGGCCGGCAACGTACCCATATGGCAAGGACCATGTTTTCGATGACCCACACCTCAACGAGTTGATGTACAAGTGGAACGAAGAGGATGAATGAGTGGGGCCGGACAGGGAGATGGGTTGTCAGTTGAGGTCTGGAGCACATGCGATGAACACGAATCGAATCCCCGTCATCGGACTGACCGGTGGAATCGGTTCGGGCAAGTCGCTCGTCGCTTCAGTCCTGGCCCGTCGAGGCTGCGTGGTTGCCGATGCCGACACCCTGGCCAAGCAGGCCCTTGATGAGCCGGGTGTCCTGGAGACGCTGCGATCGCGTTGGGGCGATTCAATCGTGGGTGATGATGGGCGGGCTGACCGCCAGGCCATCGCCGGCATCATCTTCCAGGACGACCAGCAACGGGCCTGGTTGGAGTCCATCCTCCATCCGTTGGTGGAGGACCAGCGTGCCGCGATGTTTGCCGCGGCTCCACCGGAGACGCCGGCGCTGGTGATTGACGCTCCCCTGCTGCTGGAAGCGGGCCTGGCGGAGCGATGCGACAGCATCCTCTTTGTAGAGGCGGCCGAGGAGGCTCGCCTGGAACGGGTGCAGCGGGATCGCTCATGGGATGCTGCTGAACTGGCTCGTCGGGAAGCCGCTCAGTTCCCGCTTGACGAGAAGCGTTCCATGGCCCATCATGTTCTACAGAACGACGGCGATGTCGAGGACCTCGCCCGTTCCGTCGAGGACTACCTCGACACCCTCATCAGCGACCAATCCAGCTAGACGGATCCCTGTGATCCCGATTCCCGGAGCGGTATTCGCTTTTCCAAGCATGGAAGAACGTTGTCCGGAAAACCGAAGCTGATGATCCCCGGCTCATTTCACGAACGCCTGAGCGTTCGGCACCACTTACCAATCGCGCAAAACGGAAGACAGGCGAATCGTGGAAAAGACCCAGCGCCAGAAACCCTCGAGATCATCAATGGCCAAGAAACGACGTAGACGAAAGAAGTCATCCGGCGGCGGCTCCAGTGTTGCCATGATGACTCTTCAGCCCGGAGAGGTTCCCACCGATGATGAGCTGGAGGCGGAAGCTTCGCAGCTGGACAAGGAACTGGACAAGAAGACCCAGGCCAAGTTCGACAAGGCCAAGAAGGACGGGCAGGACCTGCCGTCCCTTCAGAAGATGTCCGGGCAGGACCTGATCAAGGTCGCCGAGAAGGAGAAGATCGAGGATCCCGCGAACCTGTCGAAGCAGAAGCTGGTCTTCGAGATCCTGAAGGCCCGCGCCTCCAAGCAGGGACTCATGATGGGAGAGGGCACGCTCGAACTCCTGCCTGATGGGTTCGGCTTCCTGCGGAGCCCGCAGTATTCGTACATGGCCTCCCCGGACGACGTCTATGTCGGTCCGTCCCAGGTGCGTCGCTTCGGCCTGCGGCGTGGACAGGTGATCAAGGGGCTGATTCGGCCGCCGAAGGAAACGGAAACCTACTTCGCGATGCTCCGCGTCGAGGAGATCAACGGCAAGGCCCCGAAGGAACTGCACAATCTTGCGGCGTTCGAGAACCTGACGCCGCTTCATCCGGAGCAGCGGATCAATCTCGAGACCGGCCCCGAGCCGATCGAAACCCGGGTCATCGACCTCGTGGCACCGTTGGGCTTCGGCCAGCGGGCCCTGATCGTGGCTCCGCCGCGTACCGGCAAGACGGTTCTGCTTCAGAAGCTGACCAACTCGATCTCGACCAACCACCCCGAGGCGCATGTGATCGTCCTGCTCGTGGATGAACGTCCCGAGGAGGTGACGGATTTCCGTCGCAACACGGATGAGTCGGTCGAGGTCGTGGCGAGCACGTTTGATGAGCATGCGTCACGGCACATCCAGGTGGCCGAGATGGTCATGGAGAAGGCGCGTCGCATGGTCGAGGTCGGCGAGGACGTCATCGTGCTGATGGACTCCATCACGCGACTCGCCCGCGGCTACAACAACGCGGCGCCCAACTCGGGCAAGATCGGCACCGGTGGTGTTGACAATGCGGCGTTGATCAAGCCCAAGAAGTTCTTCGGCTCCGCACGGAACATCGAGAACGGCGGTTCCCTCACGATCATCGCGACGGCGCTCGTGGACACCGGGTCCAAGGCCGACGAGGTGATCTTCGAGGAGTTCAAGGGCACGGGTAACTCCGAACTCCACCTCACGCGGAAGCTGGTGGAGAAGCGGATCTGGCCGGCGATCGACATCGCCGCTTCCGGTACGCGTCGCGAGGAGCTGCTCCTGGATCCCAAGGAACTCGACCTGGTCGTCAGGTTGCGGAAAGTCGTGTCCGACATGAGCGTCGTGGAGGCCATGGAGCTTCTTCGGACACGGATGGCCAAGACCAATTCCAATGCCGAGTTCCTGATGACGATGAACCTGGGCTGAACAGGCCCTCCCGGGGCCGTTGAACCCGTATTCACGGGCTGGGAGGGGGCATCTCTCCTGGGATCAACGGAAGTGCGGGAGGATCCGCAGCCTTTGTCCGTTCGAATGATCTCAAGGGGTATCCTGAAGGGGACCCGATTTTCCCGGCTCGAGGGCGTCTCGCGTAATGACGCGGTCTCGACCGGGCCAGCCACTGGAGAATTCAGGCCCATGGCAGGCACTGGACGCACCGCACGCACATGTCACCGGGGTGGTATCAGCCTCATCGAGGTGCTGGTCGTGATTTCGATCATCGGCATCCTGGCCGGGATGACCTTTACCGCCCTGTCAGGCGTCGGAGGGACCGATACGAATCTCCGCTCGCGACACAATCTTCGGCAGATCCATACCTGGATGGAGGCCTACTCCTCCAACCACCAGGATCGCATTGTCCCCAGCCAATTCGACTACTTCGACGAGAACGGCGAAGCGGTGGGCGGGGTGGCCTCACGAACCGGGTACAGCAATGCCGGAAGTGCCGAGGTGGACTGGGTGCCCTCGAACAACCTGTTCAACAATACAGGTGACTGCCGGGCGGACTTCGTCTCCCAGGGCACTTGGGCGGACATCATCTGGGTCGAGAGCAACCTTGGTGATGACGTTGGCCTGGCTGACCTGCCATTGACCATGCCTGGTGGTGGCGGCGTATCGCCCGGGAACGAGGACATCACCGTGTCCTATCGCTACCGGGCACCTAATCGTCATATCTATGACTTCGATGATTCCTACAGTCGCAATCCGTTGCGATCCATGGCGGCCAATACATACAACTTCCCGCACCGGACATCTGCCGGCGGCGAGGTCCAGGTGGATCCATCCATGGTCGGACAGACCCAGGGCGGTCAGCCGCTTGGCCTGCCCAAGCCCTTCGGTGCCGGTGCCTGGGAAAAGGGGTATCCCGGTTTCTTCGCGGCCAACAACTTCTTCGATGCCAGGTCGCAGCGGGACATTGATCCCTCCGGTTCCGGCTCGACGATTGATCGCTACGTGACCATTGGCCAGTTGCGGGCTCCGGCCCGGTCGATGTACCTGGTGGATTCCTTCGCCGGGTTGACCATTGGGGGTGGCCCCAATGACGAGATGGCGACCGCGAATGCCTTCCGGACCCAGATGCTGACGGAGATCGGGGTGCTCGATGGACAGGTTGGCAACGTGGGTGGGGGTACCGAGTCGACCCAGGAAGTCGACTTCCGCTACGCCGGTGGCCAGGCCTGCCTGATGCTCTTCCTGGATGGCCACGTGGAGCAGGTGGGCGAGTTCGGCGGCCTCAAGAACCTCCAGGGTGGGGATGTCGGCAAGTCTGGTCGAGGAATCCGGGTCACCGACCTGGACCGCCGCAAGAGCGAGGTTCCCAAGTAGCGATAACGGCCAGAAGGGCCCTCACGGGCTCACCAGGCACGGCTGGGGCCGACCTTCCCATCTACGCCTTGAAAGGGGCGTCGGGGGCGTTACAATCCCGTATTCCGTCCCATGGCTGGGACGGTTTTTATTCGGTCACCGAGGGATCGCCTGACGGGCCGAAGAGGGAATCGAGTTGCCACCGTAGCTCAGTGGTAGAGCACACCCTTGGTAAGGGTGAGGTCACGGGTTCAAATCCCGTCGGTGGCTTGTCAGGGCAGATGACACGGATGGTCCGTGGCAGTGTCCGGGAGAACAGGATTCCGAGTGAATCCGGTTCGCGTGTTCGGCGCCTCGAGAGGGTCGTCGTGCAGTTTCGGGTAGCACTATCTGGTTCGGAATGATTCCGGGCCAAGGCAATGGCGACAGACGGAGATCATAAAGATGGCCAAGGATACCTTTGTCCGCACAAAACCGCATGTCAACGTGGGCACGATCGGACACATCGATCACGGTAAGACAACGCTCACTGCAGCGATTACCAGCCGCCAGGCAAGCAGAGGCCTGGGCGACGCTCGCGCATTTGATGAAATTGACAACGCGCCGGAAGAGAAGGCGCGTGGCATCACCATTGCCACCAGTCACCAGGAGTACGAGACGGAGAACCGTCACTACGCTCACGTGGACTGCCCTGGTCACGCCGACTATGTCAAGAACATGATTACTGGTGCTGCCCAGATGGACGGCGCCATTCTCGTGGTCGCCGCCACTGACGGCCCCATGCCCCAGACCCGTGAACACATCCTCCTCGGTCGCCAGGTCGGCGTTCCTTGCATGGTTGTCTTCATGAACAAGGTGGACATGGTCGACGATGAGGAACTCCTCGAACTCGTCGAGATGGAAGTCCGTGAACTCCTGTCCAAGTACGACTTCCCGGGCGATGACATCCCGGTCGTCCGGGGCTCAGCCCTGAAGGCCTTGGAGTCTGAGGGCAAGGACGAGGATGCCTGCAAGTGCATCGATGAGTTGATGGCAGCCCTTGACAGTTACATTCCCGATCCTGTCCGCGAGACGGACAAGGATTTCCTGATGTCCGTCGAGGACGTGTTCTCCATCAAGGGCCGCGGCACGGTCGTCACGGGTCGTATCGAGCGTGGTCAGGTCGAGGTCGGTATTCCGGTCGAGATCGTCGGGCTCTCCGATGAACCGATGAAGACCACCGTCACGGGCGTGGAGATGTTCAACAAGATTCTCGAAGACGCACAGGCCGGCGACAATGTCGGTTGCCTGCTTCGAGGTGTCGAGAAGGAAGACGTCGAGCGTGGTCAGGTTCTGGCCAAGCCCGGCAGCATCACGCCTCACACCAAGTTCGAGGCCGAGGTCTACGTCCTGACGAAGGAAGAGGGCGGCCGTCATACGCCGTTCTTCAGCGGGTACAAGCCGCAGTTCTACTTCCGTACGACTGATGTCACGGGCGACCTGAACCTGGTCGGTGCTGAAATGTGCATGCCTGGCGACAACATCAAGATGGCTGTCGACCTGCATGACAAGCCAATCGCCATGGAGGAAGGCCTCCGCTTCGCGGTTCGCGAGGGCGGTCGTACGGTGGGCTCGGGCGTTGTGACCAAGATTCTTGAGTAGCGAAACGAACTGACGGAGACGTAGGGTCATGGCGAAGAAGTCTGCAGATCGAGAGTACGTGTGGCTCCAGTGCTCGGAGTGTGGTGATCTCAATTACCGCACGAGTATCCGGGTCAAGGGCGGCATCGACGAGAAGGTCAAGTCCGGCTTCAAAAAGTACAGCCCTCGCCTTCGGAAGCACACTTTGCACAAGATCAAGAGGAAGTGACATCTGCCGACCCGGCGTCGTCCCAGTATCACCGGGACGACGCCATCGGCGAAACGCCGGTAGCTCAATTGGCAGAGCAGCGGATTCCAAATCCGCAGGTTGAGTGTTCGAGTCACTCCCGGCGTGTTGTATTCGGGACGTTGGGAACGCGAATCAGGCAGAACGAAAGACACCCATGAGCAGCAAGGGCATCTACAAGAGCGGACAGGGCTACTGGGTACGACTGATGTCGGCCATCGGGTACGGCGTCATCGTCGCCCTCGGTCTGATCTGGCTGTGGAAGCAGATGGAGACCATCGACCTGGGGATCGAGCAGACCTACTCACAGGTCATCGCGATCCTCCTCGCCGCAGGCATCTTCGGATTCCTGGGGTATTGGCTCATCGGTTCCAAGGCGGGCTCGGTCGACTTCATGATCGCCACCGAGGGCGAGATGAAGAAGGTCAACTGGTCCAGCAAGTCCGAGTTGACGCGGTCCACGATCGCGGTCATCGGGTTGACGCTGCTGGTTGCCCTGTTCTGCTGGGCTGTTGATGTCATTTTCGCGTTCCTCTTCAGGATCGTCGGGGTCCTGACGATCTGACGCCGCCGAGACGTGCCTTTGGCACGATCTCGCGCAGGAGGTATGAATGTCGGAGCAGAACCAGATCGTCACCAATGGTGAGACGCAGTCGGGCAGTGTTGATGACGCCTCCGTGGCGGACCAGTCGACACCCGATCCGTCGGAGGCCACCGAGCCTGCTGCGTCATCGCAGCCGGAGGCGGCGTCGACGGCCAGCGAGACACCAGATGAGACGTTTGATCCGGCGGTCGACATGCCCATGTACCGGTCCGGCATGGACTGGTTCGTGCTGCGAGTGGCGTCCAACAAGGAGAACTTCGTTCGGGACACGCTTCAGAAGAAGGTCCAGATCGAGGGACTCGAGGAACGCGTTGGCCGGATCATGGTGCCCACTGAGAAGACCCGGACGCTCAAGGGTGGCAAGCAGCGAATCACCGAGACCAAGCTGTACCCCGGGTACATCTTCGTCGAGATGCGGCTGGAGCCGGATGGGCGGATTCCCCAGGACGTGTTCTTCCTGATCAAGGAAACCACCGGCGTGGGTGACTTCGTCGGCACGGCCGGGCGACCGACGCCCATGTCACCCGGGGAAGTGGAGAAGATGCTCCACGATTCCAAGATGCCCGAGGAAGAGCCGACCGTCCGGATGGAGTTCGCCCCAGGCGACAACGTCACCATCAAGGAAGGCCCGTTCGAGAACTACGAGGGCACCGTCGACAGCGTGCTTCCGGAGCGAGGCCTGGTCCGCGTGCTGGTGACCATCTTCGGCCGGCAGGCCCCGGTCGAACTGGAATACTGGCAGATCGAGAAGGCCGAAGAGTAGACACGCTGCTCCCTGGCAATCCACGGATTCGGCCCCAGGCGACGGGTGATTGGCCTGGCGCGGTCTTGGTGGGTATCGTCCACCCCATACAGGAGGATTTCCGATGCTTGTCCTTGCCCTTGTGGCGACCATGACCGGTTCGAGCCCGGCAACGCTGACCCTTCCCGCGATCACCATGCAGGACGACGCGCCCGAGACGCCACCCGTCGACGTGGCCCCGGCCGGTGTCGGCCAGGATCCCACGGGCGGCTTTGACACCTCGTTGTCATTCGCGGCCGGGTTCACCTGGCAGTTCGAGACGGACATGAACGAGCCGGGCAAGCTCTCGCATGGCCGCTTCCATACCGATGGCAATGTCCGCCTGGGCGTCGTCGAGAACCTCGATGTCGTGCTTGGCTGGCGATACCAGTACGACCACTGGAACTTCAGCGACACCGCCCAATGGTGGACCGACATCAACACGGTCCAGATTGATGCCGGCATTCGCTGGCGACTGGACGATCACTGGATGATCTTCGGCGGCGGCCAGGCCCTCTGGTCCGTCGAGGAAGGTGGCGCGTGGGGTGATGGCATCATCGGTGGCGGTGCCGCGGGATTCAGCTACGCGTTCTCGCGTGACCTGATCATCGGCGGTGGCGTCGGTGTTCGATCCCAGCTCGAGGACGACGCGCTCATCTATCCGATCGTGGTGCTTGACTGGCAGATCACGGATCGACTCAGCCTCGATACGCGTTTGACCACGGGCTGGGCCAACCAGAGTGGTGCTGAACTGGTCTACGAACTGACCGAGGACCTGGACATCGCGTTGTCCGTGGTCTTTGATTACGAGCGATTCCGCCTGGACGACTCGGGTCCGGTGGCCGGCGGTGTCGGCACGACCGAGACGCTGCCGCTTGCCTTGACCCTGACCTGGGAACCGATTCCGGAGGCTTCGATTTCCGTATACGCCGGTGCGACGGTCTATGGCCGAATCAAGGTCACGAATTCCGCCTCGCAGGACGTTTATGCCAGCACCTATGACCCCGCGGCCATCATCGGCGTCCAAGGTGCGATACGCTTCTGAGGCCACTGGATACCAAGGAGGCGGAGCGCCCATGACCTTCACAGACGACTGGAATCGACTTCGCGCTGAGATCGGTAAGGTCGTGGTGGGGCATGACGAGATCGTCGAAGGGGTGCTCATCTGTCTCTTCGCCGGTGGTCACACGCTGCTGGAAGGCGTGCCGGGCCTGGGCAAGACGCTGCTGATCCGGACACTGTCGGAGGCGATGCATCTCGACTTTTCCCGCATCCAGTTCACTCCTGACCTGATGCCCGCCGATGTCACCGGAACCACGATCGTGGTCGAGGGTGACGGGGCCCGTGAGTTCCGATTCCGCAAGGGACCGATCTTCTCGCAGATCGTCCTCGCTGACGAGATCAACCGCGCGACCCCCAAGACGCAGTCCTCCCTGCTGGAAGCGATGCAGGAGAAGTCAGTCACGGTCGGTGGTGAAACGCATGTCCTGGACAAGCCGTTCTTCGTGATGGCGACCCAGAATCCGGTCGAGCAGGAGGGCACCTATCCGCTTCCGGAGGCCCAGTTGGACCGGTTCTTCTTCAAGCTCGTCGTCGGCTATTCCAGCCGGGCGGAGATGAGTGAGATCCTCGATCGTACGACTGCGAACGTGGAGACCACGATCTCGCGCGTCCTGGACGGTCCGGCGATCCTGGCTCACCAGCAGGCGGTTCGACAAGTCAACGTCCCGGCCGGTGTCCAGGACTATGCCGTGCGCTGCGTCCTGGCGACGCATCCCGGTGGTGACCTGGCGACACCGCAGGTCGAGCGGTACTTCCGCATGGGTGCGTCACCGCGGGCCGCCCAGACACTGGTGCTGGCGGGCAAGGTCAAGGCCCTGCGTGAAGGTCGTCAGTCCGTGGAGACCGCGGACATCAGCAGCAGTGTGCTGCCAGCGATGCGACATCGCTGCATCCTGAACTTTGAAGCGGAGGCCGAGGGTGTGAGCACCGACCAGGTGCTTCAGAACATCATCGATACCCTCCCCGCGGACGCGCTCATTCCCCAGGGGTGAGCCTCAGCGCTGGCTGCCGGCAGTCCGAAGCGAAGGGGTGTCTTCCTGTTCCCATGCAGACAGGTCGAGGTAGATCGGCCGAGGGTTGATCCGCCAGGGCACGCACGGGGTCGGTGCCGTCTCGAAGTCCGGTCGATCGCCGTGCGTTCGGAGCGCGGCCAGCAGCAGCGGTTCACCGTCGGCGGGAATCCAGGCGTCGGGAATCGTGACGGTGGCCAGCCAGCGATCCGCCTGGCGTCGCAACTGGATCGCCGGGCGATCCTGGTCGCCGCGGTACCGCCGCCATCCATCGTGGGGCGACATCGCAATGGTCTGGTTCGGCCAAGTGGCGGTCGCATCGCCCAGGAGAATCGTGACGGCTTCGATGCCAACCAGGTCATCAAGCGCCTGGATCTCGGTCGGGAGCGGTGTCGGTTCCTCGACGGGGGTGTACAGGCACTCCAGGTACAACTCCCAGTGTCCGTCTCGACGCCGCAATTGCATCCAGCATTGCTGATCTGGTGCGACTTCCGGCATCGTCAGGGCCCGAGCGTCGGCCAGGGTCAATGACGGCTTGAACGGGCCGAGTATCGGCCCCGGTGGCGTGACCGAGACATAGGAATCGCCGAACGGAACGCGCAGCACCTGGTTCCGCACGACAACGTTGAGGATGTCCATGCGTGAACGTGATCGAGCCAGGCTCGCGCCGGGGCGAGTCATGCTCGTGGTGCCTGCCGAATCGGGCGGCAGTCGGAGACCCAGGGGAACATCGTCACCGCTGGTCCAGACCAGTTCAGCCAGCACCGGGCGGGGCTCGGGATTGGCCAGCGACAGGCGAATCTCCGGACCATAGGGTTGTTCCACCCAGGCGAATTGGAGAACCTGCTCATCCGCCCAGGCCAGCGCCGCTTCCGCGAGCCCGTCATCATCCAATCTCGGATCGAGCAGGACCCGCAGCAGGCGATCAATGGCCACGTTGTTGGTGACCCAGGCCGCGACCGTGGTGTCATCATCGCGGCAGGTTGCCGTCAACAGGTCACGACACCTGGCGGCGACACCACGACTGGCCTGGGCCAGTCGGGACATGCCCAGTCGCCAGGTTCCGGTGACGTTTCGTGCGGCCAGTCGTTCCACGATGGAATCGAACTCCGGCGGTGGGGGTTCCAGTCCTCGACGCTCCGCAATGAGCTCCCATCGCCACCAGTCCAACGGGTTGTGTGCAGCTGGGCGATCCGGGCCGTTCACGGCTTCCAGCACTCCCGCGCGGGAATCATCACCGACTCGGAGGGCCGGCATGGACTCCGGCAGGTCAACCCACTGGGGTGTGATCGTCGTTTGTCCCAGTTCCAGGATGCCACTGGCGTCAGCAGGAAGCGAGATCAGCAGTCGTGGGCCAGTGGGCGAGTTCCCCGGGGCCCGTTCTCCGAGGCGATCGGATGGCCGGACCGGCCGCACGTGAAGGGCCAGGTTGTCCGCCCCCCAGGATCGATTGGCGTTCCTGGGCATGGGTTCGACCCAGCCGATGTGCCCGACGAGTTCCTGTTCAGGGCCCGTGTCGGGAACCAGGCGAACGACCACGTGATCTGGCCAGGGGCCCGCTGCCCCGGTGCTGGAGAGCCGGGTGACAAGTACGCCACCGCGGGCGGCCAACGGGTCGCCGGGAGGAACCACCATGTCCCGGGGCCTGACGTCGCCGAGCAGGCTGCTGAGCAGGACCAGCACGATGCCTGTCATGGTGATCCGGGGGAGGCCTCAGGCGGAGCGCCGGGGCTGGGACATTCCAGTTGGCCACGGCGACGGCTGACCAGTTCACAGGTTTCGTTCACGGCTCGCTCCAGGTCGTCGTTGATGACAAAGGCGTCATAGAGCCGCACCTCCGTCGCCTGGCGGATCTCGTGCTGGGCCTCGGCGTATCGTCGTTGGATCGCTTCTGGATCATCCCGTCCGCGGGACTGCAGCCGTCGCATCAACTCATCCTCGTCCGGGGGCAGGATGAAGATCATGTACGCCTCCGGCATGGCATTTCGAACCTGCCGGGCGCCCTGGACGTCGATATCCAGGACGATCAGTTCACCGCGTTCCAGGGCGGTCTCGACGGGCCGCCGGGGTGTGCCGTAGGCATGGCGGCCGAAGACCTCTGCCCACTCCAGGAACTCGCCGCCTCGCTTCATCCGCTCGAATTCAGAGGGCGTGACGAAGTAGTAGTCAGTGCCATCGATCTCCTCCTCGGACCGGGGGCGGGTCGTGGCCGAGACGCTGAAGTGGCCCCCGAGCCTCGACTGCATGCGGTGGACGATGGTCGTCTTACCGACCCCGGAGGGGCCGGAAACCACGAGCAGCAGTCCGGATGGACGGTCGGATGGCATGGTTCGTGATTGTACGGGAAGGACACCACCTGTCCCGTGCCGACAGGATCTACACTGTGGCACGTGTCCATTGCCACCATCGCCATCGTGGGCCGCCCGAACGTCGGTAAGTCGAGCCTCTTGAACCGGCTCGCCCGCCGCCGGGTGTCTATCGTCGATCCGACGCCGGGTGTCACGCGCGACCGGGTCAGCGTCCTGCTGGAACTGGATCCGCCCACCGAGTCGCCACGGGGCGCCCCCTCGCGGCTGGCCGAGGTTACCGATACCGGCGGCTACGGTGTCTACACGGCAGATGACTCGGCCCTGGACGACATCGGTGAAGATCTCTCGCGACTGACCGACGACATCGAGCAGCAGATTGCGGTGGCCCTGGAACGCTCGTCGCTGATCATGATGGTCTGCGATGCCCAGTCGGGGCTGCTGCCACTGGATCGAGCCGTGGCCGAGATCCTCCGGCGTCGCGGCGAGTCCGAGCGGGTCCTGCTCGTGGCCAACAAGACCGATGGCGACTCGTGGGAAGCTCACGCCATGGAGGTGGCTTCGCTGGGACTGGGCGAACCGCTCTGCGTCTCGGCGACCAGTGGATACGGCATGCGATCCCTGACGGATGAACTCTGGCGGCGGGTGGAGTTGTTTGATTCTGAACCACCGCCGGACAGCGAGATGCGCCTGGCGATCGTGGGTCGCCGCAATGCCGGCAAGTCCACCTTGATCAACGCGTTGGCCGGTGAGGATCGGGTCATCGTCTCTGAGATCGCGGGAACAACACGCGATGCCGTTGACGTCCGGTTCCAGATGGAAGGACATGACTTCCTGGCGATTGACACGGCGGGTCTTCGTCGCAAGAAGAGTTTCGCGGATGACATCGAGTTCTATGCCTACCGGAGGATGCTCAATTCCATTCGCCGCGCCGATGTCGTGCTATTCCTGATCGATGCGACGCAGCCCATCTCGCAGGTCGATGAAAAGCTCGGCCAGGAACTCCAGCGGCAGTTCAAGCCGGTTGTCCTGGTTGTCAACAAGTGGGATCTGGCCGACGGTGATGTGGAACCGGATGCCTTCGGGGAGTACCTGACCAAGGCCCTGCGCGGGCTCGACTATGCACCGATCTCGCTTGTGAGCGCCACCGAGGGCGAGGGCCTGCAGGACATGATCGCCATGGCGTTCAACCTGCATGCTCAGGCCAGCCATCGGGAGCCGACGTCCAAGATCAATGATGTCGTCAAGGCCATCCTGCAGAAGCGAGGCCCCAGTTCGCGACTGGGGACGCAGGCCAAGCTGTATTACGCCTCGCAGATCGATGTGCATCCACCGACGTTGGCCCTGGTGGTCAACCAGCCGCGCCTGTTCGAAGGGCGATACGAGCGGTATCTCATGAATCGCCTGCGAGAGCAGCTTCCGTTCTCGGAGGTTCCGATTCGACTGCTGTTCTCCCGCAAGAGTCGCAAGTCACTGGACACCATGAAGGCGTCCGGTCGTGCGGCCTCAGGCAAGGTGCCCGATGGTGTCGAGGGAATTGAAGACGAGTTCTGGCAATTGAGCGATGAGTCGGCCGAGGATCATGCCGGAGAAGGACCATCGTGACCGGCGGGGGCGGTCCATTCCGCCAGGCTGGCCGGTAACGGGCCCCGGGGCCCGGGAGGTAAACCATGCGTCGTGCACCGATCATCCTGTTGGGGTTGGCCCTGTCCGGGTTGGCGTTGGGTATCCATGATGTTCCCGTCGAGGACATCGGTCCGCCCGTCCTCACGGAGGACCAGATCCGGGCCCGGATCATCGAGGACGTCAGCTTGCTTGGAACCGCGGAGTA
Source organism: Phycisphaerales bacterium (assembly GCA_022446795.1). GTDB lineage: Bacteria > Planctomycetota > Phycisphaerae > Phycisphaerales > SM1A02 > UBA1668. The sequence continues at coordinate 129,011 of JAKVBX010000015.1, forward strand.
CTACTGCCACTGGAACCGCTTCCGGACCGGCGTGATGATGGCCTTCACGGATATGGCCATCGAAACCAGCAAGGTCGCCGAGACCATGCGCGAGTCGGCCCCCGGCGATGAGATCGTGGACGTGCTGCGTGAGTTCACGGAGGCCAAGTGGGACGATCTCGGCAGCCGGATCGGCCAGATGACCCTGACCAATGGGATCGATGACAGTGTCAACTGGGTGCAGTTCGCCCGCTCGGCAGGGGGGCAGATGATCCAGCGCATCCTGGCGGATGAGAACAACTGGCCGTACATGGGAACATTCTTCGCAGACCAGGCGGTGGCCATGGCACAGGCGGGGCAGGATCAGGTGTGGTCACGTTTCGGCGTCCGGGCCGGTGAGGCCATTGGTCGGGGCACCGAGGCGGAGTGGCTCCAGTGGGGCCGCCAGGTCGGCCTGCAGGCCAGGGCGCTCACCGATGAGCCGACGGTCGACTGGACGCTCTTTGGAACACGCGTGGCCGACCAGGCGATGTGGTTTGCGGCGGGGCTCGACAAGACACCCCCTGACCAGGACTGAGTTTCAAGCACCGGGCATCGTGGGCCAGCTTCGGGAAATCGGCGTGGGGTCGACGGTCGCTAGCAGTTGTTCCAGGCGGCCAGCACGACCAGGATGTCATCGACGTTGGTCTGGCCGTCGCCATTGACGTCACCATCGGGGGTTTCCCAGGCGGCGAGAATCTGCAGCACGTCATTGACGTCGATCGTTCCGTCACCGGTGATGTCGCCGGGGCAGGAACAGGAATCGGGGATCCCGTTCCCATCGAGGTCATCTTCCGTGCCATCAGCGATGTCGCAGGAGTCCGGGATGAGATTCCCGTTGCAATCGATATCGGCATTGGGCATGAAGTCGAATCCCGTGGCTTCGTCCAGGAGTTGAGACAGCACGTAGAAGCGTCGCTTGAACAGGCCCGTGGCCTCGTCATAGACCTGGATCGACGTATTGCCCTCCGCGGTCGCGACGTAGACATCACCATCGGGGGCCAGCCGCAGGGTGCGTGGCGCCTGGAGTCCCCAGTATCCACTGGCCAGTCCACCGCGATCCCACGGACCCAGCGGCGTCCCGTCGGTCATGTCGTACTCGAGGATGGAGTTGGTGAGCGTGCTGCTGACGAGCAGCGTGCCACTCGGCCGCACCAGCAGGCCGTGAGCGCCGCCGATGTTGACCGGATCCGTCACGACGATTCGCTGGAAGGCGCCGGTCTCCTCGGCGAACTCGAAGACCTGGCCATTGTCCGTACCCACCAGCAGTTGTCCAGCGGCGGTGAAGAGCAGGCCCCGGGCATCGGCCAGTCCGCCACTCCCGGGACTGACGTGGACCGAGTCGAAACTGCCGCTTGATCCGTCATAGGCCAGGACCTGGTTGTCGGTCGCGACATAGAAGCGGGAATCGGGGCCCCAGGTCATGCCGCGAGGCGCCACGAGACCGCCCGCGCCCGGCGTGATGAAGTCGCCGATGACCGTTCCGCTCAGGGGATCGATTTCAACAACGCGATCATCGTTCAGGTCAGCCATCATGATCCGGCCATCCGGGGAGATCACCAGTTCACCGGTCTCGTCGACGACCCCCGATGCACTGGAGGTCATCGGTACGCCGCTGAACGGGTGGAATGACTTGGCGATGCCGTCCGCGTTGCCGGCGATCCAGATGGTGGATCGCCCCATCATCTGCTCAAGGTCGGGGACACCGTCTCCATCGCAGTCCTCGCAGTCATCCAACTCCGCGTTCCGGTTGATGTCCAGGCTCATGTCGGCCTGGATCTCGGTGTAGTCGGACACGCCATCTTCATTGCAGTCCTGCTCGCATTCATCCGGGATGAAGTTCCCGAATTCATCCAGGCTCGTTCCGGAATCGATGTCCAGGTCATCGGGGAGCCCATTGCCGTTGCAATCGGGTTCGCATTCGTCGGGACGACCATCGGCGTCGGCATCGTTGCTCGTTCCCGCGTCGATGTCCTCGGGATCAAGTACCCCGTTGGCATTGCAATCCTGGCAGTCATCGGGGATATCATCACCGTTGGCGTCGTCGCTCATGCCCAGGGCGATGTCCAGGACGTCATCGATGTCATTGTCATTGCAGTCGACGAAGAGACAGGAGGCATCGGAGAGGTGTTCCCGCATCTTCTCGCTGGTATAGGAATGGAATCGCATGTCGACGTTGGAGCCGCCACCCGTGGTGGTGTGGCAGTAGCTCATGATCGAGCCGCGCTGGGTCTCGCCGAAGGCGCAGCTGTCCAGGCCGTAGTCATGCGTATGGCCCGTTCCGCAGTTGTGACCCAGTTCATGCGCCGACACGGTGATGTCCCAGTTGCCGAAGCTCGGTTGAGTCGGGCTGGTGAATCGCCCCAGGATGTAGCCCGAGACCGAGTAGCCGAAGCCGCCGCAGGTGGCACTGAGCCACGCGACACCGCCATAGGGCAGGTTGGTCCGTCCCGTGAGGAACTGGGCCAGGTCCCGGTTGACGTCGGACATGTTCGTGTTCCAGTACTCCCGGAACGGGGAGAGGGGATCGTCCTCGTTGAACAGGTCGTCCTCGGTATCCCAGAGTCGGGCGAATGTCAGGTTGATGTCGAGATTGACATCGCGGTCGTAGATGGCCGCCACGGCGCCGTACAGCGCGACGATGTAGTCGGAGGCGTCCTCCAGGTCGCCCAGGAACAGTTCGGCGTATTCCCAGTCCGTCTCGATGGCCAGTTCCAATGAGAGGCGTTCATCGGAGGTGACACCGCGGGTGCCATGCCGATGCTCACCGATCGTTCGGCAGACCGGAACACCCAGTGGAGGCAATGCGCCCTGGGCCTGTCGAGTCCAGCCGAGTCGATCGTCATCAAGGTGACCCAGGAGCATGGTTCCGCTGCCATCGCCACGATCACACACCCCCCAGGCGGTGTCCGTGCCGAGGGCCAGGTAGACGCTGGAGTCTGGAAGACCGTCGAGGTGTCCGCGAAGCAGCACGGGCCATGGTCGCGTTCGTGACAGCGGCCGGTTCGAGGCGCCGACAACGAAACGCGTTCGCTCGTCGACGACGTGGAAGGGCTCCACCGTGAGGTCAGCCTGCTCGCCATCGAGCAGGGGCACATTGCGGATGACGACCGGCTTGGAATCGTCGCGCAGCGTGGCGATGACTCCCGGGTCGAGTTCCAGTCCACCGGCCCCGGCAACGAGTGGTGATGGTCGGGAAGCGGCGGCAGGGGTGGCGCACAGCATCAGGGCGAGGGCCAACGGCAGCATGGGGAGAGTCTCCAGGGTCTTCCAAGCGGTCTCTTCATTGGAACACGAGTTTCCTGCCGAAACAAGCAGGAATCAGGATTCCATGGAAGGATGAATGGGCCAGGCCCGGTCCCGGTGTCGGGATCACGTCCGGGCGTGTCAGAGCCCCAGCGGTTCCCGTTGGTCGCGCAGGGCGTCGATGCAGAACTGGATGTGTTCCGTGAGGTCACATTGCAGTTCTTCGACGCCCAGGGCGATGTCCTCTCGATTGACGGCTGCGGCGAAGTTGCTGGTCTTGAGCTTCTTCTTGACGCTCTTGGGCGTCAGGTCGGTGATGCCATCCGGGCGGACCCGGCAGCAGGCGACGATGAAGCCGGCCAGTTCATCGACGGCGAAGAGATGCCTGGCCATCGGGGTTGTCCGGGGGGTACCGGAATAGGTCGCGTGGCCCAGGATGGCATCGAGTATCTCCTCGTCGACATCGCCCCGCTCCCGGAGATGGGCCAGGCCGACGAAGGGATGTTCCTCCTGGGTGGGGTGCCGTTCATAGTCGAAGTCGTGCAGGAGGCCGCAGGTGATCCACCGGTCCTTCTCGGAGGGCTCGACCTGGTCTGCGGCGGCACCCATGCAGGCGGCGACGCATTCCATGTGATGGCGAAGGGCGTCGCTGGTGACCCACTCATGCATCAAGGCTCGTGCGGTATCAGAGTCCATCGTGGCCAGTCTATCGCCAGAGCCCGAGGGCGGGGCGTCGTCCTGTTACCATCCGCACCATGTTGAAGGGCATGACATGGGTTGCCCTGGGGGTGATGCTCCTGGCGATGCTGGTGGGCTGCGATCGCGAGCAGTCATCATCATCGACGTCACGCATTGATTCCATCAAGGTCGGGGTCCTTCATTCCCGGACCGGCACACTGGCGATCAGCGAGACCGCGGTGATTGATGCGACGATCCTTGCGATCGAGGACATCAATGAGCGAGGCGGTGTGCTGGGCCGACCCGTGCAACCGATCGTCGTGGACGGCAGTTCGGACGAGACGGTCTTCGCCCGAATGGCGGGTCGGTTGCTGGACCAGGATGGCGTGTCGGTCATCTTCGGATGCTGGACCTCCGCCTCCCGCAAGGCGGTGCAACCGATCATCGAGTCCCGCGACGGCCTGCTCTTCTATCCCGTGCAGTACGAGGGTCTCGAGCAGTCGCCCAACATCGTGTATCTGGGATCCGCGCCGAATCAGCAGATCCTTCCCGCCGTGGACTGGGCGATAGACACGCTGGGTGCCAGGCGATTTCTGCTTGTTGGATCGGACTATGTCTTCCCGCGAGCGGCCAACGCGATCATTGCGGATCACGTGGCGGAACGTGGTGGTGAGATCGTGGGTGAGGCGTACGTGGGACTCGGGAGCATGACGGTCGACCGGCTCGTGGACCAGGTTGCAGAGACCCAGCCGGACGTCATCCTGAACACGATCAATGGTGACACCAACATCGCGTTCTTCCAGGCGCTTCGGGATGCGGGCGTGACGTCCACCGACATTCCCACGATCTCGTTCTCGATCGGTGAACCGGAACTCCGGAGCATGTCGTCGAGTCTCGTGGCCGGTGACTATGCCGCCTGGAACTACTTCCAGAGCATTCCCGGGCCGGACAACCTGGCGTTCGTCAGGAAGTTCGGTGGGCGGTATCACCCGCGGCGGGTTCTCAGTGACCCCATGCAGTCCGCGTGGAATGCCGTGCACCTCTGGGCCGAGGCGGCGGAGCGGGCGGGGTCGACGAATCCCCGCGATGTTCGAGCGAAGTTGCAGGAGATCCGGTTCCAGGCACCCGAGGGCGACATCCGGATTGATGAGGACAACCAGCACACGTGGATGAAGACACGCATTGGTCGGATCACCCCGGCTCGGTTCTTCGACATCGTGTGGGAGTCGGACGAACCGGTCCGTCCCATGCCGTATCCGCCCAGTCGAACCAAGGAGGAGTGGGACACCTTCCTGGATGATCTGCATACCTCCTGGGGAGGCCGGTGGTCGAACCCAGAACCGCAATGATGGATCAGAACGAACCAACCCGTGATGACCGTGTCCCGCGCCTGCGGGGCCTTCTGGCTCGCATCCTCCTGGCGGGTGTGTTGCCGACAGTGCTGGTCATCGCCGGCCTGGTCTGGCTCGAGGCACGGCACGAATACGATGCCCTCCAGCGAGCCAGCCTGGAGGCGCTCCAGGCTCGAGCGGACCTGCTGGCCAAGAGCATCCAGGATGTCAACGAGAGTGCCCGCGAGAGCGTGCTGGCGATGGCCGATGCGCAGGCCGCGGGCATGGTTGATCACACCATGATGTCCATTGACTTCTCGCGTTCCATCCTGGAGCGTGAGGCCGATGTGACGGCGGTCTACCTGGCTTTCGAAGAAGGACAGCACGCTTCAGATGATGCCGTTGACCTGCCCGATGAGGCATTGACGGTAGAGGAACGAGTCGCGCCATATTGGTTCATTGATCCGGACCTCGGCGACACCATCCAACTTCGACCAGCCACGGAACTGGATACCGGCGAGTACTACGCCGTTCCCAAGGCGAGGTGGGCGGCATCGGGTGACCGGAGCATGTCCATCAGCGAGCCCTACCTGAATGATGGGCGGCTGCAGATCGACATGTCGGCGCCGATCATCGTGGGTGGTCAGTTCATCGGCGTGGCTGGTGTTGGGCGGGCGTTGGCGGACCAGGAGACGCAGATCCGGGATTTCCTCGAGGACAGTGAAGATGCCGTCTTCCTGCTGAGCCCGCAGGGCCGGTTCATTGCCACTTCGGAGGACGAGCAACGCCTTGACGACCGCGATGTCTCGGGCCTGCTCAAGACGCAGTCCGTGGAGTCCGCGGGCTATGGCCCGCTCTTTGGCCCGATGCTCTCGGGAGTCCAGGTCGAGGTGCTGCTGGCGGAAGACCCGTCCGATGGTGAGCGGTACTTCTATGCCGCGTCCGGTATCGCGACCGGTGACTGGCTGGTCATCGTCCGCCGCAGTCGCGCTTCCGTGCTGGAGCCGATCCTGGCCTACATCATGGAGAGCGTTGTGCTGGCCGTGATCGGCATCATCGCGGTGATCCTGTTCCTGGGTAGCCTGGCGATATCGGTTTCCCGTCGCGTGCGTCGGGCCGTCGATCGTGCCAGCCGTGTGGCGGAGGGTGATCTGCGTGCCGGATCCGATGTCGCGACCGGATCCGACGAGACCGGGGTTCTGTTGCGGGTCATGGACCGCATGGGTGAGCGGCTGCGTGGCATGGTGGGATACCTGATCCGGTCCGGTGAGGCGGTCGAGCAGACTGCGGGTGTGCTGTCCCAATCCAGTCACGAGCAGATGGAAGTGGCGACATCCCTGGGCAACTCAACAATGCGCATCGGCGAAGCGGTGGATCGAATCACCACGACCTCCAGCGAGTTGAGCGATACCGTCGCGTCCGTGACGGACGCAGCGGATCAGACCTCGGCCCTGGCGACGGATGGTCGCAACGAACTGGAAGACATGCAGTCCGCGATGAAGCGACTGGAGGCGGCCACCGAGTCCATCGCCACACGGCTCCAGGTCATCAACGAGCGAGCTGCTGGAATCACGGGGATCGTCTCAACCATCACCTCCGTCGCCGACCAGACGAACCTGCTTTCGGTCAATGCCTCCATCGAGGCGGAGAAGGCTGGCGAAGCGGGACGCGGTTTCCTGGTGGTGGCCCGGGAGATCCGCCGACTGGCAGATCGCTCAGCATCGGCCACGCTGGAGATCGAATCGAGCGTGAAGGAAGTCGAGACGGCCATCGGCGAAGGTGTTCGTGAGATGAGTCGGTTCTCGGCGGAGGTCGGTCGAATCGTCACTGACGTCACGGGCGTATCCGAGGCCATGGGGGCGATCATCGAGCAGGTCGCGGTGAGCACGAGTCGATTTCACACCCTTCGCGACGGGGTCCTTTCCCAGGCCCAGGGGGCCGAGGCGATCGCGGACTCCATGGGGGACCTGCGAAGCGGATCGGACCGGACGATCCGGACCACGGAGGCCCTTGTCCAGGCCTCAGAGGACCTCCGACAGGCGGTGGAGGACCTTGGCGGGATCGTTTCCTCGTTCCAACTGGATGACGAGCCGGCGGGATGAGCCCCGGGCTTTCCTGATCTGGCAGCGAGGGGCTCCTGCTACACTGGGTATTCGGATTTGCGTCACGGCCATCGCTCGGCCAGGTGAGCGTTGGTTCCTGAAAACCCCCCTGGCGACATCGTGAGCTGGTTTGGCGGCCGTCCTCTTGAGGCGGCTCGTCTTGGCGCATCCGGGTTTCTTCATGTCCATCGTCCCACTGCCTGTCTTTGAACAGGATGCCGATCCCTCCCGTCGTGAGGCCATGACGCTGGAGGAGCAGCACGCGGCGCTGGAGCCGCCCAAGACGATCGTGGTCCGGTTCGGTTCCATGAACCTGGTCGGGGAGTACCCCCAGACCGGTGGCATCAAGCCGGGTTGTGGCAGCAAGCTGGTGGCCCGGACCCATCGGGGCCTGGAACTGGTCGAGATGCTCACGACCACCTGCACCAATGCCGGATGTGGCAAGTCGATTTCCCGCCAGCAGATGCTCGATTACATCGACGCTTCCGGTGGTCGGGACTTCCCCTTCTACACCCGGGGCAAGGTGCTGCGAGTCGCGACCGCGGAGGACCTGTCTCAGCAGACGACGCTGATGAGCCGGAAGCTGGAGTATCTCCAGAAGGCCCGGGAGATGGTCCAGTTCTACAACCTCGACATGAAGCTGGTCGAGGCGGAACCGATCCTCGGTGAAGAGGTCCTGACGTTCTATTACATGTCCGAGGATCGCATCGACTTCCGTGAGCTTGTCCGGGACATGGCGGCGGAATTCCGGACTCGGATCGAGATGCGACAGGTCGGTTCCCGTGACGAGGCTCGGCTCGTGGCGGATTACGAGCGATGTGGCCAGCACTGCTGCTGCAAGAACTTCCTCAAGGTGCTCAAGCCCGTCTCGATGCGGTCGGCCAAGACGCAGAAGGCGACCCTTGATCCGCTGAAGATCTCCGGTCGATGCGGCCGACTGATGTGTTGCCTGCGATACGAGGACCAGACCTACAAGGAACTGAAGTCCAACCTCCCGCATCGCAAGACCCGTGTCGGTACCGAGTACGGCGCCGGCCTGGTCATGGACTCGAAGATCCTGACTCAACTGGTCCTGGTCAAGTTGGAGCACAATGGCGAAGAGGTCGCCATTCCGCTCGAGGAGTTGATGGATCCGGAGACCTGCCCTCGACCCGAGGACCTGGAGGCGAAAGCCAGGGCCAAGGAAGAAGAGGCCCAGCGGATCCTCGACGAGACGCTGGCCCGGGCGAGAGGAACCGATACGTCCAAGGAAGGCGAGCCGGGCAAGAAGAAGCGTCGTCGACGCCGGCGACGCGGGAAGTCCGGCGGTACGCCAGAGGGAACGGCAGCACCGCAGGAGAAGAAGCCGCCCAAGGAGGCATCGGCCGAGGGCGATGGGAAGAAGAAGAAACGTCGCCGCCGCCGCCGTCGTCGTGGCCGCGGTGGAGGCGGAAGTGGGGGCGGCGGTGGGGGCGGCGAATCCGGTGGTGGCGACAGTTGAGTCACTGGCGGACGGCCGAATCGTGACCACGGGAGGTGTCGGGGGTATCCTCTTGTGTCGACCGTGACAGTCCCTGAATCGGCCCGAGGGTGGCATCATCGAATCCAGCCAGAGTGACAATCCAGGCATGCCCATCAAGGTCGTCGATACGCTCCAGTCCCTGCTGATCGCGTTCATCCTGGCGCTGATCTTCCGTGGCTTCGTCGTAGAGAGCTTCGTGATCCCGACGGGGTCGATGGCGCCGACGCTGCTGGGCCAGCATTGGCTGGTGGAATCCAGCCAGACGGGCACCGCGACGGCTGTTGGCCTGGACAAGACCAGGACGGATGTGAACCGGTTGCGGGACTGGCAGGTTTCCCGAGACCATGGGCTCAGCGACAATCCCACCCTTCGGAGTCGCATGGGTGACCGCATCATCGTTACCAAGACGATGTACCCGTTCTTCGAGCCGGATCGATTTGATGTCGTGGTCTTCAAGAACCCGACGATTCCATTCGGTGACTCGGCCAACTACATCAAGCGACTGGTGGGCAAGCCCGGTGAGTCGATCTGGATGGTGGATGGTGATGTCTTCGTGAAGACCGAGGATGATGACCAGTTCCACGTGGCCCGCAAGCCTGACCATGTGCAGTCCACCGTCTGGCAACGGGTGCACGACACCGAAGCGGAGCCGATCAATCCCGATTCACTTGTCCGTCCCTGGATGGGTTCGCCGTGGATTGGGCGGCCCGAGGCGAACTGGTCACGCGATGGTCGAGGGGAGTTCCATTGTGATACCGCGGCGGCGACGACGCTGAGTTGGGACTCGGCCCAGAAGGGGCCGGATGACTGGACGCCCTACAACATGTTGGCGCCGGTGCTCGGCGGCCAGTACAAGGTCAGCGATGTTCGGATCACCGCGACGCTCGTACCCGAAGAGTCCTCCCTGGAAGCGGCGCTGGTCATCGACACGCGACAGCATCGCTTCCGGTTCCACGTGAATGACACCACCGCGGGCGTCTCCATGGCGCCGTTGGCCGACCTCAGTCAAGTCGAGACCGTCGAGGAGACAATGGCCGTGGTTGTCCCGGGTCAGCCAGTGGTTTTGGAGTGCGTGCATTCCGACCAGGCCATGCGACTTCGCATCAATGATCGAGACGTCGTGACGCTGGAGTACGACTGGACACCGCACCAGCGACTGGAATTCACCATGGCGGATCCGGCCCAGCAGGGGCGAGGCATCCCGGCCGGCGCGCTGGCGCATCGATTCCCGCCACCACCGGAGATCCGATGGGAATTCCAGGGCTCACCGCTCGTGATTCCCCGGATCGCGCTTGATCGAGACCTGTACTACCGCCCGGCGATGTTGCAGCGAATGCCCCGGAACTGGAACGAGCCGACCGAGCCACACCAGCAGGCGGTTCAGCCCAATCGTCCCGCGGCGGCGACTCACCCGGACTCGATCATCACCCTTGGTGATGACCAGTACTTCGTCCTGGGAGACAACTCAGGCCGATCACTCGACAGCCGATTGTGGGGGGCGCCTCATCCCCTGGTCGCCTCCCAGATCGACGACTCGCCGTTCATCGTTCCTGGCGATCTGCTCATCGGCAAGGCCTGGTTGGTCTATTACCCGGCGCCCTACTCGGTGACCGACGGTGGAACGGGTGTCATTCCCGACTTCGGTCGGATCCGCTTCATTCGCTGACGGATTCACCCTGGAGCGATTCGTCCAGCGTCCGGCACAATGCCCGCAGGCGATTCGCCGCATCCCGGGTCAAGGTGGATATGGGCTGAGACGTCATGTCGTGTGATGGTTCCAGTGGCAGAAGCACATCAACCGCCCACGCCTCCAGGGCCTGTACGCCGTCCTGGGTCGCGGCCGTCATCGCGGTATCGTCGATGATCGCAACGGATGTCCCGGCGGCCGCATCCGGCCAGTGGAAATCTTCGGACCAGATGTAGTCGTAGTAGGGCGTGGAGCGAGGGAGCCGCTGGACCCAGGCCATCAGGTACAGCAGGTCGTCAGGATCCGAGGGCACCCGGTACGCGGGAAGGAGGCCATGGGCCTTCAATTCCGTGAGGTGGTGACTCAGGCGACGCTTCGTGCGTTCGGCGGCTCTTCCCAAGCCAAAGGCATCGGCCATGGGAATCTGTTTCATGACGTCCAGCAACGCTTCCCGGTGTGGCGCGGACAGTCCGACGGCATGCATGGCCTCGACGCGGTCCATGAGTTCACGGCAGCGGGAAGCGGCGACGATCGAGGAAGCTAGTGTTGGGTTATCCGCCAGGTGCCGGATCATGATTGCTGATGCCAGGAGATGGTTGATCGCAGCCTCACGATTGCCGGCGACATCCGAGGCATCTGCGGCCGCAAGTCGCGTCGCGAGAAACTCATCCATCGGCGCCAGCCACCAGGTGATCACCGGCTCGGTCCATTGCAGTGCGTAGTCCTCGCCAATGATCTGCGCGTAGTCCTCGGGTGCCGGGAACGTGCAGCGATCGGCTCGGGCGGCCATGGCCAGCTCAGCGAGCACCTGTGTTCGGGCCGCCTCATCCTCCCACCAGTCGGGGCCGGCGATCTCGGCAGTGAGGCAGGCCCGGGCGTACCAGCCTGCCGCATTCGCTCGACTCATCGGATCAAGGGTGCCGTCGGCGATCTGCTGGAGCAGCGTCTTGCGTTCCTTCAGATCTTCCCGAGCTTTGCGTGCATAGGAGAAGTACCCGTACATGTTCACGGCGAGCATCCTGGTCAGTGGCCCGTACTCTCCAGCCACGACACGCTGTTCCATGGCATCCAGCCGCCGCTTTCCCGGCTCGGTGTGAACCTCATCCATGATGGCCAGGAGGTCATCCCAGTACGTGTTGAGTCCCTCGATAAGCGCGTCACGTCCCTTGATGAGCCACTTGACATCCTCGGGTTCGAATCCTTCTCGTGCGGCAGCATCGCGAAGCCAGGACTTCTCCAGTTCTTCGATTTCCAACCCTTCCCATTTCACCAGCGTGTCTTCCAGGGCGGCTACGGTGAACTGTGCTTCGGCAACCAGGGAGGCTCGCACCTGCAGCGGATCCCGTTCATCGAGTGATGACCGGATCGTCTGGAGCACACGCTCGGCCTGGACGGCATCCATCATGCCACGATCAATCGCATCATCCAGCACCATGTTGGCCTTGTTGATGACACGACCCTGGATGAGGCAGCGGAGGATGCAGTCGGGGCCGACATGCCGACTCATCTGGTAAAGCGCGATCAGCCGATCACCGATGGCCGGCAGGTCCGCTTCGTGGATCTGACGACGAAGATCATGGATGACGATGTTCTGGCAGTCCGTGATGTACGAGATGTTGGGCATCTCGGTTTCCAGCCCGGCGGACATGTCGATGCCCCAGTCGCAGGTCCGGGCACGAGCGGCCCGGTTGATGAGCTTGATGGCAGGATCCAGCTTGGCGATCAGGGCCAGGGTCTGCTCTGGCGGCCGCAGCGAGACCCGGAGGACCTCGGCGTGGGTTTCGAGAGCGTCTTCCAGTTCTTCATCCAGGACCTCGGCGGCGCGGATGTATCGGTCAGCCGTGCTGTCCGCATGGAGCGAACTCACCGGCAGGACGAGCGGGGCCAACAGGCCAAGTACTGCGAATGGTCGAATCATCCTGGGAAGTCCTTTGCAGATTTCTCGCACGCTCCCGGGATCAGAGCATATCAGCGGGGGAGGCCGTATCCTCTCGGGTATGCCAAATGGTGGAGCAAGCCACATTCCGTATACGCCGTGGGCTCCAGAGGACCCGATAGCGGCGGTTGACGCCTTCGGAAACATCATGGCCATGCGCCGATCGGTGCGATCTTTCTCGAAGCGTGACGTGCCCCGGGAGCTGATCGAAGCCGTCATCGCCGCTGCGGGCACATCGCCCAGCGGCGCCAACAAGCAGCCGTGGCGCTTCGTCGCGGTCAATGATCCGGCGCTGAAGAAGACGATTCGAGAGGGTGCTGAAAAGGAAGAGCGGCTGTTCTACTCGGAGCGGGCCAGTGATGACTGGCTGAGGGACCTTGAGCGGATCGGTACCGACGAGCACAAGCCGTTCCTGGAAGATGCGCCCTGGTTGATCGCCGTATTCAAGCTGATGAAGGACGATCGGAGTGACGTGGCATCCGACCGGGTGTACTACGTTTCGGAGTCAGTTGGTATTGCCGTCGGAATGCTCCTGGCAGCGGCGCAGCAGGCCGGGCTTGCGACGTTGACCCATACGCCCAGTCCGATGGCCTTCCTTGGCGAGATCCTCGATCGTCCTGATTACGAGCGTCCCTACATGCTCATCCCGATGGGGTGGCCTGCTGAAGACGCAACTGTTCCTGAACTCAAGCGAAAGTCACTCTCGGAAATCATGGTGCTGAACAGAGGAAATGAAACATGATCTGGCTGCATGTCCTGGTAATCATCGCCTTCATCCTGCTGGGCCTGGGCTGCCTGTTCCTGGTTGTCATGCAGTTGCCGGGGACCTGGCTCATGTTGCTGCTTGGACTGGGCGCCCAACTCCTGGATGTCTACGTCGTGGTGCCCGAATCGAATGGCGCCGCGGGATGGTGGGCGCTCGGGATCGGGTTGGCCATCGCGATCATCGGTGAAGTCGCCGAGAGCTTCGCGGGGGTGGCGGGGACCAAGGCGGGTGGAGGGACCAAGCGAGGGATGCTGGGGGCGTTCATCGGTGGCATCGTTGGTGCGATCGGTGGGTCGATCCTGATCCCGATCCTCGTCGTGGGCACGTTGATCGGAGCCATCCTGGGCACCTTCATCGGCGCCGTGATCGGTGAGACCACCGGGGCCAAGCCCAAGAGCGTGGAGGAGTCGCTCAAGCCGGCAGCGGGTGCTTCGCTGGGGCGGATCCTCGGGACTACGATCAAGATGCTCTGTGCCATCATCGTGTGGCTCTTGATTTCCGCAGGTCTCATCCTGAGCAAGTCCGGCGGATGACTCAGCCCGAGTCCGTGACCCGGAGGACTTCCTGCAGCGTCGTCATCCCCTCGGACATCTTCTGCAGTGCATCCTGCCGAAGGCTGATCATGCCCTGGTCGCAACACAACTGTCGAAACTCATTCACCGATGGATTGGCGGCAATCTGGTCACGGAGTGGGTCCGTGACTTCGAGCATCTCGTAGACGCCCAGGCGACCGGCATAGCCGGATTCCCGGCAGGCCGGGCATCCACTGCCTTCCCAGAGATGGGCACAGTCCAGGTCGTGGGCGCCCAGCACGGCGCGGGCTTCCTTGCTCATCTCGACTTCCCGTCGACACTCCCGACAGATGCGCCGCACCAGTCGCTGGGCCAGGACGCCGTTGACGGCACCCGACACCAGGAACGGCTCGATGCCGATGTTGATCAGGCGGGTAATAGATGATGGCGCATCATTGGTGTGAAGCGTGGACAGCACGAGGTGACCCGTCAGGGCGGCCTGGATCGCGATGTTGGCGGTTTCCTGGTCGCGGATTTCACCGACCATGACGATGTCGGGATCCTGGCGAAGCAGTGATCGAAGTGAGGCCGAGAACGTCAGGCCGATCTGCTCATGGGTCTGGATCTGGGTAATCCCGTTGATCTGGTACTCCACCGGATCCTCGACCGTCGAGACGTTCAGGCGGGTGGTGTCCATCTCCTGCAGCGAGGCATAGAGCGTCGTGGTCTTGCCGGAACCGGTTGGTCCGGTGACCAGGACCACGCCGTGCGGGCGCTCGATCTGTCGACGCCAGGCGTCCAGTGCCGTGCTGGAGAAGCCCAGGTCATCCAGGCTCACTCGGATCGATCGGTTGTCAAGAACACGCATGACCGTCTTCTCGCCATGCGGAGTTGGAATCGTCGAGACACGGAGATCCAGTTGGCGACCCATGACGGTCACGCGAATGCGACCATCCTGTGGCAGTCGCCGTTCGGCGATATCCAGGTGCGCCATGATCTTCAGTCGCGAGGTGATCGATGCGAACATCTTCCGCGGCGGATTCATCATCTCGTAGAGCACGCCATCGATGCGGAGGCGGATCTTGACCGCCTGCTCGGAGGGCTCGATGTGAATATCCGAAGCCCCTTCCTTGACGGCGGTCTGGATCAGGTGGTTGACGTATCGAACGACGGGTGACGACTGGGCGTCTTCCTCATCGTCTTCCTCGGGTTGTTCGACAACCTCGACATCGTCTTCCTCGACGTCAGCCAGGATGGACTCGACGTCATACTCGAAGTGCGAATCCGCTCCGACGGTCTCGATCGCGGCGGTGATGTCGTCCGGTATGACAAGGACATGCTTGATGGCGACGACGCCGAGCATGGACTTGATCTGGTCGAGTACGAAGACATCATCCGGCCGGATGGTCCCGACCACGACGCGGTTCTTTTCCAGGCGAAGTGGCAGGCAACCATTGGTGTCGCAGAACTCGCTGCCAACACGATCGATCAACTCCCGGTTGATGGCTGAGGGCTCGACGCGTTCGAATCCCAGGTCGGATTCCACGGCTACGGACTGCTGGATGTCCACCTGCGAGATGCCCATCTCCATGAGGATCTCGGGCAGGCCGCGGCCCGGTGACTGGGTCATGACTCGCCGGGCGGTCTCCATGATGTCCGCCGCCACGGCGCCGCTGTCCAGCAGCCGCTGGGGAAGTCCCCCGGTATCAGGGGCGTCCTCGGACTCGGGACGCCAGAACTCCCGCAGGGCGTCATCGGGCCGAATGCGAGTTTCGTCAGCCTCGAGACTTCGGCCGTCGGAATGGATGGTCTCGCCGAGTCCACGCCCACTGAGGTCCGGCGGTGCCTGTTGCGGATCATGTCGTCGGAACATCGGCGGCACCGAGGAACCGGTCTCCCTGTCGACCTGCACGTTGGGTGCAGCGTCTTCGCGGGGTTCCTGCGGTGCGCCGTGTTCCACGGGGCTGGCGTCGCATGGTCGAGGGGCATCAACGCCCAACTCTCGCATCAGGTGATCAAGATCGCTTTCTCGATTGCTCATTTGATGGCCCTGTCTACTCGCGGCGAAGGGGGACGGCGAACGTGACCTGGAGGTTGAGATCCGGATCCACGGCCTCGACCTGGATTCCATGGGTGTCGACCTGGCGGAGGGTGAAGATCGCATCCTCCTCGTCCAGCACGACTCGATCGCCTATCCGAACGACGTGGTCATTGATGGTGGCGATCGGGTTGG
This sequence comes from Phycisphaerales bacterium, assembly GCA_022446795.1. Classification (GTDB taxonomy): domain Bacteria; phylum Planctomycetota; class Phycisphaerae; order Phycisphaerales; family SM1A02; genus UBA1668. The sequence continues at coordinate 145,021 of JAKVBX010000015.1, forward strand.
AGCCGGTCATCACGGACTGGACCAGCATCAGGTCGGCACAACCCAGCAACTCGGATCGGCGGATCCGGCGCTGCTGACTCGGGCTCATCGCGGTGCGGGTATTCGCCACCGGTGTAGCGTGCTGGACGGTCCATGGGGTCACGAACGGATTACTGCGAAGATCCTCCAAGGGGATCTGCATGGCGGCATAGTGATCGGTGACGAGATCGGCAAAGGGATCGCCTTCCGCCGTGGTAGGTGATTCCGACTCGGCCGTTCCATGTCGCATGAACTCCAGGAAGCCGTTCACGGCGGTGTCCATTCCGGTGTCGGCCATCACCTGGCCGATGCCGCCCGTCAGGGTACGCATGGTGACGATGGCCACGAGGCTTCCCGCGGCGACGGTCACGAGCAGGATGGCGGGTCGCTTGCGGCTGGAACGGGCGAACGACGGGACATCGAGGGCATCTGCCTCAACGTGATCATCAACGAAATCGTCATTGGTGAAATCGGTTGATTCCCAGGACTGTGTCATCGGCTTGACTCCTGATTCCAGGCAATCGCAGTGGCTTCATCAGAGAAGTAGATGCTCAACTCGAAATGGGCGGTGATGTCGCCGGGGTCCCGTGACTCGTTGCCCCGGTTCTGGTCGATCCGCTTGATCTTCATGTTGAAGATGCGGGTGATCCGGGGGAGGTTCTCGACTTCCAGGAGGAAGCGGTAGTAGCCCTCGAAGGGGCCTTCCAGCTGGACCTGCAGTGGCAGTTCCATGTACACGGTGGACGCGACCGGGGGAAGAGTCTTGACGCTCTTGACCGAGAGTTCGTTGCGGCGCGCGACCTGCCAGAGCTGTTCGAGCATGCTCTCGACGTCACGTCGGGAGGGCAACTTGGCCTCGACACGCTCGATCGCCGCTTCACCGTCATCGACGGCCTTGCGGAGATCACCCATCGTGGCGATGACCGCGGAGATCATCTGCAACTGGGTCTCCCGGGATGAGATGGCCTTGGAGGTCTCCTCGATCTCGGCGTTGCGAGGGACGAAGACGAAGTACCAGGCGGCAATGGGAACCGCGAGCAGCACCAGCACATAGATCACCTGTCGGGTGTGACTGTTCATGGCAGATCTCCATCACCGACCTGGAAGCCGATCAGGCCGACGTGATTGCCGCCCAGCGATCGGACATCGGCCATGGGTTGCAGTGAGGCCGTCAGCTTGAACTCCCGAACGGTTCGGTCCTCGGACACCGTTTCCTGTGATGACACGAGGTTGACGTCCACCAGGAGGGGATGATCGTTGAGCGCGGACAGGAACTCCGAAACATGGACGTCGGTCGGGGCGAAGCCAGTCAAGGCCAGCCGGGTGTGATACCGGGGAGGCTCGGGTGGTTCATTGGCCTTGGCGGTCCGGGTGTCGGATCGGGGCTTGCGTCCTGTGGCGGAAGCGGTTTCCTTGGGGGCGATGAGCCGCGTGGAGTCCAGTGTCAATTCGTGCAGTCCCAGGCCGGGTGGCATGTTGTTGATCAACTCCGCGAGCAGGATCGATCGGGGGACCTTCTCGACCAGGGCAGCGGCCAATTCGGCCCGACGGACGGTGGCCTGCTGGGCTTCCTTGAGTTCCATCAGGTGATTGACCTTCTCGCCGGCGGCCTGGTAGCGGGTCTCCACGTCCTGGCGGACCAGTTCGACCTGTTTCCACTCGTTGCGTTTCCACAGGAATGCCGTGAACACGGCAGCCATCACGACGATGAAGAGCAGCATCGCCAGGATGTGCGTCCGGCGATCGATTCGCTGCTCCGTGTACTCGGTGGGAAGAAAGCTGTCGTTCATGCCTTGGCCTTCCTGGTGATCGCACCCTCCAGCAGCCCCGACGCGACGCTCCACTCGGGGCGTGGTCGGTTGGCCCAGCCCAGCAGTCCGGTAGCCGACTCGTCAGCCTGGAGGCGGGCGAGGGGATCACCGGCCTGGCCAGGCAAGCGGATGGCCTGCACGATGTGACGGCACAGCCAGCTCTGGCGGGATTCGCCGCCGACGAAGATGGAACGCCCGATCGACCGTTGTGGGAAGAGTCCCTTGTGGTATCGCAGGCACAGCGAGATCTCGTCGACGAGGGTCTCGAGGAGTTCGGACAGGTCGATGGCGGTCGTGGGTGCTTGAGCACCAGTGACGTTTCCGGAGATCCCCGGGGCGTCCTGGCCGACTCGTCGCTCGAGCGGTTCGGTGGCCTGGCGGATGGCGGCGTCCAGGATGGCCATGCCGCTGGTGTCCTGCTGCGACCGGTCAGGCATGGCGTCGGCTTCGGGGGCCGTGATGGCCAGTCGATGCGCCCGTGCCGCGGAGAGATCACAGTTCAGGGATCGCGATATGGATCGGTCAAAGTGCCACCCACCGACGGGAATGCGGCGGGCGAACACCACCTGCTTGCCGTGCGTGATGCAGACCGTCGTGCCGCCGTAGCCCAGGTCGACGTACAGCGTGGCCATGTCGGTATCCGAAGCGCGTCGGTTGATGTGATTGAACGCGGCGGCCAGCATGACTGGTTGCGTGTGAACGCCGACGATGTCGAGCCGGAGTCCGTGCAGCATCTCGACGTGTTGCATGACCATGTCGCGTGGAAGCGCCAGGCAGATGATCTCGGATTGCGGCTTGCCATTCCGGTGGATATCGGTGACATCCAGCCAGCGCACCATCTGCTCCGAGTCTCCCGCCTGGAGCTTGGTGTGGATGGCCAGTTCCGGCTCGCGGGACTCGGCCGCATCAAGCTGCATGTGCTGAATCGTCGTGGCACACCCCGGCATGGCGACGACCACGCGACGACCACGGAAGGGACCCTCGTGCAGCACGCGGGGCAGTTCGTCAGCCAGGTAGGCCAGCCGACGGATCGGGTCTTCCCCGTATTCATCGGGGATGGGAATCTCGTCTGCCGCCATGATCTGACGACCATCGGAACCGCCACGCTGCAGAAGCCTGGCAGCCGAGAACCCGAGGTCGATGGCGATCGGTCGGCCGGTGGGCCGACCCAGTTGGAGCCGCATGGGCGCTCCTCCAGCGAAGGTGAGAGACGAGCGGGGAGACAGGAAAGGGGTCGGCGATGACAACTCACGGCTGAAGTCTCCCCTTTCAGGGGATCGCTCAAGCAGCGCTCATGACGCGGGCTGGGGGGGCTGATCGGGTCGCGCGGCCGGAAATATCAGGCTGGTCGCAGGCCGGGAGACCTCACCCGGGGATCCCGGAAACCACCTTCTCGACGGCGTCGCCCAGGGCGGCCAATCCAGCTTGGAGATCCCACTGCTGGTCTTGTCGGTCCCCGGTGGTGTTGCTCATGGCCCTGATTTCCAGTGCCGGCAGGCCGAGCCGTCGAGCGGCATGGACCACGGCAGCGCCCTCCATCGCCTCGGCTGCTGCGCCGGTCTGGCGGGCGATCAACTGGGCACGGGCCGTGGTGCCGGAGCACGTGGCCACGGTGGCGATGGGTGCGGTCGGGAAATCGCTTCGGCAGGACTCCAGCAGGACCGGGTCCACGGGCACTCGATTCCCGGGAAAGTCACCCAACGGGAATCCCAATCCAGTCATGTCCTGGAATCCCCCCGGGGTCTCGATGCCCTCCTCGGCATACACGCACGAGTCGGCCAGGAGAGTGTCACCAATACGAAGGTCGGCGCCCGGGAGAATGCCCGCGACGCCCGCACTGATGACGGCGGTCACGCCAGGGTTGCGGAGAATGGCCTCGGTGGCTGCGGCCGCGGCATTGACACGGCCGATGCCACCGACCACGACCATGACATGGCCTGGCATGGCCAGGGCCTTCGCCTCGGCCTCGACAGCGGTGACGACCAGGACCGTCATGGAGATGCCAGCATGTCCAGGATCGTCGTCTCCAGGTCAGCCAGCGAGACGTCATGCTGGGTCCCGGCGGCCAGGTCCTTGACGGCCACGATGCCCTCCTGGAGTTCTCCACCCAGGATGACAGCGGCGCGAGCGCGATGCTGCCCGGCTTCCTTGAGAAGCTTGCCGACGTTGCGAGTGCTCTTGTAGGAGCGTCGGGCGTGGAGCCCGGCGGCCCGCAGTCGTGTGCAGATCGGGATGAGCTGATCGGCGGCCCCATCATCGGCGCAGACAACGAACACATCGGGCTGGGGCATCAAAGTGTCCGGCGTGATCAGCCCATGGTCCTGCAGGACCAGCGACAGGACGACATCACCCATGCCGAATCCACAGGCGGGCATGGACGGTCCACCGAAGAGCTCGACGAGGTGGTCGTATCGTCCACCACCGGCGATGGCGCGTTCCTTGCCGGAGGTCTCGTGGATTTCGAAGACCGTTCCGGTGTAGTAGGCCAGTCCACGCACGATGCCCAGGTCGACATGGCACCAATCGGCGATGCCGTGGTCAACAAGGGACCGGTGGGTCGCCACCAGTTGCTCAAGATCATCACTCGAGAGGTCACCGAGTGTCGAGGGATCGACGCCGGGCTCGGTGCGGGCATGAGCGAGTTCATCGAAGCGTTGCACACCGGACTCGTCGAGTCCGAGCGCTACGGCTTTCTCGGTGAACACCTCGGGGGGCATCTTGTCCCGGCGGTCAAGGAGTTCAAAGGCGGTGGGGAGTTTTTCCTCGGGGACACCCAGCCCGCTCAGCAGCCGGGCGACGACGTCCCGATGGCTGTACTTGACCTGGACCTGGGAGGGGTCCAACCCGAGTCGATCCAGCGCGGCTACGGCGACCGAGATGAGCTCGGCATCGGCCGATGGATCGGCCAGGCCGAGGATGTCGACATTCCATTGCACGTGTTCACGGAGCCGGCCACGCTGGGGACGCTCGGCCCGGAAGAGGCATGGAATGGAAAACCACTTCGTCGGAACCGGAAGAGAATTGCCCTTGGCGACAGCCATCCTCGCCAGCGTCGGGGTGAACTCGGCGCGGAGGGCGTAGGTGGTATCGCCGCCGCTGCGTTCGAAGCTGAAGAGCTCACTGACGATGCCTGGCCCGGACTTGACCGTGTAGAGGTCCAGGTGTTCGAAGGTTGGCCCTTCGATCTCCTGGAATCCCCAGTGGGTGGACGTGTGCCGCCAGCACTCTTCCAGGTGTCGCCTGACCGCCATGTCCGGGGGAAAGAAGTCCCGGGTTCCACGGGGCGCCTGGAAGGCGTGGCTTTTCGATGATGATCCGGAGGCGGCCATGTGGGGCAGAGTCTATCCGCTGCAGCCGGGTCTCGATCAGGACGCCAGGTGCCCTTGACGCGGTGGTGGTCCGGCGGCGAGACTCGTCGGGCGATGGCACCCGTGGTGATTCTCCTGCATGGTCTTGGCCGGACCCATCGGTCCATGGGACGTCTTCGCCGTCGACTGGAGCGTGAGGGGTGGGAGACGTGGTCCATGACCTATCCATCGCGTCGCAAGCCGATTGCCGATATCGCGGACGAGGTGGCGGCCCGAATCGAGGCGGATGTTCCTGGTCGTCCCCTGTTTGCGGTGACGCATTCGATGGGCGGCATCGTCCTCCGCCACCTGGCGGACCGATTCCCGTGGTCCGGATGCGTCTTGCTGGCCCCGCCCAACGGTGGATCCCGGGCCGCGGAACTGGCCTCACGGATCCCACCGCTGCGGTGGTTCTTCGGGCCATCGCTGCTGGAACTGGCGGAACCACCCGGGTGGCCGTCGCCGCCTGACTCCAGCCTGGTGATCGCCGGAACCCGCGGCGTATCGATCGCCAGTCCACCCTCGTGGTTCTTTGGTCTCGCGGGGCTCTTCGCGAATGATGAACGGCACGACGGTACGGTGGCCGTCGACGAAACGGAACATGATGACCTGGCGGATCACGTCGAGATCCGCGCCGGTCACTCGACCATCATGTCGAACCGTGAGGTGATCACGACCGTGGTGCACTGGCTGAACGACCAACGGCGAGCCGGCGGCCAATGAAAAACGGGGCGTGCAACCTGTCGGCTGCACGCCCCGCTTGTTGAGGCAATCAGTTCGTCAATCAGTCCGCTCGGGGAGTGGACTGATGACTCGGCGTGGGACTCAGCCCCCGCACACACCCCAGTTGCTGATGACGATCAGGAGATCGTCGATGTCAGCATCGCCGTCACCATCGCCATCACCGAACTCAGCATCCGATCCCCAGAAGTTGATGGTCAACAGCAGGTCGTCAATGTTGACGATCCCATCGCTGTTGTAATCGCCTTCGCAGGGCGGGGTCGGATCGATGACGTCGACGTCTCCAAGAATGACGCCGTTGTTGATGATCTCACCAGCCCAGACCGTGACGCCGTTGGCGTCGAAGGTCGCACCAGCGTCGACCACCAGCGTGCCGACATACACGACTTCGTCTGCCGTGCCCGTGTTGTCGCGGCTGTCCACGACCTGCACGGATTCGCCACTGGCGATGACCAGGGTCCCGATCGGGAAGTGACCCTCGGGGGCACCGTCGAGTCCATCAAGGGTCTCGCCGATGTCCTGGCTCATGGCTTCCAGGGTGCTCAGGCCATCGCTGGTCGCGAAGAGGCGAAGCGTGGCCAGGTCCATGTTGTAGTTGGCGCTCGAGTTGATCGCCACATCGAAGTTGCCGCCGACGGACATCATCCAGTTCTCGTGCGGCATGTTGAGCGAGGCATCAGCACCGGCCACGAAGTCGCCGACGACCGTGAACCCATCACCGGAGGCAGGACCATCGTCCCGCATGCCGGCGTCGTTGTCGAAGTCGCCGATGATCGTGCCGTTGTTGATCACGTCGCCCAGGGCATAGAACGTACCGACGTGGACGTTGATGTCGCCGTCGTTGTTCAGATCGCCTGTCAACACGGTGGTCGCGTTGCAGTCGATCTCGCCGGTTCCGGCATTGTCCAGGTCCATGAACAGGTGTCCGGACGTGCTCATCCCGCCCGTGTTGAGCAGGTTGTCGGCATAGATGGCGCTGTCGCCATAGGCCTGCATCGAACCGGAGTTCTCAACTGCAGTCGAGAAGCTCATGTCCAGGTCGCCACCGTCACGGACGGTGGTGTCGCCGGCGAGCGAGATCGAGGCCGCATCCAGTTCCAGGTCGGAACCGCTGCGAACGGTGACATCGCCCGTGAAGCTCATGGAGCTCGTGGCGCCAATCATCGAGTGACCCGAGCCCGAGGACCGGACGCGTCCGGCGAACGAAGCTGCGGTGCCGGCCTCAAGGTGGCCACCATCGGACATGTTCAGGAGGGCGCCGGCCGGCTGGTCCATGTCACCGCCGACGACGGTCACGCGGATGTCCCGACCGTTGAAGTCGGTCAGCGTCTCGGCATTGACGGCTTCGAAGTCGCCTTCGATCCGATCGCCATCCTGGGCGTCGCCGATGGCATTGGCCCACGTGTCGTAGGTCGCGCCCGTATCGACATTGAGGTACGCGGTGTACTCGCAGTCATCGATGGTGCCGTCACCGTCAGAGTCGGCTTCGCAATCATCGGGAGTGCCGTCGCCATCGCAGTCATCCGAAGAGCCATTGGCGATGTCGCAGGAATCCAGGATGTTGTTGCCATTACAGTCGGCACCGCCATTGTCCAGGTCACAGCTGTCAAGGATGCCGTTGTTATTGCAGTCGGCAGCGCCGCCGGCAATATCGCAGGAATCAGGGACGCCGTTTCCGTCACAGTCATCACCCTGGCACTCATCCGGCACGCCGTCGTTGTCGCAGTCATTGCTGCTGCCGCTGTCGACGTCGCACTCGTCCGGGATGTTGTTTCCGTTGCAGTCGTTGCTGGTGCCATCGAGGATGTCGTCGACATCGGGCGTGCCGTTGTTGTTGCAGTCGGCGCACTCGTCCGGGATGCCGTCGTTGTTGTCATCCTGCGAATCACCATTCTCGATGTCACAGGCATCGTCGACGCCGTTGTTATTGCAGTCGGCACCGGCCTCGGTCAGCGTGACCGTGATCGAGTCATTGATCTGCCAGTTGGTGGCGCCATCAGCCTCGCGGCCCTGGAACAGCGCTTCCACGGTGCAGGAGGATCCGACATCGCCGAGAATCGTGAGCTGGGCCACGAGGACACCGGGGACCGCCTGGGCGTCGCAGCCATCAGGCGTATGGAGCGTGGCGTTGCACTGCTCATCGCCGGGAACGGCGAACCAGGAGCCATTGTCCGCGCTCAGGGTGCCGCCATTTTCAAAGGTGGTCCAGTCCATGCCGACGTCATTCAGGTTGTTCGAGCTGAAGGGGAAACCGTCAGCATGAAGGCAACCGATGGTGACATAGGAGTCCCATTCGAGATTCGGAACGAACCCGAAGAAGGCGCTGTTGATCGCCTGTGAGGTCGGGCCGCCACTGGCCTCTTGGAAGAAGAGGTCGGAGGTCGAGATGGTTTTCAGCGTGACCGAATTGCCGGCTACTGCGTTGAGTTGGCCACCGGCCATCATGTCTGCATAGATGCGGACGGTCCAGTTTGGTTCCAGAACGTCGGCCAGCAGGTCAGTGCCGACGATTTCGTAGCTGAGTCCCCACTCACTTGGTGGTGGGGTGCCACCGCCAAATGCGGGTGCGGTGAGAATTGCGCCGGCAGCGATGGCCGCGGCGATTCCAGTCTTCTTGGTTGACATGTACGCCTCTCTTCTCTCTTTTAACGGCCGACCCCAGGGCCGCCGACATCGGCGTCCCCCCTCATCGACCCCCTCCAATAACCTGTTCACGGTAGCGGATTTCCGGACCCTCTAGGGGATGGACTTTCCAAGAACAGGCGGGTGGGTCTTTCCAGGGGGCTCGACCCGGGCCTGCAGTGGTTCTGGAGGCTGATTTCGGCCCCAGGAGGCCGGGAATCGCCATTGGTGGGTGCTCTGATGGGTATCGGACGGGCCGGAATGGTCCGACTCGCGGTGCCGAAAGGCCCTTGATTCAGCGGTTTTAGGCATCATCAAGGCCGATCGTGGGGAATAGTTCGGATGGAGACGTCGCCTTCGGGCGGCCCATGATGGAGGAGTGAGATGAGCGTCTGGAAGCAATCAGTGTCCGTGGCCGTTCTGGCCACGCTTGTCGGTGTCACGGCAGCCCATGGTGAGCGGACTGTTGGCCTGTTGGAACAACAGCCCGGAACTGCTGATGGGTACGTCCTGTGGTCTCCGTTGAATGGTACGGATGCCTTTCTCATTGATAACAACGGGCGGCTGGTGAACCAGTGGTCCTCGACCTATCAGCCTGGCGTATCCACGTACCTGCTGGAGGACGGCTCACTGCTCCGGACCGGCCGGGGCACGGGCAATGCCGACTTTGTCGCCGGCGGGCAGGGTGGAATGGTCGAGCGGTACTCCTGGGATGGAACCCTGGAGTGGTCGTATCGATACTCCGAGGCAGGCCTGTACAAGTCGCATCACGACATCCACCCAATGGCCAATGGAAACGTGCTCATCCTGGCCTGGGAGATGAAGACGGAGGCCGAGTGCATTGCAGCGGGACGGGATCCTTCGACACTTCAGGAGGGAGAGCTCTGGCCGGAACACGTAATCGAGGTGCAGCCGACGGGGTTCGATACCGGCGAGATCGTCTGGGAATGGCACATCTGGGATCACCTGATCCAGAACTTTGATCCGCTGCTGCCCAACTACGGTGATCCGATTGATTACCCGGGCCGCATGGACATCAACTCTCGAACGAATGATGAGGCGGACTGGCTGCATGCCAATGCCCTTCACTACAACGAGGAACTTGATCAGATCATGCTCTGCATTCATCGAGGCGGAGAGATCTGGATCGTCGACCACGACCTGACAACCGAGGAAGCCGCCGGACCCGCCGGTGACATCATGTATCGCTGGGGCAACCCGTCGATCTACAACCGCAACGCGGATGATTCCGACCGAAAGCTGTACGGACAGCATGATGCCCGCTGGATTCCCGAGGGCTACCCGGGGGCCGGCAACATCCTGGTCTTCAACAATGGCCAGAACCGGCCCGAGGGGCTGTACACCACGATCGAGGAGATCACGCCGCCGCTCCTGGCGGATGGCACCTATGAACTGGATGCCAGTGGGATCTACGGACCGGCGGACAGTGAACTGGTCTACATCTCCGATACCCCGGAGGATTTCTATGCCAGCTTCATCTCCGGTGCCGAGCGGCAACCCAATGGCAATACGCTGATCTGCAGTGGTCCCTGGGGCGACTTCTTCGAGGTGACCCCGGCCAGTGACATTGTCTGGAGGTACATGAATCCCGTGACCGCGGATGGACCGCTGTCGCAGGGCCAGTTGCCCGATGGCCAGGGGCCGAACTCAACGGTCAACCGGGTATTCCGAGCCAGTCGTTACCCGACTGACTTCGCGGGGTTCGTGGGCAAGGACATGACTCCGGGTCTACCGCTGGAGATCTACGACGGTGACTGCCTGCCGGATCTCAATGGTGACCTGGTTGTCGGTGTCGAGGACCTCCTGGATGTCATCAACCGATGGGGCACTGGCGCGGGCGATGTCCAGGGTGATGGCCGAACTGATGTCGAGGACATCCTCCTGGTGGTTGACCGATGGGGTCAGTGCGAGTGATCGCCCCCAGGCACAGGGAATCAAACATCAACTGCCGCATTCGCCCCAGTTGGCGATGACGGTCAGCAGGTCGGAGATGTCGACACTGCCATCTTCATTGACGTCGGCGGTGCAGTCGATTTCACAGCCCCAGTCGTTGAGCGTGGCCAGCAGGTCTTCGACGTCCACGACGCCGTTGCCATCCAGGTCGCCCAGGCAGGTGGGGGTGTCCGGGATCTCGATGATGTCGCCGTCGATGACGCCACGGTTGTCCAGGGCCTGGACGTAGACGGGGCACCCCCCGGTCACGAGGGTGCCGCCTGGTTCGACCACGAGCGTCAAGGCGTACAGCGCTTCGCAGGTCGCCGAGCCATC
>JAKVBX010000016.1 GCA_022446795.1 Phycisphaerales bacterium
CACTCGCTGAGTACCCGGACCCGAATCCCCGGCCCAACGCTGATGGCACGAACACCTGGTACGTCGGCAACGACACCCAGTACCCGGTGATCCAGGATGTCCTGAATGCCTGCGCTGATGGCGATGAGATCGTCGTCACCCAGGGGCAGTACGTCGAGAGCCTGCACATTGCGAACAACGACATCACGCTCCGACCCATGGCCTTGGCTCCCACCGCTTTTCCTCGGGATTGCGTCTGGGCCGACGTCGTCTTCTGGAATCCCACCGAGGGTTTCAACAATGCCAACGGATACGCCATCCGCATGACGGGCGGCAACAACACCTACGTCGGTGAGCCCCGCCAGTTCACGGAGTTGGCAAACGGCTTCGAATCCATGACGACGGTTCCCTGCCTGAACGCCAACTACGCTGTCAACTTCAACCTCAATGTCTCTGACATTACGCTCCAGACCGGCCCAGGCGTAGTCGGCGGAGTGCCGAACTTGAAGCCTGGTCTCCTGACCTTCAGCTTCGCCAGCCGTTCGATCGACAACTGTGCGATCTACTCGACCGATGGCACGGGCACATTCAATCGCTGCTTCATCAGTTCCCAGGACGGCTATGGCGGAGGCATCATCTGTACGGGCGATTCCAATGCGACCCAGTTTGTCAGTTGTGTCATGCAGTTCATGTTTGCCACCGGCAACCCGCTGCGGCTGGCTGATGGATCGACAGGTCCTGGCTGCAATGTCATCACGGTTACTGGCGGCCGTCCCCAGTTCCTGGGAAGCACGGCGTTGAATTCCCAAGTCAGCGGAAACATATCTGGTCCGCAAGGCTGTATCAGTATCACCGGCGGCCACCCGATCTTTGACAGGGTTGGTATTGCAGGAAATCTATGTCTGACGGCTAATGGCACGATCATGGTCAGCGGTGATGCTCGTACGAAGATGTCGCGATGTGCCGTCGCGGGTAACATCTCCCGTTTCGGGACGTTCTACTGGGATTGTGTTGGCCAGTCTGGTCCTGATATGTGCAGCTTCTATCGTTGCAACTTCGTGGCGAACGAAACGGCCAACGGTACCGCTGGTGGTCAGGCGACTGGTGGCATTGCCTACGTTGCCGGTCCGGCTTACGGCTCGCCTCCACTGATCCACTTTTCCGAGTGCAATGGAACCGCTAACAACAACGCCCCAGTCCGTCCCTGGGAGCCTGGTTACCACAACACCGCCTCTGGCCCGACTGGTGGTGTCCAGGACGTGACTACGCCGTTCTTTCCCATCTGCCGCGTTGGTGCGGGCTGGACAATGGGTGCCATTACCCCCATTACTGATGTTGATTCGTACATCCCGGGCGACATGAATGGTGATGGCATCATCAACAGTGACGACCTGGCAGTGATGCATGCTGTCCTGGGAACGTGTCATTACGACGGCGACCTCAGCGGTGAAATCAACATCGATGACCTTCTCGGTGTGCTCGCGTCCTACGGCGGCACCTGCCAGTGATTCACCGGCCTTCCGGCCTCCCGTGAGGCTCGCCGCGGACAGGGATGCCAGGCGGCGGATTTCTCCAGGAGACCCGGCGAATGGCAGCCAAATTTGGAACTTCCAGGTGGTCGTGAAATGGGTATCTGCTAGCCTTGCAGGGCTGGTTACGGCCGGTTGATCGGGGGGGAGTTGTGATGATGCGACGTGTGATTATTGCGACCTTGATGTGCCTGTCCTCCGCCGCTGTTGCGGAGAACGATGCGCTGCATTCCAGGCTCCTCGACGCTCCGGAAGGCTCATGGTTCCATCTTGATGCCGAGCAGTCCATGCTCGATGTACCAGCGGCGGCCGTGTACGTCTTTTTGTCGGACGGCGTTACTGCTGTCCAGGGTGAGGCATTGATTCGGGCTCGCGGTGGCGTGGTCCGAAGTCAGATTCCCTTGCTCAACGGGCTGGTGGTCGAGATCCCACGTGGTTCACTCGCCAGCCTGGGCGAGGAACCGAAGATCCGGTGGGTAGAGCCAGCGTTGCCTCCACTTCAGACCACAAGTGATGATGCGCGGTCAGCCGTGAACGTCGCACCACTCTATGATTCGCCCTGGTCGCTTTCGGGAGACGGAGTCCGCCTGGGCATCGTGGAAGTGGAGTTTCCGGACGCCCATGCGGATCTTGCCGGGCGGCTCACGTTCCACGGGTCCGGGTTCACCGGAGGGCATCCAACGCACGTGGCCGGGATCATGGCAGGAAATGGGCAGGAGAGTGCCGGTCAGTACCAGGGAATGGCGAACCAGGCGTTGATCGACGCCTACACCCTGTCTACTCTCAGTGGCTACTTGTTCTACAGCAACCCGGGCACCTTGGCGAATGCCTATTCCACGCAGATGGGCCTGGGCGGCGCAGCCGCCATGAACCAGTCGATGGGCATCAACGTGGGTCTGAATGAGTTTCCGTGTTGGTTGCTGGGCGACTACGGGGCGACATCGGCCCTGTTGGACAACCTGGTCCGTGGCGAGCAGGGGATGCCGTTCGTCAGTGTCTGGGCCGCGGGTAATGAGCGAGCCTATGACCACTGCAGTGCCTTGTACGGTACGGTAGGGCCCCCGGCGTGTGCGAAGAACGTCATCACGGTCGGTGCGGTGTACAGCAACACATCGAATCCAACCTGGTTCTCTGGCTGGGGCCCGACGGATGACGGCCGAATCAAGCCCGATCTTGTTGCTCCTGGCAGCCAGGTCGGTGGTGATGGTGGCATTACGTCATGCAGCGAAGGTGGTGGCTACTCGGTCCGATCAGGCACCTCCATGGCCACTCCAGTCGTGACGGGCATCATCGGGCTCATGGCGGAAGCACTGGAGCAGGCCAGCGGTGGCTCGCGGACGGCCTTGCCTTCCACCATACGCATGATTCTCTGCCACACGGCCGAAGACCGGGGAAACATCGGTCCCGATTACCAGACCGGCTGGGGCCTCGTGGATGCCGAGAAGGCCGTCGCGGAGATCGCTATTCAGCACTGGATTGAAGAGGAGATTTCCAGCGGCGAGGTCTTCATGAAGACGGTGGATCTGACGCCTGACCAGGCCACGTCGCCTTTGAAAGTGACCATGGCCTGGGACGATCCGGCATCCGTTCCCGGCAACGATGCGGGACTGATTGATGACCTGGACCTGATGCTCCAGGCGCCGGATGGAACACTCCATTACCCCTGGACGCTTCAGCCATCTGATCCTGAAGCACCTGCCGTTCGCAACTCGGCGGATCGCGAAAACAACATCGAGCAGGTCGTGGTCGACCAACCCGATGCGGGTGCCTGGAACATCATCGTTGCCGCGGGGCAACTGCAGGGAGGATCGCAGGTCTTCAGCCTGGGTGTCGCTCCGAGGTCAGCCAGCACGCTGATCAGTTTCGATCCACTTCCTGAGTACTACCCACGAAATCAGGAACTGGAGGTGACGGTTCGAATCAGTCCATGGGGCGAAGAGATCGTGCCTGGTACCGAGACCTTGGTGTATTGGCTCGACAACGGGAGCGAGGTCTCGCTGCCACTGGTGGCCACAACGGAACCCCAGGAGTACACCGCTGTCCTTCCGGTGATTCCATGTGAATCGATCATCTCTTTCTACGCCGAGGTGGAGTCGACCCTGACGGGGACGCATACCTCGCCTGCTGGTGGATCCGCTGATCCCATTGAACGTGGCGTACTGGGCGAGTTGGACGTGGTCTTCCTCGATGACTTCACTGGGGACAATGGCTGGCAGGTCGATGGTGAGTCGGTGTCTGGAGAGTGGACTCGTCAGGTACCCGATAGTTACTGCACCCTGCCGTCACCCGCCGGTGGCCGGGTCTACATGACAGGTTACGAGGGGAACTTCTACTGCTCCGATCTTGATGGGACCACGGTGCTGACCTCTCCGAGGATCGTACTCATGGATCCGAATCCAGTGATTTCCTATTGGCGGTTCTACTACAACGATATTCCAGGGCCGCCGATCTACGATCCGCTTTTGGTCGAGTTCTCCATCGATGATGGCGTCACGTGGCACTTGATCGAGAGCGTGTATGAGGGCACCATTGAGTGGACATATCACACGTATGACATGGGTGACTATGCCGACTACAGCCCCACCGATTTCTTCCGCCTGCGGTTTTCGTACTCGACGACCTGGGGGTACCTGTACAAAAACGAGGCAGGAATCGACCACGTCGAAGTCAGGGATAATATGTGCATCCCGGATGAAGAGACGTGTCCGGCAGATATTGCGGGCGGTGACGGCTATGTCAATGTCAAGGACTTGCTGTTTCTGCTGGCCGGTTACGGCCTTGATGTGCCTGAAGCGGACATCGATGGCGATGGAGATGTCGACATCGTGGACCTCCTGACCGTGATCGATGCCTGGGGTGCGTGCGAGTAGCAACTCGCAGCAGCACCTTCCTGAATTATCTGAATTGACGTCCCCTCTGGATGCCAGTGAGGGCAGTCGCCCAGTGTGCTCATTGGCCCGTCTCGCGGGCATGGAGCGGTCTGGGCTGGTCCCTGTTGTTGTCTCTTGGCTGGAGCAAGTCGGCTGAGACGGCCCACAAGAGCCGCTGCGGCCCGCCGTGGGAGGAAGCCAGTCGACGGGCCGCAGCGGGGAGATGTGGAGACGATCGAGGCCTGCCCGCAGGCAGGCCCGGGGGGCCGACTACGTGTCGCAGGGGCCCCAGCCAGCGACCATCATCAACACATCAGTGACATCCACGACGCCATCGAGATTCACGTCGGCGGGGCAATCCGCCCCCGGGCAGTCGCCCCAGTTCTCGAGTGCGGCCAGGATGTCATTGCTGTCGACGATGCCATCACCGTCCGCATCAGTGCAATCGCATTCATCGCTCACGATGGTGCCGCCAAGATCGTTCCATGGCCCCAGCAGGTTTCCGCCGGAGTGGCCACAGAAGGTGGAGGCGGACACGTCGAGCGTGCTCTCCGCGATCATCACGCCACCACCCGGCAGTTCGGACGTGTTGTACCGGAACTCGGATCGATCAAGCTGGACCGTGCTTTCGTTGATCACCAGTCCACCACCCGTGAAGGCCGACTGGTTGCCGAGAAAGACGCTGCGGGTGATCGAAACCTGGCCGTCGGTGATGGCGAGGCCACCGCCACTGCCGCCCTCGAGTGACTCGCCGAAGGCGACATTGTCGTGGAACCGGCAGTCGATGAAGACGGCCGTGCCATCACCACTGCCATCCACGCAGGCACCACCACCACGAGGCGCGCGATTCCCTCGGAACACGCAGTTGCTGATGGTCGGTGCGGCGTTCCTGATCAGCAGACCACCGCCTGGCCAGGGAACGTCGGCGCCGGTCAGCGTGAAGCCATCGAGAAGGTGGTCACTGGTTCCCCGCTCGCTCTGGATTCGAACGACGGTCGAGTTGCGATCGCCCACGATACTGGTGTGCCCCGGGCCCTCTTCCGAGATCAATGCGACGGGGTGATCCGGGAACACGATCGGTCCGTGGTAGGTGCCCGGGCCGACCATGATGGTGGCGGTCGGCAGGGCGACATTCAAGGCCGACTGGATGTCATCGAAGAAGGCGCTGCCGTCGGCGGCCACTCGCAGCGGGATGAGCGGATGGCACTCATCCGGTGAGCCATCATCATCGGAGTCGGGCGAGGTGCCCTGGGCGATGTCACAGGAGTCCGGCACGCCGTTGTCGTTGCAGTCCGGTTCGAACCCCTGGGCGATCTCATCATCATCGGGCCAGCCATCGGCATCGCAGTCGGCCTCGCAGGCGTCGAGAACGCCGTCACCGTCGACGTCATCGAGGCCGTCGGCCAGATCACAGTCGTCCGGGACGCCGTTGCCATTGCAGTCGCGGCTGGCGAAGGACGCGATGTCGAGTTCATCACACAGGCCATTGCCGTTGCAGTCGTCGCCATTGTCGAAGGTCGAAATGGTGTGGATGTCGACCAGGTCGGCACCGATCAGGTCGTTCGGGGCGGCGATGATGAGTTGGTTGCCGGACAGGTCGGCCTGAGGCGCGGTCCAGTAGGACGCGGGCAGATCGGACCAGGCAATCGTCTCCAGGAAGGCCCACTGGCCGTCCTTGAGCTGGTAGAGCTCGGCGAAGCCGACGTCTCCCGGGTCGTCGTAGGACACCGTGCCCGAGGTCACGGAGACCAGTGAACCCTGCAGTCGAACACCATGTCCGAATGCCTCAGGGTCGGCGTCATTGGACTGTGACGACAGTTCCTGTTCGATCGCCCAGTTCATGCCGTCGTGGTGCAGGACATGGACACGACCGTTGCCGTCTTCGTCCCGCGATCCGATGACGGCTCGCGGGCCATCCAGGTCCACGCTGCGGGCGAGACGGGTCACACCATCGATCGCCAGTTCCTCCGACGCTTGCCAATGTCCATCCTCGTTGGTGAAGATCTTGAGCGTGTCCAGGGCCAGGCTGCCAGCCAGGATCGTGTTGTCATCAATCGTCACGTCCACGCCGAAAGAGGCGCCGCTGTGCGGACCATCGTCGGGGAGGAGAATGTCCTGCCGAACCCATTGGCGGCCCACGCGGCGAAAGACATGGGCACTGCCATTGTGTCGTCCGAATGGCGTGTACTGGGGCGCTCCGACGACGGCAGCATCTCCCGAGATCGCCACCGAGATCCCGAACATGTCCCGGTACTCGGGATTGTCTGATTGCAGCGTTGCTTCCAGCAGCCACTGCCCATCAAGCCGGTGGTAGATCCTGGCTTCACCATGGCTACCATTGCAATCTCCTGGCAGGGAGACGATCACCCGATCGCCGGAGATGCTCAGCATTCGCCGGGGAAAATAGAAGCACCCGATCGAGTCCACGTCGATCCGGGCCTCTTCGGCCCAGGTGCCCTGTGTATTGCGATAGAAGAGAATCCGGTCTTCGTAGGGACCGTCCGGGGTCTGCTCGGCCACGAACAGCACGGCGAGATCCGCTTCGATGGCGACATCGAGCGTGTAGAAGTCCGGTGCGGCGGAGTAGTTCAACTCGGTCAGCAGCCCTTCGCAGGCGGTCGAGCGGTCGCGTGGTGCCTTGGCGTCACGAGGGAGATGCCCGGTCGAGGCGGTCTCATGAACCAGGTGTGGCTTGGTCGAGTTGGCGGGTGCCGGCGCCTCAAGGCCGAGTGCCATTGAGCCCAGGAAAACGGCCATGGCCAGTCGTGTCTTGTGAGTGTGCATAGCGAGGGATCCCATGGAAAGAAGTAGAGGACGGTTCGAGTCACGAACCTCTCCATGCGACGTGCCTGCGTGCCGGGTCGGTGCGCGCCGTCTGGAACGACACCTCGCCGCCGTTGAGACACGGCGATTCACGTGTGGCCGAGTGCTCATCGCCATGATGAGACAAGCGGCCCGTTCTGGTTCCCTTGCGTGGTTGGCGGTGTGCTGTTCACCGCCCGGTTGAGATAGGCACGAGATCGTCTCGCGAGCGCGGCCCGATCGTGTCATTCCAGGTCGTGATTGTCATCAGGGCGACAAAGAACATCGCGTGCGCCGCGGATAAGACCGGGCGCACGCGTCATGGTGTGTTCCGTGTTGTTCTCTCGAAGCGGTGGTTCAGCCGCAGTTGCCCCATCGGCCGATCACCAGCAGCACGTCGTTGACATCCACGGTGCCGTCCAGGGTCACGTCGCCGGGGCAGTTCCCGTCGGCGGGGCAGCCGCCCCAGGATTCCAGGACCGAGAGGATGTCATTCACATCGACGATGCCGTCGCTGTTGACATCGGGGCACTCGCACTCATCCGGGATGCCGTTGCCATCGGCGTCCTGGCTGCTGCCGTCCGCGATGTCATCGCTGTCGGGTGTTCCGTTGTCGTTGCAGTCGGGGCTGGTTCCGGTGACGCGGAACGCGAGATTGTCATCGATCTGCCAGTAGGCACCCTGTCCGAAGCCGAAGCCGGGGTTGGCCTGCCAGGCCACGCCATCACCAACGGTTGATGCGAGTACCGAGACCTGCCCGTTGTTGCTGAACTCGTTGAACGGGACCATGGCGACGTACTGGGTGCCACTGTTGAGTGCCCAACCGGAATCGCTGGTCGCCTTGATGAGGTCGCAGCCGCTGAGACCCCAGGAACCGTTTCCGGAGGGGACGCCCGCGATGTTCTCGGTGACGTACCCGAGGAGATTGTTCTCGGCAGCCTCGGAGTAGTGGTTGTAGAAGTTGACCTGGAGGCCCTGGATACCGGAGAGGCCGTTGTATCCGTTCCATCCCTTGATCACGACTTCGACGGAGGTGACCGTTGCGGCCCCGCTGTTGTCGAAGTTGTCGGTGGCGACGATGTCGTAGACGGCGAAGTTGCTTTCGAAGAGCTGGTTGGCGTAGTCCCGGGACGTGGCGATGGCGGACCCATCGTCCGATCCGATCTGGTCCATCAGGGTGACGGTCTCATCCGCGGTGGCGGTCATGGCCAGGGCGGCAACGGCCAGGCAGGCACCCAGTCCTTCGGTAGTCATCATCTTCGCCATCAGATCCTCCTTGCCCCGCTACGTTGACCGTAGCCCAGGCTTCGCTCGATGCTGCCAAAAACAGGCCTTCAGGCCCCTGTCCGGCGCCGGAAGGTCGGAAAAATCCGCCTGGAGGCTCGAAATCCGACCCTGGCGGCTCTCCTGGCTACTCCAGGAGGCCTCACGGGCCCCTAAGGCCCTTTCAGACAGCCCCTTATGGCCCTCGGCGTTCCACGCCCCCTGGGGGGCGTGGAACGCCTTGGAGGGCCGGTAGGGTCTGTCTATTGGCAGGTGCCCCATCCACTAAGGACGCTCAGGACGTCCAGGATGTTCACCTCACCATCGAGATTCACATCCCCGGGGCAATCCGCCAGGGGAGCGCAGGGGCCCCAGCCCTCCAGCACGGCCAGGACGTCATCGGTATTGACCTGGTCATCACCGTTGGCGTCGGGGCATTCGCACTGGTCGCTGAAGGCGTTGCCGCCCAGGTCCGTCCAGGGTCCCAGCAGATCCGAGGGGTCATTGCTGCAGAACGAGGACAGCTCCACGTCCAGCAGGCTGTCGATACTCGTGGCACCGCCGCCGGGCAGATCCGACCGGTTGTAACGGAACGAGCATTCCGACAGCAGCACGGTTCCACCGTTGGCGATCAGCCCACCACCGGTGAACTCGGACTCATTCGCGAGGAAGTCGCTGTTGGTCACGAGCACATCGGCATTGGCGGCCGCGAGTCCGCCACCGCTGCCGTCGTACTGGTCATCACCGGTTGCGGTGTTCTGCAGGAAGCGGCAATTGGAGAAGACACAGGGTTCGCCGGCCGAGCCCACGATGTTGACGCCACCACCACGTTGGGCGGTGTTGCCTCGGAACGTGCAGTTCGTGATCTCGGGCGAGGCATTGACAATGCTCAGTCCACCGCCGAGGTCGAACGATCGACCCTGTGCGAACGTGAACCCGTCAACACGGGTATCCGAACCCTGGCCGTTGGCAATCACCATCGCCCCCTGGTAGTCGCCACCAAGGATGATCGTGGCATCAGCGCCATCCTCGGAGACCAGCGTGATCGGGTAACGAGGCAGGGCGATCGTGCCCGAGTAGGTGCCCGGACCCACCGAGATCGTGCTGCCCGGCAGGGCCACGACCAGGGCGGCCTGGATCGTCTCGAATGGCGCCGTGCCATCGGCAGCGACGCGGATCAGGTAATCGGGGTCACACTCATCCGGAACGCCGTCACTGTTCTCATCGGGCGATGAGCCACTCGTGACGTCGCAGGCGTCCGGGATGCCATTCCCGTTGCAGTCGGCTTCGAAGCCCTGTTCGATCTCGTAGTCATCGGGCACGAGATCGCCATCGCAATCTGGTTCGCAGGAATCGGGAATACCGTCGGAGTCACCGTCACAGACCACTCCCTGTGCGATATCACAGGCATCGGGAACACCATTTCCATTGCAGTCCTGGCTGATACCGGCGTTGATTTCCAGGGTGTCGCAGATCCCATCGAAATTGCAGTCGCTCGTGGCGGGGTTGCCCGGCGGCACCACGGCATACACGGAAATCTGTGAGAACGCCGAGAAGGCATCATCGATGAACCCGCCGGCCACCTGGTTGCCGGACAGCGCGACACGTGGGGCGGACAGCCAACTCTGGGGGAGACCGATGTCCTCGAAGGTCTCGATCTCGTTCCACAGTTCGCCATCGAAATGGAAGACGTGGATCTTTCCGGAGGGATTGCCCGAGAAGTCCCCGAAGACTCCCGAGCTGGCGGCGATGAGATCGCCATCAGCTCTCACGGCGAAGCCGAGGCTGGAATTGTCCAGGTTGCGGGACTCGAGCATCTGCTCGAACACCCATTCGTTCTTGTGCCTTCGGAAGACCATGGCCAACCCGGATCCGCTGCTCAGGTCGTATGTCCCGACGGCCGCGACATCGCCATCGATGTCGACGGAACTGCCCACGTTGTCGCCGTCGACAGTCAGTTGCTGGGTCTCGACCCAGGACTGGCCGTCAAAGGTGTACACCCAGGTGTCCTGTTGGAGGCTGCTGACCATGATCGTGTCGTTGTCAACGGCCACGTCATTGGCAAACCAGTCCGGGGCCGGAGTGGGCGCCAGTTCGGCCTGCTTCGACCAGTAGTTCCCGATGCGACGATAGACCACGGCCCGGCCTTCGGCGTTGCGAGTGTCCCCGACGACGGCGACATCGCCCGAGATCGAGACACTGATGCCGAACTGCGATTCGGCGTCGCCGGGGATGTTCGCCTCCTGGTTCCATTGGCCATCCTGCCGCCGGAAGATGCGAACCGCGCTGGCCGCTTCCGTCACGACCCCCGCGATCACCGTGTCGCCGGAGATGTCCAGTCCCTTGAATGGGAAGTAGATGGAGTAGTCCGACTGAAGCAGGGGTTGGGTGCTCTCCAACTGCCAGTCGCCGTTCTCACGGTGATAGAGGAGGACTTCATGCGTGGAGGAGGTGCCATTCCAGTCGAGGACGGCTGCGATGTCACCCGAGATGGCGATGTCACGGCCATCGGAGAGGCTGCCGTCGCCGGTGCCGTCATAGTTCATTTCCTGCTCCAGGATCGAGCAGGGCAGGGGGCACTCGTCCGGAATGCCGTCGCCGTTCAGGTCTTCGCTGGTTCCATCGGCGATGTCACACTCATCGGGGGCACCGTTCTGGTTGCAGTCAGGACTGGAGCCAACCAGGATGTCGCACGTGTCCGAGACGCCATTCTGATTGCAGTCGTTTTCGCCCGAGTCAGGGACCACGAGGTAGCTGTAAGCGCGGCCGGAGGATGTTCCATTGTCATCACTCCCGGGCATGCCGATGACCGTGATGTCTTCGACAAGATCCAGGGCGTAACCGAATCCATCTTCAGCCTGGCCATTGGGTGGAACCAGCGTTTCCACCTGGAGCCACTGGCCATCGTCATCTCGTTGGAACACGCAGGCATAGCCGGGGGTCGCCGGCGGCGCGTCCATTCGGGTGGGTGCGCCGACCAGGGCCCGATCGCCTTCCAGGGCAACCGAGCTGCCGAACTGGTCATAGGCGCCAGCGTCCATGGCCGTGAGCTTGGCGACCTGGGACCAGGACTCGGTGCCATCCCATTCGAAGATGTAGGCGCTTCCGGTGTGGGTGCCGCCATCGTTGTCCCAATGGGCGCCGATCAGTGCGCGATCGTCCTGCAGGCTGACGCGATAGCCGAAGCTGTCAAAGGACTCGCCATCGGAAGCCCTGAGCTTGGCACTGGCCATCCAGTCACCCTGTGAAGACCTGCGGAAGACGTAGGCCGCTCCGGAGACCTGGACATTGCCCGTGCCACGGCTCGATCCGACGAGGGCCACGTCGCCCGAGACACTCACGCTGGAACCGAATTGACCGTTGGCCACGGGATCGAAGGCGGCGAGTTTCTGGACCTGGTCCCAACTGCCGTCGTCCTGTCGCTCGAACACGTACGCGCTGCCGGAGGTCAGGCCGTTGTCGTCATCGGCGAAGGCACCGATGAGCGCCGTCTGGCCGGAGAGGCTGACACTGTTCCCGAAGAAGTCGCTTGGCTCACCATCGTCGGCCCGGAGCTTTGCCGCCTGGTACCAGAGGCCGCTGCTGTCGGACCGCTGGAACACGTACACGCTGCCGGCGCTCTGGCCGTTCGGGTTGTCATCATTTCGGGCGCCGACCAGTGCCAGGTCTCCGTCAACGGCCACGCTGAAGCCGAACAGGTCCGACTCCTGGCCGTCGGCGGCGAACAGGGTGTTGGTCAACTGCCAGTTGGCCGACACGGGCCCGTCATCGAAGGATCGGGAATAGACATAGACGAGCCCCCTGGATTCACTTTCCCCGGGGGCGGTGACGAGGGCCGTATCGCCGGAAACGCTGATTGCGGTGCCATAGCTGTCCCACTCCGAGTAGTAGGGCCCCGGGGTGAGTTCGATGGCACAGATCGCCGAGTCACCGGATCCAGCGATGGATGGTGCTGGCGGGATCAGTACAGCCAGGATCATGAGGCACCAGGCGGTGCGGAGAAGAGAGTGGTTCATTGGTGGAGCCTTTCGCAAGCGGGTTGAAATCAAGTCGAGCGGGCTCTCACATGCATCAGCGAAGCGGGGGCGGAGTGCGGCCTTGTTCTCCATCGGGCGGCCGTCGCCCGGGTTCGAGTCGGGGGGCGTACACGGCGTCCTCCAGTGACGGAGGGCGTGAAGCCGGCTCGCCAGGCGAGCGCGGCGGGTTTGGGAATGGGAGGGGAGAGGTGTGGTCATGCGTTTGCCTTTACCAAGTCGTGTGATTCGCAGTCTGAACTCGTCTCACACTCACCTCTGGGTATGGAATCTATGGGCTCATGTACTCAAGCCCGTGAAACACGGCCAAAATTCTCGCGATGGCCAGTTCGCGGCTTGGCGTGGCAAGGGGGTCACGGTCTGAACGTGTCGAGGTCCCGGGCTCACCATCGGGTGCGCAGCGGGTATCTCCCCCTGTGAGAGAGGGTAGCGGACATGTCTATGAATCTGCGAATGAGCCTTTGATTTAGGCGCACAATCCCCAGTCGCTGATGACCTGGAGGACATCAGTGACGTTCACGATGCCATCATTGTTGACGTCCGCGGGTCCGCCGGGCTGTTCCCACTGGCCGATGACCTCGAGCATGTCATCAACGGCAACGACGCCGTTGCCATCGATGTCGCTTGGGCAGGCGCAGTCGCCATCGATCACATCGTTGTCACCAGGATCATTCCAGTATCCCGTGATCTGGAGCGAGTCACCCTGGCAGTCATTGCCTCGCACCGTGCTGGACGCCAGGGTGTTGAGGATGACGTCCGGCGGGAAACTGAAGGCGATTCCACCGCTGTCCATCGCGGTGTTGCCTGTGATCGTGCATCCGTCGATGTCCAGGTTGCTGGTGAGTTCGTCATCGCCGCGGCCGCTGAGGCCGCCACCGGTCTGCAGGGCTTCGTTGTCCGCGATCAGGCAGTCCACGAGGGTGGGCGAGGTGGCCTGTCCGGCATGCACGCCGCCGCCATTCATGGCGAGGTTCCCCGTGATCGTGCTGCCGATGATGGTGCAGTTGGGCGTGACGCCGTAGGACCAGCAGGCGATGCCGCCGCCGAACCGGGTGGCCGTGTTGTTCGTCATGTTGCAGTTGGTCGCGGTGAGATTGACGCAGGCGATTCCACCGCCGCGACCCGCTTCACCACTGGCCGAGTTGCCGATGAACGTGCAACTCTCCAGGACGGCGGGGCTGGAGTCATGTGAAGAGAATCCACCACCACGATCGCCGGCATCGTTGCCGGTGAAGACGCACTCGATCATGACCAGCGAGCTGGCCTCGTTGCATCGAACGCCACCACCAGTGCCTACGGCCGAGTTGGCGTCAAAGGTCGACTGGATCACCTGGGTCGCGGCGGAACTGCAGGCGATACCGCCACCGTGCTGTGCCACGTTTGCGGTGAACAGGCACGAGTGGATGATCTCATCCACATTGATGGAGTAGTCGCAGTGGATCCCGCCGCCACGTTCGACGGCCGTATTCCCGCTGAACGTGCCATTGGTGATGGTGAAGCCCTGGGTTCCCCCGTGGAGTCCGCCGCCATGACGGCCGGCGTGATTCGAGTCAAAGACGCACCCGGTGCTGTTGAGATTGTGTCCGTTCGACTCCAGGTGGAGTCCGCCGCCGTCGAAGTTGGCGGTGTTCCCCGTGAAGTGACAGTCGTGCAATTGGGGCGCGAAGATCGCGTAGGCCGGGTCGCCCGGTACGTCATAACTGTTCCAGGCGAAGCTCACGCCGCCGCCGAAGCCGGCGAACTCCTGCGGATCGAACGTCGGATAGTTCGCCTGGTTGTCCTGGAAGGTGCACGACTCGATTCGGGTCGAGCTCTCGCGGGCCCAGAGTCCGCCGCCGGCGCCATTCATCGCGGTATTGCCGGAGAAGGTGCAGTTGGTGATCGTCGGGCTGGTGTCGATCTCGGGAGCCGGGCCCCAGTAGTAGTGGCCATCGATCAGGTGCAGGCCACCTCCGCTGATCCAGGCGAGATTGTCTTCGAAGGTGCAGTCGGTGATCTCGGTCTTGCTGTCGGAGTACATCATGACGAAGTGGGGCGGTTCGTCGATGAATGTCTTGAATTCAAGTTGCCCATGTTCCCGATGAAGTCCGCCTCCGGTATTCGCGATATTGCCTCGAAACACGCAGTTGGTCAGGCGGACGCCCCGGTCTTCGACGGTGTCATCATCGATTTCGCCGCCGAAGGTCTCGGCAAACATCCCGCCGCCGGCATTGACGGCTTGATTGAACTCGAAGGTGCTGTCGCTGACGTCGAGGATCAGGTTGATGCCGTAGAGCCCACCCGCGGTATCGGTGGCGTTGTTGTTCGATACGGTGCAGTCGCTGATCGTGGCTTGGCCGTACTGGCAGTACAGGCCGCCCGCGGACTGGCTGGCGTTGCGGGAGATGTCGCAGGTGTCGCCGATGGTGAGTTCACTGGAATGGCAGTAGAGGCCTCCTCCCCGGCCTGACGCCGAGTTCGCGGCAATGGTGCTGGCGAGGAGGATGAGTTCCCCGTCTTCGCAGTAGATGCCTCCGCCGTGGCGGTTGAACGTATCCGGGGTCTGGTTGCCCAGGACGGTGCAGTCCGTCAGCGAGGCGGTGCCCTGGTCGATCGCGACGCCGCCACCATGGGTGCTGGCGTTGTTGTTGGCAATCGTGCAGCCGAGCAGGGTGGGGGTACTGTCGATGATGGCGATGCCGCCGCCTCGGCCTGCGGTGGTGTTGCTGATGAGATGGCAGTTGGTGATGGTCGGAGCGGAGCCGTTTTCGCACGCGATCCCACCGCCGTCACTGTTGGAGGCGCAGCGGGTGATGGTGAATCCGTCGATCACGGTCTCGGCGGTTTCCTCTTGGTCACAGGTGAGACCTCTTCGCACGCGTTCGCCATCGATGATCGTGACGGCGGGTCCGTCGGTGGACCGCAGCGTGATCTTCTTGCCTTCGAGGCTCACGACCTGTTCGCCTGATCCGAGGTAGGTGCCTGGTCCGACGAGGACGGTGTCTCCATCCGCGGCCGCGTTCACGGCGGCCTGGATCGAGGTGTAGGTCCCGGGAACATCGAGGGTGTCAGCCCCCGCGGTACCGATCATGCTGAGCGTGAACACGGTGGTGACAAGCCGGCGAATCATCGGTCGGGTCATTGGGGTCTCTCCATGGCCTGATCGCATGCCAGGCGTATACCCCTCCCACGACGCGTGATTCAAGCACCCCGGAGACTACCGCTGGTGACCCTGCCGGACCCGTCGAAATGCCCAATTTCGTGCCGATGCCCCGTGCCTACTCGCACAGGCCCCATTCGCCGATGACCAGCAGGACATCATTGACGTTCACGGTGCCGTCGCCATCGACATCGGCGGGGCAGCCCTGGTCCGGAACACAGTCGCCCCAGGCGTCGATGATCACGAGCAGGTCGTTGACATCCACGGCGCCATCACCATTGGTGTCGGGGCACTCGCACTCGTCCGGGATGCCGTTGTTGTTCGTGTCCTCGGAGGTGCCGAAGGCGATGTCGATGAAGTCCGGGTAGCCGTTCTCGTTGCAGTCCGGATCGCACTCGTCCGGGACACCGTTCTGGTTGAGATCGGCGCTGGTTGCGTCAGCGATGTCACAGAAGTCCGCGATGCCGTTGGGCTGGCAGTCGGCGTACGCAGGATCGCATTCGTCTGCGATGCCATCATCATTGCAGTCAGTGAGTGTTCCATTGTCCACATCGCATTCATCCGGCAGGCCGTTCTGGTTGCAGTCCTCGCTGGTTCCATCGGCGATATCACAGAAGTCGGCGATGTCGTTGCCATTGCAGTCCAGGTAGCCGGGCTGGCACTGGTCGTCGAGGCCATCGCCATCGCAGTCATTGATCACACCATCAGCGATGTCGCATTCATCCGGAACGCCATTCTCGTTGCAGTCCTCGCTGACCCCGTCGAACAGATCGCAGCTGTCCGGCACGGTGTTCGCGTTGCAGTCCGATTCCCAGCCCTGCTCGATCTCGTAGTCATCGGGAACAAGGTCGCCGTCGCAGTCGGGCTCACACTCGTCCGGGGTGCCATCGCCGTCAATGTCCTGGCTGGTTCCATCAGCGATGTCGCAATGGTCGCCGATGCCGTTGCCGTTGCAGTCCTCGCACTCGTCGGGAATGCCGTTCCCGTCACAGTCCTCGGAGTTGCCCGTGGCGATGTCGATGTAGTCCGGGATGCCATTGTCATTGCAGTCGGGCTTGCATTCGTCCGGAACGCCGTTCCCGTTGAAATCAAACGAGGTGCCGTAGACATAGATGTCACACCAGTCGGGGATGCCGTTCCCGTTGCAGTCCAGTTCGCTCCCATTCGTGATCTCGCAGGAATCCAGCAGGAAGTCGGCGTCACAGTCAAGGTCCGGGTTCGACAGGATCTGTTCGACGTCACAGGTTCCATCGCCGTCGCAGTCACCGCTGATGAAATTGCCGCCCAGGTTTGCCCATGGTCCGACAATATCCGCGAAGTCATGCCCGCACAGCACGCAGTCCTGGACCGTTGTCTCGCCGGAGACGACATATCCAAGGGTGCCGTATGACGGATTGGCCACATTGTCGGTGAAGTGACAACCCGCGAACGTGGCATTCGTTGCCCTGATCGAGAAGCCGCCGCCGAACGTCTGGGAACTGTTTGTTCGGAGCCGGGAATCGCGAATGATCAGCTTGGTTTCGTCGGCGGCAAGACCGCCACCACCAAGAAGGTTCAGATCGGGAATGCCATAGGTTGCGACATTGTTCGTCAGGATGCAGTTGATAATGGAAGTTGCTTCCGCGGTGTCATGCAGGCCCATTGTTGCAATGCCACCTCCGCTCAAGGCCGTGTTCAAGAGGAACTGGCAATCCTCGAATGTTGGAGCACTGTGGAACAGGTAGGCCCCGCCGCCTTGGTTGGCGGTGTTCTCAAGCATGATGCAGTTTCGGATGGTCGGTGAAGAATTCGTGATGACCATGCCGCCACCATTCCACGGGACATCGGCGCCAGTTACGGTGAACCCCTGGATAATCGTGTCTGGTTGTTGACCACTTGTGATCAGGATTCCGCTGGCGTTCGTGTCACCCAGGATAACGGTGGACAATGGTCCGCTTGTCGAGATGAGGGTGACTGGATGGGCTGGCAGGGACACGGGACCCTGGTATGTGCCAGGTGAAACTGAAATCGTCGCACCGGGAAGAGCCAGGTCAAGGGCTGGCTGAATCTCGGTAAAGAGACCGCTGCCATCGGCGGCGACGGGGATGATGAAATCGGTTTCACATTCATCAGGGATGCCATCTCCGTCGGCATCCGGCGACTCGCCTGCTGCAATGTCGCACGAATCTGGCACGCCGTTGGCGTTGCAGTCGGGGGCGAGGCCCTGATCGATCTCATAGTGATCCGGCCATCCGTTGTTGTCGCAATCAGCTTCGCAGAGGTCGGGGATGCCATTCAGGTCGACGTCGAAAGCGGTTCCGTCGGCGATGTCGCATTCATCAGGAATGCTGTTGGCGTTGCAGTCCTGGCTTCTGCTTGAGGCCAGGTCCATCTCATCACAGATTCCATTGGCATTGCAGTCCAATCCAGTGGGACCGCCAGCAGGATGTACCGTGAAGATCGGAACCTCTGAAAACAGGAACGAATCCTGGCTGAACCCGGCGGCAATCTGAAGGCCCGAGAGTCCGATCCGGGGAGAGGGTGCCCAGGATGGCGGGAACTCGGGTCGTTCCATGATCGCGATCTCGTTCCAGTACTCGCCGTTGAAACGGAAGATGTGAATCTTGCCCTGGGGCTGGTCAGTGTCGTGATTCAGTCCAGAGGTGACGGCAATGACATCACCGCTCAGCCTCACGCTGTAGCCGAGGCTGACTGTCGATGGATCGAGCGATTGCAATACCTGGCCCGGTACCCAGGTGCCGTCAACTCGGTTGAAAACCTGTGCGTAGTTGACAGGTAATCCGTGGTAATGGCCCATGACGGCGCGATCACCTTCGATGTCAATCGTGGCGCCGAGTTGGACGCCTGCCGATTCCAGGTATTGGGTTTCCACCCAGCCGGTTCCATCATGTTCAAAGACCCAGGCGCCGTTATCCAGGCTGCCAATGATGATGGTATTGCCATCGACGGCAACTTCTGAGCCAAACCAACTGCTGGGGTCGCCGAGGGTCTGTACCAGGGTGGCCTCGTGAAGCCAGGTTGTGCCCACGCGACGGTACACCAGTGCCTCTCCGTTGATGTTGGAGTCATATGACTTGCTGACGACGGCAACACTTCCAGAGATGGCGCAGCTCAAGCCGAAGTAGGAAGATTCTTCGGTATCTGCAATGGTTGTTTCTGTCACCCACTCGCCGCCGGGCATCCGCTTGTAGATGGCGGCCCGGCCTCCCTGGTACGTGTTGTAGATGCTCGCAATCACCGTGTCGTCGGAGATGTCGAGGGACTTATGGGGGAACCACATCTTGCCGGTGGTCGGACCTAATGTTCGTTCGGCTTCCCGCTTCCAACCTTCGCTATCCCGGTAAAAGAACTGAAGCGTCACGCCCAGATCGGTGTCAACATCCATCGTGCAGGCGATGTTGCCGGCCATGGCAAGGTCATAGCCAGTCGGCGACTTGGCGTCGCCTGGCGACTGGTAGCCGAGGTCCTGTTCGAGCAGGCCACAGGGCAGGACGCACTCGTCGGGGACGCCGTTGTCATCAACGTCCTCGCTGGTGCCATTGGCGATGTCGCATTCATCGGGGACGTTGTTGCCATTGCAGTCAATGACAACAACCTCGCATTCGTCAGGGATGTTGTTCGTGTTGCAGTCCGGGCTGGCGCCATCGATGATGTCGCAGAAATCGAGGACCCCATTGGCGTTGCAGTCCATCTGTGATTCGCATTCATCGGGAACGCCATTCATGTTGCAGTCGGTCGCGGTCCCGTCGGCAATGTCGCATTCGTCCGGGATGGTATTGCCGTTGCAGTCCCCGCTGTCGCCATTGTCCAGGTCACACGAGTCAGGAATCCCATTGCCATTGCAGTCGCTGTCATCTCCGTCGGCGATATCGCACTCGTCCGGGATGCCATTGCCATTGCAATCCGCGCTGGTACCGTCGGCGATATCGCAGGGGTCGCCCTCGCCGTTTCCGTTGCAGTCCTCGCATTCGTCCGGGACACCGTAGCCGTCACAATCCTCGCTGGTGCCCGAATCGATGTCGCAACGGTCGATGATGCCGTTGTCATTACAGTCGTCAGCGATTCCCCATTCGAATTCACATGAATCGATGAAGCCATTGCCGTCACAGTCGATCGATGGGTCGTTTTCGATGTCAATGTCGTCATCGATGCCGTTCTCATTGCAATCAAATGGGCCTGGCAGGCCGGTGATTCGGTAGGCGCAGTTGTAGGCGACTTCCTGGTAAGGGCCGAAACCGAATCCGCCAGCGGGGTTGCATTGCCAGCACTGCAAGTTGCCGATTGTCGAAAGAGCTACAGCGGTCTGACCGTTGGTGCCATACTCGTTATGCGGAATCATCGAAGCATAGACGGTTCCAGACGGCAGGCCCCATGGGGCGCTGGCGGAGAACTCGATCAGGTCATAGTCGGGAAGTGACCAAGTCGGGTCAGTGACTGGGGTGCCCGGGCTGTAGTCGTGGATGTAGCCCGTGAGATTGACTCCAGCATCCTCGTAGCTGTTGTAGAAGTTGACTTCAAGGCCTTGTATTCCAGCGATACCGGAATAGCCGCTATAGCCATAGAGGACCATCTCCATCCCATAGCCAATCAATTCGCCATTGCTCGTGAAGTCGTCGACACAACCGATGTCATAAATCGCGAACCCTGGCTCAAAGATCTGGTTGGCGAGTATGTTCCCGGTGTTGATCGCACTGCCATCGTTGGGCCCGATCTGATCCATCAAGGCCAACTGGCCGTCGCCTGCTGACACGACGCCCGCCATCATGGCAATGGCCAGGTTGGCGCCCGCGGCCCCGACTGTATTCATGCGATTCACTGGCAGTTCTCCCGCCCCGCATCCTATCCCAGATCAGCCCTGGCTCAGGCAGGGAAAATCCAGCTCTGTCTGCTGTATGCCGGGGAACGCATGCAGGCGGGGATATCCGGCCCAAGCTACCGCCAGGTCTCGCCCAGCACACGCAGCCAGTTGCCGTGTGCCATCGCGATGAGCGAATCCTCGGACCAGCCGCGATCACGCAGCAGGTCGACGAGCTTCGGCAGGCCGGTGCAATCACCCAGTTCGTCAGGCATCTTCGCGCCATCGAAGTCACTGCCCAACGCGACATGCTCGATGCCCATGTGGTCGACCATGTAGTCCAGGTGATCAGCAATCACGCCCAGTGGCGTGTCCGCATTCTCCGTGCCATCAGGTCGCAGGAACCCCACGTGGAAATTCACGCCGACCAGGCCATTGGTTTCCTTGATGATCGTCAACTGATCATCAAGCAGGTTCCGGGTCGAGGCACAGATCGCATGAACGCCGCAGTGCGTCGCCACCACGGGCGCCGTCGTGAGCTCGGCCAGGTCCATGAACCCACGGTAGTTCAGGTGCGAGACATCCAGCATGATGCCCAGGTCATTGCAGCGTCGAACCAGTTCACGGCCGGCCTCCGTCAAGCCCGGCCCGATGTCCGGCGTACATGGGAACCCGAATGGAACACCGTGCGCGAAGGCGTTGGACCGACTCCACACCGGCCCCAGTGACCGAAGACCACGGTGGTACTCGCTCTCCAGGTCCGAGAGATCCTCGCGGAGCATCTCCACGCCCTCGTAATGAAGGATGCAGGCGATCACCTCGTCCGCGAGACACCCCTCGATGTCCTGGACCGTACGGACCAGCCGAATCGCACCATCCGCCTCGTTGAACAACTCCGCCATCTGGCGAAGCACGCTTTCCAACTGGGTCCGGGCCAGGTCCCGCTCGACCGGCTCCGGGCAGAGCGCCTCGACCTGGGTCCCGTCGTTGGCCGTGACCATCCGTCTCTCGCTCTTGTCCTCGCCCTCCACGAAGACCGCGAAGAAGCCACCGGCCAGGTTGCCCTCGTGGGCCCGCGGCAGATCGATGTGGCCCTTGGTGTCCCGCCTCAGGAAGGCGTGCCGGGGCTGTTCATCAGGCGGACACACCCGCGTGAGCGTGTCGTTGTGACCGTCGAGGATGGGAATCGAGCCACTCATGTCGGTTCGGTCATCCGATCACCGGCAGGCTGGCCACGCGTTCGAGTTCCGACTCTGGACGCGCGACCAGGTCGTAGCCATCGGAGGCGACGACCCGACATCGCACCAATTCGCCCGGTGACAACTCGCCTTCGCTCGCCACGAGCGTGATCGAGTCGACCTCCGGCGCCTGGTGATAACACCGGCCTCGGTAGGTTCGAAGCGGCGTGTCATCCTCGGTGATCTCCCGGTCCATCGCTTCGTCGTCGATCAACACGTCGAACAGGACGCCTTCCTCGGCGAGATAGGCGGCGTTCTCGAAGGCCAGTTCCTGCTGCGCCATCATCAGTTCCTGCTCGCGCCGCTGCTTGATCTCGTCTGGCACTTTCAGGTCGGGGTCGTCTTCCATCGTGGCGGCGACCGTTCCGTCCTCGTGGCTGTACTGGAAGACACCCATCATGTCGAACTGGAACTCGCGGATGAACTCCAGCAGTTCCTGGTGATCCTGCTCGGTCTCGCCGGGGAAGCCGGTGATGAAGGTCGTCCGGATGGCCAGGCCGGGGATGCGGTCCCGCAGCTTGTGCATCAGCGCTTCCTGTTCCTGGCGGAGCAGGCCGCGACGCATCGCCGTAAGCATGTTGTCCGAGATGTGCTGCAGGGGAATGTCGATGTACTTGGCGACATGGTCCAGCGAGGCGATCGTGTCGATCATCTCGTCGGTGAAGTTGGTCGGGTAGGCGTACATCAGGCGGATCCAGCCGTTGCCGTGCCGGGCGACCGTGTTGTTGAGTTCGGTCAGCAGGCCCACCAGGCCACGGTCATCGCCGATGTCGCGGCCCCAGTTGGTCGTGTCCTGGCCGATGAGATTCAATTCGAAGGCGCCATCCGCCAGCAGGGCGCCCGCCTCGGACAGGATGTGATCCATGGCCTTGCTGCGCATCTTGCCGCGGATGGAGGGAATCGTGCAGAAGGCGCATCGCTGGTTGCAACCCTCGCTCATGCGCAGGTAGGCCCAGTGACGTGGCGTCAGTCGCAGGCGGGCGCCATCACCTTCGAAGTAGCCGATGCCCTTGCCGTCCTTGCCCTGGACGGTGAGGTCGGTCGTGTCGAGACCACGATCGCGTGCCGCCTGCAGCGCGTTGCCGGCAATCCAGTACCGGGGACCGTCGGAGGCTTCCGCCAGGCCCGGTCGGTCCGGTGTTCCAGAGACGGCCTCGATCACGTGGTCGCGATCGAAGACACCGATCATGGCATCAATGCCGGGAGCCCAGTCGAGCATCTTGGCCCGGTGACGCTGCACCAGGCAGCCAGCCACGACGACCCGCTTGAGCTCGCCATCATTCTTCCGATCAATGGCCTCGCGGATCACCGAGAGCGACTCTTCCTTGCTGGCCTCCAGGAATCCACAGGTATTGACCACGATGGCATCATGGGGTTCCACCTCGGGGACCACCTCGTAGCCGGCATCCACCAAGGTGCCCAGCATGGCCTCGGAATCCACGAGGTTCTTGGGGCAGCCCAGGCTCACGAAGGCGAGGCGTCGGACCTCGTTGTCGGAGCCGGTCGTGCTGGATGGAGGGGCGGGGTGGGACATCTGGTCGGGCGCCAAGGGGGTGGGGTGACGGTTGCTGGCCTGGGAATCGCCTCCAGTGGGCCTGGAGAGGGGGTCGGGATAAGCCGAAACCCCGATTGTAGGGCCACACGCCCTGTAATCGGCGAAATCAGCTTCCAGCAGTGTGAGATGTTGCCAAGAGCGTTCGCAGCCCCGGTGAAGGAGAGTTTTTCTCGGCCAACGGGGCCGGGAACTTGTGGATTGCCATGCTTCGGCAGGAAATGGAGATGCTCGAAATGCTCGGACGAACACTACTCAACCCACTCCACGCCACGGTCAGCCTGGCCACCCTCGCCCTCGTCCTCCTGGTCAGCGCCAGCGGCGTGTGCTCCCTCGCTGATGAACTGGAAGTCCGCGATGACTGCTCGTTCCGGCGGGCCATGCTTCGCAGCACGGCGGTCTTCGCCTTCGAGTCCCCGGAATCGGCCCTGGATCACTGGATCGATCTCTGGACCGTATCGGGTGAACTCGATGACCGCACTCGCAGCGGCCGTCGCAGCCTGTTGATCAATGCGGTCAGGCCGCTGCTGGCGAAGGCGACGGCGCCGGGCATGATGGCACCGGTCAAGAACATCCGGGATCGGCTGGAGGAACGCCTCAATGCCGGCCGCCTGGGTGGTGAGGTGCCATCCGATGAGATGTGCGACTGGATCGTGCTCAACCGGGTCCTCGGTGAGAACGACCGCACGATCGACTGGATGTCGCATCGATGCCGTGTCGCCCCATTCCGTCCCCTGCCCAAGCAGGTCAAGGAGACCGCGTCCGTCGAACTGGCGGACGACGTCGAGTGGGACGAGACCTGCAATTGCCCGGTGCAGAAGTCCTGACGATCGTCAGGCGCGCCCGTCGGTGTAGAGACCATGTGCTCGGATGTAGTCGAGCACCGCGGGCGCCAGGACGTCACTGGCATCCTGGCCATCGTGAAGCCGATTCCGGATCACGGTGGCCTCGACGTCCATGATCGGCAGGTCGAGCCGCCAGTCGAGCCAGTGGGAGATGTCATCTTCGGTCCAGGCCGACTCCCGTCGCAGTGCCTCCGCAAAGGCCTCGGGCGTGGCGTGCAACCGCGGCAGCACCAATGGCTCGGCGATCGAGATGATGTCGTCCCAGTCCTTCCAGCGGTGAAAGGGAATCGCCTGGTCATCACCGATGAGGAGGCGAAGCGGTGTGCCCGGGTCGATTGACTCCCGGAGCGCCCGGGCCGTATCGATGGAATAACTCGGTCCCTCGCGTTCCACTTCCATCCGGTTGACCACGGCTTCCGCAGCATCGGACACGGCCAGTTCAAGCATGGCCACCCGATGAGCGGAGTCGATCGGGGGTTGATCGAGCTTGTGCGGACTGATGGCCGCCGGGATGTAGATCACCTGTCGAGCACCGACGAGTTCGGCCGCGCGCATCGGCAGGACCCGATGCGCCAGGGTCGGTGGATCAAAGCTGCCGCCGAAGATGAGGACCGGTACCGCCACGCGGGAATGGTATGGCATCCAGCGATGGAGGCGTCAGGCCTGCTTGGGTCGGCTGATCATCCGAACCTGCGTGAACTGGCGGTGCCCGTCGCGACCACTGTGATAGCCGTAGCCTGATTGCTGGGCGCCCACCCAGGGCGTTCCCGTGGCGCCACCACATCCCTGGTTCACGCCGGTCATTCCGGCCGTCAACTGCCGGGCGACCCCTTCTGCTCGCGCGGTGTCGCCGAAGACGGCGGCGCCGAGTCCGTAGGGCGTGTCATTGGCCAGGGTCACGGCCTCATCCGCATCCTGCACGCGGACGATGCAGGCCACCGGGCCGAAGGTCTCGTCCCGCATGATCTCCATGTCGTGGTTCAGGCCGGTGAGGACGGTGGGGGTCACGAAGTTGCCATCGGCGGGGCTGTCTCCGCAGGCCACCGTTGCGCCCTGCTGCTTGGCTCGCTCCAACTGGGCCAGGACATGGTCCTTCTGGCGGCGACTGATCATCGGCCCGGTCGTCGTGCCGTCAGTGGCGCCGTCACCGATCTTCAACTTGAGGGTCCGGTCAATCACGGCCTGCTCGAAGACATCGGCAATGCCCTCCTCGACGTAGATCCGCTCGGTACTGACGCAGACCTGCCCGCAGTTGCGGAAGGAGTTCGTGACGGCGAAGTCCGCAGCGGCGTCGACGTCGGCGTCCTTCAGCACGATCATCGGATCCTTGCCGCCGAGTTCCAGGACGACCCGCTTGAGATCCGCACCCGCGGTCGACAGGATGTGCTGGCCGGCTTCGCGTGATCCGACGAAGGCGATGAGATTCACGTCCGCCTTCACGAGTGCCTTGCCCTGGTCGTCACCGCCGTGGATGACCTGGAGCACGTTGGCGGGCAGGATCTCCATGAAGATCTCGGCGAAGGCCTGGCCCGTCAGGGGTGTTTCATCGGAGGGCTTCATGACAACGGTGTTGCCGGCCGCCAGCGCCGGGATCACGACCTGCAGGGGCATCAGGAACGGGAAGTTCCACGGCGTGATGGCGGCGCACACGCCCAGGGGATCGTGGTAGAGGGTCGACGTCGTATTGCCGTCGGCATGTTCCTCCGGCGCCAGGGCGTCCTCGATCTCCTTGAGTTCCTGTTCGTAATTTCCGATTCCATAGGAGATCTCGCCCAGTGACTCCTTCAGGGTCTTGCCCATCTCGGCCGTGAGCTGTGCGGCGATGGACTCCTTGCGGGCTTCCATCAGCGGGACGGCGCGACGAAGCACGTTGATCCGGTCGCTGGTGGACATGGCCGCCCACGACTTCTGCGCCGCCTGCGCATCAGCGACGATCCCGGTGATCGACTCGACGTCAGTCACGGGGACACTGCCGACGGGCTCGCCGGTCGCGGGGTTCATGGAGGTCAGTTCGGCACCGAGAATCGTGGTCATGGGGTGTTCTCCTGGACCGGACATGGTACCGCTCCAGTCGCGTCGAGAGGAGGTGTTTCCGACCAGGTCTCGTGGGATCCGCTTGGATCCACTCGTCCTCGGTCACATGGCCATGTTGTCGATCAACCGGACGTCATCGAGGCCGGCGGCGATCAGGCCTCGATGTCCGCGGCACGCGCCCGTGACCGGCATGAGGGTGCGATCATCACGGACCACGGCGTAGTCGACGTCGAGGTCATGCTGTTCGAGCACGGATACCATCCGTGCTTCCGCCGCGTCGACGGTTGATTCCAACTGGGCCTCGTGAAGCGCCCGGGAGAGTCCCAGGGCGCGGAGTCGCTGGTCCGGATCCAGGTAGGCATTGCGGCTGCTGAGGGCCAGTCCATCATCCGCGCGGATGGTCGGCGCGCCGATCACGTCCAGGTCGGGCCATCGGTTCGGGTCGGCGTCGACCATGGCCTGGAGGACCAGCAGTTGCTGGTAGTCCTTCTCGCCCATGATCATCCGCCGGGGTCGGACGAGGTCGAGCAGGCGGGCGACCACGGTGCACACGCCACCGAAGAACTGTGGTCGATGGCCATCTTCCAGGCCCGGCTCGGTCGCCACCGCGGGCAGTGGCGGACCGGGTTGTGCGTCATTCGGCGGATACATGGTGTCGACATCGGGAGCGAAGACGACGGCGGTGCCCGCCGACTCGGCCAGGGCGAGGTCCTGCTCCAGCGTCCGGGGATAGGACTCGAAGTCCTCGCCGGGGGCGAACTGCTTCGGGTTGACGAAGATGCTCATGATGACCTCGTCACCATGGGCGAGACCGGCCTGCACGAGCGAGAGGTGCCCGTCATGCAAGGCGCCCATCGTCGGCACGAAGGTCAGTCCGTGGACCGATTCCAGGTCGGAGACGGTGTTGATGACGCGAAGGCTCACGGCGACGCATAGTCTATGGTCAGCACGTCCCGGGGACCCCAATGGCCGATTCCTGCATCTATCTCGATCACGCCGCGACCACGCCCGTGGATGACCGTGTCCTGGACGCGATGCTCCCATGGTTCCGGGGGAACGGGGCGGCGAATCCGGCCAGTGGGCAGCATTCGCCCGGTCGTTCGGCCGCGGCCGCGGTGGACACGGCTCGCCGCCAGGTTGCAGAACTCATCGGTGCGGATTCGACCGAGATCGTCTTCACATCCGGAGCAACCGAGTCCTGCACGCTGGCGATACGGGGATTGGCCCGTGCGGCCGGAACCGGTCACATCGTCACGGTGGCGCACGAGCACCCCGCGGTACTCGATCCGATCCGTCGACTGGAACGCGAAGGTCATGAGGTCACGATCGTGACACCACCGGCCAGTGGCGTGGTGACGGGCGCTCATATCGCCTCGGCGATCCGGGACGACACGATTCTCGTCTCCGTGATGTGGGTGAACAACGAACTGGGAACGATCAACGACATGGCGTCGATCGCCGCGACGTGCCAGGATCGTGATGTCGCCCTGCATTGCGATGCGACGCAGGCCGTGGGCAAGATTCCCATCGACCTGGGGACGGTTCCGGTGACGGTGCTGTCCTGCTCGGCGCACAAGTTGCACGGCCCCAAGGGTGTCGGGGCGCTCTTTGTTCGCGGCGGCCCGGCGACCACGCGACTCCAGCCCATCATCGAGGGCGGTGGACATGAGCGAGGTCTGCGCAGTGGCACGTTGAATGTTCCCGGGATCGTGGGGTTCGGCGAGGCGTGCGCGATCAGCAATCGTGAGATGGACGTGGAATCCCCGCGACTGGCGTCGTTGCGAGATCGACTCGAGGTCGGCCTGCAGGAGCGCCTGGATGCGGTTTCGGTCAACGGAGCGGTTGCCACGCGGGTGCCTACGATTACGAACCTGTCCTTCGGCGGACTCGTCGGCCCCGAGCCGCTGGTGAATCGCCTCGCCGGCGTGGCGGCCGCGGCAGGCTCAGCCTGCAGCAGCAGCCGGGAAGGGCCCAGTCACGTGCTGGCGGCGATCGGTGTACCGGATCACCTGGCGGCCAATGCGCTTCGATTGAGCGTCGGGCGAACGACGACAACCGCGGACGTGGACCAGGCCATCGAGGCGATCGTGGCAGCCGTGGGATGTTGACCGGTCAGGGACGCGTCAGGACCAGCGTGTCGTTCTGACCGCCGAACCCGAACGAGTTGCTCAGGCAGGTATGGACCGGCGTGTGACGCGCCTCGTTGGGAACGTAGTCCAGGTCCAGCGCCGGGTCGGGCTCGGTGAGGTTGATCGTCGGCGGGATGATGCCGTCACGCATGGTCAGCAGGGCGGCGATGCACTCCACGGCACCGGCCGCGGCGATCAGGTGACCCATCATGGACTTGATGCTGGTCATGGGAATGCGGCCGGCGTTCTCTCCGAAGACCCGCTTGACCGCCAGCGTCTCGATGCTGTCGTTTTCCTTCGTGCTGGTGCCGTGTGCCGAGATGTACTGCACCGGCGGCGTGTCGCCCGTGGCGAGGGGGTCGATCTTGGCGCGGCCGAGCGCCTGCGTCATCGCGGCCGCGGGACCGCGACCTTCCGGGTGGATGTCGGTGATGCGATACGCGTCGGCACTGCTGCCGTAGCCGATGATCTCGCCCAGCGGCGTCGCGCCGCGGGCCTCGGCATGCTCGAGTGTCTCCAGCACGACGATCCCGGAGCCCTCGCCCATGACGAACCCGTCACGCGATCGGCTGAAGGGGCGGGACGCGTGGGCGATGTCGTCATTACGAGTGGACAGGGCGGTGAGTCGATTGAATCCCGTCAGGCCCAGCACGTGCAGCATGGTGTGCGTGCCGCCGCTGATCATGACGTCCGCATCACCACGCCGGAGAATCGACCAGGCTTCACCGATGGCCTGCGTACTGGCGGCGCAGGCGGTGAGACAGTTGAACGCGGGGCCACGCAGGCCGAACTCCCGGGCGATGTGGCACACGGGCATGTTGGGTTCCTGTGCCAGTTCGTCGGCGCCATCGATGAACTGTCGCGCGGCATCGATCCACTGCTGGCCATCGATCACCCGCTTGGCATCGTCCCAGCCGCCCAGCGAGGTGCGCTGGTAGGAATCGAAGTTGAGTACGCCTTCCCCGGCACCGAGGTAGAGCCCGACGCGTCGGCGATCAAGATCGGACATATCGCCCAGGCCCGACATTTCCCAGGCCTGGCGGGCGGCGCCGAGCGCAAAGGCCGTGTGCTTGCCCGGCGAACCGTGTTTCGTGGCGTCATCGACGTATTCACGCCAGTCGTAGTCGCTGATCTGCGAGGCGAAGGTCGTGGGGAATGTCGTGGCATCGAATCGCTTGATGCGGTCCACCGCGGTATCACCCGCGACGAGTCGCTTCCAGACGGATTCCAGGTCGTGGCCCAGGGGCGTGATCCAACCACCACCGGTGATGACGATGCGACCACTCATGAATCCGCCCTCCCGAGGATGACGGCGGTGTTCTGTCCGCCCTGGCTGGCACTGATCACCATGATTCGACCCAGGTCCGCGTCGGTGGCGGGCGCAACGCCAGCTTCGACGCTCTCGGGCGTGCCGGCATTGAGCCGCGCGGGAAGACGCTGGTGTCCCAGGGCTGCCGCGGCGACGCACAGGCCGATGGCGCCGTTGCCCGCCGTGCAGTTGCCGGTATAGGGGATGGTGCAGACCAGGGGCAGGCTCGATGCCCGATCGCCGAAGACGGTGTGCATCGCCTCCTGCTCGGCGGCATCGATCGCGGGAATGCTGCTGCCCAGTGGAACGATCGCGTCGATGTCAGCGGCGGTGCATCCGGCCGATGCCAGGGCGTGTTCCATGGCATCACCGATGGCGATGGCGGAGGCACCCAGTTCATCGGTCATGCAACTCTGCGTGCAGGCAAAGGCGTCGACCGTCGCGCGGGCGCGGCCGCCGCGTCGATCGAGGCTCTCGCGGGATTCGAGAATGAGAATGCCGCCACCCTCGCCCAGCAATGTTCCGCCGGCATCCGGCGCGAAGGGCCGCAGCAGCGAGGTCGGGTCATCCGTCGAGTCGGACGAGATGATCCGTCCGGAGCACCACTGTCGGTAGAAGGCCATCGGGTTGAGTCGACTCTCGGCACCGCCGGTGAGGCAGGCGTCTGCATCGCCCCGTTCGATGACACGTAGCGACTCGCCCAGTGACAGGGCACTGCTTGATTCGCAGCAGGTAATCGTGTTGCTGGGGCCGCGGCAGTCGTGCACGATCG
Source organism: Phycisphaerales bacterium (assembly GCA_022446795.1). GTDB lineage: Bacteria > Planctomycetota > Phycisphaerae > Phycisphaerales > SM1A02 > UBA1668. The sequence continues at coordinate 30,291 of JAKVBX010000016.1, forward strand.
TCACGTGACACGCGAGCATGTTGGGGAGGTACTTCAGCAGCCACAGGGGGGTGAGGTTCTCCATGCCCTGCTCGCCCCAGTGGTGCAGGTCGAAGTCGCCGGAGTCACTGCGACTGGGCCACAGGGCCGCGGCCAATTCATCCACGTCGGAGCAGATCAGTCCGGCGCCGATGTGGCAGCCCATTCGATTCGGATCGATGGTGGGCTCGCCTTCTTCCGCGGCCGTCACCAGGCCGGCGTCGGCGACGGCGGCCGAGGCGGCGCCGATGGCCAGCTCGATGTCGCGGCACATCACCTTGGTGGCCTTGCGATAGGACTTGGGGACGATCTTCCGAATGGCGAAGTCGTCACCGCTCACCTCGCCGGCGATCCGGCAGGGGAACCCGGTCGAGTCGAAGGTGGCAATGGGCCCGAGACCGCTCCGTCCCTCGGTCATCGCGTTCCAGGTCGCGTCAATGCCGAGGCCCAGGGCCGAGATGGGGCCGATGCCGGAAATCACCACGGGTGAGGACATGGGGGGGCAGTGTATCCGCACCCCCGGGCTGGCGACCGGCATCCGGGCGTGGTGATGCGATAGGGTGCCTTTCGAGGAGGTTCGCGTGGTCGGAACCGTGGCTACCTGGATGCTGCTGCCGCTGGGCACGATCGTCCTGGGCGGTTGGGTGGCGACTCGGCGGTCGCCCGGCCCACGACTGACCTCCGCGCTGCAGCACTTCGCGGCCGGCATCGTCATTGCCGCGGTCTGTACCGAGGTGGTCCCCGAGGCCATCGCCCGGGATCACGTGTGGTCAGTCATCATCGGTTTCACGGTGGGGGTTGCCCTGGTGATGCTGGTGCGGGAACTGTCCGGCGAGGGGCGACGCCGCGAGACACCGGTCGAGGACGAGGGTGCCGATCGGGTGTCGATCGGGATGATCGTCACCACGGGTATCGACCTGTTCATCGATGGCCTGCTCGTGGGACTGGGATTCACCCTGACGAGCGCCAGTGGTGAATTGCTGGTCATCGCCGTGACCTTCGAGGTGCTGTTCATCGCCATGAGCCTGGCGGCCACCATGCGATCCGCGGGGGTTCGCCTTGCTCGCGTGATGACCATGTTGATCGTGTTGGGTGGACTGACTGTTCTCGGCGGCGTCCTCGGGGCGTGGGTCCTCGCGGGCGCCAGCGGTGTCTTTCTGTCTGGCCTGGCTGCGTTTGCGGCAGCGGCGCTGCTCTACCTGGTCGTCGAGGAACTTCTGGTCGCCGCTCATGAACAGGGCGAGACAACACTTGGCTCTACCCTCTTCTTCGTAGGCTTCGGGGCGTCACTCGTGCTGTCAATGCTGTTGGGGTAGGATGCGACCGTTGTCGATAACCATGGGAGGCACGACACCATGATGGAACATCAGGAATTCAATGCGGAAGAAGTGCAGTCCAAGAAGATCATGTGCGGCATCTTCGGAATCCTCCTGGGCGGATTGGGTATTCACAAGTTCGTACTGGGCTATACCAGCACGGGACTGATCATGTTGCTGGTGAGCGTTCTCTCCGTCGGCATTCTCTATCCGGTGATGTACGTGATCGGACTCATCGAAGGCATCGTCTACCTGACGAAGACCGATCGAGATTTCTATGAGACATACATCGCCCACGAGAAGAACTGGTTCTAGGCGTTGATGCGCTTGGCGATCAGCATGGCCATCTCGAGCGCCTGCTCGTAGTTGAGCCGGGGATCAACCAGCGATCGATAGCCTTCACCGCCGAGATCGTCATCGGTGAGTCCACGGGCTCCACCGGTGCACTCGGTCACGTTCTCACCCGTCAGTTCAAAGTGAACCCCACCCAGTCGCGAATCACAGTTGCGATGGATCTCGATGGACTGTTCCAGTTCCATCAGAATGTCATCGAAACGTCGTGTCTTGATGCCCGCGTCGGTTGATCGCGTGTTTCCATGCATCGGGTCGCAGACGAACAGCACGGTTCGACCGGTCGATCGAACGGCTTCGACCAGGGCCGGCAGATGGTCGGCGACCTTGGCTGCACCGTAGCGGTGAATCAGGGTCAGCCGCCCCGGCTCGTCATCGGGATGCAGGGCATCCATGAGCGGTTCGATGAACGACTTGATCTCATGGGGTTCGATGCTGGGCCCGACCTTGACGCCCAGCGGGTTGCGGATCCCGCGGAAGAACTCCACGTGGGCACCGCCAGCGGCGGCCGTTCGCATGCCGATCCAGGGGAAGTGCGTCGAGAGGTTGTACCAGCCGTCCCGGCGAGGCACGACGCGAGTCAGTGCCGCTTCGTACTCCAGCAACAGACCTTCATGACTGGTGAAGAAGTCCACGCGTGACAGGTCGCCCACGGAAATGCCGGTCAGGGTCTCCATGAACTGCACGGCGTCGGCGAGTTGGCTCACCATGGCCTGGTAGTCACCGGACCGAGGCGAGTGTTCCACCCAGCCGAGATCCCAGTACTCCGGGTGATGCAGGTCAGCGAACCCGCCACCGACGAGCGCGCGAATGAAGTTCATCGTGAGAGATGCCCGCTCGTATCCCCGGAGCAGTCGCCAGGGGTCGGGTCGACGAGCCTTTTCCTCAAAGGCCGGACGGTTGACGTTATCGCCGAAGTAGGACGGCAGTTCGACACCGTCCCGCGTTTCGCAGGCGGATGATCGGGGCTTGGCGTACTGGCCGCCGAGTCGCCCGACCCGGATCACCGGCAGGCGGGTGCCCTGGACCAGCACCAGTGACATCTGCAGCAGGATCTTCAGCTTCGCGGTGATGTCGTCGGAGTTGCATCCGCTGAACTGCTCGGCGCAGTCGCCACCCTGGAGCAGGAAGCGCTGGCCCTGTGCCGCTTCGGCCAGTCGCTCCTTGAGACGCTCGATCTCCCAGGACGTGACGAGGGGGGGAAACTGTGCCAGTTCACCGGCCGCTTCCTTCAGGGCATCGGCGTCGGGATACTCCGGCTGGTGCAGCGCGGGGCGGTCCCGCCAGGAGTCGATCGACCAGGATGAGGGGCTATTGCGCTTCATGGACCTGCGAAGGGTACCGCGTCGGGGCCCTCGGGACCCCCTGGACCCGGGGTCGAGGACGCCGGAAGGCGACCGGGTCGGTTTCTGGAAATGCGGGTGAGAGGATTCGAACCTCCACGGGTTGCCCCACTGGAACCTAAATCCAGCGCGTCTGCCAGTTCCGCCACACCCGCTCGGACAGTACGTGTGAAGCCTCGGCGGCTTCCGGGTCGATGATGGGGTGGGAACGGTCTCCAGTCAAGACCGCGCCCGCCAACCAGCCCAGGGAGCTATCCAGAATGAGTTTCAGTCGAACAGCCGGGGTCACGATCGTGCCGCTCCTGAGCCGGATCGTGCTCGGTGCCGCATTCCTGCTGGCGGGGTGGTACCACTGCTTCTCCAATACCACGTTCACGGATGACCAGGTCCAGCAGATCGAGGCGATGCAGACCAATGCCCGTCCCGTTCCGACGATTCACCTGGCGGCCCTGCAGGGCAATGACAACGCGTCCGAGCCGGCCGAGGCCGAGGCGGAGCCTCCGGCTGATCCCAACAGCAAGCGAGCGGTGTATCACTTCGCGTTGGATCTGCACAGCTGGGGCATTACCAAGGGGGCGATCCCACTGGCCTGGGGTATCGCGGTGTTCGAGATCGTGGCGGGTGCGTTGGTCCTCCTGGGCCTGTTCACGCGGCTCTGGGGTTTCCTCATGGCGGGATTGATCGGGACCGCATTCGTCTTGACGAGCGTGCAACGTGATGCCATGTTCGACGTGAACCCCTTCACCTGGCGTGGCGATCCATCGTCGTACTACGAACTGTTCTTCCAGTTGGCAGCGTTCGTGCTGGCCATCGGACTGTTCGTCACCGGTCCGGGCGTCCTGGCCCTCGACAGCATGGTGTTCGGTCGTCGAGACGCACCGCCGGCGACCCCGCCGGCCTCCTCGTGACAGGCTCGTAGCGAGACAGCAGGGAAGACGGCGGATGGGCAACGGTCATCGATCCGAACGCCCCCGATCCGGCCGACACCGGGTGGTGCCGTGGTTGGCATCGATCCTGCTTCATGCCGGTCTGATCGTGATCGGGCTGATCGTGACCTGGTCCGTGATCCGGACCGAGTCGCGTCGACCGCCACGACCGATCGTCGCGGACTTCCAGGCGACCGCCTTCCTGCCCGTCGACGAACTGCCGGATGTCGAGACGACTGCCCCCGCGGACGTGCCTTCCGAACTCGAGCCGCCGGAGCCGGTGGAATTCACCCTGCCTGAAGACGTGGATACGGTCTCGGCGCTCTTCGAGGCCTCCCGGGCCGGGCAGTTCAATGTGCAGGAACGCGAGACCTCGTTCGCAGGCGTGAGGATGACCAATGCGCGATCCATCGTGTACGTGATTGATGCCAGTGGAAGCATGACCACCTGGCTGCCCCTGGTTCTCCGGGCGTTGCGTCGGTCACTGGATCGACTTGATGCGGCCCAGCGATATGCCGTGTTCTTCTTCCAGGGCGGTGATGTCGTGGCGGTACCGCCGGCGGGTCGGCTGCAACCGGCGACGCCTCGGGCGATCAACGAAACGATGGCCTGGACGAGCCGGGGGGCCAACCTGATTCCCGGTCGTGGCTCGGATCCCACCGCGGCCCTCGAGGCCGCCTTGCAGATGGAACCCGACGTCATCTTCCTCCTGAGCGAAGGGCTCGCCGGTGCCGGGGCGTCCACGATCGATGAGACCCGGTTGATGGAACGGTTGGATGAATTGAACCCCATCGCGGATGCGGTCACCGGTAACCGATGGACCCGCATCCAGTGCATCCAGGTCGGTGGGGAGCAGGATGAAACCACGGGAGAGAGGACAGTGATGAGACGAATTGCCGATCGACATGGAGGCCCGGAGGCATGGACCTTCCTGGGGCGATCGGACCTGGATGAAGACCAGGGAGGAGACCAGTGATGAAGACCGGAGTGGGATCGATGATGAGCGTCGCGATTGGCGGCCTGGCCCTGCTGGGCATCTCCTCACCGGGACGGGCGGCGCCGGTGGAGCAGTCCTTCGCGGATGCCTTCTTCATCGCCCGCCGGGCCGATGGCAACCTCGAACTCCTCGGGAGCATCGTCATCTGGCTCCTGCTGGCCCTGTCGATATTCGGCATTGGCTTGATCGTGTCGATGGCCATCTCCAATCGTCGCCGGACGATCCTGCCGAGGGATTCGGTCAAGCGGATCGGCGAGGAACTCAAGAAGGGTCGCTACGAGCAGGCCATCGCCGCGGCGGAAGCGGATGGAAGCTACTTCGGTCGCGTCCTGTCCGGAGGCCTGCGGCAGGCGACGCATGGCTATGACGCGATCATCCGTGGACTGGAACAGTCTGCGGCGGAAGAAACAACGATTCGTTTCCGAAGAATCGAACTGCTGAACGTCCTGGGGCAGGTGAGCCCGATGATCGGGCTCTTTGGAACGGTCTACGGCATGATCCTGGCCTTCGGTGCCATCGTCGCCAGCGGTGGTGCAGCCGATCCGGTCATGCTTGCCGGTGGTATCGGCACCGCGTTGACGACGACGTTCTGGGGACTGGTCGTGGCCATTCCGGCCCTGGCCGGTTACGCCCTGCTCCGCAACCGGATTGATGAACTGACCGTCGAGGCCGCGTTGGAGGCCGAGGAACTCGTTTCGCGGTTCCGTCCCGGGAGCACCGAAGCCGCATCATGAGCGTCATCTTCCAACGTGGTCCGGCTCGCCCACAGGCGAGTCTCACGCCGATGATTGACGTCGTCTTCCTGCTGGTCGTCTTCTTCGTGGCCGTGTCGCAGATCGTCGACCAGGAGCGACTCGACATGGATCTCCCGGCGCCGAACCCCTCGGCGGCGCACCAGCCGGCCGAGGGTCCGCGTGCCGTTGTGAACGTCATCCCCGGACCGGGTGGTTCGAGCCTGGGCTACCGGGTCGACGGGCTGGTCTTTCCTGCTGACGCGGTGGGACAACAGTCATTGGCGGATCACCTTCGAGATCGCATGGACCGATCGCCGGGCCTGTACGTGAATGTCCGGGCGGATCGACAGACGGGCTGGGGCTGGGTGGCTCCCGTGCTGGGCGCGGCGCGGCATGCTGCGGCGACCGCATCACCGCCACTGCCCGCGGCACGCGTGCGGGTTTCGGTCGAGCCGGCAGGGATGTCGCGATGACAGTGACGCCGGCATCCCGTCGAATGATCCTGCCGACATCAACACGTCGCCCACCGCGGATTGGTGTCAATCTCGCGGCCATGATCGACGTGGTGTTCCTGCTCCTGATCTACTTCATGGTGGCAACCGATTTTCGCAAGGGCGAGGAGGTCTTCCGGTTGGATCTGCCCGAGCGGCAGGCCGGGGCGAACGAGGCCCTGTATGACCTGGCCGAGGAGCCCCTGCTGATCCGGCTGCGGGAAGACCCGGCCAGCGACCAGGGCTACACGGTGACAATCGAGGGTGGATGGCCCGCCGTGGACGATGCCGAGGCCGTTGGCCGGTTCCTGGCCGCCAGCTTGATCGGTGGAACCGCTTCGGCGGCGGCAGGTGGCGATGGAGGCTATTTCACGGCCGACCATCCCGTCATCATCGTGGCGACCCCGGTGACGGCCTGGGCCCACGTGGTGAGTGTCTTCAACGCCGTGGTCGGAGCGGGCTACGATGCCGTGTCGCTGGACGTCCAGTAGACCACGCAGGAGACATCGAAAGTGATTTGTTCGAACGCGATCGCAAGGCGATTGGTGGCAGGGCTGGCGGCCCTGCTGGTCCTGGGTGGTGTCGTGGGTACGACGGGGCTGGCACAGGACCCGTATGCCAATGTGACTGCTGAGAACGTTGATCGCCTCCGGCGGATGATCGACGCGGCGGATACCAACCCGGCAGATCGCGAGGCCATACTGGAGCAGGTGATGGACCGTCGCCGCGACCTGATCGCGGCATCAGCGGATCATCCAGAGGTCCTGTTCTGGTGCGCCGCCCAGGTCGAGGACGACCTGCTCGTGGGCATTCCCATGAATGCGCTCGAGCTGACTGTTCGGCATGGCCTGCCCTCGGTGGAGCAGCAGGACAAGGTGGACGCCTATGTCCGCGATGCGCTTCGATATCTCGCGATCCTGGAGGCGAACCTGCCAGCCAGGATTCAGGCCGAGCAGACCGCCCAGCGGACGGAACGGTATGAACTGCTGCGGGACAGGCGACTGCCTTTCCTGGAGGGCATCGCCCGGATCCTGGAGGCCGACCGCGGCATCGCATCGGATCCCAGTGTGAGTCGACGGGCCGGTATCGAACTGCTCGAACGCGTGCGGCCCGGCCTTCGCGGCGAGGATGCGTTGACAGCTGATCGGTACATCGCCCTGGGCTACCTGGGGCTGGGCGAACTCGATACCGCGCGGGCCATGTTCGAGAAGCTCCGTGCGGAGGAGATGGCCTCGCCATTGGACATGGTGGGCTATCGACTGGCGCTGGTGGATGTCCGAGGCCTGGATTCCGGGTCGCGGCGTGCCGCGGGCGATGCGCAGGTCGCTGCCGCGACGAATTCCGATCCCCTGGAGAGACTGCTCCTGATCGAGCAGGCGGCGAAGTACTGGATGATCACCTCCCGTGCTGTTGCCGGGGAACCGGATGATCCCGACGCCCAGGCCACACGCGATGAGTTGGAACGGAATGCGGCCGACGCCTTCCTGCTGCTTCATCCCGAGCAGGGCGGTCTGAACCTGTCCGATCAGCAGCCCATGCTGGACCTGCTCATCGAGCAACGACTGGGCCGACTTGATTTCCGGGATCCGGCGGCGGCGCACCTGCCGATCGTGGCCACGATCGCCGCGGCCGTGCCGCTGGCGGCCGAGCCCGAGACGGCGCAGCAGGCCCGTGACCTGTTGCTTCCATTGGTCGATCGTCCCGGGATCATGCCGCGGAACCGGGCCCGCATTCTCCGCGTGATGGTCCAGGCGGATGTCCAGGTCGACGACCGGCCGGCGGCCATTGAGCACGCGATCATGTGGTCGCAGGTCGCAGCGGATCGTCCCGAGGCGCACGGTGCAGCGGAACTGGCCGCAACGGTGGCGGGGCAGTTGGCGGCCCGGCAGCCGAATGATGAACAACTCGTGGCCCTGTACCAGAAGGCCCTCAACAACCTCCTGGTGCACTTCCCCGATCATCAGAAGATCAACACCTGGCGACGTCGTTCCGGGCAGTTGGCGGAGCAGACTGGTCAATTGGAATTGGCGAGGCGGCGGTATGCCGAGGTGCCGCAGGATGCCGTTGACCGACCCGATGCACTGGCTCGAATCGCCGTGATCGTGGTTCGCGAAGCGGCGGCGTCCAACGAGTACGACACCAAGGCCCGGACCCGAGCCGTGGCGCAGGCGAGGCAGGACCTGGAGAAGATCCAGTCCGAGTTCGAGCGGCTTTCGACCCGCTTCCCGAAGCGATCGACGACCGCCCGGGCCAGCCTGGACCTGGCGAGTGCCCGCCTGGACATGCTGGAAGGGGATGCCATCTCGGCCCTGGACCGACTGTCCCGCCCGGGATTCACCGAGGTTGATCCGACGCTGCGGCGAGCGGTTCACATGGCCCGAATCGAAGCGGCCATGAAGACGGGTCGTGCGGCGGCGGTTGATGCAGTGGTTGACGGGCTTCCGGAGGAACTCCAGGTCGAAATCGCTCGCGCCATGTTGCCGACGGTCCTCGCCTACCAGGGGATTCCCCTGCCACGTGATCCACTTCTGGACCCGGGGCAATCGGAAACAGCGCTCCGCCTGGCGCAGGTACTGGAAGCAGCCGGCCCCATGGACCCGGGGACGGAGATCCTGGTCATCGAGGGGTTGCGACGAGGTGGCGATCCGGTCACGGCGTTGGCGCGGGCCGATGCCCTCCTGGCGTCCAACCCGGACCTGGGTGATGCGTTGTTGAGCAAGGCCGAGTGCCTGCAGGCGGATCCCGAGGCGGATCGGGCCGAGGCGATCGCGATCTACATCCGCCTGTCCAAGGGCGACAAGGCAGCCGACCCCGATCGATTCTGGATGGCGCAACTGCGGCTGTTGCAGTCCATGGTCAAGGATGGGCGTGATACGCAGTCGGTTCTGGCCACGCTCAATCGATTGGAGCGTGAACACCCGGACCTGGGCGGACAGCCCTATGTCGGGCAGTTCGCGGTGCTCCGCGGCCTGCTGGAACAGCAGTGAACCGGAAAGACGTCAGGACGCCTTGGTCTCGGGCAGATCAGTGCCCTTGGCCAGTTGCTTGAAGAGGTGACGACGATCGTCATTGAGCCTCGCCTTGATTCGGCGAAGCGTGTCGACCTCGATCTGCCGCACGCGCTCCCGGGTCAGACCGACGATCACGCCGATCTCCTTGAGTGTCAATGGTGCCTGGCCGGAAAGACCGAAGCGGAGCTTGAGCACGCGGGCTTCGCGAGCGTCGAGGTTGTCGACCATGTTCAGGACGGCCTTGATCTGCTCGTCCTTTTCCGACTTCTCGAACGGCGGGGCGTACCGACGATCTTCCACCACGTCGGCGAAGTCCAGCGCCTGGCCATCCTCGCCTGTCGGGGCGTGGGAGGAGGACTGGTAGGCTCGCATGGCCCGGACGATGACACCGATCTTCTTGAGCGGCAGGTCCATGGCCTCTGACATCTCGTGGTGATTGGGACCGCGTCCCAGTTCGTCTTCCATCCGTCGGTAGGTCTGCTTCCATCGCCCGATCAACTCGACCATGTAGGCCGGGATGTGGATGGGCTGGACAGCGTTGATGAGTGTTCGCTTGATGGCCTGCTTGATCCACCAGGAGGCATAGGTGGAGAAGCGGGCACCCTGGGCGGGGTCGAAGCCTTCCACGGCGCGGATCAGGCCGATGTTGCCTTCCTCGATCAGGTCCGACAGTGACAGGCCGCGTCGGGTGTAGTGCTTGCTGATGGAGACCACCAGGCGGAGGTTTGCACGCACCATCCGGTCCTTGGCTTCCAGGTCGTTGTCATTGATCACGAGCCATCCCAACTCCTTCTCTTCCGCAGGAGTCAGGAGGGGGGTGCGGTTGATTTGCTTGAGATAGGTCTCAAGATCGCGATCGGATGTGCGGTAAGCCATGAGAGGATGATCCCCGGGTGTTCGTCTCAGACGGGTACTGTTCATCCGCCACCAACCGCGGAAAACCGTGTCTGAGGTCTCAACCAACTATGCGTCCGGACTATCCGGATGCTCTCATCCCGTCCCTCAATTCGTGCCTGATTGGCCCGGGGATGCACTTCTTCGGGCCTTATGGCCCCTTGCGGCCCCAGGTGGGCAAACTGGTTCGAACCAGTGGACTGGACGAGCGTTAGAATCGGTGTATGAACGGGGGTTCTTGACCCCCAAGCAAGGCAAGAAACGGCATTTGGCGGGCAAGCGGCCCTATTTGGGGTCCACAGCCCACATAGGCGGCACAGATGGACCCTTGGGCCCGGTGTGACGCCTCCAGCCCCCTCTAGTTATCCCGGGGAAGGATGTGTGACGGATGTCCAGGCAGGACCTCAGCGATGTGTTCCAGGAATGGCCCCATGAGCCGGGGCGGTTCCTGGTCCGGATGATCGAGGCCCAGGGCGGCCGACCCCTGCTCCAGATCCGGATCGACCTGGGCATCCTCCAGATGGAGGTCGAGGGCCGTCCGGATGGGATTCGACCCAACGACCAGGAATCCTGGCTGCACGGCCAGTTGGCGGACCTGGCCCGCTACCAGGAGGCCAATGGATCGGCCCGCGGGTTCGTGATTTCCGAGGACGACTGCCGGGCCCTCCGCGAGGAAGCGGCCCAGTACTTCCATCGCTACGTGGCCATGTTCCACCTGGGCCGATTCGATGACGTGGTTCGTGACGCCAGCCGGAACCTCGACTGCATCAACCTGTGCCAGGCGTTCGGTGCCACTGAGGGCGATCGTGATGCCATGGAACCGTTTCGACCGCAGGTCATCACCATGCGGACCCGAGCGGAGGCAGAGGTTGCGGTCGCCAACGATCAACCCAGCGTGGCGGTGACGATCATCAACCGGGGCCTGGAGGAACTGGAAGATGCCATCCCGCCCGATCACTTCGAGTCCAGCAACGAGGTGAGCCTGCTCCGCGGCATGCTGGACCTGCTCGTGCCCAAGCTGCCCTCGTCGCAGCGGGCGGAACTGGAAGACCGCCTGCAGCGGGCCCTGGACGCGGAGAACTACGAATTGGCCGCGATCCTGAGGGATGAACTGCGTCAGCTGTCCTGAGTCGGTTCTTTGTCCGGCTGATGCACCCCCTCCGGCCCCGGTGCGGATACCCTTCCGGAATGACCACTACCGTCCAACTCGCTGAGACCCCCTTCCACGGATACCACACGGCACACGGCGCCAAGATGGTGCCCTATGCCGGCTGGGAGATGCCGCTCCTGTACACCTCGATCATCGAGGAGCACCGGCAGGTCCGGACCAGTGGCGGCCTGTTCGATGTCTCGCACATGGGGCGGATCCGTTTCAGTGGTCGGGATGCCTGTCGCTTCCTTGATCGAATCTGTACCCGCAAGATTCACGGCACGGCGATTGACCAGGCCCGATACACCATCATCTGTAATGAACGCGGTGGGTGCCTCGATGATGCGCTGGTGACGCGTCTGGATGAAAACGAGTACCTGATGGTCTGCAACGCATCCAACCGCGAGAAGCTCCTGCAGCACTTCGCCCGCGAGAAGCGTGACCTGGTATTCAAGCAGGTGGACCAGACCACGAAGACCGCGATGATCGCGCTCCAGGGCCCCAAGGTCATGGATCTGCTGTCGCAGTTTTCCAGCGAGATTCCCTCGCTGAAGCGCTATCGCTCGACGACCAAGAGCCTGTTGATGGCGAAGTTCATCGTTTCCAGGACGGGGTACACCGGCGAGGACGGCGTGGAGGTCATCCTGCCGGCGATGCTGGCCAGCAAGGCGGTCGAGATGATGCTGAAGAACAGCTCACCGGATGAGATCAAGCCATGCGGTCTCGGCGCCCGTGACTCACTGCGCCTGGAGGCGGGGATGGCGCTCTATGGTCATGAGATCGACGAGGACACCGATCCCCTGACGGCGAACCTGCACTTCGCGGTTTCGTTGGACAAGGGCATCGACGACCCGGAGGTCGAGCCGTTCATCGGGCAGGAGGCACTTCGCCGCATCAACGAATCCGGCCCTTCCCGAACGACAACCGGCCTGGTCCTGGAGGGCCGCCGGGCCCCGCGCCAGGGGATGGCCGTGGTTCGGGATGGAACGCCGGTCGGGGTGGTGACCAGTGGTTGCCTGAGCCCGACATTGGACAAGCCCATCGCGATCATCCGAGTGGATCGGGAGCATGCCGAGCCGGGGGTGGCGCTTGGTGTCGATGCCGGCCGCCAGGTGCTCGAGGGTGAAGTGACGGCGTTGCCCTTCTACTCGTCGCGCTGAGCAGCCCGGTCAAGCGTACGTTCAATCGTTCGAACACGGCGCACCAGTCCAGCCAGGTTCATGGCGGCGAGTGCGTTGCGCTTCGCGGCATCCGCATCGACGGCGGGCGCTCCGCCGACGGTGGCCCCGTCGGGAATGTCACCCGTGACCCCGGTCTTGGCCAGGGCCTGGACACCATCGCCGATGCGGAGGTGTCCAGCAACGCCGGTCTGCCCACCCAGGGCGACGTAATCTCCAACCTCGACGGAGCCGGCGATACCCACGAGCGAGACCAGCAGGCAGTGCTTGCCCATGGTGGTGCCATGTCCGATGGAGATCAGGTCGGCGAACTTGGTGCCCGCACCGATGACCGTCTCGCCCATCGCGGCCCGCTCGATCGCGCAGTTGGCGCCGATCTCCACGTCATCCTCGAGCACCGTGATCCCGGACTGGGGAATCTTGTGGTGCGCACCGGCGTGGGTGGCGTATCCAAAGCCATCGTTGCCGATGGCCGAGCAGGCGTGGACGGTGACGCGGTCACCGAGCCGACACCGGTCATAGATCACGACGTTGGAATACAGGATGCAGTCATCGCCCAACTGGGCCTCCGGGCCGATGGAGACACCGGGGTACAGGTGGCAACCGGTCCCGATCCGGGCACCGGCTTCGATCGTGACATGTGGATGGACCCGGGTGCCTTCACCGATCACGGCATCCGGGTGAACGGCTGCGAGACGGGAGACGCCGTCGCCGCGGTCCTCGATCACGTCCGGGTGCTGGCGGAACCCATGGAGTTCGATCATGGCGTTGCGAAAGGCGAAATAGGGGTCATCGCAGACCAGCCGGGCCAACCCGTCCGGGCAGGGATCGGAATCCCGAATGAAGACGGCTGCTGCCTTGGTCGAGGCCAGGTGGGCCTGGTACTTGGAATTGGCCAGGAAGGTGACCTCAGTAGGGCTTGCGGCCTTGATACCGGCGCAGCCAGTCACTTCCAGTTCCCCGTCCCCGTGAAGGACGGCGTCAACCCGCGTGGCTAATTCCGAGAGGATCATGCGGATGAGGGGCTCCAGCACCGGGGATTGGCCCCCGGGCGGGGGCAGACTAGCAGACCCGGGCCCGGATCTCGCGGCATGATCACATGGCGGTGGGGCGGGTGGGCGGATATCCTCCGTCGCAATCCATGCGATCCTCGCTCTCCATCGCGTTCCGCGGGGTGATGCCTCTCGTTCTCCTGCTTCTCGGGGTCCTTCATTACGGGGGGTCAGTGGCGCTGGCCCAGCAGGAGCAGCTCGTGGATCGCCCGGTCTCGCGGATTACCCTCCGCGGACTCGACCGAGTTCCCGAGCAGAAGATCCTCAACAACATCCGGTCGAAGGTGGGGGCGGCCTACGAGCCGTCGACGGCTCGCGGCGATGTCTCGCGACTGACCCGCCTGGGCGATTTCTCCAGCATCGATGTGGAAGCCACGCTGCTGGGTGACGGCACGGTGGCGCTGACGTACTACTTCAAGGAGCAGCAGCTCCTGGCCCAGGTCCAGGTAGTGGGCAACCGCGTCCTGAGCGACTCGGCCCTGCTGGGGCCCACCGGCCTCCGGCGCGGATCGGCGCGGGATGACTTCCTCATTGAGCGTGGTATCCGGGACATGAAGGAGGCCTACCGCAAGAAGGGCTACTTCCTGACCACCGTGAGCATCGATGATGAGCAGTTGAATACCAATGATGTGCTGATCTTCGAGGTGATCGAGGGGCCGCGGGTTCGCGTGCGACAGATTGACTTCGTCGGCAACACCCAGTTTCCCACCAAGGTGCTCCAGGCCGAGATCAGCACCCGGACATGGTTCCCCTTCCTCGTCCGCGGTGAGCTGGACAACCAGCAACTGGCGTCCGACGTCAAGGGGCTTGATACGTACTACAAGGATCGCGGCTACCTCGACGTGCGGGTCGACCGGACGATCGAGATCTCGCCCGACCAGAAGGAAGCCAAGGTCATCTTCCTCATCGAGGAAGGGTCGCGTTTCCGCGTCGGCGACATCCAGGCCACCACGTTCCAGGGTGAGCCGCTGGAGGTTTTTGCCGCGGAACAGCTGGCCGGGCTGATGTCCCTGAAGAAGGGTGATATCTACCGGGCCGACCGGGTCCGGCGGTCCCAGACCAGCATCCAGAACAGTTACGGCGCCATGGGCTACCTGGACACGCAGGTCCAGTTGTTCCCGGTTCGCCGCGAGGCCGGTTCCCCGATCGTGGACGTCCGTATCGAGGTCCGCGAAGGCGAGGTGGCGGACGTGGGCCTCATCAACGTCCATGGCAACTCCCTGACGCGGGACCGGATCATCCGTCGACCGATCAACCTGGAACCGGGGCGTCGTTTCGATGTCAACGAGGTCGAGAACGCCAAGGACGCGATCGAGCAGAGCAACCTCTTCAATGATGTCCGGGTGACGGTCCAGCAGGAATCCGAGGACAACCCGGGTTTCCGCGATGTCCTGGTGGAGGTCAAGGAGAAGAACACGGGTTCATTGAACTTCGGTGTCGGCTTCGGTTCGGACTCCGGCGTGCTGGGACAGATCTCGCTCCGGCAGGACAACTTCGACATCTTCGATGTCCCCGAGACCTTCAACGAACTGGTGCGAGGCCGGGCGTTCCGTGGTGCGGGGCAGAAGTTCGCCATCACGTTCCAGCCCGGTAACGAGATCTTCTCGTACGACATTTCGCTCTCGGAGCCGAATATCTTCGACACGCCCTACACGCTCGGCGGTACGGGTGGGTACTACCGCCGGATCTTCCGTGACTACACGGAGGAACGTATCTACGGTGGTGCCGCGGTCACTCGTCGCTTCGGCGATGTCTGGGTCGCCGAGGGTCGGTGGAACTGGGCCAACATCAGGCTCGATGACATCGCCTTCGGTGCGCCGATCCAGATCTACGAGGACGAGGGGCCCTCGGATGCCGTGAATACCGGCGTCTCGGTCATCCGCACGACCATCGATCGACTCACGCGTCCGACCAAGGGAAGTCGAATCGACTTGAGCTATGACAACTTCGGCGCCTACGCCGGCGATCTGTCATTCAACCGTGTCCGGGGTGACTACACCGGCTACTTCGCGATCGACCGGGACTTCCTCGGGCGGACGTCAACGCTGCGAGTGGACGCCTCGGTGGGGTATATCTTCGGTGGCGAGGCGCCGACCTATGAGAAGTTCTACCTCGGCGGCCGAACCCTGCGCGGATTCGAGTTCCGGACGGTCAGTCCCAAGGGCACGCCCAGTGTCCCGGGAGGACCGGTGGACATTCCCATCGGCGGCAACTGGCTGCTCTTCCTGGGGGCCCAGTACCAGTTCCCGGTCGTGGGCGAGGTCATCGATGCTGTCTTCTTCTGCGATTCCGGCACCGTGACCGAGGAAGTCGGATTCGACGACTACCGCCTGTCGTTCGGGATGGGTATCCGCCTCTACCTGCCGCAGTTGGGCCCCACGCCCATGGCGTTCGACTTTGCCTTCCCGATCATGACCGGGGAGTATGATGAGACGCAGGTATTCAGCTTCTCGGCCGAGTTGCCGTTCTGAATCGATACCGCAAGAACAGAGATGGGGAGTGACCCTGGCCATGATCAATCGCAGTCGAATTACCGTCCTTGTCAGCCTCGTGATCGCGGGGGTGGCGCTTGGCATCTCGGTGCAGGCCGGTGCGGCACGCCGCGCCATGATGGAGCCGACCATCGTCGCGACGGTCGATATCAATCGGGTCCGCGAGGGGCTTTCCGAGCGGGTTGATGCCCAGGCCGGCCTGGTGGCCAAGGCCCAGCAGATCGAAGCCGAGAACACCGAGCGGATCAGCAAGATCGAGGAGATCCAGGCCGAGCTGGCCGATGTCGTCGATCCGGCCCGCCGCGAGGAACTCCAGGATGACCTGGACATGCACCTGGTTCGCGCCGCGGCCTGGCGGGAGTACATCAAGCAGCAGTTGGACATCGAGAAGTCGCTGCTTCTGCAGGACCTCTATCGCAAGATCACCGAGGCAGTCACCGAGGTGGCCGAGTTGGAAGGCATCGGGCTGGTGCTGATCAATGACAGCAACCTGACGGTTCAGACCATCTCCGACTCCAAGGTGGCGAGGGAACTGCAGGTGCGTCAGCAGATCAGCTCCCGTCGGATCATCTACGCAGCGCCGACGATCGACATCACCGAACAACTGGTCGTCCGAATGAACAATGCCTATGCCTCCGCCCAGGGCGGACGCTGAGCCCGAGCGCCACGCGCGCTTGACACATCCCAGCAGCAATGGGGAGATCACGAATGAACCTGAAGATTGACATCACCCGCGGCATGCTCGTGGGCCTGTGCCTGGTCCTCCTGGTGGCGCTCATCGGCAACAGCCGAACCGATGCCACGCAGGGTGCGCCGGCAACCAAGACCGCCGTCGCGGTCGTCAACCTCGAGAAGACCTTCAATGGCCTTGAGGAGTGGACCGCCGCCGAGAGCCAGATCATCGAGATGGGGGCCACGATCGAGGATGAGGCGACCCGTCGGAGGGAGATGGTCGAGGGCCTCTTCGCGGACACCGAGGATTACCCGGTGGGCTCCGAGAAGTTCAAGGAAGCCCAGCGGAAGTACGAGATCGCCGCGCTTGAATTCCAGGCCTACGTGGCGATGCACCAGAGTCGCCGGATGGAATTCAACGACTACGAGATCAGGCGCATCTACGAGAAGATCAAGTCTTCGGCGCAGCAGATGGCTGACGAGCGCGGTATCGAACTGATCCTCGTCGATGATTCGGTCGTTCCCATCCCGCCCAATACCACGGACATCCTGGCCCAGATCTCCAGCCGCCGGGTGCTGTTCGCCCGGACCCAGTTGGACATCACCGATGCCCTGATCACCCAGATGAACACGGCGTTCCGAGCGGCGGGATCCTGAGCCGTGTCGAGCCCGGCTCGTGCCGGTATCGGAGTCGGGTCGACGGTTGCGGAGATTGCCGCGTTCGTTGGCGGCGATGTCGAGGGTCATGGCGACCTGGTGATCACCGGGCTCAACAGCCTGGAGGCAGCCGCGCCGGATGAACTGACCTTCATTCGATCATCGCGCTGGGCGGCGGACTGGGCCACGGTCTCTGCCGGCGCGACGCTGGTCACGCGAGGCGTGGAAATCGCCGGGCACGACCCGTCGTCGCGTGCGGTCGTGCACGTTGATGACGCCGAGATCGCGATGATCAAGCTGCTGGAGGCCTTCGACGACAGCCAGCGGGTCACTCCGGAACCGGGGATCGACGCCTCGGCGGTGATTGATCCGGCGGCGGATATCGGGACGGATGTCTTCATCGGGCCGCACGTGAGCGTGGCCGCCGGAGCGACGGTCGAGGACGGTGCCTGTCTGCACGCGGGGGTCCGGATCGGGACCGGTGCGGTCATCGGCGCGGGTTCGGTCCTGCATCCCAACGTGGTCGTCGGTCGTGACTGTCGAATCGGTCGAGGCTGCTGTTTCCACGGCGGCGTCGTGATCGGTGCCGACGGCTTCGGCTATCGCCCGGATCCCGGAGGGGGAGGGCTCCTGAAGGTGCCGCACCTGGGCATCGTCGAGATCGGCGATGACGTGGAGATCGGTGCCGGGACCTGTGTCGACCGTGGCAAGTTCGGTGCCACGTCCATCGGCACCAATACCAAGATCGACAACCTCGTCCAGGTGGCTCACAACGTCACCATCGGCTGCTCGACGGTCATCGCGGCCCAGGTCGGAATCGCCGGATCGGCCTCCATCGGCCATGGCGTCCAGGTCGGCGCCCACGCCGGCATCGTGGAGCACATCCGGATCGGGGATGGTGCCCGGATCGGTGCCAAGGCGGGCGTGATCCGGGATGTCCCCGCTGGCGAGGCTGTAGCGGGCATTCCGGCCCAACCGGCGAAGGATACTTTGCGTCAGTTGACGGCCCTTCGTAAACTGCCCGAATACCTCGCTCGGCAGGGGCGAAACAGGCGTTGACGCTCACTGCCGATCGGCTCGTGCGGTGAATCTCGCGCACGTCGGAGTGTCCATGATCCAAGAGGCTGACGAGATCCAGCAGGATGACCTGTCCCCGGCGCAACACACGGTTGCGAAGCCGGCGGCGATCCGTGGTCGGGGACTGCTCCACGGCGAGGAAGCTGAGTTGGTCATCGAGCCCGCCCCGGTCGACCATGGCATCGTGTTCGAGCGGGTCGACCTGGATCCCCCGGTGCGGATCCCGGCGCTGATCGACCACGCCCTGGACCGGGAACGACGGACGACGCTCAAGAACGGGTCCAGCACGGTCGAGACGGTGGAGCACTGCATGTCCGCCCTCGCGGGCCTGGGCATCGACAACGCGCTGGTGCGGATCAACGGTCCCGAGGTTCCCCTGGGTGATGGCAGTGCGTCAGCCTTCGTCGAGGCCATCCAGGATGTGGGCATCCAAACGCAGGACGGCTCGCGGCTGATCTACCAGGTGACGGAGCCGATCATTCTCGATGAGGGTGGATCGATGCTCGCGGCCTTCCCCAGTCGGCATGACGACTTCCGGGTGATCTACGAACTGGACTACGGCACGGGCGAACAGCGGATCTCTCGCCAGTCCCAGGGATTCGTACTCGATACCGAGCAATACCTGTCGGAGTTGTCCACGGCGCGGACCTACAGCCTGAAGGAAGAAGCGCAGGGACTCTGGGAACAGGGCCTGTGTCGGCACCTGACCCCCAAGGACGTACTCGTCATCGGGGAAGACGGTCCGATTGAGAACGCGTATCGCTTCGACAACGAACCGGCTCGACACAAGATCCTCGATCTCATCGGGGACCTGTACCTGCTCGGTGGTCCCGTGCATGGTCGGTTCGTGGCTTCGCGATCCGGCCACGCGTTGAACCGCAAGATGTGCACGCGGATCCGCGAGCAGGCGGAAGCCCGGCGACGCCAGGACCTGCTGCGTGATGGGCAGGTCATGGATATCCGGGCGATCCAGCAGATCATGCCGCACCGCTATCCGATGTTGCTCGTGGACCGGGTGGTGGAAGTCGAGGGTCATCGCCGGGCCATCGGCGTCAAGAATGTCACGATCAATGAGCCCTTCTTCGGAGGGCACTATCCGAGCACGCCGCTCATGCCCGGCGTCCTGATTGTCGAGGCGATGGCGCAGTTGGGCGGACTGCTCCTGAGCCAGAAGCTGGAGCACGCCGGCAAGATCGCCGTGCTCCTGAGCCTCGACAAGGTCAAGCTCCGACACCCGGTCACCCCGGGTGACCAGCTCGTGCTGGAGGCGGAGACGGTACGGGCCAGTTCACGGACGGCATCGATCAGGTGCCAGGCCTTCGTGGGAAGCCAGGTCGCAGCGGAGGCCAGCATCCGCTTCATGATGGTGGATGCAGAACAGCGTTGAGGAGCACCCCGTCTCCCCCGTGGGAGACCGTGAGAACACACATGGCGACGATTCATGACACAGCCATCGTTGATTCGACCGCTCGCATCAGTGACGAAGCCACGATCGGTCCCTACTGCGTGATCGGCCCCGAGGTCGAGATCGGCCCCGGGACGGTCCTGCAGAATCACGTGACGGTCCAGTGCCATAGCCGGATCGGCGCCAACAACCTCTTCTACCCGTTTGCCGTGATCGGCGCCGATCCCCAGGACAAGAAGTTCGACGGCGAGCCGACCGAGTGTCTGATCGGTGACAACAACGAGATCCGTGAGCACGTCACGATCCACCGGGGCACCGGCAACGGTGGCGGCGTGACCAGCATCGGGGACGACAACCTCATCATGGTCGGGTGCCACATCGCTCATGACTGCCGGATCGGGAACGGCACCGTGATCGCGAACCAGGTCATGCTGGCCGGACATGTCGTCATCGGTGACGCCGCAGGCATCGGCGGAGGAGCCGGCGTTCATCACTATGTCACCATCGGGCAATCAGCCTTCGTCGGCGGAATGGCCCGCGTCTCGCGCGATGTGCCGCCCTACATGATCGTCGAGGGACATCCAGCGGAAGTTCGTGCGGTCAACGTGATCGGCATGTCGCGTCGCGGGTTCTCCAGCGAACATGTCGATGCGATGAAAGAGACGTTCCGACGGTTGTTCCGTGAGAACAGCAACATGGTCGAGGGCCTGGCCGCCGTTCGACTGGAGTTCTCCGGGGTACCGGCCATCGACGCGGTCTGCCAGGCCATCGAGGATGCTTCCGGTGGCACGCATGGTCGCGCGCGAGAGTCTACCCGTCGTGATGACAAGTGGGCCGGTGCCGCGGGTTGTGCCGTAGCCGAGACCGACGGGCCGAAGTAGCCTCAGCTAGAGATCGTCCGGGTCGTCGAGATTATCGGGGTCGTCATCGGTGACCTCGGTGCCCTCGTCGTGCTCTTTCTCGTCGTCATCCGTGAAGTCGTCGTCATCGTCATCGAGCGCTGCGTCAAGCAGGCCCGGTTCGAGGGAATCTTCATCTTCGATGGGACGGTGGTCGTCGGCGTCCATCTGATCGGCTGTGATGATGGTCATCGGTCATTCTCCGCGGTGTCATGGACCCGGTTGTCCGGGTGCCAGCGCGGGCGGCAGGGTCACGGTCAGGATCTCGTCATCCGTTGACAGCAACAACGCGTCATGCACCGCCCGTGCGGCGCGGATTTTACTGTCAAGCTGGTAGAGGTCAACAAGATCTTCCGTTCGTCCACCGGGAGACAGAACGTGCAGGCGGTGCTGGTGGCCGGACCCACGGAGGCCGGCCGACGTGCGGAAGCTGGGCTGGTTGCGGACATGGCTGACGAGGACCAATCCGTCGGAGAAAGGTGCCAGGGCTTCCAGCGTGTGCCCCTGGGTCCGACTGGTGGCATCCGAGCCGACCAGTTGGCCATCGGCATCCAGGATCAGGAGTTCCGACTCGTAGCGGAGCCACAGGCGATCGCCACTGACGGTGATCTGGGGCAGGCTGCTGGGTGTATCACGGCCGGGGGAGGGCTCCGGTGTGCGGCGGAGGCCTGTCTCCAGCGAGAACGTGTGCATCGTGTTCTTGAGATCGGTCACGATCATCGATCTGGGCGTGATCCTCGCTTCTTCCCGGATCCGGTGGGCCTGGAGCGGCCACCCGCGGGAGATCCAGGCCAGCCCGTCCTCGGGCGATCGCACCAACGCCACCCCATGGGTTCCACCGATGATGAGGTCCCCGAGTTGGTTGGACTTCATCCACTGGGCCCCGCCCAGTTCCACCGGGATATCCATGGTCGTGATGTTGCCCTGCTCCGCATCGATCCAGGCCAGGATCATGTCACCAGACTCGGGCACGCTTTCGACCCAGGAGGGCACCGAGTCGTTTGCCGCGACCCGGTAGCCAATCGCGGCGACACCATCGTGCCACGGGGCGTGGAACTGGAAGACGTAGCCGGGGATATCGGTGGTCCATTGCGGGACCGGCTCGGCATCGGCATCGATCGCGATCGTCCGGCCATCGGGATGCATCAGGATGATCCGGGACCCGACCGGAATGATGGCGACGTGCGCCATCGGTGCGAATGCGACGATGTTGGCGTCGTCCATGCCGCGCTGCGGCGGGAAGAGATCGCCGGGAAGCTCGAGGTCCCAGAGCACATCACCATCGGTCATCGCCAGGGAGACGAGATGCGGAGGACGGCCCAGTTGTTGAAGCAGGACCGTGGCCGTCTGCTCGTCCTGGCGGACGATCGCGGCATCACGGTGTGGCAACGTCGCGGACCACGACACGTCGTACTCGGGGCCCTCGTGAAGGGACAGGCGGTCTTCGTAGGAGCGGAAGAAGGAGGGCTGTGACGGATCAAGATGATTGGTGTCCAGCGGATGCACCAGCCGACCGTCCCATCGCCGTGACTGGCCGCCAAGTTGATCGGAGCGGGGAATGACCGGCCGGGCAGCGGCGACCAGCTTGGCTCGCCACTGGGTCGTCGTGTCGGGACCGGGCAATGGTTGCGAGTTGCCGTGCGTGGTCTGCCACAGGTCGAGCATGGCCAGGCCATCAGTGGCTCGATCCTGGATCAGCGAGTCCTCCAGCATCTGGACGGTCAACTGGCCGAGCTTGTCCCGATCACGTTGTTCCCTCAGGTTGAATGCCAACGCATGAACGCGGCGTGACCAGGGATCGGAAGGGCTTGTGTCGCGCCAGGGCAGCGGGGTCACCAGGTCGGGATTCACCTTCGCCATCTCGGACAGCCGCAATCGTGCCCAGTGAGCGGAAGGCGCGAGCACCGTTTCTTCCTCTCGCATGACCTGGTTGAAGCGTGGATCGGATTCCACGACGAGCCAGTTCGATACCGCTTCGGCGGGATCGGATTTCGCGATCCAGTCGCCCAGTGCCAAGCGGGAAGCGGCCGCCATGTCCGTGTCCCGGGTCAGGCGGTCAAGCAGACCGGCGACCCGTCGATAGTCCTGCGGGTCGACAGTCTCCTCGGGATCCAGGGTCGAATGCACCTCGTCGAAGATCACCTGGCGGACAACCTCCCGGTCTCGTTCGGTGGTGTCCTCGGCGTCCATGATCAGGTCAATGGCGGTCGTGGCCCGGTCCAGCAACTCGTCGAGGTTGTCGGAACGAGCGGCGATCCGGATGAGCGCGAGATGTGTCCCGGGATGATCCGGGTTGTCCTCGAGTCGTTCCTTGAGCGTGACGGCGATCGAGTCACCGTCGGAGTGGAGCGACAACCCCTCGGTACCGCCGACCAGGAGATGTCCCTGGACAACCAGCGGCAGGGCCGAATCGGGGATCGGCAGACGTCGCGTGATCGTCCCGGTTGCGGTATCGATTTCGGCGATGCTTGAGCCCGTGGGGGCATACAGGCGATCGCCAGCGAGGTGCACACGACCGGCGGGGGGCATGCCCTGGCCTTCGCCACGGACTCGGGGGGAACTGGTCCAGATCGGAACCGCCAGGTTCTCCGGATCAAAGGCCGAGATGGAGGAACCGACGACGTAGAGTCGCTCGTCATCAGCCAGCAGGTATCGCGCGTTGTTCCATTCCACACGGCCCTCGGTCTGGAGGACCTGCTCTCGCTTGCCGGTGAATCGATCCAGTCGAACGATGTGACGGAAGTCGGGGCTGATCGACAGCAGGTTGTCCCCGATGACGACCGGGACGTGAATGTCATACGGCCGGACCGTCTGCAAGGGACGGGTGCCGCTGACGGGTGTATCCATGCGTTGCACCCACTCAAGTCGACCGGAGGCCACGTTGATCGAGCCGATGGCGCCGATGGAGGTGGCGACGAAGATCTGGTCTCCCTCGACGACGGGCATGGTCAGCGGCCGAAGGCTGCCGTCGCGATACTGGCTGCCGGTCGAGGCGATGTAGGTCGTTGAGAGGGGTGTTCCATCGGACCGGTCAATCGCGAGCAGGTAACAACTCTTGAGTCCCTGCCGACTCTCGCGGCGGGCGATCACGAAGACTCGATCATCATGTATCACCGGCGGGCCCGCCGGGTACAGCGCGTAGGGCTCGTCGATGCGAGGGGTGTTCGCCAGGTCAAACCGCCATCGAATCTCGCCGGTGCCGGCGTCCAGGCACACGACCTGTTCGGTTTCGGAGGTGCCACCGTCGAGGCTGTAGCCGATCCAGGCGATCACATCTTCTTCGTCGACTGCGACGGCGGTGGGGCCAATGGGGTCGCCGACCCGATCCGATCGATCCGCGGGGGGCAGCACGGAGGTCCGCCATCGTTCGATTCCGGTGAAGAGATCCATGCAGACCAGTTCGGCACCTTCGTTGACGATGATGTACTCACCCTGGACGGCGGGGAAGATGGCAGTCATCCGCCCGCTTTCCAGTGCGGTCTTGAGGACATCCTCGGCGAGTTCATTGCTCCGCATGATGCTGGCGGGTGTTCGCTGGTAGGGCGCCTGCCACAAGGCGGGTGACAGCAGCGGACCCGCGGCAGTGTTGGTTGCGTCCAGCGTGTCATGTCCCTGCCAGGGCAGCGGAGCGGGATCCTCTGACCACGTCTCCAGCGCGTCGAACCAGGGTTGCGCCTCGGGTCCACCGTCGCTCAGTTGATTCGCCAGCAGGCCACGCGTGACGAGATCGTCACGGGCGTGCGCCACCATGGCCAGCATCAACCAGGCGGCCCATCGGTCCTCGTCTTCCATCGCCGGGTGATCGAGGGCTTCCTGCAGCCAGGTCGATGCCACGGAGAATCTCCCGGTCTCCAGGCCCTGCTGGCCCAGGAGCAGCAACGCTTCCAGGCCGGGCGCCGTCAGGGGTCGCGTCTCGATCAGTCGCCTGAGCCGACCTTGTTCCAGCAATCGCCGGGCCTCGCTGGACTCGGCCCGGGTGTA
Source organism: Phycisphaerales bacterium (assembly GCA_022446795.1). Lineage (GTDB taxonomy): Bacteria > Planctomycetota > Phycisphaerae > Phycisphaerales > SM1A02 > UBA1668. The sequence continues at coordinate 54,935 of JAKVBX010000016.1, forward strand.
CACCTCCAGGAGATCCGGGTTGGCCCGGAGGATCGCCAGCGCGGCGTCACGGGTGGATTCGAATCGACCCGGTTCACCCGGATCGGGTACCAGCGTCTGTCCGTGCTCGTCGAGTACGACCTGGATCAACCGGATGGACTCGGCGGGATTGGTCTCGGTGATTCCCTCGGCCATCGCCAGCAGGCGAGCGGCTTCGGCGGAGTCGTTGACGAAAACGGGATTCGGGGGGGGTGCCTGGCCGCTCGCCATCGAGGATGCGAGCAGGAGGGAGGCTGTCAGGATGCCGAGACGGATGTTCATGGGTCGCTGGGCCCGCCCGCGTGGTGGACGGAACGTGTTGATTCTACGGGGGCTTTGGAGGGGTTGTTCCCCTCCTGATACAGTGCCCCCATGCGTGGCGTGATCCCCCTCCTCCTGGTCGCGATGATGTGCTCCGGGTGCCTGACGAGGCCCCCGGCCATCGGCGTGGACAGCGTCGAAATCACGGCTCGCAACGAGCAGGCGATGGCCGTGCAGTTCAACATGGTCCTGTCCAACGGCAATAACAGGCCCATCGAGCCCCTGGAGTTCACCTACAACGTCTCCGTGGCCGGTCGAGGGGTCTACAAGGGTCGACATGCGGCCGAGATGACGCTTGATGCCGGTGGCCAGGACCGGCCCCTGGCCTTGCCGGCGGTCATTCCCTATGACCGCGTCAGCTGGAGCGAGCAGACGATCCCAGCCTCCGTGTCCTGGTCGCTCTCGGGCACGCTGGTGTACATGGACGAGGGTGTCTTTGCCGAGACGCTGCTGGACCTGGGCTATCGGCCCTCCACGGGGTTCCGTGCGTCCGGGGAACTGCAGACAACGGTTGGCGGCAGTGAACCCGCAGGATCCGACCAGGTGTCTTCGTCCGCCCAGTCGTCCTCACCCACCGACGCCGCAGGGTCCTGAGAGGCCTTCCAGTCCTGTTTCCACTCGATTGAAGGCTCTGCGAATGGAATGCGCGGCCTGAGCGCTTGTCGGTGCAGCGCCGATAGGTGCAGTTGAACCCGTTCTCTACTGACCGTCGGACCTGGGCTGGAATTCCAACGATGCACCTCAATGACATTCTTCGAATGGCAGACGATCGCGGCGCTAGCGACGTCCATCTTGTTCCTGATCATCCGCCGATGGTTCGTGTCAACACCGTGATGGAGCCGTTGACGGATACGGCGCTGACGGCCGAGACGACCCTGGCCTACGTCCAGTCGATGATCACGGATCGGCAGCAAAAGGCCTTCGATCAGAACCTGGACCTGGACTTCTCCCATTCGGTGGACGGCCTGGGTCGATACCGCGTCAATGCGCACGCCCAGCAGGGCGGTACGGCGCTGGCCATGCGGATCATCCGGACCATGGTGCCGCAACTGGAGGACCTGAACCTGCCGGACGTCATTCAGAAGCTCACGTGGTTGCCCCGTGGCCTGGTCCTCGTGACGGGTGATACCGGGTCCGGCAAGTCGACGACGTTGGCCGCCATGATCGAGGCGATGAATGCGAGGTATCGCAAGCACATCATCACCCTCGAGGACCCCATCGAGTATGAACTCAAGTCCCGGGAATGCGTGATCGAGCAGCGGGAACTCGGCGTCCACATGCCCAGCTTCGCGTCCGGACTGAAGCACGCACTTCGCCAGGATCCCGACATCATCCTCGTGGGTGAGATGCGTGATCTCGATACGACGGCGTTGGCGATGTCTGCCGCCGAGACCGGGCACCTGGTGCTTTCCACGCTGCATACGTGCAACGCCGGGCAGACGGTCGAACGCATCATCGACATGTACCCGGCCGGTCAGCAGAACCAGATCCGGTCCATGCTGGGGAACACCCTGCAGGCGGTCGTGTCGCAGACGCTCTTCAGTCGTGTTGATCGTCCCGGCATGGTTCCGGCCGTCGAGGTGCTGTTGTGTACGCCTGCCGTCCGCAACATCATCCGCGAGAACCGGAGCTTCGAGATTCCCAACGTGATCGAGACGAGTCGGCGGGCCGGCATGGTCAGCCTCGATTCCTCGATCGCGGAGTTGTACTTCAACGGTTTCATCAGTCGGCAGGATGCCGTCGCCCAGGCGTCCTACCCCGAGCAGATGGAGCGTCAACTGGCCGCGTGAGCCTTGGCTCGACGTGGGAACGGATTTTCATGCCGCAGTATCGGTACCAAGCTCGAATGAACACCGGCAAGCTCCAGGGGGGCGTGCTCACGGCGGACAGTGCGGCGGCTGCGGCCACCATGCTGCGCAGCCAGGGTCAGCACGTGCTCAAGCTGGTGCCGTTGCACGGTGCCGGTTCGACGGACGTTCTGAAGAAGATCGGGCAGGCCTTGAACTGGAGTTCCGGGCCGACGCTCAAGGAGGTCCTGGACTTCACGTCGCAGTTGGCCGTGATGATCCGGGCCGGCATCAGCATTCGCCAGGCCCTCGAGGGGATCGCGGACCAGACCGACAATCCCAAGTTCAAGAAGATCCTCCAGTCGATCCGGCAGGATGTCGAGTCGGGCAAGCAGTTCTCGGAGGCCATCAGCAGGTATCCCAAGCTCTTCGATGCCCTGTACGTCAACATGGTGAAGGCCTCGGAGATGTCCGGTTCCTTTGCGCACATGCTGGATCGCATCGCGACCTTCATGAAGCAGCAACTCGAGACCCGCAAGATGGTCATCGGGGCGAGCATCTACCCGGGCGTCATCGCGACGCTGGCGACGACGGTGACGATCTTCCTGATGACGTTCGTGCTGCCTCGCTTTGCCTCGGTCTTCGAGGGCAAGGAAGCGGCCCTCCCGTGGCCGACCAAGCTCCTCATGGCGATCTCGGACTGGATGGTCGCCAACTGGTGGGTCCTGGTGGCGGTGCCCATCGTCGGGCTGATCGGGTTCATCTTCTTCATCCGAACCGAGGTCGGTCGATTCTGGTTCGACGGCACCAAGCTCAAGGCGCCGTTGTTCAGCCGGATGTTCCGCGCGCTCTACGTGAGCCGGTCGCTGCAGACCATGGGTGAACTGCTCAATGCCGGTGTGCCCGTGCTCGATTCACTGACGGTGACCGGTGACATTTCCGGGAACGTGCTGTATCGCGGCCTGTGGCGGAAGGTGAACCTGTCCGTACGCCAGGGACAGAAGATCCACACCTCGCTGGACCAGACGCCGCTGCTGCCCAAGTCGGTCGTGCAGATGGTGGCGGCCGGCGAGGATTCCGGCAAGCTCGGCGAGGTGCTCGAGGAAGTCGCCGAGTATTACGCTGCGGCCCTTCGTGATGCGATCAAGACCATGACGAGCATGATCGAGCCGATCCTCATCGTCGTCATGGGTTCCATCGTCGGCTTCATCGCCATGGCCATCATCCTTCCAATCTTCAAGATGAGCGCCATCGTGGCGGGCTGATGCCGGGAGGTCTCACGTGATGACAGTTCATGCACAGCGACAACGACCGTTCCGCCGGGCCGCCGATGCACGCGGCTTCACGCTGCTGGAGACGGCGCTGGCCATCGTCATCGTGGGGGTTGGTGTCCTCTCGATGATGGCGGCGCAGCAGGCCTGGCACAAGCAGAATGACTGGGCCGAGAACGTCGGGCTCGCCACCCGGCTGGGCAACGAGATCCGCGAGATGACCCTGACCCTGCCGCGGCACGATCCAGTGACCGGTGTCGATACCTGGGGCACGGAGTTGAACGAGGACGTCGTGGCTGATTTCGACGACCTTGATGACTTCGACGGTGCCGGGAGCGGGCTCTCCTTCTCGGGTGCCGATTCGACGGGTCCGCTCAACAGCCTTCGCCAGCCGATCGTCGGCTTGTCTGACTGGTCGCAGGAAGTGCAGGTCTGGAACGTCGACCCCGGGGACATCAACGCGGTCGTGCCCGATGGCACCTCCGAGTTGATGGTGGTGGAGGTCACCGTGTTCTGGGACGACCCCAGGGGCGGTGGGGTTCGGGAGATGACGCGGGTGAGGTGGGTCGCGCCGAACTAGAACGGCCCGATGACGCCACCAATGCCGACCTGGTGATGGTCCCGACGTCAACACAATCGGATCCTCTACGAGGGGTCCTCCGGAGTGCTTGAGTTCATGTTCTTCCCTGCTGATCCAACCCGCGTTCGTCATCGCCACGGTCGTCGTGGCGTGGCCGCGATCCTGGCCATGATGTTCCTCGTGCTCTTCGCGTCCCTGGCGGCGGTCATGGCGGTCGTGGCCCAGGGCAACGTGCGCACGGCCCACACCGGGCTGCGGATCTCCCGGGCCTTGAGCGTTTCCGAGAGCGGCCTGGCCTTTGCGGCCCGCCGCCTTGCCATCGAGAGTCGGCGGTTCATCGTCGAACGGGGTGTGATCGATTCCACGTTCGGCGAACGACTGTGGCTCGGAACGTGGACCGCTGAAGACGGTTCAGTCACCGTGTCGGACCCGGATGGATACGCGGTTCCGAATCCGAGTGGGGCGGGCCTGATCCACGCGATCTATGACGCGCATCGGCTCGCGGATGACTATGACGAGGTCGACGACGAGGGCATCATTCATGCCTTGACGATCGATGACACGAACGGCGTCATCGTGACGCCGCCGATCCGGCTGGGGACCGATGCGGCCGATCCGTGGTTCCGTCTCCGCTACGAGTTGCTCGCCGATGGTTCGCAGGTTCGCGTCACCAGCCAGGGCCATGACGGGGGACTGCGCCGCAACCTGCAACTGGATTTCCGGATCGACAAGAAGATCGAGTTCGCCGTGCTGGGTCCCAACCGGATCATGATCGGGAAGAACGTCCTGGTCGAAGGCCCGATTGGATCGATGTACGGAACGGTCGCGGGAGAACTGGATCCGGCCAATGGCGACCCGCTGGTGCTGCGCAGCGACTACTACGACCTCAGCGCGTCGCTCGACGCCCAGTTGGATGAACTCTATGCCGCGATCGCGTTGCACGACGTCGATGGGGACAATCGACTGCGACCGGATCATCCGGCGGAATCCGCCGGGGTCGCCATGCAGGCGTACTTCCAGGACAACGACGGCGACGAGTACGTTGACGACTTCGATCTGTTCCTGGGGGTGTTCGATGCCAACAGCGACGGGCGAGTCGTGTATGACGAGACACTCGCGGCAGCTACGGGGAACAGCGGGACGCTCGAATTCAATGTCGATCCCCAGTTGGGCCCATTGGTCGATACGGCATTGCCCGATCGAAACAGCGACGGATCGGTGACGGCCACTGATACGGCGCTGGGTTGGAAGGACGGCGTGCTCGATTCCCGGGATCGCTACATCAAGGCGCGTGGTGGCATCATGTTCGCAGTCGACCAGGCCAGTTGGGACAGTGCCAACGGCACGGGGTACCAGAACCTGGTCCAGGGTCCGGTGGAGTCCGAGGTTGACGTGGCGCCCACGGCCTTTGACGTCGGTGAACCGGACATGATCGAACTCTCGACCGAGATGTTCTCCACGGCGCATTCCTGGTTCAGTGACGAGGCCGATACCGGGGCTGCCTTTGGTGACGCGTCCTCGGGCCAGGTGGCCGCAGGCATTTCATCAGGGGGCATCTACATCCCACCCGGGGGCGAGCCGGCAGAGGCCGTGCCCTACGGATCGCTGGGCGCCTATGACTACTACCAACGACCCGTCTACGAGAACATGACATTCACCAACGTGAGGATTCCCGCGGGAACCAATGGCCTGTTCCGCAACTGCACCTTCATCGGCGTCACCTGGGTCGAGGTGGAGGAAGGGTGCACGGACCCGAACTGGAACTACACCGGTGCCGTCGAACCCGATGGCCAGGGGGGCTTCGTGGAACGCTTCCCCGACCTGGTGTCGGACCTGGGTGGCACAGTCATCGAGGACACGAGGGACTACTCCAACAACATCCGGTTCGACGGCTGCACGTTCCTGGGATCGTTGGCCGGCAACCGTCCGAGCGAGTTTGCGCATTGGCGGAACAAGGTCCAGTTGACGGGCAACACGCGGTGCTTCATTGATCCGTATGACCCGGACCTGCTGCAGGAGACGGATGCCCCGACGCTGCAGACGACTCTGCTGGGCATCCCGGAAGCCGACCGCGATGAACTGGCTCGCAGTTCGATCCTGATGCCCGGTTGGTCCGTCGATGTCGGCAACTTCGAGAACGACACCACGACGAAGATCAAACTGACGGGGACCATCGTGGCCGGGATCATCGACATCCGCGGTACCGCGGATGTGCATGGAACCGTGCTGATGACGTTCCGTCCGGAAGAAGGGGCCGGCCCGCTGTTCTACGGCGGTACGCCTGACGCCTTCAACACGACGCTGGGCTACTTCGGCAGTTCCGATGGCGATGCCGAGGGAGTTGATCCGGCGGATCCGAGTTTTCCCGGGTTCGGGGAGATCACGCTGCGCTATGACCCCGATGGCAAGTTGCCCGACGGCATTCCCTGGCCGGTCCGGATGACGCCATTGCCCGGCACCTACGTCGAGGGAGGTGCCCTGTGAACCGGCGCCGATCCCGCGCACGCTTCGGGTTCAGCGTGCCTGAACTGTTGATGGCCCTGGCGATCTCCGCCACGTTGCTGCTGGCGACGATGGTGGCGCTCAGCGCGTCGTTCCACGCCTTCCAGGCAACGACGCGTACGGCGTCAACGGGCGTGACCGGCCGGGTCGTGATCGAGCGGCTCCAGGCGCTCGTTCGGGCGGGGGTGGACTTCGGGCCATTGCCCACGAATCCCCTCGACACCATCGTGTCCTCTGATTCCATCGACATCGACATCGGCGGCGGGGAGTGGGTCACGATGCGATGGGACCAGGCCACCAACAGCCTGATGTGGGAAGCCAACGGTGGCTCCTGGCCCCTGCTGGAAGGGGTCACGCAGATCCCCCCGGGAGAGAGCATGCCGATATCGCCCTTCACGCTGGAGTACCGGGACGGGCGGTGGCTGAATCGGGCCGTGATCGACCTGGTGGTGGAGCACGATGAGGCCCATGATCTGCAGGTCGAGGGCGAGCGGAGCGACCCCTTCCGCCTGATTGGCTCGGCCATGCCTCGGATCGCCGCCTGGAACTGATGCCGAAAGGCCGCCGCTCGGCTATCGTTCCGGGATGTACTCGATCCGTGTTGAACGCGTGTTCTCCGCCGCCCATGCGCTGGTCATCAATGGTGTCACCGAGACCCTGCACGGCCATGACTGGCGGGTACGGGTGACCGTTGAAGCGCCCTCGCTCGACGCGGACGGTCTGCTGTGTGACTTTCACGACCTGGAACGGCATCTCGATGAGATTCTCCGGCCGTTCCGGGACGCGAACCTGAATGACACGCCACCGTTTGATCGGCAGAACCCGTCCGCCGAGCATGTTGCGTTGCACATCGCCCGATCACTGGACCCGGTTCTGCCCAAGTCGGTGACGGCCGTCACCGCCGCCGTGACCGAGGCGCCGGGATGCGAGGCCCGCTATCGCCTGGATCGATCCTGATAGGATTCTCCACCCATGTCCGACCATGACACCAACGAAGCGCCGCTGATGCTCACGATCTCGGGCGCGCGCGGAATCGTCGGCGCGTCCATGACGCCCGAGGTTGCGCATCGGTTGGCCGCGACCTGGGGCGACTATCTCGCATCGACCACCGACGGTTCGCCCGTGGTTGTCCTGGGACGGGACAGCCGGCCATCAGGTCCGGAACTGTCCGAGGCGGCGGCTCGCGGGCTCCAGGACGCCGGGTGCCAGGTCGTGTCGCTGGGTATCGTCACCACGCCGACGACGGGTGTGATGATCGGTGCGCTGCGTGCGGTCGGCGGCGTGATGATCACGGCGTCACACAATCCCTCGCCCTGGAATGGACTCAAGTTGCTGGATGGCCGCGGAACAGCGCCGCCGGCAGACGTCGCCTCCGGCATCATCGAACGATACCGCAGCGAGGAACCGACGCCTCGTTCCGCAACGCCGGCTGATCGGCGCGAGGATGCCCGCGGTCATGACACGCATGTGGCCAAGGTGCTGGGCCAGGTGGATCCCATGCCGATTCGTGAGCGGGGCTTCCGCGTCGTGCTTGACTCGGTGAATGGGGCCGGCGGCCCCGCGGGGCGAATGCTCCTGGAGGCCCTGGGCTGCGAGATCGTGCACCTGCATGGCGAACCCACGGGGAACTTCGCCCATCCACCCGAGCCTCGCAAGGATCACCTGGGCGAACTGTGCCAGGTCGTGGTGGACTCGGGAGCCGATATCGGGTTCGCCCAGGATCCTGATGCGGATCGCCTGGCCATCGTCGATGACGGTGGTCGCTACATCGGCGAGGAATACACGCTGGCACTGGCGGCCCGGACCATTCTCGGTCGGGAGCCGGGACAATCGGCCGCAGCGAATCTCTCGACCAGTCGCCTGATCGACGATGTGGCCGCCGGATTCGGCGCGACGGTGCACCGCTCACCGGTGGGGGAAGCCAACGTGGCCGAGGTCATGCGGGCACAGGACGCCATCATCGGGGGCGAGGGCAACGGCGGAGTGATGCTTCCGGCGGTGACCTGGGTCCGCGACAGCCTTTCGGCCATGGCCCTGGTTCTTGAACTGCTCGTGAGCGAGGGATGTTCCCTCTCGGGCATCGTTGACCGGATGCCTCGCTACGCGATGCTCAAGCAGACCATTGAACTGGATGGACAGGATGCTTCGGTTCGACTTCACCGGGGCATCGAGGCCGTCGCGGAAGCCTATCGCCAGCGCGACGAGGCGACCGTGCAGACCGGTGACGGGGTTCGGGTGGATCTGCCCACGGGTTGGTTCCACCTGCGGGCAAGCAATACCGAACCCATCGCCCGGTTGATCATCGAGTCAGATGATGAGGCGACGGCCCAGCAGTTGGCGTCGGAGGCTCGAGCAATCGCCGACCTGTGATTTCAGGCCTGCTCCAGCCCGTCCTGGGCGAGTGACCAGGTGAATGGATCGGTCCGACAGTCGATGTGAACACCGAAGAACCCACCACGGTGCTTCTGCACCAGTGGCCAGATCACCCGTCGATCGGTCTCGGGGATCGGCAGATCCAGCACGGCATCGGTCGCGATCCACTCCAGGGTGCCCTCGTCGAACTCGGTGAAGCTCAGTTCGCCAGGAGCGATGGGGCGGGTCACCTCGAACAGGAAGATGAGCCAGTGCCCAGCGGCCTCGTATGCCGTTTCGGACACCATCCCGCAGAGCCGGATGTCGTCCGGGTCGAGGATCAGGCCGGTCTCCTCCTCGATTTCGCGGCGGGCACAGGCCCAGGGGCTCTCGCCCTCGGTGGTCTCCAGCTTTCCCCCGACGGGTGAGTAGAGGTCGCGATTGGGCGGCTTGGCCCGATGCAGCATGAGCAGCCGGCCCTCTGCGTCATAGATGTAGCAGAGCACGGCAATCCGGTATGGCAGCTCGGGGTTGGCTGGTTCAGGGGTCATTCTGTTCCCTTTCGCCCGGGGGATCGCCCGCCATGCAGCGGAGCATTTCCCGGGTGGCTTCCCGGATCCCGACGTAGATCGACCGGCTCACGATGCTGTGCCCGATGTGCAACTCGGCTACGCCCGGCATGGCCGCGACCGCCGCGACATTGGCATAGTGCAGGGCGTGCCCCGCGTTGCAGGTCATGCCGGCTTCGGTGATCTGCTCGCAGCAGCGGGTGAGTTTCTCCAGTTCGGCCCGGACCTGCTCGTGGCGGCCATCCCGCCCATGGCTGTGGAAGGCCTCGGCATACGGGCCCGTGTGCAGTTCGCAGACGCTGAAGCCGCAACTGGCCGCCGCATCGACCTGGTGGGGCTCAGCGTCAATGAAGGCGCTGGCGGGGATGCCGCCCGCCTCGAGGGCGGCAACGATGCCCTTCAGGTGCTCGGACTGGCCCGCCACGTCCAGGCCACCCTCGGTGGTCACCTCCTGGCGGCCCTCGGGGACCAGCATGGCCATCTGGGGCTTGAGATCCCTGGCAATCGCGACCATTTCATCCGTGGCGGCCATTTCCATGTTCAGGCGGACGGAGACGACCTCCTGGAGCCGGGCCAGGTCCGCGTCCTGGATATGGCGGCGGTCTTCCCGGAGGTGGAAGGTGATCCCGGCCGCCCCTCCGAGTTGAGCCTCCACGGCGGCCCAGGCGGGGTCGGGTTCCCAGGTCCGCCGAGCCTGTCGGACGGTGGCGACGTGATCGATGTTGACGCAGAGATCTGGCATGGTGGAGTCACGATCCGGACCGGAGATGATACCTCGCGGCCCCGGGGCGGCCATCATCATGACCGTGATCGCATGATGTTCGGTCGAGAAGGCTATACTTCTCTCGGTTGCTAACCCTCTCGTGTACGGAACAATGGAAGAGTTTGCGCGCAAGCATGCACAGCTTCGAGAGGACCTGCTCACGCAGGGAGATCGTGTCGTGGCTCACGCCATGCGAGCGATCGAGTCGTTCTTTCGATCGGATCCCGACGCGGCCCGCGAAGTGGTCGACGGCGATCGGATCATCGATCGGGCGGATATCGAGATCGAGCGGGCCTCCATCAAGCTGCTGATGCTGATGCCGAGCGATGAGCAGGACATTCGGTCCGTGTTCACGATCGTGAAGATCAACAACGAATTGGAGCGGATTGCCGACTGCGGTGTGAACATCGGGGAGGCCTCCCTGGCCCATGCCGGGAAGCGGCCCAAGTCCGGCACCTTCGAGGTGATGGCCAACAGCGTCATCGGCATGGTCCGCGATGCCAACCAGGCGATGCGGGAACGTGACCAGGGGCTGGCTCGTCGTGTCCTGGAGTTCGACGACACCATTGATCGCTTCCGGGGGGAAGTCGTGCGACTCGTTCAGATGGGCGTCAAGGACGGCGACCTGCCGTTGGAAGATGCCCTGGAACTGTTGAATGTCAATCGGGCACTGGAACGCATGGCGGACCACTGCACCAATATCTGTGAACAACTGATCTACCTGGAATCCGGAAAGATCGTCCGTCACCTGCCTACCGGTTGGACGGATCCAGAACCACCCGAGCAGGATTGAACAGTCGTGTGTCCCGTTGAGATCGACACGCTCAAGGAACGAGTGGCGGCCTGCGGGCAGTCGCACGTGCTGGCGTGCTGGGACACCCTGGATCCCGGCCGGCAAGACGCACTGGTTCACCAGTTGGCGACCGTTCCGCTGGAGTCCATTCCTGACCTGGTCGAGTGCCATGTCCATGGGTATGCCGCGGAGGCGCCACCGTCGGACCTGGCCCCGGCCGTCGTGACGACGCCGGACGACTCGATGGCGGCGGAATTCTCCAGCCGCGGCGAAACAATCATCCGCGAGGGCAAGGTGGCTGCGTTCACGGTTGCCGGCGGGCAGGGGACTCGACTGGGATGGGGCGGACCCAAGGGGACGTTCCCGGCGACACCGGTGAGCGGGAAACCGCTGTTCCGCGTGTTCGCCGAACAGATCGAGGCCGCCAGTCAGCGATGGGGCACGCCGATCCGCTGGTACATCATGACCAGCGAGGCCAATGACGCCGCGACGCGTTCCTTCTTTGCGGACAACAACTGGTTCGGGCTGTCCCGTACGCAGGTGATGCTTTTTCCGCAGGGAATGATGCCCTGCCTGGACGCGGCGAGTGGCAGCATGCTCATGGACGGCCCGGGCCGGCTCGCGATGAGTCCCGACGGTCATGGCGGTGCGATTGCCGCCCTGGAGCGAAGTGGCGCCCTGGAGCAGATGGAGATGCTCGGCATCGAGCACGTGTCCTACTTCCAGGTCGACAATCCCATGCCACCTGTGATTGACCCGGTCTTCCTCGGCCTGCACGCGGATCCGGCGTATTCGTCCGGAGAGATGTCGAGCAAGATGGTTCCGAAGATCTCGCCCGCGGAAAAAGTCGGTGTGTTCTGCCGCGTGGGATCGAAGACGGACGTGATCGAGTATTCCGATCTGCCGGAAGCCCTGCAGTCGGAGACGGATGCCGATGGCCAACTCCGCTTCGACGCCGGCAATATCGCCGTTCATCTCCTTGGCGTGGAGTTCATCCGGCGCCTGACGGCGGGGAATGAGATGCCATGGCACCGGGCCCTGAAGAAGGTGCCCTATTACGACACCACGCGTGGCGAGCGAATCGAACCCGACGAGCCCAATGGGGTGAAGCTGGAGCGTTTCATCTTTGACGCCTTGCCGCTGGCCACGAAGCCGGCGATTCTCCGTGTCGACCGGGCTCGGGAGTTCGCCCCGATCAAGAACGCGACCGGCGCGGATTCACCGGCCTCATCCCGGCAGGCCCAGAGTGATCTCTACGGCGGCTGGATGGAAGCTCGTGGTGTTGACGTCGCTCGTGGTGAAGACGGTCATGTCCTGGCCGACATCGAGATCAGTCCGCTGGCGGCCATGGGTCCTGGTGAACTGGACGCGGCTGACCTGCCGGAGCGAGTGGGTCCCGAGGAACGGTTCGTGCTCTAGCGTGCGGTTGCGGTGAGCTCGGCGACGACGTCTCGAACGCAGTCGGCGGTCGCTTGCATGGCCCGCTGTTCCCCGAACCGATCCACGAGCGAGACGACCGAGTCGATGGGGCCACCCTGCTCGCGGAGGGCCGCTTCCCAGCCTGCGCCGACTCGACCGCACACGGCCACGACGTGGGCATGTGATGCTCGGCGGGCCGTGACGATCGCCGCCTTGCCGCGAAGCGACTGTTCATCAAGGCACCCCTCGCCGACGATCAGCATGTCGGCATCACGGGCGCGTTCATCAAATCGGATGGCGTCAAGGACCAGGTCAATGCCCGAGCAGAGCCGGGCGTCGAGCGCCGCATGAAGGCCGAAGGCCGCACCGCCGGCGGCACCGGTCCCGGGATGGCATCGCAGGACGCCATCGGGATCGAGCAGGTCGGCCAGGTGGAGCAGTCCGGCATCGAGGATGGCGACGGCTGATGGATCGGCGCCTTTCTGGGGGCCGAAGAGTCGGGCGGCACCATGTTCGCCCAGGAGCGGGACGTCGACGTCCACCGCGACGTCAATCATCGGCAGTCCGACTGGCGTTTCGATCGAGGCGATCCGGGTCAGGCCGCCCCCGGTGAGCAGATCCTCGAGGGGCTCGCCGATCTGGCCAAGGAAGCGTGTCCCCAGGGCCTGCAGGAGCCCGCAGCCACCATCAACAGTGGCCGTGCCACCGACGGCGAGGAGAATGCGACTGGCCTCACGTGCGGCAATGGCAATCAACTGACCGGTTCCGAACGACGAGGTGCGGAGCGGGTTTCTTTCCTGTGGTGACAGGAGGCCCAGTCCGCTGGCGGCAGCCATCTCGATGACGGCGAGGTTGGCCTCCGGAAGGAACCCGATATCCGCCTGGATCGGCCGACCCAGTGGATCGAGCGTCGGGACCGACTCCCGGCGGCCATTTCCAGCGATCAGCAGCGCCTCCAGCGTGCCCTCGCCTCCATCGGCCACGGGACAGGTCTCCGCCTGGCCGCCTTCGGCTCGGGCGCCCTGGGCCATGGCCTCGGCAGCCGCTGGGGCGTCGAGGGTTTCCTTGAAACTGTCCGGGGCACACAGGATCCGCATGATGGTGAGCGAGGCTACCAGAGCGCGGCACCGCGTGACCGTTGTTCCTGGCGGCGTCGCTCATTGAGTGGTCGTGAATCGCCTACCATCTCCGCATGATCCGTTGCGGGAGAAACGTGGGCTGGTGGGGCCTTGCCGGGCTTGTTGTCTTGATGCTGGCCGTCATGGCACCGCTGGCGTTCGCTGATGAGGCGAAGACCACCGCCACACGGCAGGACTCCAACGCAACGGCTTCCGCGGGCAAGACCGATCTGCCGCTGATGCCCAAGGACCCGAACTCGTTCAAGGGTCGGGTGGAGATGAAGGTCGAGTCCGGCTTGATCGAGTTCGGGCCGATCCTGCTCTTTGGCCTGCTCATGGCTTCTGGAGTCGGTCTCGCGATGGGCGAGGACGTCTTCATCATTCCGGCGGGGTTCCTGATGCAGCGGGGCGTGATGTCCTTCTGGTGGACCGTGGCCGCGGCCTACTTCGGCGTCGTGTTGGCCGACACCATCTGGGTGCTGATCGTCCGTCGGTTTTCCCATCGCATCCTGCGGTTCAAGTTCTTCCGTCGCCTGTTTCACCCGCGGCGGATTCTCGAGATCAAGTACAAGTTCGATCGCTATGGGGCCTGGGTGGTGGTGGCCAGTCGGTTCATTCCGTTTTCGCGGACGCCCGTGTTCACGGCGGCCGGCCTGTCCGGCATGAACATCTGGAAGTTCCTCTTCGCGGAAGCCCTGTCCGCATTGCCCGTGGTGGCCATGCAGTTGGGTTTCGGCTGGCTGCTGGCGATGGGCTTCACCATGTCCAGCAAGCAGAAGCACATCCAGGAGGCGATCATCGCCACCCTCATCGTCCTGGTCGTCGCCGGCCTCTTCTACTACTGGCGGCGTCGGAAGCGATCATCCATCCGCCCACCCCGGGCCCCCGTGGCATGGCTGCATGAGGCGATCCGCAGGCGGGCCCCCGGGAACACGCCAGTGAAGGCCTGAGACGCCACCCGGGTCTGCCCGGGGCCTTGATCCGTTATCCTGCGGTGCTTCCCCGAACCTGGATGAGAGGTCTCCCATGCGTGCCGTCGTTACTGGCCAGATCGGATTGGACAAGAAACCCTTCCTGGAGTCGGTCTCGAACCTGGTCGGCAGCCGAGGCGGCCGACTGGATTGCTACCACGTCGGATCGATGATGTACCAGGAGGCGCCGGACGTTCGGCCGGGTCGGATTCTCGACCTGCCACTGAGCCGGCTGGCCTCGCTTCGCCGGGCGGCGTTCAAGGACATCATCTCCCATACCAAGCCCGTCGAGGATCACCCCGACATCATCGTCAACACCCACGCCACCTTCCGATGGCGGCATGGTCTGTTCAGTGCGTTCGATTTCGACCAGATGGAACTGCTCAAGCCGGACATGTTCATCTGCCTGCTGGACAACGTCGAGATGGCGCACCATCGACTGCACACGGAACATGACATCGACGCCACGCTCAAGGACTGCATGGTCTGGCGTGAAGAGGAGATCATCGTCACGGAGTTGCTCGCCCATGCGATGGGCTGTCACGACAACTTCTACATCCTCAGCCGTGGCCGTCATGACGAGACCCTGGAGACATGCCTCCGCCTGGTCACCCGTCCCGACATGAAGAAGGTCTACCCGAGCTTCCCGATGAGCCACGTCGTGGACATGCCGGATGTACTCGCGGAGATCGAGGCCTTCCGGGCGGCGATCGCCGAGCACTTCATCTCCTTCGATCCCGCGGACGTGGACGAGAAGCTGCTGCTGGATCGAGCCATTGCGGCCTCGAAGACGGGTGAGGAGTTCATCGATGTGGCACCGCATGCCTTCGGCGGCCGGGAAGGGCAGGCACCCTTCAATGTTCCGGTTCAGCAGGTGCTGGACATCGCCGGGGATATCGATGGCCAGATCTACATGCGGGACTTCAAGCTCATCGACCAGAGCGACATGATCGTGTCGTTGATCCCGGAACTGGATGGCGGGATGCCCGGGCTTTCCAGTGGCGTGGAGCGGGAGCTCCAGCACGCCTTCGAGCACACCAAGGAGGTCTACGTGGTGTGGAAGCCCGCCAAGGCGCCTTCGCCATTCATTACCGAGACCGCGACCAAGATCTTCCCCTCCGTGGATGATGCCCTGGAGTTCTTCGAGTCCGAGGGCATGTTTGCCATGGGCAACCTGTTCGGACACTGACTTCTCACGTCACCAGGGCTTCCCCGGGTGACAGCGGTCAAGCACGATGCCACGCTACGCGCTCACCATCGCCTACGACGGCACCGACTTTCACGGCTGGCAGAAGCAACATCCGCCGGACTCGGAACCACTGCGGACCGTCCAGGGCCTGGTCGAGGCCGCCGTCGAGGAACTCGTTCGCCAGCCCGTTCACGTCCTGGGCGCATCGCGTACGGACTCGGGTGTGCATGCGGAGGGGCAGGTGGCCAGCTTCGAGTCGCCCAAGCCGCTGGACCCCACGGTCCTGCCGGCGGCATTGACGTCACGTCTGCCGTCCGATGTCCAGGTTCGATCCGCCCAGGAAGTCGATCTCCGCTTCAATCCCATCGGCGACGCGACGTCCAAGGGATACCGGTATCGCCTGGCCTATGCTCGTGCGACAGCGGATTCGAGACCGCTCTTCGACCGACATTACACGTCCTGGTGCCCGGGAGAACTGGATCTGGAAGGTATGCAGCGAGCGGCCCGCGATCTGGTGGGTGAACATGACTTCGCGGCCCTGACCCGCGTGCGCCATGGTCGCGAGTCGACGGTTCGTGAGATCTTCGACTGCACGGTGGTGGAAGAAGAGGATCGTCGCCTGCGGATCGATGTCAGCGGCAACGGGTTCCTGTGGAACATGGTTCGGATCATCGCGGGCACCCTGGTGGGGGTCGGCGAGGGCCGGATCGAACCGGATTCGATTCCGGACATCCTGGCCAGCCTGGATCGCCAGCGGGCCGGTCGCACCATGCCACCGGAGGGGCTGTGCCTGATGTGGATCCGCTTCGGCGCCCCGGGAGCCGGGCAGGAGCGACAACGGCTTGCGGCCGCTCGTCGTCGCGAGGAAGAGGCCGACTGAGTTCCTGGTTGACGGCGGTTCGCGTATCGTTCCTGTATCGGGTGACCGTGTGATACGGAGTCGTCATGCGTCGATGGTGCTGCCTCATCCTGGTTCTGCTTCCCGGTCACGGGCTCCTGGCCGATGACGATCGTCCAGTCATTGATGACCCGACCTATGCCGGACAGGTGAGCGATCAACTCCGGGCCCGCCGCCGCGAGGCACGGCGTGCTGCCCGCCGGACCGATGCAGCGCAGACCGAAGCGCAGAAGACCGTGTCGGCGGCAATGGACCAGTACCTGATGCTGGCCGAGACGTTGCTGAACCGTGGTGATCGAATCCGTGGCGCGATGGGATCGCGGATGGTGATCATGGGCACGACCATGCTGGAAGGCCAGCCGGTGATCGAGACGATCCTGCGACCGTTCTCCGATGAATCACTTCCGGCATCGGATGCCGCCCGGGTCCGCCAGGATCTCGTGGCATTTACCCAGGGCGTTCGCGCGGGACTGTCCACGGTTCCGGTGAGTGCCAGTGGTGATCTTGATGCCATCATGATCGGTCTGCTGACACCGTTGCGACAGGCCTGCGAGACGACGACCGGCCGATCGGTCCCGCATGGCTGGTGGCGTGATCCAGCCGGTGAGACCGTTGTGTCGACGGTCACGGCGGACTTGCACGATGTCACGACGCTGGACCTGGACGAGGAACTCCTGGCGGAGTTGGAGTCGGTCCGGAACCACGAGACCCTGCGGTCCTCGTCCATCAGGCTGCTGTCGACGATGGAATCACACAAGTGGATGGACGGGTTGTCGAAGCGGGGGCTGCGGCAGTCGCTTCAGTCGGCGCTCGCGGGAGTGAATGCTGGTGAGACGTCGGCCCGGGACATGGAGCCTCGCGTTGAAGCCCTGCAGGTGCTCGTGGACTCGATCGGTGGCTTCGCGGAATCACCAGGTGGTCGTCCCGTTGCGTCTCGGCGGAGCAAGGCGATCGTCGAGTTGCTCGATGCCTGGCCGGAACGCCTGCCCCCGGAGGGACCGACCCGGGCGATCGCGGACAGTATCGACGTCCTGGCGGCGGCTCGCGCCGAGGAGGATCGGGGGCTGGAGCGACTTCGGGCTCGGACGCATCGGGCCCTGGCCTCGCAGCGGATGCTGGCGGAGCGACGTGTCTTCGAGTCCTTCGGTGACGTTGCTCGTTCGGAGGCGCCGTGGACGGATCCTGGATTGGTGGTCGTCCTGTCGGAACCGCGCCAACTGCTTGAGGCCATGCAGCGACTGCGCCGCCTCGACACCTGGCTGCCCGTGGCGGAACAGTACAGTCCGGGCCAGGCCGATCGATTCACCAGCCGGATGGAAGCACTCATTACCGCCATGACCGAGCAGCATTCACGCGAGGATGCCGCGCGGGCCTTGCGTGAGTTCGAACGGCAGTTCGCGATGTTCATGTCGATGGAAGGCGAGCCCGGCATGGCAGGCTCGTCTTTCGATCCCAGTGGCCGACTCGTTCGCCAGTTGCAACAGGCGCGAGGACGGTGGATTGACGACTGGTCCCGAGGTCGTTCTGCTGGTGATGGCGGCGCCGACCTGTATCGGTTCCTTCGGTTCCTGCAGTGCGTCCAGTTGCTGGAGTCCGTTGATGAAGCGGGTCTGAAGCGACTGGATGCATGGGCGGCCTGGGAGTTGCCGATGGCACTGCTCCAGGGCCGACGGGCCCAGTTGCGTGAACGGCTGGTGGAGGTGGCCGAGGCCCTGGACCAGCGCGATTGGGACGAGGCGGATCGATTCCTGCGGCGGATCGAGGAGTCGCACTCGGTCCTGCTGTTGGCGGGGGCGGTCCTGCAGCGGGCGCCGGCCTCGACCGGGGGTGATTCGAGGTTGACGATCCTGGGCGAAATGACGGACACCCCGGAGCCTGACAGCCTGCTGGCCACTCATCGTGACGCACTGGCCCGGCTCGGACATGCCCTCCTGGAGATCGAGGTGCTGGCCCGGCAGGAACGCGTGGAGGAAGTCGAAGCGCTTGATGCCTGGTCGGCGATGGAAGCATCGCGGCTGCTGCGACGGTTGAATGTCCGCCCAGCGGCGCCGCTGGCGGTTCCGGGCATGCGCGAGGCCGAGGCGGAGCAGGACCGTGGTGGCATGGAGATGATGCAGTAGATCTTCCGGAAGCGGCCCGTGTCCGGATCTGTCCGTATCATGCCGCCCATGGCACGTATCTGTGTATTTGGCCCGCATCCCGATGACCAGGAACTGGGCATGGGCGGCACCATTGCGGCCCTGGTGTCCTGGGGTCACGATGTCGTTCTGGTGGATCTCACCGATGGCGAGCCGACACCGCACGGTGATCCCGAGACGCGGGCGAGGGAGTCGGCGAAGGCGGCGGAGATCCTCGGTGTCCAGCGGATCCAGGCGGGACTGAAGAACCGGGAGATCGTGCATGACATCGCGTCGCGGCACCGTATCGCCGGGATCATCCGCGAGTTCCAGGCGGATGTCCTCTTCGTTCCCCACGGGCTTGATGCGCATCCGGATCATGTCGCGTGCACGCGGATCGTCGAGGACGCGCGATTCGATGCGAAGTTGACGAAGACGGATCTGCCGGGAGAACCGATCTACCCGCGGTGGTTGTTCTACTACTACTGCACGCACCTGCGACGCGTTCCGGATCCCACCTTCCTGGTGGACATCACGGGCTTCGAGGAACAGAAGCGGCAGGCCATGCTCGCCTACGAGAGCCAGTTCGTCGTGCCCGAGCGCAATCGGCGGGTCATCGATTGGATCATGGCGGGAGCGACCTTCTTCGGCAGCCGCATCGGGACCGCGGCCGCGGAGCCCTTCTCCAGCCGGGAGCCCCTCGGGATCCGGGGGTTGAGCGATATCGTGGGCCTTGGTGGGGCTGGAAACTGATCCGCCCCCCGAATTTCCCGCTTGCTTCTTGCGGCCATCCGCCCGGGGGATAGGATCAAGGGCTGAGGGGGACTGCGTACGCGGTCGCCGTATTGGGAGAGAGAAGAGATGCTGAATATCACGACGATCTGCTTGGTTCTTGCGCTTGGATTGGCGGACTCGCGATCGGGGGATCCGTTCCCGGATTGCGAGGTCCCGTGTCCCGCGGACATCTCCGGCAACGGCGACGTTGATGTCAATGACATCCTCGACCTCCTGGAGTGCTGGGGCGAGTTGGAGCCAGGAAGTTCGTGTTACCGAGCGGACTTCTATCCCGATGCCGCCGGCAATGGTGTCGTTGATGTGAACGAGGTGCTTGAGATGCTGTCAGCCTGGGGCCCCTGCCCCGAACCCGAGGGCGAAACCTATGACCCACATTGCGTGGAGCATGTCCTCGGCGGCTACATCGGCGGCTACAACGACTACTACTATTACGACGGGATTCGCGTCTTCGGAGACGAGTCCCGTTGGGTCAGTCCGATGGCACTGGCGTCACTGCTTGGGGTTGGCGTGGTGATCTGCGCCCGACGGTGGCAGCACTGAGTCCCAGCATCAGCCAGTAGATGAAGACAATCCAGTGCTTGAAGAACGTGAGGTCGAACAGGGCCATCACGCCCAGCGCGGTCCATGACAGGACCAGGGCGGCGGCCCAGTCACGGGCGCGGTCGTCATTGGCGCCGGATGAACCATCGGTTTGCCTCAGGCGGATCACCAGCCCGGCAACAGCCCAGGCTGTGACGATGGCATAGGCGGCGAACCCCGGGATTCCGTATTCCGCCAGCAGTTCCAGGTAGACATTGTGGACCCAGGGAATCACGCCGATTTCCGGTCGGTACCCCTCGGGCAGGTCAATGGCCGTGATCACGTCGGGGTACACCTGTCCGAACAGGCCTGGCCCGATCCCGGTCAGTGGGTGCCGCAGGAACATCTCCTCGGCCGCCAGCCAGAGTCCGATTCGTCCGTCGTTCATGGGTTTCGCCAGCGACAGGAGCCGGTCCTGGATGCCGACGACATCAATGGCCACCAATCCGACCACCATGACGACTGCTGCGATGACCGCAAGTCGAACCAGGCCACCACGCCAGATCACCAGTGCCGCAGCGACGATGGCCATGCCCAGCCAGGTATTGCGGCTCCATGAGGTGACCACGGTAATCACCAGGAGCGGCACCAGGATGGCGGCGAAGATCGCGACCGTTCGACGATCCCACTGCTTCAGTGACAGCAAGGCCAGTGGCAGGAGCATCGGGATGATGGCGATGTCATTGGGATGCGGCATGCTGGAACGAACGCGGTTCCCCGCCAGTTCACGACCCGAGAGCACCCCGGTCTGGAAGAGGAACTGGACCGTGCCGTCGATCGACACGATCGCGATGACGGCCAGGCTGGCGATGGCGATCGCCCGTCGACTCCCGGGGTTGATCAACTGGACGCCGAGGTACACCGCGAATCCGATCGGGAGGAAGTGCAGCGTGTCGAGGCTCTGTGGAAACGACATCGAGTTGAGCAGGCCCGGCAGGACGCCCACGGTGATGACGATGATGGGCCACCAGGTCACCGGGATCCGGTCCCGTTGCTGGCAGGCGGTCAGCACCAGCCCGATGACCAGCAGTGCCAGGGAGGCGCCGCGGATCAAGGCGGGAATGGTCGGTCCGAGCCCGATGGCGATGAGCGAGGCCACCAGGCCGGCAATGAGAAGGACATCGCTTCGCCGCTGTCGGCCTGGCCCGGCAGGATCTGTCATCACCGGGAACCGGTGCCGGTGGATCCGAATCCACCGTCCCCTCGCTCGGTGTCATCCAACGTGTCGACTTCGATGACCTGGCATTGGGCGACCGGGCAGATCACCATCTGGGCAATGCGCATACCTGGTTCAACGGTGAAGGCGGTCTCCCCGTGGTTGATCAGTGGCACCTTCAGTTCCCCCCGGTAGTCAGCGTCGATGGTTCCAGGGGTATTGGGAAGAGAGATGCCATGTCGGCTGGCCAGTCCGCTGCGTGGGCGAACCTGTCCCTCCCATCCCCCGGGGATCGCCACGGCCAGCCCGACCGGGATCATCTGGATGCCACGCGGGGGAATCTCGATGGGCGATTCGATGGCGGCATGGAGATCAAGCCCGGCGGCGCCCGCGGTGGCGTAGCGGGGGATCGTGGCCAGGGGGGAGAGTCGCTTGATGCGGAGCTCGGGAGTGCTCATGACTCGCAGAGGCTAACCGGACGAGGTGACCAGGTGGTCATCATCGAGGTCGCGAGTGGGGAAGTCGTTGGGGCGGCCGGGGGGCGGATCAGGCGCACTGGCTGTTTCGGAGCCGAGACAGGCCGTTGCAGGTCGTGCGGAAGCTCACGATTTCATCTGGCTTGGGATGCAGGACTCGATCGAGGGATCGGATGATCTCCTCGGTCTGGGCCACGGCGGCGTCGAGAGCGGATTGTCCGCTGGCTGCTCTCATGGGGTCGGCGGTGCCATCCTCGGTATGCCGGAGTTCATCGGCTTGTCGCTGGGCCATGAGCCGGTCCAGGCACTCGAGCATCTGCTGCCTGAGTTTTTGGGGGGATTGGTCCATCGATCCTCGTCCCATGTCATGAGCCTGTGGGTAGAAAGCCGAAACGCCTTTACCGCCATAGGTTCCGTCGGATGGTTCAGGTCTCAAACTCCTGTTTTTGAATCACTTGGTGGCACGGGCTGCATTCCGGCATGAAAAACGGCCCCCGGTTTCCCGGGGGCCGTCATCAGCTTGGCGTGGTGGTGGACCGTGGCGTCTTCGAGATCTCTCAGTCGACGTCATGAGCCATGTACAGGGCTGCACCGAGTGAGTCGCCGGCGCCCAGGGCGAGGGGGCTTCGCGTGTTGTCCATCGAAGCGTATCGAACGACGTTGTTGCTCGAGATGCTGCTGCGGCTCTGGGTTGAAGCACAACCGGTGCCGAGCGTGGAGAGGGTCGCGAGGGCGAGCAGTGCGGCGGTGAGGGATTTCCGCTTGAGGGTCATGGCTCGAGGTCCTTATGTTCCGTAGTTGATCTACTACCACCTACGGCGTTCAGGGTCGGATGTGAGACGCAATGCCTGGCTTGGGAACTCGTGTGCCGCTCACCATGAGCAGTTCCAGTTACCACGTTCCCGGTCCAGATCCGCCATCGGGCCATTCTGGGGCCGAATTCAGCGGCGCATCCGGAATAGGGCAAAAAGGCGATGCAGGTTTCCCAGTTCATTATTCGTAAGAACTGGCAGTCAACGAGTTAGAGGTCGTGTTTGCCACGCGGTCTCACCTGGTACATCCCGTGTGATGAAACAGGGAGCGGCCAAATAACCAGCGGGCCCGCTTGTAGGCGGGCCCGCTGGTGGGAGAGAGGAGAGAAGAGATGTTGAATTTGGGGCCAGGAGGTGTTCGCTCCTGACACCCCCATCTATTGAGCTCGACTGGTGGTGTGTGCTCGTTGGGTGAGATTCGTGGAGTTTTTTCCAGGGCGTCATCCGGGGGGCCAAAAAACCACCGGACCCGCCAGGAGGCGGGTCCGGTGATGGAGAGAGAGGAGAGAGCGGGGAGGGGAGAGTTCAGAGAAGAAAGGTCAGGTGTTGTCCTGACATACCCCTCTACGCTTCGGATTCGTTTAGGTGTGTCTAAAACGGGGAAATCGCAAAAAAGGCTGTTTAAGAGCACTTAAACGGCGATTTGAAGAGTGCTGCCTTTTGGCAAAGCCCGGCCAAAGGGCCGTTTTCGGGGGTTTAAACAGCCCGGGGAGGGGCTAGCCCTCGTCTGCTGATTGCTCCCGGCCCATCATTGAGATGGTCAGGGAGATGCCGAATCCCACCAGGACCAGGCCAATCCCACCGGCGATCTGCCCAGCCGAGGGGTCGAATTGGGCCCGGGGCCAGTCACGGGGCTTCAGGGCTTCGATCTGTTCTTCCGTCAGCTGATGCTCAGTCAGCAGGGCCTCGCGGCCCTTGGGGGCGGTATAGGGCCAGAGTCCGAGAATGGCCCCCAGCAGGAATCCCAGCAGGACCCCGAGCGTGGCCTTCCGCAGGTTCTGGAGCAGCCACTGCATCAGGTTCGAGACCACCACGACCCCCAGTGCGGCCCCGATGGCCACCGGGATCAGGATGGAGATGGCATCTCCTGTCTCCCCACCGCTTCGGAACCCATCCTTCAATGCGGCGATGGCGGAGAGGATCACCATGTACTGGCCCAGGACCAGCAGCAGGTAGCTGCCGGAAATACCCGGCAGCACCATCGTCGCACCACCGGCAGCGCCCGCGATCAGGAGCATCACCCAGTTGGGATCGGTGGAGACCGGATCGCCACGACCGGGATTCACCCAGGCCAGGACGGCCATGGCAGCCAGTCCGACCAGGCAGCCGATCGCGGCGGATGGGGTCATGGGCCGGAGCATGTTCCACAGCAGGGGAACACCGCCGAGGGTGAGCCCGATGAACAGGCTGAACATGATCCACTGCTTCTCGTGGACCAGGGTGCCGATGGTCTCGGCACCAAGCACGAGCGCGATTCCACCTCCGCACGCGATGATCACCAGCAGGGCGATCGAGGGGAATCGGAATCGAAGCGTCGTGACCTGCGACACCGCCGAGATGAACCGGTCATAGATGCCGGTGGCCAGCAACATGGTGCCGCCGGAAATGCCGGGCACGAGGTTGGCCAGTCCCATGAGGCCGCCCCCGAGGAAACTCCTCAGGACCAGTGATGGTGAGAGTGGTGACTTGGCCGGTTGACCCTGGTCTGGAGTGGATTCCATCACGCGAGGCTGTTCCGAGGTGTTGACGATGAGGTGGTCTTCAGCCGCCGATGGCGGACATGCTTCGCTCGGGTTGTTGGAAGCCGTCCTGGCCGATGCCATGGCCGGGCTGCTTGTTCCAGGCGGCGTCGATGAGGAAGTGCTCCAGGCGGGCCATCGGTTCGTTCCGGCGAAGAAGGGGTTTCAGGTCCCATTCATCATGGCTGAACAGGCAGGGGCGGATCTTGCCTTCGGCAGTGATACGGAGTCGGTTGCAGGCCCCGCAGAATGGTCGGCTCACTGGGGCGATGAAGCCCAGTTTTCCCGGTGCATCGTCAGCGAACCGCCAGTTGACGGATGTGGAGTGTGGATTGGGTTCATCCAGGGGTTCAAGCGGCCAGCGGGATTCGATGGCGGCCCTGGTCTCGTCGGCGGTGAAGACGACCTGTCGCCCCCATTCCCGGGCCGAATCCAGTGGCATGAACTCGATGAATCGGATGTCGAGATCTTCCTGGCGGGCCAGCGACGCAAAGTCGGCGACCTCGTCGTCATTGGTGCCACGCATCACGACCATGTTGACCTTGGGCCGGGGGAACCCCGCTTCGCGAGCAGAGGCAACGGCCTTGAGGACGGCGGCGACCGTGGTCCTGGAACGGGTGATCTCCCGCATTCGATCCTCTCGAAGGGTGTCGAGGCTGAAGGTGAGCCGCCTCAGGCCGGCGCGACGCCAGTCCCGTGCTCGATCAGCGTCCAGTGCCCAGCCGTTGGTCGTCATGGCCACGTCATCCAGTTCCAGGCGACCGATGTCGGCGATCAGGTCATCCAGTTCCGGGTAGAGGGTGGGTTCACCACCGGTGAGCCGCAGGGTTCGAACCCCGAGGTTCCGGCAGGCCGTGATGATCCGGAGGTACTCCTCCCGGTGCAGGAGTTCCTGCTTGGGGAGGAATCGGACATCGGGTTCCAGGCAGTAGATGCACCGGAAGTTGCATCGATCCGTCACGCTCAGCCGGAGATCGGTGATCACGCGGCCGTGGGTATCCCGGAGGTCGCCTGCGAGGCGTTGCCCGGGGGTCGCCGGCGGGGGCGTGGGGCCAAGCGTGGGGAGGGAGACTCGCATCTGGTCGCTGATGATAGGGGGCCCGGCTCGCGGGTGCGGACGCCGCTAGACTCGGGCCATGAAGATGAGCCTGATCTCGATGTCGCTCCTGGCCCTGCTGGTCACGAGCGGGTGCTGCACCGCTCTTCCGATGGTCCCCCCTTCTCCATCGGCCTCGTCTCCTGCGGACCTGCCCCAGGTCTATGTCGCCGGTCGGGCCAGTTCCCCGCCGGTCATCGACGGTCGGCTGGACGAGGGCGACTGGCAGGCGGCCCCCTGGACCATTGCCTTTCGGGACATCGAGGGTGATGCCAAGCCGGATCCCCGGTTCCTGACCCGGGCCAAGATGCTCTGGGATGACGAGTACTTCTACGTCGGCGCGGACATGATCGAACCCCACGTCTGGGGCACGCTGACCAAGCGGGACTCGATCATCTACAACGACAATGACTTCGAGGTCTTCATTGATCCCGATGGTGACAATCACGACTACTACGAACTCGAGGTCAACGCGCTCAATACGCAGTTCGACCTGATGCTCACGAAGCCATATCGCTGCGGGGGCACCTATGACATCGGGTGGGACATCGACGGATTGAAGACCGAGGTGGACATCCGTGGCACGCTGAATGATGCGTCGGATCGGGACGAGGGCTGGTCGATGGAGATCGCGATTCCCTGGGAGTCCCTGCGTAGTCATGCCAATCGCGCGGTTCCGCCTCGTGATGGTGACCAGTGGCCGGTGAACTTCTCGCGAGTCCAGTGGAAGCACCAGTTGAAGCCCGATGGCCGTTACGAGCGGATCCCGGATGTGCGAGAGGACAACTGGACCTGGACGCCCCAGGACGCCATCGACATGCATCGCCCCGAGTACTGGGGGCTGGTGCAGTTCAGTGATCGTCGACCGGGGGTCGCGGTCTTCCAGCCGAAGCCGGATGCGATGGCCTGGACGATTCTCCGTCGGCTGCATCATGCCGCAGAGCAATACCGCAGTGAGAACGAGCGGTGGCCGACATCGCTGGCGGAACTGGAGGGGCGGTACCAGCCGCTGGAGGTTCCCGGCCTGGGCGTGCCGACGGTGACGTCCAATGATGAGGGCTTCCTCGTCGAGGTTCGGCAGGACGTCGGCGGCGAATCGAGGGTGTATCGATTCGGGCCGGATTGCCGGCGAACCACGACCGTCATTTCAAACGGCGCTTGAATCAGAACAGGCAGTTGGTGTGCAGTCCCGTGTTTGCACGGGATTTTTTGCGCATCTCGTGCTCTCTTTCGCATCAGTAAGTGGATTCACGTTTGAGCCGTTGGATACTGGAAAGCGTGATTCCCCGGGGGGCCGCTCAGTATGTGATCGCGGTTTCAATCAGGAGGAGGCACAACGATGTTGAGTTGGAAAATTGGTATTGGCGCTGTAGTTCTGGCGGCATCGAGCCTGGTTGTGGCACAGGACCGTCGTGGCATGATCGACCCCCTGTGCAGCAACGAAGGGTGGTTCGACTGTGACTGCGACGACGTCTCGGAGTCATGGGTCTGCCTGGATGACGACATCTGCAATGGAGGGGGCTGCATCAGCGGTGCCCGGTTCCGACAGCAGTATTGCCAGGAGGGGATTGGGAACGATTTCTACCTGGGAGGGCCCTGCCCGGTCTTTGCCTTCTATGCCCTCTCCGACGAGATCATCGAAATGAACGGTGAGACCGTCGAGCCCCCGGGTCATGATGACTATTTTCATACGTTTTATTTCTACGATTTGGAGTACAGCCAGAAGGACGGCGAGCTCGTTGACTGTTTCGAGGGAGATCCGATCGGTGCGATCGGCTCCGGCATTCCTGGAAGCAAGGGGACCATGCTCAATGGCGCCATCGAGTGGACGCGGGTCGGCCCCAACGATGTGGAATTGATCATTCGTGAGCCGATGGCGATTCGGGTCTATGCCGTCATCGACAGTCATCCCTGTTGGCCCTCGGAATGCGACACGGGCTGGCCCTGTTGTCCCCAGCCATCCGACCTGGTGGTTCACTCCAATCGCAGTGACTTCGATGAAGATGGTCTCGAGTACGAGTTCGAGTGCACCGTGTGTCCCGGTGAATACGATCCAACGAAGTTCGACACCGATGGAGACGGTTGCAGTGATGGCGGAGAGGATTGTGACGGGGATGGCCTCTCCAACCTGGATGAGCTGTTCTACGGTACGGATCCGGCAGATGGCGATTCAGATGGCGATGGCGTTGGTGATCTCGACGAGATCAACCAGGCCAGCGATCCCAACGACCCTGATGACCATGAGCCGGCGCCCGATTGTGCCATCTGCGACATCATCCTGACGGTCGGGGATCCCTCGGGGAGCCACAGCGAGTTGTACGAGTTCAAGCTCGGCCCCTTCACGCAGAATTCCTCAGGAGCAGTTGGTGGGTATGGAGAAGTCGTGGCCCGAGCAGGCCAGGTTCGACGGTCCCGCGATGTCGATCTGATTCTCGAGGGCCAGATTGAACACATGGGATCCGATATGGCCATGGCCGACCTCGATGGATACGTGCGCATCAGTTCCAATTGCCCCATCTGTCTGCATCATGATGACTTCGGCTTTCGGGAGTTGCCCGAGAGTTCGGACGACTACGACCCCGAGTTGCGGCAGTACTATTTTGCCCGCTCGAATATCGGGGGGAACACACAGGACCAGCGGTGGTGGGAGTGCCCAAGTGGTGAGCCGCGGCGAGTGGAAATTCGGATTCCGAGGATGTGCCACGGCGACATCAATGGTGATAACTCCGTTGATGGCTCGGACATCGGGTTGTTGCTGGGTGCCTGGTCGACTGACGACTGGTGTGCTGATCTGAACGCGGACGGCACCGTCGACGGCCAGGATCTGGGTGTGATGTTGTCGGGCTTTGCGAATTGCCTGCCATCCTGTTCCGACGAGGTTCCCTACAGCTGCCGACCAGAAGAGTGGGAAGGGTCGGACGAGTCCATGGCCGAGTTGGGTCATGATGCGACGCTGGCGCGATGTGATGTCGGCGATACGTGCCAGAACACCGATCTCGCTACCTGCATCAACCTCGAGGGGGTGTGGCACTTCGGGGCGATCTGCCCCGAGGCGGGTTGCCAGGATCCCTGACGCCGATACCGCGGGGGGACCGGTGCTCATGGACGAGCCGTGGGGGTGGAACGTGGTGCGCTCGAATTCCGTTCGGTGCACATGGTCAAGAGATGTACCCAGCATGCGAGAAAATCAATGTCAGTGAGCCCCATGTCCCTGGTTCGAGTGATGTCACTTTTCAGTGTGGCGACCCTTGCAGGATCTGTTCAGGCCGATGTCGAGATACAGAACTTGTCAGGTGGTGAGGAGTATGGCGCGGCCTTGAGTGCCAGCGACACGCATCTCGCCGTGGGGGCACCGGATTGCGAAGTCTCTCGCGTCTACCTGTATCAGCGGCAGGGCAGCAGCTGGGCCCAGTCCGCTGTGCTGCAGAAGGATGGTGGCGGTTGTGGTTTCCTCGCCAGTCCGCGCCTGTTCGGTGCGGCGCTGGACCTCGACGGCAATACGCTGGTGGTGGGTGCGCCCGGGTGGGGTAACACCGGGGCGATCTTCGTGTATGAACGGACCCAGCCCGGGAATTGGGACGAGGTACTGGCTGAAGGTGGTTCGGCGGGGACGAGGCACCGGCAGGGCGAAGCGGTCGCCGTCAGTGGTGATTGGATCATTGCCGGTAGCCCGATTGGCCAGATCATCGGCCCGTCCGAGTACGTCACCTTCTTCCAACGAGTCAATGGCAACTGGACGGAATCCGTGTCGATTTCGCGTCCGTCGGAAAACGCGAACGACTTCGGCAGAGCGGTTGACCTCGACGGCGACGTTGCCGTCATCGGCGCCGTGGGCGACAGCACCGCCTGGGTGCTGGAACGGACATCCGGGTCGCAGGGGTCGAATTGGGATGCCGGCAACCTGGTGGCATTGGAGACGGATGAAGCCGGGTCACCGGCAGGATTCGGCGCCGCGGTGGCT
The DNA here is from genome assembly GCA_022446795.1 of Phycisphaerales bacterium. GTDB lineage: Bacteria > Planctomycetota > Phycisphaerae > Phycisphaerales > SM1A02 > UBA1668. The sequence goes on from JAKVBX010000016.1 coordinate 84,217, forward strand.
GTTGAGTCCGACCTCATCGCGGTGACGACGAGCGGCAGTACGACCTACCTCTTTCGCCGGGGCGCGAAAGGTTGGGCCCAGGAGGCCAGGTTGGATCTCCCGGCAGGCAGCAATCCAGGATCCGCCAGCGCCAGCTCAGTGGCGATTGCCCAGGACCGAGTGCTGGTTGGTGTGCCGGAGTACAACTCTTCCGATGACGCTGGCGCGGTTCACGCCTTTGAGAAGGTTGAAGATGGATGGCGCTACTACGGCCGATATGACACCGAGGGGATTCCGCCTACGCTGGGGACGAGCGTCGCCACGGACGGCTCCCACGTCTTTGCGGGCGCTCCTGGTGAGAATGGGGCGGTGATGATCTACGACGCATGCCGGGACTGTGATGAGTCAGGCGGCTGCGATACAGACGAGATCAGCCAGGACCCCGGCCTGGACTGTGACGGGAGCGGGCTGCTCGATTCCTGTGAGCTCGCCGAATGGGGTGGTGCCGACTGCGACGGCGACGGTGTCCTGGATGTCTGTCAATTGGCCTCCGGGGGATACGACTGTGATGGTGATGGACAGATCGACACCTGCGCGATCGCCAATGGTGAGGTGACGGACTGCAATCGCAATTCGATTCCGGACAGTTGTGACATCGCCGGCGGGATCGTCCTGGATTGCGATGAAGATGGCCTGATTGACTTCTGTGCCATTGCCCAGGGAATCGTTCCTGACTGCAATGAAAACGGAGTGCCGGACGACTGTGATCTTGCCGACGGCACCGTTTTCGACTGCAACGGCGATGGTGTCCCGGACACCTGCCAGCCCCCCACGTTGGAAGTCGTGTTCATCTACGACGTCTCCGGTTCCGTGGATGAAGGCAAGGGCCTGTGCTGGTTGACCACGGGTGCCGTTGATCAGCTGGAAGACTGGCGCTACATCGTGTCGGATCTGCACGGGCAGATCATCCTGGACTTCTACGAGGATGACTGGTGGTGGTGCACGGACGTTCCTGACGGCGGCCTGGCGGGCTTGTACGGAACACAGGTTCCCAACTACAACGGCACCATTTCCAGTGCTGACGGGATCGAGGATTGGGCCGATGCGGCGGCCGTTGTCGCGGATCGCCATCCCTGGGAGGGCGTGTATCGCGTGATCGTGACGATGTCGGATGAATGCCCGGAGCGAGGTGGGGATTCGAACTGTGATGAAAACGACCAGCTTGCCATCGACAATGCCGTGGAAGTCCTGAATGAGAACAACGTCAGCGCCATCACCATCGTGACCGACTTGAACTCGTCGTCCATGCCGATTGGCCTGGAGGCGCTGGCAAGCCAGTTGGCCGGGCAGACTGGCGGCGTATACATCGATGACTCGGAGGGGACCCTGACGTCAGGGGAACTGGCTGAGATCCTGAGAGACTATGCGCCTGAGCCTTCAGGGTGCGGTACGTGCCTGGGAGACCTGGACTGCAACAACCAGGTCGATGGTGCGGACTTGACCATGTTGCTGGCGACCTGGGGCATCACGAGTGATCCCATCGGTGACCTGGACGAAGACTGCCAGGTGACGGGTCAGGACTTGACGATCCTGCTGGGCCACTGGGGTATGTGTCCGTAGCCAGCGGGCGGTCGTTGTCGGAAAAAAGCCGGCGAGCGAGCGTCTCAACGGTACGAAAAACGTCCGTCGCATCTGCGTTTTGGCAGAAGTTTCGTAGCAGACTTGTCATCAAGAGAAAATAGGTCACTCGTCAAGGTTCTCTCTCCGCTGACGAGTAGGGTGCCTCCTCGGTCGGGTCCACGTCTGTTCCGACCGAGGAGGTGATTCATGAGCGCATGGATGCGCATTGGGATCGGCACTCCTCAAATAGCGCTGGTGTCGGCAGTACTCTCTCCGCACTTGCCGACACCGGCGCTTACTTGTGCAGCCAGTGAGGCTCCACCGAGTGCTGCAGTTCATCAAGTGTACGCCGGCTCGAACACGATCCAAGCGGCAATTGACAAGTCCTGTGATGGAGATGTCATTCTCGTGGGACCGGGGATCTATCGGGAGCGGATTGACTTTCGCGGCAAGGCCATTACGGTTCGAAGTCAAGCTGGTGCCAACCAGACACTCATCGATGGAACACCGCTGGACATCGATGGACCACGTGGGAGTACCGTGGTCATGCGGTCGGGCGAGGGGCCCGCGACCTGCCTCGAGGGCTTCGGAATTGCCGGGGGTGATGGAACCGGTGACCAGCGGGCCGTGACCAGCGGCGGGGGACTCTACCTGCAGGGGGCGAGCCCGACGATCCGGGCCTGCCTGGTACTGAACAACGAGGCGGACGTTGGTGGCGCGGTGTATACCAGTGGTGGGACGCCGGTCTTCGTGGAGTGCTGGTTCTATCTCAACGAGTCACGCCGGGGTGGGGCGACGATCGCCTGTGATCGCAGCCGTCCACGGATGATCGCCTGTGGTTTCCACGAGGATGGCATCCAGTGGGAGGATGCGGGCCCGGTCAGTATCCGCAGTGATTGTGGCGAGGGTGGGGCATGCTGCATTCGTGACACCTGCATCATCGCCACGGAAACCGCCTGCCAGGAGGCAGGAGGCTGGTGGCAGGGCCCGGATGTGCCATGCGTTGATTCCACCTGCCCGCCGGCCTGCGAAGCCGACGTCAATGGTGATCGACGGGTCAACATGACCGACGTGCTGCTGGTCCTGGACGCCTGGGGAATGTGCGCGACGCGATCAGCTGGGAAGCAGCAGCACCAGTGCAACGGGCAGTGTGATGACCAGCCAGATGTTGGTGCAGAACACGAAGATGGTCAGGGGCGGCATGTCGACGCCGGCCTCGCTGGCCATCAGGATGTTGATGGTCGAAGAGGGGAGGATCGAGAACAGGATGACGATGATGAAGGCGTCGCCCTGGAGATCCATGAGCACCGCCACGGTCAGTCCGATCCCGAGGCAGACCACGAGATGGATGGTGGACATGATGAAAGCCAGGGCCATCTTCTCGACCTTGATCGCGGCCAGCGAGAAGCCCAGGGACAGCAGCAGAAGTGGAATGGCCATGTTTCCGATCAACATGAGCAGTCGGTCGACGTAGGACGGCGGCTGAATCTGAACGAACATCAGGACGAGGCCGATGGTGATGCCGTAGATCGTGACCTGCTGGAAGAACCGCTTGAAGTTGATTCGCTCCTCGGGAATCCACCAGCCCAGCGTGAACTGCACGACCAGGATCACGGAGGCATAGGCCAGCGCCAGTGCGAAGCCGGCATCTCCGAAGCCCAGGAGCCCCAGGGCCAGTCCCACGGACATGTTCTGAAGACTGGCGGCGGCCAGGTAGATCCGTCGCTTGATGCGAAACAGCCGAAGCAGGATGTAGAAGAGAACGAACAGCGTCGTCACGATGATCGCCGCGGAAATCATGACCTTGAACAGGCCTGGTGGGATCGAGGTCTGCTTGGCGAAGTGCGAGGCGATCAGGCAGGGAACGGCGATCTGCAGGATCAGGGGGACCATTGGCCGAGCCGGCCAGGGGAATCCGCGACGGCCGAGTATGTATCCGAGGATGACGGTGACATAGATCGGGACGAGGATGTCGAGGATGTGAGTAAGCACATTGCCCCTTGGGCGATCACAAGCGGTTCAGATCTCGACCTCGATGCAGTCATCGGTGACGCGGACGGCATAGGTGACCAGGTCTTCCTCCGCGGGGGGACTGGTGCAGAGCCCGGTCTTGATGTTGAAGGTGGCGAAGTGCAGAGGACAGACCACCTCTTCTCCCTCGATGTCTCCATCGGCGAGATCCGCTTCCACGTGCGTGCAGGATGGAGAGGTCGCGAAGATCTCGCCCTCGAGGTTGTACAGGGCGACACGTGTGCCGGCGACCTCTACACAGATGATGGAACCGGGCACCAGTTCAGTCATCGAGGCGGCCTTGTGATACTCGGGCATCGGTCTCTCCGTTTCAGTCACGCTTGCGGCGGTTGACCGTGAGTGACGTGGGGTTGTCTTTCCTGAACTTGGCGGGATCGAACTTCCCGGTGAAGTCCAGGTCGAGCCGGGCCGCCTCCGACATCATCTCCGGTGTCCATTCGGGCTCCCAGACCAGTTCCACGCTGGCCTCGGTGATGCCGTCTACGGCTGCAACAGCAGCCTGGACCTGGCCGGGAATGATCTCGGCCATGGGACAGTTGGGAGTCGTGAGTGTCATCCGGACGGCTGCGGCGCCGTTCTCATCGATGTTGACGTCATAGATCAGCCCGAGGTCATAGATGTTGACCGGAATTTCCGGGTCATGGATCTTGCGAAGTGCCTTGATGACTCTGTCAGTATGTTCGTTGCTCATCCGAAGACCTCGATCACGCGACGCAGTGCCGTATCGAGGGCATCCACGTCGGACTCGTCATTAAAAATACCGATGGACGCCCGGACGGTGGCGGGAACGTCGAAGTGCTGCATGGTCGGTTGGGCACAGTGGTGCCCGGTGCGGACGGCGACGCCATGCTGGTCGAGCATCATCCCGACATCGTGGGGATGCATGCCGTCAACCATGAATGACACGGCGGCGGCCCGTGGCGTTGGATGGCCAACCAGTAACACTCGTGGGATGGCGTCCAGTCGTTCCGCCAGGGTGGCCACCAGCGAGGTCTCGCGAGCATCGATGGCGGGCATGCCGATCTCGCTCAGCCAGTCAACGGCGGTGCCGAGGCCGATGGCGCCCGCAATGTGTGGCGTGCCGGCTTCGAACCGCCAGGGCAACCGGTTGAAGGTCGTCTTCTCGAAGGTGACCGACTCGATCATGTCACCCCCGCCCTGCCAGGGCGGCATCGATTCCAGGATCGACTCGCGGCCCCAGAGGCAGCCGATGCCGGTGGGCCCGTACATCTTGTGGCCGGAGAAGACGATGAAGTCGGCGCCGAGGGCCTGGACGTCCACCGGGCGGTGTGGAAGGGCCTGTGTGGCATCGACCATCGTCATCGCACCGGCCTCGCGGGCGATCGAGATGATCGACTCGATCGGGTTGACCGTGCCCAGGGCATTGGAGATCCAGGTGGCGGATACCAGCTTGGTGCGATCAGTAACCAGTGATCGGCAGGCATCCATGTCGAGCATGCCTCGGTCGTCCATCGGGATGACCTTCAGCGTCACACCGAGCCGTTCTCGCAGCAACTGCCATGGCACGATGTTGGCGTGGTGTTCCATCTCCGTGACCAGGATCTCATCGCCGGCCTGGAGCGTTGTCGCCGCCCAGGACTGGGCAACGAGGTTGACGGCTTCGGTAGCCGAACGCGTGAAGATGATCTCGTTCGAGGACGTTGCGTTGATGAACGTGCCGATGCGACGGCGGGCGGATTCGTAGGCCTCGGTGGCTTCCACGCTCAGTTCATGTGCTGCTCGATGGACGTTCGCCGTCCCCGAGGCATAGTGCGCGTCAATGGTATCGATGACGGCCTGTGGCTTGGGCGTGGTCGCAGCGCTGTCGAGGTAGATCAATGGCTTGTCGCCATGAACCTTCCGCTCCAGGATCGGGAACTGGCTTCGAATCGCGGCGATGTCCAGGGTGTCGGCGGCAGCCATGCCTGACAGCCTACCGGTCATTCGACCATCGCGAGATGTTCGGCGGCCGGCAATCGGTCCCGCAGCAGCATCTGCGCCTGTCCCCGGAGGGAATCGGGGGCGACATCGTCGAGGATCTCGCCGGCGAAGGCCTGGACCAGCATGCTGCGTGCGGCCGCCGTGGGAACGCCCCGAGCCTGCAGGTAGAACAGGGACTCCTGGTCGAGTTCACCCGTGGTGGCGCCATGCGTGCACTTGACGTCGTCGGCGTAGATCTCCAACTGCGGGCGGGCGGATGCCCGGGCGGTCGGGGACAGCACCAGGTTGCGGTTGGTCTGGACCGCATCGGTCTTCTGGGCGCCCTCGGCGACATAGATGCGGCCGGTGAAGGCAGCCGTTGAGTTGTCCTCGAGCACGTGCTTGAAGGACTCGCGGCTTCGGCAGTTCGGAACCATGTGATTCACGCGAAGCAGGTTCTCGATGTGTCGGGCACCATGTCCGAGGGCCAGGCCGTGCAGGATCGCGTTGCCATGTTCACCGGCAAGCGTCGCCCTCATGCGGGTCCGGATCATCGGGCCATCAAAGGCCAGCAGGCACGAGGAGACCTCGCTGTGAGCGCCCTGGTGAAGGGCGATGTCGCCCAGGTGCCAGGTGTTGCTGCCTTCGCGAACCATGCGATAGTGATCGAGGTTGACCTTGTCGCCCGCGATCAACTCGGTCACTGGAGTCGTGAGGACCGTGTTCCCGCCAAGGCCGACGTGGGACTCGATGACCGTGCCGGTCGTCTCGTCACCGGCCACCACCAGGACACGGGGGTGCACGGAAATGGGTGCCTCACCACCTCGGGTGAGGAACATGACATGCAGGGGGGTATCCATCCGGGTGCCGGGGTCCAACTCGACCATGACACCATCGGTCAACATGGCGGTCGAAAGAGCGCAGGCCGGGTCGTCCGACCAGTCGGCATGGGCGGCGAGATGATCGGTCAGCCGTTCCGGCGCATCAGCCATGACAGTGGCCAGTCGATCAATATGCACGCCAGGTCGGCTCGTTGCGGTCGACAGGTCCGGTTGGAAGATGCCGTCGACGAAGACGATTCGAGGCATGTCTGCATCGAGTACGTACGGCGCAACCGCATCGGCATCGATGGTCGCGGACGAGTCTGCGCCGGAAAACTCGGTTGCCGCGATCTCGCGGGTGTTGGTGTACCGCCAGGCCTCGTCTCTCATCGAGGGCCACTGGATGTCCTGGTACCTCGCCAGGGCTTCTTCACGGCGTGCGGAAAGCGCGTCCGAGGGAAGGTCCTTCAGGCGTTGGGCGACGGTGCTGGCGGGATCGGTGGTCATGGTGGGCATGGTGGCTTCCTGCTCAGGCATCCACGGGGTGTCCGTCTTCAACCAGGGCGTAGCCTTGCTCCTCGAGTTCAAGGGCCAGTTCCTTGCCGCCGCTGCGGACGATCCGTCCGTCTACGAGCACGTGGACGATGTCGGGAACGATGTAGGTCAGCAGTCGCTGGTAGTGCGTGATGACCAGGAAGGAACGGTCAGCGCCCCGCATCTTGTTGACGCCGTCGGCGACGGTGCGAAGGGCATCGATGTCGAGTCCGGAGTCGGTCTCGTCAAGGACGCAGATGCTCGGCTCCAGCATGGCCATCTGGAAGATCTCAGCCCGCTTCTTCTCGCCGCCGGAGAAGCCGCCGTTGACGGGGCGGTCCAGGAGATCGGTGTCGAGCTCGACCATCGCGGCTCGCTCCTTGACCAGGCTCAGGAACTCGTAGGCGTCCAGTTCCTCCTGCTCGCGGTACTTGCGGACGGAGTTCATGGCCGTCCTCAGGAAGTACTTCATGGTGACGCCGGGAATTTCCACCGGGTACTGGAAGGCCATGAACATGCCGGCTGCGGCCCGCTCATGCGGGTCCAGTTCGAGCAGGTCCTGGCCGTCGAGCACGATGGAGCCGTCCGTGACCTCGTAGGCTTCATCGCCGGCGAGCACCTTGGCGAGCGTGCTCTTGCCGGAGCCATTGGGTCCCATCAGGGAGTGAACTTCGCCATCCTTGATGGTCAGGTCAATGCCCCGAAGGATGGGGGTGTCGTCGATGGAAGCGTGGAGATTGGTGATCTGGAGCATGGGAACGAGTCTTTCGTGAGGGAGGTGGTTCAGCCGACGCTGTCTTCCAGGCTGACCTCCAGCAGTTTCCGGGCCTCGACGGCAAACTCCATGGGGAGTTCCGCCAGGACCTCGCGGCAGAAGCCGTTGACGATCATCGAGACGGCATCTTCCGGTGAGATGCCACGCTGGTTGCAGTAGAAGATCTGGTCTTCGCCGATCTTCGATGTTGACGCTTCATGTTCGACCTGGCCCGAGTCATTGGCGACCTCGATGACCGGGAACGTGTGGGCGCCGCATTCTTCACCCATCAGCATCGAATCACACTGGGTGTAGTTGCGGGCATTGGTGGCGCCGCGACGGATGTTGACCAGGCCGCGATACGTGTTGTGGCCGTGTCCGGCGGAGATGCCCTTCGAGACGATGTTGCTCCGGGTGTTCTTGCCCAGGTGGATCATCTTCGTCCCGGTGTCGGCCTGCTGCCGGTTGTTGGTCAGGGCGACCGAGTAGAACTCGCCGATGGAATCGTCGCCCTTGAGGACGCAGCTGGGATACTTCCAGGTGATGGCGGATCCGGTCTCGACCTGTGTCCAGGAGATGTGGCTTCGGTTGCCCTGGCAGAGACCCCGCTTGGTCACGAAGTTGTAGATGCCGCCGACGCCGTTTTCGTCGCCGGGGTACCAGTTCTGGATGGTGGAGTACTTGATCTCTGCGTTTTCCATCGCGACCAGTTCAACGACGGCCGCGTGCAGCTGGTTCTCGTCCCGCATCGGAGCGGTGCAGCCTTCCAGGTAGGACACGTAGGCGTCATCATCGGCCACGATCAGGGTCCGCTCGAACTGTCCCGTGTTCAGGGCGTTGATGCGGAAGTACGTGCTGAGCTCCATCGGGCAACGCACGCCCTTGGGGATGTAGACGAAGGACCCGTCCGTGAAGACGGCGGAGTTCAGTGCCGCGAAGTAGTTGTCATTCGCGGGGACGACTGAACCGAGGTACTGGCGGACCAACTCGGGATGGTCCTGCACGGCCTCCGAGAACGAGCAGAAGATCACGCCATGTTCCTTCAGCTTGTCGCGGAAGGTGGTCGCCACGGAGACGCTGTCGAAGACGGCATCTACCGCAACACCGGCGAGGGCCGCCCGTTCCTCAAGTGGAATGCCGAGCTTCTCGTAGGTTTCCAACAGCTTCGGATCGACCTCGTCGAGGCTCTTGGGGCGATCTTCATCTGATCGCGGGGCGGAGTAATAACTGATGGCCTGGTAGTCGATGGGGCCCCAGGGGCGATCCGGGAAGTGGGGCCAGTCGGGGGCCTCCATGGTCAGCCAGTGGCGGTAGGCTTCCAGCCGCCATTCCAGCAGCCACTCGGGCTCCTCCTTCTTGGCCGAGATAAACCGAATCACGTCCTCGTCCAGGCCGGGCGGAACCGTATCGGCATCGATATCGGTCACGAACCCCCAGCGGTAGTCGGTCCGCTCCGCCCATTGGTCGAGCATGGCATTGGGGTCTGGGGTCATCGGGGTCAGTGCTCCGCAAGGGCCCCTGGGGGGCCGGTGATCCATGGTGGCCAGATCCGTATTGTAAGTGCCAAGTTAGAATCATTCCATGTGCCTGGCCGTGAGTAGGGCCGTTTTCGGGGCTATAATGGAAGATCGCTCGGCACCCCGGCTGAGCCAACGAAGAGGAATTCGAGCCATGCCCGTCACCGTCACCAAGACCGCTGCGAAGGAGATCGCCTCGATCATCAAGCAGCAGGACCTGTCCGCCGAGTCCATCCGCCTTCGCGTGGGCGTCAAGGGCGGTGGCTGCTCCGGGTTCAACTACCTCCTCGACCTGACCGAGAACACCAAGGATTCCGACGAGGTCTGGGAGTACCAGTTCGAGGACGCGGACGCTGATGAAGGGGCTTCCAGCGGCGATTTCTCGATCCGGGTGGTCTGCGATCCCAAGTCCTATCTCTACCTCAATGGGACGGAAATCGACTTCAAGGACGAGATCATGGGCCGCGGATTCGTCTTCAACAACCCCAACGCCACCAACACCTGTGGCTGCGGCAGCAGCTTCTCGGCATGAGGCAGTCCGGCCCCGGTTTGGGCTAGACTGGTGATCCATGGGCAAGGAACTCGGAATCAACCTGGTGTGCACCCTGGTGCTGGCCCCGATCATGGCCTTCGGGATCTTTGCGGTCAGTTGGTGGGGAACCGCCCCTCCACGGCCGGTGCCGACCGAGGTGGCCCCCCAGAACCACAACACCACGGGGGACCCACCGGAAACGGCAGCTGCCAAGTTGACCACGTCGCGACCGGTTTCCGGTCGCTTGTTGTTTTTGGCCAATTGCGCATCCTGCCATGGGGCTGATGGCAGCGGAACCGGGGAGATGGTGCTCGATCGCCCAGCCCGGTCCTTCAAGCAGGGCGGGTTCTCGTTCGGGAACACCATCGAGTCCATTGACCGGGTGATCACCTCCGGTATTCCCGGCACACCGATGCCGGGTTTCAAGGCGACGCTTGATCCCCGGGAACGCCTGGCCGTGGCTCGCTACGTCCAGTCCCTGGGCCCGCCATTGGTCGAGGTTGACCCGGATGACACGATCATGAGGGTGACCGATCGTCCCCGGGTCATCCGGGGCGAACTGTCCCCGCTGGGGCCCGATCGGCCATCGCATGTCCGCGGGCTGATCACCGGTGGGACCGACGGGTTGAGTTGGGAGTACCGAACGGATGATGTCCGGTTGTTGGCCGTTCGCCAGGGCGAGTTCGTCAAGCGACGGAACTGGGATGGCCGCAGCGGCGATCCCATCCAGCCGCTGGGACGGCTGATTCGACTGGTCGATGATGGTGCGCCAGGTCCATCCTTTTATATGAACGGCAAGCCCGTTGCCTCGCACCTGTCAGGCACATCGGTCATGGGCGGAACCATGGCGATCCGCCAGCGACTGGGCGACACGGGAATCGATGTGACCGAAACGGGACTGGCCGCGAGCGTGGGTGCCCTGGCCGGTTACGACCGCCGCTTCCAGGTGACCAATCCCGGGGGGAATCAACTGGCGATCAACCTGAACCTGTCCGGCTCGCCGGAGCCGATTGGGACGGATGGCAATGGAATCACGTGGTATCGCTCCAGTGGACCAGGTGGACTGGTGGAACTGACTGGATTGCACAACGCCACGCTCGGGCAGGTCGGCGATGTCGCGGTGGCCCTCCCGGGGAACGTCGAGGAGCCCATCAACATCATCACGCTGCTGGCACCGGAATGGACGCCGGTGGAACGACGGGCCCTGTTGGGAGAGGAGCCTTCCGCATGATCCTGGCGATTGCTCTTGGGTTGCTGCTGGTCGCGGAGGAGTCCACCTACTACACGGTCGAGACGATCCCCGCGCCGGAAGGTGAGATCATCGAGGTCGGTGGCATGGACATGCTGCCCGATGGTTCTCTTGCGCTGAGCACGCGTCGAGGACGCGTCTGGATCGTCGAGAATCCTGATGCCGAAGATCCGGCCGATGCGAGGTGGCACCTCTTCGCGGATGGTCTGGCCGAGGGCCTCGGGCTCAAGGTCGTCGATGGGGAGATCTATGTCATCCAGCGGTCAGAGTTGTCTCGCCTTCGCGATGATGACGGCGACCGACGCGTCGATCACATTGACACGTTGACCCAGGGCTGGGGGCTCACCAACAATTACCACGAGTATGCCTTCGGCCTGCCCGTTGATGACGAGGGCAACTTCTACGTCAGCCTGAATCTTGCGTTCATCAATCCGGCATGGTGGCACGGCCAGTCGCAGGAACCATGGCGGGGCTGGGTGTTGCGCATTTCGCCCGAGGGTGAAGTCACGCCCATGGCGCACGGGTTCCGAAGTCCGTGCGGCATCGGCATGAATATCGAGGGGGATGTCTTCGTGACGGACAACCAGGGTGACTGGATGCCCGTCTGTCCCATCTTCCATGTCAAGGACGGCGGGTTCTACGGTCACCCCAATTCCCTGCGGTGGACCGAGGACTGGCGGTCCACGGGTGAGATTCCCAGTGACACGCAGCCGGTGCTGGAAGAACGCCAGCCGGCGGCGATCTGGATTCCCTATGACTGGTCACGCTCGACCGGCAACCTCGTTCCGGATACGACCGATGGTCGCTTTGGTCCATTTGATGAGCAGCTGTTCGTCGCCGAGTTGACCAACGGCATGGTGCTGCGAACGGATCTTGAGAAAGTGAATGGTGAGTACCAGGGGGCGATCTGGCCGTTCCGAAAGCGAGTCGGCTCGGTCTGTCGCGTCCGTTTCGGTGATGACGGAACGCTGTACACGGGCCTGACCAACCGGGGCTGGGGCGGAATGGAACCGGCCCACGGTCTGCGCCGCGTGCGATGGACGGGCGTGATGCCGATGGAGATGTCCAGCGTCGATCTGCTCGAGGACGGGTTCGAGATCGAGTTCACCAGGCCGGTGGCCGAGGAGGTCGAGGTCAGTGCTGATGACATCAATGCCCGCACCTATCGCTACAACTGGTGGTGGGAATATGGTTCTCCTGAGCAGGCATCCGAGCCGCTGGCGGTTTCGGACGTGTCACTTTCGGATGATCGAAGGACGTTGATCGTCCGAACACCCGACCTGGTGGCGGGTAAGTGTGTCCGGATGAAGTTGTCCGACATTCGTGGTGACGAGGGTCACGAACTGCTCCATCCGGAGTTCTCGTACACCGTCAACCAGATGCCTGGCGATACCTCACCGGCGCCGATGATTGCGCAGCGGGTGGCGCCACCACTGGAGCGTGGGGCGGGCATCCTGGATGGCTGGGTCCGCCTGACCTGGGGCGATCCGACGGATCGTGTCAATGGCCGGGGCTGGGAACTGGCCTCGGCGGAACTCGATGCCGATGGTGCGTTCACCAGGAAGCCGGGCAACCATCTCCTGATGAACTCGCCGGAGGACGCCAACGACCTGGTCCTTCCGATGCAGGACCTGGACGGTCGGTTGCAGTTCTCGCTCTTCCTGTCTTCCGGCGGAGGTGTGGGTGTCGGCTTGCCGTCGGGGGCGCGGGTTGTTCTGCGAGACCACGGGACGATTCCGCCGGCGGCGACCATCCAGGTCATCGAGGCGGACGACCGTGTCCTGGGCGAATGGCCGGTGGAGTTCTGGTTCGGGCCCGGGCAGTGGCAGCGACTGGCACTGGATTACGAGGGGCCGCAGTTCGACCCGCAGGGTCGGCAACTGAACCGTGGCCGGATCGGCGGCATCTACCTGGATAACGTTGCGATCGTGGACCCCTTCGACCTGCCCATGACAACCGGTGACGGGGAGCGAGGGTCCATGCGGCTGCTGGGCGACGTGGGACCGGGGGGCGTTTCGAACATTCGTTTCTACGCGACTGATCGAGGTCTTCCACCTGGCGGGGAGGACTACCTGTCGCCCACGGCTATGGAGGCGGTGGTGCGAGTGGGAGATGTCGAGGATCGCCGGGAAGACAATCGCCAGATCCTTTCTGGTGATGGTGTCATGACCTGGCCGGACCCGTTGCCCGACTCCTACGTGGTCGCGGCCCTGGTTCGCTACAAGACCGGCACGTCGTCCAGCCTCGACCTGGGTGACGGGCTTGCGGTTCATCTCGGTCATGACGAGGTCGGAAGTCCGGCGACGGGTTCCATTGCGGGTGTCGATGAGGTGACGACCCAGTTGATCGCTGCTGGTTCCTGGTTCACGATGGAAGCGGCGGTCGAGTCCAGCAAGGATGGTCGGACGATCTCGGTCACGCTCAACGGGGTGGAGTTGTCCGGTGGACGACTGCCATGGTCTGCTGGCGAGGCGGGGAGTGACCTGTCGCTGTCCATCAGGATGTCGGCGGGCGAACTGGAGATCAGGAGACTCTCCGTCATCCCGATGCCTTGAGTCGCCTCGATGGTGTCGTGATCATGAACCCGGAACTGTCACAGCGATGCCTTGATGCCCTTGGCCACTCGCCAACGGTGATGGCTTCGGCGCCAGGTCGCGTGAACCTGCTCGGCGATCACGTCGACTATTGCGGTGGGCCGGTTCTCCCCATGGCCATCGAGCAACGGACCATGGTGGCCGTGGGTCCTGCGGAGGGGTCTCTCAGCACGTTGATCACGGATGACCTCGGAGATCGTGTCACGATCGCACTGGGATCACCGGGTGTCATGGACGAGATTCCACGGGGATTCGCTCGGCATGTGGCGGGGTGCATCCGACAGTTGAAACAGGCGGGTGTGCCTGTCGACGAGATGGACCTGGCCATTGCCTCGGATATTCCCATCGGCGCCGGTCTCTCCAGCAGTGCTGCCCTGGAAGTGGCGACGTTGTTGGCCGTTTCCACGATGCACGGGGTCTCCATCGATCCGGTGCGGATGGCGAAGATGGCCATGGCGGTCGAACATGACGACATTGGCACGCCATGCGGGATCATGGACATGCTCGTGGCGACGGTTGCGAAGGCGGGACATGCCTGTCTCATCGATACCGTGACCCTGGAGATCGAGCACATCGCCATGCCGCCACCAGGTGAGGCCGTCGTGCTGATCGTGGATACCGGCACCCGACATGATCTGGCGGCGGGAGCGTATGCCGATCGCCGGGCGGCGACCGAGCGTGCGGCGGCGGCGCTGGGCCTGTCCGCTCTGGCGCAGATCGAGCCGGCGCAGGTCAGCAGCCTTCCGCCGGATCTTCAGCCGATGGCGCGGCACGTGGCTCGCGAGGTTTCGCTGGTACACCAGGCTGTTGAATCACTTCGGCACGGTGACCTGGTCTCGGTGGGGCAGGCGATGTCGGCCAGCCATGCGTCGCTGCGTGATGACGCCCGGGTCAGTTGTCCGGAACTCGATGCCGTCGTCGGCGCACTCTCCCGGTTTGACGATGTCCATGGGGCTCGAATGACCGGTGGCGGATTCGGCGGATGCGTGGTGGCCCTGGCCAGGCCGGAGATGGCAGCGGATCGTGGTGCTGTTGCGGCTGAGGCTGCCGGACCTGCCGGGCGATTCTGGATCAGTGCCGCCGGACCTTCGGCCAGCATTGAAGGCTGAGACCGCCTGTTTTCAACCCGGGGTTCTGGTCACACACCGAGCCGCTTGGTGCGTAGGGGGGCTGTTCGAGGCGATTTCGAACCCCCTCACGGTGGTTCAAACGCCCCCAGGACGGTTTTCGGGCATGTGCCCCCTCCGTTCCTGACAGGATCCAAGGGGCCTGGCGGATACCTCTTGACGACGTGCGCGAGGATAAAAAAGATGAACAACACAGTTGCGGCAGCCGCATCGATGGCCCTTGTCCTGGGCTCCCTGGTTTCTGCGGATACTTTCGTTGTCGACCCGACGGGTGGTGGGGATTACCTCACCGTCGAGCGGGCGGCGAGATGGGCCCCCGAGGGCAGCACGGTCCTGGTGACCGCGGGCCGATACGCGGGCAATATCCGCATCGATGGCCGATCCTCCCTGACCATCCAGGCGATGGACGGGGCCGAGGTCGTGCTGGTTCCCGAGGAAGCTGGCGATGCCCTTCCCGTGGTCTCGATCTTCAACAGCGAAGGCGTCACCCTGCGTGGCATGCGTATTGAAGATGCGGCGACCGGTGGAATCTGGGTTGCCGGATCCAGTGCCACGATCGAGGATTGCACGGTGCGGGACTCCTTCGTGACCGCTGTCCTTGTCCAGAGCGCATGCGGGATAGTCAGTTTCAACAACTGTGAAATCGGACCCAATGCCAGCGCCGGCCTCACGCTCGGCGACAATGCCTCGGGACAGGTGTACGTCCGCGGCAGTCGAATCCACAGCAACAACGAGATTGACCGCGGTGGCGGCATCTATGGTGGCGGTGGCTTCGAGTACTGCGAGCTTCACATCGATGACACGGAGATCTACAACAACTTCGCCTCGCGAGGTGCTGGTCTGCACGTGACACGGAACCTGGATTTCGTCACGATCAAGAACTCCGTCTTTCGTGACAATACCGCCGGGAATGGTGGCGGTATCTACATCAATCAGAGCAACTACTGCCACGGCGTCAAGATCGACGATACCCGGATCTCCAGCAATCACGCCCAGTCTGTTGGTGGCGGCCTGCTCGTGGAATCGACTCATGGCGGAACCGTGAAGCTGACGAACTGTCACATCGTGGAGAACACCGCGGATTGGGTTGGCGGCGGCGCCTGCCTGCGCTGGTGCAACGAGGGGCTCAACTTCCTCGTGCGGGACTCCGAGTTCCTGTCCAACGTCTCCGCCGAGGGCGGGGGCGGGCTGCACGTGGATTCCATCGTGCCGGCGCATCTTCGCGACAGCGTGTTCTGCGGGAACCTGCCCGAGCCCATCGAGGGTGACTGGGAAGGCGCCGGTGTCCTGGCCGTCGACACCTGTTCAGCGGGTTCCTGCTGCCTGGGGTCCGACTGTGTCCAGATGAGTTATGCCAAGTGCGAAGATGCCGGCGGCCGCTGGGGCGGCGTGGGCATCGACTGTGACAAGATCAGTTGCCATGGTCCCATCGAAGGCGCCTGCTGCCTGGGTACCTACTGTGTGATCCTCATGCCCGAGGATTGCGAACTGCACGAGGGCCTCTTCCTGGGCAGCGGCACCCTGTGTGTCGATTCCCCGACCTATTGCCCCAAGTACAGCAAGGCCGACTTCGATCGCAACAACAAGGTCGACATCGATGACCTCATGAAGTTCTTCGACTACTGGGGAACCTGAACATCATCCGACGCTCGGAGATGACGAACGCCCCCGGCCAAGAGTGGCCGGGGGCGTTTTCTTCATGACGGGTTGATGTCAATTGCCCTTGAAGATGTCGACACGGAACATCCCGGTGCCCGCCGCGGTCTTGTCCGCGCCGCCGATGCGGATGTAGGTCCTTCCGGGCAGAAAGTCACAGAAGATCTCGCTGGTTCCACCGGGGCAGAACGCCGTGTCGTCATTGCAGGCGATGAGTTCCAGGCCACCATCACAACTGCCGTGATAGACGGCGATCCGGGTATCGAACAGGGCGGTTCCGCAGGTCGAGACCGCGCCGAACGAGTAGGTCGACCGGTCGATGGCGTACCAGAGATCCCGGTAGATGGTCGGGTTGGCCGGATCACAGTCGGCGAAGTCATTCGCCGGGCCGTCGGTTGATGCGCCAGTGGTGTCGAGTTCATGCACGCCCGGGGCGATCAGCAGCGCGCCGGCGCACTCGTCGTTGGGCAGTGCAGGGTCACAGGGCTCATCATCACAGGACAGTCCGTCAATCCAGGTGCCGCCACTGCCGAGGCAGTCATCCTGGGCCAGGTCGGCGCAGGTGTCCTCCAGGCAGCACGCCGCATCATCGGGGCAGGGCTGGTCTTCGCACCACGTGTTCGGGCCCTGGTACTCGCCGCCGACGCCGGTGCATTCGTCAGCGGTCCTGTTGTCGAGGCAGGTTGTTCCGGTGTCGCTGGGAATGCAGCAGGCGCCGAACGAAGCGGGGCAGTCAACCTCGTCGCATCGCAGGCCCAGGTAGGGCCGGCCGAAGGCCTGGCACTCGGTCACGACCGTCTCCAGGCACTTGATGATTCCATCGGCGTCGTAGTAGCAGCACGCGCCGATTGGCTCGCCATAGGTGCAGTCGGCGGTGTCGCATCGCGACCCCGGGCCTCGCCAGTCACCGCTGGCTTCGAGGCAGACATCCGGCAGCGTCAGCCAGCAGTCATGATCGGTGCAACAGGCGCCCGCGTCGGCCGGCCACGGGCAACTGCCCCAGTTGCCCAGGAGCAGCAGCAGGTCATTGACATCCACCAGGAAGTCACCATTCAGATCGCCGACCAGGATGGAACCGGGGTCGGTCAGTCCATAGGCGGCGAGCATCTGCAGCAGATCGTCCACGTTGATGGTGCCATCATCGACGATGTCCGCCGGGCAACGGGTATCCACGGCCACGGGGAGCAGGATCCGGTCGGTTGTCGTGGCGGCCCCGATCCCCTGGGGAGAGAACATCGGCGAGAGCGGGACCAGCGTGTCATCAGTGGCATCCACGACCCCGGCCAGCACGATGTGGTGGGGGACCTGGAAGAACAGTTCGCAGGGAATGACGGCGTCCGGGTCCGGTCCCAGTACGGTCATCGGCGGTCCGGCGGACATGAGGTTGCTGCCACCAAGCTCATGGAGCGTGGCAGAGAGCGGCACGGTGATCACCTGGAACTTGCCGCATGGTTCCAGTGCGGTCGTGTTGACATTGCCCAGGACCGGGATCGCAGCCGGCGCGGGGTTGTAACAGAAGGAACTGGCCAGCGAGGCGGAACTCGTGAACGGCGGCAGGAAGTAGTCCCAATCGCCCGGGGTGGCGGCGAGTTGGCGAGGCGCCTTGGTGATCCGCATGGTGACCGTGACGCCGGTGATGTTGGCATTGGCGATGATCTGCTGCAGCATCGATCGGGCCTTCTTGGCTTGCGTGGTGCCAGCCATCAGGCCGAAGAGCCCGTCGGTCCTGGCGGGTTGGCCGGCGGCGCCGGGTCGGACGCGACTGAAGCCTCGCCTGATCGCTTCGCGTTCCAGGGCGGCAACGGCCAGTGGTTCGGCCGTGGCATTGCCATTGAAGTCGATGCGGAGTCGCTTGAGCGAGATGCTCTCGTAGCCGGTGACGGTTCCGACGCCGGGCACATCCGAGAGGGTGTCACTGACGGATCGCCGGTCGTCGCCCGGTGGATCGAAGGTGCTGTAGCAGGAATTGAGGAATACGCTGATGTTGTCATTGGCCCGTGGGTACAGGCCGAAGGGGCCCGGGTAATTGGGGCACTCCGACTGGAGGCCGGTTCCCGTCGAGTTGGTGCCCTGTTCCTTGAAGCCCGCGTGAGTCAGTCCACCGATGTCGATTCCCGTGACGTTGATGTTCTGCGGTGGGACGAAGACGCCGACCTTTCCATTCCCGGTGGATCCGTGGGTGGCAATGATGAGTTTCCCCGGCGTCGTGGCATTGCCGCCCCAGACGGCTTGCCAGGGCTGATCAAGTCCGCCGAAGCCGGCCATGTCGTAGAGGCTCTGCTTGTTGCTGTTGGTCCAGACGATCTCGCCCGCTTCTCCGGAGATCGTGCCCACCTGGACGGTCGTGCCGTCATCGCGGGTGTAGACCAGCTTGGTCGGGTCCGTGGAATCCGGGTGGGGGTACTCGCCATTGGGTCCGATCATGCCCAGTTCCTGCAGGGCCCAGTAGATCGCGGCGTTGTAGAAGGGGTCGCCCTGGATGCCCCCGAGGTTCCCGTCCGTGTTCACCACGTAGACCGTGCTGTTGGTGTTGGAAGCGATCGCGCTTGTCGCCAGGGCGATGGCGACGATGGTGGTCACGAGCAGCGTATGCAGGAGTGCTCGCATGGGCGCGTTCTCCCCGGCGTTCCCCCGTGGAAGCCATCCCTGAGTGTCGGACCTGGGGGAGTCGGTTGCAAGCGCCTGTTGATCAAATGGCGTTCAGGGTGCCGTGGCGCTGGGCAGGGACAGGAAAGACCCCCTCGGCGCCATCGCGCCGAGGGGGTCCTGGTCTGAACAACCGTGCTGCAAGATCAGCTGTTGCCCTGCAGTCACGTCGCCTGGACGGACTGCCATGATCGCCGGTAGGTGATCATCCGCAGTCCAGTCCGAACTCGGTCAGGACCTGGAGGAGGTCATTCACATCGACCAGGCCGTCATCATTCACGTCACCGAGCGGCGAGTCGCTGCCGTATTCGGCAATCACGATCAGGATATCCGTGACGTTGACCACGCCATCATCGTTGACATCACCGCTGCAGTTGCAGATGTCGGCAAACGAGTTGTCGCCACCATCCTGGAACGATCCAAGAATATGCTGGCCATTGGGCGCTGTGTTGCCGCAGAATCGACTGGCCGTGATGGTGGCCTGTGTGACGCCACCGAGCAGCATGGCGCCGCCGTCATCTGCCGCGACGTTGTCCTGGAAGAGGCAGTTCTCGACATCGAGTTGAGCCGACCAGCAGTAGATGGCGCCGCCGTCATAGCCGGTGTTGGCCACGAAGCTGCTGTCCAGGAGGACAAGGGTGCCCTGCTGGTTCTGGATGGCGCCGCCATCGGCCTGGTTCCCTTCGAAGTGGCAGGTGGAGACGGTGAGGCTTGAATACGGGTCCAGAAACGCGCCGCCGCCATTCGGCGCCTGGTTGTTTTCAAGATCGCAGTCGTGGACGTTGACTGACAAGCTGCCCTGGATATTCAGTCCGCCACCTCGCGTCGTTGCCGAGTTGCCCTGGATCGTACAGTTCATCACCGTGACACCATTGGATGAGAAGATCCAGATGCCGCCGCCACTTGAGTCAGCCGTGTTGCCGGAAATCAGACAGTTGCTGATCTCCGGGCTGCTGTTGTAACTGGTGATGGCGCCTCCGCTCTCACTTGCCGAGTTCATGGTGAACTCACAATCTGAAATGGTTGCGTCGCTTGACTGGTAGCAGTGGATACCGCCGCCGCCAGCCGAACTGTTGTTGACGAATCGGCAGTGGCTGATATCGGGATTGCTTCCATTGAAGCAACGAATTCCGCCGCCATAGTTGACTGTGACGTTGTCAATGAATGCGCAGTTCGTGATCGTCGGACTGGTATTGTCGCAGAGGATTCCAGCGCCGTCGGCAAGGGTGTAGCCACCTGTAATCACAAGATCCGCAAGGACGGTGTCAGGGCCTTCGCTTGAGGCGACGGTCCACACCCGATCCATTTGCTGTGCATCAATCGTGGTCGCCAGGGACCCGTCTGCATGGAGTGTTCCCTGGATGGTGATGGCCTTGCCGCCTGGATCAAGGCTGTACTCATGGTAGATCCCGGGGCCAATCTGGATGACATCTCCATCTGATGATGCGTTCATGGCCTCTTGGATGCTCGTGTAGTCACACGTCGGGCAGACCGTGATGGTGCCTGGCGAAGATTCACAAGTGTCGGGAACACCATTGCCATCCTCGTCGGCCAGCGAGCCGTCGAGGATCTGGCCGTAGTCGACGATGCCGTCGCCATTGCAGTCGGCGGTCCATTCCACCAACATGCGCCGCTGGTAGCTCGTGTGAACGCAGCCTTCGCACGGGTAGATGTCGTCGAGCTTTCCGTATCCACTTCCGTCTGCGAAGGCTGCCCAATCCTGGCAACCAGCAGCATCGTCCAGGGTTGAGGCCCATTGGTTGTAGGCGAGGGGTTCGCCAGACACCCATCGCCAGCCTCCGGCCGGTTCGGCGCCGTCCTCGTCCTGCTTCAGCCCGATCATCGTGTCGTAGGGCCCATTGCCGGCGTAGACGAGTGCCCGGGCGAACTCGAACTCTGAAAGCGTCTCCAGCGATGCCAGTTGGCCACCGATGGTCTCGGCATAGGCTTCCGCTTCCAGCCAGCAGAGATGCGGATCGTTGTCGATCAGTTCATACCAATGGCCATTACCGCCTTGGGAGGCCTGCCATTGCACGGGGTTGGCCAGTGCAGCGGTGCTCGTGAGCAGGCCGCCTGCGAGCATCATGGCCGTGGCCAGTCGGGATGGTGGTGCTGCCGGTTGATGCCCGGTCGTCTTCTTGGTGTTCATATCGTGCTTCCTTTTCCGTTGCGGGAGTATTCGTTTCAGGGTGGTGGCGTATTGGTCGAGGTCATCCCCTGGTACCTCCTGCGACGAATCCGATTCGGGCACGCAGGCGTTTTTCAAAAAAGACTCCGGCCCCTCCAGGAGGAGGGGCCGGAAGTTCACGGTCACGGGTCGTGGGGCGAGCCAATCGCGGGATCAGCCATTGCAGGGGCCCCAGGAGGCGACGACGAGCAGGATGTCATTCACATCCACGATGCCGTCGCCATTGACGTCGCCCAGTGCGTTCGTGGTGCCGAACTCGGCCAGGACCACCAGCACATCATTGACGTTGATGACACCATTGTCGTCGACATCTGCTTCACAGCCACACGTGTCGGAGATGTCATTGCCGCCGAGATCGACGAACGAGCCGCCGCCCCAGGTGGCCAGTGGCTGGCCGAGGTGTCCACAGAAGGAAGAGTCCTGGTAGCGGACGACGGACTGCGGAAGCCACGCCTTGATGGCGGATCCACTGTTGCCGTTGTTGGGGCATCGGTTGTCCTTGAACGTGCAGGAGCTGACGAGGCCTGAGGTCTTGATGAACTTGAGTGCGGCGCCGCCGCTGTTTGGATCAGGCGTGAGACCTTCGTTGGCCTCGAACAGGCAATCCTGGATGAGGGGAGTTCCGCCCACGTTCCGCATGGAGAAGGCGCCATTGACGGCGACGTTTGAGATGAAGCTGCAGTTTTTCACTTCCAGCAGCGTCTCGACGGGAGTGTCTCCGGACTCATTGTTGAAGATGCAGATGGCGCCGCCGTCTTCGCTCTGGCCACTCGTGTACACGGTGGCCATGTTGTTGGTGAAGACGGAGTCGGAGCAGGTGAAATCAACGTCACCGGTCCGAATGGCACCACCATTGGAAGTGAGGTTGTTGGTGAACTGGCATCCGTTGATCGTCACGCCAGTGCCGTAGGCGTGAGTCTCAATCGCACCACCGCCCTCGCCGGCATAGTTGCCGTCGAACAGTGAGTTCGATACGTCCAGTGATCCAACCCCATGCAGGGCACAGGCAATCGCGCCCCCGACGTTTTCGGTGCAGGTGTTGTCGTGGAAGCTGCTGCCATTGACGGCCAGGTGTGCATGATGAGTGGCCACGGCACCGCCCTGGCGAACAACCGTGTTGTTCGCGTACTGGCAGTCCGTGATGGAGAGGTTGCCGTACTCGAGATAGGTACCGCCGCCATAGCGTGCGTGGTTTCCAGCAAACAGGCAGGAGTCCAGGGTCAGGTCATGGCCGCTGACGCAAAGCCCGCCACCATGGATGTAGCCGCCGAAGTTGGTGCCGGATCCGTTCTGGACGGTGAAACCGGACATGGTGATCGCGGTACCGGAACCCGTGGTGGCCTGAAGAACGCTGCCGTTGTTTCCGCCATCGAGGATGGTGGCTTCTGCGCCAGCCAGGCCAACGAGGTTCAGTGACTTGCCTTGCGCGTCGAGGTTCGCGAAGTAGGTCCCGGGCGAGACCTTGATCGTGGCGCCACTTGAGGCGAAGGTGATCGCGGCCTGAATGCTGGTGAAGTCACCACTGCCATCCTGGGCTACTGTGATGACCTGGCAGGAGCCATCGTCACAGCAGTCCGGGACGCCGTTGTTGTTGGAGTCTGCCAGCGAGCCATCGAGGATCTGGCCGTAGTCGACGATGCCGTCGCCATTGCAGTCGGCGGACCATTCGAGCATGCCGTACCACTCGGTGGTGTGATTGACATCCATCCAGACCTGGTTCTCCTGCCAGCGGATACCGATTCGGTTCTGGTTGCCACCCTCGTTGTTGGGCTGGTAGTCGCCATCGCTGTAGCCCCAGTTGGTGTACTGGAAGGGCTCGCCCGTGACCCAGCGCCAGCCACCGGCTGGTTCGGAGAAGTCGGGGGCGGAGGGGTCCTGGTAGCCGCCAGTGTGGAAGGCGGCCTCGGGGTTCGACTGGTCACGGACGTACTCGACGAACTGGCCTTCCGCTGGGGAGGTGATCGTCACCATGTGAGCCCCGCGGGCCAGGGCCTCGTCGTTGTGCAGATCCCAGCCACGGTCCACCGGGATGAACTCGTACCAGTGGCCATTTTCAGACCACTGCATGGCCGCGGGGGCGGGCTCGTACTCGACCACGTACCACTCGCCTTCATTGTCGACGTTGATTTCATCCTGGCACTTGGTGTAGGCGAGTTGGACGAAGTTGCGAGTGGGGCTGCTCGAGGGGGCGCCATCCCACCAGCCCACGAAGGACCAGGGTTCGCCGGTCACCCATCGCCAGCCGCCGTAGGGCTCTTCGTAATCAGGGGCAGCCGTATCCTGGTATCCACCGATCCAGCCCTTGCTGGTGCCGGCGAAGTTCAGGTTGTTGATGAAGTCCAGCTCGTCCATGTTGGCGACGGTCGCCAGGTGGCCACCGGCGGCTTCCGCGGCGGCCCTGGCATCGGTCCAACTGATACCCGCGGGTGCCAGCACGACCTCGTATTCGTGGCCATTTCCGCCGTCACTGGCGGGCCATTGGACTCGGTCGGCCGTGGCGGTGGTGGCCATGAGGGCCACGGTAGCCATGGGTGCGATCAGTGTTTTCAGTGCTGTTCTGCGGTGTTTCATGTCCCTGGTCTCCTGTCGTTCTCGTGAGGTCAGTGGGGGTGCTTGTCGGTTCAAGCGGCTCCTTGGAGGAGGCTGCTTGCTCCCCTCAAATGCCCCTGCGATACTCGGGCAGCCGGAACGCAAGGATTTCCACCGTTCTGGCCATAGCTGATGGGGTTCCAGGTGACGATTGAAGACCGAGGCCAGGTGACCGTGCTGCTCGACGCCGCTTCTGATGGCGACGATGGGGCTGCCGAGTCGCTGTGGCGGGCGGTCAACGGGGAGATCCGCCAGATGGCGGCCAGTGCCCTGGCCCGGGAGCGGGTAACGGCCTCCCTGCAGCCGACCCTGGTGGTCAATGAGATCTACCTGCGGATGTGGCCGGCTGATGGGCCGCCTCCCAAGTGGGAGGATCGTCGCCACTTCTTCGGCAGCGTCGCCCGCGTCATGGGTCAGTTCCTGGTGGATCATGCCCGCACCCGGGGGCGGCTCAAGCGAGGTGGGGATCGCAGGCGGGTATCGCTGGAGGTTTCCGAGGGCGAATTGGCGGACTTGACCCTGGTGGATGCCGAGGCGGGTTCGGCCGTGATCGAGGCCCTCAAGAAGCTGGAAGCGGCCGCCCCGCGGCAGGCCGAGGTGGCCTGGCTGCGCTATGTCGCAGGATTGAAGGTTGACCAGGTGGCCCTGGCACTGGATGTCTCTTCTCGCACGGTCAATAACGATTGGCAATATGCCCAGGCCTGGTTGCGACGTGAATTGGCCCGGGAATCGGAGTCATGATCATTTTGTCCCTGGTTTCATTGCGTGCCGCCCTCGGGGACGTCGCAGGGCTACTGGAGGCGGTACATGAGTCCTGATCCCAATCGCGTGCAGGAGATCTTCACCGCAGCCAAGGCGGTGCCCGATGCCGATCGTGCCGCCTGGCTGGAAGACGCCTGTGGGTCCGATGCGGACCTTCGGGCCGAGGTGGAATCGCTCCTGGAGCATGCTGCTCCGGCATCTGATCCCAATGCACCGACGCTTCAAAATGCCGATGTATCGCCGGAAGACCAGGCCCAGATCGGTCGAACGATCGACAAGTACACCCTCCGCAGCCTGCTGGGTGAAGGTGGCTTCGGGGTGGTCTACCGGGCCCAGCAGACCGAACCGGTCCGTCGCGATGTTGCCCTGAAGCTCATCAAGCCCGGCATGGACTCCAAGGCCGTGCTGGCTCGATTCGAGTCGGAACGCCAGGCCCTGGCCCTGATGGACCATCCCGGCGTGGCCCGGATTCTCGATGGGGGCGTGACGGATGACGGTCGTCCCTACTTCGTGATGGAGTTCGTGAAGGGTGTTCCGATCACGAAGTTCTGTGACGAGAACCGACTTGGCGTGCGTGATCGCATCGAGATCTTCATGGACATCTGTGCGGCGCTTCAGCATGCGCACGGCAAGGGTGTGATTCACCGGGACATCAAGCCCGGCAACATCCTCGGATCCTTCGAGGATGGCAAGCCGGTCGTCAAGATCATCGACTTCGGTATTGCCAAGGCCATCAACCAGCGATTGACCGATGATGGGCCCATCACGCTCGAGGGCCGGCTCATCGGTACCCCGATGTACATGAGTCCCGAGCAGGCCGAGATGTCGGCCCTGGAAGTCGATGCTCGCAGTGACGTGTACTCGCTGGGCGTGGTGCTCTATGAATTGCTGGCGGGTCGCCCACCATTTGAATCGGACGAGCTCTTCTCGGCGGGTCTCTCCGGTGTGCAGAAGATCATTCGCGAAAAGGACCCGCCGCGGCCGAGTCTGCGTTACGACAGCCTTCGTGGTTCATCCCAGGAGATGTCGGCGGATGTGGCCAAGTCCCGCTCCATCGATCCACGCACCCTGGGCAAACGTCTTCGCGGTGACCTGGACTGGATCGTGATGAAGTGCCTGGAGAAGCCGCGGGTGCGTCGGTACGAGACGGCGGATGCGTTGCGTTCCGACCTGGTGCGGTTCCTGGCGAACGAGCCGGTGGAGGCGGGGCCGCCCGGGGCGATGTATCGCTTTCAGAAGTTCGCTCGGCGACGGACGGGGTTGTTGGTTTCCATGGCGGCGATCTTCCTTGTCCTGGTGGCAGGGGTGGTGGTGTCTCTGGCATTTGCCTCTGAAGCGGCGAGTCAACGGGATGCTGCTAGAAACTCAGAGCGTAACGCCAAGGCAGCGTTGGAGGCGGTGGTCGCGTATGAAGATGCTGCATCATCGGTTTACAAGCGAATCTACAAGAAAGACAACTCGATCGAATTGCGAGATGACTTGTTGAAAGACACTTTGAAGCCACTTGAAGATCTTCAGAGCGCTTCAGGCTTTGATCCAGAGATGCAACGAGTGATTGCGTCCAAGTACATGTTGCTTGGAGAACTGGCCGGGGGCAGTCGTAGTGCCAACAGGGGTGATGAACGTGAAGCCCGAAGGATGTACGACAAGGCATTTGATATCTACAGACGTTTGATTGCAGAGGGGCACCAGTCCTTTGAAATTCGATACGATGAGATGCGCCTGCGTATGAGTTATGCAGACCTGGACAAGGCGGCCGGACAAAACGCCAAGGCACTGAAGCAATACAACGAGGCGTTGGCGATTGCCCGGCCGCTCGCGATGGACATGGCGCCGTCGGATGCGAGATATGTTCGTGCCTGGCGTAACGTCACATCTTTGCTACGCAACATCAGCGTGCAGCAGCAGCAACTGGGAGACACGGCGGGCGCAGAGTCGTCTTTCCGGGAGTCCCTCTCCATTCGCCGTCGCTTGTACGAGTCGAATCCAGATGAGGATACTTCGCGGGATTATGGAATTATTCTCAACAACCAGGGTTCCCGCCAGTCTCAATCGGGCCAGTTTGAAGCGGCGCTGGCGTCCTATGAGCAGGCACTCAAGTTGCGACAGGAGGCCGATCGCCAATGGCCCGACAGCACGACTCGCCGTGATCTGTCCTGGTCCAACTGGTTCGTTGGCGATGCGATGGTCAAACTGGACCGCGATGCGGAAGCCTCTGCCTACTACACCACTGCCGTGGAGTTGATGACCGAAGACTGCAATCGCAATCCAGGCGATGATCGGAGTCCTCGCCATCTGGGAAGCATGATTGCCGAGTTGAGCAAGCCCGAATATGAGCAGGCGTTCACCGGACCCGATGCACTGAAAGCCTGCCAGGAAGCCCTGGAGGTCAAGGACCTCAGTGAAGAAACCCGGTCCCAGTTGAAACAACTGGTTGCTCGCGTGTCCAAATCCTGAGCGTTACGTTCAGCGAGTCGCTACGGGCACGCGCCCCAGTTACTGATGACGATCAGCATGTCGTCGATATCGGCATCGCCGTCACCATCGCAATCACCGAACTCGGCGTCCTCTCCCCAGAAGTTGATGGTCAACAGCAGGTCGTCGATGTTGACGAATCCGTCGCCGTTGCTGTCGCCCTCGCAGGGACTGCAGGTCGTGCTATCGCAGAGCTCGTCGGCACCGATCCAGTCTCCCGCGAGTGACTGGCACTCCGTTTCAATGATCTCCAGGCAACTGACGCCAACGCAGCAGGCGCCAGTCGCACACGGTCCGGAGTCGCAGGCCGTGTCGGCACCAAGCCAGGTTCCGCCACCGGCAACGCAGAACTCGCTCGTTTCGATGCTGCAGGAATCGATGGTGCAGCAGGCGCCTCGTGGCGTCGGGTTGCTCTGGACCAGGCCGAGCGTACCGGGCAGGCCTCGAAGTCCCGTCCCGGATTCATTGATTGTCACCAGGTCAGGGGTGCCGTCGCTGTCCAGGTCACCACGATCCACCAGGATGGGAATGCCCTGGATCTGGAATTCCTCGGCGGGAGCGATGAGCAGTTGGTCATACCCGGTGAGATTGGAATCATTCCGAAGCACGAACAGGGTGGATCCTGAGCCGTCGGTGTTGTCGGCGATCAAGGCAATATCCTGGTCTCCATCGCCATCAAGATCGGCCAGGGAGACCGAGCGGGCGTTCTCGCCCACCGGCAGATCAACCGTGGCGAGAAAGTCGGCCTGCGGGATGTCCTCGTGGAGGAGGATGGAAATGGTTCCATCTCCCGGGTTGGCGGTCACGATGTCGTTGTACTGGTCGCTTTCCGCATCATCTGGACTGCCGTCCAGGTTGGCGACGGCAACGGATCGTGGGGCCTGTCCAACCTCGTAGGGGTTGCTGACATCGAAGGACAGGACTCCGCCCTGGGGTGATGTGTTGCCCAGGATGATGACATTGTCATCGCCGGCAAGGGCGACAACCAGGTCGATGCGATCCAGGTCCTTGTCTTCTTCCACCTGGCCGGGATCGATCCCACTGGGAACGTCGCCGCCGGGAACCTCGACATCCTGGTTGAACCCGAAGCCACGTGCGCCACCACTGGCGATGCTTCGCCAGACGCGGATCATGCCATCGCCGCTGCAGGAGATCGCAACGTCGTCTCGATCGTCATTGTTGAAGTCTGCTGCAGCAATTCCCCGGGGCGTGGATCCGGGATCGACCGGGTGGTCTTCAGCGGTCATGAAGGTGCCGGCCGGATCATTCACGATGATGGTGATTGAATCGGATTCGCCATTGGCGCCAGCCAGGTCCATCCAGGAATCGCCATTGAAGTCACCGGCATCCAGGTCCACCACGGTCACGGCGCCGGTATCGATCGACGTGGATGAGTTGAAGTTGCCATTGGCATTGAAGAAGACCGTGACGAGACCGGGAGTCGAGACCGCGATGTCATCATCGCCGTCATTGTCGAAGTCGGCGACGGTCATGGCCTCGGGCTGTCCGTTCAGTCCGACGGTATCGGGGTCATCGAAGCCCAGTGAATCATCGAATCCGACGACGACGAGGTCGACGGTTTCTTCGCTTCCTCGCGGGCCGCTGCCTGGATACCGGACCTTCATGTAGCGATCGTCGCCCAGGTCAGGCATGAGTGCGACGTCGAACTTGTCCCGCACTCGATCATCAGCGGAGAGGCTGGTGAACTCAGATCCGATGTCAGGAATGAAGCCGTCCTGGAGTTCCACGAGGAGTCCACCGGCCAGTCGGGCTTCCCCGTCCCAGTTTGAATCATCTTCGTAGAGGACCTCAATTCGGCTGTGAGCACTGCCCGTGATGGTTGTTCGCAAGATCCCTCGATTTCGGAAGTCCCCGGTGATACGAAGCGCCGTTCCGGAGGCATCAGGAGCAATGATGCCGCGGTTCACGAGGTAGCCTGAGATTGAACCATCTCCGGCGATCGTGCCGCCCTTGTAGATGTTCATCGGCCCATCTGGATTGTCGAATCGCAACTCGGCATCTGAATCAAGCAATACGGTGCCGTAGTTGATTGAAAGTTCGATTCCACAGTTCAAGATACTGTTTCCGGAAAGGGTGAGTTGGCCGTTGGATCCAAGTGCATTGCCAAGGCTGATGCGGTTGATTGAGGCGATGCCGCCATTGGCCATGCTGAGCAATCCTGTTCCGCGGTCGCCGATCTGCAATTGTCCAACGGACAGTCTGGCCGAGAGTCCCGTGAGATTCAGGGCGCCCGTGGCTCCGTTGTCATAACCCAGGATGAGTCGTCCGGTGTCATTGCTTTCGCCGACGACGAGTTCGCCATCGGCGATGTTCAGGGTTGCCGTCGTGTCATAGCTCTCCCCGATGATCATCTCGTTTTCGTCATTTGCGGCGCTGTAGGTGTAGACGCCCATTTTCAGCGTTGCATTGCCATTGCGAGTGACCAGGTTTGCGGTCTGGGCATCCGCATCAAAGGTAATGATGTAGCTGTTATCGAGGTCAAGAACGGCGGTCGTGTTCGAATTGGGTACGGCCGAGGTGCTCCAGTTGCCAGGTTCATGGAAGCTGCCGCCAGACGCATTGGTCCATCGGCTGTAGCCATCGGCATCACAACTGTCCTCGATGTAGTTGCCATTACCCTGCAGGATGTAGCTGCCCGATATCTGATCAGGGGTGTTGCCGCAGGCCGTCGTGCTCTCCAGGGTAATCGGGCCCGTATCGGTATTGACAAAGATGCCACCGCCAGGCCCGGTTGCCGAATTGTCTGAGACAA
Organism: Phycisphaerales bacterium; assembly: GCA_022446795.1. Lineage (GTDB taxonomy): Bacteria > Planctomycetota > Phycisphaerae > Phycisphaerales > SM1A02 > UBA1668. The sequence goes on from JAKVBX010000016.1 coordinate 113,984, forward strand.
CACAGTTCATGAGCAGCGCACTGCAGTCGTTCGTGAAGAGTCCACCGCCTCGCCCGTCATCACCCAGGCTCGTTCCGTTGGCCGTATTCCCGTGAAAATCACAGTTGCTGATGGTTGGATCAAACCGCTCGATGACCAGTCCACCGCCACTGCTGGAGACATTGGTCAGGAACTGGCAGTTGTCGATGGTGTTGCTGTTGTCTCCATCGCCCAGTCTCGCGGCTCCGCCAATGGCCCCGCTTGTATTTCCGATGAACTGGCATCCGCTCAAGGTGATTGAGCAGCCATCATCGGCATCGATTCCTCCTCCAAGTGTCGAGGCCACGTTGGATGTAAAGGAGGTGTTGTTGATGGCCAGGGAGTTGTTGCGGGCATAGATGGCGCCACCGACGCCATGCCACCCATCGGTATCGTCGCTGTCTGATCGATTGCTCTCGAACTGGCAAGAACTGATGGTGAAGTCGGAGTTCCAGGAGAAAATGGCGCCGCCGCGATCAGTTCCGGTGTTGGCTGTGAAGGTGCTGTTTTCAACCTGGATGCTGGAGCCATCAGCGGAAATCGCGCCGCCGTACGCGGCTGCCTGGTTGGAGTCGAACGTGCATATGCTTGTGATGGTGACGAGTGGGCAGAATGGTGCGCTGATGGCGCCGCCCTTGGCTACAGCGGTATTGGAGGTGAACGTGCAGGCTTCAATCACCGGGCTGCTGTTGAGGGCATAGAGGGCGCCGCCTTCATCGACGGCATGATTGAAGAGGAACATGCAGGATCGGATGATGGGGCTGGCGTCTGTAATCAGGAGGCCGCCACCATTGGGGCCAAGGCTGCCATTGGTATGTCCGTCTCGAATGAGCAGGTTTTCGATGATGGTGGGATTTGGTGCGCCAGGGCTTCCGTCATTCCCGGTGATGACGATGCAATGCCGGTTTCCGTCGCCATCGATGACGATGTTCTCTGCGTCGCCGATTCCAATCAGCGTGACGCCGGTAGCGGGAAGGGTGACCACGGCGTCACCGTTTCCGGTATAGCTGCCCGGCTGAAGTTCGATGGTGCCACCAGATGACCCGAGGTAGTCAACCGCCGCCTGGACCGTGTCGAAATCACATCCGCTGGGGCAGACCTGAACGGTAGCAGTGGGGCAGGAGACCTCCTCGCATGCCTGGCCGTCGTAAAAGACTCCGCCCTGGCTGGTGCAGGTCATCTCATCGCCAGTCAGCGTGCAACTTCCTCCGATGCAGCAGGCATACGCTGTTGGCGTGCAGGAGAGATCATCGCAGCAGTCCGGTACACCGTTGCCGTCGAGGTCGTCGAATGTGCCATCCAGGATCTGGCCGTAGTCGACGATGCCATCGCCGTTGCAGTCGGCGGACCATTCGGCAACGTATCCAAGTACATTTGAACCGATCCATGTGTCATTCCATGTATCAGTATTTCGCAGCCAATATTGGAGATGCCACTCGGCATAGTTGCCGTTGTTATCATCCGGCTGACCGGGCTGCCAATTTGTATAGATCCAGGGTTCACCAGTTACCCATTCCCAGCCACCAGCTGGTTCAGAATAATCAGGTGAATCAGGGTCCTGATATCCACCCAGCCACGGGCCATTAAATGAGCCATCAACCCATAGTTCGGGAATAGGCTGGATCATTGAATAGATGAACTGGCCTTCTTCTTCAGATGTCACAGTTGCCAAGTGGCCGCCAACAACTTCTGCTGCTGCTTTGGCGTCAACCCATAAAATGGATGATTCAAATGCAACGGCGTCATACCAATGTCCATTACCGCCATCAGCGATAGCCCATTGGATGGCATTGCTCACGACACAGCTTTCTGAAATGTCGTTGTCGCCCAGGTCATTCCAGGTCCCATAGATCTGGTCGGGGGAGTTGCTGCAGATGGTCGTTGATTGCAGGGTGGCTGCGCTGCCATTGTTGATGAAGACCCCGCCGCCGCCCCAATTGGCCGAATTGTTGGAGATCACACAGTTGCTGATTGTCGGGTTGCTGTCATAGCAATTGATTCCGCCGCCGTTTTCAGTGACCGAATTCAATTTGAAAGTGCAACCCGAGATGACTGGATTGCTGGACTGGTAGCAGTGGATGCCGCCACCGCCAGCCGCGGTATTGTTGGTGAAGGTGCAGTTTTCGATGCTCGGATTGCTGCCATCGAAGCAGCGGATGCCGCCGCCATAGTTGTCGGCGGCATTGTTGATGATTATGCAGTTCGTCAACGTCGGGCTGGAGCCCTCGCAGAGAATCCCGCCACCATCAAGGGAGGTCGATCCGCCGGTGACGATGAGATCCTTGAGAAGCGTGCTGGGTCCTTCTCCGGAATCGAAGATCCAGACGCGGCCCTGTTGCTGGGCATCGATCGTCACGAGGGGTTCGTCATCTTCATCAAGGGATCCCTGGATGGTGAGCGTCTTTCCTCCAGGATTCAGGTTGTGCTCGTAATAGGTGCCTGGTTCAATTTGAATCACATCACCATTGGATGCCGCGTTGATGGCGGACTGAACACTTGTGTAGTCGCAGCTTGGGCAGACTGTAAAGATTTCCGGATCACAGCTATCCGAAATGTCGTTGCCGCCCAGATCGACGAACGAGCCGACGCCCAGGGTGGCAAACAGCTGGCCGAGGTGGCCGCAGAAGGTGGAGTCCTGGTAGCTGATTGTGGCGCCCCAGGCATAGATGGCTGTTCCGACATCTCCGTTGTTCGGTGAAAGATTCTCTTCGAACGTGCAGCCCGTGATGGTTGCGTCGGCGTAGTTGATCTTGAGCGCTGCGCCGCCTGAATCCGGATTGGTCTGAGTGGCCTCGTTGTGCCGGAAGGTGCAGTTGGCTACCAACGGCGTATTCTCGTGGGTGTTCATGTACACGCCACCTCCGATACCAGCTGTATTGGATTCGAAGGTGCAGCCCGTGATCTCCAGGGCATCACTGCTGGAGCCATCAGTGGCGGTGATGGCGCCGCCATCTCCATCGACGCTTCCGTGATTGCCGGTGAAGACAGAATTGGTGCATGAAAACGAAACTTCTGATGTCCTGATGGCGCCGCCCTGGAAGGACGTGTTGTTCGTAAACAAGCAGTTCGTGATCATCACGCCGGTTCCGTTGGCGTGGGTTTCAATCGCACCACCGTCTTCGCCAGCGAAATTGCTTGTGAAGTTGGAGTTGGAGACCGTCAGGGAGCCCACGCCATGCAGGGAGCACGCAATGGCGCCGCCGATGTTTTCGCAACTATTGTTGTCGAATGATGAGTCTGTCACCGTGGCATGAGCATGGTGTGTGGCAATGCCGCCGCCCTGGCCGAGTCCTGGGTCTGCACTGGTATTATTAAGAAAGAAGCAGTTGTCCACGGAAAGCGTTCCGTATTGCAGGTAGACCCCGGCTCCATATCTGCAGGAATTGTTCTGGATCGTGCAGTAGGACAGCGTAAGGTCACCGGAATCAATGCAGATTCCGCCGCCATGAATCTGGCTCGATCCAAGATCAGTCCCGGTTCCATTCTGGATCGTGAAGCCGGTAACCGTCGTGTTGGCACTGTTGTACACATGGAGAACACTTCCGGCGCTGCCGCCGTCGAGGATGGTGGTAGCGGCGCCATCGGTTGATGTGATGGTCAATGACCGTCCATCATTGATGACCAGGTTCTCCTGGTAGGTGCCCGGGCCGACCTGGATGGTGGCGCCATCCGGGGCCGCATCGATGGCGGATTGGATATCGGTGTAGTCACAGGTCGCGCAGACCGTGAACGTGTCATTGCTCAGGCAGCTGCCGTCATCACAACAATCCGGGATGCCGTTGGCATCAAGATCTTCGAGAGTGCCATCCAGGATCTGGCCGTAGTCGACGATGCCGTCGCCGTTGCAGTCAGCGGAATACTCGATGATCAGACCCTGCATGGCCCAGACCGTTTCGAAGTGGTCATTCCAGGTCGCTTCTGAACGGGTATGCAGATGAAGGCAGTGTTCGGTGTTGCCGGAATCATCCGGTTGTCCGGGCGACCAATTCGTATAGTCGAATGGTTCACCGGTAACCCAGGTCCAGCCGCCCGAGGGCTCTGAATAGTCAGGAGATTCAAGATCCTGGTAGCCGCCCAGCCAGGGGCCATTGCCCGATCCATCTTCCCAGAAGGACTCGAGGGGCTCGACAAGCTCATACACGAAGGTGTTTTCTTCGGTGGAGGTGAGTGTTGCCAGGTGCCCGCCAAGCGCGGCCGCCTGGTCCCTGGCTTCAGACCATGTCAGCCCGGGGTCGAGGACCGGTTGGTACCAGTTTCCGTTGCCACCATCTTCGCTGGACCACTGTGTAGCCGTCGGCGTTCCATACTCGATGACGTACCACTCGCCCTCGGTTGGCAGATCCTGTTCATCCTGGCATTGGCCATAGGCCAGTTGCATGAAGTTGCGGAGATTATTGTCGGCAGGCGCATCTGACCACCAGCCGATGAACTCCCAGGACTCACTGGTGACCCATCGCCAGCCACCGTCGGGTTCGTTGTAGTCCGTCGCCAGTGTGTTCTGGTAGCCCCCAAGCCAACCTTTGTCGGTGCCAGCAAGGTCCAGGCTGTTGATGAAATCCAGTTCTGCCTGTGTCGTTGCGGTGGCGAGATGACCACCGGCCGCTTCTGCAGCTGCCTTGGCGTCTGTCCAGCTGATTCCATCCGGCGTCAGGACAACTTCATACCAATGATCATTTCCTCCATTGGAAACAGACCATTGGACACCACCAGGATTGTTCTGTTCACAAAGATCCGGGACGCCATTGCCATCGAGGTCCTCGTAGGTGCCGTCGAGGATCTGACCGTAGTCGACGATGCCGTCGCCGTTGCAGTCGGCGGACCATTCGACGAACATGTAGAGATGAGTTCTTGACCAGTGGTGATCATCAAATGCATTCGGGGGTGATTCCCAGCCAGGTATGATCACGCCATGATCTGAACTGGGATATCCCTTCCATGGTCCGTTATCCGGTGCGTCTGGATTGCGCCAGCTGTCATAGTTGAGTGGCACTCCAGTGAGCCATCTCCAGCCCCCATCAGGCTCACTGGCGCCTTCATCCTGGAGTAGTCCGATTGGTCCTCCGGGGCCAGCATCAGTGCTACATTGCGTGACGTTGCAGAACCACGCCCATTCATCGTAGGTTTCAAGGGAAACGAGGTCGCCACCAATGGCGTTTGCTTCATCTCGAGCTTCGTACCAATTTAAGTAATCGACGGCAATGGATTCATACCAATGCCCAGTCCCACCGTCCTCGACTCGCCATTGGATAGCCGATTGTGGTGGCATGGTGAACAGGTAGGCCGAGCCTGACTCGCCAGCGTCGTAATAGGCAGAGACCAAGGCTTCGCCCGCTTCGACGGCAATGGCGTATCCGAATCGATCTCCCCCGGTGATATCTGTTGGAACAAGGGAGGCCACTTCAGCCCAGTTGCCATCGTCCTGGTGCTCGAAGACATAGGCACCACCCGTGGTACCACTGTCGGCATGGAAGCGGCCGATGACCGCGGTGTTGCCATCGAAGTCAACGGCATGCCCGAACCCCTGGCCCGGCTCGGCATCGGCTGGGGACAGGGTGGCTTCCAGGTTCCAGTCAGCCCCGTTGTAGCGATAGACGAAGGCACGGCCTGAGTTGAAGCCATTTTCATCGTCCAGTGAATCGCCGACAATGGCGACATCGCCATGCAGCGCCACGCCCAGGGTCTGTTGGCCGATTCCCCTCATGGCATTCACGACATGGAGGGTCGTCGTTGCTGCCCAGGAGGCATCCGGTTGCAGTTCAAAGACATGTACAGATGGATTGGGCCCGGCAGTTGTGATAAGGACTCGATCGTCGGCCAGGGCCATGCTTGACCCGAAGGTCGTGTCAGACGGCGGGTAGAGGATGGACTGCTCCTGCCACGAGTTGTCCGGCTGTCTTTCAAAGACGTAGACAGCACCGGAATCGTTGAAGGGAGCTGCGATCATGGCGGTGTCGCCATTGATCTTGGTGACGAAGCCGAATTGATCCGGGGAGTCGATGTCTGAGGCACGAAGGAGTGCCTCCTGTGACCAACTGCTGCCATCATGGCGGTAGATGTATGCCTGTCCGGTGTCCGCTCCGGAGTAGTCCGCAATCGGGCTTCCGGAAATTGCGACGTCACCGCTGATGTCCACGCTGTTGCCGCCGTATCCGTCGCCGACCCCGATATAGTCGAGGTTCCAATCTTCACCGTCGAACTTGTAGAAGAACGCGCCACCATTGCTCGACGTTTCATGGCGGTTTCCGCCAATGACGATCCAGTCGCCGGAGCGAGCCAGTGAGGTGCCGAAGCGAGCACCGCTTGACGGGCTCGCGATCTTGTAACTCTCGTTGATGGTGTCTGCCCAGGTCGTGGGTGTCAGCCATGCAGGGCTGCTGACCAGCAGCAGCAACGCCAATGAACGAGTCCAGACCATCATTGTTCTCTCCCTCGATCGGCCATGCCCCCGAGACCCCGGCCTGCTGGCAGGTGATTCGGGTGGCATTCCCAGGCCATTGAGCCCATTGTGACAGACTGTCGAGTGGGTTCAAGACCAGCCCGGCGAGTTGGTCCGGTGGCTGGGGCTCACTCGGTGAAATCGGGCTTTATCGAGGTCCTGTGGGGGTCCCGGGCCTAGTCCGGGATGTTCTCCAGCACCCAGCCCTCCAGCCAGATGCCGATGCCAGGACAGTCAGGGTTCACGAGCACGGGGGTCGACTCGCCCGAGAGTTCGATTCGATGGGCCACCCGGCTGGCATCGGAGCGAAGGTTCACGGAAAAGGGCTCCGCGGCGCCACCGATGGGCTCGAACGTGATCTTCCGCATGACCTCTTCGTTCACGGAGGTTCCATTGTCCTCGGTGGCCGTGATCCGAGCGTCCACGAGTTGACCTCGCCGAAGAAGCCACCATCGCCGTCGCCTCTGGCGGATGCTCAGGAACAGGATGAAGAGGCCAAGGGCGGGAATCAGGTACAGCAGGAGGAGCCAGTTGTTGTCGGCGACGGACATCATCAGCGTGGCGACGATCGCGCCGAGGATGGTCAGGATGGCGCCGACGATAATGCCGACCATGTTGTACCCCATCACCCGTCGCACGATCTGCCTGGGGGCCTCGCGTGGCTTGGCTTGCGAGAGGAGCCCATCGACCTCGCCACGGGTGATGATCCTCGCCAGGAGCTTCCGGGCGGTCGACGTGTTTTCCGTGCGCCACCGTTCGACCTTCTCCTGCGCATAGCTTCCGGGTACGGCGGCAGCGATTCGGGCGCCGGTCTCGGGGTCATCCATCGCAGCCTGGAAGACCGCCTGCGCCTCCTCGGCCATTCGTCGGCGCTCCTCACCCTTGAACTGCTCCTTGTCACGCCAGGCAACGATGCCGTTGTGATTGCCGCGGTACTCCATGCCCTTGCCTCGGTCGAGTGCATCGAGCATCTCTCTGGTGAAAAGCACACCAGCGGACCGCGGAACAGGCGAGGAGATGGTGTACCGCTTGGAGAAATCCGGCCGATCCTGGATCTCGACGACCGCATCACCCGTGTTGTCGGTGGCACCGGCCGACCAGGAGCTCAGGAACCCCTCGTGATGATTGATCCGGAACTTGGGCAACTTCGACTCGGGTCGATGGAAGAACATCACGGTCTGGTAGCACGTGACGGTTCGTCGGTTCTTGCCACTGCCCGAACTCTCGGTCCAGGTCATGTCGACCAGGACATCAAGGCCGACCGGGCTCACCTTCGCATCAACCCGGGTGATCGTCACATTGCCCCGTTCGGCGAGTTCGATCAGCGCGGACCGGGTGTAGTCCGGGAGTTCTTCCAGTGCCTTGAAATCAGATGGTGCGGCTGTACTCATGGTGATGCCCTCGCTGACAGGATCACCATACGGTATCGCAGGCGGAGGAGAGGCGGTTGAAGCAGGGTGGATTGGTCAGGGGCAGGCTTCGCCGTAATGGCTCAGCAGGATCAGGACATCATCCGCATCGACCAGGCCATCGCCATCGAAATCGGCATTGGGGTCCGGGCTGTCCCAGGCGGAGATGACGTAGAGCACGTCGTTCACGTCCACGAGACCGTCGCCGGTGGCGTCGCCGGGGCAGGGCGGGCACTCCGGGTTGATCTCGTTGCCCCCGTTGTCAACGAAGTTGCCCACGACCTGGTCCCCCGTGTTGCCGCAGACGAGTGAATCAGCCAGGATCGGACTGCTGTCATTGATGCTCAGGAGGCCACCGCCATTGCTGGCGATGTTGCCGGAGATCGTGCATGCGGAAATCGAGGGGCTGCTGCCGCTGGAGGCGGACAGGCCGCCGCCGTTGGTGGCGGTGTTCCCGGAAAAGACACAGTCGCTGATGACGGGAACGCATGCCTCGCCGGTATTGGACATACCGCCTCCGGCCCCGGCCGTGGTGTTGTCCTCGATCACGCAGTTGGTCAGGCTCGGGCTGCTTTCCGTGTTGGCGATGGCGCCACCGGAGGCGAAGACCCCGGTGGACGAATTCCCGATGAACCAGCAGTTGACCAGGATCGGGTTGCTGTTGTCGCGGTTGTAGATTCCACCACCGAAGGAGAACTTTCCGCCGGAGACGGAGTTCTCGATGAAGTCGCAGTCCGTCAGCGTGGCGGCGCAGTTGTTCAGGTTGTACATGCCGCCGCCATCGATGTCGGCCAGGTTGCCCTGGAAGGTGCATCCGGTCAGTTCCGGATTGCAGTTCTGGATGGTGTACAGGCCGCCGCCGCGAACGGCGTCATTGTCCGAGATCAGGCAGTTGTCGAACGTGGGGGCGCCTCGCGTGAAGTGGGCGCCGCCGCCGTGCTGTGTGGCGGTATTGTTGCTGATGGTGCAACCGACCAGCTGCGGACTGGCACCGTCGAGGCCGAAGATGCCACCGCCGTTGGGTGCCGTGTTGTTCTCGAACCGGCAACTGATGATCTCGGGATGGCATTGGCCGCGCAGGTGAATGCCGCCGCCTTCGATGGTCCCGATGTTGCCGGTGAAGAGGCAGTTCTCGATCAAGGGGCTGCTGGCGCCGAACAGCGTCATCCCTCCTCCGTAATAGGAGGAGCCATTGGTCAGGATGAGATTACGAAAGACGGTTGACGTGTCTTCGCCGCTTCGGCATTGCAGGACGGCGCCGGATTGCTGTCCATCGATGGTCACCAGCGGTTGGCCCGTCCCATCGATCTCGCCCTCGATCACGATGCTCTTGCCGTTCGGGTCAAGGTACGAGCCGAGATAGGTGCCGGCGGCAATGGCTACGGTGTCGCCATCCTGGGCGGCGGCCAGTGCCTCGTTGATGGTGGGGTAGTCGTCCGGGACATGGAGCACATCGGCAGCAGTCCAGGCCGTGGGTCCCAGGATCAGGCAGCAGGCAATCAGGTTCTTCACGGGTCGCTCCATCGACCCTCCATTGTGGGCCGGTGGTGGGGGAAATCAATGGCCTGTCGGCCTGAAATCCAACGGAATTGCCGAGGGTCCCGGTGATGTGGGGATGCTACCCTCGTGGGATCACAAGGAGGACCGGTGACATGACCATGGATACCACTGTTCTTGACCTGCAACGCTCGGTTCGACGGTTGCGATTCGGCCTCGCGGCCGCGGCCATTGGTGTGGCGGCCCTGCTGCTGGGTGGCATGGAGGAAGGTGAATCGGAGGGGGAATCGAAAACGGCCCCGTCCATTGTCAGCATCTCGACGACTGCTGGAACGCTTCCGGCGCATACCGTCCTGTACCGCGCCTGGAGCGATGGGCGGATCGAGCGACGAATCCTGCAGACCGATTCGGGTGAACGAAGCTCCGGCTGGCAGACCGTTCAGCGTCCGTGACGCGAACCGTCCGGCAGGTCATGTGAAAGCAGAAAGACAGCCCCGGCAATCGCTGCCGGGGCAGTGGTCACAGCGGTGATTGAGCGTGTCAGGGCCGAGTCGTCGGATCGTGGTTGTTGCCTGAACGAACATGGCGGATGGCGGCGTCTAGCACGGTATCGCTGCCACCATCGATGAAGAAGTGGGCCGCCGGCATGACCTCGACGTCCACCTCGACTCCTTGGCCGTCATAGAGACGGCCATCAGGGCGGAATGACGCCATCGAAGCACACCGGACTTCAATTCCACTGTTGGGCAGTTCGAATCGCTGTGATCGGGCGCTGCCACCGCCACTGGAGCTGCCCATCAGTGTGATCCGTGGTCGGTCAGCCAGCGCGCCAAGGAAGATGTCCGTGGCGCTGAAACAGTTGGCGTCGGACAGGACCACAACGGGCTTGTCATAGAAGTACTCCGTATCCGAACCCGTGCGGTCCAGGACCAGGTAGTGCCAGTCGCTGAAGCCCGTGGGGTGATCCCATTCCGGCGTGAATGTCGCTGCCAGGTCCGTAATGGCCTGGCGTTGCGCGTCCGACCAGCGGGGATCATCGGCGCGGTACATGTACCGGGCATTCAGGTGGTCTCTTCCGAAGCGATCGCTCAGTCGGTAGCGGGCCACGTTGCCGACCCAGGGGTCTTCGTCGGGCCCCAGCAGGTAGCCGGCCAGCACGATCAGCGGCAACCGGGTTCCGCCGCCGTTCCCGCGGACATCGACGATCAGTCCCTCGGTATCGCGGAAGGCGTCCATGGAAGCCTGGATACCAGGGATGAGTCGGTCATCCATGTCCTCGATTCGGAGGTAGCCGATGTTCTCGCCGATGATCCCGGACTCCCGGCGGGGCCAGTCGCCATAGATCGGCCGATCGGATGACATGGCAACCTCGACATCGACGGGATTGGGATCGGATGGTCCGGTCGCCAGTGTGCAGGTCATGGTGGATCGATCGGGCTTCCCAAGAAAGACCTTGCGGATGAGTTCCAGGTTCCGGAGTTCCTGCAGGCCACGTGCTCGGACCAGTTGCGGGCTGCCGTCGACGATGCGTGGTTGTATCGTCTCGATCAGTTCATCGATCGGTTGACCATCAATGGCGACGATATACGGTCGATCGGGATCAAGGAAACCGGAACGATCTGGAGCAAGGGCGACCACCCCGTCGGCGGCCTGGTCCAGGAGACAGGGCGGATAGCGTGAGGGTCGTGTCATGTATCGCGATCGAGCACCGGCATGCCCATCGCCGAAGGTCATCATGAGGGTGTGCAGTTGCCACGCGAGTTCCTCGACGTCAACCTGCTCGCCAAACGTTGATTGGATCCTGCCGAGTTCGCCCGGGAGGTCGATTCCACGCAGGTGTCGATAGGAGAACTGGTCATCGAGACCTTGCTGAAAAGCCGCCAGGTCGGCCAGGGCCTGCTGGCGGGAGATCCGACCGGTTGACGATGGTTGCCGGGAACTCCGGCCCCGTCCATCCGCTTTCTGGTTGGCGCTCCAGATCGCCCGGCGATTGCTNGTGGTGCTCGGGACGCCGGTGAGCGTGACCTCCTCGCCATCATCGAGGCGGATCAGCTTGAGGTCGACGGTGGCGGGCAGTGGATGGCCCATCCCCTTGANCGCNGCGGGGAGGTCTTCGCCGAATCTCTTCTTGGCGCGGCCTCCATACTGTTGCTTGCAGTAGGTGAGCACCTCTTCAACATCGACCCCGTGAATCGCCACGGGTCGGTACCAGGTGGACTGGACCATGACTTCTGGAGCGTCGCCATTCCATCTCAGGGCCTCGAATGGACTCGATCGCATGTCGGCCATCTGCGCCGAGGCGAGGCCCGGCATGATTGAGAGCAGGGCGAGAACGATCAGCAGTGGTCTGGCGAGGAAAGTGTTCATGGACCGGATTCTACCGGTCTTCATCTGCTGTACACAGCAACAGCCCCGACAGGTTCTCTGCCGGGGCTGCGGTGGGAGATCACGGATCAGGGGTGTTGAAGACACGAGGTCAGGGGTCACATGGTTCGCCCCAACGCTCAAGCAGTTGCAGCAGGTCATTCACATCGACCATGCCATCCCAGTTGACGTCGGCTGGGCAGCCGGGTTCACCAGGACATGGTCCATAGGCCCCGATCAGGATGAGGAGGTCGTCGACGTCCACGATGCCGTTGTCGTCGATATCCGGGCATTCGCACTCGTCAGGGATGCCGTTCTCATTGTCGTCATCCGAGATGCCGAAAGCGATATCGAAGAAGTCCGGGTAGCCATTCTGGTTGCAGTCGGGATCGCATTCGTCCGGGATACCATCGTTGTTCAGGTCATCGCTGACATCAAATTCAATATCGCAGAGGTCAGCAAGGCCGTTCTCGTTGCAATCGGCGTAGTCAGACTGGCAGATGTCGGCGATGCCATTGGTGTCGCAGTCATACAGGACCCCTGACTTGATGTCACAGGAGTCGAGGATGCCGTTGCTGTTGCAGTCGGTGTCGGATCCATCGGCGATCTCGCAGCTGTCGGGAACACCGTTCTGGTTGCAGTCAGAGGCTGATCCGTCAGCAAGATCGCATTCGTCCGGTGTTCCGTTCTGGTTGCAGTCGATGCTGCTTCCGCTGTCCAGGTCACATGAGTCCAGCACGCCATTGGTGTTGCAATCGACCCAATCGGGCTGACATTCATCGATCAGGCCATCCTGGTTGCAGTCGCTCAGTGCCCCCGAAGCCAGGTCGCATTCATCGGGCACGCCGTTGCCATCGCAGTCCTCGCTTGATGCGAAGACATTGATGTCACACCAGTCGGGGATGCTGTTGGCATTGCAGTCGAGTTCCAGTCCTTGATCGATCTCCCAGGCGTCAGGGCTGCCGTCCTGGTCGCAGTCGTCCTGGCACTCGTCCGGGATGCCGTCCTGGTCGACGTCGTTGCTGGTCCCGTCAGCGATATCACATCCGTCCCCGATGCCGTTTGAGTTGCAGTCTTCGCACTCGTCGGGAATTCCGTTGCCGTCGCAGTCCTCCGAGTTCCCGGTTTGGATGTCGATGTAGTCCGGGAACCCGTTGTCATTGCAGTCGATCTTGCATTCGTCTGGAACACCATTGGCATTGAAGTCAAACGAGGTGCCGTAGACATTGATGTCGCACCAGTCCGGTATGCCATTGTTGTTGCAATCCGGTTCGTCGCCAGAAGCGAGCTCGCACGCATCGATCAGCCCGTCACTGTCGCAGTCAAGGGTTGGGTCGGCGGCGATGTCGTCGATATCACATTGGCCGTTATCGTCGCAGTCGAAACCGAAGTAGTTGTCGCCGTTGTCGATCCACTGGCCAACCAGGTCATTGGGGTCATTTCCGCAGAAGCGTGACTGCTGTATGCCGATCTCACCTCCGCCGAAGGCCGCCGCGGCGCCGAGTACGTCGGCTTGATTGCCCAGGAATTCGCATCCGGAGATGACCAGGTCTGTGTCCTTGGTCGAAACACCGCCGCCGGTGAAGGCGGATGTGTTGGCCAGGAACTGGCTGTTCATGATCTCGACATTGGTCTCCGTCGCCGCCAGGGCGCCACCGCTGCCGTCATACAGCAGTGGGATCGTGGCTTCATTGGCAATGAACTGGCAGTCGGTGACGGTTGCCGCAGCATCCTGGTTGGTGCCGGTGATGCTCATCGCGCCACCGCGGCCCGCGCTGTTCTGCTCGAACAGGCAGTTCTCGATCAACGGACTGCCATTCTCGATACGGATACTCGCGCCGAGGAGGCCGAGGTTGTTTCGGAACACCATGTTCCGAAGGGTGGGGGAGCAGTCCAGGATCACCACGCAGGAGAGCATGCTCGTTTCGTCTTCAACCGAGAATCCATCCACGATCGTGGAGCGGTCGTGATCGCCCTGGATCAGCAGGATCGTGGGACTCTGTTCCGCAGCAGTCAGGCGGGTTTGTCCGGGGCCTTCGTCTGCGATCAGGCTGACCTGGTGCGATGGGAGGGTAAACGGGCCGGTGTACGTTCCTGGTGCCACCTGGATGATTGAACCGGGTGGCGCGAAGTCCAGGGCGGCCTGCAGGTCACTGAAGAGACCGCCGCCGTCGGGGTCGACGGTGATCACGAAGGAGGCGCCACACTCGTCCGGTATGCCATCCTGGTTGCCATCAGGGGAGTAGCCCCCTGCGATATCGCATCCATCAGGAACACCGTTTCCATTGCAGTCGGGCTCCAATCCCTGGGCGATCTCGTAGCCATCCGGGACCTGGTCGCCATCGCAGTCGGGTTCGCAGGCGTCAGGGACCAGGTTGTCATCGATGTCAATCAGCAGGCCATCGGCAATGTCGCATTCGTCCGGTACGCCGTTGTCGTCGCAGTCGAAGCTGGTCTGGTTGAAGATATCGTTGCTGTCACAGATACCGTTGGCATTGCAGTCAATGAGGGTGCCGGCGTCATCGAGTCGCAGTACCTCCACGTTTCCGCCCGTATAGATGACTTCATCACGGTTCGCCAGCAGGGCTTCAGGTTGCCACAGCAGGGCGTGGCCATACCTGGAGTTCACCGACTCAGACTGCAGCGTCCGTGTCAATACAGGGGCCTGGCTGTCACCAAGATCATAGATGTGGACCACGCCCTCCAGCTGTTCGTCCTCTGTCAGAACGAATCCACTGACCGCGAGCATGCCGTCTTGCAGTTTGGCGTTTCGGCCATAGCCCGGCGGGTAGCTGCCTTCCGGAGCCTCGAGGGCGGACTCCAGGGTCCACTCATCACCGCTCAGGCGATAGATGTGTACCTGTCCATCCTGGGTCGGGCTGCTGCTAAATTCTGGGGACGAGGTAGCCACGGCCAGATCGCCATCAACATGGACATGAGCGCCCATCGGCATATTGTCGGCACCCTGGAAGTCGGCTGTGAGCACCTGCCATGGGATCCACGTTCCGTCCTGCAGGCGAAGAACATGGACAGTACCCCGTTTTCCGTCCAGGGTCTGGCCGATCGCGGTGGCGAACAGCCACTCGCCATCAAGATCAATGGCCGAGCCAATCAGGAAGGAGTCGATGAACTCCTGTTGCAGCGTCCAGGTTCCATCGAGATAGTCATAGAGTTGAAGTGAATTCACATCATTGGCGTTTGAAACGGCCAACCAGCCGTCGTTCATCGCCACGCTATAGCCGGGAAATCCTGATGCCTGGGCGTCATTGATGGTGCCGGGTCCAATCCACTCACCGTTCAATTCGTAGTAGAGCCGAAGGCCATCGCCACAGGTGGCGATCGCAAGCCAGTTATCGTCCATGGCGATTGGTTCGCCCCAGCTTGGGGTAGCCGCGTTGGTTGTCTCCGGATCCAGGGTAAAGGCGGCGATGGGAAGCCATGAGCCATCCTCGTAGATCGCGATATTGATATCACGCGTATTCGGTGTGAATTGGGTGACGCTTCGGACAGCGAAGCGGCTTCCGGAATCGGCCATGGCCCACGCCTGCATGTTGGACTCGAACGGGTGGGCGAGTACTCTGCTTGACTCGGGGCATGGAATGGGGCATTCGTCCGGTATCCCGTTCCCATCCAGGTCATCGCTGGCGCCGGATTTGATATCGCAGGAATCAAGGATGCCATTCTGATTGCAGTCGAGATCTTCGGTCAGCTCGCATTCATCTGGTTGGCCATTGGTATTGCAGTCATCGCTGGTGCCGCCGTCCAGGTCGCAGCTGTCGGCGATGCCGTTGCCGTTGCAGTCCTGGTAGTCGGTCTCGCACTCGTCGGGGAATCCATCGTCATTGCAGTCCGAAAGCAGGCCACCATCCAGGTCGCAGCTGTCGGGAATGCCATTCGAGTTGCAGTCCACGGCCGTTCCGTCGGCGATATCGCATTCGTCGGGTATGTCATTGCCGTTGCAGTCCAGGCTGACGCCATCAAGGAAGTCGATGCTGTCACACTCGCCATTCTGATTGCAGTCCAGGTAGTCATCGGATGTGAACACGTAGAGGGCCCCGGCGCTGTGGCCGCCGCCGTCATCGTTCGGGGCACCGGTGGCGATCACGCCCTGGTGGGCGTCGACGGACCAGCCGAAGTTATCGTAGGAGTCCGGGTCATCCTGGCCGATCTTGTGGACAAGGCTCCATGATCCATCGGCATCACGGAGGAAAACGACGACGGCACCGGCGTCATAACTTCCGGACCCATCGGCATACCGTGCTCCCGCGATGATGTAGTTGCCATCGATGGTGATGCTGCCGCCCAGTTGCTCGCCTCCTCCAGCAGTGAGATCAACCAACTTGGCGGACTGGACGAGGTCCTCGCCATTGATGAACTCGAAGAGATAGACGGCGCCGCGATTGCCATCGTCACGCGGCGCGCCAACCGCGATGAACTCAGCAGAGGATGCCATGGAGGTTCCGAACTGCTGTTCAGCGTAGCCATCGGCGGGCAGGAGCTTGGCCGTCTCGGCCCAGTTTCCATCGCCGTCGCGATGGAACACGTATGCGGCGCCGGCATTCGTGCCATGTTGTTCGTTGTCGTCATAGGGCGAGCCGACAGCGATGAGATCATCGGTCACCGAGACGCAGTAGCCGAACTGATCATCGATCTCACCATCTGATGCCGATAGTGCGGCAGTTTCAACCCAGCTCCCCTCGAAGTCTCGGTCGAATACGTAGGCACTGCCGCTGCTCGTGGCGCCGGCGTCGCCAAAGATGGCGCCAATGACGGCGGTCTGGTCATCCAGGTCCATGCTCCAGCCGAATCGGTCATAGCTGCTGGCGTCGGAGGACGTGAGTGCCTGGTCCAGGTCCCACAGGCCGTCGGTGTTACGTTCGTAGGTGTACACGCGGCCCGAGTTGATGTCATGACCGCGAGCACTGACCAGGATCGTATCTTGATGGAGTGCGACGGAGTACCCGAAGAACGTCGAGGACTCACCCGATTCGTCCTGCAGCCAGGCGACTTGTGACCAGCCGTTGTCACCAGTCCACTCGAACACCGTCGCCTGGCCTTCTCCCCCGAATATGGCAGGGGCGCCAGACACGATCGTGTTGTTGAAGATCGACGTGGCGAATCCGCCCAGGGATGAACCGGTCCCATCACTTGGGAGGACGTAGGTCGACTCGGACCAGCCGGAGTCGGGATTGAACTGGAAGGCAACGGCGCCGCCGGCATCATTGCCGAGCTCATCATCGGCCGGTATCCCGATGATGATGGAATCACCATCAAGGCCAAGGCCCTGACCGGCGAAGTCATTTGAACTCGAATCGGAGAAGATCAACTGCTGTGCATAGGTCCAGTATTCGGACGAGTCGATCGTGAAGATGTACGTCGCGCCATTGGCGCCGGAGTAGCCTGGTGCTGAAATGGCGATAGTGTCACCATCCAGTCGGACTTCATCACCGAAGTAGTTGGTGCTCACTGCATCTGGTGCCGTGATTTTCTGGGCCTGCGACCAGGTGCCATCAGCGGCGGCCTGAAAGAAATAGGCGGCGCCGGCGTCGTGGCCCGTCTCATCGTCCGCCCAGGTGCTGACCAGGAGCCGGTTGCCTTGAAGATCAAGGCTGTGGCCAAAGTAGTCGTAGGCGTCATCATCATTGGCCGTGAGCATCTGGATTTCGCTCCAGCCGCCGGATTCCAACTCCTCGAATATGAAGACACTGCCTGAGTCGTATTCGTCGCCATCGTGATACCGGGCGCCGACAGCAAGTCGACTTCCGTCGAT
This sequence comes from Phycisphaerales bacterium, assembly GCA_022446795.1. Taxonomy (GTDB): domain Bacteria; phylum Planctomycetota; class Phycisphaerae; order Phycisphaerales; family SM1A02; genus UBA1668. Next base: position 131,478 of record JAKVBX010000016.1, read on the forward strand.
GGCAACGGCGTTTCCGAGTCGGCGGTAGAGCTGCGGTGAGCTGGCGCGCAGGATGGCGGTCTCCGTCCAGTTGCCATCTTCGTCCAGGTCATAGACGTAGGTGCTTCCGGTATCAGCCCCGTCGCGATCATCATAGGTGGCGCCAACAGCGAGTCGATCTCCATCGGCGTCAACCGAGTAGCCGAACTCCGCCCAATTGGATTGATCAGACGCTTCCAGTTTCCGGGTTTGAGACCAGGCTCCGGTATCGTCACGTTCGTAGATATAGACGGCGCCATGGTTGTAGAGGCCGTGCTTGGGCGCTCCGACGAAGATACGATCGCCTTCGATGGCGGCCGCCTGCCCGAACTGGTCATAGTCAGCACCATCAGAAGCGGTCAGCTTGGCGGACTCCAGCCAGGTGCCATCGGCTTCTCGCGTGAAGACGTACACACTGCCGGACTCGCTGCCGTCCCTGTTGGCGCCGATGACGGCGGTGTTGCCGCTGATGTCGACGCACCCGCCGAAGCGGAGTTGGCCGGTCCACTGTTCGCCGATCAACTTCGCCGTTTCGATCGGTCGACAGTCGTATTCCGTACTGGCATCTGCGGATGATGACAGGGACCATGTCACGCATATCAGCGAAATGGCCGCTGCGGCTAGGGGGCTTCCTGGGACTGTCATATCTCTGTTCTCCCGACGTGGCCAGTCATTGTCGGGGAACAGTTGGTTCGTTTCAATCCTCGGCCGTCAAAATGGCTCCCCAGGGTGGAATCCGGGGTGCTGGGGGTTTGGATCTTCATAGAGAGAGGCAACAAGGACCTTGGCTTATGGACACACGCGCCAAGTAACAGGGAGAGTTCTTCGCCGTTGACGATCCCGTCATCATTGAGGTCGGGTGCCGGGCTCAAGGGAACTGGTTGGAGGCTCCCATATAAAGGAACAGCCCCGACAGGGTCTCTGCCGGGGCTGCGGTGGGGTTCAGGTTTTGTGAATCGAGTTGGGGGCTATGGCGGTTGAACGAGGGCGACCCCGCAGCGGGTCGTCGAGGACGACAGGCGAAACCATCGTGGTTGCCTGAGCCTTCGAACGCCCGCTCCGTAAGCCAAGTGCGGCGCAAAGTGGAGCCGGGGGGATTCGAACCCCCGTGCGCATGTCATCAAGTCACGGGCAAAGCAAGAGTTGCGAATGCGACGATCCTGAAGTGGCGCAGATTGCGGCGCAGTTGATGACGGATACGCAGTTGAAGCAACTGATCAGTGCCTGGGATGACCTCCCCGATGCAGTCCGGGCCGGCATCATCGCCATGGTGAAGGCAGCCACACCGGAGGCGTGAGGTTAGCGCCTTTTTTTGTGCGGCGGTGTGGTATCCGGGGACGTTGCCCCGTGATGAATCAGGGGGGGGCTATGGACACACCGATCCGAAGTTGGACAGCATGTTCAGCAGGTCCTCGATGTCGATGACGCCGTCGTTGTTGGTGTCGCCGGCGCATTCGCCTGCTTCATCGATGCCGAAGTTCGCCATGCCGGCATAGATGTCATCAATGTCGTAGTCGCCATCGCAGTCGAGATCGCCGATGACCGTTGTCTCGGCGACATCACAACCACACACGCCGGGTTCGATCTTCAGTGGATCGTCCGGGCAGCCGTCGATGCAATCGGGCGTACCGTCAGAGTCGGTGTCGGTCTCCAACTCACCACAGCCACAGTCGCCGGGTTCGGTCTTCAGTGGATCGCCCGGGCAGCCGTCGATGCAATCTGGCGTGCCATCAACGTCCGTATCGAGATTGTCATCGTAGCCGGGGCACTGGTCCAGATAATCGAAGACGCCGTCATCATCAGAGTCTACGTAACAGTGGTCACAACTCTGTTCGATACAGGATCCAGAGGCGTTGTACGAACCGTCGATCTGATCTGGTGCGTTACCACAGATGGCAGAGCCGGTGATGGTGGCGCTGCTGTTGAGGAAGTGGCTGATCCCGATCCCGCCGCCGCTATCGGTGGCCGTGTTGCCCGAGATCGTGCAGCCGGTGATGGTGGGGCTGCTGTTGTAGCTGCAGTAGATCCCGCCGCCGCCGTTGCCGGCCGCGTTGCCTGAGATCTCGCAGCCGCTGATGGTGGGGCTGCTCCAGTAGGTGCAGTAGATCCCGCCGCCGATGTAGTTGGCCGTGTTACCCGAGATCGTGCAGCCTGTGATGGTGGGGTTGCTGCTGTTGTAGCAGTAGATCCCGCCGCCGCCGTATTCGGCTTCGTTGTTCGAGATCGTGCAGTCGCTGATGGTGGGGTTGCTCCAGTTGGCGCAGTAGATCCCGCCGCCGCTATAGGTGCACCAGTAGCCCGAGATCGTGCAGCCGCTGATGGTGGGGTTGCTGTTGTTGTAGCAGTAGATCCCGCCGCCGCTATCGGTGGCCGTGTTGCCCGAGATCGTGCAGCCGGTGATGTTGGGGCTGCTGAGATAGCAGTAGATCCCGCCGCCGGAGGTATAGGGCCAGCCGCCAGAGGCGAGGCCTCCAGTAATCACCAGTTCCTTGATCACGGTTCCGTTACCTTCGCCAGAGTTGATCACGAACACACTGCCACCTTGCTGGGCATCGATGGTGGTCGCCAGCGTTCCATCTCCATTGAGCGTTCCCTGGATGG
>JAKVBX010000017.1 GCA_022446795.1 Phycisphaerales bacterium
ACAGGGCTTCCTGGATGGTGGAAGGGGGCGTAGGGGGGCGTGGGGGGCGTGGGGGGGCGTGGGGGTGTGGTGGGGATCTGGGGGGCTGGTCACCGTCCAGCTAGGGGCAGGTGTCCCCGTATTGGCCAAGGAGGATCAGCACGTCATCGGTATCGACGAGACCGTCTCCATCGAAGTCTGCCGCTGGATTGGCCTGATCCCAGGCTGAGATCACGAAGAGCAGATCGTTGACATCGACCAGGTCATCGCCGTTGACATCCCCCGGGCAGGTTGGGCAGGTCTCCAGCGCCTGGTTGCCCTGGACGTCATTCCACGGGCCGCTGAACTGGGTGGGGGTGTTGCCGCAGACCAGTGAGTTGGTGAACGAGGCGTTGCTGCTGGAGAGGCCGGAGAATCCACCGCCATCGATTGTTGCCGTGTTGCCCGAGATGAGGCAACCATGCACCTGGGGTGCGCACTGGCTGCCGGCATAGAGGCCACCGCCGAGATCGGCCTGGTTGCCCGTGATGGAGCACCGGTCAATGATGGGACTGGAGGTGATGAGCAGGATGCCTGCGCCGGCGCCAGGTTCACCATTGGCGATGTTTCCGCTGATGGTGCAGCCGGTGATGATGGCATCGGTACTGTCACATCGAATACCGGTACCCCGCAGTGCCTGGTTGTCGATCACCTGGCAGTTCTTGATGACCGGGTCGCCGCCATTGATGCAGTAGATGCCGGCGGCTGAACTGGTGCCGGTATTGCCCTGGATGACACATTCTGTGATGCGCGCATTGCTTGAATCGCAGTAGATGGCTGTTCCGCGGGTGGCGACATTGTTGGTGAGGATGCAGTTCTCCACCGTCGAGAAGTCGAAGTCGGAGGCGTAGATGCCGGCCCCGTAGTCGTTCGCCGTGTTCTGATCGAACAGGCAGTCTTCCAGGTAGGGGGAACCACCACTGCTTGAGAAGCCTGCGCCGGCTCTGGCGGAGTTTCCGCTGAAGGTGCAGTCCTCGATGAAGAGAAGGCCGCCATTGGAGTTGTGGAATCCGCCGCCAACATCACTGGCACTGTTGTTCGTAAAGGTGCAACCGGTCAGATCGATGTTGCTGCTGTTGTCTGTATGGAATCCACCGCCATCTTCTGCGGTGTTGCTGATGAAGCTGCAGCCAACGAATGTTCCCCCCGAGTCGGCCATGCTGAAGTTGCCACCACCCCTGGCAGCGGTGTTGGAGAGGAACTCACAGTTGATCATGACCGGATCGGAATCACTGTGATTGATCATGCCGCCGCCATCCAGCCCGGCCTGATTGGAGATGATCCGGCAGCCGTCCAGCACGGGATCGGAGTTGTTCCAGTTGGCGATTGCGCCTCCTCCCCCAAAGCCATTGTCGTCAAGAGAAACATTCTCCTCGAAGGTGCAGCCATCGAGAGAAGGAGAGCTGTTCTGGTTGTACAGTCCGCCGCCGTACACGGCGATGTTGTTCTTGAAGAAACAGTCAGTGAAGATCGGGTTGGAGTCCCAGCTGCTGACACCGCCACCTCGTGGACTCATGTTGTCAAGAAACTGGCATTGAATGAACAAGGCGGGTCCTGTCGTATGGACACCACCACCACCACCGTCCAGATCGAGTGCGGTGTTCCGGGAGAAGACGCAGTTGTCCAATGTCGGGGTGGCAGAATCGATATACAGACCACCACCGTAGCCACTGGCGTTGTTGTTCGAGAACGTCAAGTTGGACAACAGCGGGCTGCTTGTTCCAAAGCATGATCCCCCGGCGCCTTGGCCATTGGCGAGGTTCCCGGTGATGAGGCAGTTGTCGACGGCCGGGCTGGAGTTCTCGAAGAGCGTCCCGGCGCCTCCATCGGCGATGTTGCCCGAGATGGTGCAGCCCGTGGTCGTGCCTTCGCTGGTCACGTAGTAGATGCCGGCGCCGTACTCGGCCTCGTTGTCGATGACGGTGCAGTTGGTGATCGTGAGGCTGCTGGAGGCGGAGGCGATTCCACCGCCAATGTTGGCCGAGTTGCCCTGGACGATGCAGCCGTTGATAGTGGCCTCGACCCCATAGCAGAAGAGGCCGCCGCCGTATGTGGGGGTGTCGCCACCGGTGATGATGAGATCCGTGATCAGCGTGCTGGACGTCTCACCCGTGTTGATCACGAAGACAGGGCCAGCCTGCTGGGCATCAATGATGGTCTCGAGGGTGCCATTGCTGTTGCGCGTGCCCTGGATCGTGATGGCCCGGCCCCCTGGCGTGATTCCATGTTCCGTGAAGGTCCCCGCGTCAATGGCGATGATGTCACCATCGATGGACGCATCGATTGCCGCCTGGATCGTGGGGTAATCACCCGGCACGCTGATCGTGGCGGCGGAGACGGCCAAGGGCACCAGGAGGCTGGCAAGGATTGTGGCAATACTGATTCGCATGGGGGCTATCCAGAGTCCCCCTATTGTGGCCTTGTCCTGGCCGGGATCAAGTTCTGATCAGCTCAAGTCTCCGGCGAATACTGGAGTGAGAGCAGATTTTCCTGTGTGGCGGCCTTTCGTCGACATGCCGGCGAGGCAGTCGGCCTCCACCGCCTTCGGCCATGTGACTCGAAGCGCCAGCCGCTACGAGCAGGCGTTGCCGTAGACCTGCAGGAGGGACAGGAGATCATCGACATCGACCTCGCCGCTGCCATCCAGATCGCTCACGCATCCAGCCGAACAATCCGTGCCATACTCGGCCAGTAGCGCGAGGAGGTCGTCGACACCGATGGTCTCGTCGCCGTTCAGATCGCCAATGCACTGGCAGGCATCCGGGATGCCATCGAGGTTGGCATCCAGCAAGGTGCCATCGGCCAGATCGCACTCGTCTGGAACCTGGTTCCCGTTGCAGTCACCACTGTTGCCTGAGGCGATGTCGAGATCATCGCAGAGATCATTGTCGTTGCAGTCCAGGCCGATCGGATCGCCAGGTGGGAGATACGTGTTTATCGCAATCTCATTGAACTGAACGCCACCGCCCCAGTAATAGCCGGAGGCGACCTGGGTACCGGAAAGCCCCACGATCGGGCTGGTCAGGAACCCGGGGACCAGGTCCGGATCCGATGTTTCGATCTGGTCGATCTCATTCCACTGCGTACCGTCAAACTGGTACACGTGGACTGTCCCGGGGGCAAGTGAATCACCGAAGTTCACCCCGGCGGTCGCGACGATCATGTCGCCATCCACTCGGACCGCGAAGCCGAGATCGATGATGTTCGGATCAGCCGTGTCCAGTTGCTGTTCGATGGACCATGTGCCATCGCTGAGGCGGAAGACTGCGGCACCTTCCGTGCCGGCCGGTGAGCCGTCGTAGTAGCTGCCCACGACGGCAACATCTCCATCCAGGTCGACCGAGGTTCCCAGGGCCGTTACCAGGGGATGGGTCAGGTGCTGCTTGAGGGCCCAGCTTTCACCGTCGAACTGGTAGGCGTAGGCACCAGCATCCAGGGTGGCGACGAGCAGGTTGTCACCATCCACCGCCACATCGACACCGAAGAACAGGACGTCCTCGCTGGGCGACGACACGATGGCTTCCTGGGACCAGTCCCCGTTGCTGCTTCGCCGGTAGATGATGGCCTGGCCATCGCTCTGCAAGGTGTTGCCCAGGGCCGCGACGTCACCGGAGATGGATGCCGCCAGGCCATATCGGCCGCCGGAGTCATCATCGGACGACGCCTCGAGCGTCCAGTTGCCTCCATCGCGGTTGTAGATGACGAAGCCGCCGGGCGACATGTAGTCAGGGCGGACGATGGTGAAATCGCCGGAGATATCCGCTCGCTTGAAAGGTGCGTAGATGAGATCGGAGGCATGCGGAGCCGGCCTGGTTGCTTCCAACTCCCAGGTTCCGTTCTGCCGGTGGTAATGCTGGGATACCCAGTTGTCGTCTTCGGTCAACTCCAGGACAACGGCGATGTCACCGGAGATCGCCAGCTCGAAACCGCCTTCGGTCTCGACTGGTTGATAGTCGAACAGTTCGGAGGTGCTTGAGCACGGTACCGTGCCATTTTCGGCGACTGACATGCCGCTCGTGATGAGCGCGAGGACAACGGTCAAGCAGATCTTGGACATCATTTTCACTCCCCAGGAAAAGGCCGTTACTCGGCCTGTGCCACGACAAATTAGACCGATTTCGCCAACGCAAGTCAATGGCCGGGATCGCAATTCCGTGCGGCGGCACCCGTTCGAGGCCGACTGCTTTTCGATCCTCTTTTAAATTGCCTGGTGTCGGTGCGTATCTGGTTGCAGGTGTTCAGGCCATATGGTCCTGCCCACGCTGCCGGGCCAGGTCGACCTGGTGCTGGCGCTGGGCGAACCGGGCCTTCTGTTCGTCAGTCGTCTGGTCGTGACATCTCGGGCAACTCACACCTTCCTGGTAGTGCTCGGATTTCCGATCAGACGCCTGCAGCGGATATCGGCAGGCACGGCACAGGTCATAGTGTCCAACCTTGAGGCCATGGCCGACGGAGACACGCTCGTCAAAGACGAAGCACTGGCCTTTCCAGAGGCTCTCGTCCTCGGGGATGCGTTCCAGGTACTTGAGGATCCCACCCTCGAGGTGGTAGACCTCCTTCACGCCGGCCTGCTTGAGCAGGGCGGTTGACTTCTCGCAGCGGATGCCACCGGTGCAGAACATGGCCACGCGTGGTTGGGCATCGATGTCGAGATGTTCTTCAAGCCACTGGGGCAGTTGCCCGAAGCTCTGGAGGTCCGGGTTGATAGCCCGTTCGAAGGAGCCGATCTCAACTTCGTAGTCATTCCGGGTATCGATCACGATGACCTCGGGATCGCTGATCAGATCGTTCCAGTCCTCGGCCGTGACGTAGGTTCCGGCCAACTGGGTCGGATCGACGTCTGGTACGCCCATCGTCACGATTTCCTTCTTCAGCCGTACCCTCAACTTTCGGAAGGGCTGCTTGCCGGCAGACGATTCCTTCCATTGAAGGTCGGCGAGGCGAGGGTCTTCGCGCAGGAAGTCGAGCACCGCCATCACGCCTTCCCGGGGCCCGGCAATCGTGGAGTTGATTCCCTCGTTGGCCAGGAGGATGATCCCCTTGACATCATTGGAATCACAGCAGGACTCGATGGCGTCTCGAAGAGAGGCGTGATCATCAAGCCTGGTGAACTTGTAGAAGGTAATGACGAGCAGTTGGTTCACGGTCAGTTGGCCTGGGCAGGGGGTGTCAGGATCCCGGTGGCCCGGGGGGCTTCCATGATGCCGAACACCGAGTTCGTGTCAATCTCGGGGGCGTGATCATCGCGGAACCCGGGCTCACGCCATCTCCCGGGCAGGCGGTGGATCCGTTTGGCCGTTCTGCTGGTGATATGGCTTGTGAGCGGGTGTCTCCGGAGCTATATATGGTTGGGCTGGCATTTGTTTTTGAAAACCCTTCCAGCGGTGCCCAGCCCGTCTTTTCTGAGGATAGAGAGTGCCATGCTTTCCTGCCTGATCTGGTCAGTTCTCCTTTCATTCGGTGCCGCAGATGTCATCTGGGTTCCCGATGACCACGCATCGATCCAGGAAGCGATCGATGCGGCCAGCAATGGAGACACGGTCCGCGTCCGGGATGGGCACTACGTCGAGATCATCAACTTCAATGGGAAGACAATCACGGTCGAGAGCGAGAACGGTCCGGAGTCCACGACGATCGATGCGGGGGGGTCCAAGTTCGGCAGCCACAACTGCTGTGATGCCTCTCCATTCAATGGTGGCTGCACCAGCGAGGCCTGTGCCGCCGAGGTGTGCTACTACGAGCCGACCTGCTGTACGGAAGTCTGGCAACAGTTCTGCGCGGATCTCGCCGAGGACCTCTGTGGCTGTGGCGGAGCGGTGGTGACCTTCAATACAGCCGAGGGCAACAACTCGATCCTGAGAGGGTTCACCATTCGCGGTGGCACCGGAAGTACCGAGGTGTTCTGGAACAAGGGTGGTGGGATCTACTGTGGCGGCGCCTCGCCGACCATCGAGGGCAACATCATCACGGACAATCACGTGACCACGGACGGCGGTGGCCTCTACTTCACGCAGTCCAGTGCCGTCCTGATCGGCAATACGATCAGTAACAACTCGGCGGACTGGTACAACGGGGGCGGCATCTATGCCGTGGCGTCTTCGCTTGTCATGCAGAACAACACGATCACGGGCAACTACAGCATCAGTGGCAGTGGTGGCGCAATGCGGCTGGAGGAATGCATTGACATCAGCATGATCGGCAACACGATTGAGAACAACCAGGCCATGGGTGACGATGGTGGGGGCGTCTATGTCACCTGCAACAACTTCCAGTTCACTGGCAATATCGTCCGCGGAAACTCCGGCAATGATGTCGGCGGCGGACTGTACATCGGCTGCCAGGTGGCCAGCATCACGAACAACATCATCGAGGGCAATACGACGCGGGATGATGGTGGCGGATTCTGGCTCAACGCGGTTGATGCCACTGTCAGCTTCAACACCATTACCGGCAACTATGCCGGTGGGCCCAACTACGACACCCCGGGTGACATCGGTGGTGGCATGGATTGCACCATTACTGGAACCGGCATCATCAAGGCCAATACGATCTCGGGCAATCGCGCCTGGAACGATGGAGGCGGGGCTCGCCTCGTCGGGGGCGACCTGCTCCTGGACGGCAACATCTTCGACGACAACTCCACGCAGGGGAATGGTGGTGGGCTGTATTGTTCGCAGACCAGTCGCCTGGTCATCAAGGGGTGTCGCTTCCGCGGCAATGTCTCGGGCGACCTTGGCTATGGTGGCCAGGGCGGTGGCCTGCGGGTCGTGGCCGCGGAGGATACCTGGATCGTCGGCAACACCATCCAGGACAACATTTCACACGACAAGGGTGGCGGTCTCTACACGGGTGGCGGCGTGGTCGCCGGCAATCTCATGACGGGCAATCGTGCTCGGTGGCATGGTGGTGGTGCCTACGCCTCGGGTTCGACGCTCATGGTCAACAACACGATCATGGACAATGTCGCCGGTGATTCCGGTGGCGGGGCTCATGCCCAGGAAGGCGTGACGCACAACAGCATCATCCGCGGCAACAAGGCCCAGAAGGGCGCCCAGTACTGGACGAACAACCATGCTGCGGTGGTGACCCATTCCAACATCGAGGGTGGATATGACGGTGCCGGGAACATCGACCTGGAGCCCGCGTTTGCGGACGATCCCAGACACTTCCCGACGATTACAGGCGACTACCGAATGACTGCTTGTTCCAGCGGTGTCAACCTTGGTGATGACGGCGTTGTTCCGGCTGACGAAGCCGACCTGGATGGTGATGGCGACGTGACGGAGCCGATGCCACTTGATCTGGCCGGTGCAATCCGTTTCGTTGGCGTGGTGGACATGGGCTGCCATGAGCAGATGGTGGTTGGTCCAGCGTGCCCGGCCGCGGAGGACTGCGACGGCAACGGTATTCGTGATGAACTGGATCTCCTGGACTGTGATGGAAGTGACTGGTGCCTGGACTGCAATGGAAACGGCCGCCTGGATGCCTGCGACCTGGTGTCCGCGGCTGATTCGGCGACAACAGTCCAGGGCTACTGGCGGTTCGAGGAGGCCGGGGAAGAGGTACTCGATGATGGCCCCTACGGCCTCGTCGGAGAGCCCAAGGAGGCCGAGTATTCAGGCGAGGTCGGTCCCGCCACCATCCTGGAGACCGGCGCACCGAACACGGGCGCCCTGTACCTGGGTGGTGTCGGCCGGGTGCTCATTGATGATGATTTCAATGTCACCACCTTCACCGCGAACGACCCACAGGCCTTCACCTTCGAGTGCTGGGTCCGTGTTGATGAACTCGGGGGCAAGCAGGTACTGGTCCATCGCAAGGATCATCCGCATCCCGACTACTACACGAACTACACGATCTATGCCCAGGGTGGTGGCATCCATCAGAACGTCGATGTCAATTTCGGCAAGACCAGCGGCATCAATGGTCGGGAACTGGTGATGTTCTTCGGCGGCAACGGAAACATCTGGACCGTTACATCCAATCTCCTGATCCAGGACAACCAGTGGCATCATGTCAGCGTGGCTCATGACGCCTGGTCACACTCGATCCGGTTCGGCCTGGATTCGGACTTCGAGACGTTGACGTACAACAAGAACATGGCTCATCACCCGGCCTTCATGGACCTCATGCTGGGTGGAAAGCGGAATGCCCAGGGCAGCATCAACCAACGGCTGAAGGGTGCCATCGACGAGGTCCGGATCTGCACGGGCATCCTGGCGCCCTCGCAACTTCTCAATACGCTTCCCGCGGGGACCACCGCCGACTGCAATGGCAATGGACTTCCCGATGACTGCGACCTCGCCAGTGGCACCAGCGAAGATGCTGATGGCGACGGCTGGCCCGATGAGTGTGATGCCTGCCTGGGGGACCTGGATGGCGATGGTGTTGTCGGCGTGGATGACCTGCTGGAGATGATTGCCCAGTGGGGAGGCGATGGCAGCGGCGATCTTGATGACAACAGCGTTGTCGATGTCAATGACGTGCTATTGCTTCTCAACGAGTGGGGCAACTGTTGATCGCCTGACCTGCTGGTGCGCTACTCGATCCAGGTTCCAGTCGTGGTGCGATCCGATGTCTCAGCGTCACCGGTGTTGATCAGCCCGGTGGGTTCGACCAGCATCACGGCGCATTCCTCGTCGGCCACCGGTCGGTGCTCGACCCCGCGTGGGACGACGATCATCTCTCCCGTCTTCAATTCGACCGTTCGATCCCGGAACTCCATGGTGAAGGACCCATCGAGGACGAGGAACATCTCGTCTTCACCGGGGTGGGAATGCCAGTCGAAGGCACCAAGGAACTTGGCCAGTTTCACCTGCTGGCCATTGAGTTCAGCGATGATCCGTGGTGACCAGTGGTCGTGGAATCGTCCCAGGGCGTTCGTGATGTTGATGGCTTCCATGCCACGACTGTACTGGAAGTGCACCGCTCACGCGGGACACCCGTGGTGTCGCGATGCTGCCAGGTCCGAGGACGTGTTGTCTGTCAACGACGTCGCGAGGATCCAACCAGTCCGACGATGGCCAGAAGGCTGATGGCCCCAGGGGCGGGAATCGTGGCCCAGCCCCAAGCGCCAATCTGTGTCCACGTGTTGCCGTCAGCATCCTTGCCTTGGAGGTTGACTTGTACCGACAGTTCCGTGCTGCCTTCTTGAAGCGTGAACTGTCCCAGGAAGACCCGGCCGCCGAGTTCTTCACCCTGCGGGTCCTCGGGCGTGACGAACCACGACCCATTGTCGGTCTGCAGTCCCAGGCCGGCTTCGAAATTGGTCCAGTCGATCCCGATGTCATTGAGGTTGTTCGAACCGAATGGATCACCGTTCTGGTAGAGGGCACCGATGCTCACGTAGGAATCCCATTGCAGGGCGGGAACGAAACTGAAGAAGGCGCTGTTGATGGCCTGCGAGGTGTTTCCACCAGCGGCATCCTGATAAAAACTACCGTCGGTCTCGATCGAGAGCTCGCCTTGAGCGTTGCCATAGACCGCATCGATGCGGGCACCGGCGTCCAAGTTGGCATAGAGCCGTAAGGTGTGACCCTGCTCTCCGATGTGATACAACTCTGTCTCCAAGTTGATGTAAGGACTGGCCACGGCCGTGGTGGCAATCATGGCGCAGCCTGCAAGCATCATGACAATTCGTGATCGCATCACTATCTCCTGTTGTCCGGGAACGATCTGATTCCCTGTTTCGAATTGAGGTCAACGACGTCGCGAGGATCCAACCAGTCCGACGATGGCCAGAAGGCCGATGGCCCCAGGGGCGGGAAAGCCATTGATTGGTGCACCGATCATTGTCCACGTGTTGCCGTCGGCGTCCTTGCCCTGGAGATTCAGCTGACCCGAGATGTCATCGGTGCTCTCGCCGGTCCCGCCGACAACGGTGAACTGGCCCAGGAAGACCCGGCCGTTGACTTCTTCGCCTTGTGGGTCCTCGGGCGTGACGAACCACGACCCATTGTCGGTCTGCAGTCCCAGGCCGGCTTCGAAACTGGTCCAGTCGATCCCGATGTCATTGAGATTGTTTGAACCGAATGGATCACCGTTCTGGTAGAGGGCACCGATGCTCACGTAGGAATCCCACTCGAGTTCGGGGACGAAGACGAAGAAGGCGCTGTTGATGGCCTGCGAGGTGTTGCCGCCAGCGGCGTTCTGGTAGAACGACTTGTCAAATCCGGGGGTGATACTCAACTCCCCGGTGGCATTGCCATAGACCGCATCGACGCGGGCACCGGCATCCAAGTAGGCATAGAGCCGATAGGTGGCGCCCAGATCACTGTAGTTGACCATGTCCGTGAATACCCCCTGGAACGGACTGGCGAAAGCTGTTCCGGCAAGTACACCGCAGCCTGCAAGTGTCATGGCGATCTTCGAGATCATGATGTTGTCTCCTTTGCCCCAGGGGTGTCCGGCAGGCGCGACTGCCGAATCTGATGGCCTCGAGTATAAATCGGAAGTGCAGCCCAACCGGTGGTGAACACGGGTTATCCACCATGTGGGCACCCGACCAGGCAGGGCCATCCGCCAGGGCGGCGGAAAGCAGCCATGTCGCCACCAGGACCAACGGGTGGCCGGGTGGCTATCGGGATTCGATAACGCGGTGCCTACTCGGGGCAGGGCTGACCGTAGAACTCGATGAGTCGCAGGATGTCATTGACGTCGACGAGTCCACTGCCGTCGAGATCGCCGCCGAAGTCGTTGGTGCCCCAGACCTGGATCAGGCCCAGCACATCGTTGACATCCACGACATCGTCGAAGTTGACATCACCCGGGCAACGATCGCTCAGCAGGCAGATCTCACTCGGGTCATCGCCGCCGAGGTTGAGGAACCCGCTGTTCTCCAGTGGATCGCTTGTCCCGATCTGAGGTTGTGCTCCGCCTGCAGGCTGGTTATCGCAGACGGTTGCAAAGTTCAGCAAGATCACGCTGGTGTCCGGAATGGCGTTCTGCACAAAGCCGGCGCCGCCGCCCTGGCTGCCAATTCCGAAGTCCTGGGCCTCGTTGTCCTTGATGAACGTATCGCTGATCAGGGGTTCGCTGTCGGAGATGCAGCTGATTCCGCCACCCTTGCCGACGGAGATGTTTCCGCTCACGTTGCAGTTGAGAATGGTCGGGCTGCTGGCGTCGCAGGCGATGCCGCCGCCGCGGCTGGAAGCGTCAGTGGCCTGGTTGCTGATGAAGGACGAATCGAGAATGCTCGAAGTGCTGTCATTGAGGTAGAGGCCACCACCCCACGCGGTCGCCACGTTGCCCGTCACGTTGCAGTTGAGCATCGCAAGGTCACCAGCGACGCAGGCGATGCCGCCGCCGTCCCGGATCGTTGCGTTGGTCTGGTTGAATCCGAACGTGCAGTTGGTGGCGCTCGCGTTCGAGTTGTTCATGAACAGGCCGCCGCCATTATTGACAGTGGCGTTGTTGTTCAGGAATTGGCTGTTGAACAGGACCACGGAACTTCCTTCAGCTCGAAGACCGCCACCGGCGGTACCAAAGTTGGAATCGAACAGGCTTTCCTGGATGTAGGCCTGGCTGCCGTCGAGGCTCATCCCGCCGCCGGGTCGATCTGCGGAGTTGCCCAGGAACTGGCATGAGGCCAGGCTGACGGCACTGGTGATGAGATTCATGCCGCCACCATTGCCGCCGGTGGCATTGTTTTCGACGATTGAGCACCCGTACAGGTCTGGTGCGGCGTTGAGGCTGTGGATGGCAGCGCCATTCACAGCGTTGTTCCCGACCAGGCTGCACTGGTTCAGTACGGCGAAGGCCTCTTCGCAATACAGTCCGCCGCCGTCTGCCGTGGCGTTGTTGTTGACGATGGTGCAGGTGGTCAGCGAGGGAGCGCTCTCGGTAATCGATGCGATGCCGGCGCCGAAGAGCGCGGTGTTGCGTTCGAACAGCGTCGATTCCGTGATCGATGGTTCGCTGCCCTGGGCGATCATCATGCCGCCGCCGCCGGCCGCGTCTGCGGAGTTTCCGTCAAAGGTGGTCGTCGTGATGACGGGGTCGGCATTCAGGCACAGGATGCCGCCGCCGGCACCAGCGGTGGCCTGGTTTCCACTGAAGATGCACTCGTTGATCGCCGGGTGGCTGTTGCCAAGCAGCATTCCACCGCCGCCGCTAGCGGCATCGGTCGCGACGTTGTCCGCGAAGACGCATCCCTCGTAGATGGTGATGCTGAACGTGCTGGACACGCCGCCACCTTGTTCGGCCTGGTTGTTGGAGATGTCGCAGACGTCGAACCGCGGCGTCGAATTATCGACCAGGATGCCGCCGCCCAATGTTGCGGTGTTGTTGTCGATGGCGCAATTAGAAAACTCCGGGCTGCTCGACAGGCAGAACAGGCCGCCGCCCGCATCCGCGGCTTGATTGAGGATCATTGAGCAATTCTGCAGGAATGGGGATGCCCCCTCCGTGCAGGCCATGCCGCCCCCGGAACCATCCGACGAATTCAATTCAAACACGCAGTCCGTCAGGAGAGGGGAGGAGTTGAAGATCCAGATGCCGCCGCCCGTGTCCTCTGCGGTGTTGAGCTTGACGTTCACCCCGTTGAAGGTGGCGTTGTCGCTGGCCGTGAAGATGGCAGCACCGAGTGGGGCTGTATTGAGCGTGATGTCGCAGAGGTTGAAGGTGCCCTCGGCACCACGATCACAGCTGATGCCGCCACCCAGGACCGAGGCCTCGTTGAGCGTGATGTCGGTTCCGGTGGCCAACACGGAACTGGTGTTGGTGTTGTTGATGCCCGCGCCTCGCTCGGCGGTGTTCAGGCGGATGGTGCAGTTCGTAATGGTGGCTGCGGAACTGGCGTTGCAGTTGATGCCGCCGCCACTCCCAGTCGCCACGTTGTTCCAGATGCTGCAGTCGATGAAGCTGGGATTGGCGTTGTCACCGACGATCTCGACGCCGCCGCCATCAGTGGCGATGTTGTTGGAGATGATGTTGTTGATGAAGTTTCCGCCGGCCTGGGTGATGTAGATTCCACCACCGGTTGCGGCGCTGTCATTGGCTGAGATGGTGCACTCGGTGACCGTGGGGAACCAGGGATCCAGTGGGGGACTGCCGTCGATCATCAGCCCGCCGCCTACCGTGAGCGATGAGTTGGCCGCGATGGTGGTGGCATTGATGTTTCCCTGTGCGCTGCGGACGACCATTCCGGCGCCCGAGCCTGTCGAGGTGAGATTGTTGGATACGGTGCAGCCCTGGACCGTGAAATCCTCGCACTCCCGGATATACAGCCCGCCGCCACTGCTCTGGAGGGACTCATTGTTGCTGACGGTGCAATCATCGAAGATCGGGTTTGCCTGGGCGGAATAGACGCCGCCACCGGCTCGCCTGGAAGTGTTTCCTTCAATCGTGCAGGTGATGAACGTGGGCTGGCAGCCACTTTCGAGGGATACGGCACCGCCTGTGCCCGTCGAACCTGTGGCTTCATTGAAGTTGAACTGGCAGTTGGTGAACAGCGGGTTGCTGCCGGAACCACTGCACCAAACCGCGCCGCCGGTGAGCGTTGCGACACCAGTGAGGAAAGCACAATCCTGCACGGTCGGGCTGCTACCGCCCGAGATCCTCATGCACCCGCCCTTGTTGTTGAAGCAATTGCGAATCGTGAAGCCGTCGATGACGGTCAGGTTCGTCTCACCGGAGCTGCAGTTGATGCCCGCGACCTTGCCGAACCCGTCGATGAAGGTGAATGAGGGGCCGTTGGTGCTACGCAGGGTGACTTCCTTGCCAAGCATGTCAACGACGTAGGGGCCGCCAGAGGTGTACGTTCCTGGCAACACGAGGATGTCATCGCCATTTACGGCGGCATCCACGGCTTCCTGGATCGTCGGATAGTCCGTGGGCACCTCAATGATCGCAGCATCAAGGGAGCCGGCCAGGGCCAGCAGGGCAGCAAGTACATGGATACACGAACGCATGGCTGTCTCTCCGTAACATCTCTGGGAGCTCCGGCTTGTGGCCTTGAGCCCTTCCTCTAATCCAACTCCCGGTGTCTCTCCCCCGTGTCTCCGCGAGACGGAACTCCGTGGCGCGGGCAATATTGGCGGTGAGACCCCGAAAGTGCATCCTCGGTGACCCGGGGGGCCACGTCAATGCCGAGTTCTGATCCGATTGCCGCCAATGCCAGCCCCCGTGGCGGTGGTCATTTCAGCCTGAGTTGGTGCGTCCAGCCCTGGGGTGCAGTCCGGGCGGATGGGGCTGGTCCTGCCAGCCGGCCCGGGTCGAGCCTGGATCCGGTGGATATGCCCATTTCCAGCCCCTCGAGGGCCTTTTCGTGGTGGGAAGCGGGCATCCGGGGGCCGTGGGCGGGGGGACCTTCGGGGGCCTGCTGCTGGGTATGGTGCCGGGGAAGGAGCTGTTGATGCCTACGACCCCCCAGACCGTGCCTGAGTATCTCAAGGTCCTTCCGGAGGACCGGCGGGCGGCCATGAAGAAGCTCCGCTCGACCATCAAGGCCAATCTGCCCAAGGGCTTCAAGGAGATGATGAACTACGGCATGCCCAGTTGGGTGGTGCCGCACTCGCGGTACCCGGGTGGGTATCACTGCGACCCGAGCCTGCCGCTGCCCTTCCTGGCCATCGCGTCACAGAAGAGTCATGTCGGGGTCTATCACATGGGCTTGTACGCGGATGCCAAGCTGATGAAGTGGTTCCAGGGGGAGTACCCCAAGCACGTGAAGACCAAGCTCGACATGGGCAAGAGCTGCATCCGCTTCAAGAAGGTCGAGGCGATTCCCTGCGACCTCATCGGCGAGTTGTGCGGCAGGATGACCCCGGACGAGTGGATCGCCCTCTATGAAAAGAACGTGAAGGCCTGACCCGAGCGTGGGCGGGCCAGGCCTCCATGGTCAGCCGCATTCGCCCCAGCCATCGATGGCCAGCAGCAGGTCGACAATGTCGACCTCGCCACTGTCATCCAGGTCTGCGGGTGGGTAGTCGGAACCCCAGGCCCCGAGGATGATCAGGACATCAGTGATGTTGACGACACCGTCTCCAGTGACGTCTGCATCGCACTGGCAGACATCCGGGATGCCATTGTCGTCTTCGTCAGCCAGTGATCCATCGAGAATCTGTCCGTAGTCGACGATGCCGTCATCGTTGCAGTCGTCGGACCATTCGATGATCCATGCGACGGAACAACTTGCCTCGTCGACGCCATCATTCCACTGTCCCGGGCATCGGAGCAGGAGGAAGTTCTCCTCGCCTCCCGTGTTGCCCGGTTCGCCATTGTTCCAGTTCTCGTAGTCCCAGGGTTCGCCCGTCACCCAACGCCAGCCTCCCGATGGTTCCGAGTAGTCGGGGGAGGAAGTGTCCTGGTAACCGCCGATGAAGATCCCGGAGCTTCCGCAAGCGACGCAGGATCCGTTCTGGAAGAGCGTCCGGACGAACACCTCCTCCGCCAACGAAGTGGTGGTCGCCAGATGTCCTCCTGCCATCAGTGCAAGTGATTGCATCTCCGTCCATGAAGAGGCGCTGCCGTACGCCCTCCACTGGTACCAGTTCCCATTCCCGCCATCCTCGATCTTCCATTGCACCGGTGCGAGGCAGGTGGTGTCATCACAGCAGTCGGGCACGCCATTTTCATCAAGGTCATCAAATGTTCCATCGAGAATCTGGCCGTAGTCGACGACGCCGTCGCCGTTGCAGTCGGCGGACCACTCGATGATGTAGGAACTACCACCACCATTATCGGTGTCTTCGACGTTATCAAATGTCATGCTGACGCTTGCGTCGGGCGACCAGAAATGCAGGTGATCCTGCGATGCGTAATTGGGTTGCCCGGGGCCCCAGTAGTTCGTCTGGAGTGGCGTGCCCGTCAGCCAGTACCATCCGCCGGCAGGTTCATCATAATCGGGGGCACTGGGATCTTGGAATCCACCAATGTAGGGTCCATCGTTCTCGGTCGCGTTGTAGTACCAGAGGCCGGGATTCGAAGCGATCGTGTTGAATACCCAGGTGATCTCTTCATCCGTTTCCATTGAAGTCAGATCTCCTCCACGGGCAAGAGCGGTGCTCCTTGATTCTGCCCATGTTGTGGGCCCTGGTTTGATGGCTTGGTACCAATTCCCATTGCCACCGTCATCCGGGCTCCACTGGATCGGCGCGCAGACTGACTCGGGAACGCCGCATCCGCAGATGCCGGGTTCCGTCTTGTCGGGGTCATCGGGGCAGCCGTCCAGGCAGTCGAACGTGCCGTCCGTATCGGAATCAATGCAGCTGTCTTCGAAGCAGTTTCCGCCAAAGTCGTAGTACGTGTGCGAGCCATCGAAATCAGCGCCAGCATTGCTGCACATGAGTGAGTTGCTCATGTTGATGATGCTCGACTCCCAGCAATTAAAGCCCTGGGAGTAGCTGTTTCGGATGGCACAGGCATCAACGGTGACCTCGGCCTTCCAGAGATAGATGTTTCCGCCACCATAGCCGGCTGCATTTTCGTAGATGTCGCAGTTCAGGATGGTGGCTCCAGCGTAGGTATCGGAGCTGCCATGGCACACGATGCCGCCACCCCACCAATTCGCGTTATTCCACCGAATCACGCAGTTCTGGATCGTTGGCTCGGACATCCCGGTCGCCAAGCCTGCGCCGTAATACTCGCGACCATTTTGCATCGTGAAGCCATCGATCACGGTGAGGCCTGGGCTGCCCGATCCGCAGTAAATGCATCCCCTTGCGTCTTCGCCATCGAGGATGGTCTGCGCTGCTCCATGGGAACTTCGAATGACCAGGTGCTTGGTACCGAGCAACACAATGTAAGAATTATCCGGGTCCGTGTTCGTGCTGGTATAGGTGCCCGGCCCGACGATGATCTCATCACCGTTGCTGGCAGCATCCACGGCCGACTGGATGTCGGAAAAGTTGCCCGAGCCATCCTGGGCAACGTAGATCGTGTCAGCGAAGGTTGTTCCCGTGATCAGCAGACTGGCCACGACAGTAGTGATGGTCTTGAACATGGTGTTCTTTCTCCCTTGTCGGGTCGTTGCGGTCACGGGCAGAGGCCCCAGCGGTCGATCACCACCAGGATGTCGACAATGCCGACCTGGCCGTCACCATCGATGTCGCCTGGGCATGAAGTGGGGCAGTTGGCGTCGTCGCAGTTGATGCCGATACCGGCAAACGAGCCGTTGGCCGCGAAGCAGTAATCCGCTGTCGTGATGACACAGGTGCCCGCGAGGCAACAGGCACCAAAGTCGCCGAGCTCACAGCTGTCCGGAATGCCGTTTCCGTCGTCGTCGGCAAGTGAACCATCCAGGATCTGGCCGTAGTCGACGATGCCGTCGCCGTTGCAGTCGGCGGACCACTCGATGATGGATGAGATGACAACTGAACCTGTTTCTCCGTCCATTGAATGATCAACCCACCTCTTGCAGCAATAGTCCCAGAGACGAAGTGCCTGTGCCGATTCCACATTGCCATCCGGATTGCCGCCATTCCAGTTGGTGTAGCTCCAGGATTCTCCATCGAGCCAGAACCAGTCGCCATAGGCTTCACGATATCCGCCAATCCAGGGCCCGCCGCAGAAGCAACCATTGACGTCGTAGACCCAGAAGTCAGGCTTGTCCGCAATGAAGTTGGTCACATAATCAGATTCTTCCTGACTGGTCAAAGAGGTCAATTGACCACCAAGGGCTACGGCCTGGTCCTGAGCTTCTTGATAGCTGATCTCATCATGCACAATGCCCTGATACCAATGCCCATTCCCGCCATCCTCGATCTTCCATTGGACCGCGGGGATGCAACTGTTGTCGTCACAACAGTCGGGTACGCCGTTTCCATTCTCATCACTCAGTGAGCCATCCAGGATCTGCCCGTGGTCGACGATGCCGTCATCGTTGCAGTCGGCGGAGAACTCGATGACGTAGTAGTCCATTGTTGCTCCAGGGCCAACATCAGCCCAACCACATCCATCGCTCTCGCTGGGATGGAAGTTGAGAACGGCATCCGGATCACTGTCGTTAGGATCATTGGCGGCCCAGTTCGTAAAACTCCATTCTTCGCCGGTGATCCAAGTCCAGTCGCCATTGACTTTCCGACCGCCCATCCAGGCTGGCTTGTTGGGGACCCCGTCGTTCGTGCATTCGACGAGGTTGTCCCGTACGAAGTCATCCTCGTCCGCCGAGGTGCAGGTGACAAGGTGTCCACCCTGGGCTTCTGCGGCCTGCTTCGCACTCTGCCAACTGATGCCATTGTCCTGTGTCGCCAGTCGATACCAGTGATTGTTGCCGCCACTGCCCGTCGGCCATTGAATGTCCTTTTCCCATTGTGCGCAGGCGATTCCGGACACGGCCAACGTGGCTACGACAGTAGTGATGGTCTTGAACATGGTGCTCTCTCTCCGAAGGGTGAAACGTCAAATCACGCGCAATTGCCCCAGCCGTCGAGGGCAATCAGCAGGTCGCCCACGTCGACAATCCCGCTGCCATCAATGTCCGCGGGTTGGTAGTTGCTGCCCCAGGTTCCGAGGATCATCAGAATGTCATCGACGTCAACCACGCCATCGTTGGTGATATCCCCAACGCATGAGCAGATGTCCGGAATGCCGTTGCCATCGTCGTCGGCAAGTGAGCCATCGAGGATCTGCCCGTAGTCGACGATTCCGTCATCGTTGCAGTCGGCGGACCACTCGATGAGATAGGACCTGAATGCTCCGTTGGAGTCGGTGGCGCTGACATCATTCCAGTTGATCTCGCCATCGGACTCCCTGTTGTACATCAGGCGATCCTGACCACCACAGCAGTTATCAACAACAGCATTGAAGTAGCCCATCGGCTCTCCAGTGATCCACTCCCAGCCACCATCAGGCTCGCTGTATTCAGGAGAGTCGAGGTTCTGAATGCCCCCGATGAATGGGCCATACTCAGCATTACTGCCGCCCCAGAGATCCTCGTCCTGGAGGAATGAGGCAATGATCCAGGCCTCTTCCTCCGGGGTCGTTGGCGTGGCAAGATGGCCGCCTCGTTCGCCGGCCGAATCGGAAGCTGTTTGCCAGTTTGTCTGCGAGTAGACGAGTTCGTACCAATGCCCGTTTCCGCCATCCTCGATCTTCCACTGAATGACATCTTCATTCGTGCTTTCACAGACATCCGGAATGCCGTTGCCATCGTCGTCGGCGAGTGAGCCATCGAGGATCTGCCCGTAGTCGACGATGCCGTCATCGTTGCAGTCGGCGGAGAACTCCACGAGCATCGCGGGGAACGCCTGGTCACAGAATCCAGTGGCGACGCAGGCCAAGGGTGAGCCGAAGAAGCCAGCGGCACAGTCCTGTCCGCCACCATCATCCGGTTCAGCGATGCACCAGATATCCGAATCAATTGCTGAGCCATCAAGCCAACGCCAGCCTCCGGCCGGTTCGGAATAGTCATCCGCATCCGTGTCCTGGTAGAGGCCAATGGCGTATGTCTCACCAAAGGTACTCCGGCACCAACTACGCTCTTCAATCGTCGGTGCAGAGATCAGTTCGCCACCGAGCGACTCGGCCAGGGCCTGGCAGGCCGACCAGGACGGGCCGTCAGGCGTCGCCACCTTGGCATACCAGTGATCATTCCCGCCCTCGGCCTCTGTCCATTGGACAGCCTCCTGGGCGCAGGCGATTCCGGACAAGGCCAACGTGGCCACGACAGTTGTGTACTTGAGCATTGGATTTTCTCCCCGAACTCTCAGAAACCGTGCAGCGGGCCATTGTTGGGGATCGCCGCCTGATCGTCAATCCAACCAGGACTGGAACAGGGGGATTGCTTGCCCAAGTTCACACGAACGCCCCTGCGGCCCTGGAATCCGTGGTCCGTGGACAGTTCGCCTCAGCCAGCCCGCTTGGCTGCCGGCTTGGGACGCGTGAAGACGAGCTCGGTATCCGATGTGGACGACGGGTTCAGGCGATACCCCTCGACGTTGAAGCCGGTGAGGTCCGAGATCCGGCGCGGGCGGTGCTCCGACATCCAGCGAGCCATCAACCCACGGGCCCGCTTGGCGAAGAAGGAGATGAACTTCTCCTTGCCGCCGGACTTCTGCAGGAACTTCACGTTGATGATCTCGACACCCAGTGCATCGAGGTCCAGCGACTTGGCGTACTCGTCGCTGGCCAGGTTGATCAGTGCCGTCGCCTTGTTCGACTTCAAGTCCTTCTTGAGCGTCTTCGTGATGGCATCACCCCAGAACTCGTAGAGCGAGGCACCCGCATCAGTCTTGAGCCTGGTGCCCATCTCCAGCCGGTAGGGCTGGATCACGTCCATTGGCCGCAATAATCCATAGAGTCCGCTGAGAATGCGCACATGATCCTGGGCCCAGGCCAGCGACCGCTTGTCGAGCGTCCAGGCTTCCATCCCCTGGTAGACATCACCACGGAAACAGATGGCCGCGGGGCCACGGGGGTTGGACGTGCGGCCAAAGGACTGCCAACGTTCCTGGTTGAGCGTGGCGAGCTTGTCGGAGATCGACATCAACGAACCGAGTTTCCTGGCGCTGTAGCCACGAAGCGTCTCGGCCAATTGCCTGGTACTGGTTGTCAGCCGTGGTCGCGAGGCGTCAATCGGTGCGGCCGCCTGGTCCATGTCCATGGTCTTGGCGGGCGAGAGGATGGCGATCATGCTGCTCATGTGGTGCAGGTTAGCCCAGGGGCGGGGTCGATTGTTCCGGGGGCGTGGATCTGGCGATGGCGTTGTACCGCCACCAGACCGACCTGGCCTGGCCGGTGGCAATCGCCCAGCCCGCCGAGCCATCCAGGAACCCGCCCTTGAAGATGTAGCCACGCAGGAAGGCCCAGGCGCCATGGGTGGCGGCCTTGAACACGTTGGACCGCTTGCCTTGTTCCTGCCCGATCCGCGTGGTCAGTTCGGTGTAATACCGGATCTTCTCGCGATGCTGCTCGCGGGTCCGGATGGTGTGATGCTGCAATGGCGTTCGAAGCAGCCCGGTCCGGCCCTCGACCACGATCCGCTCGTGAACGGCATCGTCCGTGAACCGCCCGCTGTCCCGTCGGAAGAGCCGAAGCACCCGATCGCCGGACCAGTCACCGAAACGAACGCGGTGACCGCAGAACCAGTTGTCCCGGGGAACCTCGTAGCCCACGAACGAGGCATCCGCCATGGCCTTGCGGACCTCTGCCTCCAGGCCCGGCTCGGCCCGCTCATCGCTGTCGATGGAAAAGACCCAGTCACCGGTCGCCAGGGACAGGGCGTGGTTCTTCTGCGGCCCGAATCCCTTCCACTCGACCTCGTGGACGTGTGGCGTGAAGCGGGCGGCGATCTCGCGAGTGGCGTCAGTGCTGCCCGAGTCAACGACGATGATCTCATCCGCCCAATCGACGCTGCGAAGGCAGGCTTCGATCTGATCGGCTTCGTCGCGACAGATGATGATCACGCTGATGGTCGACATCTCGTGGAATGATACTTCAACGGATGGACGAGTTTTCGAGGCCTGTTGGAACGAGGATGTTTGGCTGATATGGCGCACGCCAGACCTCGCGTGCATGGTAGGGTGCGGCTGACTCCAGGCATCAGCTTGACGTCGCATCACCACTTCTCGTCGCTGCACCGGATACGGCGTACTCGGGAGACCGGGGCAGTCGCTCGTGGCGAGGCACGGGGAACGTTGAGATCGAGCAGGAGTCGTGGGGGCGTGGGGGGGCACATTGGGGGGTGTGGGGGCGTGCGGGGGGCACGCTTCCCCACCGTGCGGGGCGGCGTGTGTCACGAACCCCGTCCCGTGAGTGTTGCACATGCTGCACCAGCGGGACCACGAGAGAGGAGTCCCCCCAATGCTTCGCCTTTCTGTACCCGGTGCCGTGCTGGCACTCGGCGCGTCCGTCGTTCTGGCTGGTCCGGCATCGCTGACCGATGCGCACCAGACGGCCAAACGGGCGCTCGAGATGAGCCCGACCCTGCGTTCATCTCCAACGACGTTCCTCGTGAAATACGCCCCGGGCATCGAACCCGATCGACAGCGGACCATTGAAGCCGTACTGAGCCTTCGGAAGGTCCGCGCCTTCGATATCGTCCCCGGGCTGCACCAGGTCACGACCGATCTGCCGATCGCGGAGGCCATGGCCATCGCCAAGCTGCTGCCGGGCGTGGTCTATGCCGAGCCTGACTGGGTCGTTCATGCCGTCGCGTCTCCGAACGACAGCTATTACTACCTGCAGTATGCCCTCGACAATACGGGCCAGGCGGTCAATGGCAGTTCGGGTACCGCCGATGCGGACATGAACTGCGCCGAGGCGTGGGATATCGAGACCGGTGATGCGAACCTGGCGATCGCGGTGATCGACTCGGGCGTGCAGTGGGATCATCCCGATCTCGATGGCAACATCTGGTCCAACCCGGGCGAGATTCCGAACAACGGCACGGATGACGATGGCAATGGATACGTCGATGACATCCGGGGCTGGGACTTCTACTCCGGTGACAACAATCCGGATGACACCGACGGGCACGGGACGCACGTGGCCGGGACCATTGCGGCCGAGTCAAACAACGGCCAGGGTGTGGCCGGGGTGATGTGGCAGGCGGACATCGTGCCGCTTCGTTTCCTCGGTCCCTATGGCGGCTACACCTCCGATGCGATTGCGGCGGTGCAGTACTGCACCAATACCGGCATCCGGCTCTCCAACAACAGCTGGGGTGGCGGTGGCTACTCGACGGCCCTGGCGGATGCCATCGTGGCGTCCCAGTCCATCGGCCACCTGTTCCTGGCGGCCGCGGGGAACAGTGGTGACAACACGGACTCGACACCGCACTATCCATCGGCATACGGCGCCGGCAACATCATCTCGGTCCTGGCCACGAACAACAGGGATCAACTGGCATCGTTCGGCGCGGGGTCCGGCTACGACTCCAACTATGGCGCCACCACGGTCGACATCGGAGCGCCGGGCGTGGACATCGCCGCGACCTATCCGACCGATTCCTATGCGTACCTGAGCGGCACGTCGATGGCGACGCCAAACGTGACCGGCGTGGTCGGGCTGATCATGTCGCAGAATCCCTCGTGGTCCTGGTCGGCCGTTCGGGATCGGCTGATGGACACCGCTCGACCCGTGGCCGGACTCTCGGGCCGTTGCGTCACGGGGGCCGTGGCCAATGCCGAGGCCGCCGTCGCCGGTGGCAGTCCCCCGGCCAACACGGCACCAACAGTCAGCATCTCCTCACCATCCAATGGCAGCGCCGTGACCGAGGGTGATTCCGTGACCTTCTCCGGTTCGGCCAGTGATGATGAGGATGGCAGTCTCTCCGGCGAGATCTCCTGGTCATCCAACCTGGATGGCAACCTGGGAACGGGCGCCAGCGTGCAGCGAAGTGACCTCTCGGTCGGTACACATGTGATCACGGCCTCGGTGACCGACAGCGGGAACCTGTCCGACAGTACGTCGGTCTCACTCACGGTCGAGGAAGCGGACGATCCGCCTCCTGCGGATCCACCCGGTCGTCCCGATCGTCCGGTATTGACCGATCTTGGCAATGGCGAGGTGCTGGTCGACTGGGTCGATCCGGACGGCCTGGCCGTGACCTTCCAGGTCCAGCGACGGATCAAGGTGAATGGGAGTTGGGGTCCCAAGGAGATCATCGCGAATGTCGACGGATCGGTGACCGAGATCACCGATGCGCCCGGCCTGTACCGAGTCAAGTACCGCGTGCGTGGTGTGAATGCGGCGGGCAATTCCAGTTGGAGTCGGTGGAAAGCATTGCGACTTCGTTGAATTGATGAATGTGTCCCGTGTCGACGGGGATTGAACCTGTGACGAGTGCGGAGTCGCGAGGGCGGGGAACATGACACGACCCCGCAGGCGGTGGCCTGCGGGGTCGTCTGTCCCTACCTTGGACGGGCAATCGGTTTGTCTCAGCCCGCTTGGAGACCGGCGTTGACGCCGTTGATCTCGCTGTCCGGAAAGCCCTCACAATCCGGACGAGCAGTTGCTGGCGAAGCCCTCGATTCGCCAGCAACGCGGGGGCAAGCCGTTGCCGTACCTGGTCGGACAAGGAGGGGGTTCGAGTGGTTCGTGAGCGGTGTCCCTCAACAACCTGCTCGTTCGGTGAACCCCAACCCGATGGGCCAGGCATCCCCTCTATCCATGATGGGGGGCCATGTGTGTGGGTTATTCAGGATGTTGATGGAATCCGCCCTGGCGGACCCGTGGAGGCTGATTTCATCTGAAAGAAACCAGCGGTCCGGGCTCACGGGCCCGGGGGGTCGGTCGCTGGCCCAGGCGAGCTCGATGGGGGCGGCTCCGGGGGGGCGTCGTCCTTTGGTGAGCCTCCCGTTTCCACGGCCCGGGCCCGCTCCTGCTGGATCTCCCGCAACTGGGTCAGTCGTTCGACCACGGGGATCTGCGTGTTCTCCAGGTTGTCCCGCCCGTTCCAGAAGATCACCCGCTTGACGCCCAGGGAGGCCAGGTACTCCAGCCGGTCAGCCAGGCCGTTGAGATCAGCCGGCTTGAGCGCCAGCGAGGAGTGGCCGGGCGCGTTGTACACCGTGAGACTCATCAGCACGATGATGTCAACCGGGCGGCCACAGGCCTTGACGATCTGCAGGGAATGCGACATGGCCTGGCGGGTCGCTCGCTTCATCTGCTTGTAGCCCGGGTCCTTCGGGCCGAAGCGCTCGTAGACCTCCGGCGAGATGGCGTTCACGTTCTCGAGCATGCCCATCTTCGCGGCCAGGATCTCGGCTCGCACCCGGGACTTCTCAATGTCGCGTTCACGACCCATCGAGTCCGGTGATCCCATGCTGAAGACCGTCAGCGTGGCATTGGGAAAGGCGTCGCGAATCACGGAGTAGCGACGGGCGAACGCATTGACGATGTTGGTGAACTCCGGCGTGATCTGATCATGATCGGGGCCACCGAGATATCTCCAGAAGTCACGTGGCTGCACGGGAGATTCAATGTCGATGATGATGGTTCGAGTGGTCTTGCGGGAGAGCTGCGGGTGGATCTCCAGGTACCGCTCAAGCGATGACTCCATCTTGGAGCGAGGCATCTCGATGAACAGCTTCATGCTCTCATCGTGAAGGGCCATCCGCTCTTCTCGAGACAGTCGATGGTCAGTGACGGCACCAACCGCGTATTCAGACATGCACCAGGCATCGTTGAGCACACCGATTCGGGCCAGGTTGCCGGTGGCATACTGGTCCTGGAGCGCCAACGAGATCATGGGCCACTCGGGAACGGTGCCATCCGGTGTTGCGGTGGCCGGTGGCTTGGCCTCGGCGGGTTTCTCATCGCCCAGGCCGGGGGCGGCCAGCAGCAGCAGGACGGCAGCGAGGCCGTAGAGCGCCTCACGACGGAAGTGGATTCGGGTAGCCATCCATGTTCTCCTCCGTTTCCTGTTCATACTCCTGGTGGGTCTCTTCTTCCAGCCGCTCCAGGTAGTCCGCTTCCAGGTGGGGGATGTCCTTCTGCATGGAGAGGAACAACACCGTCAGTACCACGCAGAAGAAGGACCACGTGTATGTCGGGTGGAAGATGACCTGGTTGGCCATGCCCTGCAGATACATCGCGACGAGGGTCGAGGCCAACGCGTGAATCAGGAACCGCTGATTCGGCGTGGCAAAGACATACCGGGTCCTCCAGACGCGCCACATGGCACGGATGCCCGAGAGGATCACGATGAACATCGGAAGAAAGTACGGCCAACCGCCCAGGTAGAGCATCTCGAAGAACATGTTGTGGGGGTGGTCGCCGACGGAGATGGCGATGTGGGAGTTCAAGCCTGACGTGCCGAAGAGCCCCAGCGGCCGTTGCAGGGACAGCATGAAGTACTGCCACCAGATATCCAGTCGGCCACTGGAGTCAATCGATCCCAGGCGTTCGACCGCGTAGTCACTGAGTCCCAGGAAGAAGGGAAGCACCAGGGCTCCCGCGACAATTCCGGTCAGGACCAGGCCCGGTCGCTTCAGGAGCGGGAAGCTCATCAGGCCCAGGGCGGCCGCCATGGCGAACACCACCTGGCGGCTGCCGGTCACCATGGCCATGCCGATATCCGCCAGGAGCAGCCCGATCAGGACGGCGCGGATCGAGACCGAGGCCGTTGTCATGATCGTATAGAGAAGGATCGGCGCGGCCATCAGGAACGCGACACCGATGAGGTTCGGATGCGCACCCCAGGGTGTGAATCGACCGATGTTGCCGAACAGCTCACCTGGGTTCAGGATCACGGCCGCGATCGGGATGGCCAGGGCGATCACGGTACCGACCGTCAGCGCCTTCATCAGGGCCTCGACATCCTCGATGGTGCTCAGCGTGGAGACCGTCGCCAGGGCGGCCAGGGTGAGCATGATCCACTGGAACTGGATCACCAGGACATCAGTCCGTTCTTCTACCCCCAGCAGGCACATGAGCAGGTAGGTACCGAACAGTGGATACAGCCAGGCCAGGCCCGGGATCGGTCTCTTGGGTACGGGTCTCATGACCGCGGCCAGGGCGATGAGCAGGAAGAGGAGGCCGGAGGTGATCTTGGTGAAGGCCTGGGCCGGACCCAGGTCGGGGCAGCGAGCAATGACGAGCCAGGCCGGCATGATGATGAACGTGGCGTAGAACCGCGTGTCCGCGGGCAGGATCAGGTAGAGCATCATCATCGCGAAGCCAGCCCCGCCGATGATCGGCAGGGGAACGACTTCGAGATAGAGGGTGAGTTTGTCCATGGCAGCGGGCCCCGGGGCGGGCCGTGATGGCAATCGGTCGCCGAACAAGTCAGATCGGGTCGTCGCGGTCCCGGGTATCAAAAACCCCGGTCCTGAACCGGATCACCTCGTGAGGATACCCCGTGGAATCGGTCGGATCCCGGATTCCTGCTCAGGACGTGGGAAGGCGGTGAATCAGGACGGCGGTGCGATCGTCATCGGCAGGCTGGTACGCCGTGTACTCGACCACCCGGTCACGGATGACCTGGAGAATCTCGACCGACGATCGGTCCCGGTGCTCCCGGAGGAGATCGATGATGCGATCCGTGCCGAACATCTCGCGATCCGGGCCAGCGGCTTCCGCAAAGCCGTCGCTGGCGACGAAGAACAAGTCGCCCGGCTCCATCTTGAACGGGATCGGATCGCCCAGTGGCAGGTCCGCCATGATGCCCAGGGGTGGCGCGTCGGCCGCCAGAACGTCAACCTGATCGTCGGCGTGCAGGTGGATGAGTGGTCCCTGGCCCGCGGCAATCGATGACAGCGTGTGCGTCATGGTGTCCAGGACACCGAACCAGGCCGTTACGAATCGGGACGGTGGCGTATCAGCCGCCAGTTGTCGATTGAGATGGTCCACCAGCGGCTTGGGATCTGCGCCCAGCAGTAGCGCCATGCGGAGCATGGATCGCACCTGGGTGACCGAGATTGCCGGTCCAATGCCATGCCCGGTGGCGTCGCCCACCAGGAACACGGCGCCGGTTCC
This sequence comes from Phycisphaerales bacterium, assembly GCA_022446795.1. Classification (GTDB taxonomy): domain Bacteria; phylum Planctomycetota; class Phycisphaerae; order Phycisphaerales; family SM1A02; genus UBA1668. Next base: position 27,379 of record JAKVBX010000017.1, read on the forward strand.
CGTGGCAACGGCGTCCCACGTATCCCCACCGGTATCCTCCGCTGGCTCGCTGTAGCCGGCACAGTCATAGCCGGCGATGGGTGGGCAGGCCGACGGGAAGGTGGATTGCTGAATCTCGCGGGCGAGGCGGAGGTCACGCTGGACCTTCTCCAGTTCGACCCGGTGTTCGATGAGTCGCGAACGACGCATGGCTACGGCGCACTGTGCCGCCAGTGCGGCGGCGATGGCTTCGTCCTGCAGATCGAACACGCCGTCCTTCTTGTTGAGCACCTGGGCGACCCCGACCAGGTCTCCTTCGCTGGAACACATCGGAACCGTCAGAAGCGATCGGGTTCGGTACCCGGTCTTCTTGTCGATCTCCGGGTTGAAGCGGTCATCCGAGTAGGCGTCGGGGATGTTGATCATCTCACGGGTCTGCGCCACGCTTCCGGCCAGGCCAGTGCCGACCGGGAACCGGATGCCGGAGAAGGATTCATCCAGTCCACCGTCGGGACCGTGAGCCAGTACTGCGACCAGTTCGCCAGCGGCGGCGTCATGCTCGAAAACGGTGGCCCGCTCGGCTTTCAGAACATCACGCAGGCAGTTCACGACACCCACCTGTACGGATCGCGTGTCGGCTGTCGAGCCCAGTTGCTGGCTGACCTCCAGGATGCGGTACAGGATTTCTTGTGGGATATGGGTCATGGCCGAGCGGCATGGTACGTCCAGGCCACGACGGACGCGCCGGATCTCACTTCTCAACGAGTTGGAGCGGGCCACCGAAGCCCTCGGCGGGCCCCTCGACCATGTCTGCCCAGCGGGCGACGAACCCCTCCTGGCCCGGGATCGCTCGCAGGCTCGCCAGGGCCTTGGCCGCGGCGGCCTGGTTTCCGTCGGCGACGGCGTCGGACAGGGCGGCGGACAGGTCGATCGCCTCCTGTGGGAAGTCCGCGTTGACGATCTCCCACGCCCGGACCGGGGTCTGGCGGCCGACCACCTGGATGGCGCCGATGAACCGGCATCGCACCGGCGCATCGCCGAGGCACTCGTGTGTCCGGTCATTCACGAGGATGCCGGATCCGAACTGCTTGTTCGCCGATTCCAGCCGAGCGGCCAGGTTCGCGGTGTCGCCGATGACCGTGTAGTCGTTGAGATCCGGCGGCGCGCCGCAATCGCCCACGACGGCCATCCCGGTCGCGATGCCCACCCGCAGGCCGATGGGCGGGTGATCACCGGAGGTCAGTTCGTTGAGTTGCCTGACGGTGTCCTGACAGGCCAGTGCGGCGGCGCAGGCCAGGTGGGCCTGTGCCGGTTCCTCGCGGAAGGCGGACCAGAAGGCCATGACCCCGTCACCGAGAAACTTGTTGACGTAGGCGCCGTGTTCGACCATCTGCGAGGTGAGCGCGGAGAGGTACGTGTTCAGGATCCGTACGATCTGCTCGGAACCCAGCGATTCACTCAGTTGCGTGAAGCCGGCCAGGTCAGTGAACAGGATCGACATCTCGCGTGACACACCGGTCATCGAGACGGCGTCGGGATCAGCAATCAACGCATCCACCAGTTGGTCGGAGACCCGGGCGCGGAACTGGCGGGTGATCCGCCGCTTGTCCCGCTGTGCCATGGCCGCCTGCACACCTGTACCGCTGATCCAGGCCGCCAGTCCCGACAGCACCGGGGCGGCGATCGGAAGGATGAGATTGGCCATGGACAAGGCGAGCACGCCGGCGACACCGACGTACAGCACGACGGCCAGCAGCGATGTGGCGGTGGCCCACCATGGTCCCAGCGTGGCAACCAGGATGGCGACCAGCAGGCCCAGCGCGATGATCACGATCGGGCTGAGCCAGGCGTCCGCCACGTGAAGTCCGCGGTTCTGGAGCACCATGTCGGCCAGCGTGGCATGCACCAGGACACCCGGTGTCCGGGGGCCCGCGACCGTGGCGATGAAGTCCGCGGCGGCACCGGTGGAGGTCCACCCGATGAAGACCAGGGCATCATTCACCTGCGACGCCAGCGCGGCTTCGCCCCGCTCCAGTCGCTGGACGTCTTCCTCGATCGCGATGGTGATCTGCCGCCATTGCTGCATGGCCGAGAGCAGTCGGAGCGTTTCCTCATCCTCGCCTTCGGCGAACTGGTCCGGCTCGGCGTCGATGGGGACACCCTCAAGGTTGAAACTCACCTCGTCTGCGATCACCGACTGGATATCGGCGTCGAGCCAGTCGGGCGCCGTGGCGTTCGGGTCCTGCTGGATGACACGGACCAGGTCCCGGCTGATCTCACGGAGATCGTCCTGGAGCTTCCTCAGCGTGCGTCGGGCGCGTCCGATCTCGACGATCTCGCTGACGGCGAGATGCCCGCGGTACTCCGGGTCGTCAACGGTTCGACGGTGCAGATCCCGCCACCGCCACCCGGCTTCACTGCGTGGCCAGTTCAGCCAGATGAGGTTGTCCTGCAGGGGAAGATCCGACTCGCCGATGCTGATCGTGTCGTCGGAGATGATCACCGTATCGGGCGCCTGGTCCAGGTAGTGCGCCACGGCGGCAAGGCCCAGTGACAGTACGCGTCCACCGCGGACTGGTTGCGCCGGGTAGATGGACCGGACGGCACCGTCGGGTCCACGGTGGGTGATGTTCACGTAACCCATGCCACCGGAATCTTCCAGGAACGTCGACAGCGGCATTCGATCGGCGGTCGAACCGGGGATCGTCTCATTGCGCGAGGCCAGGAACCGATCCGCGTTGGCCAGGCCGTCGTGCTGCAGCCAGGCCGCTTCCAGCAGCGGCCGTTCCGGGTAGGTCGCACCGTGCAGGTGCCGGGCGGGAACGAGGCGGCGTTCCAGTTCATCCAGGCTCGTGGGGGCCTCGGGTCCCGAGAGGAACTGGAGGATCGCGCGACGTTTCACCAGGAGGTGGTTCGCAACGAACGCGGCCTGGTCCGATTCCGTCAGCGTGGCCTCGGCCGGGGGGCGCTCCGGTGTGGCAGTGATGTCGCTCGTGAGGGCTCCGACCAGTCGATCAAGGGCCGCAGGTTTGCCGCCGGCATCATCCCATCGCAGTTCCAGTTCATCATCTGCCAGCACCGCAGCCAGGACCGTTCGTCCGTCGATGGACTCGGCCAGCACGGAGTCCTCGTCGCGAGGGGCCTTCTGGATCGGATCCCAGGTCGGGTCCTGGGGATTCGAGAACTCGATATCCAACGCAATGGTCCTGGCCCCGGCTCGGCGCAGTTCATTGACCGCATCGGCCAGAACCGAGCGTGGCCACGGCCATCGACCGAGTCGGTCGATGGAACCGTCGTCAATGTCCACGAGCACGATGGTGTCGCTGTAGGGCTGTGTGTCGCGCGGCAGCAGACGCTGCTGCGTGTCCATCAGTCGTTGGTTGACGGCGTCAAACGTCCCCGCGAGGTCCAGCAGCAGAACGACCAGGACGGCCAGCAGCGAGGCGGCGAGAACGGGAGCGTGGCGAGGCACGGTTGGAGTGTACGGATCCGGTCGTGGTCATGCACGAACGCGACCCGGGAGCCGGCGTGATGACGGCTCAGGGCACGGGAGGGACCACGACACCCTTCGGCAGGAACTGGCTCAGGGCCGCGTTGCCGTACGTCGTGAATTGACCGAATGGTTGCCCCGTCACGTCCTGGTACAGGGTCTGCTGGACGGCAGCGGCAAACTGGGCTCGGACGAAGGGCGTTTGCCCCTGGAAGGGCTGCAACTTGGCAAAGGCGTCAACGGACTGCAGCATCACGTCCAGGTCATGGTCCCTGGGGCCCGGGCCGGTGCCATTGAGCCAATCGGTGTATCGCAAGGCCCCGTAGTGATAGATGCGGGCATACATGTCGCCGACCGTCTGGATGGGCTGGCCGGGACCGACCCCGTCCGGGATCTCCAGGGGCGGGTTGACGCGGACGCCCAGTGGGTTGTCGGTGCCACCGGCGAGCTCGTAGATCCTCGGCTCAAAGACCGCCGGGATCTGGTGTCGATCGTGGAGTCCGGTGCCGTTTACGGTATCGACGAATCCCACCGGAATGGGCTGCAGGTTCTCGAACTGCGGGAATCGCTCACCCAGGTCCTCGGGAACGAGATCCAGGTAGATCGCAGCAGCCAGCATGCCACGGTCCGTGGGTGAGACGACCTCGCGGAAGTATGACTGGAAGCCATCGAGATCAATGATGTCGATCGGCGGCGGATCCACCGGCGGATCATCCGCGGGTGGTGGTGGTGGCGGCGGTGGTGGTGGCGGAGGCGCATCCGGTGGCGGCTCACTCGGCGGGGGTGGCGGCGGGTTCTCCAACGCCTCGAGTTCCAGCCGGACGCGTTCGTCGAAATCGGCGAAATCACGTCGCTCACGCGTGCCCTGTTCAGCCGCCAGGACCAGTCGCGTGGTTTCCCGCAGGCCACCGTCGACACCGCGAGGTGCAGATCCACCCTTGCTGTTGCTCTTGGCGTCCATCTGGTGTGACTTGTTGAGCGACTTGCGACCCGACGTCCGGCTCACGGCCTTGTGCGTCGGGTTCTTGGCGCGATTGGATGTCGAGCCACGGCCCGAGACGCTCCACGTCTTCTTGTTTCCGTAGTACCGCATCTCGATGGCGTTGATCGAATTCAGTCGAGCGCCATGGACACTCGTCCCGGCGAAGCCGTCATACCCGACACCCATGCCGGTCCCGCGGACGGACAAGGCGCCGCTGGGCGTGACGACGGAGAAGTCGTTGGTCAGGCCGACTCGATCCACCTTGAAGTCGGCCCGGCCGCGATTGACCTGCACGACCGTGCTCAGGGTGTCACCGTTCTGCGCCAGGTGTGGAACCAGTACGCGTGAATTGGAATCGACCAGGATCGTTGCATTGGGACCGCAGCGAAGGGCGAGGTGTGATCGCAGTCCGGTCCGGATCATGGCGCCCGGAATCAGTCGATCATCGATGGAGGCCTTCTGCCACTTGGCTTTCTCGTCGGTACGCCACTGGCACCGACCGCGGACCTCCATGATCACGGCCTCGAGAACCCTCGTCGTCCCTTCGGCGAGTGCTTCCACCGGGCCCGTGGCGGTTGCGACGGACAGGGCGGCCAGGTGCAGCTGTGCAGCATCAACCTGGTTCAGCGGTGGCAGGTCACCCTTGGCCGGCTCGACGTCCTGCGCCAGGGCAGCCGTGGCGAAGGTCGTGATGAGCAGGGCGGCGAAGGCCGTGAAGAGTCTTTTCTGGGGCATGATTGGATGGTCCCGCGGGGCGTTCCTCCCTCAAGTGTACGAGAGGGGAGGCGTCCCGTTCGGTCCAAAGTATGGACCGGGAATCCGGGGCCGTCCATCATTTCAGCATTCCTGCCCGGGCCGGGGGCCATTGACAGGCCATACGACCAGTCGAGGTGGATCTTCCAACCGGGAATCGCGGTCATTATTGGCCGAAGTTGAACCCGCTGACACCTGACGGATAGACGTGGGAGTAGTCCACGAGCAGCTGATTGCCGTAGAAGGTGAAGCCCGCTCCGGACGTGCCGGCGGTCTGGTACAGGGCCGCATCGAGGGCGTTGGTGAAGATCTGGCGAGGTGTCACGAGATCCGTTCCAAACACGGCGGGGTTGGCCACGAGGTAGTCCTCGTAGATCTGGGTGATGTGTGCCATGTCAGCCTGCGTGGGGGCGGCACCGCCAAATTCGGCGGGCTTGTACCACTGTGAATTCTCCAGGCCGTAGTTGATGATCCCGAAGTACATGGGGTGCATCGCACTCGTGGCATCGGGCAGATCGTTGAACGCGGTCAGGGGGACGTCCGGGCGAGCACCCGAGAGCGTTCCGTACTGGCTGTACAGGGCCGGTTCCAGGAAATGCGGGACGCGTCGGCGATACAGGTCGGTACCAAGGACGTTGATCTGTGCGGCGATCAACTGCGGCTGGCCCTTGGCCGTCAGACCCAGTTGCTGGTCTGCATTGACGAGGTCCAGGACCAGTGCCGCGGCGAGGAAGCCCTGGTCACTTGGACTGGCCATGGCCTGGAAGTAGCTGCGGTATCCGTCGAGCTCCAGGGTGTCCTGGGGCGGTACGTTGTCGTTGTTGTCCGCGTTGTCCTGCTCTTCCTCGATGATCTCCTCGATGATCTCGGCGACTTCTTCACCGATGATGCCGGCTTCAGCGGCCGCCTGGGCCTCGAGCAGCGAGGCATAGAGCAGGGCTTCCTGGTTCAAGAGGATGCCTGCGAGCACTTCTTCCTCGATCTTCGACAGGGCGCTGTCAGCCCGGAGCTGCTGCTCCTGGGCCAGCACGATTCGCGTCGTATCCGACGTGGTGTCCGTTGCGCTCATCGCCTGGTCGGCAGCGGAGTCAAACGAGTCCGCTTCCTCGGCCTCGTAGGCCTGGAGCGAGGGGGCCGGCCGCGTCTCAAGGGCGGCGCCCGTGGCGGGATTCGGCACGGCCTGGGTGGAGACGGCGCCGCCGGACATCAGCCAGGCGTAGCCCTCCCGGGCGAAGTACTTCATCTCGATGGCGTTCATTCGATTGTGTCGCGCGCCGACGACGCTGGTCCCGGTGAACCCGTCGTACTGGACACCCATGCCGGTTCCCTTCACCGCGAGCGAACCCGACGGCGTCAGGACGGAGAAGTCATTCGTCAGGCCGACCCGGTCGACCTGGATGTCGGCCCGTCCACGGTTGACGGTGACGATGGTGCGGAGCACCTGTCCGTCCTGCATCAACTGGGGCAGTTGGGCGCGGGTATTGCTGTCCACGAGTACGGTCGAGTTGAGACCGACTCGAAGCGTGAGCATGGAATTGAGGCCGGTGCGAATCAGGGCACCGGGTCGGAGTGAGTCGTTGACCGTGGCGTTCTTCCAGGTGGCCTTCTCGTCCGGTCGCCACTGGCAGCGGCCCTTGACCTGCATCACGATCGCGCCCAGGTCCCGGGTCTGTCCCTCGGGCAGGGCCTTGGCGTTGTCCTTGAAGGCACCCTTGAAGCGGGCCAGCCGCTGCTGGATCTCGGCCACTCGCGTGGTGGCTTCCGGATCGATCGGCTGCTGCGGATCCGACACGGGAACCGGTGCATCCTGTGCCGAAGCCGCGACCGCGGCCAGCAGGATGCTGGTGAGGATGAGCATTGGATTTCGCATTCCTCGAGTCATCGGGACCTCCCGCCGAAGACGGGCTGGTGGGCCTATGGGGACGTCCCGGAGCCCTCCGAAGGAGATGATCCGGGCGTCTCAGTACCGGGAGACGCTTCGTCGCCCGGGGATTGCTCCGGCCCACCTACGGAATTGCCATTCATCGGTGTGAGGGTTTCCGAGATTCTCTTGGCCTCGGCCTCCCTTTTCAGCTCTTTTTGCCGTTCCTGGAGCTTCTTGCGGGCCTCAACGGCTACGTCGAAACGCTGCCGATCCTCGATATTGTCCACGTAAGCGGTGAATTCGAGCCCCGAGAGGGCCTCGTTCTCGGTGACCGCCGGCAGAATCCGCATGAAGGTCAATTCCCGACTGCAGTAGCGGGGAGAGTCCCCGAAGAGCCGCATCGTGAGCCCACCGTCGATCTCCAGGATCCGGCAGCCGGCGACGGCCATCCAGCCCACCTTGGCAGAGGCGTCGGCGGCGGGCATCCCGCCCCAGGATCCTTCGAACCAGCCCTTCTCCACCGCGGCCTCGTAGCGGCATTCATAGGTCTCGCAGTCGTCCGAGCCGTCCGCCAGCAGCAGGAGGCCATGAAGAGCGTCATTGTTGGTGACGACGGACTGCTTCGAGAGGGCATCCCAGAATTCAAAGTCCTGGTCTCCACCGGGGAACTGAACGGCGGCGGAGTTCTCGATCGTGGTGCGTTCGAAGAGATTGCATCCGGGCAGGACCAGGCCGGCGACGAGTGCCGTGATGATCAGTGTTGATCGGCTAGAAGGCATAACTGATCCCCGCGTAGACGAAGTGGCGTTCCTTGTCGAAGGGTGCGGCGATGCCATTGCCCGGGAAGAAGATTCCGTACCGGATGTTGGCACTGACGTCGCTGGTGATCCGCCAGTCCAGGCGGAGGTCCATCTCGAAACCGATCCAGTGACTGTCACCGGAGAGACCACTGGTGGGGCTCGCGAGGTCCATCTTGTTGTAGAAGAAGAAGTCTGCGCCGACCCGCAGGGCGTCAGGCCGCTTCACCTCGATGGGGATCGCCGTGCTGGCCCCCAGTCGGAACAGGGCGAGGTTCGCCAGGTCCGGGGCGTAGGCCAGGCCCGTGTAGATGTACCCGAGGCTGTTGAAGGCGCGGTCGGTGGACCCGGTGCGGTTGCCTCCGTAGGTACCGGAGGTCGTGAGTCGATCGGGGTCGCCCGTGCCAAAGGCGCCGGTGAAGCTGAAGTTGGTCAGGTTCGAGTCACGCAGGGCGTAGATGATGTTCAGCACGCCGGCCCAGGCATCGATGGAGTCCTTGGTCTGCGGCACCGCGGTCGCCGGCAGGACAAACGGGCTGCTCAGCGTGGAACCGCCTTCCTTTACGATCTCCAGCGAGTAGGTCAGCTGCGGGCCGACGGAGCCCGTGGCACCGAACGAGAAGTACTGCGAGTTGTAGTCGAAGTTGACGGGGCCGAAGATCGAGCTGAGTTCCTCGTCCTCGGGATTGTGATCCCGTTGGATGAAGTACGACACGAAGGGCTTGAACTCGGTGGCGATCTCGTAGTCAACGCGGGCCGCGTAGAGGTGCCGATTGGTGTAGCCGTCGTAGTTGGGCCGCGAGATGTCGAAGTCGTACATCCCGCTGCGAGCCGTCCGCCCGATGAGCCCGACGAACTCAAGTCGTTCCCAGTCGGCCGACAGGCGGAGGGCGTACGCATCATTGCTGAAGACGGCGCCGGTGTTCCAGTTCAGGAACATGCGGCCGACCCGGGCGTTGATGTTGTACGGCAGTCGCTGGCCGGTCTCGGCCAGGTGCGCGGCCCGGAGATCGAACTCGTACCAGTACCGGTTCCCGATGGGATACAGCAACTGGCTGTTGTCGCCATCGAAGGCATCACCATTGGGATAGTCGTTGTACAGGAATCGGAGGTTGCCGAAGAAGTTGTGCCCACCGTCGAGGTTCGCCGACAGGTAGAGGTTGGCCTCGTACTGCAGCAGCGTCCGGGTATCGCCGAAGGCATCGTCGATACCGGCGACTCCGAATCGAAGCGAGGCTCCGTAATCGAAGGTCAGGCGCTCACCGACGGTCTGGCCGCGGGAGGTTCGCAGCCGGAGGTCGATGTCCTGTCGAGACAGTGCGTCCTCGAGGCGAGTGAGGACCTCGAGTGAATTCCCCGGGACACCGCCCTGGCCATGGACAACCGCGGCTGGAACCAGCGCGGCCATGATGGCCAGGAGGACCAGGAGAGATCGATGTTGCATGGCTGAACCCGGTGCGGGCATGCCTGGATCTCCGGAAGGCCAGTGTCGAGCGTGCACTGGCGAGTTGGCTGCCGCGAATTCTACCCGGCCCCCCCGGGGGGTGCATTCCGGACGCTCGCGGAATCACGGCGGAACATGTGGCACGGAAGCCAAGAGTGTGCGAGCATGACAAGCATGAGAGTTATCGTCACTGGGACGGGTGATGCCTTCAGTACGGAGCGATTTGGTTCCAGCGCACTCATCCAGACCCCCGAGGGGTTCACGGCCATCGACTGCCCGGCCTCACCGCTGGGGATGTATCGACGGGCCTCCGAGGTCTCCGGGATCGCGATCGACCCGGGGTGTATCCATGACCTGATCATGACGCATCTGCATGCCGATCACGCCGGTGGCCTGGAGACGATGGCCTTCTATCGCCGCTACAAGGCTCCGGACAGCCCCAAGCCCCGGCTGTGGGCCGCCCCAGGCGTGATGGCCCGAATGTGGGAGCGACTCGCGCCCTCCATGGACGGTCGGGGCCTGGGCGAGACCCCGGCGTCATCGCTGGAGGATTTCTTCGAGCCTGGTGAACTGGCCCTTGATGGTGACACTCGAGTGGGGCCGCTCACGGTTCGCGTGCGATGGACGATCCATGCGGTCCCCACGGTCGGCCTGCTCATCAGCGACGGTGAGTCGACGCTGGGCTGGTCCAGTGACACGGAATTCCACGTGGAGCATGCCGACTGGTTGGCCGAAGCGGACCTGATCGTTCACGAGTGCGGCGAGTCGGTCAAGCACGCCACGTGGGAGCAGTTGTCCACGCTGCCGGAGGATCTCCAGCGGCGGACGCGGCTCCTCCATGTTCCCGACGACGTCGATCTGCCGGATGGCTCCATGAAGCGCCTGCATGATGGCGAGGTGCTGGAGGTCCAGAGCCGGATCAGTGAGTCGATCTGATCGTCTGCTGAGTGCGGAGGCGCTGCTGATGGAATTGGATGTCCTGGTTGTTGGTGCTGGTCCGGTCGGGCTGATGGCCGCGGGTGAACTGGCGTCACGAGGAGTCGCGGTTCGAATCATCGATGTCCTGCCGGAGCGGTCACGTTTCGTCAAGGCACTCGGTGTCACGCCACGGACCCTGGAGATCTTCGATCACATCGGTGTGCTGGGCTCGGCACTCGATCGGGGTCTCGTGTCATCCGTGATGAACACCGTGGTCAATGGCGAGTTGGTGTCGAGTGGTGAGACCAGCGGGGACCAGTGGCCGTATGACTTTCTCTACCTGGCGCAGCCGGAAACCGAGTCGATCCTGGAGCGTCGACTGAACCAGTTCGGTGTCTCGATCGAACGAGAGTGTCGACTCGTTGAACTGGTGGACCATGGTGATGAGGTGGAGGCGATCGTGGAGCGGTCCGGTGGGGACACGCAGCACCTGCGTCCTCGCTGGCTGGTGGGCTGTGATGGCGCCCACAGCACGGTCCGCAAGCAACTGGGCCTCTCCTTCGATGGCGGCAAGTACGAGATCACCTTCCTGGTGGCGGATGTCGAACTGGATTGGGATCGACCGCACGACGAAGCGTGGAAGATCGTCCAGTTGGAGAACGGCGAACTTCAGAACATGCTGGCGATCATCCCGATCCCCGGTAACGAGCGACGGTTCCGGGTCTCGACGGCCATCGGCGTCGGCGGGCCCGACGAGCCCCTGGCGTTTCCGGAACACCCGGAACTCGACTTCGTCCAGGAGGCCGTCGCGCCCATGTTGCCGGGCACGGGGATCAGTGAATTACGGTGGTCATCGACGTATGGCATCAGTCATCGCCTGGTGCCGACCTACCGGACCGGTCGAGTGCTGCTGGCGGGAGACGCGGCGCATATCCATCCGCCCATCGGTGGCCTCGGTATGAACACCGGTCTGCAGGATGCCTTCAATCTCGGCTGGAAACTGTCCATGGTGACCCGGGGCCTCGCTGGCGAACGGTTGATCAGTTCCTATGACCAAGAGCGACACGCGGTCGGGGAACGGGTTGTTCGCGAGACCGCCCGCCGCATGGAAAACGCCATGGAACAGAAGGAAGAGGATGAGCAGGCCGAGATCGATGCGGGGACCCAGTTGGATGTGACGTACCGGGGCGGATCGATCGTGGCGGATGTGGCAGGTGACGCGGCGGTGCAGCCGGGGGATCGACTGCCCTGGTGCGACGGACTGGTTCGAAACGGTGTGCGACGTGGATGGACCCTGGTCGATGTGCTTCGCGGTGGAGACTTCCACGTGCTGGCCTGGTCGGGTCGTGATCCCGGGGCGGTTGCGGATCTTCAGCACATCATGGAGACCGTCCGCGGTCGACTCGGAGATCGGGTCGGACTGACCGTGATCAACCCGGTCGACGACGTGGCCGACCAGGATGAGTCCGTGCCCGTGATGATCGATGCGTGTGGAACTGTCGCCGAGGCGCTTGGCGACGATGCGGTCGTCCTGCTGGTGCGTCCGGATGGACACGTGTCATGGATGGGCCCGTGGACCGGTGCGACGTCTGTCGCCGCTCACGTGGACGAGTTGCTGGCCTGACGACTGGTCTTGCTGCTTGTCTTCTTTTCCCATGGTGTGAGCCGGCGGCCCAACTGGGTGCACGTGCGTTCCACCAGGAACCAGGTGAGACTGCCCAGCCCGATCGAGACGAGGATGACCAGGATGAAGTAGAGGGTCGGCGGGAACTGCTTCATCCACTGCATGACCCCGGTGGCTTCACCGGCGTACATCACGAGGGTGTGCAGCAGGTAGACCGAGTAGCTGATCGTGCCGAGCCACAGCAGCGGGCGGGGGCCCCAGGATCGGCCGCGGAAGGAAAGCGTGAGAATGACGAAGAGCCATACCGCGATCCAGTAGGTCGCCAGGCGGTTCCAGCCCTCGCTGCCGGTGAGGACCTCGCCGGGTGGGTTGTAGCCCAGCAGGGTGATCACGGGAATCAGCAGGAGCAGCGCAGCGAATCCGATCTTGGACAGCTGAAGGCACTGGCGATCACCGGAGATGATCCAGCCCTGCCAGAGCGTTGCCCAGAACATGATGGACAGCGACAGCCCGGGCGCGAGTGGCAGCCGGCGATCCAGTGTCCAGGCGCCGATGGCCACGCCCACCGTGAGCAGCAGCACGCCGATCGAGGCGGCCAGTCGCCACGCCGGTTGCTGCATGAGCCCCAGGGCAAACATGATGGCACAGCACACGTAGAACAGGACCTCGACCTCGAGCGTCCAGTACACGCCCAGGACGTTGGGAACACCGAACCACTCCTGGGCCAGCGAGGCGTTGGCGAGGAACTGCCCCCAGTGTGTCGCGGGGTCCAGTGGGATCCAGCCCAGGAAGGCCAGGCCCAGGGCCATCAGCAGGGACGTCCAGTAGATGGGGTACACCCTCAGGAATCGGCGTACGGCAAAGGTCGCCAGCGGTCGTTTCATCCGCTGGGAGATGCTGAAGTGAATGACGAAGCCGCTCAGGGCGAAGAACATGATCACACCGACCCGGCCGAAGTCGATCCACCGGCGGAAGCACTCGGCCACCCACCGTTCCAGGTGGTAGTGCCCCCAGTTGAGCTGTGGGGCGACCTCGGCGGAGACGGCCTTCCAGTCCGGCGACCAATGGGGGAAGAAGACGTACTCGGCCAGGTGGGCGTAGACCACGGCGATCGCTGCGACGCCACGGAACACGTCCAGGTGGAGCAGTCGAGCGTGTCCCGGAGGGGGTGAGGCCACGGTAAGGAGATCCGGCTGTGGATGGGGACGGGGCATTGCCGCCAGCGGCGCGGAGCAATATAGTTCAGGAGCCGCGGAGAAACCCGCTTTTCGTGACCCATCGGCTCCAATCGACTTCTTCAGAAGGCCGGAGCACCCCTCCGGATTGACGCCTCCATGAAACCCACCCTCGCGTCGCCGAATGCGGCGACGCCGTCTCCAGACCAGGCCCTGTCGATCACCATGCTTGATTCCAGTCCCCAGTTCGCCAATCGCCACATCGGCCCTGATGCTGCTGACATCGATGAGATGCTCGGCGTCATCGGGACCACCTCGCTGGACGACCTCATGTCCGAGGCCTTGCCGTCCCTGATCCGGACGGAGATGCCCCTGGGCGTGGGCGCTGCCCGGAGCGAGCACGACCTGCTGGAGTCCCTGGCGGCGGTGGCGGATCGCAACCAGGTTCGCCGTACCGGAATCGGGATGGGCTATTTCGACACGATGGTTCCGGCCGTCATCCAGCGGAACGTGCTGGAGAACCCGTCGTGGTACACGCAGTACACCCCGTACCAGTCAGAGATTTCCCAAGGCCGACTCGAGGCGTTGCTCAACTTCCAGACGATGATCAGCGACCTCACCGGGTTGCCCGTGGCCAATGCTTCGCTGCTTGATGAAGCCACGGCAGCGGCCGAAGCGATGATCATGTGTCGCAACCTCGGGCGGAAGGACGATCGCGTCTTCCTGGTCTCGGATCGATGCCATCCGCAGACGTTGGCCGTGCTTCGTGGCCGGGCCGCGCCCCTGGGCATCGAACTTCGGATCGAGTCGATCGAGGACTCGGCCGAGGCTGACTTGTCCGGTGTCTTCGGTGTGCTGCTGCAGTACCCGGACACCGACGGGCGCCTGCACGACTGGCGTGGCCTGATCGAGCAGGTGCATGCCGCCGGGGCGCACGTCGTCATGGCGACGGACCCCCTGGCCCTGGCGGTCATCACGCCACCCGGTGAACTCGGGGCGGACATCGCCATCGGTTCCGCGCAGCGATTCGGTGTCCCGATGGGATACGGCGGACCGCATGCGGCCTTCATCTCGACGAAGGAATCATTTGTCCGCAAGATGCCTGGACGCATCATCGGCCTGTCTCGCGATCGCAGCGGTCGTCCGGCACTCCGGATGGCGATCCAGACCAGGGAACAGCACATCAAGCGAGATCGGGCGACGAGCAACATCTGCACGGCCCAGGTCCTGCTGGCGATCATGGCCTCGATGTACGCGGTCTACCACGGTCCCCAGGGCATCCAGCGCATCTCCACGCGCGTCGCCCTGATGGCCCGGGGCTTCGCCTCGGCCCTTCGGCGATGTGGTCGGGAAGTCGCCGCGGTGCCGTTCTTCGATACGGTTCGAGTCGACGTGGCCCCCGAGGAAATCGAGGGCATCCTGGGTCATGCCATCGCCCGCGGGTTCAACCTCCGCCGCCATGAAGATGGTCATGCCATCGGCGTGAGCTTCGATGAGACGACCACCGAGGCGGACGTTCACCTCATTCTCGAGGCCTTCAATCGTGGCGAACCGGTAGCGGGCAGCCTGGATGCCGTCGGTGACGCCAATGAGCTCTACCCGGAGTTCCTTCGACGGACCTCCAGCTACCTGGAACATCCGGTCTTCAATTCGCATCACTCGGAAACCGAGATGCTGCGGTACATCACGAGCCTCCAGGAGCGTGATCTCTCGCTGGCCAATTCCATGATCCCGCTGGGATCATGCACGATGAAGCTGAACGCCACGGCCGAGATGCTCCCGGTGACCTGGCCGGGCTTCAGTCGGTTGCATCCATTCGCGCCGCTGGACCAGGCCGAGGGCTACCTGGAACTCTTCCGCCAGTTGGAATCCTGGCTGTGTGACATCACGGGCTTCAGCGCGGTCTCCCTGCAACCCAACGCGGGGTCGCAGGGTGAGTTCGCCGGCTTGATGGTCATTCGCGCCTGGCATGAGCATCGTGGCGACACCAATCGGGACATCTGCCTGATCCCCACCTCCGCGCACGGCACCAACCCGGCCAGCGCCATCGCCGCGGGTTTCCGAGTCGTTGCGGTCAAGACCAGTGATGCGGACATCTGCCTGGATGACCTGCGGGCGAAGATCGCCGAGCACGGCGATCGGATCGGGGCCGTCATGGTCACCTACCCGTCCACGCACGGTGTCTTCGAGGACAGCATCCGCGAGATCGCGAACCTCGTGCACGAGGCCGGTGGCCAGGTGTACCTCGACGGGGCCAACATGAACGCCATGGTCGGCCTGTGCCGACCGGCGGAACTGGGCGCCGACGTGTGCCACCTCAACCTGCACAAGACATTCTGCATTCCCCACGGCGGCGGCGGACCGGGCATGGGACCCATCGGCGTGGCGGCTCACCTGGGACCGTTCCTGCCGGGGCATCCCGTGGTGCGTCCGGAGACCGCCGGTGAGGAGGCCATCGAGGCCATCTCCGCGGCCCCCTGGGGCAGCCCGAGCATCCTGCCGATCTCGTGGATGTACATCGCGCTGATGGGCAACGAGGGCCTGCGACATGCCAGCGAGGTCGCCATCCTGAATGCCAACTACATGGCGTCCCGTCTCAAGGATCACTACGACATCCTCTACCTGAACGCCAACGGGCGATGCGCTCATGAGTTCATCCTCGACTGCCGACCGTTCTCGGCCTGCGGTGTCCGGATCGATGACGTGGCCAAGCGGCTCATGGACTATGGCTTCCATTCGCCGACGATGTCGTGGCCAGTCGCGGGCACGCTCATGGTCGAGCCCACCGAGAGCGAATCACGCGAGGAACTGGATCGATTCTGTGATGCGATGATCGGTATCCGCGAGGAGATCCGGGCCATCGAGAAGGGCGAAGCGGACAAGGAGAACAATGTTCTTCACAATGCGCCGCACTCGCTGGCCACCGTGACGGCTGACGAATGGCCGCATCCGTACAGTCGTGAGCAGGCGGCGTATCCCGCGGCCTGGCTGCGGGACCGGAAGTTCTGGCCGCCGGTTGACCGCGTGGACAATCCCTTCGGTGATCGGAATCTCGTCTGCACCTGTCCGTCGGTGGAGTCACTGGAGCGGGCGGCGGACGCCTGATCAGGCCAGCAGTCGAAGTCGAATCGTCTCCTCCATGGCGTCGAAACGCTGGAGGACGGTGTCGTCATCGAGATGGTCGACGTCGAGGATCACGTAGCTCAACTCGCCGGTGCTCTGCAGGTATTCGGCGTGGATGTTCACGCCGCCCTCGGCGAGGATCGTGTGCATCTTGCTGAGCACGCCTGGGACGTTGTGGTGAAAGTGGAGGATCCGGTCCTGTCCCTCGCGGCGATGGGGCAATTCCACTTCCGGGATATTGACGGCGGAGGTCGTCGTGCCGCGTTCCTGGAACGCGACGAGTTTCATGGCGACCTCGCGGGCGATGGCGATCTGGGCTTCCTCGGTGCTGCCGCCGATGTGCGGCGTGAGGATCACGCCCGGGAGACCCGATACGGCGCACTGGAACGAGTCCGCACTGGATCGCGGTTCACTCGGGTACACGTCGATTGCGGCGCCACGGATGCGGCCGGACTTGACGGCATCGGCCAGGGCCTCCAGGTCGACGACCGAGCCTCGCGAATTGTTGATCAGGACCGCGCCGTCCTTCATTCGCTTCAAGGCGCCGGAGGCGATGAGATTGTGGGTGTCCGTGGTCTCGGGAACATGCAGCGTGACGACATCCGAGGCGGCCAGCAGTTCCTTGAGTGAATTGACGGCCTGGGCATTGCCCATCGGCATCTTCGGAACGATGTCGTGGTAGATGACCCGCATCCCCAGGGCCTCGGCCAGGACGGAGACCTGCGATCCGATATGGCCGTAGCCCACGATGCCCAGCGTTCGACCGCGGACCTCGTGGCTGTTGACCGCCGACTTGTCCCACCGGCCCTGGTGCATGGCCGAGTTCTTGTCGAAGAGACCTCGATGGAGACCGATGATCTCCGCGATGGTCATCTCGGCGACGCTCCGGGTGTTGCAGAATGGCGAGTTGAAGACCGCGATGCCACGCCGGGCGGCAGCATCGAGATCGACCTGGTTGGTGCCGATGCAGAAACAGGCGATCGCTTCCAGGCTGTCGGCTCGATCGATCACGGAGGCCGTCATCTGGGTCCGTGATCGGATGCCGATCATGGAGGTGGTGCCCAACGCGTCCAAGAGGGCAGCGTCCTCCAGCGTGCCGGCCTCGCGACGGATCTTGATTCCGGCGGTGCGGAGCGCGGGCTCGGATTCCTCGTGGATGTTCTCGAGCAGGAGAATGTCACGTCGGGTGCTGGCCACGGTTCGTCCTTCCGATTGAGCCTGGTCAGGGGGCCAGGGCATCGAGTGCCGAATTGGTATCGGCTACCAGCGGCGCCACGTCCAATCCCGCCCCGACTGCTCGCCGCATCCAGAGATCGGGGGTCAGGCGGCCGATCGAGCAGATCCGCACGGTCTCCGCCGCCAGGTCGCGATCACGCAGGCAACTGCGGATCTGGTGACTCTGGACGTGGCCGATGGCATAGTCCGCCAGGTAGAGCGGGTGGGCCACCATGTGCTGATAGGCCGCGAGGATATGGGTGGAATCGGGTCCGAAGAACGACTCGTAGTACTCGGCCCAGATCCCCGAGGCGATCTCCAGGACGGCATCGCGGAAGGCTGGGGCATCCGCATCCGGGTTGGCATAGAGCCATCGCCAGGCGCGGATGTCGACCAGTGACGGGCCGGCGATCTGGCACGAGGCCAGCATGCACTGGATGCTGTCCACGTGGAAGGGATCAGGGGCTTCCGCGTCAGCTTTGATGTCGAGGGCCTGGTGCGCCAAGGACTGGTAGAGGAAGGCGAAGGCCTCGGTGCACGCGGTATTGGGCACCCCACGCAGCGCTGGTCGTGGGACGAAGTGCGTCGACACGACCTGCTCGAGATTGTGACCCAACTCGTGCATGGCGGTGTCAAAGCCGGCCCAGCCCAGTTCGTTCTCCAGGCTGCTGGTCCGCAGCCATGCGGAATACTCGGGGACGCCCGGCCGCATGGCATGACCCGAACCGCGGGCGATCTCGACCCGGACGTTGGTGCCCAGGAAGTCAGCCTGTTCATCCGGGTAGCCCAGTTCGCGCAGCAGCGTCGGCAGTCCAGCTTCAAAGGCCTTGTGATCCGCGTACCGACCACGGACCAACGCGTTCATCTCGTCCGGTGGACGAGAGTCGAAGAGGTCTTCGTAGTAGATGTCGTGCGGCTCCAGCGGACGGCCGAGCCGTGATTGCATCAACTCGGCGAGGCGAGCACGGACGGGGGAGGCCAGCAACGCTTCCAGGAGGTGCTCGACTTCCGTCTCGGGGATCTCACGCTGCTGTTCGAACTTGCGGGCCAGCGCGGTGGGAAACTCGGGGCTGTGCTCATCAACACGTTGTGCGAGGTGGAACAGTTCCAGCCATCGCTCGTATCGCTCGGTCCCCACGAGGTCGCCGGGAGACTGGCCATCGATCGTGTTGGCGGCAGGATCCCAGTCGCCGGAGGCGTCCTGGGTCATGATCGCCCGGGGAATGGTGCCGTCGATCTGGCGGCCCATGACCTGCAACAAGGCCCGCTGTCCGGGCAGGCCGTCAGGATCGCCATACAGCGACTTGATCGCTTCACGGATCAGCCAGTGGGCCAGCAGCTTTCGATCGGATTCGAACCAGCGGCGACCATTGGCATCAACCAGCGTCCCGACGGGGACATGGAACTCAGCCACCCACTTGTTGGCGCGGTGTCCGACCTCGCGGGCGTGATCAGCAATGTCCTTGGGAATCCGAGGGCCGAAGGCTTTGGCCACGCGAACGGAAGCCCAGCGAGCGGCATCCCAGTCTTCGCCGTCCTTCAGCATGGTGTCCAGGGTCGGGCGGTCGAAGTTCAACAGTGCCATGAAGGCCAGCTTCTGGGCGAAGTACTGCTCCGACAGATCCGGCGCGGGATCAAAGGTGGCCAGGATGTCGTCCGTGCCGGGCATGTCGTCGCCACGAAGATCGGTCCAGCGACGAAGGTCGCGACGGATCTCGTGAAGGTGACCCGTGGTCGTGCACAGCGCGGTCTCCAGGCGATCCAGCAGCCGGTCCAGGTCATCCGGGTTCTTGATGAAGTGCTCCCGGCAGAAGGCGGCCAGGGCTTGCGCGTCGCCGTCCGCCGCGGTCCAGAAGCGAGCGACGCGAGCGACGCCGGCCTCGGCACGTGCACGACAATCATCGCCGTGATGCTGCAGGATGGATTCGATGGCGGTCTGTTGTTCCGATGCGATGGTCGTAATCATGCGTGGTGTGGTCCCGTTCGCCAGACAAGTGGAAAGGGCACATGATACGGCTGTCGTCCCCGGGCTATGGCCCCTCGGGCTCCTCGCCCTCGGTGGGCGGGATCTCGATCCCCAGGAAGCGGGCCAGGGACGTATCCGCGACCGCGAGCATGCCACGGGCCACGATGCTCAGGGCCAATGTCCCCAGGCCCACGAAGACCAGTGCAAGGGCCAGCGGGGGAAAGGTGAACATCGACAGCAGGGCCACGACCCCCTCCAGGATCAACACACCCAGGAGCAGGAAGGGAAAATTCACCCGCAGGCCATGTACCAGTCGCCACAACCACATGTCCCAAGTCTATGCCCTTTGGCGATGGCGCCGTCCGGAATCGCATAGGCTTTGCCCAACACCACCAGGCGACGGAAGGATGATCGGCATGGATATGGATCAGGCAAGCGGACGCGGCAAGTGGCTCCCGGTGCTCCTCCTCGCGGTCATGGTGTTGAGTGTGTCATGCGGTCCGGACGGTCGAAAGTCCCGGCGGCGTTCCTCCGGACCCGTGCCGAGGATCATCGTGGAGCAGGACAGCAACGGGTCGCAGATCGACCTCGTGCCGGGCCAGGAGATGGTGATCCAACTGGTCCGCAACTTCCGGGACAACATGGTCTGGGTGCTGGTGGAGGACCTGGACGAGTCCGTTCTCGAGCCTATCGGGCAGCGGACCGCTGACCCACGTGCGTCCCGTGGCGAACGCTACACCCGAGGCGTCGAGGAGATGCGTTTCAAGGCGATCTCCGGTGGTGAGGTGATCCTGGACCTGGCCTACATTCCGGTTGGCGGAACGCTGGGACAGGCGACGAATCGCTTCTTCCTGCGGGTGGTTGTCGATCGATTCCAGCGGTGATGCGGGGTGCTACGGCACCAGGACCCAGTCCCGTTTCCAGGCACCGTTGGCCCAACGTCGCATGTCTGCCAGTTGCGATGGCCGCTCCAGGGCCGTGCTGCCGTCGACCATCGCGGTGACCGCCTTGCCATTGTGGCGGGCCGAGACGAAACCGTGGTCCGCGGGGTCATCGGTCATCAGGTCTACTGGTGAGCCTTCCGGCGTGGCTGCCCACTGGAACCCACTGGTGGGGTGGCAGGGGCTCTGGATGCGATGGAAACCTTCGACGATTCCGCCGAGCCAGCTACCGCCGCCGCCTTGCATGCTCCCGAAGCGGGCGGAGGCGAAGATCATCAACTGTGACGGCTTCTTGATGTCCGAGAGCCGCTGTGCCCAGGGACATTCCTTCAGGTCGCCATACTCGTACAGGGCATAGAGGTTGTTGGAGACGTCTTCTCCGAGGCCTCCAACCCATTCGCCGTTGAGTCCATAGGCCGGGTGAAGCGTCGTTGCATATTGGTGGTCCGGAACGTCGACGATCTCACGCCGAACGGTATCCAGCGCCGTGGGGAAGAAGACCTCCTTGGCATTCTCCACGTAGGCAGCGAGCCGCCAGAACCAACGCTTGCGAGGCTCTCCCCCCAGGATGAAATCGCCGTTGAAGTCATACAGGGGCTCGGCTTCCGGGTCGGAATCGGGGTAATACCCCATGAGCAGTTCACCATCGCGGTCAGTGGCATAGTCCCGCCACGCGGCGGCGGTGGCCCGGGCTCCCGAGAGTTCGTCGACCGCTCGGCCCTGGGCTTCGATGCTCCCCAGCACCGGGATGGCCAAGGCAACAATGAGGCCCAGGATGGCAATGACCACCATCAGCTCGATGAGGCTGAAACCTCGCCTGGAGGCCAGGAAGACGGGTTGGAGGTGGATTCGGGACATCAGGAGCAGGTCAGTTTGGTGATGGTAAGCAGGATTTCGTTGAAACTCAATCGCAATTGGCCCTGTATACGGGGTATCTCAGTATCCTTCCAGTCTTGGTCTCTAGGGGAGTTGGCATGAGTTTGCTCGGTCATTTCGTGTTCCTGGCCGTGGTTACCGCGCAGGCGGTGGCTGGGGGAACCTATGTAAGTGTCTACTCCCAACCCGACTATGACCGCTGGAACTATCCGTACAACGGGACACCGGGTACTCGGCCGGTGGCATCCACGTTTTCGGCGTACGGCTCGGAGTATGACTTTGACGATCGCGACGGCCAGGCACTGCTTGGTTACGTGACGGCGGATATTCCGCAGGGGCTTCCGGCGTCCGCGTACCGGGTCGTGTCGCTGAGCGTCGACATTGCCCTCGCCAGCGATGACATCGTCTATGACCCGACAGTTGATGACCGTGCGACCCATGAGGCTGATGGGCCGGCAGATCCGGATCCTGGTCGTGCCGTGTGCCTGTCGGGAGTGGGCTTTCGAGGCGGCTACGATCCCACGACCTACGGGGAGACGGCACCGCATCCCTTTGGTGCCACTCGCGGCATACGCTACGCGTATGCCCTGGGCTACTCGGCCACTGGTGAGCCCCTCGACATTTCCAACAACCTCACCGATGGATTCGACCCCACGTTCTTTGGCGTTGGGCAGGTTGATGGCATTCAGCCAGGCGAGTTGATCCCCGAGTTGGGTCGCGTCCGGTTTGACGTGAATGTGGACGACCCTGACATTGCCTGCTACCTCGCGGAGTCACTGGCGTTTGGAACGGTTGACTTCATGATCACGTCGCTGCATCCGGCTGCTGAGCCTGGATCAGGTGGGGAAGTCAACTATCCCAACTGGATGATGAAGGATCACTCGCTGGTCGAGGTCGGCGTCGTCGAGGCGGCCCGGATGTGGATTGAAGTGGAAGTCATCGAGCCGTCCGGTGTCCCGGCCGATGCCACTGGTGACGGTGCGGTCAACGTGGACGATCTGCTGGCGGTACTGGGGGATTACGGGGTCTGCCCGTGTTGTCCGACGGATTTCGACGGCAGCGGGACCGTAGATGTGGATGAAGTTCTGTTTGTCATTGGCAACTGGACGGGCTGAGAGTGGTTGAGATCTGATCACCTCGGACCCGACTTACTTTGAGATACCGGTTCCCTTGGGGGGTGGTCCGGGAGAAGGAGATGTGAGAGATGAATTGTGCAAAATGCGTTCTTGGTACGTTCGCAGCAGCCATGCTCAGCAGCACGGCGATGGCGGGCTTCGTGGTGGAGGACATTCCCGCGTGGCGTGGTGCTGCCGATACGGCCTACTACAACTGGGAGACCTTCACGAGTGCCGACAGCACTCAGCCGAACTTTCCCAATAACGAGGCGTTTCCGAGTGGTTCTGCCTTGTTGTTCAACTTTGGATCCGACGCCATCATTACCGGCGCCGGCAATATCTATGGTTACGGTGGCGCCTTGAACATCCATACCTACGGGTACGCGGATTCCGACATCCAGGAGGCGGTCTTCAACTTCGCCACGATGGGTACCGAGATCAACTACGACGGCGCGATGATCGCCTGGACTGGCGCCAATGGCGAGCAGGGACTCATCAGCAACCTGACGGAGTCGATCAACTACTACGAGGAAGTCGACTTTGGCCAGGGGCCCGGCTCCATCGTCAATGTCAGCTGGAGCATCGATCTCTCCAGTGTCGATGCCGATGTCCGTGAGATCGGCATGATCTGGCAATCGGATACCGTGAACATCAGTCTCAATACCGTTTCCATGGATCTGCGATTCGGAGATATTCCAGCACCTGGTGCCCTGGCACTGTTGGGTATCGCCGGCTTGGCTGGACGTCGTCGGCGACGCTGAGCCTGACCGAGACCGACGACCGCGTCGGTCAATCCATGCCATTGCTTCACCGCCGCGAGGACTCGTCCTCGCGGCGGTTTCATTTGGCCTGCTCGGATGCCCGCCAGGCGTCGTCCCGGGCGGAACCAGGGGCCATCGTCCGGCCTGAACCCAGTCCCATGGCCGGTCTCCTCCAGCAGATTCATTGAGAATCTCTCTCAATATCCCCAAAAGCGCGTTGAGAATGAGTCGCAATCTCAATAGGATGCGGAGCTCTGGAGGAGCCCTGCTCATGCGTTTGTCCCTGCTATTGGGAATCCTGGCGACCACCGCGGTGTCGAGTACGGCCTCGGCCGAGATCTACTCAGCCGTCTATGGGCAGCCGGATTTTGACCGCTGGATGTACCCCTACAACGCGACGCCGGGGGATCGCATCGTGGGGCCCACGTTCACGGGGTACCTCTCCGGGGATATCGAAGATCGATACGGGCAGACGATGCTGGGCTGGGTCACCATTGACATTCCGCCGGATCTGCCGCCGTCGTCCTATCGCGTGGTGTCCATGTCCGTGGATGTCACCATCGCCAATGCGGACGTCTACCTGGACAACACGGCTGATGATCGGGCGAGCCATGAGCCCGGCGGCATCGACGAGGACCCCGGGCGGCCATTTCACCTTTCCGGAGCAGGGTTCCGGAATGACTATGACGCGAACAGCTTCGGCGAGGACGGTCCGCATCCGTTTGGCGCCGGGCTTGGTGGTCGCAATGCCTATGCGCTGGGATTCGACGAGGACGGAAATCCCATCGACATTTCGAACAACCTGACGGAGCAGTTTGATCCGAAGCTCTTTGCCATCGGCGACAGTGATGACGCCGAGCCTGGCGAGTTCCTGCCCGAGTTGTCAACGGTCAACTTCGTTGTCGACGTCGATGATCCCGACATCGCGTGCTACCTGGCACAAGGTCTTTCGTTCGGCACCCTGGACGTGATGCTGAGCTCGTTCCATTCCGGCAGCCAGGATGGGAGTGGCTCGTATCCGAACTGGATGTTGAAGGAGCATTCGCTCGTTGATATCGGCGTGGCCTCGGCCGCAACGTTGACCCTTGAGGTCGAGGTCATCGAGCCATCAGGTGTTCCCGCGGATGCCACCGGTGACGGTGCGGTGAACGTGGATGATCTGCTGGCAGTGCTTGGAGACTACGGTCGCTGTCCCTGCTGCCCGACGGATTTCGATGAGAGCGGGACCGTGGACGTCGATGAAGTGTTGTTTGTTATCGCCAATTGGACAGGCTGAGGATCATTGATGCCCAATGATGCTGGGCCTGTGTGTTTTTAGAGACCGGTCCTTCGGGGAGGTTCCGGGAGAAGGAGAGATGTCAATGAAATCTGTATCGGTACTTGTCGGCGGCTTCCTGGTCGCCTTTACAGCCTCGGTTGCGACCGCAGGCTTCGTGGTGGAGGACGCCCCTGAATGGCGGGGCGACGCCAATACCATGTATGGAAGTTGGGAGTCCTTCACGTCCCCCAACTATGCGCCCAACTTTGCCCAGGGTGGCAATATCGGTGCCTTCGGTACGATCCACAACATGTCTGGAACGGGCATTATCACTGGCAGTGGGAACATCTACGATCCCGCCGGCGCCCTCAAGATGCATCACTACGTGCAGAATGCCACCAATGACATCACGGATGCCGTCTTCAACGTGGCCACCATGGGCACGGGACTGGACTGGAATTCCCTGATGTTCACCTGGTCGGGTGCTGATGGCTCTTCCGGCATGTTGGATGCCTCGGACTACAGCATCAACTTCGAGAACGAGATTCCGGGATTCGGCACCACCTACAACATCAGCTGGTCGTTCGACCTGTCTGCCATCGATGCCGTGGTCACGGACGTGGCGTTCATCTTCAACGCTATTGGGCCGCACATGAGTTACGACGCCGGGACCATGGATATCCGCATGGTTCCAGCACCTGGTGCCCTGGCACTGCTGGGCCTGGCTGGCCTGGCTGGCCGTCGGCGTCGTCGCTGAATACAGCAATGACGTCGTAGCGTCGCCATGGGCGCATGCATGCAGCTGCCTCAGCGTCGCGAGGATCAATCTTGACCTCGCGGCGCTGTCTTTTTTGCCTGAGCAGTGTTGGCGATCACGCCATGACGGCGATGAGCGTCGCAACGGTGGCCACCAGGAGCCCGCAGATCACGCCAGCGGCCAGGCTGGCCCGGGGGTGTCGTCGGACGAAGTCGCGGACATCCTCCAGGAGAGGAGCCGTGACGGATTCCTCCGGGGCCTCCTCCAGTTGTCGCAGGTCCGCGAGCATGGCGTCGGCTGATCCGTACCGGGTGTCCGGGTCATGGGCATGAGCTCGGCCGATGATATGCCGGAGTTGACTGGTGATTCGGTCGTCCCGGTCCAGGTCATCACGGAACAACCACTCCATCATGCCACCAAGGGCGAAGATATCGATGCGCACATCCAGGCGAGACCAGGGCGTGTCGACCAACTCCGGGGCCCGACAGGAAAGGCCGTCTGGCGGTGGCACGACGTGCGTCCTTAGCAGCCGGGGCAGTCCCATGGCCCAGATCATCGGCCGGCCCACGTCGTCGACCAGGACGCGGCCCGGGTGAAGATCACCGTCGAGGATGCCACGACCATGTCCGAAGGCGGTGGCCTCGACCAGCCGGACAGCGAGCTTGACCCGGGAGGTCACCGTCGGTGTTCGCTCGGCGATCCAGGTCGACAGGTCCTGGTGATCCGTCGCGGTGGTCACGACAAAGGCTCTTGGTCCGGTTCCAAGGATGGCGGTTCCCATTTCCAGGAGGCTCAGGAGCCCGGGGTGTTCCAACCGGGTGATCGTCTCCGCTTCGACACGAATCCGGCGAACGTCATTGTTGTCCAGCTCCGGCCCGAGCACTTCCAGGACGACACGCTCACGTGAGCCTTCCGCCTCGGCCAGGAATCGATCGCCGCTGGGCGTCTCCAGGCGTTCCAGCAGCCGGAAGTTCCCAAGCAGGTCGCCCGCGCCGGGAGCGGCGATTCCACCCTCCTCCGGCTCGCCGGCGGTCAGGGTGTGAGATGGGTCCGTGGAGGAGAGCGCCTGCTCCGTCGAGCCGTACTGTTCCAGCAGCAGATCGACCTCTCGTCGCAGGTCCAGGTCCTCGCCACAGGAATCCTCCAGGAAGGACTCCCGGTCATCGACGGGGAGATCGAGCGCTTCACTGAAGATGCGGTCGGCTTGTTGCTGGGTGTCCTGCTTCACGATCATGTCCATCTGAACTCAACGGGCTTGGGCCATCACGGCCTGGAGGCGCCAACACGACTAGGGTACCACGCGGGGACGGGGCGCCTCTCCAGCAGTGGAGCGGAGCCGGTCGCCACCGTTGGTTTTCAGTGCCTTACCGCGTTCTCAGGTAGATGGAAGACGGGAAGTGCCCCTCCGGATGGGCGAATGGCTTCACGTGGTCCTCGTGCAGTCCGTTGTTGGCTGGTTGCGGCGTGAACTCGGGGAAGACCTGCTTGAGCATGTCGGGGCGTTCGTAGAACAGGTGACTCAGGCAGAACACGATGCCGACATGGTCGTTCTGGGTGAGGTACGCGCGCAGCAGGGAGGTCTCCGACCAGTGGAGCATCGTCTTCAAGACGCTCCGGCCGTAGTCGTAGGGAAGCGTGATGTCATGGACGTGGATGTACACGCCCGGCTTGATCCGAGGCAGGACTTCCAGAAAGAGGTGGTTCACGTCACTTCCCGGCTTGACCGTATGCGAGGAATCGATGAACAGCAGGTCACCCTCTTCCAGTTCTTCGAAGGTGGCGGTATCGACCGTCTGGACCTTCTGCGGAATCAGGCGGATGTCCTTGGAATCGCGCAGCCAACTGGAGGGGAAGGGCTCGACACAGGTCATCTCCGCAGCCGGTCCGCCATCCTTCTCGTTCAGGGCCAGGGCCGTCAACATGCAGTGCGTCGAGACGCCGCTGCCGACTTCGATGATCCGCCTGGGCTTGACGCTTCGCACGACACCGTGGATCGCCTGGGCCTCGATGTACCCGTATCCCGGGCCATACTGGTTGGCGACTCCGTGCAGGAAGGCGGTGTTGCCCCGGTACTCGCTTTCGAAGGGGGCGACCATGTCCTGGAGGTTCCGGGCCTGCTCATCAAGGTCGACGTGGATACCCGGGAGGTCCGAGGCGTATCGCCACTCGTCCTGGGTGCGACGGAGATCATCGATGTCCGGCTGTGACGAGTAGAAGTGCCGGGGCGTGATGTGAATGCCCAGTTTGCTGCCGAAACGCGACAGGCGAAACAGGCCACGCTTCATGGCGGTTTTGGCTGACCTCTTCATGTGATCTCGGTCTCCTGTCAGGTTCGTGAGCAACTCGGGCCGCGGCGCCGGAGCGGAGCGTATCAGCAATCGAGCAGGGCGTCCCGGGGCTACTGGCGGATCGTCTCCAGGGCGACGATGACCCGGACGTCATCACCGAGTGAGCCTTTCTCGACGCCATAGGTCATCCCATGCGCACTTCGCTTGATGGCGAACTCCGCTTCGAAGCCTGCACGCATGCCTCGACGCGTGTCGGCTACCCCGATCCGTTCCAACTTGACCACGATGGGCTTCGTCTGTCCCAGCAGCGTGAGGTCGCCCTTCATGACCCAACGGTTCTCGCCGTCGGGCGTGCAGCCGGTGCTCTTGAACGTCATGTTCGGAAACTCAGGTTCATTGAAGAAGTCCGGGCTGCGGAGGTGGGCGTTGAGGTTGTCATTGCCCGAGTCGACACTGGCAATCGGGATCGTGATGTCGAACTCCGGGCAGGCCTCGCCGGTGTGATCCCAGGTGATTTTCCCGCTGGGTTCATTGAACCGTCCCCAGAACGCGCCGGCGCCCATGTGGGTAATGCGGAACAGGGCCATGCTGTGAACCGGGTCGACGGTCCAGGTGGAGGGGCCGTCGGCGGGCGCGGGAGTCGGGCTGTCATCCTGTCGATTCAAGCCGCCAGCGACAAGGGCCATGGCGACGAGGGCAGCAGGAACCAGGAGGGCGGCCAGTTTCTTCGAGTGGAATGTGTGACGCATCATCGATCCTCTTGTGGAATGCCCATGCCGCGGCGATCCGGTGAGGCCGGGCGGCGTGGTTTGGTGGGGGGGGTCTGTTCAAGGGCAGCGAGCATCTCCTCGATCGCTCGCTGGAGTTGCGGGTCCGTGCCCGCCATCATGATCTCGGGGTGCGCGACGACCTCGATGTCCGGGTCGACACCATGTCCTTCCACACCCCAGGTGCCATCGGTTTCGTAGAAGCCAAAGGTCGGAACGGCGACGCGGCCGCCATCCACCAGTCTCGGGTTGCCGGAAATGCCGACCAGTCCACCCCAGGTGCGCTCGCCGATGATCGGTCCCAGTTCCGCTCGACGGAACAGCCAGGGGAACATGTCACCACCGGAGCCGGCCAGGCCGTTGATGAGCATGCACTTGGGGCCCTGGTGTGATGGATCAGGGGTCTTCCAGTCGCGACCATCTCGCACGGCCCAGTAGTTGCTCACGGGCCGATCGAGAAGTTCGATGAACCGCCATGGAATCTGTCCGCCGCCATTGAATCGCTCATCAATGATGAGCGCGTCACGGCCGGCTTGCCCGAAGAACTGTCGGAACAGTTCGTTCTGGCCGTTCACGCCGGTATCTGGAACATAGACGTACCCGACTCGTCCATCGGTGGCCTCCTCCACGATCAGGCGATTGGCTTCCACCCAGGCGCGGTATCGCAGGTACGCATCGTCGTACGCCGGCTCGACGACCACGTCCCGAGCCCGATCGTCCCAGGTGGGAAACGCGCTGACCGTCAGCGTCGTGGGTTGGCCCGCGGTGCCCATCAAGGCGGCGTAGGGGTCGAGGTCGACATCGACGGTGTTCCCGTTGACCGCCAGAAGGTAGTCACCCTCGTGAACGTCGATCCCGGGTTCACCCAGGGGGCCACGGGCATCGGTATCCCATGGCGCACCGTGGTGAATGGTGGCCAGGCGGTAGTGTCCGTCAGCGATCTCGAAGTCCACACCAAGCACGCCCACGGGTTCGTACTTCTCCTCTTCGCCGTCTCCACCCCAGCGGTAGGCGTGTCCCACGTTCAATTCCGCGATCATCTCGCCGATGACGTAGTTGACATCCTCGCGGGTGGCGCAGTCAGCGAGCATGGGTCGGTACTGCTCCCGGATGGCGATCCAGTCGACGCCATGCATGTTCTCAAGATAGAAATAGTCGCGGAAGATCCGCCAGACATCGTCGAACATCTGGTTCCACTCCTCGCGGGGATCGATGACCACGACCATGCCCTCGGTGGGAACGGGGGCGGGGTCGGTTCCTTCCGCGAGGGAGGCCGTCGACAGTGTCCAGTCAGACATCAGCAGCATCGTGTCGCCATCGGGCGAGAGGCTGAAGCCGTCAGCGGCGAACAGGGGTTCCGGTTCGGCGTCCCGATCATGTGTATCGATCGCATGAATCATGCCTTCGTTGTCGTTCATGAAGAGGAGACGACCGTCGCCAGCGATCGCCAGTTGCGAGTACTCGCCCGGCATGACCGGGAGCGGCATGACCCGCGATTCGAAGTCCTTCACATCGATCTCGATCGTCGCCGGGAGGCGTTCCAATTCGATGATGGTCCCATCGACTTCGCTGGTGAGCATGTCCTCGGCCAGGGCGAGGGTGAGATTTTCCTCATCCCATGCAATCGTGAGTTCCCCGGTGTCTTCATCCAGGACGGCGGTGACGTCTCGACCGGTGTCACCCTCCCCGGTGAACCAGGATCCGACGAGCGCACCGTCGTCATTCCGTTGCAGTTCCAGGCTGGCGTCCTGCTCGACCTCGTCGGTCATGATGACGCCGAACCAGTCGCCGGCAATCGGATCACCGTCGTCCTCGTCGAGTTCTTCCTCGTCCCAGCGTTCCTCGTCTACTTCCGGGATCCAGGGTGACTCCACGTCGTTTCGCAGTGGAGCCATGAACAGGCCCTGTGCGTCGATGTAGGCGAAGGTGTCGTCGATGCTCGAGTACACCGGGCTGAAGGTGCGGTTGCTTGAGAAGTACAGGAAGTCCCCGTCGCGGTCGAAGACGGGATCATTGTCATTGAACATGCCACTGGTGAGGCGATGAGGTGTTCCGGTCTCGGTGTCATACACCCAGATCGAGCCGTGAAGGGTGTCATCCTCGTGGCGGCGATAGGTCAGCCACCGTCCGTCATGGGACCAGGCCACGCCACCGGATTCAGCGATGGGATCCTGGTAGATCGGTGTCGTGCCCTGGTCGATCTCATGGAGAAAGACCGTGCCGGTCTTGTCCGAGAACACGAAGCGGTCGGACCCGGGGCTCCACGCCAGTGATCGCTTGAAGGGACCGCCAGCGGTCGTGATCTGCCGGGCCGGCTCGCGGCCATCCGACTGTTGAAGCCACAACTCGTACTCACCGGAGCGGTCGGTGAAAAAAGCGATCCATCGACCGTCCGGGCTCCATGACGGATCACGTTCCGCGGCGTCGTTGCTCTGCGTGAGGTTGCGTGGCGCACCGTTTTCCGCGGGGAGTGACCAGACATCACCGCGGGCTTCCACGGCGATGCGTCGGCCACTCGGAGACAGGGAGGCGGCCCCGAGGTCACCGGAGACATCGACTCTCCGCGGTCGGATCGTCGGGCGGTCTCCCGGGATTTCGACGTCGACCACGTCAACGCCGCCGGTCGCCAGGTCCAGGAGACGAAGACCGGATCCCGTCTGCATGATGATCTCACCCCGACCATCCGGGCCCGGGCCCATGGCGGGCCAGTGCACGTCGACGTCGGTGAAGGTCGTCACCTGTGATCGTTCATCCGTCGCGGGATCCAACTGCCAGATGTTCATCCGATGAGCGGGTCCGGCATCACTGACGTAGTACAAGGTGTCCCCATGCCACATCGGGTGTGAGTCCGTCCCCTCCCAATCGGTGATCTGCCGAGCAGCGCCCGTCTGCAGGTCGACCAGCCACAGGTCGGTCGCCATGCCGCCGCGGTATCGTTTCCATGTCCGGCCATCCCGCGACCAGGGGGTGTAGGCCAACCATCGTCCGTCAGGACTCACGCTGGCCCGGGCGCCGTACGGCACGGGGATCGGCGTGGGGAGTCCGCCCTCGGCGGATGTCGTGAAGAGTCGTGGCAGGCGGGCCG
The DNA here is from genome assembly GCA_022446795.1 of Phycisphaerales bacterium. GTDB lineage: Bacteria > Planctomycetota > Phycisphaerae > Phycisphaerales > SM1A02 > UBA1668. Next base: position 58,557 of record JAKVBX010000017.1, read on the forward strand.
TGCCCTGGTAGTCCCAGGCGCTGAAGATCAGTTCTCCATCGGGGGCCCAGTCCAGGAGGATTTCCGACTCCGGGTGGTACGTGACCCGCTGGGGGAGTCCGCCGGTAGCGGGCAGGACGTACAGGTCGGTATTGCCGTCGTAGTTGCCCGTGAAGGCGATCTGGGTCCCATCCGGGCTGAACCGGGGCATGGTCTCGGTGCCAGCGGGGCTGGAAAGGGGTTGAGCAAGACCGCCTCCGCGTGGAACCGTCCAAAGATCATTGGCGTATGAAAAGACAACGCGATCCCCAGAGACATCCGGGTATCGCAGCATTGTTCCGTGGGGGCGGGTCTGTGCCAAAGCCACGGAAGCAGTGGCTGCGGTGGCTACCAGGGGCAGGATTATCCGGAAGGTCATATGGGACTCTCTTCTCGTTCAGGCAGTTCTTCAACAACCCTCGTTTCCGGGGCGTTGTCGTGGTTTTTGGCCGAACAGGGAGTGTACGCGGGGGGTATGAACAACGTGGAGCCCGCCGTTGGCGGGCCGGTTGTGCCATCTGGCGGGATTGAATGCCCATTCAGGCGATTGTCCCGGGACTTTGCCGCCAAGTTTCCAATCGAGTGCCCACCTTTGATGTCGGGAGTGGCATAATTTCCGCTCTCCCCAGAACTCCCCAACCCCTGAATCTCGTTTTCAACTCCCCAAGACTCGACAATGAAACGACTGACCACCATGTTCGCCGTGGCGATTGCGCTTGCGGCCAGCCCGTCTTGGGCCCGTGAAATCCGGGTTCCGGAGGCGACGCAGAGCATCCAGGTCGCAGTGGACCAGGCGGTTCCAGGCGACGTGATCAGTGTCGGTCCGGGATGGTGGAATGAAGCGATCGATCTGAAGGGCAAGGCCATCACGCTGAAGTCGAGGGCCGGGGCCAAGACCACGATCCTGGATGGAACCGGCTTGAGCAACAGCGTTCTCCGCTGCGTCACGGCCGAGACGGAGAAGACCATCATCGATGGCTTCACCATCACCCATGGGAGCGGTCATGAGGATCTCTACGGCAGTTCCTCTGCCGTTGGTGGCGGCCTGCTCATCCTGGGGGCCAGCCCGACGATCCGGAACTGTGTCTTCCAGAAGAACGACGTCAACTACAACGGCGGCGCGGTCTACCTGGCCCGCGGGGCTGCTGGTCGATTCGATTCATGCACGTTCCTGGACAACGCCGCCGAGAAGGGTGGCGGGGTCTACAGCGTCCAGAGCAAGCCGGTCTTCACCAAGTGCCGGTTCAAGACGAACGACGGGCGATACAGCGGCGGCGCGATGTACAACGCCGATGGCAGCCTCTCGGTGTTCGAAGGTTGTCACTTCGAACGCAACCGTGCCGGCTACTACGGTGGTGGCATCTACGAGTATGCCGGAACCAGCACCTTGAAGGGCTGCATCTTTGATCGCAACCGGGCGACCTACAAGGGTGGCGGGGTCTACAACGGATACCGCGGCAAGAGCGCCGTGACGAATTGCAAGTTCCTCACGATCTACGACGACGTGTCCGGTGGCGACGCACCAACTTCGACGGCCATCGCGCCCAACGGTGCCTGCCTCCTGGATGACGGCGCGTGCCTCTTCGTCTCCCGGCAGTCCTGCGAGGATGCCTCCGGGGCATACCAGGGTGACGGCAAGACCTGTGCCGACGTCGCCTCGAAGACGGCGGCTCGGTCCAGTGATCTCAACAGTGATGGCCGCGTCGATGACCGTGACGCGATGATGCTGCTGCTGCTCTGGCGTTAGCCGGTCGATCCAAAGAGCGAGTCAAGAACGAGGTCCCGCACTGCGGTGCAGGCGGTCCGCTCGGGCAGGTCCTTCGTGACGCCCGGCAGGATGATGGTGCCGTCACCGCCGGCGGAGACTCGGCCGTGGGAGCCACCGATGCGACTGGTGTCCAGGGAGATGGCATCGAAGACCGTTCGTTGCCCCAGTTTCTTGGCCAGCAGCTTTGCCGCCAGTCGCGGCTTGCTGCCTGCCCAGCCCGGTGCCAGGAACAACTCGCGAGGGTCGTACCCGGGCTTGCGGTGAATATCCACGGTTCGCGCGAAGTCCGGTGCGCAAGAGTCATCAAGCCAGTAATCCCAGGTGAACCAGCGATCGTGTTCTGACAACAGGACGAGATCGCCGCTGCGGGGATGGTCAAGGCCCGCCTGGCGGATGCCCTCCAGGTCCATGACCTCTGCAACACCATCGCAGTCAGCCAGCAGCCTCGTGACCTCGCCCATGGCGGCGGGATCCTGGACATAGACGTGTCCGACCTGGTGATCCGCGACAACGAAAGCCGTGCTGGAACCGGGATCGAGCAGTTCCAGACCACACTCCTCGCGGACCTGGAGCATGCCCGCCTCGCGCAGCACTCGATTGGGCGCGACGGCATCCCGGACGGGGACGATGCCATACTCGCTGACGATGATGACCTGGCGACCATCACGTTGAAGATGTTCAATGAGCGAGCCGGCGGTCTCGTCGATCTCCGCCAACGCGTGGTCGGCTCTCGAGTCCGCGGGGCCGTACCGCTGGAGGTCGTAGTCCAGGTGAGGCAGGTAGATCATCTGGAGATCGGGTTGGAACCGATCGTGCACGATGCGTGCGGCATCCGCAATCCACTTCGTCGACACGATGTTGGCCGTGGGCCCCCAGAAGTTGAACAGGGGAAAGCGGCCCAGCGAGGATTGCAGTTCATCCCGAAGTGCAGGAGGTGTGGTCCAGATGTCCGGGATCTTGCGTCCATCGACGGGATACATGGGTCGTGGCGTGATCGTGACATCCGTGGACGCGTGCATCGCGTACCACCAGAAGCAGTTGGCCGCGGTGAACCCGGGATGGCGCCGGCGGGCGGTCTCCCAGACCTTCTCGGCCTGAACCAGGTGGTTGGACTGTTTCCAGAATCGAATCTCGGCCTGGTCACGTTCGTACCAGCCGTTGCCGACGATCCCGTGCTCGGCAGGTTGCACACCGGTCACCATGCTCGCCTGAACGCTGCAGGTGACCGCGGGCAGGACCGGGGCCAGTGGTCGCACCGTTCCCGACCTGGCCAGCGACTGGAGCCGCGGCATCCGTTCATCCAGCATCGACGGCGTCAGGCCGACGATGTTGACCAGGGCGACGGGTTGAATGGAGTCAGCCATGTCAGGTTCCCGGGAGCGGTCGGTGCACGATCGTCACCACTGCGAAGCAGCATACGGCGATCATGGTCAGCAACGGGGCATCAAGCAGGCCCAGGATCAACGCATCCAGCAGGGAGATACCGGCGATGCTGGCCAGCACGGCGGGGATCACGCCGCCGGGGCGATAGAGGCGGGTGGCGATCCACAGCAACTGGAGCACCAGCAGGCCCCCGGCCAGGACGACCAGGGGCAGGTTGGTCACGCCGATGGCCAGTGGAATCACGGCAGCCACGACAAGCAGCACCACGGGCCAGCGCATCGGCGTGCCCCGCGCTTCCCGGCGAGCCAGCAACGTGATTCCCGTGGTCCAGGTTCCCAGGGCGAGCATGCCCACGAACAGCGGCAGGCTGGGTGGCGCCTCCGTGGCGACCAGGGCCGCGACCAGGTAGACGAGGGCTCGACAGAGCGACATGCCCAGGAGTGCGACCGGCCAGGCCCGGTGCGCCATGTCATAGACGACCACCATGGCGGCCAGTACTGCGGTTGCGGTGAACACGGCGGGGCCCAGCAGGATGGTGACTCCCGTGGCGGCCGTGAGCAGGACCACGCCGACGACCCCGGCCACACCGCGGTGCACATCGCCCCGCGGGATCGGGCGATCGGGTCGATGCTGCCGGTCCCAGGGGGCATCGACGACATCATTGAGCACCATGCCCGCGAGGTAGATCACGCAGACGACACCGGCGATGAACGCCAGTGAACCGATGTCATCGGGTTGGCCGCCGATGGCCCATCCCACCAGCACGTTGGAGAGGCAGGTGGGCACGTTCGACACGCGCAGGAGGTCCAGCCAGGCACGGATCTTCATACGGCCCGCTCCAGGTGCTGCCGGACCCACGCGAGTTCCGCGGCGATTCCCGTTGCCAGGTCATCCATGTTGAACCGGGAGGGCAGGGCCCCCCAGGCATAGGTCTCGACTTCCCAGTCCGTGATGGTGTCCCGACCGGCCAGCAGTTCGATGGCCGCAAGCAGGTCTGCCTGCGTTGTCGACAGGTGGCCGAGCCGATCCAGGTGCACCGGAACATGGAAGTGCACCCGCCAGCAGTCGGGCGCCGCCAGGTTCCCGGAGGACAGCGCCTCGGGCAGGTCCTCGTGGAACACCTGGCCGTCGGCCGTCCGCACGCTGGTCTGGTGCAGCCATCGTGGCTCTGCGAATTCACGCAGGTCCGCCAGGACCTCGCCCTCGAGTGGTCCATCGGCCTGGACGGCGGAGGACAACTGGACCTTGCCGATGTCGATGCCCGCACCGTCATAGGTCGCGATGACGTCGGCCTGGGTTTCGAACATGACCGCGGCGTGGCAGACGTCGTGGCACACGCGAACATGACGGCGGATCATCTCTTCCTCGCCGCCCGCCAACAGGTGGTTCTCGAAGAAGGACACGACGTCGGTGGAACGCTGCAGCAGGCAGCCAGGCTCGGGCTCCAGGTCGAGGTGAATGCAGGTTCCCGTCTTCGATTCCAGTTGTGACAGCCAGGTGGCGGCGTCACGGAGATGCGCTGCTGCGGTATCAACCTGTTCCGCTGTGATGTCACCCCATGCCACCGGAAGCGTCGAGATACCGGCAGCGTGACCGGTTGGCACCAGTTCCGAGAGCAGTCCAGCGAGTTGCAGCGTGTACACCAGGCGATCCGACTGGCTCCAGTTCGGGGCGTACACCGCTCGCTTCACGATTGGACCGTGAAAATCTCCGAAGGGAAATCCGTTGAGGGTGAAGACCTCGACGCCGATCGCCTGGAACGCATCCGACAGGACGGTCGTGCCGAGCGGCCTGGCTTCGTCCAGGGCGTCCCGTGACAACCAGAGTCCGATCGGCAGGGGACCTGGATCACCCAGTTGGTCACGGATGGCGGGGGCCCATCGACGCAGGTTGTCGAGCATGGCCTGGAGCGTCGCGCCGGCGTGCACGTTGGTGCAGTACCCGACCCGTCGAGGCATCCCGGCGTCAGGCATCGGTGACGCGGAACCGTGGTGAGCGGGACAGGAAGGTCATGGGATTGTCCCAGGTGACCGTGCGGATCATGTCGTCGTCGTGACCACGCCGCCGCATCTCGACTCGCGCCTTGGGGACCGCCAGCGGATCGCTGGGTCCCCAGTCGCCGGCGGAGTTCATCCAGAGTCGCTCGGTCCCGTAGGCCTCCAGGATGTCGACCGCTCGCTGGGGCGTGCACTTGGTCTCCGGGTACAGCGTCATGCCGGCCCAGAACCCGCGATCCAGGACCGCGGACACGGTGTGTTCCTCGACGTGGTCGATCAGCACGCGATCGGGTACCAGGCCCGCGTTGTCGACGGCGTCCATGATCAGCCGCGTTCCCTTGAGCTTGTCTTCCAGGTGCGGTGTATGAACCAGGACCAGCTGGTCCAGTTGCTTGGCCAGGGCCAGGTGCTCCTCGAGGATCACCAGTTCGTTGCGACTGTTCTTGTTCAGTCCGATCTCCCCGATGCCCAGGACATTCGGTCGGTCCATGAATTCCGGGATGAGGGACATGACCTCGCGGGCGAAACCGGCGTCCTCGGCTTCCTTGGGATTGACGCACAGCCAGCAGTGATGCTGGATGCCGTACTGGGCTGCTCGTGCGGGCTCCGTTTCGGTCAACTGCCGGTAGTAGTCATGGAAGCCCTGCGGCGAGCTGCGATCGAAGCCCGCCCAGAACGCTGGCTCCGTGATCGCGGCGCATCCCGCGAGAGCCATCCGCTCGTAGTCGTCGGTGGTCCGGGAGACCATGTGGATGTGGGGATCGATGTACTTCATGAGCCGGCACCATCCGGGGGTGGTGCGCCCAGGGCACCCTTCATGGGTGCGGTGTCCAGTGGTTCCGTCGAGTGATCGCTGAGCTGGTCCAGGACCCGTCGGGCCCGGTCACCCTCGCCGTCGATCAGCATCGCCAGGCAGCTTCGAATGGCGGAGATCCGGAAGTCTTCGTCCCCGTCGTCATCCGCAGCCCGATCAATTCGATCCAGGAACGCAGCAATGTCCAGGAGCTTGGCCCGGTGTTCCAGGAAATACGCGTCAGCGATCTCGCGTCGGGTCAGGGGGCAGGGAATGGACTCCGGCATGGCCGCAGATTCTACCGTGGCGGCAGCTCGCCCCGTCGAATGGACTCGATGGATGCTCGCATCACGTCCGTATCGATCTCGTGCACCTCATCGGGTCGTCCCACGTCGGCCACCAGGGGGACGGTCAGTCGGCCACCAAGGTGTTCACGGAATTCCTGGAGGCCCGCCAGCAGGGCGTCGACATCATCCAGCAGGGGAGAGGTCATTGGGAAGCCCAATGCCTGCAGGCAGGCCACCAGTCGACCGGCAACGGCGGCATCGAGGCGACCGATGGCCGAGGCATAGACGAGATCGATGACGAGGCCCAGGGCGACGGCGTCTCCATGGGGCATCGTCCACCCGGACAACGCCTCCATGCGATGNGCCGACCAGTGGCCCAGGTCCAGTGGTCGAGCGTGTCGGGTTTCAAACGGATCGCCCCCGGCGACGATGTGATCCATGTGCAGGCGGGCGGACGTGATGAGCGTCCGTTCCATGGCATCGAGATCCCGTTGGCACAGGAGGGTGGCGTCGCGTTCGATCTGGTCAAGCAGGCCAGGGTCCTTCAACGCGGCGACCTTGATCGCTTCGCTGAGTCCACTTCGCCAATGCACGTCGTCCAGTGAGTCCAGGAGCGTCGTGTCGTTGACGACCGCGACCGGTGGACTGAAGGTCCCGAGGAAGTTCTTGACGCCCATCGCATTGATGGCGTTCTTGACGCCGATGCCGGCATCGCCCTGCGCCAGGGTCGTGGAGGGAAATCGTATGACGCCCATGCCACGGTGAGCCGTGGCCGCCGCGAAGCCAGCGGCGTCGAGCACGGCACCACCGCCGAAGATTACGACGATCGACCGACGGCAGAGATGCGATTCGGCGATGGCCTTGATCGTGGTCTCGAATGCCTCCCAGCCGTTCTTGGACACCTCGCCACCGGGCAGGATCACCGGGGGGTGCCCGCCGCTGACGCGATCGGGATGCCGGGCGACCCATCCTTCCCAGTCCGACAGCAGTCCCGGGCGGGCGTTGATCAGTCCCTGGTCAAACACCGCCAGCATGCGGGTTGGTTCCGGGGCGTTCGGCAGCACCGATGCCAGGACGTCATTGCCCTCCCGCAGGGCGTGGCGGGTGAAGCGGAGCCGATGGGTCCACGACACCGAGAACTCGCCGTCCATCGAGACTCGGGCGAGGTCCTGGTCCAGTTCCAGGGCATTAGGCGGGGTCGAGGCCATGATTCGACTATACGGTCAGCCCGTGCCTCCGGGCTCGGAAGAGTCGCCAGAAGGCGCATCGGACGGGGTGGAATGTAGCCGATGCAGGTCCATCACGGTCACGTCATCGAAGAGGTTCCCATCCTGTACGGTCTCGGCGATGTCCGCGAGTTGATCACAGACCTCCTTGGCGGACGGGGTACCAAGTGTCCTGAGGCGTTTGACCACGCCGTCGGTGTCCACCATCTTTCCGTCGGCGCCATGAGCCTCGACGAGGCCATCGGTATAGAGGATGAAGTGGTCCCCGGGTTCGATCTGCAGCGTCTCCGTCGTCCAGGTGGCGCCATCCAACGTGCCGAGGATCGTGCCCGTGGCGGCAGTCACGGAACGGGGTTCACCCACGGCCGGTTGCAGCAGGCCCGGATGGTGACCCGCGTTGGCGTACTTCAAGTTCCCGGTTCTCGTGTCATAGACCCCGAGGAAGAGCGTCACGAAGAGGCCCTGTTCGTTGTCGGCCTGGAGACGGTGGTTCACTCGCTTCAGGATGGCCGCGGGATCATGCTCGCGCGTGGCGACCATGCGGAGAGTCGTTCGGGCGACACCCATGAAGATCGCTGCCGGGACGCCCTTGCCGGCGACGTCACCGAGCATGAAGGCCAGGTGGCGATCATCCAGGGCCCAGTAGTCGTAGAAGTCTCCGGCCACGTGATGAGCGGGGAGGTTCACGGCGGCGATTTCCACGTCGACGGGCCGCTCGAAGCGGGGGGCGACGTGGGGTTGCAGGGACTGCTGGATGTCGCGGGCGATATCCAGTTCGCGTTCCACGGAGAGGCGACTGGCCTCGGCCTGGGCCAGGGCGTCGACGTTGCTCTCCAGGGACTCGATCATCTGGTTGAACCCCCGGATCATCTGGGAGATCTCATCGATGCCGGAGCCGGTTTCCACTCGCACGGACAGGTCACCGGTACGGGCTCGATCCATGGCGGCGTTCAATCGGCGAAGGCGATGGGTGAGCAGCAGGCCCATCACGATGATGACCACCACGATGACCACGAGACCGATGACGCCGATGAGGATGTCGCGTTGAAACAGTGAGTACACCGGCTCGAGAATGGTCGACTCGGGCACGGCATCAAGCAGCAGCCACTGCGTTTCCTCGAGGACGGCCCAGGCGATCCAGTAGTTCTCACCTTCGAAGTGGGTCGGCGCATGCGTGGCGTTGGAGGGCTTGCCGGATTCGCGTTCCGAGGTGATCACCTCGCGGAGTTGCGTCATGTTCGGCAGGTCCGGTGTATCCACGAGCGTGCTGACCGGCTTGCCGATGTCCTGCGGGTTCTCGGTGGACACGATGATCCAGGAGTCATCGACGATGACGAATCGACTGTGCAGCGGCAACTCACGGGCGGCTTCGTTCTGGAGATCCTCCAGGCGGATACCCACCGCGATCAGGCCGACGACCTCATCGTTGATGACGAAGGGGTGGAAGTAGGCGCAGATCTTGATCTGCTCCGCCTCCGTGGTCCATGGCTCGGTCCACCCGCCATACGGGTTGTTGGCATCGAGGTATCGCTTGGCCACCCGCTGGGCTTCAACGGTGGTCAACGCGGTCGACTTGATCCCGTCGGCCTCCCGGCGCGAACGCCATCCCGTGAGGGGTTCGGTCTTGGGATTGCCCCAGGCGATCGAGGCGCCGAACACGAGCGGCTCGGTCGTGAGGAGATTCTTGAGGAGACTGGCCTCGGTCGCCTTGGTCGCCTCGGGGTCCTTTTCGGCGAAGTCGGCCACGGTCCGGGCGACGGTTCCGATCCTGACCAGGCGGCTGTCGAGATAGTCCGCCACCATCTCGACCGCCAGGCGGGAACGCAGGGACCCATCCCGGCTGGCCAGGCGTCCCATTGAACGGAACTGGGCCAGGCAGATGAAGCAGTAGATCGCCAGCAGTGGGATGCCCACTGCCAGGATGAACTTCATGACGATGTTGAGTCTCACGGTTTGGATTTCGCCTCGGGTGTGACTCGGAAGATTCGATGTCCTGTGTCGACCTGGCCGAACATGTCGGTGGATTCCACTTCGATCACGTGACCGCCGGGGGCCAGGTCCGCGGGAAGCGTCGAGACCCAGACATGGGAGGACGGCGTCGCCTCGCCCAGCGGTCGACCGCGGGGTGTCCGGTTGAGCGACTCGTTCACGTACGCCAGTTCACACCAGGGGTCTGCCCGCGTCTCGTGCGTCATGTCGACCCAGGGACCATCGTCCACCCGCATGCGGACACGGGATCGGGACGACCCCAGCCAGACATTGGCGATCACCGGGGTGTCACCGACACTGGACTCGGGGATGGAACCGGGTACGAAGAGATGCATCTGCTGATCGGGATCCATCCTCGCGGCCACGAAACGCATGTCGTAGTCGAAGTTCTCGACGCCCAGCACGATGTGTCCGTTGGGTGCGCCGCACTGCATCATGGCGTGCGGGATGCCGTACTCGTCCGGCTCACCTTTCCACCAGCATCCGCAGGCGGTGCCGGCGATCAGGTGGTGGTGCGGGGTGTCGCGACCGACGTCGGCGGGAAAGTCCATGAATTCGTGCCGCTGCTTGTGGTAGTGGGCCGAGATCGAGACGGTGTTGGGGCGATCCGCGATCAGTCGAAGCAGGTCGTCTGCATTCCGGGTGCCCGTCAGGGGGATGTGCATGACCAGGACGACCAGCGTCTCGCGTCCGATGTGCTTGAGGTCCTCTTCGATGAAGGTCAGGGTGTCTTCGGTGAATCCACCTTGGTACTTCCCATCACCGTTGTAGATGACATCATCGATCACGATGAAGTGCGCCGTCCCCCAGTCGAAGGCGTATGTCCCCGGCCCATACAGTCGCTGCCAGGTCTCGTCGGACAACTCGTCGCCGGGGACATCGAAGTTCATGTCGTGGTTTCCGTGGACGTTGAACCACGGGATGCCGGTGCGCCCCATCACCGCATTGTGCGCTGGAAGGACGTCGAGATTGTCGAACACGAGGTCGCCAAGCCCGATGCCGAACGCCGCGTCCGTTCCCACCATCGGTTCCACGACATCGCGGGCGAGATAGTCCACCTCGGTCAGGTTGCGCGACTGGGGATCACCGATGAGGATGACACTGAAGGGCCCATGTTCGTCTTGGCGTTGAAGCGGAAAGTCGATCGACCCGGGGTCGGCCGGCGTCGGGGCCACGCCGGCGTACTTCAATGAGGTCGGTGAGCCCGCGGGGTTGTGGACCCGGTAGAACTGCGGCAGGCCGTTCTCATCCAGTGGCGAGATCCAGTGCCGTGGCTTGATGACGAAGATCGTGTCCCCGGGGCGGGCATCGAGGAACCAGCGTCCGCGGACATCAGTCAGCACCACGTCGCGGCCATTGGAGACCCGGATGCGGGCCAGGCCCTTCTCCCGCTCGTCGCGGACACCGTTCCCATTCTCGTCCTCGTAGACGATGCCCTTGAGCGGCGTGCTGCCCGGGTCGGGCATGGCCTCGGTTCGGTTGCATCCGAGCAGGAGGATGCCTGTGACCAGCGACAACGCTGCTCGTCCCAGGATTCGGGTTCTACTGGCCTGGCCGTTTGTCTGCATCGCTGGAGGGTAGCCGCGAACGGCTATCCTCGCGATGATCAGGGGGCGGGCCGGGTGGACAGCCGTTGTTGGCGAGGTTCAGGCCCGGTGGTGCCCCGGACGTCAGGAGATATCCATGCATGAGTTGGAAGAACGTATTCGCCGCCTGGAAGGTGGCCGGGCCCGATTTCGCCTGGCGGCCGTGGCCCTCGTTCCGGCATTGATCGCGTTGGGGGTCCTGGCGGGTGCGGCCCTGGATCAACCTCACCAGTCGCCCATCAAGGACCAGGTCATGGCCCGGTCCGTGGTGATCGTTGACGATGAAAACCGTCCCCGGATCGACCTGGGTGTCGACGCGTCGCTGGGCAGCCGGATCTTCATCCGGGATGAGCAGGGGATTCCGGTGCTCACGTTCACCACCATGGGAGGCGGAGGTTCCATCACGGTGCTGGATCGAGCCGGTCTTCCCGTGGCGAGGCTGTCGGCCAGCACGACCGGCGACGGGCTCCTGCGGTTGTCCGACAAGTCAGGTCACACCATCACCCGGCTCGGTCGCTGGGGCGATCGCAAGGCACCCGGCCTGGAGTTCTATCCGCAGGTGGATCAGCCCGGCGAGTAGGCCTTGAGTCCGGCCTCGAGGATCTTGACGCACCGCTTGATGACGTCCTTGTCCAGGACGTAGGCCATTCGGACCTCGTTCTGCCCGAGGCCTTCGGTGCTGTAGAAGCCGCCAAGCGGCGCCACGCAGACCGTCTCGTTATCGACCGTGAAGTCCGTCACCAGCCACTTGGCAAAGTGGTCGGCATCCTTCACTGGCAGCGGAACCGCCAGGTAGAAGGCCCCCTTGGGTGGCTGGACGTCGATACCGATCGCATTGAGCCCGGACACGAGCGTATCGCGGCGTCCCTTGTACTCGGTGACCACGTTGTGGAAGTACTCCGGCGGCGTGTCGAGGGCGGCCAGGCCGGCCTTCTGATCGACCGTGGGTGGAGACAGGCGGGCCTGTCCGAAGTGCAGGGCGGCCTTTCGGACCTCGCGGTTCCGCGTCACGAGGCAACCGATTCTCGCTCCACAGGCGCTGTATCGCTTCGACACCGAGTCAATCACGATGGAATGTTCAGCGGCCCCGGGGATCGAGAGTATCGACGTCGCCAGGCTGCCCTGCGGCTGGTCGTAGATGAACTCCCGGTAGACCTCATCACAGATCAGGAAGATCCCGTGTCGCGCGCAGATGTCGGACAACGCGGCGAGTTCGTCCGCCGAGAGGACGACGCCGGTCGGGTTCCCCGGGGTGGGGAGGACCAGGCCTCGGGTCTTGCCGGTGATGGCCGCTTCGACACTGGCCGGGTCGATGCGATACCCCTCGCTGGCGTGAGTGGTCACGGGTGCGGTCGTGATGCCGAGGATGTGGGCGTACCCGTAGTAGTTGGTGTAGTACGGCTCGCACACCAGGATCTCGTCGCCGGGATCCGTGATGGAAGCCATGGCAAAGAGCAACGCCTCGGAGCCGCCGACGGTGACGACGATGTCATCCGGGGTGACCGGGGGCTGATCCCCGACAACCCGGCTGTAGTACTTGCTGGCCAACGCTTCGCGGTACTCCACGTAGCCGTCGCTGGGGGCGTAGGCCAGGACGGTCTCGTCGTACTGCTGGTAGGCCTTGATCATGCCCGGCGGCGTGGCAATATCGGGCTGGCCGATGTTCATGTAGTGGACGTTCGTCCCCTTGGCCGCGGTGTCCCGGGCGAGTGATGCCAGTGCTCGGATGGGGGATGAGGGTGCCTCAAGGCCCCTGCGTGAGAGCGTGATCGTGGTCATGGCCGCCTGCACTCCTTGTCGGGTTTCACCGGATTCCGCCGGGGGGCTTGATCTTAGCAGCCCCCGGGGCCCGGGACGTGGCCCCGAGGGGCGTGAGGCCGCTATACTCGTCCGCTCGTCCAGGCCCGAGGTGCCTCGGGGCTGGAGTCCGTATCCACTTATGCCAGTTGAATATCGAGGCCACGACCATGAGAAGGTTCTTCCTGATTCCCGCTGCCGCGACCGTACTTTCGCTCGCCGGACTTGCCGCTGGGCAGTCTGATGATGGGGCCCCGGATCCGGATGCGGCTCATCGTGACATGAGCGCGCTGGAGACGGTGAACAACACCGCCGGCGACATGCTCGAGAACACGAACAAGCGAATCGCCCAGATGCAGGAATTCCTGAAGGAGAAGGGCGAGCTCCAGGACTATCGCAGTTCCGGCCACGGCGACATGAACAACGACGGCAAGTTGGACCAGTCCGACCTCTCCTGGAACATGTCCTTCGACCAGGCCCTGTCCATGACCAAGCAGCATGATGCGGCCATCGCCACCATGCAGGAGAAGGAGACGCCCGATCAGCGGCGCGTCGATGCCTACCGCAAGCTCGTGAAGTCGACCTGGGATGATCTTCACCAGAAGATGGCCGAGGTTCACGGCATGTCCGAGTACCTGTCCGCCAAGGGTCAGTTCAACGAGTATCAGCAGTGGGCCCAGCAGCGCAATGCGGACGCCAACAAGGAACTCGTGGCCCGTCGGGCCCAGCAGTCCCAGGACGCCATCGCACTGGCCGCGGAGCGTACCCACACCGCCGAGGATGCGATGAAGGCTCGCCAGGAAGCGATGAAGAAGCAGCACGAGCAGTTCGTCAAGAACTCCTGGCAGCAGTACAAGTTCAACCAGGAGCAGTACACCAAGCGGTTCAAGTACTCGGAGAAGTACAACCACGGGTACTGGAACGGTTACAACGACAACTACCCGGACGTCTACGGCTCCTACGGCATGTGGTAGTCGCGGTCGGGTGGAGGTCCGCTGCAGCGGTATCCAACCATGTTTCGCTACACCGTTTCCGCTGAGTTTCCCGACGAGTCACTGGCCTCGGAGTGGCTTCACTGGCTGCGTGATGGCCACATCGACGAGGTCCTGGCCGCCGGGGCGACGTCCGCAGAGATCGTCCGCTTGGACGAGGCCGTGACCGCGTTCGAGATCCGGTACGTCTTCCCGGATCGCGAGACCTTCAAGCGATATGAAGATGATCATGCGCCCCGCCTTCGGGCCGAGGGTGTTGAGCGATTCCCGGAGGCCCGCGGCGTGCAGTACGACCGCTCGACCGGCGTGATCGAGGCCACCTTCCCCGCCCCCTAGAACCGGGAACGAGTCAACGCTTGTCGCGGGTAATCTCGGCGTACGCGTTATGGCTGTGAATCGATTCGAAGTTCTCGCTTCGAACGTGGTACCACGTGATGCGGGAGTCCTCGTCGAGGATCAGTGCGAGGTCTCGAACGATGTCTTCAACGAACTTGGGATTCTCAAAGGCCAGTTCCGTGACGAGCTTCTCATCGGGTCGCTTGAGCACGGAGTAGACCGGGCAGCTGGCGGCCGCTTCGATATGGCTGGCCAGTTCCTCGATCCACACCATGCCGTCGAATCGAATGTCGGCCGTGATCAGGCATCGCTGGTTGTGGGCGCCGTACTTGGCGATTTCCTTCGAGCACGGGCAGAGGCTCGTGGCCGAGGCTGACACGCTCATGATGAAGTCCTCGCCGCGGTCGGAGGCTTCGCAGACGAATCGGCAGGGATAGTCCATCAGGCCCGGCAGACCGGTGACCGGTGCTTCCTTGGTGATGAAGTACGGGAAGTCCATCTCCACGTGGGCATCGGCCGCGTCCAGGTCGGTCCGGAGCTGACGGCACAGGTCGATGATCCGCTCCGGCTGGAGACCGGTTCGGTACTCGTTCAGGGCCTCGAGGAAGCGGCTCATGTGCGTGCCCTTCCGCTCGGCGGGCAGGGAGACGTACATGTTGATGCCGGCGACGGTCTCGACCAGTTCGCCATCAGGCCTGGCCAGCGTCACCGGGTACTTGATTTCCTTGACGCCCACCTTGTCGATGGCGACTCGACGGCGGTCCGGCTCGCTCTGGATGTCGGGCATCACGGCCTTGGTGGATTCGGTGCGGGCAGTGGTCACGAGTCAGGTACTCCCAGGAGGGGCGGCCCAGGGGGCCGCCGGCCAAGTCGTCCATTGTATCGCCGCGGGGACGCTGCGAGCCGTGAAAATCACTGTCGCCGGGGCCGTGGGTGCTCAGCCGCCGGCGATGACCTTGTCCAGGTCGCCCGTGGTCGGGCAAACCGTGAAGACCCGGTCCAGTTTCAGGAAGCTCAAGGTCTCCACCAGCATCGGGGCCAGTTCCACCAGGATCAGCTGCCGACCTGCCGTCGCCAGCCGCTTGTGGATCACGATCAGGGCGCCAATAGCCGGGCTGGTGATCAGGGCGACCCCGGACAGGTTCATGGCGACGGC
The DNA here is from genome assembly GCA_022446795.1 of Phycisphaerales bacterium. Classification (GTDB taxonomy): domain Bacteria; phylum Planctomycetota; class Phycisphaerae; order Phycisphaerales; family SM1A02; genus UBA1668. Next base: position 73,885 of record JAKVBX010000017.1, read on the forward strand.
GGTGATGCCCTCGCCCGCATCCCCCTCGAGCCGATGGCGGAGAAACTCCGAGAGTTCCCGGCCTTCTGGTTCATTGAGGACGTCCTTGGTGCTGGTCAGGTGGAGGCACTTGCCGTCCACTCGCTCCTGGAGCCACTGCGGTGGTTGGAGTTCGGTACTCATGATGCCCTGAGCATAGCAGCCCGGGGACTGGCCGCGTGATGGCGACGAAGCTACTTGGGGGGCCGTTCCATCGGGAAGCGGTCATTCGCCGGGATGGGAGGGCGGTATTCGACCACCTTGCCCTTGTCATCGAAGGCAACGACCCAGACCCCGTCGGGGGCGATATCAGGCCCCATGGCGGCGGACGCGGTTGTGCTCAGCGTGTCGCCGTAGTGCCATCGCTGGGTCCAGTCGAGCGGTGGCTGGTCCGGCTGTGGCGGCGGTGCCGACCACCGCGATGATGGAGGCCCGAGGAGTTCGAGCACCTCGTCCTGGGTCATGCCCCGGTGGACCTGGGAGAACGACGCGGCCTCCGGCGTGCGGCAGCCGGCCAGCAGGATCATTACCAGCCAGAGGCTGGTGAGCAGGGTTCCGGTTATTCCGCCTGGTCGGGTCATGAGTGGCTCCACCCTCGCTGTTGCCGAGGATATCGCCCACGGCATGTGGTTGCACCTGGTTCCGGCCGATGCTCACCCGTCACGATCCACCGGGGGTCGCTGCACATGGGAACGGGGGTCGAACGATGCCGCTGATGAACTCAATTGCTGCCGTGTTGTCCGCAGGCCTGATCGTGTCGCTGGTGGCCACGGGTGCCGGGGGTGGTGTTCCCGTGGAGCCGACGGTGTGCGTCGAGTCCATCCACCGGGTCCTGGACCAGCCACGCATTCAATCGGTGTTCACCAACGAGGACTCGATCATGCTCGACCTGGAGTGGCCGTCACGATGGCGGGGCGGATCGGTCGAGGTACCCGGCTCGCTGTTCCTGGAACATGCGACGAACCCGGCCGGCTGCGTCGTTGCCTGTCGCGTGGATCCCGCCGTTCTCGCCGACCAGGGGCGGTGGTCGCTCGTCATTCCCGTTGATGCGAATGACCCGGCAATGGTCATGTTGCAGGAGGCGGCGCTGCAGGATCTCCGGGTCCGCTTTTCGCCGCGGCCCGGTTCACGCTGAACTGCTGATATCCGGTGTGTCCGTCTGCTCGGGCGTTGACGGTTCGGGATCCTCCGGCAGATCACGTCCGTAGTACTGCAGGAACTCGGCGGCTTCTTCCTTGCCGAAGTACCAGTTGAGCATGCGGCGGTCCACGTCGAGGAAGTCGACCAGCATCAGCCCGTCGATGACGTCGGAGAATTCCTTGTCGACATTGAATACGGCGATCAGCTTGGCGTTCAACTTCAGGTACTGCTTGAGCAGGATCGGTACGCCCTGGCGCCCGTTTTCGATGTCCCTGACGAGTTCCTCGACGTCCTCGAGCTGGGTGCATACCAGGCGGAAGGGCTCGAGGTCCCAGTGCCGAGTCGGCTTGGGATGATGAGGGTTCTTGGGTGAGATCAGTCGCTCGTAGTCCTTCACCATTCGAGTCGATGACACGAAGTCCGTCATGAGTCGCTTGGAGGCGGTCGCGTAGTCGTTGCTGATGCTCACGACGCCGAAGAAGTAGCGATACTTGGGCTTGAGGCAGATGAAGCGGGAGATTCCCCGCCACAGCAGCATGAGTGGCTTGAAGTTCCGCTGGTACTCGGTCCGGATGAAGGACCGTCCCAGTTCAACGGCGGGGCCGAGCGATTCCATCAACCGTTCGTCGAAATTGAACAGGGTCGACGTGTACAGCCCCCGGACCCCACTGGTCCGCATGATCTCGTCGGTCAAGCCCAGCCGGTACGCACCGACGATCTCCTGGTCCTCGTGGTTCCAGACGAACAGGTGCCGGTAGGCCCGGTCGAACCGGTCCAGGTCCATGTCGTTTCCGGTCCCCTCGCCGATCGCCCGGAAGGTGACCTCCCGGAGGCGGCCGATCTCCCGCAGGATGTTGGGGATCTGTTTGCTCTTGGCGAGGTAGACGGTGAGGTTGCCGCTGTCCACGAGTCGCTGGCGAGGTGCCAGGGCCATGACCTCATCGGCGCACCGATCGGCAGTCGTGATGGCCGGCAGCAGCGTCTTCGTCTTGGGCGGCGGAGCCGGAACGGATCGGGAGGTCGCGGACCGTTGTCGTCCGGCAAGCATGTAGACCCGTCCGCGGAGGTACTGGGTCAGCGTCTCGCGGTCCGGGAACTCGGCGATCTTCTCGGGTGTGATGGGACGACCGACCGAGGCGTGAATGCACTTGCCCCGCTTGTTGGTCAGTTGTCGGGCCAGCAACACGGTTCGGAGCCTGGGGTGAATCAGGCCGGCGCACTGGAACAGGAGCGAATTACGCCCATGGAAGAAAATCGGGATGACGGTGGCCTTGCTGCTGGTGGCCATCAGGGCGACGGACTGCATCCACTCGGGATCGGTGATCGACAGGTTGCGCCAGGTTCGATGCGAGACCTCGCCGGCCGGGAAGGTCATGACGACCTGCCCATCCCGCAGCCGCTTGATAGCGGTGCGCAACGTGGTCCGATTGGTTGCGGCATTGGGATCAAAGGCATCAAGCGGCAGGTAGTTTTCTCTCAATGCGGGCAGCGCAAACAGCATCTGGTTGGTCAGCAGGCTGAAGTCTGGACGAATACGGGCCATGGCACTGCACAGGACCAGTCCGTCTGCGCCACCAAAGGCGTGGTTCGAAGCGATCAGAACGGGTCCGGTCGTTGGAATGTGGTCCAGGTCGTCCGGGGAGATTTCCCAGTCGATGCCGAGGAAGTCCAACGAGCCTTGATGAGGGCATCGGGCCTTCGTCTGGATGACGTTGTCCACCACATCATCGATGGCATGGAGGTGGACCAGGTGAGCGCCGACGCGATAGATGATCCGCTTCGCCAGGTTCGGCGGCTTCGACGGGGCCGGGAGGTCAAGCGCCTTGAACTTCGGTGGGTGAACGAGCATCTGACTGTCACTCATTGTGCCATGAGCGGCGTGGTCATGGTGACCGGTACAGGCGGATTCCAGCCTCGAATCTGGCGATCCTCGGCTCCCGGGCCAAAAAGAAGTGGCCCCCGCCGACCGACTCGTGCGGCGGGGGCCATCCCCTCGATCTATCGTCGTGTTCGATTCGCTCATGTCGGCCGAGGCAGGCCGGACCTGTTGGGCGTCGAGTGCCTCCCATTATGGTTTCGAGGCCAGTCTCCGATTCGCCCCGGAGGGCCCATGGTTGGGCGTGCTGTGGTGTCCCGTGACGGTCATGTTCCTCTGGTCACCGGCGGCTACACGCAGCTTTCATCCTGCCGTAATCATCGATCATGAGGCGCGTCTGGCGAGCTTCCGAGCATCGGGTGTACGTGGCGGTACAGTCGGGTGCATGTGATGTGGCTCGTGAGTCGTATGCGAGACGCGTAGATTCCAGGGGGTGTCGTGCTCCTTCATCAGTCAGTTCAGAACCTGTTCCCGCGGTTGGGTTCATCGTTGCCCGCGGGGCCCCGTGATGTGTTTCACGGCGGCGATGATGGGGGATGCAATCGCCGTGCCGAACCGAAATGGGGCCGGGAACAGGCCCTGGAGGGGTCTTGGCTTGCCACGGGCTGCCAGCATGGCATCATGTTTCCACTGTTGGCAGCGGATACGACCGGGAGTTTCTCCAATGGGAGTTGGGTTGATCATGGGTGCATGGCTGTTCCTGTCGCCGGGGAGTGAACCCTCAGCGGCCGTTGCGGGTGACCGGGTTGGTGTCGTTGCCCACCGCGGGGCAGGAGGCGGTGCGTCCCCGGTTGATCGCCCCCCTGAGAACAGCCTGGCCGCCTGCCAGTGGGGCTGGGCCCGGGCGCCCTGGGTGGAATGTGACGTGATGCTGTCAGGTGATGGGGCGGTGGTCTCGACCCATGACTTTTCAACGAAGCGTTTCGCTGATCGTGATGTCGTCGTGACGGAGTCAAGCCTGGAGACGCTGCAGGAACTCGACATGGGTTCCTGGAAGGACCCACGTTGGAAAGGCACCAGGATCTCGACCCTGGGAGAAATCCTGGAGGCGATGCCGGCGGATCGTGGGATCGTGATCGAGATCAAGAGTGGCCCGGAAGCGGCGGCGCCGGTGGCGAAGGCCATTGCATCTGCCGGTGTTCGGCCGGACCAGGTCATGATCATCAGCTTCAACCTCGACACCATGCGGGCGGTGAAACAGAAGTGCCCCGGCGTCTCGACCATGTGGTTGATGTCGTTCAAGCACGAAGTCCGGGGTGAAGACACGAAGACCTGGACCGTCTCCTGGCGTACCGGGCCGGGTCGTGGCGTCTCGCGGAAATCGGTCGCGGACATCGACGCGCTGGTCGCCACGGCCGTGCAGGAGGGATTTGATGGCCTCGATACCACGGTCGCCCAGCCACCCGGGCTGACGTCACGCCTGAGCGCCGCCGGTCTGTTCCACGGCGTTTGGACGATCAACGACCCCGGGGTCGCGGTCAGGCTCGCCCGCTCGGGCGTCAATGAGATCACGACGGATCACCCCGAGGCCATTCGCGAGGCCCTGGCCGACGCGGGATTCGAGGTTGGCCGCTGGAATCGACGTCGTGAGATTCCCCCGGGGACGGACGAGTGATATCATGTCGGCCTGACGCCCTTCCGGGGCATTTCGACTTCCGCTCCACGAGGCAGACATGATTCCTACGCTCGTCTCCAACATCCTCTGGCTGGCCTTCATGGCGTTCTTCTTCCTTCTGTGCATGGCCAGCACCCGTGGCTATCGCGCCGAGCTGCAGGAGACCGAGGAACGGATGCGGAAGATCATCCAAGAGGACTGAGTCCGCCGGAAGCCCCTCGCTCGGGCTCCAAGCCCGTTTTTAGACAGAACTTGCCCAATTTCAGCCCCTGCTGTGACAGTTCAGCGGTGGTCGTCGCAGAACTTGTTGACGAGCGACTGCTACCCGGTCACCTCGTGCAGCGCTGTCGTCTGAGCGACACGCTCGCTGCCATTCGCGCATGGACCGGGTACTCACGGTCTCGACAACAGGAGCCTACAAATGCTACGCACGACTCTCTTCTCCCTGGTTTGCGCCATCACGACGGCCAGCACCGCACTGGGTGGCCTTCTCAGCCCCGGCAGCTCGGTCACGACGACCGGCACGAATGCCCTGTCATCGCCGCACGCCTACGGCACCCTGGTACACGCCCAGGTTGACGACTTCAATATCTTCAGTTCCTTCGGCGCCCTGCTGTACAACGGCAAGCTCGAGTCGATGGTCTTCCAGAACAGCGCCGGCGAACTGACGTTCGACCTGGCCGTGATCGACTCCGAGAGTGGTCTGAACGGCGTCATCGCGGAGATCGGCCGCAATGGCTTCTCCGGCTGGACGACCGACGTCGACTGGCGGGCGGACGCCCTGGGTCTGAAGGACCCGGCCATGGCCACCCGGACCTTCAACGGCGACAAGATCGAGTGGAAGGGTCCCTGGAGTGGAACCTCGGGCATCTTCTCGGGCGAAACGTCCCGGATGATGTTCGCCTCGACCGATGCGACGGCCTTCATGCCGCAGTCCGCCATTGCCCGCATCACGCTCACGACCGGTGAGTTCGTCGATATCGAAGTGGCCGCCCCGATCCCGGGCCCCGGCGCCTTGGCGCTGCTCGGACTGGCCGGTTGCGTGGCTGGTGGTCGACGCCGCCGTCGCGGATGACTGGAACATCCACGACGCCGATGCGTCTCGTGTTCAAGAACCAACGCCCCCCGGTTGAATCAACCGGGGGGCGTTGTCATGTGAACCGTGTTGTCGCGAGTCCTAGAAGGGAATCTCTTCTTCCGCGATGGGCTTCGGAGTCGACTCGCTCGAGCCGGCGGGTTGCGTGGCGATGCCCTTCGGGGACGCACCACCAGTGACGTATTCCTGGATCGAGTTGCGATCGGAGTAGTTCTCACGGCCAGCCTCGATCTCGATCTTGGCTCGCAGCTTCTTGCCAATGCAGTTATCTGCGGTGAGCCGCCCGGCCTTGAACTGCTCCGTGAGCCCCGCGGCATTGCAGAATTGCTCGATCTTGAAGGTCGCGGCGGCGACCGAGACCAGGTAGTCCCAGACCCGGACGGTGTAGCCGTCCGGATGATTGGCCTGCAGCGTCAGGGCGATCATCTCGTTGCCCTTCTGGCTGGTTCGCTCCTCGGCATCGATGACCTCGATGTCGTAGGTGCCCTCTGGGAGAAGTTCAAAACTGCTGGAGTTTCCGGAATCTGCTGGGTTGAAGTCCATGACTGGATAGTAGCAGGCGCTGGAGCCCGGGCTGGAGATGTGGGCGAGTTGTCCACCGACTATTCTGTCCAGTGGATGGAGCAGGTCCCGGCCCAGGGGGAGGCCTGCCCGACATGAGGTCCAGGTCCATGCGGATTGCGCAGTACATGTTCCGGGTCGACTTCGAGGACGGCGGTCCGCCCAGGGCCGTCGTGGACCTGTCCCGCGTGCTGCAGGACCGGGGCCATGACGTGACCCTGGTCACCACGGAGACCAAGGATGTTCCCCCGGGGTGGATGTCACCCGGCGAGGGGCCGGAAATCCTGGCCCTGCCCTCGCCGGCCCTGCCCGGGTCGCTGTATCGACGATCGCAACTGGCACCGGTGAAGGACCTGCTCAAGCGGATTGACGTCCTGCAGATGCACGGGCCCTGGGAACGGTCCAATGCCCAGTTCGCCTCGCTGGCGCGAGCCGCCCGCGTGCCCTACGTCGTCAGTCTCCGGGGCATGCTGGACGATTGGTGCATGACCCAGGGCGGACTCAAGAAACGGCTCTACCTGAAACTGGCCGGTCGGAAGTTTCTCGAGGGTGCGGCCTATGTGCATTGCACCGCGGATGATGAACTGGCCCAGTCGGGCAAGTGGTTCCCACGGGGCCGCGGACGAGTGGTTCCCAACCTCATCGACCTGGCGCCCTACGCGACGTTGCCTGGCCCGGAGGAAGCACGGGAGGCCTATCCGTTTCTCGCGGAGGGTCATTCGCTTCTCTTCCTGAGTCGCATTCATGTCAAGAAGGGCATCGAGCATCTCATCCAGGCGGCCCGCTTGTTGATCGACAGCGGTCGTCCCGTGCACGTTGCCGTTGCTGGAAGCGGTGACGATGCGTACGTGTCCCGGCTGAAGAAACAGGTCGAGCAGACGGGACTCTCCGACCAGGTTCACTTCCTCGGCCACGTTGGTGGTTCGCTGAAGTTCTCCCTGTACGAGGCGGCGGATGTCTTCGTCCTGCCCACCAGCCAGGAGAACTTCGGCTTCGTCCAGTTCGAGTCCATGGGGTGCGGGACGCCCGTCATGACGACCAACCTGGTGGATACCTGGCGGGAGATCGTCGAGAGCGGGGGTGGGGTTGCGGTCGACCAGGATGCCCGGGCCATCGCCGCGGGACTGGAACCGATTCTCGATTCACCCGAAACGCGGGAGGTCATGGGCCGCCGAGGTCGCGAGTGGGTCCTGGAACACCTGGCCACCGACCAGATCGCATCGCGATTGGAAGCGATGTATACCGATGCCGCCTCAGGACGCTGAACCAGGTCGAGTGGAACGATGGCCGGTCCTGGCCGAGTCGCCCATCCTGCGCCTGGTCACGCTCTGTGGGCTCTATGTCGCCCAGGGGTTGCCCTGGGGATTCGTCAGCGTGGCCATCGCCGCGACATTGGCCGCCCGTGGGATGGATGCAGCCGCCATCGCCGAGCTGACCGTGATGGCGACGTTGCCCTGGTCATTCAAATGGGTCTGGGGCCCGATCATCGATCGCTTCCGACTGCCCGCCATGGGGCGTCGTCGCCCATGGATCCTCCTGGCCCAGTCCGGCATGATCACCATGCTCGTGCTGCTGTCGATCTTCCCGGGGCTGAGCGAGGACTTCGATTCACTCAAGTACGCGGTCTTCTTCGTCAACTGTTTCTCGTCATTGCAGGATGTCTCGGTGGATGCGTTGGCGGTTGATCTGCTCAAGCCACACGAGCGAGGTCGAGCCAATGGCCTGATGTACGGCTCCAGCTATGGAGGCAATGCCCTGGGCGGTGCGGTGCTGGGTCTGATCGCAGCGACCGTGAGCCTTCAGTTCGCGTTCTTCGTCCTGGCGCTCGCCGTGGCGTGCATCATGCTGTTGCCGCTGCTGCTGCGTGAACGTCGTGGCGATCGATTCTTCGGTCTGAGTGGGGGCGCGGCATCCGACATGGTGGCGGATCTCTGCGGGAACTGCGGATACTCCCGCGCGGGCCTGCCGTCGGATCGACCCTGCCCCGAGTGTGGTGAGGACTTCAAGGCGCCCCCGGAGGGGCCCAAGTCGTTCCTCAAGCTGCTTCAGTTGTTCGTTCGGGCGTTTTCACTCGTCCCGACCTTCTCGGGTGTGATCCTGGCCTTGCTGGCCAGCATCACGACGGGTCTCCTGGGTGCCTTCATGTCGCCCTTGATGATCCAGGACCTGGGCTGGACGCAGGTCGAGTACTCCAGCGTGATGGGAACGATCATCTTCGTCGGCCTCGGCGGTTCGATCGTGGGGGGCTTCCTGGCCGATGCCATCGGTGCCCGTCGGATGGCCGCGATGGCCGGACTGGGCATGGCCCTGATGTGGGTCATCTTTGCCATGACGCCACATCTCTGGACCGTTCGGACGTCGCTGATCACGTACCTGGTGATCGACACCGCCCTGGGCGGCATGTTCTCGGTGTCGTTGTTCGCCCTGTTCATGGGCGTGTCGTGGAAGAAGATGGCGGCTACCCAGTTCACGACCTACATGGCCATGTTGAACCTGTCTCGAATCATCGGCGCCGCGCTGGCTCGGGAGGTCGACGGTCAACTCGACTACACCGAGATCTTCCTGCTGTCATCCGGGGTGACGGTCCTCGCTGTGCTGGTCCTGCCCCTGGTGAGCCCGGCTCGGGCCCAGCGGATCTTCGAGCGGCTTGATCGCACGTCGTGACGCTGACCTGTCAATTGAACAGCCCGAATCCGGCAACTTCTCAACATTGCCGTGAACCCGCCAAGTGAGCGCCTGTGGGGTGTGTTCCACCTCTTTCTTCAGTGCTCAAGCCTCTGATTGAATAGAACCACATGACACCGCGCCTCGAGGCGGCCAGAGCGATCGTGCGGCGTCCTGAAACGAGGAAGAAACATGTTCAACAAGATGATGATGACTGCCACAGTCCTGGCGTGCGGAACGGCGTTGGGTTCGACCCGGCCCCTGCTCAATGCCGGTGATACGCATTCGCTGAGTGGAACCACGTCCTCAGCAGATGCTGATGCCTACGGCACGCTCCTCTACGGGCAGAATGACGCGATCTCGATTGGACCCGGTGTGTACGTCGGCACGTTGCTGACGCGCGTCATTGAGAACAGCGCGGGTGAGCTCGTCTTTGAGCTGGAGCTCATCGGTGACAGCCCGATCATCGGGCTCGATCGCATCACGTACAGCGGCTTCGCCGGCACCGATCTCTGGTCCGAGTGGAAGGTCGGTGCGGGCGACCTTAGCCCGGGTACGGTCTCGCGATCCAGCGATGGTGACTCAGTGGACTGGAGCGGTCCATGGGCGGGCAACATCTATCACCACAACTCGGAGTCGATGTTTGCCGTGACCGATGCGACGGCGTACTCCAGGACTGGCGGCGTGGTTCGGATCATGACGGACTGGGGGGCGTACCAGGATGTCGTGGTGGCCGCGCCGATGATCCCCGCCCCGGGTGCCATGGCACTCGTCGGCATCGCGGGTTGCCTGGCGGGATCCCGTCGGCGCCGACGCGGATGAGCCTCACGCGTACCGAACCCTTGCGCTGGACTGGGCACCTCTCGGCCACTGTGGCCGGGGGGTGCCTGGGCATTCAGGGGGAACGGATGTCGAGCGGATCAGGAAGATCCGTCCCGCATGCGGTCGAGGCTGTCGGGGAAGGGATAGGTCGCGAAGACACCGGTTGGGGCCGTGTGCCACATCGCCAGGCTCGGATAGACGTCACCGCGGTAGCCTGCGTTGTACATGGATCTCAGCACGGTCTCGAACGGGGGCTCACTGCCATCTTCGTTACGGAGCTTGTTGGAGTGGGCGCCGAGGAAGCTGACGCTGGCCACGGCCTGCCGATCACTTCGCTTCTCAAGCATCTTCGAGATGGTTCGGAATCCCCGCTCCATATCGGCTGGCGTGAAGTGTTCCTTCCCGCGTGGCCGGAGGATGGCCAGGATCAGCAGGCTGTCGAGGTCGAACTTGAGGATGTACGGCTCGTTGTCACGTCGGTCGTGAAGGCTGATCGCATCCTGGAAGACCTTGGCGTAGGACGTTGCTGACTCGATGGTCCATTGGCTGGTCGTCACCATCTCCAGCAGCGTGCCGATGATGCCATGGCCGTTGTCGGTATCGTTGATGCCGCACACGACCGTCCGGTATCGACCCGCCAGAACGTCTCGAAGCAGGCTCTGTCCCCACTGGATTCGAATCTCACCGCCACCAATGGTGGCCTGCCGGGGATCGTTGGCTGGGAGCAGCACGATGCGATCGGTGTGTCGATCGGCTTCCAGCAGTCGGTCCCCATCTCCAAGGTAGAGGCGTGGTCGTTCGTGATCGATGTGTGTCGAGCTCATGGTGGTTCGGACTCCTGTATTGACAGCATACGCCATCGCGAGACCCATGGATCCTGCGAATGGTCTGCCCAGTCGATGGCCCGCCCCGGGGCTGCGGGCTCCGCTAGGATCTGCCCGTGCCCACTGCCGCCGACCATTCCCCGGACAGCACACCGCCCAGGCGATCTCGAGCCATCGCCGGCGGGGTCATCGGCAATCTCTTCGAGTGGTACGACTTCACCATCTACGGGTTCTTCGCACCGGTGATCGCTGTCGAGTTTTTTGGCGATGGTGATGGGACCGCCGGCCTGCTCAAGGCCTTTGCGGTCTTTGCCGTGGGGTATCTCGGGCGGCCCCTCGGGGCGGTCATCTTCGGCCTGATCGGCGATCGCCTGGGTCGGAAGGTGGCGCTGCTCGTGTCCCTGGCGGTCATGGCCGTTCCCACCCTGGGCATGGTGCTCATTCCGACGTGGCAGTCGGTGGGCATCCTGTCGCCGATTCTCCTGGTGCTGTTCCGGCTGGTGCAGGGCATCTCGATCGGCGGGGAGTTCACGGGGGCCGTGTCCTACCTGTCCGAGCAGGCGGCCAGTCGTCATCGAGGGCTGTGCGGTGCGCTGACCGTGAGCACCGCCATGTTGGGCATCCTCATGGGCTCGCTTGTCTTCACCATCATGGAATCGACGATGTCCACCGAGGCGCTGCAGGGATGGGCCTGGCGGGTGGCATTCGGTGGTGGGTTGTTGATTCTCTTTGCCGCCGGTTGGGTGCGGTGGGGCATGCCGGTGTCATCGCATTTCCAGGAGGCAAAGGCCGCGGGCACGCTGGTCGCGCAACCGGTTCGAACCTGCTTCCGGTCGTATCGTCGAGAGATCGGTTACGCCATGCTCCTCATCGCCGTTCCGAGCATGATCTGTTACGCCGTGACGATTTCCATGGCGGAGTTCCTGCATCGTGAAGTGCACATGCCCCGGGCATCGGCCGGGCTGATCGTCACGATCGCGATCGTGCTGTCGGTCGTCATTCCGTTGATCAGCGGGGCCCTCTCGGATCGATTTGGTCGACGACCGTTCATCCGGATCAGCTTCCTGGGGGTCGTGATCTGGGCCATTCCGATGTACGCCCTGGCCGGCACCGGCAACATGGTCCTGGTCTGGGTGGCCGTCCTTGTGGGGGCCGTGCTCCTGGGCATCATGCAGGGGGCCTATCCCGCGGCGTTGTCCGAGCTGTTTCCAACATCCGTGCGCTATACCGGCACGTCGATCGTCTACAACATCTGCTTCGCCGTGCTGGGTGGCACCTTCCCGCTGGCCGCCACGTGGTTGATCGATATCACCGGCCAGGTCACCGCGCCGGGGTGGTACCTCGGTGGCGTCTCCCTCCTGGTGCTGATCTTCATCTGGAGAATGCCCGAGACGGCGAAGTCGTCCCTGCGCTCCGATTGACGTCAGTCCTCGAGCAGGTTCTCCCGGAAGAGCTCGTCGATCCGGCGATACTCATCCAGCCAACTGGAATCCTCGCGGAAGCCATGCGGCTCTACCGGGTACATCGCAACCTCCCAGTCGACCTTCTCCAGTTCAATCAACCGCTGGGCCAGCCGGACCGAGTCCTTGAAGAGGACATTGTCATCCACCATGCCATGGCAGATCAGCAGGGCACCGTCGAGTCCCTCGGCGTGCTCGATGGGGGACGACACACGGTAGGCCTCCGGGTCCCGCTCGGGTGTGTTGAGAATCGGCCGGGTGTAGCTGTCGTTGTAGTGCGCCCAGTCGGTCACGGGTCGCAGTGCGGCGCCGCAGGCGAGCAGCCCGGGTTCGGTGAACATCGCCATCAGCACCACGAAGCCGCCATACGAACCACCATACGCGCCGACACGAGCGGGATCGACGTCGTGGTTCGTGGCGAGCCAGTCAATCGCCACCGCGAGGTCCTCGACCTCGGGCGTGCCCATGTTCCGGTAGATGGCGGCCCGGAAGTCCCGTCCGTATCCGGACGAGGCGCGGTAATCCAGATCCAGGACGACATAGCCCTGGCGAGCCAGGTGCATGTTGAACAGTGCCTCACGTGCATAGTTGGACCACTGGTTGTCCGCGTTCTGCAGATACCCGGCGCCGTGGATGAAGACGACGGCTGGGCGTGGACCATCGGCGGGATCCGGGGGCAGGTAGAGCTTGGCCCACAGGTCCGCGCCGTGCGGCGAGGGAATGCGGACGATCCGTGGCTCCACGAGGGGTGTCGAGAGGTACTCGGGTGTTCGGGACTCGGTCAGCCAGTGTGGTGCGCCATCCGCCTGGACATCCTGTATCACGATTTCCGGCGGGTGCGTGGCGCTGGAGACCCGCATCAGCAGACGATCGCCAGCCGGTGACAGCGAGAAGGAATCCACCGAGCGGTCCAGGGACGTGACCTGTCGTATCTCACCAGTGGCCGGGTCGACGACGTGAACATCGCGGACCACCGGGCGTTCGCGTCCCGTCGTGAACCAGAGCAGTCCATCGCCCGGGCCCTCGCGGACCGAGCGGGCTTCCCACGGTCCATTCGTGAGGGCCGTGACCTCGTCCGTCTCGGGATCCCAGGCGTACACGTGTCCCCAACCCGATTCCTCGGACTGGAACCACAGGGCGGAGCCGTCATTCATCCAGTCCATGCCATTGAATGACCGTCCGATCCATGCTTCGTCGTAGAGATGGTGAATCGGTTCCAGGGACGGGGGATCCGAGGCCAGGTCGACCTCGGCGATCCAGCGGTCCTTGTTGTCCTGCGATCGCGCCTGGATGACCAGTCGCTCGCCATCGGGTGACCACTCCAGCGCGGTGTACCGGATCGCCCGGGTTGGTCCGTCCTCGGTCGCATTCTGGTTATCCGCCTCGGGTGCGGCGGTGGCGTTGTCATTGGCGGCGGCGTCCTGGTCCAGCCACGCCAGGGGATCGGTCCGGATGGTGGGCAGTACCGAGTGATCGAGTTTGTGGAAGGTGCCGGAGTCCAGGTCGACCAGGAGCAGGGTCTCCGTCGTGCGCTTGGGAACGCCCACCATGCTGCGGACCCGCTGGGTCCCGACGTATCCCGAGTCGGTGACGAAGCGCGGCATCGTGTCCTGTTCACCGCTGCGTCGACCGGAACCCGTGGACAGGATCAGCCACCGACCCGCCGGCGAGAACTCGATCAGGCGGGCGTTTCGGCCCGAGCCCAGTCGGACGTCTTCCGGCCGTCGCCGTGGGTCAGCCTCATCGATGGCATCTGACCAGGCTTCCCGCGTGTCCGATTGCTCCTCCCGTTTCCGGAGTGTTTCGAACAGGCGTTGCTGCTGGTCCGTCATGAAGTCGGACGTGTCCTTCTTGTCGTCCTCTTCCTCGTCCTGGAACACGATCCACCGCGGCTCGAATTCTGCGCCGGTGGCCAGGTTGCGGACCACGGTTCGACCATGCCGCTGGAACTGGATCGACTCGTCCCCGGCCATGAACCGTGGCCGGTACTCGCTGGTCGCCGTGTTCGTGAGCCGGATGACCTGGCCCGTGGTCACATCGGAGAGAAAGAGATCCCCATCGTGGGTGTGTACCCGCCGGGTCCGCGCGGTATCCCAGTCGCCTCCGGGCCGGTTGATGGTGGTTCGTTCCGCATCCGTCAGCACGGACTGGCCGCCGGTGGCGGGATCGAGTCGGACGATCTCGTCGGTGACGCCATCGGGTCGGTCACGGCGGAAGAAGATCTCCTGCCCGTCATCCGACCACCAGGCCTGGCGGGGGGCCAGGGCCATCCAGTCGGGATCCTGCATGATCTGCTTGAGCGTGGGAGGGCCGGAGGGGGCCGCCAGGAGCAGTGTCAGAAGGGCGAGCATGCCCGTGAGCCTACCCGCTTATCGGTCCAAGCGATATCTGCTCGAAGCTCGATGCCTGCCAGGGGCGTCACCCCCAAACCCGTGCTAGTCTGAAATGTCGTGTCTGCGAGTTGATGTCCTGTTCCACGACAGGGGGAGGCATGGGTAAAGCCAAGAAGCATGCCGGAGTCCAGCGAAATCTGCTGGCGACGGAACTGGGTTGGTGGTCCGTCCTGTTGACGACGCTGCTGCTCGGTGCGCTGGTCTGCAACATCTTCGCGCTGATGTACCCGTTCCTGGAGTTCAGTGCGGCCTTTGCCGGCAAGGAACTCTACAGCATCCCCCATACCATCCAGTTGATGTGGAGCTACAAGCTCTACGCCGTGGCGATCCTGGTGGTGGCCTTCTCGTTGACGTTCCCCTTCGTGAAGCTCGGGATGATGATCATCATCCTCTGGTTCCCATGGCCCCGGTCCGGCCGACATCGGACGTTGATGGTGCTGCGTCACCTGGGACGCTGGTCCCTGCTGGACGTCTTCATCGCCCTCATCATCCTGGTCCTGGCTGATGACCAGATCTTCATCGGGGCCAAGCCGAGGGTCGGCGTGGCGCTTTTCCTGATCGCGATCTGCACCAGCATGTTGACCTGCGAACTGATGGAGCACCTCAATCACGGCCAGGTCGTGCCGAAGGTGGATCTGCTGGGTGGTCGACGCACGCCCATCTACTGGGCGTCCGGTTGGACGTTCTGGTTGATGGTGCCGCTCCTGGTGGTCGCCCTCCTGTCGCTCCTGGCAGCGGTGGGACTCCCGTACTTCCAGATCAACGAGTTCCTGCTCCGTCACAACGCCTACAGCGTCATCAAGAGCATCACAGCCCTGAGTTCGGCCGGGGCCCCCGGCTTCGCCATCACCATGCTGGCCTTCCTGGTCGTCCTGCCCATCGCTCGGCTCCTGACCATGGCGATCCTGGGACTCCTTCCCATGAACCGGCGGTGGCGTCGCGGGCTCGACATGTGGTCCAGCATCATCGGTGCCTGGTCCATGCTGGATGTGTTCGGCCTGGCGTTGTTGCTGTTCCTCACCGAGGGTGCTCGACTCGTCAAGTTCGAGATCCATACCGGCCTGTACATGATCATCGTCGCGGTCGGCATCTACTACCTCACCCTGTTCGTGGGGACGCTCGCCATTCGCCGGGCGATCAGTTCGGGTGAGAAGGTGGAATCGGAGACCTCGTGACCGTGACCAGCGTGGCCAAGGCGGTTCGTTCAATCTCCCGCGAATTGAGTGGCACGGTTTCGGCGTTGTCGTTCGGTCCGCCGGTGCACACGGTGTACAACCCGCTGGTGCATGCCCGCCGATCACATGAGGCCTACCTGGATCGATACGCGCGAAGTGGCACCGAGGCGTTGCTGCTGGGCATGAACCCGGGACCCTGGGGCATGGTGCAGACCGGCGTTCCCTTCGGCGAGGTCGAGTTGACGCGTGATTTCCTCGGCATCGAGGAAACCGTCGATGTTCCGGCCAACGAGCATCCCCGCCGACCCGTGATGGGCTTCAACTGCCCACGGCGCGAGGTCAGCGGGCGACGACTGTGGGGCTGGGCCGAGGAACGCTTCGGCTCGGCCGATGCCTTCTTTGATCGATTCTTCGTCTGGAATCACTGTCCGCTGGCGTTCCTGGAGGAGAGTGGCCGCAACCGGACCCCCGACAAGCTCCCCGCGTCGGAGCGTGATGCCTTGCTGGAACCCTGTGACGAGGCCCTGGCCCGGCTGGTCGAGGTCCTGGAGCCTCGTCGTCTGATCGGTGTCGGTGGCTTTGCCCTGAAGCGGGCCACCGCCGTCTTCGGTACGGATGGGCCCGAGCTTGGTTCCATTCTCCACCCGAGCCCGGCCAGTCCGGCCGCCAACCGGGGATGGGCGCCGCAGATCGAGAAGCAACTGCACGACATGGGAATCGAGCTGCCCTGACGCCTCCTGTGGTGGCCCCTATGCTACTCCCGAGCCATGAGCATTCGTCGCGTCCTCTTTCTTGTCCCTGACCTTCGGAACCCCGATTTCAAGGGGGGCATCCAGGTCTTCAATGCCTACGTTCTCCGGGCCCTGGAGGAACTGGGTATCGACGTGACCGTGATCGGGGTCAACGATCGTCCCGAGGACAAGGTCCCGGGCCTGATCCCCTGCAACCGTGGGCCCCGGGCTCGGAAGATCCTCAGTGGTCTGCACCTGGCTCGTCGGGTCTGGCTTCATCGGCCGGACCTGGTCATCTGCGGTCACCTCAACTATGCATCGATGTGTCGACGCGTCTGTCGCTCGGCCCGTGTTCCCTACATCACGATCACCCACGGCATTGAACTGCTCTGGGACATGGCGCCGTCCAAGATCCGTGGAGCGATGGCAGGCCAACGCGTCCTGGCCGTCAGTCGACACACCCGATCGCTCAACCTTGATCTCCTGAAGGGATATGACCCGGACAAGGTCGTCGTCTTCCCCAATACCTTCGACGAGGAACGGTTCAAGCCTGCGCCCGAGTCGGAGGCGTTTCGATCACAGTTGGGACTCGCCCCGGAGCACCGCATGGTGCTGACGGTTGGTCGACTCTCCAGCGGTGAGCGGCTCAAGGGCTACGACGAGGTCATCGAGGCCATGGCCCGGGTGTGCCAGGAGATTCCCGAGGCTCGCTATGTGCTGGCCGGTCGGGGGGATGACATGGATCGACTGCGGGACCTGGCCCAGGAGTCGGGCCTCGGCGATCGGTTGATCATGCCTGGTTTCGTGGCCGAGGAAGACATCGTGCCGATGTTCAACTCATGCGACCTGTTCGTCCTGGCCAGCCGCAAGGAAGGATTCGGAATCGTGTTTCTCGAGGCCATGGGATGTGGAAAGCCCGTGATCGGAGGAAACCAGGACGGATCGATGGAGCCCTTGTGTGATGGCACGCTGGGGACGGCGGTGGATCCGGAGGATGTCGATGCCGTGGCCGGTGCCATCCTGGATCACCTGCAGGGACGGGTGCCCGCGACTCGATCCGATCCGGAGCACCTCCGCCGCGAGGTGGTCGAACGGTTCGGATTCGATCGGTTTCGGGAGCGTCTCCAGGGTGTCCTCGAGTCGCTTTGAGACTTGTGCGGGCCAATCACCCGCGTCGGAATGAACCATGAACACCCAACCCCAGAATGCGGACGCGGCCCCGGCTGAACGCCGTCGCAGCGGTCCCCAGGGTACGGCCGGGAAGTTCGTCGTGTTCATCGGCTCCAACTGGGTGCGGACGCTCGCCCACCTGGTGGTGGGGTTCATCCTGGCCCCGTTGCTCCTGGGGTCCTTCGGCGTCGTTCTGTTCGGGCTGTACATGCTGATCGGGCTGTTCACAGCGGCGATGGTGATGCCCATTCGCACGGCGTTGCAGCAACTGTTCGTCAAGACGATGACCGAGGCGACGGCCGAGGGTGACGAGAGGCGGATCGCCGAGGTCTTCACCAACGTGGTGGCCATGACCTGGATGGTGGGCTTTGGCTTCATGGCCGTCGGCGGCATCCTGGCCTGGCTGGCGCCAGCCATCATCGAGTTTCCGGATCACCATCTGATCAACGTGCGGGTAGCCTTGATTACCGAGTCGATGGCGATCGGTCTCCTGATCCTGCGCACGCCCTGGCTATGCCTGTTCATGGTCGAGCATCGCGTGATCTCGTTCAACTTCGACGTGATGATGCTTCGCTGGCTGGAACTGCTGGCCTTCGGGCTGGCCATGATCCCGCTCGGTCTCAACACGTTCCTGGCCTTCATCCTGTTCAAACTCGTGCTGGTCGCCATTCACTGCTTCATCCGGATTCTGCTCGGTCGTCGCCTGATCAAGGCCGCCCGTTTCCGTGTTTCGCTGCTGAGTCGCAAGGTCGCCCGGCAGTTGGCGAAGACCGGCGCCCTGTCAACGGCGCAGCCATTCAGCAGTTTCGCCTTCGACGTGATCGACCACTACCTGCTCAACATCACCTTTGGCCCGGTGTTCAATGCGATCTACGCGGTCGTGAATGCCCTGCGAAGCTACGCCCGTCGATTCGGACAGGAAGCATCAGTCGGTGGGGAGGCCATCAGTGCGGACATGCACGAGCGTGGCAGGCGCGACGCGATCGTGCGCTCACTGCTGGGCATCATGCGGCTGGTCTCGGGCTTGATGTTGATCAGTTCCGGTGTGGTTGCGCTCTTCTTTGGTCCGATTGTCGACGTCTGGCTGGGCAGCCGTCTGTCCGAAGATCCCGAACTGCTGGCCATCATGTCGTACGAGGAGGCGATCGACCTCGCCTGGATCTTCGTCCTGATGCTGCTGGTGGGCGGCGTCTTGATGGAGGTCAGCATCGCGGGTTCACGGTATCTCTACGGAATGGGACTGATCGGCAAGTACTCCGGTCTCCTCTTTGCCGCGGCGCTGTGCAAGATCCTGATCGGCGTGAGCCTGGTGGTGCTGTTGTTGTCTCCCTGGGAGTTGAGTTTCCTGCCGGACAAGGGGTCCGCAGAGGCGACACTGCTCTTCCCGGGGGTGACCCTGTTGTGCCAACTCCTCTTCTTCGGGTTCCTCTTCCCGAGGCGGATCATCAAGCTGGCCAGGATCCCGTTCGGGCAGTACCTGGTGCAGGTGTGGGTCCGACCCCTTGGGGCCGTCTCCGTGCCACTGATCGGTGGCGCCGTGTTCATCTTCTTCATCGAGAGCTGGACCATCTGGCACCTGGCCCTGACGTTGATCGGTGTCGGGCTCCTGTTCATTCCGATGATCGGGTGGGTGCTCCTGACCCGGAACGAACGGGAGCGGCTCATGGGGATCCTCTTCCGAGTGCTTGGGCGGCTGCGAGGCCGGCGGTCCGAGCCGGATGCGGAGCCTTCCTGAGGCTCACCTTGCCAGCACGGCCTCGGCCTGTTCCAATTCACCTGTACCGCTCTGTACGTCCCCGTCGCTGACAGGACCGCTTCATGTTCCGGCTCCTCGCCGTCTTCTGCATCATCTTCACCGTGATCTACCTGCTGCCACTGGGTGGCCGGCCGATCGTCACGCCGGATGAGTCCCGCTACGGCGCCATCCCGGCGGAGATGCTCGAGACGGGAGAGTGGGTCGCACCGCGGCTCAACGGAATCCGGTACTTCGAGAAACCAGTGCTGGGGTACTGGGCCATCGCGGCCTCGCAGTGGCTCTTTGGTCCATCGCCCTGGTCGATTCGATTTCCATCCGCCGTGGCGATGGGATTCGCGGCCCTCTGTCTTGTTCTCCTGGCCCGGTGCATGGGGCTGCGCGAGGAAGTGGGGTGGTTGGCGGCGATCGTCTTCCTGACGATGCTCGGGGTGCTCATCATCGGGACGGTGGCGATTCTCGATGCGATGTTCACCGGGGCGGTGACCGGTGCGCTGACGTTCTTCGCCATGGCCTGGACGGCGCGGACACCCGGCGCCCGGTTCGGTTGGCTGTTGTTGTTCGGTGCCTTCTGCGGCCTGGCCTTCCTCGTGAAGGGCTTCCTGGGCCTGGCCATACCGACCATCGTGATCGGTCCCTTCCTGCTGTGGATGTGCCGATGGCGCGAGATCTTCGTGCTTCCATGGGTTCCCATGGTGGCGGCCGCGATCGTGATCGCGCCGTGGGGCATCGCGGTCCACATGGCCGACTCGGAATACTGGCACTACTTCTTCTGGGTCGAGCACATCCATCGGTTCACCGGTGGCGAGGAAGCCCAGCATCCGGAGCCCTTCTGGTTCTTCGGCCCGATCCTGCTGGCCTCGGCCATCCCGTGGACCTTTGCCGCCATCCTGGTCATCGTGGGCCTGGGTCGACGACGCCTGCGCGAGCCCTGGATGCGCTATGCCCTGTGCTGGGTGGTCGTCCCGCTCCTGCTCTTCTCGATCTCCTCGGGCAAGCTTCCGTCGTACATCATCCCGTGCATGCCCGCGGTCGCCTTGCTCATTGCCGTCGGCCTGGTCGAGCGGTTCGAGTATCGACCGGAGCGCCGTACCGCGAAGTGGCTCTACCCGAGCGTGATCCTCATGCTGTTCGGCGTCGCCGCGTTCGTGGAGTGGGGTTTCGGTTTTGTCGATCCATCGCCCTGGGGCGAGGAAGGCGCCTGGCGTTTCGGCTTGATCGGTGCCGGCTTCTTCGCGTGGGCGGCCCTTGACCTGGCCGCGGTCTCGACCACACGGGCCAACCGTCGCGTGTTGCTGATGGGGCTCTCACCGGTTCTGATGTTCGCCTTCGTTCCATTGCTGCTCCCGACGAACTGGATGAGTGGCTACAAGGCGCCCGAGGCGTTCCTGTCCGCGCACGGTGACGCCATGGCGGATCCAGAGGCCCTGGTCATTTCCGACTCGCACCTGATGCACGCGGTGAACTGGCTGTACGGTCGGTATGACGTCGTACTCTTCGGTGGTCCTGGTGAAGTGGCCTGGGGCATCGTCGATCACGCGGATCGGTTGGTCGATGGGCCGGCGTTGATCGAGTTGATCTCGCGCGAATCCCGGGAACGCCCGGTGGTGCTGCTGTTGCGGGACACGGAGAATCTTCAGCACATCCTGGCGCATCCCGATGTCCCCGAGCCATGGCAGCTCGAGGTGGACCGAGGAATCGGCCTGTCCGTCTTCGGACCGCCGCCCTCCTGACCGGGCGGTACCATGTCCGTCCCATTCACGGAGGCGGAAGGACCAACCATGGAATGCGGTTTGATTGGATTGCAGGGCTCGGGGAAGACCACGCTCTTCCAGGCGTTGACGGCACATGCGGTCGAGGTGCAGGTGGGCTCGATGAAGCCGAACCTGGGCATTGCTGACATTCCCGATCCTCGCCTGGCTCGCATTGCCACCCATATCCCGACGCAGAAGATCGTTCCGGCCAACCTGCAGGTCGTCGACATTCCCGGCGTTCCGGATGGTGGTGGTGCCGCGGCGCTCAATGCCGTCCTGTCGAGCATTCGCACGGTCGATGCCGTCTGCCAGGTAGTCCGCTGCTGGGATGACCCGGGGCTCGGTGCCGCCGATCCGGGATCGCACATCGCCTCCCTGGAAACCGAACTGGTCCTGGCCGACCTCGTGGTGGCCGAGGGCGGTGTCGACAAGGCCAAGCGGGCGGCTCGCAGTGGAGATCGTGACGCCAAGCAGCGACTCGAGGTCCTGGAAAAATCACACGCGATGCTGGGTGATGAGCAGCCGCTTCGCACCGGACAGTGGGATGAGTCGGAAGCGGCCCTGCTCAAGAGCTACGGCATGATCACGGCCAAGCCGATCATGTATGTCGCCAACGTGGGCGAGGACGGCGTGGCGGGCGAGTCCGCGGCGTCCATCGCCGTTGCCGAAGCCGCAGCGGCGCGCGGCGGCGTGTCCGTCACCTTGTGCGCCACGATCGAATCGGAGATTGCCGAACTGGATGAATCGGATCGCGGCGAGATGCTCGAATCGATGGGTATCGCCGAGCCGGCGCTGGGTGCGTTTGCCCGGGCGGCCAATGAACTGCTGGGCCTGAGTACCTTCTACACCGCGGGTGAGAAGGAAGTCCGGGCCTGGTCGATCGTCCAGGGCGCCACGGCGCCGGAAGCGGCGGGGGCCATCCACAGTGACATCCAGCGTGGCTTCATCCGGGCCGAGTGCTATCACGTCGATGAGCTTGACGAATACAAGTCCGAGAAGGCCATCAAGGAAGCCGGCAAACTCCGCTCGGAGGGCAAGGGCTATACCATGCAGGATGGCGATGTCGTGCACTACCTGTTCAACGTGTGACCACGTCGATGAGGAGTTGAGGCATGAAGAAGATTCTCGAGGTACGCGGAGACCAGGCCCGGGACATCCTGGCCCTGCTCAAGTGCGTGGCCACGGCAGAAGACACCCTCGAACTCCACGAGATCCACCGCCAGACCCTGGAGGCCATTGCCCATCACCTGTTCCAGGCAGAGGTGGAGACCGATCGGCTGCAGGGCAGCATTGATGGGGCTGCTGAGACGGTCGAGGATCCCGAGTTGCGTCGGGAAGTCCTGAACATGGCGGGCATCCTGCCGTTCCTGGAGGAAGAGAACAAGGAACAGCGGATTGACGCCTTCGCGCACCTGGCCCGTGAATTCGGTTTCAGCAAGAAGTTCGCCAAGGAACTGCACGGCCTCTGTCACCACGCCATCATGGAACTCACGATCTGCATGCTGCGACCGGCCAGCGTGACGGCGAGCCGAAGTCTCGCGGGACTGACGCTCACGTTTGCGGAGAGCGCCATTCATGCTGATGGAAACAAGAAGACCCTGGAACGCTACCAGCGGTACGAGCAGATGGATGACGGCATCTTCGGCAAGGTGCTCACGAAGTATTACCGTGACAACGACTTTGACCTGCCGGGAACGCCGCATGCGCCGTTTTCCAATGGACTGATGTACCACGACATGCACCATGTCGTGCAGGGCTATCCGACCACGCCACTGGGTGAGACCTGCGTGCTGGCCTTCGATGGAGCGCTCGTCGACCAGGACCTCGGCAAGACCCTGATCGCCTACGTGGCCCAGTTCCAGGTCGGACTGCTGTTCGACAGCACGCTTCCCCTGTGGAAGAACCAGTTCAAGCCGGACATCGTGATGAGCGCCTACGAACGCGGCGGTCTCTGCAATACCAACTTCGTGGCGCCGGGATTCGACTGGTCCGAACTGCTGGAAAGACCACTGGACGAGGTCCGGGCGGGATTCAACATCCCGCTGGAGGGCGCGATCGTCAAGGAACCGGGCGACCTCTGGTGCGGAGACATGGGGCTGGTCGGCCAGCGCAACAGCGAGGACATGGTCCAGCAGAAGATGAGATGGCTTCAGAAGGTCTTCACCAAGTTGAATGTCAAGCATGCTGAATAACGTCGAGTTTGGCGTTTCATGCTTGAAACAATGCGTTTTCCGATCGCCTGGAGCGGCTGATATCATCAGCGCGAGGTGGCCTTAGTCCATGGCGTGATCCGGGGCCCGTCAAACCGGGGTTGCACTGGAGAATCAAATGCGTATGAAGCTCATTGCCATCTTGAGCGTCCTGCTGGTGGACTTCAGCGGGAGTGAATCCAGGGCCCAGGCACAGGATGACCCGGTCCAGGACAAGCCGGTTCAGTCCCAGCCAGTCGATCCGGAGCAGCGGAAGTCCAGCTTCGATCAACTTAAAAAGTTGTGCGAGAATCCACGAACGACGGCAGCTCAGGTGAAGGCCTTGATCCAGGATGGGGCTGATGTCAACGCGCAGGACAATGTCCTGGCATATACACCATTGCATACCGTCGTTGATATGTATGGCCAGCCCGATGTCATCATGGCACTTCTGGAGTCTGGTGCGGATGTCTCCTTGCGTGATGATGATGGGTTCACACCGTTGGGCCTGGCCGTGCAGAACTGGAGAGTGCTTCAAGAGCGGCAGCCGGAAGTCGTCGCCCTGTTGCTCAAGGCGGGGGCCGATCCGAATGGATATGAAGGATCGGAGCATTACTCGCCGCTGAGCCTTGCTGTCGGGCAATGTTCGCCCGAGACCATCTCGGTGTTGATCAAAGCGGGCGCTGATGTCGAGGCTCGCCGCGGAGAAACCTATACATCCACGCCGCTTGGGGTCGCCATTCAATTCAACCGGGACCCCGAGGCCACCCGTTTGTTGATTCAGGCCGGTGTCGATGTGAATCGACGGTGTGTTGTCCACTACACGCCGCTGATGTTGGCGTGTGAGACTTCAAACCCCGAGATCGTGACGCTTCTGCTCCAGGCCGGGGCCAACGTGAATGCCAGGGACACGACTGGCCAGACCGCCCTGGACTACGCCCAGGAGAACAGGAAGCTCGCCGGGTCCCCGGTGCTCAGGCAACTGGAGGCAGCGACCAACTTACGGGCCTCAAACCATGGATTGAGGTCGAGTTCGGTTCCAGCAGCCCACCGTGGCGCGACGCAGAAGTTGCTGGACGCGTGCCGGGATCCGAAGACCACGGTTGCTCACATCCATCTGTTGATCGAGGAGGGGGCCCTGGTCTCGGGTCGGGACGAGGCCGGTCGGACGCCCTTGATGCTGGCTGCAGCCAGCCAGGCTGACCCCGAAGTCGTGGCCGCGATCCTCGAAGCGGGCGCGAATGTTGCGACCCAGGATGACTATGACCGGACGGCCCTGATGTTCGCGGCGGAGAAGAACACCAACCCATTCGTGTTGTCCGCGCTGCTTGAAGCCGGTTCCGATGTCGACCACAGGACGTTCACCACCTATCCCGAGTGGAGCACGGGTTGGACCCCATTGATGCTGGCGGCACGAAGCAACGCCAGTCCCGAGGTTGTTTCGATGCTTGTCGAGGCGGGTGGCGATCTCTCGGCTCGGGACCGTGAGGGCTTCAATGCGCTGATGGTGGCGGCTCGAAGCAACACCAGTCCCACCGTCGTATCTGCACTCCTGGAGGCGGGCGCAGACATTGACGCTCGGAACGAGAACGGCAGGACCGCACTGATGGACGCTGTGGATTGGAACCCCAATCACCAGGTGGTGTCGGTCCTGCTCGATGCGGGCGCCCAGGTCGACGCGACTGATGACAACGGCAAGACCTCGCTGATGATCGCACCCGGCAGGAACGCCAGTCACGACATGCTCACGCTCCTGCTCGATGCCAATGCAGATGTCGACGCGACGGACAAGTACAGCAGGACAGCCCTGACCTACGCGGCAGAACGTGACCCCAATCCCGAGGTCCTGGTGTTGTTGCTCAAGGCTGGTGCGGATGTGAATGTCACGCCTCGAGTGGGTGGAGCCCCGCTGTACTACGCCGCAGCCAACCGAAACAGTTCACAACTCGTGCCGGTGCTGCTTGAGGCTGGTGCGATGGTCCACGCAAGGGGGGGGGCGGCTGGTCGAACACCGTTGATGCAGGCCGTGTCAGCTCGTCAGCCTGATCCAGCAACGGTGTCGCTGCTGCTCAATGCTGGTGCCGACATCCATGCCGTTGACGACAAGAGGTCGACACCGCTTCATCATGCAGCGGATCGCGGTGACCGGGATGTCGTCACGCTGCTGCTCAAGGCCGGTGCCGATGCCAATGCAACGGATGAAGATGACATGACGGTATTGCACCGGGCTGCACGTGGCTGGTGGGGAGACTCCGATGGCGACCTGGCGTCCGCTGATCCCGAGGTTATTGCCGCCCTGCTTGAAGCCGGGGCGGATGTCCATGCGCGGGCTGTGGTTGATTGGACTCCGTTGATGTTGGCCGCCGGGACGCGGGACAGTTCCGCCGTGGTCGAGTTGCTGCTGGAAGCTGGTGCAGACGTCAATGACAGGGATGCCAACCAGCAGACCGCCTTGCACGAGGCGGCGTCGAGCGATCCCAGTACGGTGGCACTGCTCCTGGAGCGTGGCGTCGATGTCGACGCGGCGGATGACAACGGATGGACGCCGTTGATGGGTGCCTTGCAACAACGCAATCCCGAGGCCGTGCGTCTACTACTTGCGGCCGGTGCTGATGTGAACGCGACGAACAGCACTGGTGATACGCCATTGCTGGTGGTTGCGGGTCGGGACGGCAGCCCGGCGATGGTTCCACTCCTGCGGAAGGCTGGTGCTGATGTGAACGCCATGAACAGGTATGGCCGGACGGCGCTGATCTCCGCAACCATGACCGAGGATCCGGCGCCCGCCATGGTGCTGGCCCTGCTCAAGGCCGGGGCCGACCCCAGCATGCAGGACAAGCAGGGAAAAACCGCCCTGGACTACGCTCGGGAGAACAGGGAACTGGTGGGAACCGAGGCGATCCGGAACCTAGAGGCGGCAAGCCGGCCCTAGCCGGGAGTGTCACCGGGTCTGCTTGAATCATGGTGGGCCATGAACCAGCGTCGGCCGCATGGCAGGAGGACTCCATGTCCGACAAGCGGCTGTAGATCATCGCCTTTGCCATCACTATCTGCATGGGACTCGCGTGTACTCTCGGTGAGTTCCTGTGCGTAGACTGGCTGCTGCTCTGGGTACAGGGGATCTGGATGATTGGTAGCCTGATCTGCAATGTCATTCGATATGGTTTCTTGAAATGGCTACGTGAAGAGTCATCGAAACGGCGGCAAGGAGCGAAGCATGCAGTACACCACGACCATCGAGATCGATCAGCCCCGTGAGCGTGTCATTGAGTTGATGCTGGACCCCGGGAACAGCAGCCAGTGGCAGCCGACGCTGATGAAGGCCGAGCGACTGGAGGGCGATCCGGGGCAGGAGGGCTCGCAGGTACGTCTTGTCCATAAGATGGGTGGGCGGGAGATCGAGATGATCGAGACGATTGTCTCGCTGAACCTGCCGGACTCCTTCGAGGCCAGCTACGAGGGCAAGGGCGTCTTCAACCTGAATGTCAATCGGTTCGAGGCCCTGGATGGTGGACGCACCCGCTGGGAACTGCACACGGCGTTCCGTTTCACCGGCCTGATGCGCCTGATCGGCAGGTTGTTCTCGGGCATGTTCAAGAAACAGACCGGGTCAATCATGAAGTCATTCAAGGATTTCGCCGAGTCCGTCGAGGCCTGAGCGGTCAGGCCTGTGCCGGCCCGTCCGGCTCGCCAGTGGCGAGTGACTTCATGCGGGCCAGGGCCTCGGCATTGTTCGCGGCATAGTTGACGTCTTCCGAGAGCAGTTCCCAGGCCCGGCCAAACTGCCGGCGAACGGTTTCGTCATCGCCGCGCACCAGGGCCAACTCACCCAGTTCCAGGTGCACGAATCCATCGGCTTCGCCGATGCGGTCCAGGTCTGCGGCCAAGGCCTGCTGTCGAGCAAGGGCTTCGTCATGGCGCTCCAGGGCGCGGAGGGCTCGGGCGACGCACCACTGGGCCTGGCGGGCCCGTACGTCATCTCCGGTTTCCACGCGAAAGGCGAGGCACTTCTCGAAGAAGTCCAGTGCCTTCGTGTATTCCCCCTGGTCATGCCAGTCCCAGCCCATGTTGTTGTAGAGAGAGCCTCGCCACTTCCCAGCCTGCTCATCGCCACATGATTCGGCATGGGCCAGCGCTCGCTCGTTCCACGCCATGGCGTGGGTCGGGTCGACGATCGCGAGCATGTGGGCGGCGTCGACCGCAAGGGCATGCTGTTCGTGTTGCGGCGCCAGGGTCCAGGCCTCCCGGAACAGGGTGATCGATTCTGCAGGCGATCCACCGCTGTTGAGGGCACGGCCGCGCTCCAGCAGGTACCGGATACGAGCCGCGGGTGTGTCGTCGGTCAGCATCGCCTCGACGGTGTCGAGGGTGGCGTGTGCGTCGTCGAACCGGCGTTGCAGGCCCTGTGTTCGGGCAACCTGTGTCAGCAACTGGGCGTGTTGGTCCACGTCACCGGAGGAAGCGACCGCCGGGAGCAGTTCACGGAACGCCCGTTCGGTTTCAGCCGGCTTGGCATGGTTCCAGAGGGCATCAAGATCCGTCGGGTCAGCCGCCATGGTTGTACTCATTGGCGTTCAGTCGCGTGATTCGATCACCGGGCGTCAACGCCGCATGGCGAATCGCAGGGCTGTTGCAAAGAAGAACACCCCGGCGAGTCCGTACCCCACTTTCCACCACAGGCTTGTTCCGGGCTCGAACGATGCCAGCAGGCCATACAGGCAGAACACGGCCAGGAGGAAGAAGATGATGGCCAGGGCCACGGATGCAGGGCGGGAGGCAGTCATGCCCGAAGAGCCTAGCGGATGGCGTCCACCCCTGCGGCGGGATCGACTGACGGTGGAATGAACCGGGGTTCCTGGAGCGGGGTGGAGGCGGTCCGGGTCAGTCCCCGAAGGCACATTCGCCCCAGGCGTCGATCACGATCAGGAGATCGTTCACATCCACGATGCCGTCCATATTGATGTCGGCCTCGGTGCCGGACTCGCCCCAGCGGGCCAGCACGACCAGGACGTCGACCACGTCAACCACGCCGGTGCCGTCGATGTCCGGCAGGCACTGGCACTCGTCAGGTTCGAGATTGCCGTCAACGTCTTCACTGGTTCCCATCAGCACGTCGGTCCAGTCGTCAATGCCGTTGCCGTTGCAATCGGGGAGATCCTCCCACTCCATGACGTACGAGTTGATCCGGGTACCGGCCTGCGGACTCTGGAGCGAATTCTTCCAGGCCTTGATGGCCCGGCCCTCGGTTGAGAAGTGACCGCTCCAGGGCACCAGTATCCCGCCGGTGGGATAGGGCGGGTACCACAGGGTCCAGCCGTAGGGGGCCGAGTCGGCCCAGTGCCAGTTGCCGGTGATCATGGCACCACCCGAGGGTCGCATGAGGCCGATCCACGGTCCTTCATCAAGCCAGAAGATGTCGTCGTCAATCAGTCCGAAGACGAAGTCGTTTTCCGCCGCGGAGTGAATGGTTGCAAGGGTACCGCCGCGGGCCTCGGCTTCAGCCTCCGCGAGCATCCACGAGATGGGACCATCCTTGAGGATCGCCGCATACCAATGGCCGTTGCCACCTTCTTCGAGACTCCAGCAGACGGCCGGGACATGGAAGACGTCAGGCACCCAGCATCGTTCGCCGATGTCGCCACGCGCAACGGCGGCAGCCAGCAGGATGATGGCCAGGCATCGTTTCACAGCAAGCCTCCAGTCGCGGGCGGAATGCTCTGCGGAAAGTGAAACACGTTGTCCGGATCGTAGAGCGCCTTGAGGCGGCGCAACTCCGGGAGGTTCGAGCCGTAGTACCGCTGGGCCCAGTTCTGCAGGTCGTTGTCGCAGTAGTTCTGGTAGGACTCGTTGGAGGCCCAGGGCCGCATGGCCTTGTAGAAGCCGCGAATCCACGACATGTTCTCATCGACGATGTGGCAGGGGGCATCCGGCTCCCAGAACGCGAGGTACTGGGCGCAGCAGATGGAATCCCGGTGGACGAACGCCGTGTCGCCCTTGGGGACCTGGTTGATGGCACTGGCGGATCCGTACAGGTCGAACTGGATCTGACCCAGCAGGGGCAGGTCCGGGTTCTTGTACCGCCGGCGAAGCCAATGTTCCATGGCATTGAAGCCCGCGGTGGGAATCGGTTCCTTGTAGAAGTCCGACTTGGCCTTGTAGGTCCACTGCTGCAGCACGCCCTCGGGCCAGGTCGGTGACTGGATGTGGCAGTTTTCATACGGGTTGTCGAAGTCACTGCAGTCGCCAAACAACAGGGCCACATCAGCCCAGTCCCAGCCGCCCTCGTAGCGAAGCTTCGTCGGGACACCAACCGCAGGCTGCAGCAACGGTGCCAGCAGATCCAGCATCTGGCCCTCGGAGCCGGTGCAGCAGGCTTCCATGCCGACCAGCAGATCATCATGCTGATCCAGGACCAGCGGCGTGCGGAACTTCAGTGACATCGAGATCGACGGGTCGAGGGTGGGGGCCCAGTCCATCCAGAAGTCCATGATGTTCCTGGCATCGGTCCAGTCCCACTCGATCGAGGCCCAGGAGGCGGTCTCCTGCGGGAAGGTGCGGAAGGTCATCGATGTCACGATGCCGAAGTTCCCGCCCCCGCCCCCTTTCAGTGCCCAGAGCAGGTTCGCGTGGTTGTTCGCGTCGCAGGTCACGTTGTAGACATCGGTGCCGTCGTACAGCACCACCTCGGCCGCGAGCAGGTTGTCACTGGTCATGCCGTACTGCCGGCTGAGCATGCCCTGTCCACCACCGAGGGTCAGGCCCGTGAGGCCCACGGTCGGGCACGTCCCACCGGGTATGGCCCGCTGGAAATTCGTTCCCAGGTAGTGGTAGACATCAATCAGCTGCAGGCCGGCACCGAACGTCACCTGGCCGGTCTTGGCGTCGAAGCTCTTGTCCTGCAGGTCACCGACATCGATCACCAGTCCTTCGCACGATGACCAGCCGCAGTAGTTGTGCCCGCCGGCCCGGGCCACGAAGTGGATATTGTTGTCGATGCACCACTTCATGGACCGCTTGACGTCGGCCGTGTTCTTGCACTTGGCGATCGCCAGCGGACGGATGTCGTTGAAACGCGAGTTGAAGAGCTTGGCTACGTCCTCGAAGCTCGGGATGTAGTTGTTCTGCAGGATCAGCGTTCCATCGAGCTCGCTCGAGAGCGCCATGATCGTCGAATCCGACAGGTTGTCATCTCCGATCGCGAACCGGAAGGCGGCCATGGCCGAGGAGGGCATGGCGGCGGCACCGATCGCGAACGCACCTGTTCGCATGAAATCTCGTCGATTGAGCGCCACCCGCGTCCCCCTCTCTCTGGGTCCTACTGTACCGACGCCCGGCCCCGGGATGGAAGCATGGAATCAGAAATCAGCAGCGGACCCCGGGTTTCGCGTTCGGACGCGTGTTTCGGCCTCGAGTTCAACGCGGGGTGGCGCATCGAAGGGCGGCTGCGAAGACACGCACCAGGCCGCGGCCATGTCCCATCTTTCACCCCAGGCTGGTTCCGGGTTCGTACGAGGCCAACAGGCCGTACAGGTCGAACCTGGCCAGGAGCAAGACGACGGTGGCCAGCAGGATGGAGGTCATCCAGTTGATGTCGTCATGGACACCTGTCCCAGGCAAGACAGCGGATCTTCAGCTCTCGTCATGGGGTGATGCACGATCTGCTTGCATCAGGGTCTGATCCGTCTTCTAATGGGCCACGTGACACCGCTTCGCATGGAAACACAATCATGGACCTGCTGATTCACGTCGGTCTTCACCGCACCGGGACGACGTGGATGCAGAAGGCGGTTCTGCCGGACCCGCGTGTTCCCCTGGTGGATGTCTGGCCGGACCGACCGGACATCGGTCGGCGGCTCATCATGCCAGCGGATGATGAGTTGAACCTGGAAGACCTGCGTGGCGAACTGACGAAGCGGATCGAGGGTGCCGATCCGGGTGACGATTGTGCCGCCATATCCCACGAGCGATTCAGTGGCAATCCGCACTCGGGTGCCTACGACATGCATCAGACCGCTTGCCGGCTCCACGCGGTGGCGCCCGATGCCCGGATCTTCATTGCCGTCCGGGAGCAGCAGTCGATGGTGGAATCTCTCTGGTCACAGGGCGTTCGTACGGGGTTGTCGTATTCGATCAGCGACTACCTGCGACCAATGGACGCCGAGGATTTTCGGATCCCCCGGTTCGAATCTCGATACCTGCTGTATCACCGGATCGTCCAGGCCTACATCGATCGGTTCGGTCGAGATCGGGTGCTCGTGATGGACTTCGAAGGCCTGAGGCACGATCCCATGGCGTACATGGAACGACTCTGCACGTTCGCCGGCGTTTCGGCGCCGAGCGGCCTGGATATCCAGTCTCGCTACGCGCGGCCGGCGGCGTTGGAGGCGGCCTGGCGGCGTCGCGGGAATCGTCTGTTTCGACGCACGAGTTTCAACCCGGGACCACCGATGGAGTCCAGGGGGTTGTTCCGTTGCTGGGCCAGCCTGGGCGGACGTGTCGCTCGGCATGCACCCGGCTTCCTCCAGCGGCGAGCAGCGGCCAAGCTCAGCCGGGTGGTAGCGAGCTATCTGGATGAACACGACGAGACGATCCGGTCCAGCAACCGGACGTTGCGAGACGATCTTGGAGTCGAGTTCGTATCAAGCGAGTGGCGTTGCTGAGTCGGTTGCCTGGTTCAGCGGCCGTGCTCCAACTCAGGGACGGATCCGGGTCCCGGCGGCCTCGTCGATCGTCGGCAGGTCGTATCGGGGAAGCACACCTGGAATGATGATGGAAAACTGCTCCTGGGCGAGGCGATGGCCTGCCGCAGCATTGTCCGTGTTGAAGAACTCGCGATAGCTCCGCGGTGTGTTGGACACCAGCACGTCTTCGAACAGTGCTGGTTCCATGGCGGCAGCGATTCTCGCGGCAATCGCCGGTGGGCCCTTCGCCTCCAGGCGAATGGGATGCGGTGACTCCAGCCAGTTGGCGGCGATCANNAGGTCCTCGGTCTGTACGCCCGGCAGCGATCGATCCAGCATCATCAGCATGACCGCTGGCTGACCGTCATATCCGAACCGTCCGTAGAAGGGTCGCCATCGAGTTGACTGGTCCTGCAGGCCATCGCCGCAGAACCTGGGATCCACCAGGAAGAGCTCGGTGTCGGCCGTTGGTCGTTCCTGCCTGGCAACGGCCGACACGCCATCGGGCCGCACGATCATCCGGGTCTCGGTGGGCGCTGAATCATCCAGCCGCATGCGGATGATCGGGATCTTCCAGGAGTGGCCTTCGCCCTCGACGGGTGTGCACACCAGGTTCATTCGAGTCGAGAGGACACCATCATGAAGGGAGAACCCGGTGATCTCGTGCGACACGTCCGGAACCGATGACGACAGGCCCAGCCCCGGTGGAAGCGTGAGATCGTCCACCGCGTCCACGTCGGGAAGGGGTGGCTGCGGTCCCCGTGGTGGAAGCCCGGCGGTCGGCCCCTGCAGTCGAGTGGTCAACAGATCGTGGATGCTCCGTTCATCGGGCAGGTCCATCACCTGTCCGGTGGGGCAGACCCAGGCCTCTTCTTCCGTGAGCAATTCAATGTCCGGTTCATCAATGGTGACCATTCGATCATCCAGCCATCGGCACATCCACTCGACGGAACGTTCACGAAGAGGTTGGTGCCAGCCATGCTCGCCCGGGACAACGGCCAGTTCCAGCGCCTCGGGGTGACCAAGCGTGGTGAAGATCCGGCTGGCGGCCTCGACGGAACGACGGGTTCCGCTGAGGGGAAAGAAGTCATCTTCGGTGGCGCAGACCAGTACCGGCATCGGCGCACGGGCCCACAGGAACTCGGCATGGTCAAAGCCCTCGGCGATCTGACCGGGCATGAACTGCTCGGCGTCCTGTGGGCCAATCGCGTTGAGCATCTCCTCGAAGGCCGTGATGTAGCACGATGGAGCGGCGGCCTTGACTCGATCGTCCATGGCCATCAACAACGCGGTCTGCGTGCCGCCGCCGCTGTTGCCCATCACCCCGATCCGGTCTCCCTTGATATCCGGGCGGGATTGCAGGTAGTCGATCGCAACAACGCCATCGCGGACCTGGTACGCCGCCTGGCTGGTACTCAGCAGCAGGGCGGGACCACCCGAGATGTTGTGGCCTACCGTTCCCCACCAACGTTCCTTTCCCTCCTCGTCGAGGACCTGGATTCGTTCACCCTGGTCCAGGGGATCGAAGACCAATGCCGCCAGCCCCGAGAGGGCACAGAGCGCTCCGGCTTTCTGGTACTCGGGGTAGGCCTTGGCAGCATGCGCATGGCCACAGGCCACGACCACGCCGGGCCAGGGAGGCGGATACCGATCCGGGTCGGGCCGGTAGAGCAGGGCGGTCACATGGTGGAAGGGCTCGGCTTCGACCAGGACCTTTTCAATCGAATACCCCTCGCGTGGAATCTCCCCGGTGACCGTGGCGGTCATGGGTCTCGTTCGCGGCGGGATTGGATTGACGGTCTCGAGCCACTCTCGCAACAGGGCCTGCCGAGCGTGGATGATTTCCGGGTCATCGAGGGCCGCCCGTCCCTGGTCATTGGCTTGCAATTGCGCGTCCAGTGTGCCCATGAGCCACCGGCGGTTGGCCTCGGCGGGGGCCTCGCCGGAGGCGTCAGCGGAGCAGCCAGCGGCAAAACCCATCAGGATGGCCCCAGCAAGCAGCATGGTGGCACTCTACCCTCGGGGCGGGATCACGGTTTCAGCACCATTCAACCGCCTTGAATGCCCCTGAAATGCCGATTATCGGTTTCCTCGGCCGCCTAATCGTGTCACAATGAACGGCTGTTGCGGGGACATGCGAGGAGACCACAAGAGTATGAACCACCACGGAAATCGATCCCATTGTTTCGGGCGTGTGGCAACTGCGATGCTGCTGTCCGGGTTCCTGTGTCCATTGACCGGCCTGGCTGCGGACTCCGCTTCCTTCGGCGATGTCAACGAGGTTCTCGGACTTCGTGACAGCACCGTGCAGCAACTCTCGCTGGTTCCCGTGGGCGATGGCGAGGTGGACCTGTCCGTCAACCTGGATGGTCGACTGTCACGGTTCCAGTTCACGGAGCACTCCGTGCGGGCGCTGGACTACCAACTCATGGAGCAGGCGCCGGATGGCACGCTCGTTGAGATTCCGGCGGGCCCCGTCAATACCTATCGTGGAACGGATGCCGGTTGGATCGGAACCAAGGCAGCCTTGTCGATCGAGGATGATGGCTTCCGAGTCGTGATCCGGGTCGAGGGTGGCGAGCAGTGGTGGATCGAGCCACTTCATGGCCGGGTCCGCGGCGCGATGATCGATGACTATGCCGTCTACCGCGGCGAGGACGTGATTACCCCCGAGGGGTTCTGTGGCGTGAAGGACAAGCATGTCCTTCCGCTGCCCGACCTCGATCAGCCGGCGCCCGTCGGTGAGGGTCGGATCATCCTCTCGGCTCAGTTCGTCGCCGATACCGACTACGAGTTCTTCCAGAACTATGGCAGTGCTGCTGCGGTCGAGAATCGCATCAACGCGCTGGTGAATTCCATCAATCTCCAGTACGAGAACGAGGTTGAGATCATCAATGAACTCCAGGGCGTCATTGTTCGCTCAAACAGCAGTGACCCCTACAGTTCCAACAACATCGAGACTCGTCTTGAGCAGGTGAGAAGTGTCTGGAATGCCACCAATTCCCCGCCGCATGATCTCGTTCAACTCTTCAGTGGCGCGAGTTTCTCAGGCAGCACCATCGGCCTGGCCTATGTCGGGGCCGTCTGCTCCACGTTCGAGTACAGCGTGGTGGAAAGTGACTGCTGTGGCGCCTTTGCCTGTGCCACCGACCTGTCCGCTCATGAACTGGGTCACAACTGGAACGCACTCCACTGCGACTGCTCCTCCTACACGATGAACCCATCGTTGGTCTGTGCCAACCAGTTCACGGCCGGTTCCATCAGCACGATCACGTCCTTCCGGGACTCGATCGCCGCCTGCCTGGATTCCGTCGAAGGTGCGTGCTGCACGTCCAATGACGCCTGTCTCCTGGTCTCCGAGGCCCTGTGCAACAACGCCGGTGGCGAGTTCCTCGGTGAGGGCACCACTTGCGACAACAACCCGTGTGTCGAGCCGGTTCTCGGGGCGTGCTGCCTGGCTTCGGGCAGTTGCGTCGGTGATGTGACCAGCGATACCTGCGACAGCGCCGGGGGCGCATGGCAGGGCGAGGACACCGACTGTGCCAGCGTGACCTGTGACCAGCCGGATCCGACCGGGGGCTGCTGTCTTGCCGGCGGCAGCTGCACCACGCTGACCAGCGCCGAGTGCTCCGCCGCGGGAGGCTCCTACCAGGGCAACAACACCGATTGCGACTTCATCAACTGTGACGAAACGGATGTGGTCCAGGTCGTCCACGCCATCGTGGGCACCGGAAAGGCTGACATCGGCCAGCCCAACTGGACGGTTGACGTCTACGCCGCAGTGGATCCGGGATTCCGCGTCGATGCGGTTGCCGGCAACAGCGTTCAGCAGAAGATGATCACGTCGAGCTCCGGCTTCTATCAGAACGAGTTCGGTGGTCCGACGTCGACATCGATCAATCCGNCCTTCTTCGACTTTGCGCCCAACCTGGAGTGGGACAGCCGCGTCACGATCGGGGCCATCGACGATACGGGCAATCCCTATGACGAGAACAACCTCCAGAGCGTCGGAATCAACTGGGATCAGTTCGAGAGCGGAGGCGATCTCTCCGTGGGCGATGGCACCTGGTTCGTTCTTCCCGATGATGGGCAGGGCGAGAGCCGGGCCTTCACGGGACAGGACTGCACGCAGCGCAATGGCGTGCTCCTGGCCCGCCTGACCGCACTGGAACTCGACTCGACCATCATGTTCGAGGCCCTGGTCCAGGGTCGCGATTCCGGCGGCAACTCGTGGCAGGATGTCGTGAACTACACGTTCACCTATTCCGAGACCGCGGATTGCAATGACAACCTCGTTCCCGACAATTGCGACATCGCCAATGGCACCAGTGAAGACTCCAATGGCAACGGTATCCCGGACGAGTGCGACAGCGAATGCCCCGGCGATGCCGACGGTGATGGTGATGCCGATGTCGATGACCTGCTCCAGGTACTTGGCGCGTTCGGCACGGACGATACGAGCGGTGACCTGGATGGTGACGGTGATGTCGATGTTGATGACGTCCTGCAGATGCTGGGCTCATTCGGCAGCTGCTGATTCACCTGTCGCGTATACCTGACCGGTTCAACCCGGCCCCTCGGGGCCGGGTTTTTTCATGCGCCAGGTAAAGGCGTACCATGTCTACCCATGAGCACCATCGACAGCCAGATCACCTTCTGTTCCGTGAGCGATCTGCAGCGGACATCACGCTTCTGGGGTGATGTCATCGGACTTCCGCTGGTCGTCGACCAGGGCACCTGCCGGATCTACCGGTCCACCGGCGAGGCCTACCTGGGGTTCTGCGAGCGTGAAGAGCCGATCGATCCGGCCGGTGTCATCCTCACGATCGTGAGCCCCGAGGTCGATGCCTGGCATGACCGGCTCCGGCAGGCCGGGGTCGAGATGGAGCATCCACCACGGCACAATCCGACATACGGCATCTACCACTTCTTCGCCCGGGATCCGGATGGGTACCGAGTCGAGATCCAGCAGTTCGATGACTCCAGTTGGAACGCCAGGGCGTCATCGTCGTCCCGGGGGTGACTTTGCCAGCCGTTTCAGTCAATACGTCGAGGCCTTCACGGATCCGGACCTTGATCGCATCTGCAGCCACTTTCATCCCGACGCGGCCGTTCGTGTTGCTGATCGTGCTCATGGACAGGTCATGGAGTGGTCACCTCGTCGGTTCTACACGGCGCTGTTCTCGCGAGTCGGATCGGCGGAGTTCCAGACGGATCACCAGGACAAGAACATGGATGCTGGCTGGATCACGGTCTCGGGCCGCTGGATGCAGGATGATCGGTGCTGTCTGCAGGCGGCGGACTTCTTCATGGCCCGTGGCGATCTGACCGATCATCTCTCGGTCGTGTGGTGGAGTTGAATGCCTGCTGGCGGCCGTTCCCTGTTCGATTCGAGACGCCTGGCCTTCGACGGTTTATCCTGCTTGTCATGATCCGCCGGTTGATGTCCATCCCCGTATTGGTTCTTGTCGCGGGCTGCCACCATGGAGCGCGGCCAAGGCCCGCCGCCGAGCAGTTCACCATGACGACCGATGGTGGCTGGTCGTGGTTCCAGGATGAACGGGCGATCGTCGATGACAACCTGCTGGTCGTGGGCGCCGTGGCGACGGGGCACGAGCAGGCCGATCGTCGTGGCAACGTCGAGGTGCACTGGCGGAACCTGGTGACCGGTGAATCCGGTACGAGCATCCTGCATGAGCGACTGGAGGCTGATGATCATGATGCGCCGGGCCTGCTGGTCCTGGATGATGGTCGAATCCTCGCGGTCTACACGCGGCATGGTCGTGACAGCCTGATCCGCATGCGGCGATCCATGTTGCCCGGCATGGCCTCCGTGTGGACGGCCGAGACCAGGGTTGATGCCGGTCCCGGGGCGACGGCTGGCGTGACGTACAGCAACGTCTACCGGATCGACCAGTCCGATGGGACGGATCGGATCTACAACTTCTACCGAGGAGAGGACTGGGATCCGAATGCCATCGTGTCTGAGAACACGGGCAGTACCTGGCAGCCAGCCGGTCGATTGATGACGGGTCCTGGCCGACCCTACGTCAGGTACGCGGCCGACAACTCGAAGATACATTTCATGGCTTCGGAGCAGCATCCCCGGGATGCGGACAACAGCATCTGGCATGGCTACCTGCAGGATGGCAAGCTGTACCGCTCGGGCGGTGAGGTCGTTGGCTTCCTGGGATCGGATCCACCTCGCGTCGAGGACTACACGCCGGTCTTCGAGGGGCGGCCCGATGCCGTGGCGTGGCCCGCGGACCTGGTCCTGGATCGCAACGGCTCACCGGTCGGTGTCTATACGGTCCAGGTGGATGGCGCCTCGCGGACGCGGGGGACGGGCGGTCGTGACCACCGGTTCCGCTATGCCCGCTGGATCGGTGACCGTTGGCTCGACTTCGAGGCGGGATACGCGGGGCGGAAGTTGTACGCCGGCGAGGATGACTACACCGGGCTGGCCGTCGTGGATCCCGTCGATCCCCGCGTGATCTACGTGTCGACCGACGCCCATCCCCGGACGGGTGATCCGGTCGTCACCGAGTCGGATGGTGTTCGTCGACGGGAACTGTTCCAGGGAATGACCTATGACGGTGGACGAACGTGGCAGTGGACGCCGTTGACCAGCGAGTCGCAGGCGGACAACATCCGCCCGGTCGCCGTGGCCTGGGGCGATGATCGCACGGTCCTGCTCTGGCTTCATGGAACGATGCGGTCCTACACCGACTACGACCTGGAGATTCGCGGCCGGATTCTTGATCGGCGTCCCGATCCGGACCAGGAGTCTCGATGACGCGCCGGACCTCGCGATGACCCCATGATCACGGGTTGGTCCTGTTGGCCTGTGCGAGCGTCTTGAGTCGTGACATCAACTGATTGAACTGATCGGTGAGATGATCGCTCATGGCGGGGTTCTTCCTGGCGCCCTGGCGAGCGGTTGAGACGGCCACCAGGTTCTGTCGCACCTCGGTAGCCGTCATGCCACTGACCTGTTCCGGGGTCCAACTCGGGAACGTCCGTGGCAGGTCGCCGGACATCACCTTGTCCATGGTCTCCATCACGATCTCGGGTTGGCCGGCCGCCATGACCAGGCCCTTCTCGTCAAGAAGGACCAGGTAGGGCAGGGTGGTGATGCCGGTGGCCCGGTCCCAGAGGTCCTCATGATCTCCCTCGGCGGCGTACGGATTGACCTGCGGCCAGTCGAGCTTTTCACGCGTGATCGCCTTCTTCCCCTTGGCGACGTCTCGATCCCAGTCGATTCCGATGATCTCAAGTCCGCTCGCCTTCCACTGTTCATATCGTTCCTTCAACTTCGGCATCTTCCGCATGCAGGGGCCGCACCAGGTCGCCCAGTTGTCGACCAGGACGATCTTGCCCGCGACGTTCTCCGTCGTGATCTGCTCGCCATCGAGCGTCGTCAACGTGAAGTCGAATGGTTGCCCCAGCACGGCCATGGACATGATGTCCAACTCCTTCGAGCGGGCTTCCATGACGGCCTCGCGGGAAATCTGCTGGACACCCTCTTCATCCAGGCGGAGCAGACCCAGTTGTGCGACCTTGATGGCCTTGATCGGTCGCCCCATCCACTGGTGGACCTTCTGCAGGCGGTTGCCCATGCTGCTGTTGGGCGAGTACTGACTGGTTTCCCCGTCGGTCGTCATCACGACCAGGGCGTATTGTCGACTGCGACCACTTCGATCGGCCAGGTCCAATTCCGGCATTTGTCGCTCGATGAACCGGACGGTGAAATGGTCATCACCCCAGTTGGCGACCATCGTTCCGCTTTCACCGAGTTCGGCGGTGTCGAAACCACGCTTCGGAAAATCGGTGGGCTCGATCTCCCAGGCCCAACCCGGTGACGGTGGTGGTGGAGCCGCGATCAGCAGGTTGGCAAGAGTCATCGTGGCGAGCATGGGGACCTCCAGTTCGTTGTCCTTCGGTGCTTCGTCTGGCGAACACACTAGCACCCGCTGCCGTGGTGGGATCACCTGCCCCTGGCATCCGATCGCTTCCAGTGGAAAACAGCCGGAACAACCGGCATGGAGTCCACTGATCACGCGGTGCATGTCCCCTCAGGTGTCGAGGGCGTGGGCCTGCAGATCCTCGAGCGAGGCATATTCCAGGGCTCCCTCGTGGGTGGCCTCCAGGATCACCGGCGGCGCCACACCCGCCTCCAGGGCTTCCTGCCATCGAGGCGCACACAGGCACCACTGGTCGCCGGGCCGAAGGCCGGGAAAACCATGGGCTGGCATGGGCGTGGACAGGTCGTTGCCGACGGCTCGTGAGAAGGCCAGGAAAGGCTCGGATACCACGACGCACACCGTATGGGAGCCCAGGTCGTCCGGGCCGGTCTCGCAGCAGCCCGTTCGATAGAAGCCGGTCATGGGGTCGGTGGAGCAGGGGATCAGGGCTCCTCCCAGCACGTTCCGTTGGGCCTTGGTCTCGGCGTGGCGAATCATGCCCAGAGCATACGGGATGCCCAGCCGCCGAGCAGAGGTCCTCGAAGTTGAGAAGGCGTGTGTGGGCGGATACTCTCCTGTCCTACCAGAGGAGGCAGCCATGGCGACCACACCAGCATTTGATCTCAAGGGCTACAAGCCCGAGGGCGACAAGAAGAACTCCGAGTTCTTCCACGAGTTTCTTCCCAAGGTCTATGACCGACGGGTCTCGTCAGGCCTGGATGAGATGCTCACCAGGATGGCCGCCGTGATGATCCAGGTGGATCCCGGGGACGGGATCAACTACCTGGAAGAACTGTCCGTGATGGGGCCGTATCGCTTCGAGTCGGCCCACGTCGATGCCACGCACAAGATCTACGTCCTCAAGAATTGCCGCGTCCCCGAGGCGCCCATGGCCCTGGTGTTCGAGCCCCTGTCGAAGGACTACGAGGATGACCTGTCCCGCTTGAACATGCTGTACCCGCTGTCCCGGCAGCGACCACATGCTCGCTACATCGGAGAGATCTTCTGGACCAGCGACGTCAAGGCCACGACCAAGGTGCTCGACAGCCAGTTCATCCGCTACTACGAAGAGGGGGAGAGCCCCAACAACTTCTTCGTCAACCCGCACATGGCCTTTACCTATCCCAGTGATTTCACGGGGAACAAGGTCGGGTACTGGGATGCCTCCGAGCCGGAACTGTCGACCTTGAAGCTCGGCGAGGACCTGACCCTGACTCCCGAGGAGCAGGGCCGCCTGGACAAGGCGGCGGCCTGGGTCGAGGACACCGGGGTCCTGAACCTGACCCTGGGAATCGACCACCTGGCCACGCGGATTCTCATGGGAGACCGTGAGCATGCCATCCTCGAGTTCCTGTCGCTCTCGCCTCATTACTTCTGGGGCGCGTACAACATTGCCGACCAGAACTCGTCGACCAACGTCACGCGGAACCCGAAGATCGTTGACGACAAGCATTCACCTGCCAAGGTGTTCACGGCCAACAACACCCCGGCCTACCTGAACTCGATTGACAATCTCCCGATGCCCACCGAGGACTTCGTCCGCAACTACGGCCGTCGGATGCACCACATGGCCTACGAGGTCAAGGATGGTGATGACGGCAAGGGCGAGAAGAACGTCGATCGGGTCGTGGGACTGCTGCGGGACCATGGGACCAAGTTCCTGGCCCATGTCGTCGGCGAATGCCGGGACACGCCGGACCTGAAGCAGATCTTCTCCAAGCACTCCGAGTACTCGATCCTGATCACGGAGTACGTGGAGCGGTGCCACCACTTCAAGGGCTTCTTCACCAAGCACAACGTGGCGGCCTTGACGGCCGCGGCGGGTGCCGATGAGCAGTTCGTCCACGGGCATCACGGTGTCTACGACTGATTCACAGCCGGTGAAGGCACTGCTGCCAGTTGCGAGCGGGAACGAGGAGGTCGAGTTCACGGCCCTGTTCAATGTGCTCGGGCGAGGTGGCATCGAAGTCACCGTCGCCTCGGTGGAGGACACGGCGGAAGCCGTTGTGCTGCAGAAGGGGCTTCGGGTCCTGCCGGACTGCACGCTGGCCGAGGCTGCCGGGACCCAGTGGGATGCCATCGTCATGGCGGGGGGTGTTCCCGGCGCGATGAACCTGGCTGCTTCTGATCAACTGCGGCGAATGCTGCAGGATCACTATGCCGCGGGTCGGCTGGTGGGGGCCATCTGTCTTTCGCCAGCACTGGTCCTGGAGCCCGCGGGGGTGCTGGCCAATTCCAGGCGGGCGACCTGCAACCCCATGCCGATCAAGACACCGGACCAGGAGTGGCCGCCGGATGAGTTCACGAGTCGGCTCGGCGACCGGTTCGATCGCGATGCCCGCGTCTGCGTGGATGAGGAGAACCGCGTGATCACCTCGCAGGCCCCTGGAACAGCCATCGAGTTCGCGCTGGCGGTCGTCACCATGCTCCAGGGCGAGGCGGTGGCGAAGCAGATCTCCGACTACATCCTGCTCCGCTGACTACTTGTTGTCCTCGGCGTGTTCATTGATCGCCTTGTAGATGGCGGTGGTGAACTTGCTCGGATCGGCGTGCTCGGAGTTCGTCATCATGACCACGCCGTGCCCCTTCGCCGGGTAGATCACCAACCGCGTCCGGGTCTTTTCCTGTGCGCCGCCATGGGCGATCTTGAGGTTCTTTCCTTCCCCGGAGATCTTGAAGCCCAGGCC
Organism: Phycisphaerales bacterium; assembly: GCA_022446795.1. Lineage (GTDB taxonomy): Bacteria > Planctomycetota > Phycisphaerae > Phycisphaerales > SM1A02 > UBA1668. The sequence goes on from JAKVBX010000017.1 coordinate 116,458, forward strand.
ATAGGACGTCTTCTTGCCGTCCGTGGTGGCTTGCCGGGTCCACATCGCCTGTTTCGATTCGTCCGTGACCAGATCGTTGCCCATCAATCCTGCTGCGAATCCGGCCAGGTCATCGACGTTGGAGATCCACCCGCCGCCCCCGAGTTTCCACGACACGTCGGTGTCGCTGGAGACGACGATCTTGTTCGATCGCTTCTTGTAGCCGACGGCCCGGCCCGGGATCGCTTCCCATTGGTAGTCGGGACGAAGCGTGGTGAGCTTGAGTGGTCGGATGATGCGATCACGAACCTGCAGGGCAAATGGTTGTTGGCCGGCCCGCTCAACGGCGGCGCTGGCGAGAATGTAGCCATGGGTCGTGTAGGCGTAGGTCGTTCCCGGTTCGGCCACCAGGGGTGACTCCTTGAATCGATCCAGGGCGAGGATGACATCCTTGTAGGGATGCGGTGTGTCATACTCGCGTTGAGTCTGGATGACGGGGCCGTTGCTGTAATGCACGACTCCACCAAGATGTCCCAGCAACTGCCGGGTGGTGATGGGTTTTCCCTTGTCCGGGAATTCCGGTACGGCCTGTCGAACATCGGCGTCCAGGTCAAGCTGCTCCTGTTCCGCCAGTTGCATCGCGGCGATGGCGGTCAGTGGCTTGGAGATCGATGCCCAGCGGAAGAGTGTTCCGCGGTTGACGGGTACCCGGTTCTCGCGATCGGCCCAGCCATAGCCGTTGGTGTAGACCACCTGGCCATCGCGGATGACGCCGATGGCGACACCGACCGCATCCTGGCGTTCCATCTCCTGCTTGACGGCTTCGTCGATCGCCTGCTTGAGCGAGGGGGCGATGTCCGTGGCGGCCTGGGCGGGCGAGAGGCTCAACAACAGGGCGGCCAGGATCATCAGGCCATGGCGCTTGGGGTTCAGTCGCTTGATTGTCATGAGTCGTGGATCCTGATGGGTTTGATCAAATCGTTGGGGACAGCGGCGGCAAAGCCTTCGGCAATCTTGAACATCCGGACCTGCTGGGAAATACCGGCTCCAGACCAGGTCAGCGGCGCTCCCCAGCATCGCTGAAGCTCACATCGGCCGGGGTTTGTTCCGAGGCGTCGTCGACCTGGAAGAAGTCGAATTCACCTGTCTTGAACCCGCCGATTGCAGCGACCATGCTGGATGGGATGAGTTGGCACCCGTTGTGGAAGTCTCGCACGTTCGCGTTGTAGAACCGCCGGGCGCGGGCGATCCGGGTCTCGGTATCCGAGAGTTCCTTCTGGAGTTCCAGGAAATTGGCCGAGGCCTTCAGGTCGGGATACGCCTCGACCCGGGCGATCAGCTTCCCGAGGGAGGCCTGCAGTTCGCCCTCGACGTGGCCACGATCTGCGGCGGTCTTGCCCTGGAGTTCAACGGCCTCGTTTCGAAGCGAAGTCACCTGCTCCAGGACGTTGGCCTCGTGGGTGGCATAGCCCTTCACGGTGCTCACCAGGTTGGGGATGAGGTCGTGGCGTCGCTTCAATTCGGTATCGATATCCGACCATGACTCCTTGCAGGCCTGCCGTTTCCGGACCAGCCCGTTGTAGACCGCCAGGGCCCACAGCAGGATGATCACGATGACGCTGCCGATCACGATGGCCGCGATGACACCCCCCGAGAGGGCCAGCAGGTTTGGAAGGGCGATCGAACTGGTCATGGTCAGTCCTTCCGCGGTGTCAACTGCCAGCGTGTCGAGCCATGGGCAGTGTGCTGATGGCCATGATGGGAATGAGCGCGGTCAGGGCACCCAGCGGCCAGGCCAGGAAGAACGCGACTGCACAGGTGGCGATCCCAACGAGAACGAAGCCGGTCGTGACGATGATGGAACGGGTTCGGCCTGCGGCAATCGCGAAGATGGCGGAGGCGATGGCCAGGCCCAGGTCCACCAGGGCCAGGGTCCACAGGCGGGTCCGCTCGGCAGCGGTCTCCTTGTGATCACCTGGGTCGATGATGTTGTGGAGGATGTTGCTGTCCTTGTGTCCACTGTCCATCTCCATGAGGCGGAAGGCCAGTGCTGACGCAATGGCCAGGATGGTCACGATCGCGACGATCATGCCAATGGTGCACAGGACGGACTTCGTCTTGCTGACTTCGGTGCCTGGGGATGTCGTGTTCATGCCAGTCTCCCCCCGGATCCCGGGCGATGGCGGTGGTGGCGACACGTGGAACTGTACCGGAAACGGGGCGGCGCGGCGGCCACGAGGCCGGCCGGGGATTCCCCGATGATCAGCAGGCGGACGGCATCGTCCGATCCACGGGCTACCGGAGGGTGTCACCAGGTCGTCGATCGGCCAGCTTGCGGACTATGGCGCACACTCACTGCCGAAGTGAACCAGCAGGATCGAGAAGTCTTTGATATCCACTGCGCCATCATGATTGAAATCCGCCGTCAGATCACAGCCGGTATCACCATACTCAACCAGCAAGTCGCTGAAGTCGTCGACGTCGACGTCGCCGTCGCGGTCGGCATCTGCGATACAGACCGGCTCAAGCTGGAGGGCGAAGACACCGGATTTGCACTTCAAGGCCAGTGATCCTGAGTCGTTTCGGATTCCGACCTGGGCCGACAGGACGAATGTCCTGGACGGTATGTCATACGAGGAGTAGTCGTAGTCACCGAAGGCGCGGGCCCGACCGTCGCTGCCAGCGGACCCCCGGGCGAAACCAAAGGGTGATCGCCATTCGGAAACATAGTCGCCGTCCTCGGTGGCCTTGGCCGAGAGGAAGCACCGTTGTCCGAAGGAGCTGTCGTGCCCCTGGAGGACGCTGATCCACGATCCGTCGCAGGTGAAGTTCGACATATTGGCCGGGATGTCCAGTTCAACAGCGTCATAGGAACCCCCGGGGCCACGGAAGTTCGCGACCAGCTTGGTCGGGTCATCATGGACATCGCCCTCGCGGATCCAGGCAACCACCTCGTTGTACTTGTTGAAGATGAGCAGAACATCATTGCGATCGTGCTCCACCGTCCCGTTGAGCCTCTGCATTCGGCAGATGACGGCGACATCACCGTATTCACTCACGGCCAACGGAAGGTAGGGTGAAAAGCCGCCGACCGAAAGGCTTCCAATGGCCATGACCTGCTCGTCTTCGAACAGTTGGCCACAGGGGGAGAGATCCACCCGGTCATATTCGCGGACCAGGATCGTCTCGCTGTACGTGCCGTCGACATTTCGTCTGAAGGCGCCGATGAACTCATCGTGCAGGATGGCCCCGGGATCATCCGGGTTCTCGTGGCGAAGGCCACCGGTGAAGATGACGTCGCCCGAATTGGACAACAATGGAAAGAGCATGGGGTAGTCCTTGGGTTCCGGCCCCTGCACGCATCCAACGCCACAGACCCACTCCCCGGCGAAGGGTTGACTGGTGTCAACGACAGCCGTCAATGCACCATTGGTTCTCCGGGCGAGGAGGATGGCAATGCTGTCATTGTCGAACTCACAGCGGAAGGCGATGTCACCTGCGGAGTTGACCCCGATGGTCCGGAGATAGGTGCTGTCGTCTTCGTCATTCTGGGTCGGTGCCGGCGTCATCTTGGTGAGCCCGAGATCAGTGATGACCGTCGTGGGTTGCTCGAACTGGGGTCCCACGTCCTGGCCTTCGTAGGCGATCAGGTCGGTCACCTGCTGGCCGTCGGGCCTGACCGTGACACGGTACAGGGCGGACTTCTTGTCCTTGGCCTGCGTCATCGTGACGATGAAGGCCGCCATGGTCGATCCATCCTTCAGGGTGGTGACCATCCCGATACGCGGAATATCGGAGATCGTCCAGCCGCAGGGGAAGTCACCCGTGCAGTCAAACTCGTGTCCCCTGGTGAATCCACTCAGCGTGACGGCATCAGTGGGATTCCGGAAGAGCACCAGGGTGTCCCCTGAGCGAATCAACGCCTGTCCGGATCCCGGGTTGAGCGTGGCCATGCCGATGGTGTCGGCCTGCTCGCAGGCGGCGGTGGCGTCCGGCTCCACCTGGTAGTCACTACCAAGCGTATGTGTCGATCCCATGGTGTTCACGAGCCAGGTCTGTGGTGTCTCGCCATCGACATCCTGCCAGAGGAGCAGGCTCGGGACCTGGCCGTCATCGAGTACGGGGTGATGGTATCGACGGTTGCGCTGATCGCCTGGAAGCGTGAGGAGGCCACCCTGCCAGAGCCGAAGCTGGTAAGCCAGCACGTCGCTGTCATCATCGCATCGATCGCCGATCGTGTAGCTGTCATCAAGGTCGAGCATGTATCGCGTGAGGGCGATGGATGAGGCACCGAATCGTGGTGCGTTGATGCAGGGATCCCATCCGTAGAGTGATCCATTCCATGACTCAAAGCCATATGGTGGCGCTTGCAATGGCAGGCGGTCACCATCTACGAGCCTGAAGGCGTTCCCCTCATCGGCCTGGGCCCAACTCAATGGAATGAGCAAGAGCAGGGCCAGGCTGATTGGGAGACGGTAAGAGGGGCCAGGACGATCTTGGAAACAGGGTTTCATATCTTCCTCCTGATTGCGTCAAGTGATAGAGACTCGACCGATATTCGCGATGAAGGCGAATCGACTACTTAGCCCCACAATCTGGCGGTACTCCCCGAACGGAACTGGTCGTCACATGACCGTCAACTCCCGTGGCTCATGCCAACCTAGCAACATGCGGTGAGTCAGCGGGTAGTGCAGCCAAAAAGTGACGATCTGCCGAATCGCTCTTGCACGGTGACGATTGGATATCCTCGCAATTCAAGAATCAAAACAACGTGATAGCCTCTACCATCACCCACGCTCGTGTGAGGAGCTTCTGCATGTCGGCCCTCGATCATGTTGACCATCTCGTGTTGGCTGTTCCCGATCTTGGCGAGGGAATGGACCTGGTGGCCCGCGTGGCCGGGGTTCAACCGGCTGTTGGTGGACGCCATCCCAACTGGGGGACGTGCAACGCCATTCTCGCACTGGGGCCCGGGACCTACCTGGAGGTGATTGCGCCGGATCCCGATGCCCAGGTACCAGCAGACCAGCGGCCCGGGATCTTCAGCACCGGCGGTGGCCCACGCATGATCGGGTGGTTTGCCAAGTGTCCTGATCTCACCTCGGTTCATGCGGCCATGCTTGCCAGTGGCGGCCAACTGGGAGATATCCAATCCGGATCACGAACCCTTCCCGATGGTCGGCAACTGCGATGGCAACTCACCGATCCATCGGTCATGGTGATGGATGGTGTCTTTCCCATGCTCATTGACTGGGGAGACTCACCTCATCCCGCCGTTTCCGCACCGGCGGGTTGCCGCCTGGTCGATCTTCAGTTGGTGCACCCGGAGGCCGAGTCGGTGATGTCGCTGCTGGATACGGCGGGTATTGCAAGCCCTGTTCAAATGGGGCCCGTTGCCAGCATCAGTGCCAGACTGGAAACGCCCCGCGGCGTGATCCAACTGCCGCAGGCCGTGATTTGACTGGCGAATGGCTGACTTTGCTTCAGTCGCTCGTATTCTTCCGCATGACATGGAGTTGCAACTGCCAGTGGGCACGTTGACTGATCGAATGGTCTTCAGAATGAGAATCCCATGCTCGCATCCATCGTGAATCGCCACCTTATCCCGGTACTTGCCTGTTGCATCATTCTTCTCGGGGGATGCCAGGGAAAGGATGAGGCCGTAGCCATCCAGTCAAGTGTGACTACGTCAAGTGTGACCACGTCAAGTGTGACCACGGCCAGCGTGGTGATCTACCGGTTGGATGGTGAGCGGGATCGGCCCAAGCCGCTTGCAGGCAGTCCGGAGAACTTCCATGGATGGCGCATCCTGCGATCCGTTTCGATTTCTGATCCCGATCGGGTTGATGATGTGATGGAGAGGCTCCGTGAGCAGATCGCCCAGGGAACTGGACGATCCCGGTGCTTCATTCCCCGCCACGGGATCCGGCACATGACCGAGGACGGATCAGTCATCGACTATGTCATCTGCTACCAGTGCTCCGCCTACAGTTCATACCGGGATGGTGAATCGGCAGGCGGTGGAGCAATCGGCGGATCCAGACGATGGCTTGACCGACTGCTGGCCAGAACGTCCAGGTAGCCGATTCGTTGTTCGCCTCATCGTCTCAAGCCGTGTTCAAAGCGCTGTTCGTCAGGATGAGCAAGTAGTTCTGCATCATGCTCACCGCGATGTAGAGAAGTGAGCCCTGGACAACACAGAACACCGTGGCCAGGACGATCACCGTGGCCGGGCGACGAATGGAAACCACGCCGGCGATGGCGATGACGATCGCGAGGACACTCAGCCAGAGCGGCATGTTCAGCGGCGCCTGGCCGGTCTGGGAAGTCCATTCAGAAGCCGCTGCCAGCCACAAGGCGAAGCCTGGTAGTTCGGCGTCGAAGTCACTGAAGATCACCATGAAGCGCGGCACCTCGTCATAGAGGTAGTCGATGGCATACAAGGCGAGGGTGAGCCCCATGAGCGTGAGGACGATGCCACCCAGCACGGCTGCCCCACGACGAGCGCCACGTGATGATGCCATGATGATGTTCTCCTGCGGACTCAGTCGTCGGCGCCACCGGCCCTGGCCAGCCGATCTCGTGACGGTGTCTTGAGGTTCCTGGCCATGCCCACGCAGGACATGAGCCGGATGACGAGCCAACTGGCATCGAACTGCCACCAGGCCAGGCCATGACGGGCTGAGGTCGGGAACGCGTGGTGGTTGTTGTGCCATCCCTCGCCCAGGGCCAGGACGCCGACCAGCGCGTTGTTCCGACTGTGGTCATGACTGTCATAGGGTTGCTGTCCCCAGATGTGGCAGACCGAGTTGACGCTCCAGGTCACGTGGTGCTCGAAGAACACGCGGACCAGTCCACCCCAGAGGAAGCCGGTGAGGGCGCCGAACCAGGATCCAGCCAGGAGGCCGCCGAGGATGGTGGGAATCGCCATGCTGATGAAGACCCAGAGGGGGAACAGCCGACTGATCATCCGCAGGTCGGGGTCGGCCATCAGGTCCGGAACGTATCGCGACTTGTCGGGGTCCTCGATCCGGAAGAGCCACCCGAAGTGCGAGTAGAGGAAGCGGCGCATTCGGCCGCCTCGGCCCACGTGGGGAGAGTGTGGATCCTCGTGGCTGTCGCTGTGCTGGTGATGCTTGCGATGGACGGCGCACCACCAGAGGAGATCACCCTGGACGGCCATGGAGCCCGTGACGCCGAGCATGATCTTGACCCAGCGTGGGCAGTCGAATGACTTGTGGGTGAAGTAGCGATGGAAACCGATGGTGATTCCCAGCCCGCAGGCCAGGTACATGCCCGCGAAGATCGCCAGGTCGATGAGCCCGAAGCCGCTGCCCCAGGCCAGCCACATGACGGTGACCAGGGCGATCGGAGGCAGGATGACCGAGATCAGCACGATGGCCTGTGCACCACGGCGAGCCTGCATGCGAGGCTGGGTTGAGATGGCGCTGGACATGGTGATGGCGTTCCCGGGGATGATGGTTGCTCACCGGGGCAGCCAACCACCGGATCCGTGCCAGAGCAGGGGAGTCTAGCGGCAAGACACCGGGCCTGCGCCCGGCTGGTCTGGATCCGGCGGGCAGGCACCCGCACGGGGCACCCATGAGCCGCGAGGCGTGGCGGCACTACCATGCGGGCTGGATATGGGACTCCAGGACCACGACATTCTCCTGCTGGATGGTGCGACCGGAACCGAACTGGATCGGCGCGGGGTCGATGTCGGCATGCCGCTCTGGTCCGCGCGGGCCATGATCGAGGCGCCGGAAATCCTGGAGTCTGTTCATCGGGCATACCTGGAGGCGGGGGCCGGCGCGATCATCACCAACACCTTTCGAACGCACGAGCGTTCGCTCGCGAAGGCCGGCCTGGGTGATCGCGCCGAGGAACTGACCAACTCGGCGGTTCAGATTGCTCGTACCGCGCGTGACTCGATTGCGCCCCAGGCACTCGTGCTGGGAAGCGTTGCGCCATTGGAGGACTGCTACACCCCCGACCTCGCACCCGAGCCGGAGGAGTGTCGGCGAGCGCATGGCCAGCTCATTCGTCGCCTGGTCGAGGCCGGGGCGGACCTGGTCCTGGTCGAGACGATGTGTTCTGCTCATGAGTCCCTGGCGGCGGTCGAGGCCGCGGTGTCGGAGGCGGCGGACCGATGGGGCATCTGCTTCTGCCTGAAGTCCGATGGTCCGCCGGGCGTGCTCCTGGACGGGACCGAACTGGCGGACATCGTGTCCGCGCTCCAGGGGGCCCGCTTCATCGGGATCAACTGCGTGGCGGCCCCGGTGCTTGCTGACCAGGTGCGTCACCTGCGTTGCCTGGTGCCCGAGGGTCTGCCGATTGCGGCCTATGGCAACGTGGGCCATGCCGATGAGGAGGGCGGTTGGGTGTGTACCGATGCCATCGAGCCGGCTCGTTACGCGGACCATGCCATGGCGTGGGTCGAGGCCGGTGCCAGCATCGTGGGCGGGTGCTGTGGAACCACGCCCGCGACGATCGAGGCGATCAGGAGTCGGATCAACTGCCAGGCGGAATGATCAGGTCCGGGTGGTCAGTTCCGATTCCGTCACCTGCCGGGAACCCAGTGATCTCTTGACGAGTCGACGTGTTCANNAGGNGTGGATTCAATCGTCATCATCATCGCTGCCTATGGCGTATCCGATCCCCGAGAAGAAGATGATGATCCCGAGGCCGAGTCCGGCGTACTGAATGGTCGGCGAGTGGAAGAAGCGGAACGTATTGACGACCCCCCAGGGCTTGGAGTTGATGGCCACGACCGCCATGAATCGATTGACGGCATATCCATCCTCGAGCATCTTGATGAAGTGTGCCGCGTAGGTGAATGCGATGCCCTGGGTGGCGATCGTCACGCCTTCGTCGGACTCCTTCTCCGACAGTCCCGGGGCCATGTGGTCGACGAATCTCGCTCCGGCTTCATCGAGATCGTTGGGCAGAACAACAGAACCCAGGATAAGGCTCCAGCCGCACACGTAGAGGATCCCGATTCCAAGCAGCATTCCGCCGATGGCCGCTCCCCATCGTTCTGCAGTCTTGTTGGTCGGGTCAGAATCGTCTTCCAGTGCAGCTTCCTGCGATGCTTCTTCCACGTACTCGTCTTCTTCTTCCTCCAGGTTCTCCGCGAGTGAACGTTCGGCGGCTTCCTGTTGCTCCTGGGCCAGTTGCTGCTGATGGGTTTCAAGTTGAATCAGCCCGGGAATGATGAGCGTGATGCCGCACCTGGTGCAGTTGGAGGATGTGCCGATGTCCTGCTCGTCGGCGTCCATTCGATTCTGGCACGCTGGACACTTGAATCGAGCGGTGATCTTGCCTCGGAATGACACCTTCAACTCGGAGGGGATCTCGCTGGCCGCGTCATCCGACTCGGCGTCTGCGGAATCCACGGGCTGGGTTTGAGGAGGACGCTCCTCGAAGAGCCCCTTGACCTTCGAGCAGGGAATCCAGCGATTCGTCCCGATCTGGCAGATCTCATCCTCGGCGCCAATGAGGCCGCTGGCCGCGAGTTTCCTGAGTTGCTCCGCTGTTACCGCTTCATATCTCTGTCCACTTTTGCAGCGCACGATGAACTGGCGCATGGATGGGCTCCCGATCTGGCAGCGAAGTCATGACACCAGGCTCCGGGTCATGCTCTTGCCGATGTCAGGATACTCGTTGGAGCGTGGCTCGGGTGCCGGGGGTGGAATCAGTTGCAGCGATCCAGGACGCGATTGAACGTCGATTTCGGTGATGATGACATGAGCCCGCCCCCGGTCTTCCTGTCATTGGTCCAGATGTCATAGTTCGAGCACTGGAAGCAGATCATGTAGTCGGTGGTGGTATCACCGGCTTCGATGCGGATCGCATGGCGCGGATTGAAGCAGTCCACCGGAACACCACCGCCATTGGCGATCCCGTCATCCAGGGCCTGGATCAGTTCCTGCCGGGTCGCGGTGGAATCAATCGGGCATGACTGCAGGATGGGCCAGCCATGCATCAGGACGGCGCCCTCGGGCACCGGGTCCCCGGGGTAGCGATCGCCATCGAGACGATAGAGCGTGAAGGTGCCCTGCAGCCGGGGATCCGATGCACTCACGTTCGACTGGTTCGAGTCGCAGGACGTGGTTCCTGCAGCGGTGATCATCATGATGACCAGGGCAGGCAACAGCATTCGATGACGGTGGGCAGTGGTGTTCATGGCAGGACTCCCGTGGGCCATTCTATCTCCCTCGATCCCCAGGAGAACGGGAACAACCAGGGCCCCGCAGGTAGACCTGCGGGGCCCTGGGATGCCGGCATGAGCGTGTGGCTACTCGCAGGTGTCACCGAAGGCGCCCAGGACGGTAAGGAGATCATCGGTGTCGACAAGGCCGTCTCCATCGAAATCCGCGGCGGTGTCCGGCGTGCCCCAGGCCGCGACGACGGCGAGCCGATCCTCGATCGCAATGCGGCCATCACCATCGACGTCGATCGCCTCCTGGATGGTGGGGTAGTCCGTGGGAACGTGGAGGGCGGCGGTACCAGCCAACGCAGAGGCGGCGGGTGCGGGAGTGGCCAGGGCGAAGCAGGCGAAACCGATGTAGCTGGACACTGGGCGTGAGCGGGGGAGGGGCATGACATGTTTGCTTGCGATCGTGTGAAGTGGTGTGTGATCACCCCCGGCTATGGCCTGACAGGCGACGCGAATGGCCTCCACGGGGCCTGCCAGGCCGGATCACGCTGTCCTGGTGGGCGAATCGCTATTTGTCGCCCTGCAATCGCTTCTCCCGCTCCTGCTGCAACCGATGGTCATGAGCCTGCTTACTCCAGTTTGGATCACGAGACTCCTCTCCTCCGACTGGCGGATCGAAGGAGGTCAGCATGCCCGGGTGCTCCTGTCTCTTCCAGACCAGCGTGGACTCCACCGAACCGTCCTGGTCGGAGTACAGGGTCATCAGTCGGTCAGGTGATCGAGAGACGATCTGGAATCGCTCGATGAGTCCCGAGGATCGACCGCCCGTGATGATGGTCAGCCTGTCTTCATCAAGGGACCAGGTGCCCGTTGTCTTCGTGCTCTTGTAGATCTCAAGGTCGCCCAGGGGCGGTGATTTGGCCTGGTTGGTCCAACTCAGCCGGAGCGCCCGGCCGTCGCGGCCGAGGCTGTACTGGGTGATGGTCCATTGGGGGGCCGTCGTCGGCTGTGTCGTCGTCTGGTTATCTGTTCGCCAGTAGCCAACCAGGTCTGGATCGTCACAACCAGTCAACAGGATTGCGGCGCCCAGAAGGGATGTCGTGATGAAGTGTTTCAGCATGTATTGTCTCCGGCTAGTTCACGCGTCTGCTGACATTCGGATCTTCGCTCCAACTCAATCCATGTCGCTTGCCATCGAGTGCCATGCCCTGGAAGGTCGTCGTGAGTGTCTCGTCGGTGACGACCTGGGTCATCTGCGTGCTCATGGTGAGGTTGCCGAATCGGGAACCCTCGTGGGAGGAGACGATGGTGACGGTGTCGCCGTCAGTGGTGATCGAATCGATCTTCCCGTGAATCACCGTTCCGTGGTCATCGAGGTACATGGTCGCGATGTGATCATTGACGGGATCCCAGTACATGAGATAGAGGTCGGTGAGACTTCGGGACCCATCGGCTTGAATGACCGTTCGCTCCTGTTTCAGGACATGGGCATCGGCCAGCCAGGAGATCTCCCGGACCTGGGTAGCGCCACCGGGCATGTCGCCCCGCCAGGTTCCGGCGAGCCGGGTCTGCTTCAGCAGATCACCGCCGGGATTGGCGCGAACAAGATTGGTGACCCACGGTTCTCCACGGCCGTCAGCGACGGCAACGGTCTGGCGGCGAGTCGTGGGCGTGGTGTACGTGATCGTGTTCGTATAGGTCGTGGTCTTGCCCTGCGACTTCTCGGTGTACTCCCAGTAGATGGTGTCATCCGTCATTCCCTTGAGTACCGAGATCCCGGTGTAGGGCTTGCCCCGGTCGAAGCCGGCACTGCATGACATCGGTGCATTGATGTCGGCGTTCCAGTACATCAGGCCCGATCCGGTCGACAGGACATCTCCGTTCGACGTGACCATGTGGTGCGTATGGAACAGCTGGTCCGAGGCCGGGTCGTATCGCAGGTTGTTGGTGTTGGTGTAGCTGATGCCGGCGGGAATGCCGACCCACATGTCCTTGGTCACGCCTGCTTCCAACCAGTTTCCGCACGCGCCGCGATCGAGGTGCCAGTTCACGAACTCATTCATGGACTTGGGCATCGCCATGTCCTGGGCGGAGGCCACCTGGCCAGTTCCGGTCAGGCTGATCAGTGCAATGACGACAATCGATGTACAACTGGACAGGTGCTTGAACATGGTTCCCTTACATTCCTCTATGGCTGAACTGGTTTGGAATCACCCCACGAATCGGGCCGCTTGGTTTAGTCTAATCCGGAGATCCGGCGACGTGCTGAACAGGCTGTCGATCTGGTACCCTGCTCCGTCATGCCACAACCAGGGGCCAGTGCTTCGCGCGGAAGCCGATGAAGCAAGACCAGTCCAGCCATACTGCAAGATTCGTATCCAACGGGATTTACTGGGTGTCACAGCACGAGCGGCTTGGCATTGAAGTGCCCGAGGGATTGGCCAGTTACACGGCGGAGATCACCAGGTGTCGTGAATTGAGTGGCGCCCTGCTGGGCCCCAGCCTGGCCCGTCGGCTTTTGTTGCTCAAGGCTGGCGTGATGCAGTCCTGTGCCATACCGGGTATCTACCTGCACCATGTGCTGCGGAAGCGATACATCGAGTCCCTGGCGCGCGAGGCACTGGGCACGACCATGACGCAGATGGTTGTCATCGGGGCCGGATTCGACACCTTGAGCCTGCGGCTGTCCGTGGACTGTCCCGGGCACACCATCATCGAGATCGATCATCCTGCCACGCAGAAGGTCAAGCGGGCGTTGCTTGAGGACTTCCAGCTGCCTGCGGGCAGTGGCCAGTTTCTCCCGGCGGATCTTGCCAGTGAGACGCTGGCCTCGGCCCTGGCTCGATGCACGCCGTATGACCCCGACCAGCCGACGCTCTTCATTGTCGAGGGGCTCACGATGTACCTGGAGGAGTCGACCGTTCGCGACTTGCTGGCCTGTATTGGTGATCAAGCCCGGGGGTCCGCCGTGCTGTTCACCTACATGGAGGAGTCCAGTCCTGGCTGCTACGACTTCCAGAATGCTCGGCGTGTCACCTCCTGGTGGTTGGCGCTTCGCCATGAACGGTTCACCTGGGGCCTCAAGCCGGCGGATCTGCCGGATTTCCTGTCCGAGTCGGGTTTCAGCCTGCAGGCGCACCGCACACCGGAAGAGCTGCGGCTTGAGTTGTTGACGGAACCGAATCGGCACGCGAAGCTGACCTCTGGCGAGAATACCGCCCTGGCCTCCGCTTCCACCTGATTCCCTCTTATCTGCAGATGGCAACCATGCCCGAAGTCAATGATGTCCAGTCCCGGGTGAATCGAACCGAGGTTCATTCCATCGTGCAACCGGCCTCGGAGGCCGAGATTCACCAGGCGCTGCAGCAGGCGGTGAAACTGGATGTTCCAGTGTCGATCGCTGGTGGGCGCCACTCGATGGGGGGGCAGCAGTTCGGAACCGGAACGCTCCTGCTGGACATGCAGCAGTACAGCGGCGTTGTTCATTTCGATCGGGCCAACGGGCTGATCGAGGTTGAGAGCGGGATCATGTGGCCTCAACTGATCCAGTACCTCCATGAGAACCAGGATGGCCAGGGGGTCACCTGGGCTGTCCGGCAGAAACAGACGGGCATCGACAGGGTGTCCATCGGGGGCTCGCTCTCTTCGAACATCCATGGTCGGGGCTTGAAGTTCCCGCCGTTCATCAGTGACATCGAGTCCTTCAAGATCATCAACCATGCCGGTGACTCGCTCACGTGCAGTCGGACAGAGAATGCGGAGCTCTTCTCGCTGGCGATCGGCGGATATGGATTGTTCGGCATCGTGACCCATGTCACCCTGCGACTGGTTCCGCGACAGGTCGTCAAGCGAATGGTCGAGATCATCGCGGTGCGGAACCTGCTGCCTCGGATCGAGGCCGCCCTGGAGGAGGGCTTCCTCTACGGCGACTGCCAGTACTCGATCGATCTGGAAGGCGATGAGGAGTTCCATCCAGGTGTGTTCTCCTGCTACAAGCCGGTTCCAGATGACACGCCCGTGTCGGAGCAGAAGAAGCAGATGGCTGGTGCGGACTGGGCGGCGTTGTACCGACTGGCCCGTACGGACAAGGGCAAGGCCTTCAGCCAGTACGAGCAGTTCTACCTGGGCACCTCCGGACAGGTCTACTGGTCTGATGCCCACCAGTTGTCGACGGTCTTCGATGGATACAACGAGGCCGTTGCTTCCAAGCCGGAAACGGAGATGATCACCGAGATCTACGTCCGTGCCGAGTCACTGATTCCACTGATGGTCGATGTGCGGCGGGACTTCGTGAAGCACCAGGTCGACATGACCTATGGCACGATCCGTTTCATCGAGCCTGATACCGAGAGCTTCCTCCCCTGGGCGACCGAACGGCTCGTCTGCATCGTGTGCAACCTGCACATCGTGCATACGCCCGAGGGCCTTGAAAAGGCCCGGGCGGACTTCCGCCGCATCATTGATCGCGTGATCGAGCATGGTGGTCGGTTCTTCCTGACGTATCACCGTTGGGCGACCCGGGAACAGGTGGAGACCTGCTACCCGAAGTTCAGGGACTTCCTGGCGGCGAAGTTGCGCTACGACCCGGATCGACGATTCCAGAGTGACTGGTACCGCCATTACGCGGGACTGTTCGAGTGATGGTGTCATGACCCACGGGCGTAAACCCAGGCGAAAACCGACGAAGACCGCGATCCTGGTCGGATCGATCTGCTTCATCATCTCGTTTGCCGTGATCGGCATCCCGGGGTTCCTGCTCCTGTTCTGGCTGAAGCAGGTGTTTCCCGGCCTGGGTGCCTTGGTCCTGTGGCTTGGTCCACTGCCCCTGGTGATTGCCGTGATGTGGCTGACCCTGTTCCTGATGGAGCGGTATGAGAAGGCCACCGGGACATCGCTTCGAACGCGATCCGCGCGACGGCCCCAGGATGATCATGGCGCATGAGTTCAGCTGCCGGCGATCCCGGCATGCGCGAAGAACGGCTGTTCATCTTCGACCTGGAACGGCAGTCGACAGGTGTTGCTCTATAGATTGCCCGGGACCACGCCGGTTTCGCTGGCCCGCTTGATGCCGATTCGGATTCCGGAGTGCGTGTTCCATCAGCGCCTGGTGAAGTTCCCGGCGAGGATCACGGTTTCTCTCGGGTTCAAAACCAATCGTACCAGCGCATGTACTTGCCCAGGAGTATGCCGGCAATCAGGCCGAGCACCCCGCCCAGGATCGAGAGGCTGATGGATGAGAACCCGCCGAGAAGGATGGCCCCGGCGGCGCAACCGATGATGGCCATGATGGTGATATACAAGATCCTCATGCCCTTCGAGATCGTCTTGACTGGCATTGTGGTGTTCTCCAGGGAGAGGGAGGCAGTGGGTGAGGGTGTCGTGCTGCCATTCGGTTCGCGGCAGGGGTCTCGGCTGAGATGATAGTCCGATTCCCCGGGGCATTTCGTTTGGGATTATGAAGTCCCTGGCTGGCCGCGTGTTCCTGCAACTCGATCAGTTGGTGAGCGGCCTTTCCAGGGCTGCCGTGCCGGCGTCGGATCCTGCTTCAATCCCGGATCCTACGCCGAGCTCAGCATTCAGCCAGAGGCCCACGAAGTAGATCGCGATGATCAGTGCCACGAAGACAAGAATCTTGATGGCCCATCGGGCTGCGCGATGTTCCTTGCCCTGGAGGTAGGGCTGTAGATACTTTCCCACTCTGTATGCGAGAGGTTCTTTCATTGAATCGCCTCAAGAGATAGATGACTGATTGCCCATGAACGAAAGAACTCAGTCGTTCCCGACGACGGCGATGCACTCCACCTCGATACGGGCGCCCAGGGCGAGTCCGTTGGCTCCAAGGGCGCTGCGGGCCGGATAGCGGCCATTGAAATAGGTCTTGTAGATGTCGTTGAACCGGCTCCATTCCGAGATGTCGGCGAGCATGACGGTGCACTTGACCACGTCATCCATGGAGGCACCGTGTGCCTCGAGGGTCATGCGGATGTTGTCCATGGTCTGTCGGGATTCCGCCTCGATGCCGCCTGCGACCAGTTCGGTGGTGCCGGGCTTCACCCCGACCATGCCCGAGAGGTAGAGCGTGTTGTCCACGCGGACCGCTTCTGAGAAGGGGAATCCGCTGGGCAGCACTGTTCCGGGGTTGAGGAACTCGACCTGCTGGGAGTGGTGGGTGGTACAGCCAGCCATGGCGGTGAGCAGCAGCGTGGACAGCAGTGCGGAACGGATCATCAAGGTTCTCCAGTGTCAACGGGTCTGTTGGCAGTAGGGGATTGGAAAGGGTTGGGATGAAAGCGAATGAAGGTGATCGAACCCTCGACATTCAGCTTGGGAAGCTGTCACCCTGCTGCGCAAAGTACTGGATCTGCCGACACATGCAAAGCCTCCGAATCCGAGAGTAGCAGTAGAGGTAGCAACGGCAATGCGAAAACGGTGATCGACTCGCCACTCCAGGGCATCATCGACGCCTGGGATGACCTCCCCGATGCAGTCCGGGGGGGGCATCATCGCCATGGTGAAGGCAGCCACACCGGAGGCGTGACATTAGCGCTTTTTTTTGTGCGGCGGTGTGGTATCCGGTGACGGTGCCCCGTGATGAATCAGGGGGGGGCTATGGACAGGTCGCCCCGAACTGGGCAATGACCAGGAGGAGGTCGTTCACGTCGATGGAGCCATCCGCG
>JAKVBX010000018.1 GCA_022446795.1 Phycisphaerales bacterium
GTGGAACAATCATCGGAGGAGAGTACCGGGATAATGACCGCGGCTTGCTGTTGGGGAACAACACAACAATCAGCGACTGCCTGGTGACACAGAATGCACAAGCGGGCATCACGGTCAACTATGACTCCGGTTCAACCGAAATTGATATACGGAACAGCCAGGTTGTTTACAACATGAGGCTGGGTGTCGAGCGGATTTTTGGAAGCAGTTCCGTTTCACTTACAGATTCAGTCGTCTGCAGCAACGGTCTGCTCAACTTCGGTCCCGGGCTGGAAGTCATCGATGAAGGCGGCAATACGATCCAGGCCAACTGCCTGGGCAACCCATGGACCGTGACCGTGGCACAGGACGGATCCGGCGACTACGCCGACGTCGGTGCGGCCCTGCTGGCGGCCTATGCCGGCGACACCATCAGCATCGGGCCCGGGACCTACGTCTCCACCGAGCCCCTGCTCGTCATGCGACCCATCACGATCACCGGTGATCCCGCCGGTGGCACCGTACTCACCAATGCCGATGGCCAGGGCACCGTGTTGAGCATTGCCATTGATCCGCTGTTCTTCGAGCCGATCATGGTCGTGAGCAATC
Source organism: Phycisphaerales bacterium (assembly GCA_022446795.1). Classification (GTDB taxonomy): domain Bacteria; phylum Planctomycetota; class Phycisphaerae; order Phycisphaerales; family SM1A02; genus UBA1668. The sequence continues at coordinate 589 of JAKVBX010000018.1, forward strand.
TCGTCCTGGAGAATGCTTCACGAGGCCTGGCCTTCGACCGAGGCTACTCGTCTGTCGGTGGCGGGTTCCTGCAGGTACTGGCCTGCGCCATCCGTGGGCATGACGACTCCGGCCTGTGGCTCAACATGAATGCGGACTGGTCCGTGCTGGTGGATGCCTGCCTCATCGAGGACAACGCTGCGTACAACGGTGCGGGTCTCTACCTGTCGCCCAATGACGCCTATATCCAGATCACCAATACCACCGTCCAGGACAATTCGGCATTCAACGAAGGTGGTGGCCTCTACGTGACCAATGGAACGGATGATGTCTACGTCGGTTCCGGGACCATTCTTCGGAACAATGACGCGGAACAGGGCGGCGGTATCGCGGCGGCTGATTCCGTCACACGGGTCGCGGTGGGCGGCGCCCTGATCGAGGGCAACTCGGCCAGCTACGGCGGTGGCATCAAGGGCAGTGCCGTCCTCGACCAGGCCTCCTTGGCGGACAACATCGCCAACTTCGGTGGCGCCATCTGCCTGCTGGACTTCGAAGAAGCCCAGGTCGACAACAGCTTCATCGTCGACAACATCGCCTCCTATGGCGGCGGCATCTACAACTCCCGAAGCAACCTGGACGTCACCAACAGTGTCCTGGGCAATAACAGCGCCTGGCAGGGTGGCGGCCTCTTCCACTTCGAGACCGTGTCCTCGATTACGGATTCCGTGATCTCGGGGAACACCGCAGGCGATACCGCGGCCGAGGGTGGTGGTGGCGTGCATGGCCTGGTCGCCCTGCTGACCGTCGCCGACAGCGACTTCTGCGGCAACACACCGCTGGATCTCGTCGGGGCCTGGACCGGCGAGGGCAATACCTTCGAACCGGATTGCCTCGATTGCAATGGCAACGGCCTGCCCGACACCATCGATCTGCAGGAAGGCACCAGCCTCGATTGCAATGGCAATGCCATTCCGGACGAGTGTGACCTGGTGGATGGCACCTCACTGGATTGCAATGGCAACAGCATTCCCGACAGTTGCGACATCGCCAACGGTCTCGAGGCGGATTGCCAGGGCAATGGCCTGATCGACTGGTGTGAGATCGCCGATGGCACCGCCCAGGACTGCAATGGAAACAACATTCCTGACAGCTGCGACATCGCCGATGGCACGGAGGAAGACTGCCAGCCCAATGGTGTGCCGGACAGCTGTGACATCGATTCAGGCGACAGCAACGACAATGATGCGGACCAGGTCCCGGATGAATGCCAGTGCCTGGAAGACGTCAACAACGATGGACTGGTCGATGTCAATGACATCCTCCTGGTGATCGCCGAGTTCGGCCAGACCGACGGCGACCTGGCGGGCGATGTCAACCTCGATGGCGTCATCGATGTCAATGATCTGCTGCTGGTGATCTCGGCGTTCGGTGGCTGCCCGGTCTAGCCGACCGGTTCATGTCCGATCATGAACGACGATGCCCTGGTGTCGTCGCAGCTGGTTCATGCAAATGTTGAAACCATGCGGTCAGCGGTCGGTCTCGCGGTCCGGAAGCGGGTTTGACCCGCCGACGAAGTGCCGGCACAGGAAATTCGGCATCACTTTTGGAATGCGACCTGTTGATGGTCTAGCTTGGCCATCCAGAGGTGAGTGTTCGTGAGTCCCGTTATCTGATTTGGCATTGTCAACAAGGAACCCACTCATGTTCATCTCCCTCCTCCGTTCGCCTGAAAACGGTGTCCTGTCCCAAGTGGCGCTACGCGCCGGCCCACCCAGCGACTTCTCATGACCTCGATCGCCCTTCTGGCTGCCGCCAGGGGCTGAGGAACCCGTGGGATCAGCATGGTTGCCTGCCAACCCTTGATCCCAGTCATCACGAGGTCACAATAGGGGGAGTCTGGACAGAACATCATGCGATTGATTGTTACAACACTTTTCGCCATCCTCGCGCTGAGCCTGGCTGCTTCGGCCGCCACGATCACCGTGCCGGGTGATTACCCAACGATCCAGGAGGCGGTGGATGCCGCCAGTGATGGCGACGAGATCATCGTCGCGCCTGGCACCTATACCTCCACCCAGGACGGTCATGTCGTCAACATGAAGGGCAAGGCTGTCACGCTGCGTTCCAGTAATGGTCCGAAGGTGACGATCATCGATGGCGAGAATACGCGCCGCGGCATTGCCTGCTTCAATGGTGAGACTGACGCCACAGTGATCGAGGGGTTTACGATTACCAATGGCAATGCGACCTGGTACGACTATGACAGTGATGGGGAAAATGATTCCTGGGAACGTAGCGGCGGCGGAATCCTCTGCCCCACCGGCAACCCCACATTCTCGCACTGCACGATCACGGGCAACACGGCTGGATACGGCGGTGGGATCTCCTGCTGGGTTGGCAACCCCACCATCATCGGCTGCGAGATCTCAGGCAACACGGCCAGCAGCATCGGCGGCGGGCTGATCTGCGCCAATAGCACCCCCGTCATCACCAACTGCGATATCTCAGGCAATTCGGCCCGTGACGGCGGCGGAATCTACATCCTCGCCGGCACCGACAACAACAGCGAACCCACCATCACCGGCTGCACGATCTCAAGTAATACGGCCGCTGATGATGGCGGCGGGATCTACTGCTGGGGCAGCAGCAACCCCACCATCACCGACTGCACGATCTCAAGCAATACGGCTGAATACGGCGGCGGAATCCTCTGCCCCACCGGCAACCCCACCATCACCGACACCGTTCTCTGTGGGAACACACCTGATCAGGCGTATGGACTCTGGACAGATGGCGGTGGGAACTGCATCGCCTGGTCCTGCCAGGACGACGACGGGGACGGTCTACCCGACAAATGCCAGGGCAGCACGGGTGATGGGATCCATGAGGTGCCCGCCGAGTACGCCACCATCCAGGACGCGATCACCATCGCAGGATATGGCGACACGATCCTGGTGGCACCGGGCACCTACACGGGAAACGGCGATTGGGTCATCAATACCCTGGGCAAGCCCATGACGATCCGTGCAACGGGCACTCCGGAAGAGACCATCCTGGACGGAGAAGGACTGCGCCGGGTGGTGCAATGCCTTGGCGGCGAAGGGTCAGGCACCATCATCGAGGGGTTCACGATCACCGGGGGCTGGGGTGAGCGTGGCGGCGGGGTCTACTGCTTTAACAGCAACCCCACCTTCACCGACTGCACCATCTTCGGCAACATCGCTGAATCCTCCGGCGGTGGCGTGTGTGCGGATGACTCCAGTAACCCTACCCTTATCGACTGCTCGATCTTGAACAACACACCCCGCGGGATCTACTGCCGCTCAAGCAGCAGCCCCACCATCATCGGCTGCGAGATTTCGGGCAACACCGGCAGCGGGATCTACTGCTCCAACGACAGCACCCCCACCATCACTGGGTGCACGATCTCGGGCAACACCGGCAGCGGGATCTACTGCGCCAACGGCAGCAACCCCACCATCTCCGACACCGTTCTCTGCGGGAACACACCTGATCAGGCGTATGGACTCTGGACAGATGGCGGTGGGATCTGCATCGCCTGGTCCTGCCAGGACGACGACGGGGACGGTCTACCCGACGAATGCCAGGGCGGCACGGGCGATGGCATCCATGAGGTGCCCGCCGAGTACGCCACCATCCAGGACGCGGTCGACATCGCTGTATATGGCGAAACGGTCCTGGTGGCCCCCGGCACCTACACCTCCACCCAGGACGGCCATGTCGTTGACATGAAGGGCAAGGCCATCACGTTGCGTTCCAGTGATGGGCCAGGGGTCACCATCATCGATGGCCAAAACGCCCGGCGTGGAATTGCCTGCTTCAGTGGTGAGAACAATGCCACCGTGATCGAGGGATTCACGATTACGAATGGAAATGGCACCTGGTACGACTACGACGATGATGGGTTTGAGGATTACTGGGAAGATTATGGCGGCGGAGTCTTCTGCTACAGCAGTAACCCCACCTTGACGGACTGCACGATCCTGGGCAATACGGCCGGTGATGGCGGCGGCGGGATCTACTGCCGCAGCAGCAGCCCCACCTTCACCGACTGCACCATCTCAGGCAATGCGGCCGACTACAAGGGCGGCGGGATCTCCTGCTCCTCCAGCAGCCCCACCATCATCGGCTGCGAGATCTCGGGCAACACGGCTGAATATGCCGGCGGCGGAGTCTTCTGCTACAGCTACGGCAGCCCCACCATCATCGGCTGCGAGATCTCGGGCAACACGGCTGAATATGCCGGCGGGATCTTATGCGAAAGCAGCAACCCCACCATCAGCGACTGCACAATCGAGGGCAATACGGCCAACTACGGCGGCGGGATCTACAGCTACTCCAGCAACGTCACCGTCAGCGACTGCACAATCCAGAACAACACGGCCAATTATGACGGCGGCGGGATCTACTGCTATAACCAGCAGTGGGACATCACCGCTACCATCACCGACTGCACGATCAGTGGCAACACGTCCGTAGGTGATGGCGGCGGGATCTGCTCATATGCCGAGAATCTCACCATCACCGGCTGTGAAGTCTCGAGCAATGAGAGCGACACTGGCGGCGGGATCCACCTCGAATCCTTCGAAAACAACACCCTTGTCACCAACTGCACCATCTCAGGCAATGCGGCCGACTACAAGGGCGGCGGGATCTCCAGCGAATACGACAGCACCGCCACAATCACCAGCTGCACGATCACGGGCAACACGGCTGATGTCGGCGGCGGGATCTACGGCTGGGATAACACCCTGACCGACACGACAGTCTGCGGCAATGCGGTGGACCAGATCTATGGTTCATGGATCGACGATGGCGGCAACACCGTCGAAGACGAGTGCCTCACCTGCCCCGGTGACGCCACCGGCGACGGATCTGTCGACGTCAACGATGTGCTCTACGTTCTGTCAGCCTGGGATTCGGATGATCCCAACGCCGACTTCAATGAAGACGGCCTGGTCGATGTCAATGACGTGCTGATCCTGCTGAGCCACTTCGGTGAAACCTGTTCCGTGGAAGCCGGCCAATGACCTTCCCAGGCCTGCTCATCGCGCTGGCAAGCCTGGCACTGCTTGCAGGTTCTGCGGTTGCAGACGTGATCAATGTTCCTGCGGACTCTCCCACCATCCAGGGCGCCATCAATGCTTCATCTGATGGTGATGTGATCCAGATCGCCGCGGGTACCTTCCTTGAAGACAGCATCAGGCCATGGGGCAAGGCCATCACCATCCAGGGCACGCTCAATGACAATGGCACGCTGGCAACCATGATTGATGCCCAGCAGGCTGGTTGCGTCTTTTTGATGAACAATGGTGAACAGGCTGGGACGGTGGTCAGGAACCTCGTGATGACCGGGGGATCCGGTTACCAACAGGCCGGTTACACCGTGGGCGGCGGACTCTACTGTGCCAACTCCTGGCCAACCATCAGCGGCTGCACGATCACCGGCAACACCACCGACTACGGTGGCGGGATCTTCTGCACCACCAGCTTTCCGGCGATCACGGACTGCACGATCTCGAACAACGCGGCCAGCGAAGATGGAGGCGGGATCTACTGCTGGACTGGCAACCCTGCCATCACCAATTGCACCATCACGAACAACACGGCCAATGAAGGTGGCGGACTCCATTTTCACAGCAGTCCGGTCCCGTCAACCATCACAGGTTGCCTCATCGAGGGCAACACAGCCTTTCTCGGCGGTGGTATCTCCTGCGACAACAACAGCAACCCCAACATCACCGTGTGCACGATCAAGGGTAACTTGGCCTTCGATGGAGGTGGGATCTGCTGCGAAAGCAACAGCAACCCCACCATCGCCGACTGCACCATCCTGGACAACGGTGCCAATAACGGCAGCGGAATCTTCTGCAGATTCAGCAGTCCCACCATCAACGACTGCACGATCGAGGGCAACACGGCCGACTTCGACGGCGGCGGGATCTCCTGCAACGCGGGCAACCCGACCATCACCAATTGCACCATCACGAGCAACACCGCCGACGTGGGTGGTGGACTCCATCTTGACAGCAATCCCACCATCACCGGGTGCACGATCGAGGGTAACTGGGCAGACTTTGGCGGCGGTGGGATCTACTGCGAGACCAACAGCAGCCCCGCCATCATCGGATGCACGATCAAGGACAACACGGCCTCCTATGCCGGCGGCGGCGGGATCTACTGTTACGATTACAACAGACCCACTATCAGCGGTTGCATCATCACTGGCAATACCGCAATCTCCAATATTGGACTGAGTAGTGGTGGTGGAATGTTCTTCCGTTGGCGCGGTACACCGCTCGTTATCGATTGCGTCATTACCGGCAATACCGCGGTGTACAGCGGTGGCGGCGTGGCCGCATATGGCTTCAGCAATCCAACCCTGGTCAATTGTGTCATTTCGGAAAATACGACCGAGCAATACGGTGGCAGTGGCGTGGTCTTCAACAACAGCAACGGCACCATCCTCGGATGCGCCATTGAAAGCAACACCCTTCCTGCGGTCGGCTCCACCTATTGCGGTGGAGTCGGCGTCTACCTGGGGCCGAGCAGCCACGTGACCATCTCCAACTCCAATATCACGAACAACACCTCTCCTGCGTCGAATGCGAAGGGCGGTGGGATCAGAGGCGAGCACAGCAGCGTCTCGATCACGGACAGTACGATCACGGGGAACGACTTGTCCTACTCCGGTGACACCAATGACGGGTCTCCCTGGGGTGGCGGTATCTACCTCCAACAATGCCAATACACCATTACCGGCTGCACGATCTCGGACAATTCAGCCAGCCTTGGTGGAGCTGTCTTCCTGGGCTACTGCGGCTCCCAGCCTGGCGGCGAACAGGTGATCGCCGACTGCACGATCTCAGGCAATATGGCGACCCGTATTGGTGGTGGGATCTACTCCGTAGGCAGCTTCCCCGCGTTCACCACCGCCACGATCACGGGCAACACGGCCCAGGAGTACGGGGGCGGTGTCGTGTCATCCAACAGCACCCTGGCCAACACGACCGTCTGTGGCAATGCGCCGGACCAGGTTGATGGTGACTGGATCGACAAGGGCGGCAACGTCGTCGAGGACGCATGCCCCAACTGCCCCGGCGATGCCACCGGCGACTACTTCGTCGATGTCAACGATGTGCTCTATGTCCTTTCAGCCTGGGGCTCGGATGACCCCGACGCCGACTTCGATGAAGATGGCCTGGTCGATGTTGATGACGTGCTGATCCTGCTGAGCCACTATGGCATGGCGTGCGGCTCGGCGTGATTCCCCTCCCCCCATTTCCGGCAGACTGACCCCCGGCTTTTCTCCAGGAGCCGGGGGTTTCGATTCAGCTGGCAGGGGCCATGGATCACCCCGCCGCTACAATCTGCTCCGATGACCGGCGCCGACACTGCACCCGTGATGGAGACCCAGTCGAAGCCGGGGGGACCGGTCACCGAGCTGGCGCGCGATATGCGCCTCTTCGACATCACCATGGTCGGTGTGGGTGCCATGATCGGTGCAGGCATCTTCGCCCTCACCGGCATCGCCGCCGGTCACGCCGGGCCCGCCCTGATCCTGGCCTTCTGCCTCAATGGCGTTCTCACCCTCATGACCGCGATGGTCTACGCGGAGTTGGGCAGCGCCATCCCCGCCGCGGGCGGCGGCTACCTCTGGGTCCGATTCGGCCTGCCCGGCCCCTCGGCCTTCCTCGCGGGCTGGATGGACTGGCTCGCCCATGCGGTGGCCGGTTCGCTCTACGCCGTCATCTTCGGCACCTACATCGTGTGGGGACTGCAGGTCATCTTCGGCCTCGGTGAAGCTCCGACCGGTGCCGGTGGCCACGGCGGAGGTGGCACGCTCTTCGGCATGCCGGCGTGGCCATTCGAGAAGGGTCTCACGCTGTTGATCTGCGTGGTTTTCCTGTGGATCAACTACCGCGGGTCGAAGGAAACAGGCAAGGCCGGCAACATCATCACGGTGGCGAAGATCGTCGTGATCGCCATCTTCATCGGCGCCGGACTCGTGGCCATGCTTCGTGCCAGTGGTGCCGTCACCGTGGCCGAGACCTACATCCCCTTCATGCCCAACGGCTTCAGCGGCGTGCTGGTCGCCATGGGACTGACGTTCATCGCCTTCGAGGGATACGAGATCATCGTGCAGGCCGGCGAGGAGGTCGAGAACCCCCGCCGCAACATCCCCCGTGCCGTCTTCTTCTCGCTCCTGATCGTCATCCCGATCTACATCCTGGTCGCCATCGTGTGCATCGGTGCCATGCGCATTCCGGAAGACGTGCTGGCGGAAACCGGCTGGGCAGCCTCGGAAACCTGGCGCTACCTCGCTGGCCTGGGCGAGACCGGCGTCGCCGTGGCCGCCAACGAATTCCTCCCCTGGGGACTCGGTGGCATCCTGCTCGTCATCGGCGCCATCCTCTCGACGATGAGCGCCCTGAACGCAACGACCTTTTCATCGACGCGTGTCTCGTTTGCCATGGGCCGGGATCACTACCTGCCCCAGGGCCTCGCCAGGATCTCGGCCAAGACGCGGACCCCCACCGTGGCGCTCATGGCCAGCGGTGTCATCATCATCGTCGTGGCCCTGGTGCTGGATGCGGAGCGCGTCGCCGGGGCGACCTGTGCGATGTTCCTGCTGGTCTTCGCCGCGGTGAACGTCTCCTCGATCACCATCCGCCGCAAGTACGGTGACAAGCTCCGCTATGGCTACGTCGTTCCGGGATACCCCATCATTCCCCTCGTGGCCGCGGTGGGACAGGTCGGGATCGCCGCCTGGCTGCTGGCCTCGCAACCGATGACCCTGGCCCTGACCGCGGGATGGATCACCGCGGGCATGATCGTGTACTACCTGTACTCCCAGGGCCAGGAACACGAATTCCGCGCGTCGGCCGTCGTCTTTGAACAGACACCACGGGTTCCGAAGGAGTCCCCGTACCGCGTACTCGTGCCAGTGGCCAATCCCCAGACGGCGGCACCCCTGGTCGACCTCGCCACGCGCCTGGTCCAACCCGAGTCGGGTGATGTCATCGTGCTGAACGTGGTCGCGGTTCCCGAGCAGACGCCCTACTGGTCAACCTCGCGTTTCGTCGAGGATGGTCGCCAGGTCGTGCAGGAGGCGACGGCACAGGCCACCGAATCCGGCCATGACGTGCGCGGCCTGGTCCGCCTCAGTCGTGATCCCGGTCGATCGATCGTCGATACGATCCGTGATCGCGGCATCAACGCCCTGGTCATGGGCTGGAGTGGCCCCCGCCGCGGACCTCGCGGCAAGGTCCTGGGCACCGAGCTGGATACCGTGCTTCACAAGGCGGACGCCGATACCGTCGTCCTGCGTGGTGAAGTTCCGAAGATGCCGGAACGGATCCTGATCCCGGCGGCCAACCCGAGGCAGGCCCAGTTCGCGATTCACGTTGCCGAATCGGTTGCCGGACCATCCACGTGGATCGAACTGCTTCGGGTCCTGCGGTCGGGCGAGGACGAGGAGACCGTTCGCGAGGCGATGCGTGCCGAGGTCTTCGATATCAATGACGGCGACACGCCGGTTCGGTCACCCAACGTCGGCCTTCCCGTTGACCTGCGACTGGAGGAATCAGCCGATGTCGTGGGTACCATCGTCGATGCGGCGAAGGCATCGGACCTGGTCATCGTCGGGGCGGCCGCCGAGACCTGGCGACACCGTCGCTCCTTCACCGCGATCCACCGCAGCGTGGCCGCGGCTTGGGACGGACCGTTGCTGCTGGTGAAGCTGCACTCGGGCCGGGCGCGGTTCGCCACCCAGCAGGTCATCGACTTCATGACATCACGGGAGCCCGAATCATGAGCCTGTCAGATCTCAAGAAGATGCAGCTCCTGCGCCCGGAGGAAGAATGGTCGGGAAGCCCGCAGCGATCCGATGTTCAGCCGCTGCTGGCCATGATCACCGCGGCCATCGGCATCCTCGGTTGCATCCTGATGATTGTCGGTGATGGTCGTTCGCTGACCTGGATCGGCCTGCTGCTCTTCTCCGTGGCGCTGGGTACGTTCACCTGGGTGAACCTCCGCGGCGTCTGGAAGTCCTGACCCAGCGAGCCTGTTAGCATCCGTATTCACTGCAAGGAGATCAGCGTGAGTGACACATCAACACCCCAGGGACCCGGTAAGGTCCTCATCTGGTTGCTGCTCCTCCTGGCCTTCGTGGGGATCGGTATCGGGATCTACTTCATGGGTCCCTGGCTGCAGGACGAGGTCAACTCCGCGCCTGGCGCGGACGCCGGTGCGCCCACCAGGGAAACCACCAGCGAGTGATCAGTCGACGGGATCCCGCTGCAGGATCGAGACCTCCCACAGGTTGCCCAGGTCAGCGGCCCCTTCGATCCCGTTGCATCGCTCGATGATGCTCGAGGCATCCTCCATGGCGATCTCGCCGAGCAGGCCGGCCTTGTGCAGCAGGATGTCATCCAGGTCCGCCGACGTGTTTCTCGCATGACCCGAGGGATACATCACCAGGCCACTGTCGAGTTTCGTGCCATCGGTCAATTCGATGACCAGTGACGTGGGAATGCCGTCCGGGTAGCGGTCGTCATACTCCTGGCCACCATGCTCGAACTGGATCTTGTCCATGAGACCACGGGTGGTCTTGTCGGCGATGGCGTCGCGTCCATAGTCGGCCGGTGCGAGCATCAGGAGCTTCCACCAGGCATCATTGCCTTCGGCAAGGGTCCCGCTGCCGGTTTCCGCGGCCCGTTCGATGGCCTTGCGCAACATGGTCGACACGATGTAGACCATCGAGTGATCGGCGCTCTGCCGGGTCTTGGGATCCCGCTTGGCCGGGTCGCCGATGATTCCGAAGGCCGGCTCGTAGGCGACGATCGTGATCTGCTTGATCGTGTCGGGATTCTCCAGCACCGTGGGATTGGCGGAGACCAGGTCGATGATTCCCTGGAGGGCGCCGGCTGACTGGTGCTCGTACAGGCCCAGCTTGAAGTGCATGCCCATGACCGCGAAGTCATCGCCGCCGGTGGAGAGCACCAGGTCGAACGGGCTGTCGCCATCGGTGGGCTCGAACTGTCGCCAGATCGCCTCGGGGTTCCGGAAGATGTCCCGCGGGCCGATGAAGCCCTTCATCGAACGCTTCATCGACAGGATGGCGACCTCGGTGCTGATGGCGGCCGAGGCGCCCTTGGAATCGGACAGTTGCTTGCCGGCTCGAATGGCTCGCCAGGGAATGTAGTGCGCCACGACCATGCCGATGGCCGACTCGATCTGTTCCGGCGTAGCGCCCAGCATCGCACCGTAGACGGCGGCCGAGGCGATGGCACCATGAACGACATGATCGATCTTGTATGACTTGAGGCTGAACACCTCCGCGAGTCGACCGCGGATCTCGTCCAGGCAGATCATGCCTCGAAGCGCGGCGGCACCATCCAGCCCCGCGACCTGGGCGGCGGCGATGGGCACGGCATAGAAGTCGTTGTGACCGAATTCACCGGCCGTGTGACCGAGCGTCGGGTTGTAACCGAAGTTCGTTCCGTTGCTGTCCCACTCGCGGACCGCGCTGGCATTGGCGGCGATGGCCTTCTCCGGCGCCACGCGTTGGCTGGAACCGAAGACCGTCGCGCCGCCATCGGACGGGTAGGTCAGGGCCTCGTCACGAAGCACGACCGGGGCATTGGTCTGCAGGGCCAGGGCCGAGAGGCCGCAGAGCACGCTGTCGGTGAAGAACTGGATCGTGCGATGCTTCACCGCGCTGGAGGGATCTCCCGTTCGCATGAACTCGCAGGCGTAGGTTCCGATACCCAGGGCCTGGTTCTCGTTACGGGGAAGGGTCATGCTGCTGGCCGTGGCGGTAGTCATCGGTAGAGGTGTTCCAATTGAGGTTTCGGGGGAATCAGGATTCCGACAGGAATCGCTCGACGTGATCGACTTCATCGGAAGATCCCATCACGACGGGAATGCGCTGGTGAAGGTCGGTCGGCTTGACGTCGAGCAACCGGGTTCCGGCGCCGGCGATCGATCGACCACCAGCCTGCTCGATGAGCATGCTCATCGGCATGGCCTCATAGAGGTATCGAAGCTTGCCCTCGGCATGATCCACCGTCGGCGGGTAGATGAAGACGCCGCCCTTGAGCAGCGTGCGGTGGATATCAGCCACCATCGATCCGATGTAGCGGCTGGAGTACCCATCGGAGTGAGCCCATTCCAGGTAGCGGCGATAGCCGTCCGGGAAGCGATCAACATAGGCCTCGTTGATGGAATAGACCTTGCGCGTCTTCGGGATCTTGAGGTCACGCTTCACCAGGACGAACGAGCCGATCGAATGATCCAGCACGAACATGTCCACGCCGCGACCCGTGGTCAGGACGAAGACGGTCGATGAGCCATAGAGGACATAGCCGGCGGCGACCTGGCGGGACTCGGGCGCGAGAATCATGTGCTCGGGTGTTCCCTTCACGCCATCGCCCAGGCGAACCACGCTGAAGATGGTCCCGACCCCGACGGAGACGTCGAGGTTCGATGAACCGTCCAGGGGATCGAAGAGAACGGCGTAGCGTCCACCATCCTCGTGACTGCGGAGGATGGTCGGGGTTTCCTCTTCCTCGGAAACGAGCGCGCCGATGTTGGCTCGGCTGCCCAGGCAGGACTTGATGATCTCGTTGGCGATGACATCCAGCTTCTGCTGGGTCTCGCCCTGGACATTGGTCTCGCCCAGCTCGCCGATCACATCCTCGATCCGGGCCCGACGGACCTTGTTTCCAATGGTCTTGGTCGCCAGGGAAATCGCGGAGAGGATCCATGAGAAATCCCCCGTTGCACCCGGGTATTGGCGTTCCTCAGCGAGCACGTGGCTCTGGAGGGACATCAGGTTGTCATCGGTCCACGGCATGTCGTATAGGATGCCCCGTTCGCCGGCGGGACTGACCTCCGGCGTTCACGAAGATACCGATTGTAACGAGCCTCACCGGACCACTGCCGGGAGCCGCCGGGAGACCAGATCAATGAGCCATTCCGTCATTCTCGCCGCCCGTCGTACCCCCATCGGCCGCTTCATGGGTGGTCTCAGCCGCGTTCCCTCGCCCCAGCTGGGGGCCGTGGCGATCGAGGCCGCCCTGGAACAGTCCGGAGGCCCTGCGGTTGACGAGTGCATCATGGGATGCGTCCTCCAGGCGGGCCTGGGTCAGAACCCGGCCCGTCAGGCCGGGCTCAAGGCGGGTCTGCCGCCGACGCTCAGTGCCCAGACGGTCAACAAGGTCTGTGGGTCCGGACTCCAGAGCGTGATGCTGGCGGACCAGTCCATTCGTGCCGGTGACAATTCAGTCGTCGTGGCCGGCGGTTTCGAGAACATGTCTGCGGCACCACACCTGGCCAATGTCCGCGCTGGATTGAAGTTCGGCGACGGTGCGCTGGTTGATCACATGGCCCATGACGGCCTGACCTGCGCCTTCGAGGAATGGGGCATGGGCTTTGCCGCCGAGCACACGGCGGACAAGGTCGGCGTGTCCCGGGAGGACATGGATGCCTTCTCCGCGCGATCCCACCAGCGGGCGGCCGAGGCGACCGAGAAGGGTTGGTTCACCAGCGAGATCATTCCGATGGAAGCCAAGTCCATCAAGCAGAAGGCGGACGTGACGCAGGATGAAGGCATCCGTGGCGACTCGACCGCCGAGGGTCTTGGCAAGCTTCGCCCCGCGTTCAAGAAGGACGGCACGGTGACCGCCGGCAATGCCTCGCAGATCAGTGACGGTGCAGCCGCGATCGTGGTGGCCAGTGCAGAGGCAGCCAGCCAGATGGGCGCCACGCCGATGGCTCGGATCGTCGGGACGCATACCCAGGGCGTGGAGCCCCGGGACCTCTTCGAAGCACCTGGCCTGGGCATCGAGGCGCTGCTGGCCCGCCATGAGCTGTCGACGAATGACATCGACCTCTACGAGATCAACGAGGCCTTCGCCGCCCAGGCGATCGCGAATATCCGGCACCTGAAGCTGGACGAGGACAAGGTCAACATCTGCGGCGGTGGAATCGCCCTTGGACACCCCATCGGTGGGTCGGGGGCACGCGTGCTCACGACATTGCTGCACCAGATGCAACGCGTGGATGCCAAGCGGGGCATCGCCAGCCTGTGCCTCGGTGGTGGCAACGCGGTGTCGATGCTCGTCGAACGCGACTGAGTCGAATCAACCGACCGGGATGGTCAGGATCGGCGCTGCGTTTCCAGAATCATTCCTGCTCATCTGCAGGTTGAGCAATTCAACCACCAGGGTGAAGGTGCGCTTGGACGCCAGTTCCCGATCATCGATGAAGAACCAGCAGTTCCGGGATCGGACGGCGACCCAGGCATCCTTCGGCGGATCAACCGCTTCATGCACATGAAAGGCGACGTCCAGGAAATCCTGGACCATGATCGGGTGCGACGAGGGATCCAGGACGGGCAATGCCCGTTGCCCCTGTGCATCGCGCATGGGGAGTTGCACGGCCAGGCTCAGGAGGTTCATCACCCCATAGAACGACCGCATCCGGACCCGGACGCTGTCGGTGGGTGTCGTGGGCCGTTGCTCGAACTTCAGATCGCTCAACCAGAAGAAGGGCTGCGTCGTGTCGAGGTTGAACAAGTCGATGATGGTCTTCCCGGCCTCGGACTGCTGTCCCTCCGGTGAAATCCAGATCACCGGCTCCAGCGCATAGGTGTGGAGCGCCCAGACCTCCGGGTCATCGTCAAGTGGCCGCCAACGCTTGCCGCTCTGGACGGCGGCCAGGAAGTCGGAGGGATCGAGCTTGTCCTGGGAGACGGCGCCGTCGTAGTCGTCATATGCCTTGAGGAAACCGCACATGATGTCGTTGTTTTCCTCGAGACTATGCAAGGCAACCAGGAAGTCGCCGTACTCCGGATCACCACCGCGGGCGGGAAGGGTTCCAGCGGCGGTGTAGTTCCGGACACCGTTGACGCTTTCCACCAGCAGCGCGAAGATGTGATCCAGCCGATAGCCCGCGCCGGACAGGTAGGCGATGTTGGTGGGATCAATGGACCCCAGGAGCTGCTTGGCAACCTCCTCACCCTGTCGCGGGGTGATGGAGATCGTCGGATTGTCGCGGAAGGCCAGTGAACCTTCGAGGCCCCAGGTGGCCGGGCCCTGGACACCATCGGTCCAGCCGACGTTGCCGGTCCCGCTTGATGTCGTCTCGAAATTCGTATTGATGCTCGATACGGAGACGAACTGGGGCGCCTCGGCATATCGCATGCGCACGATGTTCAGCAGCAGTTCCTCGTTCATCACCTGCCGCACGGCCTTGTTGTAGTCGATGTGCGTCCTGACGATGAGATCGGGACCGTTGGTGCAGGCCATCGGAAAGAAGAATGCCAATCCAAGGGTGCCAACGCCGACGAGTCTCGTGAGTCTCATGATCACCACCTCGCGTGGCATGGTATACCCTTGGCACCATGTCCATGAGACGCCCCGGAATGCTGGCCGTGATCGGGCCCGGTCTGCTGGTTGCCGCCACCGGCGTCGGTGCTGGTGACCTCGCGACCGCCGGGTTCACTGGTGCGATGCTGGGTCCAGCGGTGGCCTGGGCAGTCGTGCTGGGCGCCGTGCTCAAGTACGTGCTGACCGAGGGTCTTGCCAGGTGGCAACTGGCCACCGGACAGACCCTGCTGGAAGGTGTTGGTCAACGCATCGGACGATGGGCGCTGGTGCTCTTCCTGCTGTACATGATTCCGTTCTCGTACGTCGTTGGCGGCGCGCTCATCTCGGCCTGCGGCATCACGACGAATTCGATCTTTCCACTGGTGGCGGACGACCCACAGGTGGGCAAGCTGGTCTACGGCTCCATCATCAGCCTGATCGGCCTGGCCATCGCCTGGATCGGTGGCTTTGCGATCTTCGAACGCATCATGGCCGTGTGCATCGCGATCATGTTCGTGGCGGTCCTGGTGACGGCGGTTCTGCTGGAACCAGATTGGGGCGCCGTTCTGCAGGGCGCCTTCGTTCCAACGATCCCGGACGCCACCAGCGAGGAGTTCACCTGGACACTTTCGCTGCTGGGTGGTGTTGGCGGCACCGTCACGCTGTTGTGCTATGGCTACTGGATTCACCAGCAGGGTCGGGAAGGGCCATCCTGGCTGTCGACCTGTCGGCTCGACCTGGTCATCGGCTACGTCTTCACCGGACTCTTCGGCATCGCGATGCTGCTGATCGCATCAGGTGCCAACATCAGTGCCACGGGAACCAACCTGATCGTCGAACTGGCGGCGGGACTCGTGGAACCGCTGGGTGAGTGGGCGCGGTGGGTGTTTCTCATCGGTGCCTGGGCGGCGGTGACCAGCAGCCTTCTTGGCGTCTGGCAGGCGATTCCGATGCTGTTTACCGATGCGCTTCGCGGCGCCTGTGGACTCCCGCGGCTTGACGCTGATGAGCTGGTCAAGACCACCACATCGAGGATCTTCCTGGTCCTGCTGGCCATCCTGCCGGTGATCCAGGCGTGGCAGTCCTTCAAGGAAGCACAGAAGGTCTATGCCGTGCTCGGGGCGTTCTTCCTTCCCCTGCTGGCCATCGTCCTGCTCGTGCTCAACGGCCGCAAGCGGCTCGTGGGCAAGGGCTATCGCAATGGACCCGTGACCATCGGCATGCTGCTGCTGACCCTGGCGATCTTCGTCATCTACGGCTGGAACAAGCTGACCTGAACTCAGTCGCCGATGTCCTCGGCCCACAGGTCGGGTTTCTCTTGCTGCAGTCGCTCCATCAGGGCGACGCAGCGGTCGCAATCCGCCTGGGTGATCTCGATCCCGGCCTCTCGCAGCCAGTGCTCGGCGCCCTGGAAGGTGCGGCTTTCCCCGACCACGACCCGGGGGATCCGGTAGAGAATCGTCGTCCCGGAGCACATGGGACACGGGCTCAGGGTCGTCACCATGGTCAGCATGTGCCAATCACGCCGTCGGCCGGCATTGCGGATGCAGGACATCTCGCCATGGGCGGTAGGATCGCCGGACTGCACGCGTTCGTTGTGGCCACGGGCGACGATGGTCCCATCCTGGTCAACCAGGACGGCGCCGATGGGAATGCCCCCCTCGGCCCAGGACTTCTCCGCCTGCTCGATGGCCGCATCCAGCCATGGCCGCCACGGGGCGGACCCGTGTGTCACGGAGCCGGTTCCGTCGAGGCCTGTGAAAGCTCGGTCTGCGTTCGACGCAGTTGGTCCTCGTTGAACCGCCAGCGATTGGCGGCCACTACGTACCAGGACTGGAACGGGTAACTGCGCAGTTCCAGCGTGACCAACTGCTCGGAACCGTTCGACCGCGGCACGGACAGGTCGACCATGGCCTTCAGTCCGAAGAGCCGAACCGAGCGGACCCGGATGGGGTTCGTCGACTCCGAGGCGTCCAGCCCGCGGGGGAAGCCGTCCTCGACCAACTGGGTCGAAACCGCGTCATGGGTCTCGGCAGGCATGCCCGCTGGCAGGGCGAAGTCCACGGGCTGCTCCTGGACGCGGTAGTCCTCGCGAGCCACGCACCACTCGATCGCGGTCGCGATGACCTCTGGAACCGGGGCCTGGGTGGCGTCGGCGGACGATTCCTGGCCTTCCAGTGGCGGGAAGCTGGAATAGTTGGCACAGCCAGCAAGCAGGAACGCGGCGACAAGCAATGCAATTGGTCCAGATCGAGACATGCCCGGTTCTCCCTTGGGTTTCTGATCGTTGGGAGTGTAACAGGCGCCGATTGGCCGGCTGCAGGCGTATACTTGACCACGACTTATGCACCGCCGCGTTGTCATCGGGATTTCTGGCGCCTCCGGCGCCGCCTACTCGATCCGCCTCCTCGAGCTCCTGGCCCGGGAGGGGATCGAACTTCACGTGGCCGCCAGCCCCCTTGGCCGACGGATGCTCTTCGAGGAGCTCGATATCCGGCATTTCAAGGCGGAGGACCTGGTGGGGCCGGACCTCGCGGACCAGGTCACGATCCACGCCGACAACGACTTCGGTGCCACGATCGCCTCGGGAACCTTCCAGCATGACGGCATGGTCGTGGTCCCCTGCTCCAGCAACACGCTCAATGCCATTGCCGCGGGCCTGACGGGAACGCTCGTGCAGCGGGCGGCAGCGGTCTGCCTCAAGGAAGGCCGGCGTCTCATCATTGCGCACCGTGAGTCACCCGTGAGCCCGATCGATGTCGAGAGCATGGGCAAGCTTCAGCGTGCCGGTGCAGTCATCGCGCCCCTGTCCCCGGGCTTCTACATGATGCCCAAGACGGTGCAGGACATCGTGGATTTCATGGCTGGTCGACTCATGGACCAACTGGGATATGACCATGACCTCCCGGTCCGGTGGACCGGAAGCACGCCATCATCCAGTTGAACCCGGCGGTGGACCACCGACCGTGTCCTCGAGTCGTTGCGTGACGGTCCCGGCGGGCGGATCGACAAGCAGGACCTGGTCGCCGGACGTGAGCCCCTGCGTGATCTCGGCGAACAGTTCGGAGTTGCGGTCAACTCGAACGGGGTGTTCAACGTAGCCGTTGCCATCCAGCTTGTAGACGAACGAGTGCCGCCCGCGGCGGTGGATGGCCTGGACGGGAACGAACAGGACACCCGTGACCGTATCGACGTGGATGTTCGCTTTCACCCGCATGGATGGCTTGAGTATCAGGCCATGTCCGTCGGTCAGCCCGATCTGGACGCGGTAGTCGCGGCGGTTCGGATCCCGCCATCCGCCATCCTCGGCCATGACGCCCACGTTCAGGACGTTGCCTTCCAGTACGGCATCCGGGATCGCGTCGGTTCGCAGCACGGCCGTCTGGTCCGCCTCGATCCGGCCCGAGAGGGCCTCGTTGACCTTGACGTTGGCAGCCATTCGCTCCGTGTTGGGCAGCACCATGACCAGCTGATTGCGATACAGCTTGGTGCCCACCTGCAGGGGCGGTTGGTCATCCCATCGGCGACGATTGACGGTCGAGCCGTAGACCACCATGCCATCGGCGGGTGCCCGAACGATGCAACGCTCGAGCTGTGTCTCCCACTTGGTCAGCCGCTCCTGCTTGGATTCGAGCGTTTTGGACGCGGCCGCGACATCCTCTTCCGCGCTGCGGACCGTGGCATCGGTTCGCTTCTGCGTGCGGGTCTTCTCGGCAATGGCCTGGTCGCGGTCGGACTCCTTCTGGAGCTGTTCCTTGAAGTACGTGTACTTCTCGTACATGTCGCGAGCCAGGGTTGCCTCGGAGAGCTTGGCCTCGGCCTTGATCACGTTGATCTCATCCGTCTCCAGCTCATCCTGTGAGATGAAGTCCTTCTCGCGAAGCTGGAGAGACTTCTCGTACTTGTCCTTGAGTCGGCTGTAGTCCTTCTCCGCCGTGCGAACAGCCAGCTCGTTGCCCTCGCGGGTCGTTCGGACCTCGCCTTCTTCCCAGGCCCGCATGGCCAGCTCCGCCTGATCGACCTTGACCTGGGCGACCTGGAGCTCCGACTTGCGGGTCTCCTGGGCGATTTCCAGCGAGGCCTCGCGATTGCGATGGATGTTCTGGGCCGAGACGACTTCTTCTTCAAGTCCCTGGATCCGCTCACGGACGGCTTCGTCATCGAGCTTGAACAGGAGGTCACCCTCGGAGACCGTGGCGCCCTCTTCGATGATCCAGAGCACGGAGGCGTCGCCTTCCAGCTCGCAGCGGAGCTCGAACTGTTCCAGGGCGGCCAGTTCACCCGAGGCGGGAATGGTGATCTCGAACTCCCCCTGCTCGACCGTGTAGAGGTCGGCGGCCCCGATCGTCTCGGCAGAACCGCCACCATCGGCCACCATCCAGGCGGCGCCGATCATGATCAGGGTGGCTCCAGCGGCCACGATGACCCCGGTGCTGGTGACGCCACGGCGGGCGGATCGAGATAGGCGGGTGAATGGGGGCATGGGGAAGCTCTATTCAAGCAGGCGAGTCGCCGTAAGACAAGTCCTCAGTGGGCTTCATCTTCATTCCGGGCAGGGTTTCCATCATTCCATCGGGCCTGATCCGCAGCTGACCGCTGGTCAGGAGGTAGTCGATGATCGAGAGCTGGAGGTTCTTGAAGGCCTCTGCCCGGCTGTCCTCGGCCGATCGGAGGTTCCGGATGGCCTCCAACTGGTTCAGGACGGAGACGCTGTCGGGGTCGGCATTGATGGACTCGATGTTCAGCTTGGCGATGGCCACGTTTCGCTTCTGGATGTCCAAGGCGAACAGGCTGGTATCGATTTCCCGGACCGCGGCCCGGATTTCGACCGCTGCCGTGTCGATGGCCTGCGAGAGCTGAAGTCGGTTCCGCTCCAGGAGCACCTGGGCTTCGCGGACCTTGAGCTTCTCGATCTCCCGATCCAACGGGATGCCCAACTCGACGCCGAAGTTGAAGTCGGTATCACCGACCTCCGGCACGAAGCTGGTGGTGCCGTCCTCGTTCACCTCAGAGGGGATCGCGATGTTGCCGCTGAGGTCCAGGTCCGGCAGGAGCTGGTTCTTGGAATTCCGCAGTTGGCGTTCGCGATCGACGAGCTGGTCGCGGAGCGTCTGGAGATCCAGCCGTCGCGCCAGGCCGGTCATCACCGCATCGGTCATCGAGATCGTGGGTGGGTCGATGGCGAAGGCCACGTGGTGGATCCGTACGGCTTCGTCGACGGGCCAGTTGATCCGGACCTTGAACCGGTCCAGGGCCAGTCGATATCGCTCCCACCGGGTGGCCTGGCTGGACTGTTCACGTAGCGCATTGTTCTCGGCCTCGGCAGCGGCATTGAGCCTGACGCGACCAGCCTCGTAGAGCGCCCGCTGGCGCTGGGCCAGCTTCTCATACAGCAGCACACTGGTTTCGCCATTGGCCAGGGTCTGTCGCTGCACCAGCAGGTCGAGGTAATCCGCCACGATGTCGTAGAAGTACTGGCGGCGGAAGTCTTCGAAGGAGCGGGCGGCGTACGTCAGGTCGCGTTCCGCCTGGATCAGGTTTTCCTGGGCGATGGGCCCGGCGTTTCGCAGCAGCGGGATCTGGGCACCCAGGACGATCGTCCCCGAGGACAGCGAGTCCAGGGAACCGTCATTGATGGCGTCCTGCAGGGTCTTGGCAAACGAGGCCAGGTACTGGATGGACACCTGGCCGCCATAGGGCAGCTTCTGCGTGACGGCGAACTCGTTCACCAGGTCCATCGAGGTCTGGTACAGGCCCGCGGTGCCAGCCGCATTGACATCGAAGCCAATGGTGTCGAAGAACCTTGGTCCCCAGAGATGCCGCTCCATGAGCAGTTGGAGACACTCGATGACGTAGGTCTCCATGGCGTACTGGTACTCGCGGCCGTGGGACACGCTCCATCCGATCGCTTCGACCAGCGTCAGGATCTGGCTCTCGCCCCCTTCTTCCAGGAGCGCTTCCAGGCGATCGATCACGGCCTCGACGTCGTCATTCCGTGCTGACTCATATCCCAGGTCACCGGCCGACGGGTTGTACGTCGGTGGTTCCGGAGTGTCCATCGTGCCGTTGGAGAGTGTTCCTTCCGCCCAGGTCTGCGGTGCCGGCACCGCGTCCCCGCCCATGTCACCGGTGGACTCATCAAGCAGTCCCGAGACACGATCGTCGATCTGGCTGAAGGAGGCATAGCAGCCCGACAACGCGGGAACGATCGCCACCAGCAGGCTGGCTCGAAGGGTCCGGCGGAGGATGGTCGGGATCGAGGTGGTCATGGTGTTCACTGCGTGCCCGTGGGCGTTGCCGGCATTCTATCCTCGCGGCTCGCAAGATCCCCGTTGACAACCCGTTGATGGACGATTCCGAGGGGGAATCCGGGTCGACTGTGCTATATACGGTTCATCAGGAGTGCCCATGGCTGAGCAGAAGAACACGCTCTTTGACCGACCCGGCGGCTATGCGATGCCCTCGGGAGCCGCGGCGGCCCACCGCGAGGTGGCCAATTCGTCCCGGACCATCGTCCTGCCGGGAGATGCGGAGGAGTCCCACGTCCCGTCCGGCGAGATCGACCCACCTCGGTTCTCGGCGAATGACCCCGATACCCGCGTCTATGTCGGCGACTGCCGCGAGGTCCTCGCGGCCATGCCCGACCGGGGCCAGGTCGACCTGGTCTTTGCCGATCCGCCCTTCAACTGGGATGTGCCCTACGACGGGTGGAAGGACAACATGTCCCGGGCCCAGTACGAGCGGTTCACCTATGACTGGCTGGATGGCTGCATCGATGTCCTGTCACCCACCGGATCACTCTGGGTGAACATCCCGGACGACACTGCCGCAGAGGTCGTGATGCATCTCAAGCGGCGGGGCCTGACGATGATCAACTGGTGCATCTGGCACTTCCGCTTCGGCCAATGTCGACATTCGTCCTTCATCATGAGCAAGGTGCATGTGCTGTACTTCGCGAAGGACCCGGATGCCCGGACGTGGAACCCGGATGAGATCCTGGAACAGTCCGATCGGGCCAGCATCTACAACGATGCCCGGACGATGGCAAAGGACACCAACAAGGGCATGCGTGTTCCAATGGACGTCTGGTACGGCCCGTACCTGGGCCGCATCCAGGGCAACAACAAGGAACGTCGACATGGACATCACAACCAGATCCCGGAGGCGTACCTGGAGCGGGTGATCCGCTCCTGCTCCAACCCGGGTGATCTCGTGGTGGATCCCTTCCTTGGAAGCGGAACCACGTCGACCGTTGCCCGGGCACTGGATCGCCGGAGCATCGGGATCGAGTTTTCCGAAACCAATGCCACCAGCGCCTGGGAGCGCATCAGCGAGATCGGCATGGTTCGAAGCGGGACAACCGGATCGTCCTCGGCGATTCATGCGGCCCGCGGCAGTGGCAAGAGGACGAAGGCCACGACGTGAGCGTTGACCTGCAGAATGCCGAGCAGACCATCGCCCTGTTCCAGCAGGCGACGACTGCGCTGCGCGACGACCCTCGTCGCGAGGGTTCACTGATCCGACTGCCTGCCGAGGGTCAACTGCTGATCAGTGGAGACCTGCACGACCAGGTGGTGCACCTGGAGAAGATCCGGGGCATGGCGGATCTCGCCAGTGGTCCGAATCGTCATGTGCTCCTGCAGGAACTGATCCATGGTCCCCGGCTGACGCATGGCTGCGACCTGTCGTATCGGATGCTCGGCAAGGTCGCCCAGGAGATCATCGCCTATCCCGGCCAGGTACACGTCGTGATGGGGAATCACGAGCTGTCACAGATGACTCGCAGTGGTGTCAGCAAGGGTGGTGGCAACAGCGTCGTCCTGTTCAACGATGGTCTTGGACTGGTCTTTGGCGAAGAGTGGACGGCCGTTGCCGAGGCGATCGATGACTTCGTCGCGGCCCTGCCGCTGGCGGTCATCACCGCCAACGGATTGCTCTGCAGTCATTCTCTTCCCGCGGCGAACGTCATGGAGAAATTCGATCCCAAGGTGCTGGACCGCGAACTGGTCGATGCGGACTTTCATGGCCCGTGGGGATCGGCCTATCTCATGGTGTGGGGTCGGCGGTTCTCGGAGGAACACCTGCAACGTCTCTGTGACCTGTGGGAGGTCACGCACTTCTGCGTGGGCCATGCCTGGGTGGAGATGGGTGTCGAACCGGCGTGGTCGAATCTCGTTGCGATCAACAGCGATCATGAGCGTGGCGCCGTGATCCCGTGGGATCTCTCCCGGAAACCGTCGGTCGAGGATCTTGTGTCATCGGCGCGATACCTGCAGGCCATCGGGAGCCCGATGGCGTGAAGCCGGTCCTGGCCATGGAGGTCTCACAACGCAACGGGGGAGTCGCGCTGCGATGTCCCGATGGCGGTGTCCTGGTGGAACGACTGACTTCCTCGACGCGACGAGGCGATGCCCTCATGCCCGCGGTCGAGTCGCTCTGCACGAAGGCCGGTGTCACACCCGCGATGCTGTCCGGGATCGGCGTGAGCATCGGTCCCGGCGGATTCACGGGACTGCGGATCGGTATCGCCGCGTCCAAGATGCTCGCCTGGAGCCTTGGGGTCCCGGTAATCGCCGTCCCCACGGCGCTGGTTGCGGCTGAATCGGATACCGAGCCCGCCCCGCCCATGGCGGTCGCGCTCTCTGGCAAGGATGACACCTGTTGGTTGAGCATCGTTGAAGGTGAACCGGGGCAGCGGGTCCTGGCCAGTGGCCAGGCTGGCGGGCAACTCGTCGATGCTGCTGGGTTCCAGGCGGCCATCGCTGGGGCAACCTGCCTCCTGGCTGATGATCACCTGCCGGCGTCGATGGCAGGCCACGGTCTGGATACGAGGGCACCGGATTTCCGCCCCGAGTCCCTCCTGGAGATCACCGAGCGTGGCCTGGCCGGGAATCAGGCCGTTGATCCGCTCCACCTGGCCCCGATCTACCCTCGAGAACCCGAGGCGGTCCGACTATGGGACGCTCGAGAGGGGTAGTCCGGCGGCAGGATCCCCTCCACGGCAGTTTCTTTCGGTGTATTCCACCTCTGCACGGGTTTTCTCCAACTCACGACAGGATCGGCGTTTCGAGCAGGATGTCGGCTCTCGGGGCCCTGGCGGGGACCGGGAGATGTGTCCTGTTGTGGGACTGGGCTGAATAGAGGCCCCTGATTGTCCGATTGACCCATCAGTCCCGGGGTTTCGGGACCCCGCTTGGGGGTCACCCGGTCCCGGGAACGGAAGAAAGGACGACGCGAGATGGAACCCATGGAACGCATGATCGAAGATGCCTTGAACGGTGGGATTCGGACAGACCGGGCATGCATGCTGGTCGTGGGGCCCAAGAGCACGAACCGCCAGTCGCTGGTTGACCACGTCGAAGAGATGGGGCATGTCTGCCTCGTGACGTCTTCGATCGACGAAGCCTGGGAGATGCTCGAAGCCCATGACGCCATTGATGTCGTCCTCGTCGATGGACAGGCCTGCAGCCGCGAGTCGCTTCGGCTGGTTCGGGACATCCAGGCCAATCGATCGTGGGTTCGTGCCATGGTCTGGTCGGACTCCCTGGATCCGCAACTCACTGTTGATGCGATCCGCGACGGTGCGTCCGACTTCCTGGTCCTTCCGGCTGACTTCCAGCGACTGAACCAGCGGATCGAGCAACTGCTCGAGCGAGTCCGCGCTGCTCGTGAGAATGAACAGCGAATGGTCAACCTGCTCGACGCCTGCCGCGAGTTGAGTGAGTCGCGTGACGAGATGTCCGAGCAGGTCGATGTCCTGTGCAGCGACCTGGCCTCGGCCTATCGCACGATGCGGGACCAGGTGACGGATGCCGTCATGGTCAGCGAGTTCAAGACGCTGATCAGCCAGGACCTTGACGTTGAGGACATGCTCCGCACCGCCTTGGAATACATGCTTCGCCGGCTGGGGCCCACCAATGCCGTGGTGTACCTGCCGGAATCATCGGAACGATTTGGAATCGGGGCCTACGTCAACTACGACATGACGGATCGCGATCCCATGCCCCTCTACCGGGCGCTGGGTGAAGCCATCTGCCCGCCGCTGCAGCAGGAGAGTGGCCTCGTTCGCTACGAGGACGCCGAGGCGTGGGCCCGGGACAACGGGCTGGATGCCACGATGCTGGCCAACACGCAGGTGGTTGCATTTGCCTGCAAGTGCGGTAGCGAGACGCTGGCGATCATGACGTTCTTCCGCAGTGCCGACACGCCATTCGAGGATTCCGTCGCCGGGATGCTCGACAGCCTGCGGACGGTACTGGGTGAGCAACTGGGCCGCATCGTCCGGATCCACCGCCGTGGACAGGACGAGTGGCCGAAGGACAACGACGGTGATGGTCAGACCGGGATGGAATTCGATCCCGGGTCCTTCACCGACGACCAGGACGGCTCCGAGTGGGGTGACTTGGCTGCATGACGAGGGCTCCAGGTCCACTACCAGGACTTGAAGTTGATTTGGAGGGGACCACCCGCTCGATCTTCGGATCGGGCGGGTGGCTTTTTCAGCGGTAGGACTGGCGTCGCTTGGGCGCCACCATGTCGCCTGGTGCTCGTGCGGTCAGGTGAATGCGTTCCGAACTGCCCAGCACCGTTTCCAGTTCCTTCAGTACCGCGGGACGCATGATCACGCGAAGGTCGGTCTTCAGGGACACCACACCATCCGGGCGGAACAGCCGCAGGAACACGGCTGCTGGATGCGCGCCGTTGGAAGTCTGTGCCCCACCGGCCTGCTTGAGAGTGCCCGCGGCCATCCTGACGCGTTGTTCGATGTCGACCGTGTCCTCGGCGTGCAGATCGAGCGAAACGGATTCCGTGATGTACTCGGGGGCGCGATCCGGCTGGAACAGTCGCTCCACGATCAACTGGATCTCGCCGTTACGCTCATCGACTCGCCCGGTTGCGATGACGACCATGTTCGGCTGCACGAGTTCGCCGCAGTTGGCGAAGGCCTCCGAGAAGATCACACCCTCGACGCTGCCGAGGCGGTCCTGCAGTTCAACAACAGCCATTCGACTGCCGGCAGAGCGGCCCCGGGTGACCGTGATGTTCCGGACCTGTGAGATCAGGCCGGCCACGATCACCGGTGTACCGGGCTTGTGCAGTTCAATCTCGCCGATGCTGACGCTCACGTAGGGGAGGACCTGGCTGGCATACTCGTCGATTGGATGGCCGGAGACGTGGAACCCCAGCACTTCGCGTTCGTAGCCCAGGGTCTCCAGTCGGGTCCAGGGAGGCGTCGATGGCAGCGGTGCCGCGGGTTCCGAAGGGGTATCGGGCGTGGTTGCTTCCGGTGCCCCACCGAACAGGTTGCCCTGGCCCTGCTCCCGATCACGGGCCTCGCGCTGGCCCTGCTTGAGTGCGCCCTCGAGCGCGGCCACCATGGGCGCGCGGTGTGCTCCGCCGTGGAGGGAGTCCATGGCGCCACTCTTGACCAGCGCCTCGAGCGTTGCGCGATTCACCGCCTTCGGCGGCACCATCGCGCAGATGTCATGCAGGGAATGGAACACGTGATCCTGTCGGGCGGCGATGATCGCGTCGATCGCGGCGTTGCCGACACCCTTGATGGCCGCGAGGCCGAACCGGATGCGTCCATGGTTGGCATCGCGAGGTTCATCGGCCTCGTAGACGACCGTGAAGGTCGCATCCGATTCATTGATGTCCGGCGGGCAGACGTCGATCCCGACGTGGGGCTTCCCGTCCTCGTGGTCCGGGAAGCGGACATGCCGGCATTCCTCGAGGTACGGCGCCCATTCCTCCGTCTTGCGGGCCTGCGACTCGAACGTGAGCACGGCGGCCATGTACTGCACGGGGAAGTAGGTCTTCAGGTAGGCCGTGTGGTACGCGATGATGGCATACCCGGTCGAGTGCGACTTGTTGAAGCCGTATCCCGCGAACTTCAGGATCAACTCGAAGAGTCGGTTGGCTTCGTCCTCGGCCATCCCCTCCCCCACTGCACCGGCCAGGAAGACCTCGCGGTTGGCGTTGATGACCGCGTGCTTCTTCTTGCTGATCGCCTTGATGAGGGTGTAGGCATCACGCAGCGGGACACCACCGAGGCGATGCACGATCTGCATCACCTGTTCCTGGTAGACCATGATCCCGTACGTTTCCTCGGTCAGCTCATCCACGATGGCCTGCACCTTCGGAATCGTGCCCGTCTTGTTGCGACAGTACTCGGGGATCAGGTCCATCGGACCAGGCCGGTAGAGCGCGTTGGCGGCGATCAGATCCTCCAGGCGCTCGGGCTTCATCTTCTGGAGCAGTTGCCGCATGCCGCCGGATTCAAACTGGAACACGCCGGCCGTCTCTCCCCGGCGGAACAGGTCGAACACCTTCACGTCGTCAAAGGCCAGCCGATCGAGATCCAGTGGATGGGAACCGTCTCCCGGCGTTCGGCCGACCGTGCGCCAGATCGTGTCCTCGTCCAGGGTCTGGCGGATCAGCTTCCGGGCCAGTTCCAGCGTCGACAGCGTTCGCAGGCCCAGGAAGTCCATCTTCAGGAGCCCGGCCTGCTCGCACGTGGGGCCGTCCCATTGGGTCATGACGTCGTCGGAGCCCGAGGCTTTGCACAGGGGCACGATTCGTTCCAATGGCTGGGTCGCGACCACGACGCCAGCGGCGTGCACACCACTGTGTCGGGCATGATCCTCGAGTTGGTTCGCGGCATCGATGACCTGCTGCGAGGAGGTATTGCCGGAATGCTCGGTACGGAACTCGTCCGAGCTCTCGAGCGCTTCGTCGATCGTGATGTTCAGCGCGGGCGGGACGAGGTTGGCCAATCGCTGACCTTCCTGCGGCGGCAGTCCGTAGACGCGTGAGACATCCTTGATCGCGGCCCGGGCCTTGAGGCGACCGAACGTGATGATCTGGGCGACGTGGCCGTACTTCTCCCGGACGTACCGGATGACCTGCCCGCGTCCGTCCTGGCAGATGTCAACATCGATATCGGGATACTCGCTCCGATCGGGATCGGTGAATCGTTCGAACAGCAGGCCGTATCGTTCGGGGCATGCGTTGGACAGTCCCAGGACATAGCCCACCATCGTGCCGACGCCGCTGCCACGGGCGCAGGCCGGGATGCCCCGCTGCCGGGCCCAGTTGACGAAGTCCCAGACGATCAGGAAGTACGCGCTGATCAGCTTGTCGCTGAGGATCTGAAGTTCCCGGTCGCAGCGGGCCCGGATCTCGGGCGTGATGCCGTCGGGGCCATATCGCCAGATCAAGCCTGCTTCGCAGAGGTTCCGCAGTGCCCGGTCGCAGTCCGCCTTCAGGGTGTCAGCGTCCAGGTCGGCCTCGTTGTCGGCATCCCAGGGATGCAGTTCGAACTGATCACACCACCCGTTGAACCACTCCGTCAGATCACCGTCCGTGTACCGAGGGGCGCCCTTCGGCCCGGTGACCCGTACGACTGGCGCATGATTGGTCTCGAAGTCCACATCGACGTTGCATCGGTCAGCGATTCGGACCGTGTTGTCAACCGCCTCCGGAAGGTCCTCGAACAGGGCCCGCATCTCCTCCGGTGACTTGACGAACAATTCCGTCGGGTACTGCAGGCGGGACGTATCGTCCCGAGTCCGCCCCATCGAGATGCAGCAGAGCGTGTCGTGGGTCTCGTGATCCTCCCGCTTGAGGAAGTGCACGTCGTTGTCGCAGACCAATGGAAGATCGAGTTCTCTCGCGAGACGGATCAGGTGTGGATTGATCGCATCCTGGTCCGGCACGCCGATGCGTTGCAACTCGATGTAGAAGCATGGCTCGCCATCAGCATTGGTGCCGAAGGTATCGCGATGCCAGCAAGCTTCCTCGACCGCGGCGTCCCAGTGGACGTCCTTCCCGGTCTGCTCATACTGCACGAGGTGATGCGCAATCGAACTGCCGAGGTGTCCATTGATGGCGATCAGTCCGTCGCCCCAGTCCTGCAGTGTCTCCCGGTCCATCCGGGGACGGTGATAGAACCCGGTGAGGTAGGCATCTGAACTGAGCCGGAGGAGGTTGGCCCATCCCTGCTGGTTCTCCGCGAGCAGCACGAGGTGATACCCCCCGTCCTTGCCACCGGTCTTGGTGCGGTTGCGGCGATCACCCGGCGCGACATAGGCCTCGATGCCGAGGATCGGCTTGATGCCGGCCTTCCCGGCCTCGCGAAAGAACTCGGCGCACCCATAGAGATTGCCGTGATCAGTAATGGCCACGGCGGTCATGCCCAGGTCGGCAACTCGTTCGATGAGCGGGCGGATGCGGTTACCACCATCGAGGAGCGAGTACTCCGTATGGAGGTGGAGATGAACGAATCCGGCGGCTTCAGTGCTCATGGGTAGACGGCATCCTGCTCGAGTTCCTCGATCATACCGGCCAGGAGATCGTGGCTCGGGCCAAATGCAGGTGGGTATGATGTGTGGATGACCGAGCATCCAGGTGGCCAACCGAGAGTACGGGTGATCAACATCGGCAGCGAGCGGATGTCAGAAGCCTTCCGGGCGGCGGGACGTCAACCCAACTGGGCGACCCGGGCCGCCGTGATCACCTTCCTGCTGGTCATCGCCATACCGATCTTCCTGCTGCTGCTGCTGGCCACCTTCGCGGCAGCAGTGGTGTTCATGGTCCTCGCGGGAATCAACTGGCTCCTGGGTCGGACCCCGGGACGGCGTCCGCCTGAGGCCGGTCGACGAAATGTCAGGGTGATCAACCGCGACTGATCAGTCGTGCGTTTCGCGTTCGATCAGGTCCAGCAGGTCCCGGCGGAGCTGTGTCGTCATCGATCCCACGCTGCCGGCCCCGATGGGTCGGGATTCGACGCCTGGCGTGCCATCCTCCTGTCGCCGTTGCAGCCGCAGGCCTCGCACCGGGAGGACCTGCCAGCTGGAATTCGTCAGGAAGGCCTCGTCGGCCTGGAGCAGATCGTCCAGGGTCAGGTTCATGCGTTGCACGGTGATGCCGGCGGCTTCCGCGCACTCGATGACGGCACCGCGGGTGATGCCGGGCAGCACTGGCGAGGTTTCACCGCTCTCGGACTGCTCCCCGCGTGCCCAGGGGGTCTGAAGGCAACCATCGCGGATGATGAAGAGGTTGCTGACACAGCCGGACATGAGGTGGGCCGCGGGATCGAGCCACAAGGCCTCGCTGGCTCCGGCAAGACCGGCCATCTGGAGCGCGTGGATCCGGGGCCAGTAGTTGAGCGTCTTGTGTCCGGCCATCGGCGTCCAGGGGTTTTCTCGTCCCGCCGCCAGGCACACCTCGACGCCCTGTGAGAAGAACACCGGCGGGTAGTTCGTTGGAGGCTGGATCACGATGAGCACCGTGGGATCGACGTGCCCACCCTCGGCGGCCTGAAGCATGTTGAGATTGCCACCGGTCACGGTGAGCCGGATCCGCGCCTCTGTCATGGTGTTCTGCGCCAGCAGGCGTTCCGCGGCCTCCGCCAGGGGACCGGCCTGGAGTCGTTGGGACATCAGGAGCGTTCGGCTGGATTCGACCAGTCGCTCCGCGTGCTCCATCACCCGGAAGATGCGGGCATTGTGGGCGCTCATGGTTTCGAACAGCCCCACGGCATGCTGGATGCCGCTGTCGAAGACGGACACCTGGGCTTCGGATTCAGAGACGACTTCGCCGTTGAGCCAGACTTGCATTCGGTTCCAACCTCTCGCGGGGGATGATCCGGGAGAGGTTACCCGCTGGACCAGCCTTGTACGACAATCGTGCCGTCCGGCAGCAGCAGGACCGTCAGGGTCATGAAGACACGGTCGCCGACGCCGATCCGGGCCTCCAGGGCGTCGTCGGCCGGGTCGCTCGTGTCTACCACGACAACGGTCCGGTTCCCGGGTTCCGATCCACACAACTCACCAACCGCCCCCTGGAAGGCGTCGCGCACGGCGACGTCCGCCCATCGGATCGGCACGGCAGGCGACTGCCCACTGCAGACGCTGTCCACCATCGCCGTGACCGCTTCGGCGGTCTTGATTCGATCCTGTCGGCTGGACCACTGTGACCACACGAGGATCCCGACGGCCACGAGGATGATCACCAACGGCATCAGCGAGCGGCGCCTCCTTGGAGACGCCCGCGGCGGCAAATCACCAAGTTGTGGATTCTCGAGACTCAGGGGATCTGTACCTGGTCGGCATAGAGCACATAGGTCGAGTGTGAATGGAACGGCCGGTTGAGTGCCATGTCGATCTTCCTGGTGAATGGATACGGCACGTTGGGGCGGGCATTCTCGATCTCGATGATCTGGGCACCGACCTGGTTGCCTGACTCATCGAAGAATGTGAACGCGACCCCGATGCTCCGGATGTTCGTGTCACCATTGAGCACGCTTCCGGAGATGGTCATGGTGGAGTAGTTCAGTTCCCGGTTGCTGGGGACGGTGACGGGTCGCAGCGTACCGAGACGCGTGGGCCGGTACTGCACGGTCCGGCCGTCCTCGCCCTCGATCGGGGCGTAGAAGAACGCGGATCGAGCGGTGTAGACGTCCTGGCCGATGGGTGCGAAGCCGCGCTCGTCATACAGCTTCTCAAGTTCCTCACGGCCCTTGGCGGCATCAAGGCGTTGCTTGACTTCCATCCGACGACGTCGATTGGCGTCGTCCTTCTCTCGCTGCGCCCGGGCGGCCTCTGCGCGACGCTGCTTCTTCGTCTCCTCGAGCACCTTCTTGTACGACGTGTAGTCCGGGCCGTAGGTGTCATGATCGAGAATGAACTGCCTCAGGTCATCGAGCTCCCGTTGCAGGCCCGAGAGTTCCATCCTGGCCTGGGCGACCTCGCGGCGAACGGCCAGCATCGTGGCGGTCGTCTCGACGAGTTTCTGCCAGAGCACCTTGGACGGCGTGTTCTGCGTCAGGTCGGAATCCCGGAGTCGCCGCATCGCCTCGGTCACGCGATCCTCTGAACGGGCCGAGACCGACTCGGCCGATGTCGTGGTCTCCGTCGGCGGCGTGGCCTGGCCATTGGAATTGGTGGCGTCCTGGGCGAACCCGACGGCCAGGGCGAGCATCACGGTCGTGGAGATGATCATGCGGGATCCTCCCGGAATCAGGGCAAGCGGCAACGCTTCAAGATTGGGCAGGACCGGTCCTGCCGTTCATGAACAGTATGCCCTCAGCGGCGGGGAGAATCGGTCTCGGCTGCGGATTCGGCCGCGGATTCCGATGACGACTCGTTCGAGGTGGCCGTGTCGGCCTCCTCCCCGGTGTCTTCCGTCCCCGGGTCCATCGTGACGACGTCCGCCTCGGGATCGGTGATCGTGCCTGCCTCGATGCCCTTGGCCTTGGCCCGGAAGGCCTCGGCTCGTTCCAACAGTCGTGGGTGTGACTCGTCGCGCGGTTCCAGGTCGAAGTGCCAGTCGATCCGGCTGTTCGCCTGGAAGGGCAGGATTTCCACGACGAGATCCGGACCTGGAAGATCCCAGACCGGCGCGGAAGCCTTGCGATTGGTCATGACGGGTTCCATGCCTTCGCGCTCGACGCGGACGTCGTAGGTGCCGTAGTGCGTGAAGTCGACGACCAGCGGTGTCCGGCCGACCTCACGATCGTTGATCCAGACCAGGGCGCCGGGCGGCGTACTGGTGACCGAAAGCGTCCGGCGGATGCACCCCCCAGTGGCCAGGAGAATGCCGCCGAACAGGATGATCAACACGGCTCGCATGACTGGAGAGTCTACCACCGGCAGGCCATCGGCCTAGTCGAACTCGTCACCGCGGAACGTAGAGGCCAGGTAGGCCTCCCGGACCACGGGATCGTTGATGACGGTCTTGGGATCACCTTCTCGCAGGTTCCGTCCCTCGTGGAGGATGTAGGCCCGATCACAGATTCGCAGCGTCTGCTGGACGTTGTGGTCGGTCACGAGAATGGCAATACCCTCGGAGGCCAGTGCCCGCACCTCGGACTGCAGTTCTTCGACGGTGTGGGGATCCACCGCGGCGAACGGTTCATCAAGGAGCAGCAGCTTCGGCTGCGTGATCATGGCCCGCGCGATCTCCAGGCGGCGACGTTCGCCACCGGAGCAGGTCCGGGCGAGATCACGGCTCTTGGCGACCAGGCCGAACTGTTCCAGGAGTGACTCGCAGCGGCGTTGCCGGGCGGCCGCATCCAGCGAGGTGGTTTCCAGGATGGCCATGAGGTTGTCCCGGACGGACAGCCGCTGGAACACGCTTGGTTCCTGGCTCAGGTATCCCATCCCCCGCCGGGCGTGCTTGTACATGGGCAGGTAGGTGACATCCTCGCCGAGGAACGAGACCGAACCGGCCTCGGGCGTGATCATGCCGATCACCATTCTGAACGATGTGGTCTTGCCCGCCCCGTTTCGACCCAGCAGGCCGACGATCTCACCTTCGTCAACCGAGAAAGACACCTCGTCGACGACGCGCTTCCCGTTGTAGCTCTTGACCAGGTTGTCAGCCAGCAACATCGACATGGATGATCAGGACTCGGTATTGGCCTCTTCGGCTTCTCTCATCGCGGCCTGCTCCGCACGGACTTTCTCGAGCGGCCGGGCATCGACCGTCCACTCTTCCGGCCGCAGTCGATACGCGATCGCGCCGATGATCGTGTCGAGTCCCTTGTAGATGTGGGCGTCGAGCTTGACCCGGGTGCCGTCGACATGCTGCAACCAGCAGATCGACTTGGCCATCCATCGATGCATGTCAATGTCCGCGATTTCATCGGCCCGCCAGGTGCCCTCGGGCATCTCGAACGTGCCGTTGGGTTCAAAGCGGTACCGCCGGGCATTGGCCGATGCGAAGGCCCACAGGTAGTAGGGCACGAATGGCAGGCAGAGAATGAACAGCCACTGGATGGGTCGATCGAACTTGGATGGCGCCTCGGCATCGCCGTAGATATCGAGACCGGCATCCGCCTCGCGCAGGGCATCCTCCTGGACGGCCGGCAGATCCGTCGGCGACAGCGTCGGCGGCGGACTGATGGCATCGCGGAAGATCTTCAGGGAATCCCGCCAGGACAGGTCCTCGGGGGACACGTTGCCGGAGACGTCGCGGGCCAGTTGCAGATCAATGATCTCGACGGTCTCAGCCGGCAGGGTGCTCTGGGTGCCCAGCGACATCTCGTCGACACAGGAGCGGACGTCGCGGCAGATCTCACCACGGAGGTAGGCCTCCTGTTCCGCAGGGATGGCCCAGATGTAGTCGTACACGCCCCAGACGCCCAGGACGAGGCAGACGATGGCCATGCCCATGGTCCGGAGACGAAAACTGCCCGCCACGGTTGATCGCAGTTCGTGCTCGGTCCAATTCTCGGGATTCGTCGTGGTTTCAGTCATGGGTGGTTGGCCCTATGCACATGGTACACGGGCACCTGCCCACGGCTTCCGTGGATCAGGAAGACTCCTGGGCGGCTTCCGAGCAGGTCTCGGACAGCTTGACCAGGACCGCCTCGCTGTCCGGGACGGCATCCATGCAGCCCAGGAGTGCGTCGATACGACGCTCCACGACCTGGGTCGGATCAATCTTTTCCAGCGCGGCATCACTGAGTGCCTGGAGCGCTCCCTTGAACCAGGCCACGCTCGGACGATTGTCCTTCGTGGGAGAGTCGATCTGGACGCGAACCGTGGTTCCCGGGGCAATGGCCACGATGGGCGTGAGCCCGGTACGGGTCCGCGGTTCGCGGCACACCACGGCAATGGGCACACCTCGATCTCGGCCGAACTGGATCAACCGTCGGGCGTCGGCGCCGACGAGCGGTGGCTGGATCAGGTAACGCCCGGGGGCGAGGTCCATGGTCTCGGTGACGGCCTCGTCACAGATCGTGATCGCGCCACGGCCGAGGGCCTTGCGGCGAATACCGCGACGGCACTGGCGAAGACCCTCGAGGATCTCGATCATTCCGGGCCAGTCGTTGCGGCCTCGGCTGGCCGCCAACGCCTTGGCGAAGTGGGTCTCGGCCGTAAACCAGGATTCGTTTCGAACCTCCTCCAGGGCGCGGTCGACCTGTGCCTGGATCTGCTTGGTTCGAGCCATTCGAGGACCTCGTGCCGCGGGCATGTTCAGGTGTCCTTCTTCGTGGACCGCAGGTGATCCATCACATCTTCCAGCAAGCCATTCCAGGCCGATGCGGAGGCCACGAGGTCCCCGCGAAGCGATTGCCGAATGGTATCGGTCGAACGCGACCCGATGGCCCGGCGAAAGTCCAGCAATCGACTGGAGAGCGTCCGTTGGGCATCATCGAGCTCGACGGGCAGATCACTGCAGGCGTTGGTCACCACGCGGGTCGCGTCCAGCAGGCGATGGATCAACTCGGTCAAGCGGGGCCGGAGGTCGTCCACGGTGTCTTCGTCGAGCGCGTCGAGAATGACATCGACGTCATGGCGGAGTGTGGCCAGGTCATCACGCGCAGCCCGGAGTGAATCGAGTTGATGCTCACGGGATCCGGTCGAGCCGGGTTGGGATTCGAATCCGATCACGGGGGGTCAGGCGGTGATGGCCTCGGAGATTTCCTCGGCAACGGCTTCGTTGCCAAACGACAGGCGTACCCCCCCGTTGGGGACGACTTCCATGACCAGCGGAAGGCCGGCCGTGATGAGCAGGAGCCCCTGGTCGGGCGACTCCGAATCATGAAAGAGCGTCTTGACCAGGTCGCACACGAGGTGCAGGTCCCCGGTATCACAGAAGAGCGGATCGCGGCTGTTGAGCTCCACGGTGGCGGCGGCGTCAACGCGTTGCCACTCCTCGTTCTCCGCCAGCGAGAAGGCGACGACATCGAAGATGCTTCGCCATCGACCGACCGGGAACAGGATCAACTGGTTGTGATGCAGCTTGTGCAGGATGTGATCAATCACCTCCGGCATGCGATCACTTGAGATCTCGATGACCTCGGCCCCGGGAAGTGGTTCGACGTCACCCTCGGGCACGGCCAGGTGCCGTTGGCTGGTCGAATCAGCCACCATGCGGAGGTAGGCGTGGTCTTCGTCTGGTGCTTGTCGCTCGATCCCGTGCTGCGCCAGCAGCTCGTTGGCCTCGTCGACGTTGATGAACTCCACCTGCAGGTCTCCATGTGGGGCGACGCCCCGTAGGGGATTATCTAAACGCATCGCCACCAAGAACGCAAGAGGGGCAGGGAAACAAGCCACCTGGAGGGTCGAACGGTGCCCGTTCGGCTACCATCGTGGTCCTGCCGAGACTACCCGTGAATACCGTCCTCTTCGTCTGTACTGGAAACACCTGCCGGAGCCCGATGGCTGAGGCCATCGCCCGCTCCGTGGTCGATGATTCCCAGGTCTTCGTCGCTTCAGCCGGGGTCATGGCATCCAGCGGGGCTCACCCCTCGCCGGAGGCGATTCGGACACTGGAGGCGATGGGAATCGAGCATGATGGCCGCTCCACCCCCCTTTCACCGGACATGATCCGCAAGGCGGACCTGGTCCTCTGCATGACCCGGGGGCACCAGCAGGCCGCTCGGGCCCTGGTTCGGGACGACGAGGCCCTGTGCGAACGGATCCAACTGCTCGATCCCGATGGCGACATCCCCGACCCCATCGGCCAAGGGCAGGCGGTCTATGACTCGGTCGCGGCGCGGATGAAACAGCTCATTCCAGATCGTCTTGAACGGTTCATGAATTCCGCCGGATGACGATCCGCTAGGCCCCGCTTCTCGCGACGACCTCGGCCAACAATCGCACGCCGAACCCGGTCGGCCCCACGACGTGGAGGTCATCCTGCTTTTCGACGGCACTGACGCCGGCGATATCCAGGTGCGTCCATGGCAGGCCTTCGTCGACGAAGTAACTGAGAAAGGCCGCGCCCTGGATGGGGTGGGCGTTTCGGCTTGGCCCGGAGTTCCAGATGTCGGCATGACGGGCCCGCATGAAGGTCCGGTGCTCTTCCCAGAGCGGAAGGTGCCAGACCCGCTCACCAGTGGACTGGGCCGCGGTCTCGACCCGTTGCCGCAGGTCGTCGTCCCGGCACCACATGCCAGCGCAGAAGTGGCCCAGGCCGACCACGACGCCGCCCGTGAGGGTGGCGACATCGATGATGGCGGTGGGTTTCAGCTTCCGGCAGGTCCAGGAGAGGGCGTCACCGAGGATCAACCGACCCTCGGCATCGGTATTCGTGACCTCCACCGTGACCCCGTTGTACATCTTGATGATGTCGTCGGGGCGATAGGCCTCACCGCTGACGAGGTTCTCGGCGCAGGGCAGCACGGCGTGGGTATGAACCGGCACCTTGAGCCGGGCCAGGGCGATCATCGCACCGAACACGGCGGCCCCGCCGTTCATGTCGTATTTCATGCCCTTCATCGTGTTGGAGATCTTGAGCGAGTACCCCCCGCTGTCATAGGTCATGGTCTTGCCGACCAGGGCGATGTGCTGGCCGGGACGCGGTCGACTGGGGCGATGTTCCAGCACGATCATGCAGGGCTTGTGCGCCGAACCCTTGCCGACGTTGACCAGGCCACCCATGCCCAATCGCTTGGCTTCCGCGAACGAGATGACCTTGCACTGGAGTCCGACCCGTCGGGCGGCGGCTCGGGCCTGTTGGGCCACCCAGGATGGAATGCAGATGTTGGGCGGTGTCGCCGAGATCCGGCGGGCCTCGTTGGTCGATTCGGCGAGGATCAGGCCGCGACGGATTCCACCGCGGACATCTCGACAGGTCGAGGTCAGGGTGAGCGTACCGCTGGCCGCCGATCGGTTCGTGGCCTTGCCGTCGAAGAAATCGACTCGCCAGTTGGCCAGCCCCATGCCCTCGGCGAGGGATTGGCCCGTGGCGTCGGCATCGGCCACGCTCTCGGGGACCGTCAGGTCCAATTGCACGTCGAGTGCATGGAGGTCCGCCTCGTGCAGGTGCCGGACCAGTCGCCCACCGATCCGGCGGATGGCGTCCAGGTCCAGGGACTCCCGGTCGCCAAGGCCCACCAGCACGACGTCATCACCCTCGATCACCAGGTCCCCGATCTTCCCGTTGAACATCCGGGACCGCCTGGCCTGGTTCAACCGCCCGCCATGGGCCTCATCCAGTTGTTGAAGTGACTTGGGCAGGCGAGAGGTGCCGGTCGGAAGGCCGACGAGCACGGCCGGCTTACGGGGTGATCCAGTCCGAATGGTGCGATACACGAGCTTCTCCTGTTACTCCCGGGGGTGCCCGGGTGGACTTGTGCTGATCATCGACATGGCCCCCGGCCTGGCTGCAGCCGGGGCTACCATGACGGGAATGTCTGGATCGCACCGAATGGCTGACGCTGTCTTCAACCGGGCCCGGGAAGGGCTTCGGGTGCTGGAGGACCTGGCTCGTTTCGTCCTGGATGACGTCGACCGCGTGGAGGGTCTCAAGCAGGCCCGGCATGCGCTGACGGAGGTCGCTGGTCGATGGCCGGGCCCCTCGATGGTGTGCTCGCGGGACACGATGGGCGACGTGGGGACGTCAGTTTCCACCGAGGCCGAGGGGCGACGCCGGGACCTCCAGGCCGTCGCCGCGGCGGCTGGCCGACGGGTCACGGAAGCCCTGCGATCGCTGGAGGAACTGGCCAAGGTCGAGGCACCGTCGCTGGCAGGCACCCTGGAGCAGCTGCGGTATTCGATCTATGACCTCGCCGGTCATGTCGAGACCAGCCTTTCCGCGGGGCGTGCCCCACAGTGGTCCGTCTGCCTGCTGCTGACCGAGGACTCCTGCCAGCGGCCCTGGACGGAGGTGGCTGCCGCAGCCATCGATGGTGGAGTCGACTGCATCCAGTTGCGAGAGAAGTCGCTCGGGACCGCCGAGCTGATTCGTCGGGCCCGTCACCTGGTCGACCTGGCTGGCCCTCGGAACGTCTCCGTCATCGTGAACGATCGGGTTGACGTGGCCCTGGCCGCGCGGGCTGATGGCGTTCACGTCGGCGTGGACGACATGGACCCCGCCGACGTTCGTTCGCTGGCCGGCAACAGCCTTCTGCTTGGCGTGACCGTCCGAACGCCTGCTGATGCCGAGACGGCCATCGCTCGCGGCGCGTCCTATTGCGGCATCGGCCCGATGTTTGCATCACCCACCAAGCCTGAACTGGTCCCGGCGGGCCCCGAGCACCTGGTCACCATGCTTCCGGCGTTGGGATCGGTGCCTCACCTGGCCATCGGTGGTATCGACCTGGCGGGGGTCCAGCAGGTGACCCGTGCTGGTGGCCGAGGCGTGGCCGTGTGCCATGGGATCTGTGGCGCCACCGACCCGGCGGAAGCGTCACGGGCACTTGTGCAGGCGGTCCAGGCCGGATGCCTGGATGCCACGTCCGAGGCGGTTCCCGGCCATGCGTGACCTGGAGTTCATCGTCCTGGGATCTGGAACATCAGCGGGGATACCGGCCATCGGGTGCTCCTGCGAGGTGTGTTGCAGCACGGATCCGAGGGATCGTCGTCTGCGGACGTCGGCCGCGATCCGGTTCATCGACGCGGATGACCACCCCCGGACGATCCTGCTGGATGCGTCGCCGGACCTGAGGCAGCAGGTGCTTCGCGAGGGAATCGACCGGTGCGATGCCATTCTCTTCACCCACAACCACGTGGATCACACGTTTGGCCTGGACGAGGTTCGTCGGTTCAACGTGACGATGAAGGCACCGATCGAACTGTATGCCGAGCCGCACACGATGGAACATCTCGGCCGCGTCTACCAGCACATCTTCCAGCGGGACCGGAATGTCAACGACTCCTTCGTCGCCACGCTCCTGCCCCACGAGTTGGCGCCTGGCACGGTCCTTGACCTTTTCGGCCTGAGGGTCGAGCCGATCCGACTGATGCATGGGCGACTTCCGATCCTCGGGTTCCGCTTCGAGGCCCCCGGGGCCCCGGGACTCATGCCCCTGGCCTGGTGCACCGATGTCTCGGCCATTCCCCCGGAGAGCTGGCCTCGGCTGGAGGGTCTGCAGACCCTCTTTCTCGACATGCTTCGGGAGCGGCACCACCCCACCCACTTCAACATGGACCAGGCCATCGAGACGGCCGGGACCATCACCGCCGGCCAGACCTGGTTCATTCACAT
Organism: Phycisphaerales bacterium; assembly: GCA_022446795.1. Classification (GTDB taxonomy): domain Bacteria; phylum Planctomycetota; class Phycisphaerae; order Phycisphaerales; family SM1A02; genus UBA1668. Next base: position 40,908 of record JAKVBX010000018.1, read on the forward strand.
GGCCCACGACATCCAGCACGCCCGGGTGGAGGCCACGTTGCCCCCCCGGATGGGCCTGGCCTGGGACGGCCAGCGACTCGGGGCGGCCGGGTCCGCCAGCGGTCAGCCCGGTGAGGCGGCTTCTTCCCGCTCCTGATACACTCCTCGATCCCATGGCCCAGATTCGGGAAATCAAGAAGCGGATTACCGCCGTCAAGACCATCGCCCGCATCACCAAGACGATGCAGATGATCGCGACGGCCAAGTTCACCTCTGCCCTGCAGCGGGCCGAGTCGTCGAAGCCGTATGCCGCGTGCATCGATGACATGGTTCGCCAGGCGGCCTCTGCCGCGGACGAGTACGAGTCCAGACTGATCTCCGGCCCCGACCAGAAGGTCGGCAAGGAACTGGTCCTGGCCATCTGCTCCGATCGTGGACTCTGCGGCGCCTACAACGGCAACGTCCTGCGGACGGCCCTGAATCATCTTCGATCACTGAAGGAAGAGGGCGTCGACTACGACCTCGAGGTCGCGGGCAAGAAGGGCGTGGGCTTCTTCAAGTTCCAGCGAGTCGAGGTCTCCCGTCGACATGACATCGGCGACAAGCCGTCCTACGAGGCGGTTGGAGAGATCGCCTCCGAGTACATCGATCGCTACCTCGCTGGTGAGTATGACGCGATTCGGATCGTTTCCATGCGGTTCGTTTCCAGTTCCCGCCAGGTGCCTGAGATCAAGCAACTGCTGCCGATGACGCATGAGCCCACCGGTGATGCGGAAGGTGAGTCTGCTGGAACACGGCCGGTCTATGACTTCATTCCATCCGCCCGCGAACTGCTCGATGAGCTGCTCCCGCTGACGGTCAAGACCGCGCTGTTGCAGGCCTTCAACGAGGCCGCGGTCAGCGAACAGATCATGCGGATGGTGGCGATGAAGGCCGCAACTGAGAACGCCAAGGACTTCGGCAGCACCCTGCGTCGGCTCTTCAACCGCGCTCGACAGGGCCAGATCACGACCGAGCTGACCGAGATCGTCTCCGGCGCTGCAGCGCTCGAGTAGCAGACGTGCGGCTCTACACCAAACGCGGTGATGATGGGAACACGGATCTCTTCGGAGGTGACCGTGTCGGCAAGCATCATGCCCGTGTGACGGCCTATGGCCAGGTGGACGAGATGAATGCCGCACTTGGCGTCGCGGGCGCTGCCTGTGATGCGGACACTGGTCGCCTTCTTGAGGTGATCCGGGAACTGCAGGATGGGTGCTTCCGGCTCGGTGCCGACCTGGCGTCACCGCCCGGTGGCGAGCACTCGGACCGCGTCCCCCGCCTGACGGCGACCGATGTCGAGACCATCGAGGCGTATGTTGACGAGATCGATGGCGAGAACGAGCCACTGAAGACGTTTGTCCTGCCCGGCGGCGGTGAACTTTCGGCCCGGTTGCACCTGGCCCGGGCCGTCACGCGTCGAGCGGAGCGAGCCATCGTGCTGGCCCGGGAAACCGAGGACATCAGTGAAGAGGTCGTCCACTGGATCAACCGCGTGGGAGATCTCCTCTTCGCGATGGCCCGTGCGGCCAATCGAATCCAGGGCGTTCCCGATGTGCCCTGGACACCTGGCAGCTGATTCAGAAATCGAGAAACGCCTGGAAGCTCACGTCCTGCATGATCGAGTGGCAGGCGACTTCACAGTGTTGGCCCATGGCGGTGATGGCCCGTTGTCGGCCCACGGCGATGTGACGTTCCAGGGCGGCATTGGGATCGAACTGTTCGATGGTCATGGACAGCGGTGGCAGGTCGAAGTGCAGTCGCATCGCGAGCGACTCCAGTCGCATCTGCAGGATGTCGACCTGTTCCTGCAGCCCGGTCTGTTCGGCGAACAGTTCCACCGGATCTTCGCCACGAAGCATGGCCTCGGCGGCCTGCTGGTCGGCGCGAAGCAACTGCTGCTGGAGATGATCGCGTTCGCGAAGCAGGGATCGGGCGTGATCCGGCATGGCCGAGATCGCCATCGCGGTTGAACCGCACGCGACGAGACACCCAATGATGAGCCAGCGGTGAATTCGAATCATCGGGACACCTCCTGCGACGAGGCCGCGGACAAGGCGACGATGTCGATGCCCTCCGCCCTCGCCAGGGCAACCAGTTGCTGCTTGAGCGAGCGATCGCGGATGGCCAGCCAGGATCGGGCGGCAACCTCCGGCTGGCCGGAGTTCATGGCCTCGGCGCCGACCAGGACGAGTTCCAGGTCAGCGACCTTGCCGGCCTGTTCCAGGTCGCCAGTGAGATCATTGGCGTGATCGAGATGGCGCCGCGCGGCGGCGAAGTCCGAGGCCTGGATGGCCCGGCAACTGTCCACGAGGGCATCGCGGAACTGGTCGTGCTGACCAGCTTTCACATGGGTCGTCGAGGCGCAGCCGGCGAGCAGGCAGCCGGCCGCCAGGAAGATCAACAGTCGATGCATGGGGGCGTCTCCTTCGGGTCAGGAGGGGTGCTGGGGGCACGTGGTTTCCCTCCACCACCGGGGACGGCCCCGGGTGGGTCGACTTGCAGGATTGGCCTGGGAATTTCGCCGGGACCGGCCCTGGAGGGGCCTATTCCGCGATTGCGGCGGCTGGTCGGGTGACGAAGTTGATCTCACGACAGGTCCAGTCGGGGTTGTCCAGGGGATCGGCCCCGGCCGTGCCGACCTGGGATTGGCGGGCCAGTTTGAGCAGTTCCTGTCGTCGATCATCGAAGGAGCCGGGAACGACCAGTGGCTCCGGCGTGAGGAAGGCCTTGATCCGGTTCAACCCATGGGGTGGCCGAACCGGGAAGGAGAAGTTCATGTCACCGGAGGGAACCGTGATGGACTCGCCGGCCCGCAGTTGAACCGAACGGGCCTGCGCATTGGGAACCAGGACCGTGACGTTGCCACTGGGGCCCACCGCAACCAGGGTGAGATACCCATCGATGCCGGCCCTGGCACGGATACGCAGTTCCTGGCCGTCCCGATAGACCGCCTGCCTGGGTTCAATCGACAACTCAAGCGGAACGGGTGCGGCGCGGGGAACGGCACGAATGAGAGATTCGACGGTCCCGGGCGTCGCGCGATCATGCAGCGGAAGTGGCTGGGCCTCTTCACCGGGGGGTGATCGCAGTCCCATGTCCATGGTGAGTTGTTGTGTGGCCATCACTGGTCCCTCCCCACTGTTCTGGAACGTGACGGCGCCACGGTGTCCATCCACGATTTCACCGGTTGTCGAGTCGATGATTCGAGCGGTGAGCACCCACTCATCGGCGGTGGCTCGACCAACGGTGCCGGTCAGGAGGTACCGGGCATTCAGCAGCCGGCCGACGAAGAGACCGGTGCTGTCCTCGGTCGCATCGAGCTCGGCGAATTCCCGTGCTTCAATGAGCTTGGCGACATCCTCGCGTTCAACGAGTGTCACGTTGGGCGCATTGATCGCCGAGACCATCAGGAGCGAGATCAATCGCCCGATGCCGGCCTCCGGGTCGGGCCCCAGTTCCTTGAACGGAAGGACGGCGAGCGTGATCTGCGAGGCATCGGTGTCCGTGTCGCCGTTGGCCGGTGGCTTGACCATCACCTTGACCTTTGCCGGAATGATCGGGGCGGAGAGCGCGATCCAGCATCGGTCCGCCGTGATCCCGGAGCGCTGCACCAGGCCGGGGCCGATTCGACCCTGCACCATGTCGTCGGTGATCGTCATTCCCGGGTGGGCCATGGCGAGTCGACTGGCGATCTCCCAGGCCATGTCACGCTGTGCCCTGAGGCGAAGACGCGTCAACCAGTCCGCCTTCGGCGTCGTGCCGGTCGGAACCGCTTCGGAGGTCCAGGAGATGACCGTGTCGTCCACGATCTCGGCGCCGGACTCGCCGGCGGCCGTGAGTTGGGACGCATTCGACACGGCTGTGTCGATGGGCGTGGGCTCGATGAACCCCGTCAGCAATGAGAGCAGCAGCGCGATCATGTCTTCAGTCCTTCTTCCTGGACCGGATGTAGTCCATCAACGATGCCTCGATGGCCTCCCCCGCCTTGACCATGGCGAACCTGGTGGGTGACAGGGTGCGGTCCTCCCCTCGCCGCTGGGCGAGCTGAACGGAGTTCCAGTCGTTGCTGTAGTGGTCCATCCACTCGACGGCACCGGTCGAGATGTTGATGAGCCGCATCTCGAGGTCCACGGTGAGTTGTTGCCGGTTCTCGTACACGTCACGGAGCTTGACGTACTGCCGCCACTTCTTGAACGTCAGGTCCTCCAGTGTGCCAACCAGGACGTAATCGGCCGTGAGCTCGCGACCGAACTTGAGGATCTCACGGTTGTCCGCACGCCCGTCCTGGATGCGGTCGAGCATTTCGGCACGTTTGCTGTCGAGTGCCCGCAGGTACTTCTCATCCAGGACCGTGAAGGTCCGGTCACGGACGAGATCACGATTGACGATGGCCGTGAAATAGTTCGCCACGCGGTTGTTCGAGATCCGCTGCTCGTCCGCCGGCAGTGAGATCTTCGCCACTCGGAGCGGCAGCACGGCGATCGTGGGCCGACCGCCCGCGCGCGGTGTGCTTGGATCAAACACTGGTACGTCAGCCCGGATGCGGACCGCGAAGGTGTCTCCATGCGCCCGTTCCGCGGCGTTCTCGGCCAACGGTCCCTCCGAGATGATGGCGTAGCTGCTCACCAGTCCACTGGACGTCGTTCGGATCGACTCGTTGGAGAGCGAGTCGGATGACGTGCGGCGATTCGCGCGGCCGTTGAAGTCCTCGATGGCATCCTTGTACTTCTGCGAGGCGATGGTCTCGCCATTGACCAGCGTTCCGTTGACCATGGAGACCGCTTCCAGGAGCGCATTCTTGATGGCCAACTCGCGAGTGGCGCCGGTACCTGCCGCTTCGACGATGCGATTTCCGGCGCCCTGTTGCTGCGGTGCTGCTGGCGGTGCGCTGCCTGGCGGAACCGCGGAAGGCGCTGATGGTGGCGCGGGCATCTCCGCGGGAGGCGTGGGAGGTGCGGGCTGCTGGGTCGGGGTTCTCGGTGGAGCCGGTGCACTTGGCTGGCTGGGCGTGGCTTGCGGCGTGCCGCTGGGAACACTCGGGCCAGGCAGTCGTGCGGGCGGTGCAGCGGCGGGTTCACGTTCGATGCCGTGTACGAGCATGACGTACTGCCAGGTCCCGTCGGGGCTCTCCAGGGAGACGCTGTCGACACCCGGCGGTACGGCGCCGGACGCAACGGATCGACGGGTCGATTCGGTGGCCTGCTCCGACAGTCGCTGGGTCTCGGTATCACTTGTCCGGGCGAGGAGGTCATCCGTCTGCGACATGACTTCCTCGTATCGGGCATCAAGAACATCATCCTCGGCGATGGACTCTCCTTCGAGGATCGCGACCATCGCGCGTTCGGCTCGGAGTCGAGCGGTGCGTCGGGCATTTTCCATCTCGACCTGTCGCAGTCGACCGGTTCGGCCGGGCGCGACGGTGTCGGCACCGAAGGCAATCCAGGCTCGCGTGCCATCGGCCGTCTCGAGCAGTCGCCCGCCCGTGGGTGGCACAACACCGGATCGAAGTTCCGCGATCATGATGTCGCGGGCATGGGCGAGGTTCCGGGCGCCGGCAATGCCGGAGCCTCGGGCCTGCGTGAGTCCCTGGGTGGCCGGGGTGGAGACCAGCGTGACCGTCACGCGGCCAGCCGAGGCGTCCTCGTCCAGTTCATACAGGACGGCTCCACGCAGCACGGCGCTGGCCGTGGAGGAGATTTCCTCCGTTCCTTCCCGGCGGGATTCGATGCCGCTGAGGGTCTCGGTATCCCGCGTGGTGAGTTCATCCGCCAGGCGTTCCTGCCCAGCGACGGACACGCCCTCGACGAATCTTGCCATGGCGGTCCTGGCGTTGAGCGATGCGGTCATCCAGGCCAGCCGCTGTTCGCGCAGTCGAAGTTGCGGATTCGCCAGTTCCGGATCCCACGAGGACGAACCGGTGGCGACAACGCCGAGTTGGCCGTCGATCTCGATCCAGGTGGCGCCGTCGGTTTCGACCGACTGCAGGTTTCGCGAGGCGGCGTTGATCGCATCCTGCGGGCTGGCCGCCTGTGTCACCGGACTGCTGAATCCCGGCGGCGTGACTTCCGTCACCGCCTCGGGTTCCTGGATGGTCAGCGTCTCCTGTTCAACGACAGGATCGTTCAGCCCAGCCAGCACCGGCATGTGGAACTCCAGTCCCAGGTCAGCCATGGCCGTCATGGACGGCAGGGTGACGGCCAGGGCGAGCGAACAGGTTCTGAGGACGCGTGTGGGGATCATGGATGTCGTCTCCGGGAGATCAGGCGCGAGGCTCAGAGGCCGCGAACGAACTGCTTGCTCATCAGGAACTGGTCTTCCCAGACGGTGTACTTGGCCTGGAGATCGATGAGCTCGCACTTGACGGCGTAGTCGTACTGTGTCGTCCGGCCCTGGTTGACCGGGATCCGATTGATCTGCATGTAGAGGCCCAGCGACGGCGCCTTGGCCTGGCCCGGCGGCGGAACCGTGGACTGGTCGTACTCGGCGGAATTCCGAAGCGACGTGATGTTCTGCGTCAGGCTGTCGGGCTTGGCGCCGGTGCCGCCGATGTCCCGGTTGACCACGGCCTGGCCGGAATTGACAAGGGTCTTCCGAATGGCGTTTTCCATGACGGTCTTGTCACGCGTGAACACGGGTTGATTGGTGTTGTTGTCCCAGTCCGCAATGGCGATGACCACCGGTGTTCCGCCGGGACCCTGGTGCCGGTTGAGCACGCCGCTCTGGATCATGGAGTTCTTCATCCAGTTGGCGAACTGATCCCACTCGCCACCGGTGAGCCGGTTGGCGTTGTTGATGGGTTTCATCTGGCTGCCGGTCCGCGTCTGGGCGCAGCCGATCAGCATCATGGAAGCGAGCATCACGACAAGACATGCGGAAACGGGAAAGCGAGTAGACATGTTTCTTCCTTCACGGATCACGAGAGGATGCATCAACGCAGCGGCTTGATGGCGAAGCGGAAATCCTTCGCCTGTGCGCTACCGGCCGTTCCCGTGATGGATCGCATCTCACCGGCCTGGAGCGTGTACGTATTCCAGACGGTGCTGGACTCGTCAACCTGCATGCCCTGCCCGGAGAACCACTCGAAACGGGTCTGGATGTCCTTTGCGGAGGAAGACCGATTCAACAGGGTGACCTGGCCCTGGAGCAGGCCATTGATATCGCGGGCGAGAACGCCCTCCACCCGGATGTCATTGCGCAGCCCGGGATTCAAATCAATCCGGGAATAATCGACATTGGTCCGCCGGGGGTTGTTGGTCGAGACCGTGTTGACGCTCTTGCACGCTGCCAGGGGAAGCAGGAGCAGGCTGGCGGCGAGGACGAAACGGATCATGAGGCGGACTCCTGGGCTGGGTCTACCGGGCCTGGGGGCCCGATTCGTGAGGGTGATAGCAGGGACGTTCCACCAGGTCGGACTTGCAGAGGACCTCGGCGACGATTGAACGTACCGGACCAGTAGCCCATTGTCCCGCACGAGGGCCATTCAGCAAAAGCGGACCGGCTGCAGCCCTCGCAGATGGCTCCTGGGCGGCTCCTGGGCGATCAGGCCTCGATCGCGGGGTCTGGTTGGCGGCCGGTCAGCAGCATCACGATCACGATGATGGCGACCACCCCTCCCACGCCTCCGACCACCCACAGGGCCCACCACAGGCCTGTTCGAATGAAGATCGTCACGTGTCGGCAGGACTGGGTAGTGCCTTGTCCGAGGTCCGCCACGATCTGCTGTGCGGTTCGCCAACCCCGGGCCAGCAGTCGTACCGGCTCGGCCGGCGATGCCCGGGTGACCGACTCGACCCCCTCGATGGCCAGCAGTGACGCCTTCACCGCATCCAGGTTCTCGACCTTTCCCCTGACATCGATTCGCACGAGGCCATCGCCAACGGCAAAGCCATACCAGTGCCGCAGGATCGGCGGGCCGACTTCTGATGCCAGTTGGGTCACCAGGATCTCGATGGCGCGATCCAGTGCCGCCTCACGGGATTGCTGTCGCGACGATGAAGTGACATCGATACCGGGCAGTTCTTCACCCGTGAGCACATCGACGATCGTTGCCTGAAGGCTGCCACTGGCTTCCCAGGTCTCGACCTCATAGAGCATCGTGGGTCCATCGATGGCGACTTCCAATCGCCACTTCAGGTCATATCCACCATGTTGTCCCAGCAGGACCCGGGAGGCCGCCGCGGCATCACTGGTCTCCGCGTAGACCATGTCCGCTTCACGCTCCTGGTCGGACTGGAGTCGTTCACCATCAAGGACGTCAATACCCAGTGGTTCCAGGTCATTCGCCAGTTGGGCGACCAGGGTCGCCTGGAGGGGGTCACCGGGTCTCGGTGGCATGAGGACAACCTGAGGCTGACCACAGTCCTGGATCATCGTGTCGATGACGCCGATGGTTGGCGTCGCCCCGGACGGCCAGGCCTCCATGATCGCTGTTCTCAGGGTGACGGGATCGGGTGCGGCGGCAACCGATGGCAGGCCAATCGACAGCGAGAGAAGAAGCAGGCTGCCGGTTGACCTCGTGATCATGGGCGTGTTTCCCGTCGTGGCCAGAAGGATCCGACCCCCAGCACCACCGCCAGCAGGAAGAGTCCGACGAAGACGGGATCACCGATGAGCGACGTTACCGGCGCGCCTGTCGGGTTCCCGAGTTGTTCAAGATACTCCGGTGCACCGGAGGAGGAATCCAGTACCTCGACGGATCGGTCGCTTGGTCCGCCACCGAGCCGGATGGCACTGATGGTCACCAGGCCGATCAGGCAGGCGACCCAGGCGGCCTGCATCACGAGTCGACCGGGGACAAACCGCGGTGCGGCGATGGAATCAGCCAGGTCCTGCTGAAGATCACGAAGCAAGGTGCCCAGGTCCGGGTCCGAGGCGATCCGCTTCAGGAGGTGGACACGTTCCTGTGGTGGCAGTTCATGTCCACGACCTTGCGCCAGAACGACGATGGCTTCCGGGTTGACATCGTCCCAGGAGTCACCCTCGTGTCGTCGCATGGCCTCCCGCACGGCGGTGGTGATGGTGTCGGTGTCGACAGGAGTGGCACTGTTCATGTCGCTGGCTCCGAGAGAGGTCCGTCTTCCGGATCGCGCGGGGTCAGCTCGTCCCAGCACTGCCGCCATCCTCGATCCCACGCGGCCCGTGTCTCCGGGCTCCACTGCCCGGGGACCGCGTGTTGCACGTGGAGACGCAGTTGTTCCTCGGCCTTGCGAAGTTCACGCGAAGTCTGCCATGGGGACAGCCCAGCAACCTGGCCCGCATCGGCCTTGCCCAGTCCGTCGCGGTAGATCGCTGCCAGCAGGAACTGGTGGCGGGCCTCCAGCGTTTCGAAGGCCTTGATCACGGCCGCGGCCAGCACGTCTGCCAGTTCGCGCTGGCCACTGACGGTCGCGGGATCATCGCCACGTGCGACCTCGGCGGCGGCTTCGGCGGAGACCTGTCTCGGGCCGCGTTCCCGCCGCCGATGTCGATCGATCGCGATGGTCCGTGCTGCGGCCAGGAAGTGCCACGGCAATCGCGTCAGGCCGCGGTAGCGGGCAATGTGCATCACGGGCTCACCGTCCTCGTTCGTGCCATTCTCGGGATCGTCGCGCATCATTCGCGTGACCGCTTCGGACCAGAGGTCCTCGGGGTCCAGGTCGGCTCGTGGCGAGCGTTGCAGTCGACGAATGACCATGTCGCGGTACGCCTCGTCAATGGCTGACCAGGCGGGGTTGATTCGATGCCCGGCGGCACCGGCCACGTAGAGATCGCTGGGATGAGTCGGCGTGGTCTCACCCAGGTGCGTCTGGTAGGCGCCAAGCGGCCAGGTGACCCGCGGCCAGGCGGCCTGGGCTGCTTGCCAGAGTTGTCGAACTCGATCTGCGACCACGCGTGGCGACCTCCCAAGGCAGTGATCCTGATGGTCAGTGTCCAGTCTAGGGCACTCCGGGACCGGCCTTGGGAAGTCTGCCACACGTCGTGTCCCCGGGCTCAGGAAGACGGCTTGGCATCGGCAGTCCCCTGCCGACGACTACCGGGCTTCATGGTTCGGTTGAGTCGCTCAAGGGCGCCGCTGACGCGGGACAGGCCTGCAGCGAGCTTGTCGAAGTCGACGACCTGTCGCCCGACCGCCGGCGGCAGCGGTGCAGCGGCTTCGTTGGTCACCTCGGCCGCCTGGGGGATCGTGGCCGGCTCGGACCGGGGCGGCGAGGCCGCGGATGCCACCGCAGCGGCTGCGGGCGCCGCCGAGGCACTCTCGATGATGTCGAACATGGCGGCCGGTTCGGTCCGGGTGGTCCACTGCTGGTTCTCAGGCAGCATGATCTCGACGGCTTCCACGTCCTGGTCACGACTTTCCAGTCGATCCAGGCGGTTCACCACGTCCTCGAGCAGGCCACGGACTTCCCCGGCTTGATCGATCAGTGAGTGCGCCCGATCGGGCATGAATGTGACGACGACGGCCACGATGATGACGCCGACGAAGGCGCCAAGGAAAAAGCGTCTCATGAGGACCTCCTTTCGAAACCGCTGATGGCGAAGTCAACGCGTCCGGCGTCGATGCGGAACCGACCATAGAAGGCGCGGATCCTCGACGACTCGACGCCTGCTTCGGCAGCGACTCGAATCTGTTGGGTTCGAAGACTGTGTTCCAGGGCGACGGGAAGCAGGACAGCCAGTCGCTCCCCGCCGGTACGAAGGGATGAGGCCCGTGCAAAGGCGGGCGTTGAATCCACGATACGAACGCGGTTGGAGTAGCCGGACAGATCCGAGGGCGCTTCCTCGAGTCGGTGCCAGCCTCCATCGGCCGAGGCCACTTCACCAGTGATTCCACCGGTGGCGCCGAGCAGGACCAGCCGCATATCGGCTGCCTCGACGATCGAGCGGGCCTGTTGCGCCGTTCCCCAGTCGATGCGCAGCGAGGGCCTGGCCGTACCGGTGCGGTCACCACTGAAGTCACCTCGTTGTTCCAGCGTGTTTCGCTGCGGGGTAGCGGTTCGGGCGAGCGGCGCAGCGGTTGAGGCCTGTTCAACCGGGTCCGGCGGCCGTGGCGCGGGCGGCGCCGGGACCGTCGGGGTGGGCGTTGCCACGGGCGGCGGTGCCGGTGCGTCCTGGGAGGCCGGCGCCGGTTCGGTCTCGGTCGGCGCCGGCTCGGGCAGTTCCCGCATGGCAATGCGAGCCGCAACGGCGGGCGCGTTCGATGATGATGTGTCACTCGTGGGCCTCAACAGCGCCCAGTGCAGGCCGATGGCCAGGACGAGTCCGATGATGATGGCGGGACGAGACATCAGGTTCCTCCTCCGGGTTGAACACCCAGTTCGACGCGGTACCCGGCCGCCCGGGCCTCTCGCCAGACGTCGATGATGCGGTGATGCGTGATGTCCTCGGTCGCCGGGACGATCAGGAGGGTCGATACCGGCAGGTTGAGTTCATCCAGTCGAACACCAGTGGCATCGACCGTGGTCAGTTTCGTTTCCGAAACGGAGACCAGGGTGAGCTCATCACCATCCAGCGGGCGGGTGCCTCCGGCTCCAGCCTCTGCGGGCTCGGCCAGCAATCCCCGCAGCGGGATCGACTGCGCCAACAGCACGATGGTGCTGCACAGCAGGATGAAGAGCAGGTCGACGAATCCACGACTGATCATGTGGCTACCGCTTCCTTCACGGGTTTGGCTGTCGGTGTCAGCCAGTCCAGGAGATGACCGGCGACGGCGGCGACCACCGCGATGCCGATCCCGAAGATCGTCGTCGTGCAGGCGACGGCCAGTCCGCTGCCGATGGCTTCGGCGTCAATGCCGCCATCGAGCAGTCGGAAGCTCTGGACGACACCCAGCACCGTGCCGAGCAGTCCGAGGGCCGGGGGGACTTCCGCGAAGAAGGGAAGGACCCGCCGGTGGGCGATGAGCCGACCCTCGGGGAGTCGCCAACCCAGCACCAGGTGCCGGATGCCGACCGACCAGAGTCTCTCGACGAGGACCGCGGCCAGGAGAATCGAGCACACGAGAAGCGGCCACATGAGGGGGCCGCCGGCATCAAACCAGGGCCGAAGCATGACAGTCCTCCTATTCCGCCGTAATCGAGCTGAAGTCGAGTCGGGCCAGCAGCCGCATCGTGCGGCGTGCCACGAGTCGGTTCGTCCGTTCCTCCCCGGCTCGGAACATGGCCCGGGCGCGGGATTCCGTGTCCGCGTTCTCGGCATTCACGTCACCGGGCGCGGGAATATCGGGCAACGCCAGACCGTGGCGAATGGCCATGGATTCCAGCCGGAGCTGTACCAGGTCCAGTTCGTCCTGCACGGCCGTCTGCTGGGCGTGGATCTCGACCGGGTCTTCACCTGCGGCGACGGCTTCAGCAGCCTGGTTGTCCAGCTTGGCGAGCTGGCGCACCAGCCGCGTTCGCTGTGAACAGGTCTTCTTGAACTCCGCCTTGACGGCTGGCGTGGGGCCCGTATCCCCCGCCGCCGCGGGTGCCGCGGGGAGCAGCACTGCGACGGCGAGGAGGAGACTTGAAACAAGCTTGAGAGAGATGTGAGTCATGTTGTTCTCCAATCAGGAGTCACGGGATGAGCAGTGGTGCACGATCTCGTGGAGGGTTCAGTTGTCGACACGCTCGATGCGTGCGGCGAGTTCGTCATCGATGCTCGTTGAGACGACACCTTGCATGTCATCACCATCGACGGGCTGGATGGCGTCCACGTTGGCTTCCAGTTCGAACATGCTCTCGTTGAGCGCTTCCTCGACGATGCCGTTGAAGCCCGACAGCTGTTCCTGGAGTCCACGCATGCCCTCGACGAAGCTCGCCATTCCGGAGGCGCCGTCGCCGACACCGTTGACGGCACCAAGCAGATCGTTCACACCGTCGATGGTCTGCATGAGGGAGAGGTACTCCCGCAGCTGTCCGGCGGTGGCTTCGAACTGCGCGAACAGGATCTCCGAGCCCATCAGCACCTGTTGGTGGGCCAGTGCAGCCTGCTCGAGCACCGTGAGGATGTTGGTCCACAGGCGACGCTGGTCCGGCGACATGCGTTCAGCGGCATGCTTCACGCGGGCCAGGCTGCGGATCGTGCGGTAATGGGCGACGAGTCGCTTCTTCCGGATCGGATCGTTCGTTTCGGCGATGCGGGCGGCCACACCGTCCAGCAGCCGCTCGGTCGTGGGCGAGAAACCAGCTTCCGAGGTGGCCGGCTGTGATCCATTTCGTGCCACGGCCCGCGCCAGGCGGGAACGGACCTCTGCGATCTGGGCCGTGAGTTCGCTCTGGGCATCCCACATCGGCTCCAGAACGGCATCGCGGACGTCCAGGACGCCGTCGATGGCGATGACGCTTGCTTCCACGGCTTCCCGGGTCCGACCCTCTTCCATGAGCGTGACGGCACGATCAACCTCGTCCACGAAGACGACGAAGCTCGCGTTCATCTCGGTCGCCAGTGGATTGACCGAGGACTGGAGCGTGTCGACGACATGCTCGAAGTCATATCCGTCGAAGGGCGAGGCCGGTTGGCTGAGCGCCGGCTGGCTTCGGGGCGCGGCGGCCGTCGGCGTGACGCTGGCGGCCGGTGCGGCAGGAATGGGTTGGGCCAGCGGGTTCGCATCCTGTGCCAGGGCCGCGGCCGTGAAGGCCAACGGTATCAGCACGGGGACACACCGCAGCGTTCGTGAGGTGGTGAAGACGTTCTTCGTCATCGGGTGTCCTCCTGGTTGTTCGAGGTCCGGGGTTGTGAATCAAGGTCGAGTCCCATCGCCCCGGCCTCACGACGGAGCTGTCGCCGAAGCCCGGCGTCCTCGACACTCGACCAGGCGGCGGCCGCGGCGGAGGCATCACCGTCGATCATGGCTTCGGCACCATCGACAACGGCATTCAGGTCGTGGACCTTCTGTCGTTCACCGTCGCCGGATGCCAGGGTCCCGGCCTCGTCAAGTGACGAGCGAGCCTGGTCCAGTCGACCATGTGAGATGTCGTTGGTGGCGCGGCGGAGGGATGTGTTGAAGGCTTCGCTGGATTGACATCCGGTCATCAGCAGGGCCGCGGCGAGAGGGATCAAGGCGCAAGACAGGCGTGACATGTAGAGTCTCCTCATCCAATGTCCCGGGACGAAATGTCCCGTCGAGAACGAGGACGGCTCCGTCGAGCACTCTTGCGGGGACCACGCCAATTTCTTTCCGGTTGGGCCTGGAACCGCGTTCTTCAGGGCTGCAGGCGGATGATCCCACCGGTCCGGCAGCGGCCGTCCAGTTCCGGGAGGGGCCTGATCAGCGGGTCGCCAGTGCTGGCCAAGGCGGCGGAAACGAAGGCCGCGGCAGCCGATGTTCCATCGACCAACTGGGGGCGATCGGCTCGGGCCTGGATCTCGATGACGCCGCCAGGTGCGGCGACATCGACAGTTCGTTGTCCCCAGTTCGTCCCATTCACCAGGCGACCTGCAGCGGTCGTTCGGACGGCAGGTTGGCCCGCCGGACCGATCGCCATGACCGCGATGACGTTTGGACGATCGACACAGGCCGGAAAGAACGGGTGGTCGTCGATGTTGCGACCATCGTTGCCTGCGGCACAGACGACGGGAATGCCTGCAGCCTCCAGCTGACCCCACACGGGATCGCTGGCCAGCCCCGCGAGTTCCTCGGCCGACACGTCAACCCCGGCGCTGATGTTGATGATGTCGGCCCCGGCCTGCAGGGCGTGTCGCAGCCCGGCGAGAATCAACTCCGGCGTGGCTCGAGGTGTTCGCCAGGCCGGACCGCTGCCGCCGGCGGCCACGATGGGGATCAACTCGACGGGTGATGAGGCGAGCGCACCAAGTGGTGCCACGGGACCGACGGGTCGATTTGCGATGATGGAGGCCACCATGTTGCCGTGGTGGAATCCATCACGGTGCGCAGACCACAGCGGCTTGTCCGGTTCCACCAGGTTGATGCCTTCGGTGAAGGCATGCTTCAGACCTGGTGCATCCACGTCGAAGCTCTCATCGAGAAGGGCGATTCGCACGGGTGGCGTGACGAGGTTCTCCTGCCAACCGATGTCGACACCGGGATGGAACGTGTTCTGGAGCCCCCATTGGACTGGCGTGGGTGTTTTCCGAATCGGTCCATCAGCACCGACGAGGGTGCCCGTGGTGGGCGGGTTCGCGGCGACGATTGCTTCGAAGGAAGCCTCCACGTCGATACGGGCATCACGGACGGCATCGGGAACGGGTACCGGCCCCTCGGCGGGCGAGTCCGAGCATCCGGCGACCAGAATCCAGGCCGCCAGCGTGGCCAGCAGGACAGTGGGTCGGCGAACCAGGCAGGCGGTGTCCACAGTACGCTCCAATGGGAGAGGCGAATGACCCGGCGGTTGATCCCCCGGCCGGGGAACCGTACCCTGCTGCGTTCCCCGGGGGAAGGCTGGATCTCCCAGCACACGGGGAGGAGGTCAACATGGCGATTCGAATCGGTATCAACGGCTTTGGGCGGATCGGGCGACTGGCCTACCGGGAAGCGGTACGCCGTGGCGGCATCGAAGTGGTCGCCATCAACGACCTGGTTCCAGCCGACAACCTGGCCTACCTGGTCAGCTATGACACCATGCACGGGCGATTCGACCATCGCGTCCGGGCCGAGGGCGACAGCCTGGTCTGTGACGCTCACACCACGAAGTGCCTGAGTGAACGTGATCCCGCGGCCCTGGGCTGGGATGACCTTGGCGTTGATTACGTCATCGAGTCCACGGGCTTCTTCACGGCGGGACCCGATGCGGCCAAGCATCTGCAGGCGGGTGCCAAGCGGGTGCTGATCTCCGCACCGACCAAGACGCCGGACGAGGTGCCGACCTTCGTGCACAAGGTCAACTGCGATCAGTATGACCCGGCGACCCACACCATCATCTCCAATGCCTCCTGCACGACGAACTGCCTGGCACCGATCACCAAGGTGATCCTGGATTCAGTCGGGTTGGAGGAAGGGCTGATGACCACCACCCATGCCGCGACGGCGACACAGCCGACGCAGGACGGGCCGTCCAAGAAGGACATGCGGGGTGGACGCAATGCCTACATGAACATCATCCCGGCCAGCACCGGTGCGGCGAAGGCCGTGGCGCTGTGCCTTCCGGAAGTGAAGGGCCGGCTTACCGGCATGGCGTTCCGCGTTCCTACTGCGGACGTGTCCGCGGTCGACCTGACCTTCCGGACGGAGAAGTCCACCAGCCTGGCCGAGATCAACGCTGCCATGAAGGCGGCGGCCGAGGGGCCGATGAAGGGCGTGCTTGGCTATACCGAGGATCCGGTCGTCAGCAGTGACTTCCTCGGTGATCCCCACAGCAGCATCTACGATGCGACCGCGGGGATCGAGTTGAATGACCGCTTCTTCAAGGTCATCAGCTGGTACGACAACGAGTCGGGCTATGCCACCCGCTGCATCGACATGATCGAGATGATCGCCTCGAAGGACTGACCGTCACGGCGTGGCGCAGGGCCCGAAGGTATCCAGTGCGACGAGCAGGTCGGAGATGTCCGTCACGCCGTCGAAGTTGACATCACCCAGGCCGGTCGTGCTGCCCCATTGCGCGATGACGACGAGAACGTCATTGATCTCGACCTCGCCATTGCCATCGATGTCCGCGGCACAGACGCAGAGCGTGTTGCCTCCGCCGTCCAGGTAGGGGGCGAAGATCTCGTCAGGCTCGTTGTCACACAGGACGCTGTCGGTGAAGATCACGGGCGGACGGCCCGGGATCCCCCGGACGCCCCCACCGCTGTTCTTGGCACCGTTGTACTGGATCGTGCAGTTGGTCACGGGCAGCGGATCGCCGCCGGGCACGCTGTACCAGTAGAACCCGCCGCCGAAGATCGAGAAGTTGTTCGTGATCGTGCAGTTGGTCAGTGATGGCGTTCCCTTGACGATGTGAAGGGCACCACCATCGAGCGTGGCGAAGTTGTCATCGAAGATGCAGTCCTCGATGGTGACGCTGCCGTTGATGGCCAGCACGGCGCCGGCATTGGCCGAGGCCGAGCAACCATGAAACTCGCATCGTCGAATATTGGTGTAGGTCCCGTCGCAGTGAATGCCGCCGCCGTACCCGGAATGGCAGTTGATGAAGATGCAGTCTTCAATGGACGGGAGACCACCGAGGACGCGGACGCCGCCGCCGACGATGATCGTCTCATCCTGGCCGACCGGGGTACCGCCATCGGCATCCCGGATCGTGAAGCCCTGGAGGAGCGTGTGCTGGTTTCGCTGGATGATCGAGACCACGCTGTCACTCGTGGTTGATCCATCGATGATGGTCGTTCCAGCGCCATCGGTCGAGATGATCTTGACGTTCTGATTGATGTTGATCGGGCCCGGATAGGTGCCCGGTCGAACCATGATGATGTCATTGGCCACGGAGGCGTCGATCGCATCCTGGATCGTGCCGAAATCATCGGGAACGTAGTAGGTCGCCGCGTGCGCGGTTGTTCCGATGAAGCCGACAGCGAGCAACAGCGTGGCGGTGATTCGTCCTGTACGCATGGTGTTCTCCTCTTCCCGTGGCGATGCGGCAACGCAGGTGCCGGAATCAAACGCGAATCCGCATCCTATCGGCCCGCCTGCGACCCTCAAGCGTGGAATCGCCAATTGTTCGGGAGCCCCCCATTGCAGCCCCAACAGGGCCTCAGCAGCGTTTTTCCGAGCACCCATGATCCACCGTTTGACCACCGATCGGACCCGCTGCGCAGACCTCGAATCAGCCCCGGGGACCCAGCTTGGATTCGAGTTCCGTGAGTCGCTGGAGAATCAGGCGGTTCTGCTCTTTCAGGGCGGCGAACTGATCGCCGTGATCGTGTTCCGGGACGGTCTCGACATGGTCCTTCGGTTTCCGCATGAAGAGTCCGGCCAATGCCCCCGCAAAGGTGGCGAAGAGACCGATTCCCACGCACATCACCAGGACCGCCAGGACGCGACCCTCGGAGGTCACGGGATAGAAGTCTCCGTAACCGACCGTGGAGGTCGTCTCGAACGCCCACCAGGCGACATCCTCCGCGGACTTGATGTTCCCGTGTACGACCGATTGCTCAAAGTGCAGAACACCGATGCAGGAACCGACGACGATCACGATGCCGATGATCAGCAGCAGGCTGACGGCCGAGGCCATTCGATCCCGGACCAGGACCTGCGACAGGATGCGGATGGAGCGAACCGCCTTCAACGCCCGGATGATCTGGGCCGCTCGGAAGAAGCGGAACTCTCCCACCGTCGGGATCGAGGACGCCAGGTCCAGCAGGCCCCAGGTGAAGATGTAGCGCCACTTGTGCTTGGCGACGACGATCTGCCGGATGTAGTCGATGAAGAAGACACCACAGAAGATGTAGTCGAAGATCCTCAGCAGCCCGCTGATCTCCTCGTCCGGTGACAGGAAGAACTGCCAGATCACGACCGCGAGGGCAATCACGGCAACGACCGCCAGGAACAGGTCGTAGACCTTGGGCTGGTGATGATCCGGGGCGGTCGTACCGGTTTCCGTGGTTTCGATCATGGAGACGAGCCTGGCATCGGCCTCGTCCCCGTACACCGGGTGAACTCAGGCCGACTTGTCGTCTTCCATCGGCTCGACGGCGTCTCCGACTCTGATTTCGCCGCCACTGACGATGCGACAGTTCAGTCCACCCCGGTGAACCATGGCCGGCAGGATCTGTCGACCGAGGCGTTTCTGGAGCTTGGCGCAGGGCTCGCACAGTCGGCGTCCCTCCATGACCACCTCGCCGACCCGGAGTTGCTTGCCGACCAGGTCATTCAACTGGATCCCCCGGGTCACGATGTTCCGTCGGAACTCCTCGGGTTCCAGCGGGAGCCCCTGGCTCTCGCGGAACCACTCCAGGTTCTCAATCTCGATCAACGTGACGTCGGTATCCCGGCGATGGTCCTGGTCGGCCGGCCTGGTGGGGTCACGGAAGCGGTCCCCTTCCAGGCCCTCGCCCTCGATCGCCTTGACCTGTTGCCGGGACTCGATGGTGCCACCGGCATCCGGTGCCGTCAGGATATGCAGTACTTCACCTTGGTTCATGCCGCCATGGTAGTTCAGAAACACGCCAGGGCAGCCGGGACAGCCAAGTTGTTCCTCGGACAGGCTTTGCCAGCACACGTCCCGCTCGCCTGAGGGGTCTATAGAGGGACTTCTCAAGGATCCTCGGAGAAACCCGAAACTGCCGGCCGGGTGTCACCGTAATCAAACCAACGAGGTGATCGCGGCGCAGGCGGGGCCGGGGGTTCGGTACCCGCATCAGGCCGCACAAGGTACATCAACAGAACGGGGCCTGAACGGTCGGTTCACAGGCCCCCGAGGAGTCCACATCAATGGTAAAGGTACGAAGCGCCGCCCTCTGTGCGGCGGCGGTGTCTTGCACGCTGGCTGTACATGCAATCGGTGCCGAACTGAACGTTCCGGGTGAGTACCCGACAATCCAGGAGGCCATCGATGCCGCATCCGCGGGCGACACCATTCTCGTGGGACCTGGTGTCTACGACGGACCGATTGACATCAATGAGAACGTTCAGATCATCTCCACGGACGGAGCAGAGACGACGGCGATCGACGGATCCAGCACATCGGACAGTGTCGTATCGATCGTACAACGCAATCACTTCACGTTGCTCAAGGGCTTCACGATCCAGAATGGTGACGGCGGAACTCCCGTCGGCCAGGATGAGACGATCATCGTGGGTGGCGGCGTTCGCATCCTCGGTGGCTTTCCATCCATCGAGTCCTGCGTCTTCGAGAACAACCACTCCGGCTATGGCGGTGGTGTTCACAGTGATGGCGCCTTCGTGACCATCCGGGACTGCGTCTTCCGCGGGAACTCCGCTTCCGCGAATGCGGGCGGCGCCCTGGCCATCAACGGCGGCGTGGAGTTCGACTCCTGCGTCTTTGATGACAACTTCGCGACCCAGGATGGCGGCGGTGTCAAGATCGTCAAGGGAACGTCCATGATCCGGAATTGCCAGATCACGAACAACTCTGCGCTCGACGGTGGCGGTCTCTTCTGGTATGCCGAGGAAGAGACGGGCCCACTGGTGGTCATGGATACGGTCATCACCGGGAACATGGCGAATGATGCCGGTGGCATCCGCGCGTTGTATGACCGCGCACCGGTCATCCTGACGGGCAGCACGGTCTGCGACAACGCCAATTTCCAGATCGTCGGTCCGTTCACGGAATCCGGGGACAACACGTTGTGTGTCTGCCCCGCTGACCTGGACAATGATGGCACGGTCGCCGTGGATGACGTCCTCATCCTCCTGACGCAGTGGGGCTCCGAGCCGGCGCTGGGTGACCTGGACTTTGACGGGGAGGTCGGCGTGTCTGATCTCCTGGCCGTCCTGGCCGCCTACGGACCGTGCGAGTGAGCTGACGGCGCACGACTGCATACGAAGACGGGGCCCGGCGTCGTAGACGCCGGGCCCCGTGTCATTGTGATGTTTCAAGTCGTCACACGAGTTCGGGGAAGGTCTCGCGGACCACACCGACCAGGTCCTTGACATGGCTGACGGATTCATCCATGAGCGTCTTCTCTTCGTTGGAGAGGTCGATCTCGATGACCTGTTCCATGCCGTCCTTGCCCAGGATGCATGGCACACCCACGAAGTACCCACCGACGCCGTACTCGGCATCGCAGTAGGCGGCACAGGGGAGGATCCGCTTCTTGTCCTTGATGATCGCTTCGGCCATCTGGATCGAGCCGCTGGCCGGGGCGTAGTAGGCGCTGGTACCCATGAGCTTGACGATCTCGCCGCCACCCACCTTGGCTCGTTCCACGCAGGCGGTGATGGTCTCGTCCGACAGCAGCTGCTGAACGGGAATGCCATGAACGCTGGTGTACCGAGGCAGGGGCACCATGTCGTCACCGTGTCCACCCATGAGCAGGGCTGTGACATCTTCGACACTGCAGCCGATTTCCATGGCGATGAAGGTGCGGAAGCGAGCCACGTCCAGGCAGCCAGCCTGCCCGATGATGCGATTGGTCGGGAACCCGGTCGTCTTCCAGGCGGTGTAGACCATCGCGTCCAGCGGGTTGGCCACGACGATGACCACGGAGTCCGGAGCATGTGTGGCGATCTGCTCAGACACGCTCTTGACGATCTTGACGTTGGTGGCGATCAGGTCGTCCCGGCTCATGCCCGGCTTGCGGGGGATGCCGGCGGTAACGATCACGACGTCCGAACCGGCGACATCCTTGTAGTCGCTGGTGCCGGTGATCTGGGCATCGAACCGTTCGATGGGACCACAGCAGGCCAGGTCCAACGCCTTGCCCTGGGCAACCCCGACCTTGTCCGGGATGTCCACGAGCACGATGTCGCCGAGTTCCTTGGCGGCGGCCCAGTGGGCACAGGTGGCTCCGACGTTTCCGGCTCCGATGACACTGATCTTGGCGCGACGCATGGGTTCTCTCTCTTCCGTACGTTCGATTGGCGGGATCGTCGGGTCCACCCCGGTGACCGGGGACGGACCCTGATGAAGAATGCGGCGGATCCGGATTCCGGATCCGCCGTTGAATGGGCCAGGGGGGACTCGAACCTCCGACCTCACCCTTATCAGGGGTGCGCTCTAACCAACTGAGCTACTAGCCCGCGCGAACGCGACAGGATAGCAGATGACCCCCCCATGGAAAAGGGGCCAGGGCTCAGGCCCTGGCCCCTCGTGGGGTTCGATATGGACTGTCCGGGAATCCTACTCGCAGGGCACGCCGTAATTGGCGAGCAGAGTAAGGATGTCATCCACGCTGATGACGCCGTCATCATTGAGGTCGCAGTCGCTGGGATTGCCGAAGTCGGCCAGCAGGGCCAGGAGGTCATTGACATCCCGGGTACCGTTGCCGTCGCAGTCGCCGACACATTCTTCCTCGTCCGGGATCACGCTGATCGTGATCTGGCCGTATCCCTGGGCTCCGGAAGCGCTACCGATACGGAAGTGGTACGTCGACCCCTCCGTCACGCTGTAGATGAAGGAGGTCTCGCCGCAGAGGATGGCCTCGAAGTTACCGCTCGGGCACTCGCCGTAGAGGCCGACCTCCGGGTTGAACACGACACCCGTGGTGGTCACCAGCATGGTGCCGCTGTCCATGGGCTGGAACTTGAACCAGACATCATCACCGAACTCGCAGCTCTCAGTAACGGAACTCGCAGTGGCGTTCTCGGTGTTGTAGTCGTTGGGACCGGTGACAACGGAGATGGCCGTGGCGCACTCGTCGTTGTCCGGTGCATTCAGGCAGATCTCATCATCGCAGGGGAATCCATCGCCCAGGTATTCGCCACCGACCGTATCGCACTGGGCCTGCGTCGAACCGATGCACTGCTCGTTGAAGCAGCAGGCACCCACCGGGGAATCCGGGATGAGCTTGAAGACTTCACCATTGAGGTCGCAGATGTACAACTCGCCGTAGTAGTCCTCGCCGAAGCTGGAGATCGCGCCGATGGCGCCGGCGTTGGGCGTCAGCTCGGAAGTGCGATCGGTGTACTCGGTGACTCCACCGGCCTGGGTGTAGCGGAACGTCCAGATGTTGTTGGAGCAGTAGTCCGCGAAGAAGTACGTCCCGCTCAGGGATGGAATGGCCGCGCCGCGGTAGACGTATCCACCGGTCACGGAGCAGCGGAAGGGAGAACCGCCATGGCTGTAGTCCCAGATCGGGAACGTCATGGTTCCGGAACTCGGGCATCCGCTGGTGTTGTAGCTCTGGTCACCCTCGTAGCAGCGCCAGCCATAGTTCTCACCACCGGGGCTGGACGCTGGCTGGTAGCTGATCTCTTCCCAGGCGTTCTGGCCGACGTCACCCATGTAGAGGTCGCCGGTGTCCCGGTCGAAGGAGCAGCGCCAGGCATTGCGAAGGCCATATGACCAGATCTCGGGTTCGCCGCCACCACTGGCGAACGGGTTGTCCGCGGGGATGGTGTAGGGAAGCGAGTCGACGTCGATGCGGAGCATTTTGCCCAGCAGGTTCGAGAGGTTCTGGGACCGGTTGCCCGGGTCACCTGCGGAACCGCCGTCACCATTGCTGATGTAGAGATACCCATCCGGGCCGAAGTCGATCCAGCCACCGTTATGGTTGGTGTAGGGCTGCGAGATGAACATGACGACTTCTTCGGAACTGGAATCGGCGAATGCAGGATTCGACGAACTCCGGCTGTAGCGGGAGATGTACGTCCGGTTGCTGCGTGTGAAGTTCACGAAGAAGTAGCCGTTGGTCTCGTAGTTGGGGTGGAAGGCCAGGCCGAGCAGCCCCTGCTCCGAGCTCGTGTTCAGGCCGCTGATGGACAGGAAGGTCGAGATCACGGAACCGGTTTCGCGGTTCAGGATCTTGATGCGGCCGGTTGATCCGGACCGCTGTTCCAGGACATAGATCCAATCCGGGTTCACGCCATCATGCGTGACCTGGACCGGCCGCGTCAGCCCGGTGGCCAGGCGAGTCGTCGTCAGCTCTGCAGCGCCGGCCGATCGATCGGCACCGGCGGTCTGTTGGGTCGTCAGGTCCTTGCCGCTCACGTCGGCGTGGCCATGGTCGAGCTGGGTCGTGCCAGCGACACAAAGGCCTATCACGGCAACTCCGGCAATGGCTCTCTTCAACATGTTCCTGGTCCTCTCTTTGGTGGCCCTCAGGCCCGTTTCAACTCGGCCTGGGTCAGGCCATTCCCGCCCGCGTCGGGGCTTCTCCGCAGTCTTATTGTTCGGATCGGAAGCCCGGTGATGTTCCTTCCAATCGGGCGGGACGTCCAGACCGTTAACGGTAAGTCGATATTGCCATGGACACAATGCGTTTTTGGTGCCTTCAGGGCATTCTGACCCCCGTTGAAGCACCCTGGGGCCGATTTGGCCCCCGCCGGGCCTTCAGGAGGAACTGGCCCGCTGCTCCAGGTACCGGGCGACCCCACTGAGGTTCATTCCCAGCAGGCCGGAGCTGACGTACTGATCGAAGCGACTTTCCTCGATTTCAGCCGCCTGGGCCGACTCCAGCAGCCATTGTCGGTAGGTGGCCTGGCGGGCCGAGGGGTCGGTCTCCGACGCCTGCAGATCCGTGATGAACTGGACCTGCGAGTCGAGGCTGGCTCGCACGGCGTCCAGGTGCTGACCGATGGCGGCTCCCTGCACCATCCCACCATGCGTGAGGCACAGCCGCGTCCAGTGGCCGGCCTCGAGCCGGTCCAGGGAGGCGTGCCAGGCGTCCACATCCAGTTCCGGGGGTGGCATCGGGAGCGAAATCCATGGGGTGCCCGGGATGAGCATCGCGGCCGCATCGCCGGTGAAGCAGGTGGCCGGTTCAATCCGCTCCAGGCTCCAGGCATGGTGATGCCGGGCATGGCCAGGGGTCTCGACCGCGCGGAAACGAAGGCCGGCGACATCAACATCGGTTCCGTCGGTGGCCGCGTGTACCAACTCGGCCGGGCAGGGTTCCAGTTGGCCCCAGAGCGCATCCATTCGATCGCCGTAGATTCTCTTGGCGCTTCGTAACAGCCGGGAGGGATCGACCAGGTGCTGAACGCCGAACTCATGGACATGGATCGGCACGCCTTCGGCGGCCAGCCGCCAGGCGGCGCCGGCGTGATCCAGGTGGATGTGCGTCACGAGCACCGCGGCCAGGTCCGACGGGGCCAGGCCCAGCGTGTCGAGACCACGGACGAGTTCCGGCCAGCATCGCTCCGGTCCCGCTTCAATCAATACCCAACCATCGGGACCCTCGACCGCCCAGGTGGCAATCGCGCCGGGAACACCCATGTACTGCAGGTCAATCTCGTGTATCGAGGTCGTGATGGCGTCGCTCTTCAGTGCCGGATGCGGCGCTTTCGTGGTGGGCGTTGGTTTTCCAAGGGCGGTGGCGCACCCTTCTCCAACTCCATGTCGGCCTCGATCCACGCTTCGATACCGCCACGAAGCGTGTAGATGTCGGACAGGCCGTATTCCATCAGCGTCTTGCTCATGGCATCCGCCAGCGGGTCGTTGTACGTCTCGCCGTAGACGATCTTGGGACCGTAGCCCCGGAGGTACTCCCACTGCATCGACACGGTCGCGAAGGGGATGTTCACGGCGCCGGGGATGTGGCCGAGGACGTAGTCGGGTTTCCGCCGTGGGTCGACCCAGATGCCGGGCTTCGGAGATTCAAAGATCGAAGTCGTCGGCGGCCGCACGAGATACTCCCGGGCCTGGGCCACGTCGAGCTTCACGATGTCCTTGTCACTGATCTGGGGTTTGCAGCCGACGATCATCATCACGAGACCGAGGGCCGCGATTCCCGGCCACGGGGCGAGTGGTGTGCGGATCAACCTGAGCATGGCGGCGATCTCCTGGACGAACCGTGCGAGTGGCAGTGTACGATGTGCGGTCCGATGCCGAGGAACTCGACCATCCTGCTTGTGCTGGCCACCCTCGTTGGACTCGTGCTCTACGCCCGGGGTCCCGTGGGAACGACCGAAACGCCGGAACCCGAACCGGTCGTCACGATGTCGGTGCAGAGTTGCAGTGACGGTGTCGGCCCCGGGGCGTGGTTGCTCCTGGCCTGCACGTTCGAGATTCCCGAGGGCTGGCATATCTACTGGAAGAACCCAGGCGAGTCCGGTGCCGCCACGAGCATCAGGGTCCAGGCACCGCCCGGGTTCGTCGTCAAGCCGGTGGTCTTCCCCCGGCCGCAGGTGTTCCCCGGTTCAGCGGGCGTGACCTACGGCTATGAAAAGAAGGTCACCCTGCTCGTGCCGATCTATCCACCACCGGCGGGACTGCCCGGCGGCGAGGGCGATGAGTCGCGGGCCATCCCGCTGACCGTCTCTGCCGATTGGCTGGTGTGCCGCGAGAAGTGCTTCATCGGTCAGGCCAAGGAGTCCATCGAGGTTCGTTGGCACGACCAGATGCAGCCATTGCTGCCCTGGGCCAGGAAGATGCTGGCCGAGCCGCAGTGGCCACGACCCCTGGCGGAGCGTCCGCAGACGACCAGTCGGATCGAGGGGAGCCTTCTCGTCATCGAAGGACCCCGAACGCGGTCTGGCGAGATGGGATTCCTGCCGGATCCGACACCTGGCGTGGATATGGGCACCCCCCGGTCTCGTATCGAGGATGGGCGGTTCCGGATGGAGGTTCCATTCACTTTTCGCCCGCAGGACACCCTTGGACAGGCCCCGCTGGCCAGGGGACTTCTCATCTTCGGGGAGAAGGCTACTATGCCGGCGTATGACGTCTCGGTGCCCGTGACCTCGAACGGAACAACGCCAGGGCGTGGAAGTTAGAAAGACCAAGAAGGAACCAATCACCATGAAGATCAACTCCATGATTCTGGGCCTGGCTACCGCCGCTGCCGTCGCGATCGGCAGTTCCGCCCTCGCGTGCGATACGTGTGCGGCTCACGCCAAGGCACCGCCGTCCAAGGACGCGCCGGCCAAGGCCGCGCCGACCAAGGACAAGATGCAGAAGGAAGCCACGATCGGCCAGAAGGCGCCCCACTTCGAGCTCGTTGACCTCGACGGCAAGAAGCACAAGCTGTCCGACTACGCCGGGAAGATCGTCGTCCTGGAGTGGTACAACCCGGACTGCCCCTTCTCGGGCAAGGCCTCCGGCCAGAGCGTGTACAAGCGTGGCACCGTCCAGCGGACCCACGATGCCGCCAAGGCGATGGACTCCGACGTCGTCTACATGCTGATCAACAGCACCTCCAACGCCCCCAAGGACGCGGTCGTCAAGCGTTCCAAGGAGTCGCGTGACCAGTGGAAGATCGCCACCCCGATCCTGATCGATCATGGCGGTGCCGTTGGCAAGATGTACAAGGCCAAGACCACTCCTCACATGTACGTCATCAATGGTGACGGCGTCCTCATCTACGAAGGCGCGTACACCGATGATCGTCGTGGCGGCAAGGGTGACAAGGAAGAGAACTATGTCATCGGCGCGATGACCGCTGCCCAGAGCGGCGAGTCCTGCTCACCCTCCAGCACCCGCCCGTGGGGCTGCGGCGTCAAGTACGGACGCTGATCGATGATCCGCCCGGGTCTGCCCCGGGCCAGGATGTGACACATGACAGGCGGTCACCGGATACCGGTGACCGCCTGTTTTCTTTTGGTGTGAGTGTGGTCCGCTACAGGTTCAGCGGTACGAGGACGTAGGTGAATTCCCGTCCGGTCCGCAGGACGCCCGGCTTGTTGGAGGACTTGAACTCCAGCAGGACCTGCTCAGTGTCGATCACCTTCAACGCGTCGCCAAGCAGCGTGGGGTTGAAGTTGATTTCCAGTTCGTCCCCTTCCCAGTCCACCAGCGGAAGCTGGACGACGGCTTCGCCCATTTCCGGGACATGGCTGGAGAGGGTCAATTGCTCGTTTTCGAAACGCATCCGAACGCTGCGGGATTCCTCGCTCGTGAGCAATGCGGCCTGGCCGATGGCCGTCCGCAGGGCTTCTCGATCGATGGTGCAACGCTTGTCCTGGTCCTTGGGGATCACGTCGTCGAACGGCGGGAACTTCCCTTCGACCAGGGTGCTGGTCAGGGTGGAGGGGCCAGCCGACGCATCCACGTGGAAGGTCACGTGGTGATCATCGATGCTGATGGACACGACGGCATCGGGTGAACTCACCAGTTGCCTCACCAGCCCCAGGGCCTTGCTGGGCACGATGCACTTGCGAGTGCCCTCGGCAACGCTGCAGTCGCCGGCGGCGACGGCGAGGCGTCGGCCGTCGGTGGCAACCATCCGCAGTTTCTTCTCTTCTCGATCGAAGAGAACACCGTTGATGGCGTACCGGCTGTGCTCATCTGCCGCGGCAAAGAGGCTGCGGCTGACCAGGGACGTCAGCGTGCCACCGTCGATGGTGCAGTCGACGCTGCCGGGGTCGAAGGCGGGGATCTCCGGGGACTCGGCCGGGTCATAGCCATTGAGCTTGAACTGGGAGTCGGCTGCGATGATCTGGAGGTGGTGTCCCTTGGCGTTCAGGGTCACCGTCGCGGCGGCGCAGGCCTTGACGATCTGGAGGAGCTTGGCCGCTGGGATCAGCAGGTCGCCGTCCTTCTCGACCTCGACCTGGTCCATGACATGACGGAGGGAGGCCTCGGTATCGGTCGCGGCCATGGCCAGTTGACCGTTTTCAGCAGTCAAGCGGACGCATGTCAGCACCGGGCTCGGAGTCCGCCTGGCGACGACTCCACTGACGATCCCCAGCGCATCGGACAGTGCTAATCGATCACAGATCACTTTCATGCGGAATCCAGTCCTCCGCCGGTCCTCCGGCTATGCGCAAGCGGCCGAAGTGTAGCATCCGGGGAAAGATCGGGCCGGGTCGGTTGCCCTCTGCTGCAAGCCGTGCGATACTCGCCCACTTCATCCGCCACGACTCGCTGAGGGCTGTTGTCAGCCTCTCTGGACGCCGCTCGAGGGCCCCATGCGGGGGCGGAAAACGAGCTGGTGACCGAGAGAAAGGGCCCCCATGTCATTCGAAGCCGCTGTACACGCCAAGGCCATCCGGATCGATACGCTTTCCTTGACCATGTGTGCAACGGCCGGAAGTGGGCATCCCACCACCGCATTGAGCCTCGGCCACATCGTTACGGCATTGATGTACGACGCGATGCGCTGGGTTCCGGAGGATCCGGGCTACCCCACCGCTGACCGGCTCGTCCTCTCCGAGGGCCACGCCGTTCCAATCGTGTACGCGGCCTTCGTCGACCTGCAGGCCATGGTGGGTTCACCGGGTTCCTACCGTCCCGCCGGAGAAGGTGATCTCGAGGCGTTCCGAAGTACCGAATCACCGCTGGATGGGCATCCCAACCCACGCGAGGGATTCACCTTCTTCGACTCGGCCACCGGGTCACTCGGCCAGGGCCTGTCCGTGGCGGCGGGCCTGGGCATCGCGGCCCGGGACGACGAGATCGACCAGCGGATCTACTGCATCATCGGTGATGGTGAGTCGCGCGAAGGCCAGATCGCCGAGGCGCTTGACTTCATCGTCGAGCACGACCTCAAGAACGTGCTGCCGATCTTCAACTGCAATGGCTATGGCCAGGCGGCCAGCGTCAGCAAGCAGCAGTCTCCCGAGCGGATCCAGGCCAAGTTGGAAGCCACGGGATTCACGGTCCTGAACATCGATGGCCACGATCCGGCGGCAATCAAGAAGGCGCTCGAGGCGTTCGCGAAGGGTCCGGATCAACCCATGGCAATCGTCGCCCGGACCGTCAAGGGCTGGGGTGTGCCTTCCATCCAGGGCAATGGCTGGCACGGTAAGCCGCCAGCTGGCGAGGCCCTTGATCGGGCTCTTGATGAGCTCGCAGCGACGGGACGGGAACTGGCCGCGACCGGTTCGCCCGACGACCTGATGATCTATCCCCCGGCGTCTGCGACGCGTCCGATTGCGGAGGTCGCCCCGGTCATGGGCATGAGAGAGGCCCTCAAGACCTGGGACATGGCGTCCGTCATGGCGGCCGCCCGGCTGGCGACTCGGAAGGCCTTCGGACTGGCCCTGCGGGCCGTGGGACATGCGGATCCGTCCGTCTATGCCCTGGACGCGGATGTCAAGAACTCCACGTTCACCCAGTACTTCGGTGATGACACGGAAATCGGCCAACGACACGTGGAATGCCGGATTGCCGAGCAGAACATGATCGGTGTCGGCACTGGCCTCGCGGCCGCGGGCAAGAAGCCCGTCTGTGCCAGCTTCGGCAAGTTCATCACCCGCGCATACGACCAGATCGAAATGGCGATGAACTCTGGAACCAACCTGAAGGTGGTTGGTTCCCACACGGGTGTTTCACTGGCGGCGGATGGGCCAAGCCAGATGTCCTTGCCGGACGTGGCCTGGTTCCGAAGCCTCGGCAGCGTGACCAATCACCTTGGCCATCCCGGGTGCTACGTACTGCAGCCGGCGGATGCCTGGGCAGCCTATGGACTGACTGTCGAGATGGCCCGCCATGATGGCCTGTGCTACATGCGGACCCACCGCCCGGATGTCGAGTTCATCTATGACGAGCACACGGTCTTCGAACTCGGTGGGATGGAAGTCCTGACCGAGGGACGTGACCTGCTCGTGGTGACGGCGGGCTACATGGTTCACGAGTGCAACAAGGCGCTCGATGGCATGGACCAGATGGGCATCGACGCCTCCCTCCTGGACCTGTACTCCCTGCCGTTCGACGAGGATCGCTTCCTGGATCTCGCCAACGAGAACGGTGGCAACATCCTGGTCGTCGAGGACAACTACGGCGGCGGCCTGTTCTCGGCCGTGTCCGAGGCCTGCGTGAAGGCGGGCGATGCGTTCACCGTTACCCCGATGGCCGTATCCCGTATTCCCAAGTCAGCCCGGAACGAGGTCGAGATCCTGGACCAATGCGGCTTGACCCACGAGAAGATCACCGAGGCCGCCGCGGCCATGGTCGGATTGGTTCAAGCCGGATGAACCGGGGCCCCGGGGCGTATCATGTGCCAGCTCTCGATTTTCGAGCACCGGTGACCATGAATACGCTGATTCGAATCTGCATCGCCCTGTTCATTCCCCTGGTCGTCCTGGGGTGTGAAGCAACGCCCGAGGGGGCGGCGCGATCCCCGGAGTCGATGGAAACCGAACAGAATCGCCTTGCTGAAGCCTCGACAAAGGCGTCCGAGGGTGACTACGAGGATGCCCTGGTGCTCTTCCACAGCATCCTCGAGGACAACCCGACGTCCGGTGAGGCCTACCTGGGCATCGGTGACGTGTACCTCGAACAGGCTGACTATGCCCGGGCGGAGCCAGCCCTGGCCCGAGCCGCGAAACTGGAGCCGCGGAGCTACGAGGCCCAGTTCCGTCACGGCCTGTCGCTTCAGATGCTGGACCGGTTTCTCGATGCAATCCAGGCGTACCACCGGGCCCTGACGATCGACCCCGACAGCGTGGAAGCCAACCGCAACCTGGCGACGTCATATCTTCGTCTCGACGAAGCCCGCAACGCATTGCCCTTCGCAGAGCGTGCGGTCAAGCTGGATCCCAATGACGCCTCTGCCTACGTGAGCCTCGGCGCGGCCTACGAGGGGATGGAGGACTGGGAGCGGGCGGCGCGGGCCTACGTGTCTGCATCAGAGCGGATGGAACCAACTCCGGAGTTGATGGGCAACCTGCTTCGCATGCTGGTCAAGCTGAAGCGATACCGCGAGGTCATCTCGACGGTCGACACGATCCAGCGATTCGGTCCCGACGCGAATGCCTGGGAACGCGCGGGCTGGGCCTGGTTCCGGCTGGGTGACTTCGGAGAATCCTTGAAGGCCTATCGCGAAGCCGTGGCCATCGATCCGACGATCTGGCAGGCCTGGAACGGGGTCGGGGTCAATCGACTGAATGCCTGGCTGCTCAGTGAGCGTGAGGACGCGGGCGCGTTCGATGAAGCCGGTTCCGCCTTCCGGGAATCGCTTCGGGTCAATGGTGACCAGCCCAAGGTCCTGGAACTGGTCCTGAAGTACCGACTGTGAACACCGAGCCGATTGCGGAGATCGCCAGTCATGCCCGATGCCACGCTGCTTGAGACCTTCGACTCACCAACCACCGAGCCGTTTCTCATCGAACATGTGAACGAGGAATTCACCTCGGTCTGTCCTATCACGGGCCACCCGGACTTTGGACGGGTGACCGTTCGATACGAGCCCGATGGGGCATGCATCGAGCTCAAGAGTCTCAAGCTCTACTTCCAGTCCTTCCGCAACGAGGGCGCCTTCTATGAGGCGGTCACGAACCAGATTCGTGATGACCTGCGTGACTGCATGACGCCACGATGGATGGAAGTCGTCACCGAGTGGAAGGGACGTGGTGGCATCCACAGCCGGATCACCGCAACTGCTGGCGAGGAACTGTGAACATCCTGTTCGCAACATCGAATCCTCACAAGGTGACCGAGGTGGCCGCGATCCTGGCGACCGAAGGCATCACGATCAACTCACTGGCTGAACTGGAAACCGTGCCGCCGGAGCCCGTGGAAGACGAAGAGACGTTCGAGGGCAATGCCCGTCTCAAGGCCGTGGCCTATGCCCGGGCGACCGGGTGTCGCTGTCTCGCCGATGACTCCGGCCTCGAGGTGGATTGCCTCGACGGGGAACCTGGTGTGCATTCGGCCCGTTGGGC
This sequence comes from Phycisphaerales bacterium, assembly GCA_022446795.1. Taxonomy (GTDB): domain Bacteria; phylum Planctomycetota; class Phycisphaerae; order Phycisphaerales; family SM1A02; genus UBA1668. Next base: position 72,946 of record JAKVBX010000018.1, read on the forward strand.
TGGCGTCGAGGGTGACCGCGCGACCCGGGATGCGGCGAACAACGCAAAGCTGATCCGGGCCCTCGCGGAACGACCCGATGCGACGCGGGCGGCCCGATTCGTGTGCACGATGTGCATCGCGGATCCCGACGGCAGCATCGTGGCCGAGTCCCGTGGAACCTTCGAGGGTGAGATTACACCGACGCCGGCAGGCGGAAACGGATTTGGATACGACCCGCACCTGTACCTGCCGGAACGCGGCTGCACCAGCGCGGAACTGCCGTCCGAGGTCAAGAACCAGTTGTCCCATCGAGGGGCTGCGACCCGCGCCCTCCTGGACGCACTGGCCTAGCCGACCACCGTTCAGTCGTGGGTGGCGTCGGGCTGTCCGTGTCGCATCGTGATGATGACCACTTCCGCCGGGCAGTTGAATCGGAGCGGGAACCAGGCGCCGACCCCGACCGTGACGAAGAGCCGGTAGTGACCGTTCTCGTAGAGCCCGGCACTGCGACGATGGGCGAAGGCCATGTTGGCATCGGGCTTGTTCCGCCGGGCGATCTGCCCACCGTGGGTGTGGCCCGAGAGCGTCAGCGGGATTCCCAACTCGGCGGCATGATCGAATCCCTTTGGGTTGTGGCACAGCAGGATGTCGGGCCGACCGCCCCGTTCCACCATGGTGTCGATTCGGCTTTGACACTGTGGTGGAGTGCGGGCCCAGTCGATACCACCGATGGTCAAGTCGGCGTCGTTGCGGCGGACGGTGAAGGTGTCGTCCCGGAGCACGTGCAGACCCGCTTCCGAGGCGATCCTCGCGACCTCATCCGCGGAATCGAGTTCATCGTGATTACCCAGGACGAAGTAGTTGCCCAGCGGCGGATTCAGGTCGGCGAAGGCCTGTGCCAGCGGTTCGACTCCGGACCACTCCAGGTCAACCAGGTCACCGGTATTGCAGATGATCTCCGGCGACTCGGCACGCAGGGCTTCCACGGCCAGCAGGGCCTTGTCCAGCGACATGAGATCCCCGAAGTGAAAGTCACTGACGTGCCCGATTCGGATGCCATCGAGATCCCGGGGCCAGGCGGGGGTCGAGATCTCCACGTGTCGGGTGACCGGCGCCTGGGCGTCATGGCGTCGGCCCAGCCAGCCACCGGTGAGGCGATCAGCGCCGAGCGTGAAGATGACGTGCCGGATCTTGGCCTTGCGGAACTTCACGCTTCGCTTCGGCTTGGTCGGCTTCCCGGTTTCGTGTCCTCGCTTGGCGGCCATGGCGGTGCAGGGTGTCCTCAGAACTGGACGGTGGCGCCCAGGAAGAGCCCCTGGAAGTTGGGGTTGATCTTCCAGTCACCGTCTTCCAATGAGTACTTCTCATAGCGATACGCAATCGTGACCGCGATGTTGGGGGTGAAGAAGACGTTAACACCCCCACCAGCGTGCCACATGAACCCGCCGTCCACGGGTGTACCACCCAGGCCGGCACCGGCCTGCACGCGGATCGAGTCGATCCAGGAGATGAACCGCGACATGTCGAACTCGAATTCCAACTGACCACCGCCCCAGACCGACCACCAGGCATGGCCGTTGGAGACCGTCTGGAAGGCCGTCGTCAAGTCCTGGTCGATATCCAACCACGACACGCCGACATGTGGTCCGACGCTCAGTCGAAGTGGATTGGCCTCGGTCAGCTTCGCTTCACCCAGGGGTGTCCAGGCCTGCCACTTCACCTCGGCGGCGACGAAGGCCATGTCGAGGGTGGAGGTGAACTCCAGCCCGGGCGTGATCAGGACGGACCCCCACCGGGAGACCTCCTCGGCGATCGTCGTACCGGACGAGTTGAAGGTCGAGCCGGCGATCTCCACCGACCAGTCTCCTCGCGTGATCACGGCTTCCCCACGGAAGGCGGCGTTCAGGTCCGTCAGACCAAGCTGGGTATCAAGCCTCAGGTCCGGTGCATCGCCCGGGCCATTGGAGGCATCACCTCGGATCCGCAGCAGCCAGACGCCTGGTGTGAACTCGAAGGTCAGCTCTGGTTCCTGGTCCACGAGGGTGGCCTGGCCAGCCTCGGCTCCCGCGTCGGTCGTGGGCTCATCGGCCGAGGCGTCTTGTGCAGCGACTGCGGAGAGCAGGATCAGTGACTCGATCATTCGTTCTTCCTCTTTCCTCGATTTCAGTTCCCGGGCACCAGCTTCACGTCACCACTTCCGGACGTGATCTCACCGATGATCGAGGCACGCTCGCCGAGCTTGCGGACCTGTTTCAGGACAGATTCGACGAAGCTGGGCCGGATCGCCATCACGTATCCGATTCCCATGTTGAATACCCGGTACATCTCTTCGGTCGTGACCGCACCATGATGCTGCAGGAAGTCGAAGATCGGCGGCACCTTCCACGTGGACGTATCGATGACGGCGTCGACATCATCCGCCAGGACACGGTTGATATTGCCCGGGAGTCCCCCGCCCGTGATGTGCGCCATCATCGACACCACTTTCTTGACCCGGTAGTGTCGGAGCACGTGGACGATGGTCTGGCTGTAGATCCGCGTCGGTTCCAGCAGGATCTGGCCCAGCGTGCGGTCGTCGTGTCCCTGGAACGCGGGGTAGCAGCGGCCCAGGTCGAGGGAGGCATGGTCGATGATCTTCCGCACCAGCGTGTAGCCGTTGCTGTGGACGCCGCTGCTCGAGAGGCCGATGAGCACGTCACCCGGCTGCACGCGGAGCGGATCGATCGCTCGATCCAGTTCCACGACACCGACGGCGAAACCGGCGATGTCGAAATCACCTTCGGCATAGATGTCGGGCATCTCGGCGCATTCGCCGCCGATCAGGGCGCATCCGGCAAGCTCGCAGCCGTGCGCCACGCCTGAGACGATCCGTGCGGTGACCTCGGGGTCCTGACGGTGCAGGCCCAGGTAGTCGAGAAAGAACAGCGGCTCGGCGCCCTGGACCACCATGTCGTTGACGTTCATGGCCACGCAGTCGATGCCGAGCGTGTCATAGGACTGCAGATCGGCCGCCAACTTGACCTTGGTCCCGACGCCATCCGTGCAGGCGACCAGGACCGGTTCGCGGTAGTTGCGCTTGAACAGCTTCTCGTTGAAGTCCAGTCGGAACATTCCCGCGAAGCCACCGAGTGGGCCCATGACCCGTGGTCCATGGGTGCGTTTCAAGGCGGCCTGCATCATGGCCACAGCACGGTCCCCGGCGTCGATATCAACGCCTGATTCGGCGTAGGTGAGCCCAGGAGATGTGCGGGAATGGGGTGGCATCGAGCCAGTGTATCGCTGCCAGCCCCCCCGCGGCAGGGCCCCTGGCCCCCCTCCAGGCGGGGTGGGGATATTCCAACCCGGGTTCAACGGGGATTTCCTTGCCTATGGCCAAAATCCGGGAGATCCTGAGGTTCACGGTGAGATATGCCGTGGATGGTCCGCACTGGGGATGAGACCCATAGGACCGTCATCGGATGGCGGCGACAAGGAGGCAGGAATGATGCTGCGGCAGATCTTCGCCGGAGGACAGGAGTCCCGTTCCACGTCCACCCCTGCAGGGCGATCGTCCCTGTTGGTGGTGATCGCTGTGCTGTCGACCATGCTTTGTGCCCCGCTGGCCCTGGCCCAGGGTGGCGGCGGTACCTGCCCGGGCGTCCCTGATGTGGACGAATCCGAGGGCTGCGGTGCCCAGGTCAATGATGGTTGCGACGGTGGATTTGGATTTACCGACATCGACTGCAGTGACCTGGTCTGTGCCACCACGTGGGCCGGCGCGGGCGCCAACGACGTCGATTGGTATCGCCTGGATGTCGAGGATACCGACAACAGCGGTTCGGACCGCGTGACCTTCCAGGTCCGGTCCAGCGTGCCGCTGGTGGCAACCGTTCAACTGGGTTGCTGGGATCCGGTCGTGCAGTCCCAGGACTGCACCTTCAATTCAGCCTTGAACCAGTGGGAGATGAGCGTGCAGGTCTGCGCGCCAGCCTTGACCACGCTGCATGTCCGCTTCTCACCCGGATTCCTTGGCTCTGGCCCCATCATTGACGGATACCCCTGTGGTGGGAGTGGAAACCCCTACCACTTCAACGTGATCTGCCTCAACGAGTGCGACGAGCCCCTGTGCCCCGACTGCGTTCGCGCCCCCGAGGGCATGAGTGCCTGGTGGCCATTCGATGAACAGCCCGGTGCGCCATTCGCGCGAGAGGTGGTTGCCAACCAGAATGCGAGCTACAACGGCGGAATCGTCGTCGGCGACGCCGGCCAGTCGGCATCGTCCGTTGGACTCGACGGGACCAGCGGTTACCTGTCGGTGGCCGACTCGCCACTGCTGGATATCGGTGCTGATGATGACTTCACCATCATGGGCTGGATCAAGATCAATGGCGGCAGCGGCATGCAGGGCCTGGTCAGCAAGTTTGACGCCTACAACACCGGTCAAGGTTGGGCGTTTGCGTTGACGAATGATGACAGGCTGGTGATCAAGATGGTCAATGGCGGGGGCAACCTGGTCATGTTGTCTACGGACACGGTGCCGCGGTCACGCTGGGTCCATATCGCCCTGACGGTGAACCGCGATTCCTCCATCGGAGGCAAGTTCTACATCAACGGCAACCCGGCCGGGGTCTCGGATCCCTCGGGACTCCCGGATGATCTGTCGAATGATCAGCCGCTGTACCTGGGCGCGATGGACCAGGGCCTGGGTATTGATTCGTTCTTCAACGGCGGTCTCGATGAAATCGTGATGGTTGACTATCCCGTGCGAGGCGACGCCATTCGCAAGATGGCCGAGGCCGGCTGTGGTGGATTATGCAAGCAGCGACTGCACGTCACTCGCTTCACGCCGTTCTGCGACGGTGATGCGACGACCGAGGCCGTGATCACGATCTTCAATGATGGAATCGTTGACGCGGCCTACGACCTGACGCTCGATGGCGTGCCGGCCAACGGTAACGACTGTGACATTGATGGCCCGATCCTGCTCAATGCGGATGTGCCCAATCCAATCCAGGTCGGTGCCTTGAACCGTCGCGAGGTCTTCGTCACGATCACCCGGCCACAGGGCATGAACGTGGATGGTGATACGGGTTGCTGGCGAGCCCTGTTGACCGACGCCCTGCGGGCCGATCCGCTGGCGCTCCGTCGCGGATTCGTCGTGCAGTCGGATGCCATCTGTGTCGAACCCCTGGGAACACCGGCGGGCGTTCAGCCGATCCCCATCGGCGAGATCACCCCGTTCCAGTTCGCCATCTTCAATCGATCCGCAGCGGTCTATAACCTGATGTGGAAGATCGCGGCCGTGGACTCGGTGTCCGGTCAGCCCAACAGTCTGCTCAGGCTGAACAATGAGGAACCCGGCGATCCGGTCCAGGGCTTCTCGACCATCGACCCCGGTGAGTCGACCATCGTCACGGTCGATACCAGTTGGGTCTTCAACCGTTCGGACTCGTCAACGAAGGGCAAGACGCTCGACGTGGCCATGTACGAGGATCCCGGGAAGATCGAGCCAGATCAGGGCCTCGGGTCCAAGGGCGGCGAGGCCACGGAGCGAGCGGCCTCCACGGCCTGTGAAGATGCCGACATCGACTGCGATGGCGACGTGGACGTGGATGACCTGCTGGCGTTGATCGCGGCCTATGGCGAATGTCCACCGGACGATGCGTGCGATGCGGATATCGACGATGACGGAGATGTCGACGTCGACGACCTGCTGCAACTGCTGGCGGCCTTTGGCAGCGAGTAGCCTGGCCGGGACACCCCGGGAACTCCTCCGCTAGACTGTGCGGTCGCCCGTCACCGGGCCTCATCTGACGGTCAAGCAGGAGTACGCCATGTCCATTCTCGTCGATGGTTCAACCCGGGTCATCTGCCAGGGCATCACCGGCACGTCCGGCGCCTTTCATACCAAGGGTTGTCTCGATTACGGAACGAAGATCGTCGGTGGAACGACGCCCGGAAAGGGCGGGACGACCGACGCCAACGGTCTGCCGATCTTCGATACGGTCCAGGAGGCCGTCGATGCCACCGGCGCCACGGCGTCGATGATCTTCGTACCGCCACCCTTCGCGGCGGACGCAGTGCTCGAAGCCGCCAATGCCGGATTGAAGGTGGTCTGCTGCATCACCGAGGGTATCCCGGTGCAGGACATGGTTCGCACGAAGCACATCCTGCGGGACTTCCCCGACTGCTGTCTCATCGGCCCCAACTGTCCCGGCGTGATCACGCCCGGCATCAAGGTTTCGGGAGAGGGCCCATCGGCGACGTTCCGTGATGGATGCAAGATCGGCATCATGCCCGGCTATATCAACGTGGCACCGGCGGACGCCCCCACCGGCAAGGCCGTGGGCGTCATCAGTCGCAGTGGAACGCTGACCTACGAAGCGGTCTGGCAGACCTCGGCCATGGGACTCGGCCAGACCACCTGCGTCGGGATCGGCGGAGACCCCATTCGGGGAATGGGCTTCATCGACCTGCTGGAGCGATTCGAGGCCGACGATGCCACGCATGGCGTGGTCATGATCGGCGAGATCGGCGGAACCGATGAAGCGGATGCCGGCGAGTGGATCAAGGCGAACATGAACAAGCCGGTCACGGCCTTCATCGCCGGTCGAACCGCGCCCAAGGGCAAGCGAATGGGTCACGCGGGTGCGATCATCGGTGGAAGTGATGACACCGCCCAGGCCAAGATGGATGCCCTGAAGGGCTTTGGTGTCTCGGTCTGTGAGTCACCTGCAGAACTCGGGATCCGCATGGCCGAGGCCCTCGGGATCGATGCCACCCAGGCGGTGGGCTCATGATCGGCCGGGCAGTCGTCCTGGTCGGCCTGCTGGCACTGGGCTTCAGCGGCTGCGTGAAGTCCGTTCCGGGCTACGACGGTCCCCGGGTAACCGTTGACGTGCAGGACAGCACGGCGACCATCGAGTTCACGTTTCCGTCGGCTGGCTGGGAGGCCGTGATCGACGAGTCCCGCGTGTCGGAGAACACCGCGTTTGTCTACGTCACGGCCAGGAACAGCGGCATGCTGGCCGCCCAGGTCGTGACGACGAAACAGATTGTCTTCCGGAAACCCGGCGAGACGTTCCAGTGCTGCGAGATCTTCGTCAAGGCAGCCGGCAGTTCCCACTCGGGCGATCACGTTCCGGCCGCGGAGAACTGCCAGTAGCAGTCACCCGGTCAGGGTGAGAGTGCTGCGGCGGTCATGACGAACGGGATCGTGGCCTCGGTCTCGGCCTTGGACTGTTCGTCTCGCACCCGCACCTTCAACTGGTACTTGCCCACCGAGAGATTCGATGGCAGGGCCATCTTCTGGACGGTGAAGTAGTCCTGCCGCTTGGTGCCGGCACGATCCGTCGCCGTTTGCCATTGCTCCCGCCAGACGGGAATCCCATCACGGTCCGAGTAGATCGTCAGTTGCTGACTCGTGGCCGTTTCCCACTGGCCCTTGTCATCAAGGCGGCTGTCGAACCCCTCGAGTTCCAGGTACAGGATGATCTCCTGTCCCGAGTGGGCGATGAAGTTGTAGGCCTGCTCCTCGGTCCGAAGCGTCCACTCCTCCACATCACCGAAGCCGCCGACTCTCGTCGCCAGCGAGGATACGGACAATCCGAATCGTGGCGAGCGCCGAAGTGACGCCTGCATGCCCAGCAGGGCCTCCGAGAGTGTCTCCAGCACGACCTCGCGATCCTCGAGCTGACCTTCCATCGCGAGGAACCACTGCTGCAAGGCTTCCAGCGCGAGTTGTTCGTCCTCGGTCAGTGACTCCATCGCATCGGCATGGATGGCTCGTTCCCGGTCCAGCATGGCCAGCGCGGCCAGGACGGTCAGGTCGCGCATCGGTGTTCCGCCATCCTGGCTTCGAGCGTACAACGCGCGAGCGAGTTCATTGCAGAGGGCGGTGATATCCCGCTCGGGTGGTGTCGCTTCAGGAGCCGGCGACCAGGGGGCTTCGACGGGTTCAACGATCTCAACCGGTTCAGCGGGTTTCTCGGTGGGATTGACCCAGGTCACCGTGGGTGTCGGCTGGGCGGCGGCCGTCGCCTCCGGCGTCGATTGCAGGGCCATGCTTTCCAGCAGGTCCCGGCGGGCTCGAGCAGCGATGCCATCGGCGGAGGAGGGATCCATGGATGCCCCGGCTTCCGTTGGTGCGGCCGCCAATGGCGGACCAACGGCTTCAGCCGCCTCGACGTTCAACGCCGGGTTCGATTCAGACTCAACGCGGGGTACGGTCTGCTGGCACGCCAGGGGCAGGACGCCCACGGCGCAGAACAGGCAGATCATGGCTGGTGTGCGATCCGGCATGTGTCCTCCTGACACGTCTTGGCCTTCCATGGCCGTTTTCTCGCCCCTGGCGGATCACCGCGGGACAAGTGCCTGGAGTCTATCGGCAAGGATCACCGTCAAGCCTTCAAGAGCGTGGCGAGGATCCCCAATCCCCCGGCGGAGATCGGCCTGGATCCGGAGGGCATCCCGGAGCCGTGACTCGGCTTCCGCCGGCTCCATGGCGGCAGCCAGCTTCAGGATCCGCGGTGCCGTCTTCCGGGGTTCGGTGCGGCGATCGAAGATCCGGGCCCCCTCCTGTACCTGGCGTGGACCGAGATTCTGTCGCTGGAGCGTCGACGCGGCGTACAGCGATCGCAGCAGTTCGATGATGGCCCAGAACGCCGGGACATCCTTGCGGTCCCGGGACAGGTCGAAGATCTCCCGGATGGTCTCGAGGCTCCGCTCGGGCCCATCGAGCACGATGGATGTCTTGATGGCCCAGGCTTCTTCTTCCCGGGAGGCGCCGACGACTTCCCGGACATGGGCCGCGGTCACGCTGCCCTCGTCACTGGCAATGGTGGCCAACTTCTCCAGTTCACCATCGAGTCGTCCCAGGTCCAGGCCGACGCGGTGCACCAGCAGCTCGGCCGCTTCGGGATCGATCTTGACCCCGTGGGCTTTCGGGCATCGACCCTGGGACCACTTGATGGCCATGGCGGGATCAACCTCGACCCGGAACAGGTCCACCAGCTCATCGAGCTTGCCGCGATTCCACGTCTCGGCCCGGAGCAGGAGCGTGGCGCCCTCGGACGGCTTCCCGGCGTAGGTGGACAAGGCCTTCCGGTGACGGCTTGGCCCCTTCTCGTCGGCGGTGCTGGCCAGGAATCGATCAGCCTTGTCGACGATGATCAACTTGTGCGTATGCAACAGGCCGACGGCCTGCAGTTCCTCAAGCACATCGCCAATGGAGGCCTCCTCACCATCAAAGGTGATCCGGTCGATTTCCCCATGGATCGACTCGAGCGTCGTGGCCATCTCCGCGGTGTAGTGACTGCGGAGGAAGGTATCCCGGCACACCAGGACGACGATGCGAGACGAGCCGTCAAACTGGAATTTCGCCGACATCGGTGCAGGGTACCCCCTGGCCGGCATCTCCGGGTCCGGGGCTGCCGGTACCATCTGGTCATGCTGGTGCTCGAGGTCATTCGTGGCGTCGACCAGGGGCGGATCTTCCCGCTCCCCGTGGGAGAGCCGCAGTTGCTGGGGAGATCTTCGGAGTCGCTCCCTCTGACTGACCGGTCGGTGAGTCGTCGGCATGCCGAGTTGACACCGGATGGCGATGCCTGGTGGGTTCGTGACCTGAGGTCGGCAAACGGCACGTGGGTCAACGGTCGACGGGTCGAGGATCGCGTCACGTTGCACCTTGGTGATGAGATCACGATCGGTAAGACCTCGCTTCGACTCGCGTCAGCAGAGCGATTGATCAGCGGGCCCGCCGCGCGAGCCGAGGGGCCGGCCGAGGTGCCCCTGGTTGGCACCCTCGACATCTCCGGGACCGCAGGGGAACAGCCCGGAACACTTGAAGAAGCCTGGGCCCGCCTGCGTATGCTCGAAACGCTTTCCTCGCTGGCGGTCTCCACGAGTGATCCGGAGGAACTCATTGCCTGGGCGTTGAACATGCTGGTCGAGGAATTCGCGCCGGAATCGGCATTCGTTCTCCTGGCAGCGGATCACCAGTCTCCGATGGCATGCTGCAATCACCGTGGGCCGCACGAAGAGTGGAGCGAGCACATCGTCAATCGGGTCCGTGAGAGCCGTCGACCGCTGCTGGTTCTTGACGCCGCCACGGACGCTCGGTTCCAGGGCATGGAATCGATCAGCCGGCTGGGAATCCGATCGGCGCTGGGAGCGCCACTGCAGATCGCCGGCTCGGTCTTCGGTGTGGTGCTGCTGGATGATCGGTCCCGGTCCCATGCCTGGGACGAGGAGGACATCCGCCTGCTGAGTGCCGTGGCCAAGCAGGTTTCGCTGGCCATCGTCAATGCCAACGTGGCGGCGGACCTGCTCCAGCAGACGAGGCTGGCCAGCATGGGTGAGACCGTCGCGACGATCTCGCATGCCGTGAAGAACATCATGCAGGGCCTGCGTGGTGGCGCCGGGGCACTGGAGATGGCGATCGACCGGGGCAACCTGGAGATGGCCCGCGAGGCCTGGCCCATCCTGGCCCGCAACCTGGACCGGATTCACGACCTGACGTTCAACATGCTGGCCTGGTCACGATCGGGATCACTGGAAACCGAGCCGGTCCAGGTCGGCCCGATCATCCGCGAGGCGATCGATCTTCTCGGCACCCAGTGTCGACATCGCAAGGTCACGATCGCCCTCGAGGGTGAGAACGAGCTTCCGCCCATCCCGGTTGATGCATCGGCCCTGCACCAGGCGGTCATGAACCTGCTTACCAACGCCATCGAGGCCATCCCCGCGAAGACCGGTCGGATCGTGGTGACCCTGTCCGTTGACGAGGCGTGTCAATGGCTGAACTGTGCCGTCGAGGACAACGGGGACGGCGTCGAGCCGGAGCGATACGAGGAGGTCTTCCACCCCTTCACGTCGACCAAGGGGCAGCGTGGGACCGGCCTGGGCCTGGCGGTCACACGCAAGATCGCCGAGGACCATGGGGGCTCGCTGGTGATCGATCCGGAATTCTCGCCGGGCGCCCGGTTCGTACTCCGCCTGCCCTTGGGCCAGGAGGGAGATCCCGGGGACACGGATACACCGCGCGCCGCCGGCCCGCCCGCCGTGGATGACGAATTCGACGAGTAGGCGGGTCGGGACCTGCCCGGTGAGGCGGGTATACGCGGTTTCGCTCCGGGTCCTATCATGCCGGTCTTCCAAGGAGGCAGCCGCCCGATCCCGGGCGGGACGAGGATCATGATGGAACGCGAACTACGCCACCCGCACGTTACTGCTGCTACCGGACTGTCCCCGGACCTGTTGACTGGATCAGTCCAGGGCAATCGCGCTGCGACGCCGGCCATGCAGCGCACTCGAGAGATGACACTTGATGAACTCCTGCTGGAGAACCGTGTCATCTTCCTGATCGGCGACATCAACTACTCGACGGCATCACGGGTGATGATGCAGATGCTGTACCTGGAAGACCAGAAGCGCAGCCAGACCATCAATTTCTACATCAACTCGCACGGTGGTGCGGTGGATGACACCCTGGCCATCTATGACACGATGCGGTTCATCTCGTCGGACGTGGCGACGTACTGCATCGGGCGGGCCTACTCCGGGGCCGCCCTGCTGCTGGCATCGGGTACCGCCGGCCAACGTCACATTCTCCCGCACGCGAAGGTCATGATTCACCAGCCATATGGTGGGGTGACCGGGCAGGCCAGCGATGTGAAGATCCAGGCAGAAGAGATCATCAAATCCAAGGCGGCCCTCAACAAGATCATCGCGGAGCACACCGGTCAGCCTTTCGATACGGTCGCCGCGGACAGCGAGCGCGACAAGTACTTCACCGCGGCGGAAGCCAAGGCGTACGGCCTGGTCGACCAGGTCTGCGAGTATCCCGATTCCTCCGAGTAGAACCAGACCCCCCCTGCCGCTCCGGCTGGCAGGATCACCTTTGCTGAGAACGGCACGGACATGTCCAACCTCATTCCCATCGTCATCGAGAAGGAAGGCCGCGGAGAGCGGGCTTATGACATCTTCTCCCGCCTGCTTCGAGACCGGATCGTCTTCGTTTCCGGTCCGGTCAATGATCAGATGGCCAACCTGGTCGTGGCGCAGCTGCTGTTCCTGGCCAACGAGGACAGCTCGTCCGACATCTCGGTCTACGTGAGCTCACCCGGTGGTTCCGTGACCTCGGGCCTGGGAATCATCGACACCATGAACTTCGTCCAGTGCGATGTGGCGACCTACATCATCGGGCAGGCCGCTTCGATGGGATCGCTGATCGGTTGCTCGGGCGCCAAGGGCAAGCGTTTCACGCTTCCCAATGCGAAGAACCTCATGCACCAGCCCCTGCTGGGTGGCGTACTCGAGGGTCAGGCGACCGACCTGGAGATCGAGGCGAAGGAGATGATCCGCTTGCGCGACGTGCTGTACGGGATCTACTCCCGGCAGACCGGTCGATCAATGGAGCAGATCGGCTTGGATTGCGAACGCAATACCTGGTTGGATGCAGAACAGATGGTCGAGTACGGACTGGTCGATCGCGTGCTGCACGAACTGCCCGCAGCGGCGGAATGACCTCGATCCTGTCGAGCATGGAGCGTGCCTGGTGCCGAAGCGGTACTCGGGCCGTCATTGCGGTCGCCCTCATCGGCAGCCTGGCACTGGCGGCCTGTACGGATCGCAGCCGGGCGGCCAACGCCGGGCTCCGCGACCGCATTCACGAGTTGGAGAGCCGGAACAACGACCTGGAACAGCGCAACCGGGAGCTGGAGATCCAGGTGGCCGAAGTCATCGAGGATGCCGATCCGCCGGTGTCCGCCGATCACGCCGAGATTCCCGTCGTGACCAGCATTGTCATCGACGGCACCAGCGGTCGACGGTCCGAGCCTGACGGGGCAGGCCAACGCCCACTGGAGGTTCACGTCAAGGCATTCGATGGTCGACGTCGCCCGATCCAGTTGGCCGGGCGGCTGCGGGTCCAGGTCACCCGACTTGCCGAGGGCCAGCCCCCGGTGGAAGTGGCCGCCGTTGACCTGTCCCCAGCCGAGCTTCGCGATGCCTGGCGTGGTGGATTCATGGGTGGAACGACCTGGATGGTGAGCGTCCCGGTCCAGGACGGTGACCTCGAGGGAGTCGATGCCGTGGCCGTGGATGTCTTCTACGAGGACCTGCGAACTGGCCAGGAACTGACCTGTGGAGACAAGGTGGACATTCGCTGAGGTCGACCAGCGGCCAACCGGGGGTACTATGACACCATGCGACGACTGACTGCATTCCTGCTGCTCCTGGCCATGCCGACGCTGGCGGGCTGCTATCGACCCCTGTTCGACGAGCAACTCCCACGCAACCAGTTTGCCCAGCATGACCAGGCCCATGGCGTGTCAGCCCCCATGGAGAAGAACGATGCCTTTGGCAGTCCACAGCCGGCCCTCCGGGAGCGGTTGATGAAGGACTGACCGGCCTCCTTCCGACGGCCGTCGGACAGGCCCGGAGAGACCGCGAGGTCCGATAGTGAATTCAATGGAAATGCCTTTCCCAAAGGGCTTTGCTCAAGTACACGGGGGGGTACGCACCGATATGTTTATTCTGGCAAGACGGAAGCCAGACTCCTCCAGTACCTGCACTTGACTGACTGACCTGAAGTGACCGAGCACGGACGCGACATCCCGAGGGCCCCGATCTCCCGACGCACGCAGATCGTGCTGGGTAGCTTCTTTGCCGCGATGACGGCCGTCATTGTCCTCCTTGATCTGAATACCCCGACCGAGGCCACTGGCTTTCCGCTGACCAACCTGGGCAATCTCCAGGAGCGGCCAGCGGAAGATCCGGTCTTCATGCTCGATCGCCCGCTCGATCGTGATCGTTGGACCGGGATCGTCATCCATCACCTGGGCGAGCCCTTCGGGACGGCCGAGTCCGTTCACCGTCGCCACCTGGGCTGGGGATACCAGGGACTCGGTTACCACTTCCTCCTGGGCAACGGCAATGGACTGGCCGACGGCGAGGTTCACGTCGGGTACCGGTGGAACCAGCAGCTTCCAGGCGCTCACGTCGTGGGCGAGGCCGGTCTTGATCACAACGAGCACTCCATCGGCATCTGCCTGGTTGGCAATGGCCAGCGACGCTCCTTTACGGATCGCCAGATCCGGCATCTCGTCCGCCTCGTGCAGCGGCTCCAGCAGGAGTTGGGCATTCCAGCCGAGCAGGTTCGTCTGCATGGGGCCGTGGCCCCCGGTCAGACCAGCCCCGGCCGGCACTTCCCGGTAGCCGAGTTCCGGGAGCAATTGCTCGATCTTCACGACTGAACCCGTATTTGCAGGGATTTCAAGGCAGCCGAGGGCTGCTGCGGTCTGCTGCTGACGGGATATTGCACGGTCCGTGAACCGGTTCTGGGCATTCGAGATTGAGCCTCATGTCCCTGTGGGGTACGCTGGAGGACTGGGAACCGCAGTGATTCACCCCAATCGGGGGGCATGTCTTGGGTGGTCAGGTTCCACACATCCCGGAGTCACCTTCTTTCCCCTGCTGTGTGAGCTGGGGCTTCTGACCACACTCCATGTCCACTCCTCGATCCATCAGCAAGTTCAACGTCCTCGCCCACCTTGGAGATGGTGCGCGGTCGAGCATCTACGCGGTGCAGGATGCGAAGACCAAGCAGGTCTGGGCGCTGAAGCACGTGATCCGGGTGAACGAAAAGGACGACCGGTTCATCGAGCAGACCGAGCGCGAGCATGCGATCGGATCGAAGCTGGATCACCCCTCGATCCGGAAGATCGGCCGCCTCATCCGCAGCCGCAAGTTCCTGAAGACCACATCCGTGTCCCTGATCATGGAACTCGTGGACGGGTACACGCTGGACAAGCGGATCCCCCGCAACTACAGCGACATGGTCAGCATCTTCCACCAGGTCGCCCAGGGACTCATGCACATGCATGGCCGCGGATTCGTCCATGCGGACATGAAACCGACCAATGTCCTGGTGCTCGATGACCAGAGCATTCGCATCATCGACCTGGGCCAGGCCTGCCCGATCGGGACCGTCAAGCCCCGGATCCAGGGGACACCCGGTTACATCGCGCCGGAACAGGCCAATCGCCGCGAGATCACCCCGCAGACGGATATCTACAACCTCGGTGCGATGATGTACTGGGTGCTCGTGCGGGAGGTCATGCCTACAGCCCTGCCACCATCTGCCGGCGAGGCTGCGGACTCCTCGAACGTGCTTGAGGATCATGAAGTGGCCATGCCCACGCCGCCCCACGAGCGGAATTCGCGGATTCACCCGCTGCTGTCCCAGCAGGTGATGGACTGCATCCAGTTGGATCCCGCCCAGCGTCCCGAGTCCATGGACATCGTGGCCAACCGGCTGGAGATGATCCAGCAGGTCCTCGCGGCCGCACCCGAGGCCGCCGCATCCACGTAGGATGCCGGGATGATCCTCCGGGCGACCACCATCATTTCTGTTCGTCGTGACGATTCCGTGGCCATCGCCGGTGACGGCCAGGTCAGCCTTGGTGACACCATCGCCAAGGCCAATGCCGTCAAGGTCCGCCGAATCGAGAACCTCGGGGCCGGTCGCCGTGGCGTGCTGACGGGCTTTGCCGGTGGTGCGGCCGATGCCTTTGCCCTGCTCGAGCGATTCGAAACCACCCTGGAATCGACCCCCACGAACCTGATGAAGGCGGCCATCGAACTGGCTCGTCAATGGCGGACGGACCGGGCCCTTCGCCGCCTGGAAGCGTTGCTCGTCGTGGCTGATGCCACCACGACGCTGATGCTCTCGGGCCAGGGCGACGTGATCGAACCGGCTGACGGTATCTGCGGAATCGGGTCTGGAAGCACGCCAGCCCTGGCGGCGGCTCGGGCCCTGCTGGCGGAGACGGAAATGGATCCCACGGCCATCTGCCGGAAGTCGCTGGAGATTGCGGCGGATATCTGCGTCTACACGAACCAGTCGATCACGCTCGAGACCCTCTAGCAGCCGTTCCCGGCTCGCTATGGCCCCCTGGCGGGCGTTGCCGGCGGCGGTCGATGTCGATTGCAGCCTCCCCCGCCCGGCAGCCGATGGCAAGGGTATGCCCGATTGGCTCAAGCTCCTGGTACGAGGTGGTCGCGGAATGCCGCCGCCGCCCACTGGAGCCGTCTTGAGAATCCTCCGGCAGGCTCTTCTCAGCGACGTGCAGTTGTTGCGGTGGCGTGATGACGGGGCCGCGGAGATTCTCGATACGACGTTGGTTGCTGTTGATCGAACCGGTGTCTCCGTATCTCATCCCGAGTCCATCGGTCGCGTCCGTCCGGGCGAGCCATTGGAGATCGTGCTGCAAGGTGGCGGTGGGAGATTCCGCGGTCGAGTCCGGTGCCTTGGACAGGGCAGTCGACCAAGCGGTGGAAATCGACCCCTGGCGACGCTGCGGCTGAGCCTGCCACAGCGGCTCGAGGGTGGCGAACGCCGGTGCAGTCACCGCGTGAGCGTGGGCTACGACCTGGCGCCCAGTGGGCGTCTCCGGGATCCGGAGTCTGGTCGCGAGTGGCTGGTCGACATCATCGACATCAGCCTCGAGGGCATGCAACTGCGAAGTCGCCAGGAGAATCCCGGCATCCTGCCCGGCGATCTGCTCTGGCTTGACGCCCACCTTCCGGACCCCGTCGGGGTGCTCGACCGGCCGGTACGGATCATGAACGCACGACGTGACGGCCAGAGTGAACGTCACATGCTCGGGGTGGTCCTCATGGAGTCCGTTCCGGAACTCTCGGAGTTCCTTCGCCGGGCCGAGATCCGTCGGGCGTCGCGGCGTCGATCAGCCTGATGGACCAGGATGACCATGTCTGCCTGTGCTTTCATGTCTCACTGAGGAAGCTGCGCGCGTATCTCAAGCGTGAACAGCCGAAGGTCCCGTCGCAGCTTTCGGACTGCCTGGGAGCGGGAACCGGATGCCAATGGTGTGTTCCGTTTCTCAAGAAGCTGCACAAGCAATGGGCCGAGGGCGAAGAGCCCCAGCTGCCGGTCTCGCCGGAGTCGTATGCCAAGCGTCGTGCGGACTATCGAACTCGGCAGGAGCCCGGATCCTCGGATGAGGATACGCAGTAGACCCGGCAGTTCGCCCCAGGCACGGGAACACCACCGTCGCCGTGAACCCGGATGTCCTGGCGGGGCCCATCCTGCCACTGCACAGTGATCCACCACTCATCCCCATGGCATGCCCAGTCCAGGACCTGGCCGGCGGCCACTCGCTGGACATGACCACGGTTGTCCGAAAGCGGTCCCTCGTACTGCAGGTACCGTCGCCGGTGGTGGTCCAGGAAGTCCCCCTCGACCGTCGAACCCGTTTCCAGGCGATCCAGGCGGCCTGGAAGCCGCAGGGTCACCAGCTTGGATGTCTCATCGCGAGCCAGCATCCAGTCGATGTGCCAACTGCCATCGGGCAGTTCGTGTCGAAGTTGGACGGTCGAGGTATCTGCCATGTCAAGGCCATGCCCCGGGGCGGAACAGGCTGTCCGGAGCGGACGGCCATCGTATGATGATTGCCATGAGTCGGTTCTTCATGATCATCGTCGGCGGGGGCCTGGCCCTGGCCGGGTCCCTTTCCTTGACTGCTTGTTCCCAGCGTGTTCCTGCCGAATCGCTGCGGGAGCGGGCCAGTTTCGCTGCCTGGATCGGCAACTGGCCTGATGCCCAGTTGGACTACAGCGAGTTGGTGGATCGCTATCCGGATCACTGGAACTACCAGTACAACCTTGGCCGGGCAGCGCTGAACAACGGCGACTTGGACACGGCTCGTCGATCGCTGGAGATTGCCGAGACGCTGCGACCGCAGGATCGCGAGGTCGCGACGCATCTCGCCGAGACCATGTACCGCCAGGATGATCGTGATGCCCTGTTCACGTTCCTGAAGGACCGGGCCGAGTCCACGCAGCAGTCCGAGGACTGGCTGCTGGTGGCGCGATACAGCCTGGATCTCGATGATCCGGACATGGCTCGCCTGGCGGTCCAGGAGGCCCTGGTCCTGGACATCTCCGATTCACCGGAGCCCTACATCGCCGCAGCCGAACTGGCTGAGCGGCTGGGCGACATCGATGGTGCCCTGCAGTCCCTGAAGATCGCCTGGACGCTTGATCCGGAGAACAACCGGGTCCACGCGATGATCCGTGGGTTGGGAGAAGTTCCCGGTCCCACGATGCTGGACAGCACCGAGATGGGCGGATGAGTTCTGCCGCGGCGCCACCGCTCCTGCAGTGGATCGAACCGCTCAACGACCTGGCGCGACTGCGCATCCTTCGCGTGCTGGATACGTGCGAACTCGGCGTCGGCGAGTTGGCGAGCGTTCTGCAACTGCCCCAATCAACGGTCTCACGGCATCTGAAGCGACTGCTGGAAGCCGGCTGGATCGCCCGACGAAGCGTCGGCACGGCCGCCCTGTACCGACTGGCGACCACGAGCCTGGATGACACCGCCCGGACCCTGTGGGACCTCGCGGCGGCATCACTCGTGAACATGCCCGTATGTGCCGAGGATGACCATCGCGCCGAAGAGGTCATCGCTCGCCGTCATGTGGACAGCCGTCGCTTCTTCGGAGATCTCGGGGGCGAGTGGACGGACCTGCGGGAACGCCTGTTCGGGGAGGCCGTGGCCATTCACCCGCTGCTGGCCCTCTGTGATCCGGGTTGGATTGTCGGAGATCTGGGGTGCGGTACCGGCCAGACCGCCGCCCAACTGGCCCATTGGGTCAAGCGGGTCGAGGCGATCGATCGAGAGAGCGCGATGCTCAAGGCGGCTCGAAAGCGGCTGACCGGGGTCGACAACGTGGGCATCCACAAGGCCGACATTCTCGACCTGCCCTTTGAAGATGACAGCCTCGACGCGGCCATCGTGTCGTTGGTTCTTCATCACCTGGAATCACCTGCCGACGCCCTGCGGGAGATCTCGCGTATCACTTCTGGGCCGATTCTCGTCGTCGACATGATGAGCCACGACCGGACGTCCTACCGCGACACCATGGGGCACCTTCATCTTGGGTTCGAGGAAGACGAGGTCCAGGCCCTCGCTCGCCAGGCCGGCGTCACCATGCAGCGGTACTCACCGTTGCCGCCGGATCCGTCGGCATCAGGTCCCTCGTTGTTCGTTGCGCGACTGCTCGCCCAGTAGCGGCGGTTCAGGGCGTATCCGGATCCAGCAGTGACTCGAGTTCAATCGGCGCCGCGGCGTCATCTGCCGGCGCCTTGTCAGCAGGTGGATCGGGACGCTCCTGGAGGTCCATCGGGGGGAGCTCGACCTCGACTTCTGGAAGCCAGATTCGCTGCAACAGGTCAGTGAAGACCTGGTCCTGTTCGGCTTCGGCCATGGCATCGAGGCCACGCTTGATCAGTTCCGGTCGGTCCAGTTGATGGCCGATGTAGGCCAGCAGGAACCCGTAGTCGTCCAGGTCGTCTTCCAGTTCCAACCGTCGATTCAGTTCAGTGATGGTCCGCTCGAGGTCAACTCGACTGGGAAGCAGGGTCGGATCGTAGACGACGTCGATCATCTCGGGCTGGAATCCCAGCAGGCTCTTGAGGGTCAATGCCGCGGTGAGGTTCAGGCCGGCACCGATCTGGCTGTGGGCCAGGCCCGCCGTGGCCAGCGGATGACCGGGAATGAATCGCAGGGCACGCTGGAACCGCTTCTCGGCCCAGAAGTACTCCCCGTCATTGAGCTTGTTCTGTCCACCAAGCAGCAACTCATCGAAACGAGTCTTGTCACCAGTGGCCAGCGAGTCGATTCGTTGACCGTGTCGCAGCACGAGGCTGACGTCGTCATAGTTCAGCTTCCGGACCTCGTCCTGGTCCTCGTCCCCCCGTCGGGGCAGGCCCGTTTCGTCCAGGTCCTCGTCCTCGGGCTTGACGTCAGGTGGAAGCAGATCGTCCAGGGAGTCCGGTCCCGCCTGCGGCGTCTCTTCGTCGTCATCCTGTGAGGTGAGTGCTTCCAGTTCGGCGAGTCGATCCAGTCGGGGCTTGATCTGGAATTGAGCGACGTCCTGCTGAACCTGCGAATAGTCCTGTTCGAATCGGCTCACCAGGTCCTGGGAGTCGTCGGGATTGAGTTCCTTGTACCGCTCGGCCATCTTCTCCAGAACGGATTCGACCTGGGGAGACATGCCGTTGGTCTCGGCCGGGTTGATCCGGCGGCTGATGCGTTCCGAGTCCATGATGTCGGGCGAAAAGCGGGTCTCGTAGACCTTCCCGGGCTCCATGCGGCCGCGGCCTTCCTGCTCGTCCTGCTGCATGCGGTAGAGGTCGTACTGCGTCAGGCCCATGTCCATGGGCGTGGAACCGGGAAAGACCGCCCCGAGACCACGCAGGTTGGACGCGGTGTACCGGATCATCTGCTGATTGGGCCCGATCCCGGTGCCGACGACACGAGGCTCCGTCTGCAATTCGCGGCTGCTGTAGCGGTCACGGAGGACTTCACCACGCTTGACGTCTCGCAGGAAGGGGCTGGACCGACCAACGGTGTACTCCCAGGGGTTGGTGTACCCCTCCGGCGACGTGGCGCCTGCTGACTGCAGGACATTGCCCGGCTGACCGGGTGGAATGTAGGAGCTATCCATCGTGTTCAACTGGGAGATGGCGGAGACCTTGGAACCGAAGTTGACCCGGCTGGCGGCGCCGTCATCCCACATGCCCATGAAGAATGGGTTGTAGTAGCCATTGTCGGCGGAGAAGTAGCGTCCCGAGACCCCCCCGTCACCCATGCCACCGGAGAGCATCTCGGCTTCCAGGGAACCAGCATGCTGCCAGTACCAGGGGTTGTTGTAGAGGCTGCCGGATTGCAGGAAGGCACTGGGCGTGGCCAGGTTCTGCCGTCGGAAGTCCGCGTTCGTGGTCAATCGGCCCATGCCGAGATTGGGGTTGGTGAGCCCCTGCGCAGGCTGTCCCGGGCGGACCGTACCCACTGCCTCGTTGCGAGAGCCTCTCGTGTTGAGGCCCCCATCGAGGGCGTGGCCATCGCCGAGCGCATCCTGGCCCAGGGCCGTGGCGCAGGGGCAGAGTCCGAGAATCAGCGTGATGGTCACGAATCGATGCATGAAGCGTCTCCGGCGGGAATTCCAGGCCCTCGTCATCGTATCCCTCATCGGGCTGCCAGGGCCCCCCGCTGAGCAGAATCGCGTTTGCGGGGGCGATAACGCGGTGCCCTGCTACCATTCGGCCCCGTGAGCCGTTCGACCTGCTACATCACGACCCCGATCTACTACGTGAATGACCGCCCCCACATCGGGCACGTCTACACCACGACGATCTGCGACATCTGGGCACGATTCCAGCGACTGATCGGTCACGACGTCTTCTTCCTGACCGGGACCGACGAACACGGCCAGAAGGTCGAGCAGTCCGCTCGCGACCGCGGGCTTGAGCCGAAGGCCTGGGCCGATGAAATCTCAGCCGAGTTCCGTCGCATCATGGGATTGTTCGGGCTCTCGAATGATGAGTTCATCCGGACGACCGATCCGGACCATGAGCGGCAGGTCGGCGTCTTCGTCAAGAAGCTCCTGGACTCCGGTGACGTGTACCTGGGGACCTTCGAGGGCTGGTATGACGAGGGCCAGGAGGAGTACTACACCGAGACGAAGGCCCGTGACTGCGAGTACACCTCACCGATCTCGGGTCGGCCGCTGGTACGGGCCAAGGAAGAGAACTACTACTTCCGACTCAGCGCCTTCCAGGAACGGCTCGAGGCCCTGTACCGCGATTGCCCGGGACTGGTTCGACCCGAGGCGCGTCGGAACGAGATACTCGGCCGGCTTCGCGAGGGACTGCAGGATATTCCCATCAGCCGGACGAACTTCACCTGGGGCATTCCGATTCCCGGGCACGAGGAACACGTCATCTACGTCTGGATCGACGCGCTCTTCAACTATGCCACGGCGTTGGGCATGGCGGAGCCGGAGGGCGAGGTACACGGCCGCCGCGGCCAGTACTGGCCGGCGTCCTATCACGTGATCGGCAAGGAGATCCTCTGGTTCCATGCCGTGATCTGGCCGGCGTTGCTCATGGCCCTGGAGTTGGAGCAACCCGATTGCATCTATGCCCACTCGTTCTGGATCAGCGAGGGTCAGAAGATGTCCAAGTCGCTGGGCAACTTCGTCGACCTGGAGCAGCTCCAGGGCTACATCGAGACCTATGGTCGTGATGCCCTGCGGTGGTACCTCGGAACGAATGGGCCGCTTGGTGCCACCGATGCCGACTTCAGCCGATCTCACTTCCATGAGATCTACACGACCGACCTGGTCAATACCCTCGGCAATTGCGCCAGTCGCGTATCGGCCATGATCGGCAAGTACTGCGACGGCGCCTGTCCGCAGGACACGGGCGAGTGTGCCGGCGGTGGTGTGGAGTGGGCGGAATTCACCGCCGCCCAGGTGAACGCGTCCACGACGGCAATGGCGCAATTCGACCTGGCTGGTTCGGCCGCCGCCGCCATGGCGATCGTCCGGAAGGTCGATGCCTTCATCAACGACACCGAGCCGTTCAAGCTCGCGAAGGACCCCGAGCAGGCGACGACCGTGGGGAACATCCTGTATCGCTGCGCGGAGGCCGTTCGGATCGCGGCCTGTCTCCTGGAGGCCGCCATGCCCGACTCGATTGCTCGGCTGCAGGAGGCCTGGGGATTCGATTCCAGTACCGCTGACCTCGCGACCCGTTGCCAGTGGGGTGGACTCCAGGCCGGACAGTCGATCCAGAAGGTCGCCCTCTTCCCTCGCGTCGAGGCGACGTGAGAATTCACCGGGATTTGACCGGATCAGGCCGATAGCACTGGCATGGGCTTGATCTCGGGTTTCATCCAGGCATCGGCAGCCCTGGCGGCACAGGCGCAGCAGGTCGCCGGGCGAAGTCGGAACCGGTATCACGCAACCCAGGCATCCGATCCGGCGGAGGACACGCAGACGCGTGACGTCGACGGTGTGGAATTGTCGGATGCCGTGCATGCCCTCCCCGACAATCGCTCGGAGCAGTCCCGGCAGGAACACCTGCGACAGCAGGTCGATGGTCGACCCGTCGGCGTGCGCAAGGTCGACATCACGGCCTGAATCACCTACTCCGGTGATTGCAGTGGAACGGTGGCGAGCACGGTTTCGCCGGCCCGGACCCGGCTGCCGACCTCGACGCGAACCTCAACCGACGCGGGGTCGGGCAGGATCAACTCGGTGCTGGAGCCGAACTTGATCATCCCGTAGCGTTCGCCAGCCCGGGCGCGGTCATCGGGCTTGACCGGGCACACGATCCGCCGGGCGATCAGGCCGGCAATCTGTCGGACGCCAAGGGTCGTTCCGTCATCGCGTCGGAGCATGACCAGGTTGTGCTCGTTCTCCATGTGACAGCGATCGGTTCGGGCGTCGTGGTGTCGTCCCGGCACATGTCGATTCAGAACCGCGACCCCATTGCAGGGCCACCGATTGAGGTGGACGTCCAGGACACTCAGGAACACCCGGATGACCACGCCGGGGCCGTCCAGGTCGGGATGATGATCGTGTTGCTCGATGCTGGAGATGACGCCATCGGCCGGGCTGACCATCTGGTCCTCGGTCCAGTCTCGCGGCAGTTGCCTGCTCGGGTCACGAAAGAAGGCCATCACGGCCAACAGCAGGATGCCCAGGGGAACGAGGATGGCCAGGATTACCGCAAGCGGTGGATCCAGGAACAGAACGATACCGACCACGGCAAGAAAGATGCCCTGCGCCGTACCCCATTCGCGCAGGCCATAACCAGTGAGCCGCATGTTCAGGTTCCTGGGTTGCCTGGGCTACTCGGAAGCTCGGCCGATGAAGATGCCGATGCCGCCGGCAATGATGGCACCAGCAGCCAGGCCGCCGGTCCAGATCCACAGGTTGCCGGCGATGGCTTCCGTCAGGATCGAGGTGCCGCCGGTGAATTCGGAGGCCAGCACGACCAGGAGCGCCACCATCGCAACGAGGGCGCCGATGGACAGCCCGATGGCGAGGCCGGAGCCGGATCCGTCATAGGCTTCTTCCACCATCATCATGGCGGCGGCCGGGGCACCAGCCGCGACCGGTGCGGCCTGTGCGTCGCCAGGTTCTGCCTTGACAGCCTCGAAGAGACCGGACGCGTTGGCGGGCAGTTCGAATTCATCCTCACCCGAGTAGACCTCCTCGAGCAGTTCGGCGCCCAGCGAGGTGTCGTCGGACTCCCTCGTCAGGTCCAGCAGTCCACTGCCGGAGCCGACGGACTCAAGTGTCAGGTCATCTTCAAATTCCTCGCCGAGGCGAGTCTCGCCGGCATCCTCGGCGCCTGCGCCACCGCCAAAGGCGGAGACGCCGGTGGCGGAGCCACTCAAGTCGAATGCGAGACCGCTTCCGGTTCCACTGGCACCAGCCGGCGGCATGCCGGTTGCGGAACCGGTCAGGTCCATCGGGGTTCCAATACCACTTTCGCCGGGAAGGGTCAGGTCGAGCCCCGAACCTTCGCTGCTACCCATGGAGAGCCCGGAGGCGGATCCACCACCACCGTGCTTGGACAGGTCGAGTTCGATCTCGCCGGAGTCGTCGGACTCGGTCAGCAGATCAATCTGCTCGACCTTGAAGATGAGCTTGTCTCCGTCGCGGAATTCCTGGATCTGGCCGGAGGTGACCATCTCCTGGACCTCTTCCTGAGTCTTGCCCAGCTTGGAGCAGACTTCTTCGACGGTGTAGAACATCTTGGCCATGAATCGAGCTCCTTGGGGCGTCCGGGACCCGCCGATTCCGGGGGTATGGTGGACGCCGATAGCGGTGAACCTCGAAGCGTATCCGGTCCGGCAGGCCTGGGCAATCCCGGGATCGGCCAGGACCGGTACAGGACCGTTCCGGGCCCTCAGGCTTG
Organism: Phycisphaerales bacterium; assembly: GCA_022446795.1. Classification (GTDB taxonomy): domain Bacteria; phylum Planctomycetota; class Phycisphaerae; order Phycisphaerales; family SM1A02; genus UBA1668. Next base: position 97,703 of record JAKVBX010000018.1, read on the forward strand.
GGCGGCGGCTCGGGGGCGGACCAGGATGTACATCAGCAGGCCCAGCAATGCCAATGGCAGCATGACGCCCAGGACCAGGGCGATCCATGGTGTCGATTCGAGGAAAGCAGGGCAATACAGACCGAATCGCTCCGGCTCACCGAATTCCGATCCAAAGGACTGCTCCAGGGCAACCGTCAGGAGGGGCTCTGGAGTGCGATTGGTGCCCCACGCGGTGAACGAGACATTGAGCCCGCACACGGCGACCAGGAGCAAGAGCAACAGCACAACGCGGCGTGGGCCTTGCATCGCCCGATCAGTGTAGCGATCCCCATCCGTCTGCGGCGTTCATCGGGTTTGGCGGCTCTCCTTCTCAGTCCAGCGGTGTCAGCTGAGCTGCGTCTTCGGGTGAGGTGAACTTCGCTCGAAGCCGCAGGAGGATTGAATTGAGCCGCTGGGAGACCCGGGATTCCGAGCAGCCCAGGACCAGTCCAATCTCCCGCATGGTCATGTTCTCGTAGTAGTAGAGCACCACGATGAGCTGGTCCCGGTTCTCCATCTCCCGGATGATCCATTTCCGCAGATCGTCACGCCCCAGGTCGTGGAGCGGGCTGCTGTCCGGGTTGGTGTCCGCGAGGCCGGCCAGATCGGACAGTTCCGCGTTGCCGGCATCCGCAGTGGCCGTGACCGTGCTGAAGGTGACCATCGCCGGAGGACGGGCGTTGGAGAGGCTCACCAGGGCATCTTCCAGTGGAAGGTCAAGGAGCTCGCTCAACTCCCAGGCATCCGGAGTCCGGCCATGGATGACCTGGAAACGTTCCAGTGCCGCACCAACCGCGCGGGATCGCTGCCGGACCTGCCTGGGAATGTGATCCTGCTCTCGAAGCCAGTCTCTCATGGCACCGATGATGCGGAGCGAGCTGAAGGTCTCGAACCGGGTCCCGCGGTCCAGTTGGTATCGCTCGATCGACCGGACCAGCCCGAGATATCCCTGCTGCGTCAGGTCATCCACGTCCACGGATGGTGGAAGGGAGGCTCGGAATCGTTCCGCGATGAGCCGGACATGGCGATCCATGTAGTGGGCGACGAGTTCATCGCGCAGTTGATGGTTCGGCTGTGCCTTGTATTGCTTCCAGGTTTCCGTGATTCGATCCGGCTCGGATGAGGCGGATCGCCCATGGCGAGCGGGAGTCCTGCGAACCTGTGGACCTGTCTTCCCGGTGGTTTCTCTTGATCGTGGAGACTGGTTGGCTGACGCGACGTGGCGTCCAGCCTCTCGAGCTGTGACCGTCTTCATTCGTGCACCGTCCCTGGCGTTTTCCTCTCTCTTCTGAGCGGGGTGCCGTCCATGGCATGACCCCAACCAATACTCATCGGCAACCTGGCGAAATCTCGCCAATGCTGCTCGCGTGATACCCAGGATGGCCGAATCAGGCTTCCCGGGGCATTCACTCGGGGGTAGACGGGGTCTCCCCCCATCACATCGTGCCTCAGGATGTCAGCGAGTCAGGGCCGGAATGGCAAATTGCACAAAGAGTGCCAGTGCAATTCCTATGGCCGTGACACCCAGCGTGATCTGGGTCGTCATGATCGCGACCTGCCACCAGTAGCGGTTCAGGTTCGGTACGCGGATCGCCTTGTAGGCCACGGAGATTCCGAAGGCCAGTGGGATCAGCAGCAGGTACCACCACCGATGGAACCAGTTGATTGGTTCCAGGAATGGAATCCAGGCGAGCCAGTTCATGGATCGTCACTCCGTCGGTTCGGTTGATCGTGCCGTTCCTGCGGATAGAGCGCGTCAAGCATGACCACCAGGTTCAGGAGCCCTCCCAGTGCAATGAACAGCGTTGCCAACGCATTGACGTGGCCCAGTCCAATCATGCTGAGCCTCAACTCCTCGGGCTTCTTCTGAACCAATGCCTGGTTGAGGAAGTCAGCGATGAAGGCAATGGGCCCATTGAATGCCTGGGCGATGAACCAGAGCCGGTCATTCTTGAGGTCAACGGCGTCCAGTCCGCCGACGAGAAGGCCCGAGAAAAACAGGAACAGGATGCCAAACATGACCAGCCAACCGCGTTTCCGCTGCCCCAGGTAGAGATGCCCGAGGCCGGGAAAGATCCACGCCATGATGGCGGCAGCCGGGTTGCAGGGACGTGGATCCTGTTTGGCGTGCTCGGGACGGGGTTGGGTCATGTGGTTTGAGGCGAATGCGCTGGCCAACAGGCAACCCTGGATGGCGTGAATGGGGACACGGGGCCTTCTTACTGGAGGCGTCGGTCGCCTCAGCCGAGAAGCATCCTAGCGGGCGATGCCGGGCGAGGGCCCGGTCGTCATCCGCTTGGAAAGGCAGTGCATCATGAGAGATCCACTTTTCGACCCCTCGGAGCCACGCTCCCCGGATGTTGTTGACCGCAGGAGTGGCCTGGACCGGCGAGATCGGCAGCTGCATGAGTCAGATACCAACCTGGAGCGCAGGCGTGGCCCAGGACGTCGTCGAAGTGACTTTCTTCGATCAGCTGAGGAGGGCGAGATGACGGCCGAGCAGTTCCTGTTCGTCCAGGCCATCGAGGCCTTCAAGCGGGTCAATGGCAAGTCCTTCCCCACTTGGACAGATGTCCTGGAAGTGGTTCGCCGTCTTGGTTATCGGAAGACCCAGGCCAGTGAGCTCCGCCTCGGCGACAAGGTCGAGGACTGGACAGAGCGTCCGGATGCTCCAGCTGGTGTTGACCGTTTGTCCGAGGATGCCGCCTAGCCAGGGGTATGGCGGCCGATCGCTCTACTGGTTCTCGGTGTACCAGTCGGCATTGATCTTGATGTACTTCTGCCACTCTTCGGGCAGGTCTTCCTCAGGGAAGATTGCCTGGACGGGGCATTCGTCGACGCAGAGACCACAGTCAATGCAGGTTTCCGGGTCGATGTAGAGCATTTCGAACCCCTCGAACTTGCCCTCATCCTTGGTGGGGTGAATGCAGTCCACGGGGCAGACATCCACGCAGGCGGTGTCCTTGGTTCCGATGCATGGCTCGGCAATGATGTGGGTCATGGTCGGGGTCTCGCTGCGGATCGGTCTTGGGCCGGACCACTCATCTTAGGGCAATTCCACGGCAGGTCCAGTGGTGCCATCATCGGCATCGGCTGTCTCTTCACCCCAGTCGTGATGGTGTCGTCCAGGGGCTTCAATCCTCAAAAAAGCCCGAAGGCCGGCCTTGAGGCCGACCTTCGATGCTTTTGCTTGGACACCCGTCCTTGCTCCTGAGCGTTCCACAATCCTGGAGCACGTGTCCTGGAGAGCGTATTCGGCTCAGCGGCGGCGACGGGTAGCTTTCTTACGAGTGGCCTTCTTACGGGCCTTCTTGCGAGTGGCCTTCTTACGAGTGGCCTTCTTGCGGGTGGCCTTCTTGCGAGTGGCCTTCTTGCGAGTGGCCTTCTTACGGGCCTTCTTGCGGGTGGCCTTCTTGCGAGTGGCCTTCTTGCGAGTGGCCTTCTTACGAGTGGCCTTCTTACGGGCCTTCTTGCGAGTGGCCTTCTTACGAGTGGCCTTCTTACGGATGCACTGAGTCAGACTGCACTGCGT